>CAWIXS010000018.1:0-257565 GCA_963840075.1 uncultured Alphaproteobacteria bacterium | reverse complement strand
CCTGGGGACCGGCGTCATGCTCGGCGGGCAGGAGATGCTCATGCGCTCGCTGCTGAGCGAGCGGCGCTCGCGGAGAAGTCCGCCGCCGACCAGGCCGGCATGAAATACCTGGAGGCGACGAAGCAGTCCGGTCGCGGGATGCTGGAGACGTTCGAGAACTTCGCCCAGCAGGAGTACGTCTCCGCCGCGCACCAGGACCCGTTCGTGCGCAGCCACCCGGTGGCGGCCGATCGCGTCTCGCCGACTGCGCGAACTGGTGACCAAGAGCCCCTATGTCGACGTAAAGGACCCGCCCGAGCTGCAGCTGCGACACGACATGGTGCGCGCGAAGATCGTCGGCTACCTTGACAGCGCGGGGGCCGTCTTCAACCACTATCCGGCGAAAGACACCAGCCTGCCGGCGCGCTACGCGCGGGCTATCGCGCGCAACTGCTCCGGCCGATGCGACGAGGCCATCGGCGAGGTCGAGGCCCTGATCAAGGACAAGCCCGACAATCCCTATTTCTGGGAAATCAAGGGGAGCTTCCACTACTGGAGCGGCAAGCATCGCGAGGCCATCCCGCCGCTGCGCAAGGCGTTGCAGCTTGCCGGCGGCAACGAGCCGCTGATCCAGATCGCAGCTGGCGCAGCGATGCTCGCGAACCGAGGACGCGGCCCTGCTCGACGAGGCCCTGTCGCTTCTCGCAGGCGTGCTGTCGCCCTTGATCCGCACCTACGGCCACGGGCATCGCCAGCTTGGCGTTGCGTTCCACAGGAAAGGGCGGCTGCCCGACGCCGACCTGTCCACTGCCGAGGCGAATTTCGCGGATGGCAACATCAAGCAGGCGCACATCTTTGCGAAGCGTGCGGTTACCAAGCTCCGGGAAGGCTCGCCGGAATGGCTTCGCGCCCAGGACATCATCAAGTACAAGGACGTAGCAAACTAACTGACGGGCAACCATCCGCCCGCAGCCATACCCCCTACAGGAGAACTGCATGACGCCTGCCACTATCGTCGCCGCCCTCACCTCCAGAAAGGGGCTCGTGCTGGTGGTGCCCGCCATCCTGCTGGTGGGCACGGTGCTGGCCATCGGCCGGAAGAGACGAGCCCCGTTCAACTCCGCTGAGCAGACGCCGCCCCCCGCCACCACGGTGGGCCACGCCGTCAAACGACCGTCGCGGACGCGGCGCTCAGCGGCGCGCAGCGCAAGGAGATCGAGGGCATCGTCAAGGACTACCTGCTGAAGAATCCTGAAATCCTGGTCGAGATGCAGACTGCGCTCGAAGCGAAGATGGACCAGATCACGCCCGCGCACGGCAGCCGTCATAAAGGAGAACGCCCAGGAGGTCTTCCACCCCGCCTCCTCGCCGATCGTCGGCAACAGCAAGGGCGACGTAACGGTGCTCGAGTTCTTCGACTACAACTGCGGCTACTGCAAGAGGGCCTTCGGCGACGTCGCGCGCCTGGTCGAAAAGGACAAGCAGGTCAAGTTCATCCTGAAGGAGCTCCCGATCCTGGGCAAGGGCTCCGAGGAGACCGCGAAGGTCGCGCTGGCCGCCAAGATGCAAGGCAAGTACTGGGAGTTCCACCGCGCCATGCTGGAGAACCAGGGCCAGGCCGACGAGGCCTCGGCGCTGCGCACGGCCGAGAAGGTGGGCATCGACATGGCCAGGCTCAAGAAGGACATGGCCTCGCCGGGCGTGCAGAAGGAGATCGACGACACCCGCGCCCTGGCGCAGAAGCTCGGCATCCAGGGCACGCCGTACTTCCTGATCGCCGACAGGGTGATCCCGGGAGCGCCGGAGAACCTGCACGAGCGGATGAGCAAGATCGTTGCGGAGGTGCGCAAGGAGGGCTGCAAGGTCTGCTGACGGCCTGCAGCGCCTCTTTGGTTGCATCGAGAAGCTCGAGCGGCGGGTCATGCCGAAGCCGATTTTCGTGCTGAACGGCCCGAATCTGAACTTGGTCGGGGTGCGGGAGCCGGCGATCTACGGCGCCGTCACGCTCGATGCCATCCGCCAGCGCACGGAGGCGCGAGCCCGCTCGCTGGGGCTCGAGGTGGATTTCCGCCAGACCAACTCCGAGGGCCTGCTCGTCGACTGGATCCAGGAGGCGCGCGAGGGAGCGGGCGGCATCGTCCTGAACGCGGGCGCCTACACGCACACCTCGATCGCCATCCTCGATGCCTTGAACGCCGCCGAGCGGCCCGTCATAGAGCTGCACCTCTCCAATGTGTTCCGGCGCGAGCCGTTCCGGCACACGTCCTGCGTGAGTCCGGCGGCACAGGGGCTGATCTGCGGATTTGGCCCGAAAGGCTACGAGCTTGCCATGGAGGCCATGGCGGACCTATTGGGTAAAGGCGGGGGCAGTGGCACATGACGGGCTGAGGTCGGGGAAGATGCGCCCGGAGCGTGCACAAAGGGGACCGATGCGGGTCATGGCGAAGGAGATCAAAGGCAACGCCGGCGTCGACCAGGATCTGATCCGCGAGCTCGCCCAGCTTCTCGACGAGACCGGCCTCACCAACCGAGATCGACCGCGACGGCATGCGCGTGCGCGTCGCGCGTCAGGTCTTTGCCGGCGCCGCCCCTGCGGCAGCCCCGTCGCCAGCCGGGCTGCAGGCGGGCGCGCCGCGTTGGGAGAGCCGGCGGTGGGCGACAGCGACCCCGGCAAGCATCCCGGCTGCGTGCGCTCGCCCATGGTCGGGACCGCCTATCTGGGGCCGGAGCCGGGCGCGCCGCCGTTCGTCGGCATCGGCTCGCGCGTCGTTCAGGGCCAGACGATCCTGATCATCGAGGCGATGAAGACCATGAACCACATCCCGGCTCCCAAGGCCGGGGTCGTCACCCGCGTCCTGGTCGGCAATCGTCAGCCCGTGGAGTTCGGGGAGCCGCTGGCAATCATAGAGTAGCGTGTAGCGGAGCTAAATCGCACCGATGTTCGAGAAGGTGTTGATCGCCAATCGCGAGAGATTGCGCTCCGGGTTCTGCGCGCCTGCAGGGAGATCGGCATCGCCACGGTCGCGGTGCACTCCACGGCCGACGCCGATGCCATGCACGTGCGCCTCGCCGACGAGAGTGTGTGCATCGGCCCGCCGCCGGCGTCCGAGAGCTACCTCAACATCCCGCGTCTGGTCGCGGCCTGCGAGATCACGGGCGCAGATGCGATCCACCCGGGCTACGGCTTCCTCGCCGAGAACGCGCGCTTTCGCCGAGATCCTCGAAGGCCACGACATCGCCTTCATCGGCCCCCGGGCCGAGCATATCCGCATGATGGGCGACAAGGTCGAGGCCAAGACGGCCGTGCGGCGTCTCGGCATCCCCGTCGTGCCGGGCTCGGACGGGACCGTCGCCAACGAGGTCCAGGCCGCGCGCATCGCCTCCGACATGGGCTATCCGGTGCTCATCAAGGCGGCCGCGGGCGGCGGCGGTCGGGGCATGAAGGTGGTCCGCACGCCCGCGGACCTCGATCTCGCCTTCAAGACGGCGCGCGCGAAGGCCAAGGCTGCCTTCGGCGACGACAGCCTCTATCTCGAGAAGTACCTCGCCACCCCGCGCCACATCGAGGTGCAGGTGTTCGGCGACGGCAACGGCAATGCCATCCATCTGGGCGAGCGCGACTGCTCGCTGCAGCGCCGGCACCAGAAGATCATGGAGGAGTCGCCCTCGCCGGCGCTCAACGCCGAGGAGCGCAAGACCATCGGCGCCACGGTGGCCTCCGCGATGCAGAAGCTTGGCTACCGCGGGGCCGGAGACCGTCGAGTTCCTGTACGAGGACGGCAAGTTCTTTTTCATCGAGATGAACACGCGCCTGCAGGTCGAGCATCCCGTGACGGAGATGATCACGGGCCTCGACCTCGTCATCGAGCAGATCCGGGTTGCGGCTGGAAATGCGCTCACCCTGCGGCAGAGCGAAGTCGTCTTCTCGGGCCACGCCATCGAATGCCGCATCAATGCGGAGAACCCTGAAACCTTCATGCCGTCGCCCGGCGTCATCACCTACTGGCACCCGCCGGGCGGGCTCGGCGTGCGCGTGGACAGCGGCGTGTACCAAGGCTATCGCATCCCGCCCTACTACGACAGCCTGATCGGCAAGTTGATCGTGCACGGGAAGAACCGCAACGAGGCCTTGATGCGGCTGAAGCGTTGCCTGTCGGAGTTCGTCATCGACGGCGTCGAGACCACGATTCCCCTGTTCGTGCGGCTGACCAAGGAGCCCGATATCGTCAACGGGCTCTACAATATTCATTGGCTGGAGAGCTTCTTGCAGAAGGCGGCACAGAAGCCCGCGCAAAGCCACAGTTTGATGGCATGATGGCCATTGAAACGTGACCGCCTCCTGACCTCGCATGGCCGCACGCGACGACATTCTCATCGAGATCACCCCGCAGGTGCTGCTCAAAGCCTACGCCTGCGGCATCTTTCCCATGGCCGAGAGCGCTGACGATCCGGCGCTCTACTGGATCGAGCCGCAGCAGCGCGGCATCCTCCCGCTCGAGGGCGTCCACGTGCCGCGCCGGCTGGCGCGCACCGTCCGGCAGAGCACCTTCGAGATTTCGCGTCGACAGCGACTTCGACGCCGTCATCTCCGGCTGTGCCACCTCGCGGCCGGGGCGGCGCACGACCTGGATCAACTCGAAAATCCGCGCGCTCTATCGCGACCTCTACGACGACGGCCACTGCCATACGGTGGAAACCTGGCAGGACGGCCGGCTGGTCGGCGGCCTCTACGGCGTGGCGCTGCACGGCGCGTTCTTCGGCGAGAGCATGTTCTCGCTCGAGCGTGACGCGAGCAAGGTGGCGCTCGTCTACCTGTGCGCACGGCTGATCCGCGGCGGGTTCCTGCTGCTCGACACCCAGTTCGTCACCGATCACCTGAAGCAGTTCGGGGCCGTCGAGGTGGAGCGCCCGGAGTTTCACACGCTACTCGAGCGGGCCTTGGCGCGCGACGCCGACTTTTCCGCCATGCCCCACGACGCACACCCCGCGCAGGTTCTGGAGATATTCGGCGAGGCGGCGTAGCCGGGCGGGCGGCTGTCAGCGCGGCGGCCGGCGGCGGGGCGGCGACTGCGTGTCGCCGGTAGGCGGCGCCTTGGCGGACGGCGTCGACCCCTTGGGCGAAGGCGCCCCTTGCGCCTGCGAGCAGCCCGTCAGCCAGAACGTCGAACACCGGATGCACGAGCGGGTTGAGGCCCGGGCTTTCCGCGAACATCCACCCGGTGAAGATGCGCCTCTCCTTGCCGTCGAACATGATCTCGTCGACCTCAACGAAGGTCGATGTTTTCGGCGCCTCCTTGGGATCGCTCGTGTAGCAGGCCCGCGGCGTGATCTTGAGAGTCCGGAACTCGCCCGTCTTGTTGAGCTCGATGGGCAATTGCCTGACGGCGGCGGTGACCTTGTCGAGCGCCGCGAAGTTGGCGATCGCATTCTGGATGCGCTGGGCCTGTGCGGGCATGTCGAAGAGGCCGATCAGCGCAGCCACCAGCGGCAGGCGCAGCCTGCGCACGAAACGTCGGGACTTGCTGCCGGTCCTCGTCATCGCATCCGCACCCGAATGGAAAGGGGAAGTAAGTCGCGCGCTCGGGGATGGGACGAAGCTATCTGAAACATGGGCGTCAATGTGACGCCGCGGGCCTCGGTGCCCGGGCCCGTCAGGCCTTACCGGGCGGCTGCCAGGGCTGGTAGTCGCCGGTTGCCGCCGGACGCTTGCCGCTCGCCAGGATGCTGCCGGGCGGACGGTAGGCCCCGGGGGTGCCCGTCATGTTCATGCCATGCTCCTTCTCCCACGACCGGGCCGTGTAGGCTTCGGCGGTCGGCGGCGTGTCCACCATGTAGTGCAGCCAGCCGTGCCATTCCGGCGGCACCTGCGACGCCTCGGCCAGGGTCTTGTAGATCACCCAGCGGCGCGGCACGCCGAGCGGGCCGACGCCCTTCCTCTGCACGTAGTAGCGGTTGCCGCCCGCGTCGGTGCCGACGAGCTTGCCCCTGAACGCCGTATAGATGCGGTTGGACCAGGAGTTGCCGCCCCACCAGCTGAATATCTCGCTGAAAATGCTCATCGTTCTCCTGCTCCCCGTGGGCTCCGGGCGTCATCCCCGCGCGCTTATGGCATCGCCAATCCGCCCTGTCCACGTGACGCTGACAAGAGGCACAAGAGCCACAGCCCATTTCGGCCGGAATCGAGATAACCCTGCGCGCCGCAGCCTCTGCAGGCGCGTCGGTCCACCCGGCTGATTGGCCAGCCGACATCCTGTAGAGCATCTACATCTAGTGTCGAAGGCACATCGCACCTACAAGATGACGTTCTACACGATGACGTTGCCTTCGAATCGTCATAGTGTCTTCCTCACGGGTGCGGGCCACTGTCGGCCGCAGCGCCCTCCAAAAAAGAGCCCGCGCCGCCGAGAAGAAGAACGATAAGGGCAGGTGCCAGAAGCGAGGCAGGGAAGAAGAGCCCCCGCCACGCCTGGGTTCGGAGTCTTCGACTGCAGTGAGGCGTACGACCTCTCAACTGTTGTTCGCCGCGTATCTGGCGCATCCAAAACACTCACGACGCGGGGGCAAGAAATGCAGATCAAAGGACCAATCAGGACAGAGGGCAGCTTCGGGGCCATCCCACCGCGCGGCGTGGGGCCTCCCCGCTTCAACGTTTGAGCATCAGGTTACCATTGCAATCCACTAACAGTCGCGCGAACAGGTACATGCGTACGCGCCCCAACTTCCTAGCGGGGCTCATATGCAGATCAAGCGGCGGTTCACGACGGCAGGCAAGTCGCCTTACGAGAAGATCCCGTTCCGTCGTGCCACGTCGGAGATCCGGAATCCGGACGGCTCGAGCGTGTTCCGGCTCGAGGGCTTCACCGTGCCGGAGCATTGGAGCCAGGTCGCGGCCGACATCCTCGCCCAGAAGTATTTCCGCAAGGCCGGCGTGCCCGCGCGCCTGAAGCGCGTGGAGGAGACGCAGGTGCCCTCCTGGCTGTGGCGCTCGACCCCCGACGAGCGGCGCCTCGCCGAGCTGCCGGCTCCTGAGCGCGCGGGTGGCGAGACCGATGCCCGGCAGGTGTTCGACCGGCTGGCCGGCACCTGGACCTACTGGGGCTGGAAGGGCGGCTACTTCTCGAGCGAGGACGATGCCCGCGCCTTCTTCGACGAGCACCGCTACATGCTGGCGATGCAGATGGGCGCCCCCAACTCCCCGCAGTGGTTCAACACCGGCCTGCACTGGGCCTACGGCATCCACGGCCCCGGCCAGGGCCACTACTACGTGGATCACTGGACCGGCGAGGTCACGCCCTCGCAGTCGGCCTACGAGCATCCCCAGCCGCACGCCTGCTTCATCCAGTCGATCGAGGACGACCTCGTCAACGAGAACGGCATCATGGACCTGTGGGTGCGCGAGGCGCGCCTCTTCAAGTACGGCTCTGGCACCGGCACCAACTTCTCCAAGCTGAGAGCCGAGAACGAGAGGCTGTCGGGCGGCGGCAAGTCCTCCGGCCTCATGAGCTTCCTCAAGATCGGCGACCGCGCCGCGGGCGCCATCAAGTCGGGCGGCACCACCCGGCGTGCCGCCAAGATGGTGGTCGTCGACGTCGATCATCCCGACATCGAGGCCTACATCGACTGGAAGGTGAAGGAGGAGCAGAAGGTCGCCGCCCTCGTCACCGGCTCCAAGATCTGCCAGCGCCGCCTCAAGGCGATCATGCGCGCCTGCGTCAACTGCGAGGCCGAGGACGAGGCCTGCTACGAGCCGTCGAAGAACCCGGCGCTGAAACGCGCCATCAAGGAGGCGCGGCGCGATCTGGTGCCCGACAACTACATCCGCAGGGTCGTGCAGTACGCGCGCCAGGGCTACAAGGAGATCGACTTTCCCACCTACGACACCGACTGGGACAGCGAGGCCTACCTCACCGTCTCGGGCCAGAACTCCAACAACTCCGTGCGCGTCACCGACGAGTTCCTCGATGCCGTGGTCGAGGACAAGGACTGGGCGCTCACCGCCCGGCTCGGAGGCACGGTCGTCAAGACGCTCAAGGCGCGCGACCTGTGGGAGAGGATCGGACATGCCGCCTGGGCGTCGGCCGACCCCGGTCTCCAATACCACACCACCATCAACGACTGGCACACCTGCCCGCAGTCGGGGTCGATCCAGGCGTCGAACCCGTGCTCGGAGTACATGTTCCTCGACGACACGGCCTGCAACCTCGCCTCGCTGAACCTCATGATGTTCCGCACCGGCGCCGAAGGCGCACCAGCGAGCGCAGGCCGCTCTGGCCCATCCGGGCCGGGACTCGACAAGCGCTTCGACGTTGCGGCCTTCGAGCACGCCTGCCGGCTGTGGACCCTCGCGCTCGAGATCTCGGTGATGATGGCGCAGTTCCCGTCGCGCAAGATCGCCGAGCTCAGCTACCGCTACCGCACCCTGGGCCTGGGCTTTGCCAACATCGGCGGCCTCCTCATGGCCTCGGGCATCCCCTACGACAGCCCGGAGGGACGGTCGATCTGCGGCGCGGTCTCGGCCATCATGACGGGCGTCGCCTATGCCACATCGGCGGAGATGGCGAGCGAGATCGGCGCCTTCCACGGCTACGAGCCGAATGCGACGGCGATGCTGCGCGTGGTCCGCAACCACCGCCGCGCCGCCTACGGCCACGAGGACGGCTACGAGAAGGTCGCCATCGCGCCGCTGCCGCTGGACGCCGCCTCCTGCCCCGACGACCGGCTGATCGCGGCGGCGAGGCGCGCCTGGGACGGCGCGATTGCGCTCGGCCAGGAGCACGGCTTCCGCAACGCCCAGGCGACGGTGGTTGCGCCCACCGGCACCATCGGCCTGGTGATGGACTGCGACACCACCGGCATCGAGCCCGACTTCGCCCTGGTGAAGTTCAAGAAGCTGGCGGGCGGCGGCTACTTCAAGATCATCAACCAGGCAGTGCCGGAGGCGCTGCGCCGGCTGGGCTACGGCGAGGCCGAGATCGCCGAGATCGAGGCCTACGCCGTGGGCCACGGCTCGCTGGCGCAGGCGCCCGCCATCAATCACGCCACGCTCCGGGCCAAGGGGTTCACCGAGGAGGCCCTGGGCAAGCTCGACGATGCGCTCAAGACCGCCTTCGACATCTCGTTCGTCTTCAACAGGTGGACGCTGGGCGAGGAGTTCCTGATCCAGGCGCTGGGGGTGCCGGCCGAGAAGCTCATGGAGCCGCGCTTCGATCTGCTCGCCCATCTCGGCTTCTCGCGACGCGACATCGAGGCGGCGAACGAGCACTCCTGCGGAGCCATGACGCTGGAGGGGGCGCCACACCTCGACGCCGCGCATCTGCCGGTGTTCGACTGCGCCTCCCCCTGCGGGCGCAAGGGCCGGCGCTCCCTGTCGGTGGAGAGCCACATCCGCATGATGGCGGCGGCGCAGCCGTTCATCTCGGGCGCCATCTCCAAGACCATCAACATGCCGAACGAGGCGAGCGTGGAGGACTGCAAGGAGGCCTACATGCTGTCCTGGCGCCTCGCGCTCAAGGCCAACGCGCTCTACCGCGACGGCTCCAAGCTCTCCCAGCCGCTCAATGCCCAACTCCTGGCGGACGACGCCGAGGAGGCGGAGGAGGTGGCCGCCGAGCTCACCTCCGACAAGCCGATGGCGGCGCGGGCGGCGGTTGCCGCCGAGCGCATCGTGGAGCGCATCATCGAGCGGGCGCGCGAGCGCGAGAAGCTGCCCGGCCGGCGCAAGGGCTATACCCAGAAGGCATCTGTTGGCGGCCACAAGGTGTACCTGCGCACCGGGGAGTACGACGACGGGCGGCTCGGCGAGATCTTCATCGACATGCACAAGGAGGGCGCCGCCTTCCGCTCGCTCATGAACAACTTCGCCATCGCCATCTCGCTCGGCCTGCAGTACGGCGTGCCGCTCGAGGAGTATGTCGACGCCTTCACCTTCACGCGCTTCGAACCGGCGGGCCTCGTGCAGGGCAACGAGACCATCAAGAACGCCACCTCGATCCTCGACTACATCTTCCGCGAGCTGGCCGTCTCCTATCTCGGCCGCAACGACCTCTCCCACGTCGATCCGGGCGAGATCGCCAACACCGGCCTCGGCTCGTCGGAGGCGGAGCTGGAGGAGGGCCGCGCCCCGCCGCCGGCCGCGAAGTTCCTCTCGCGCGGGCTCCTCAGGGGCCAGGAGAGCCGCGTGCTCGCCCTGCGCTCGAGCGGGAGCGTGGCGGTTGCCGAGGAGATCGAGGAGGTGGCTGCGGGCGGCCCCGTCGCCGCCATGCAGCGCGACGTGACGACGGCGTTCGTCTCGGAGCGCGCCAGAATGGAATCCGCGGTGGCCACGCTGACGTTGCTGCAGCAGGAGCTGGCCGCCCTGCAGGCGGAGATGGCGCCCGGTATCACCAGGCCCAAGGCGGACGCCTCGGTGACGGAGATCGCGCGCCAGCTCGCCGACCAGCTGGAGGCGCGCGCCAAGGGCCGCTTCGCCCGCGAGAACCTGGAGGCCGAGCGCGTCGCGGAGGCCCGCGTCAAGGGCTACGAAGGCGAAAGCTGCCGCGAGTGCGGCAACTTCACCCTGGTCCGCAACGGCACCTGCCTGAAGTGCGACACCTGCGGTGGCACCAGCGGGTGCAGCTGATCATCCGGCTACTTCGACGAAATGTCGAAAGTATCCGAGGTGTGTCTACTCAAGCTGATGCGGTCCTCATTGCGAGGGCCGCATCCGTGCATTCACGAGCAGTGACATGATCTTTGACGATCACAGAGCGCCACGGCGGACGTTGGAAGAGATTGAAGCCGAAGCCGATCGCTGCCGCTCTTACGCTGACCTGGATAACGATGGTCGAATTGACCTCGACCAACTCCTGAGTGCGCTACACATTAAGCTATCAGTGGGGTCTGAACGCGCCATGGGTGACAACGAAGCATATTCGGTGGCCGCCGAGGGACAAATCATTTGCCGTAGGAGCATATCGTCGGGTCTGAGATTTGGTGACCCGCACGCGCGGTATGTCATTGCCCACGAATTGGGACACTTCTTCCTACACCGTGGCAGCGCTCCCAAGGCGAGAAAGATCAGCGGCAATAGGGTACTGACCTTTATTGACAAGGACGAATCTGCGGAATTCCAAGCTTGGCAATTTGCGCGTGCTTTGTTCGTAAGTCGCGTTGACTTGCAGACTGAGGAAACTGACGAGGCCATTGGCTTTCGCGTCGGACTTGCGACGGGTCCGGTGAGCCTACGCCGTGCTGAGGTCCAAGAGGCAACAAGGGCAAAACACTCTAAGACTGTACCTCCGTCGGTCATCACTTATCTTGAGAAGGCTCACCGAGCTACCGGCGCCTCGACGACCACGAGCCGCAGCGGAGCGCGCGAAGATGTGGAGAAGCATAGGGCGTGGGCGCTCGCTGCTCGGATACCAGGAGAAGACCCGACAAAGGTCCGCTCGGCTCGGGGCTACCGCGTCGAGTGGGATGCCTACGACCGTTACAACTCCGAAGTAGGTTGGACGGTGCTCAATAGCGAGGTGAGATCATTGATGGACTTGAGGAGTCGCTGAGGGCGAGAGCTGCCGCGAGTGCGGCAGCTTCACCCTGGTGCGCAACGGCACCTGCCTCAAGTGCGACACCTGCGGCGGCACCAGCGGGTGCAGCTGACGGAATTGACGTCAGACCCCTGCCAAGGGTGGGCTATGGGCCTTCGGCCCTAACCCACGCAACGCTACGCCTCCTACGTCTTCAACCGATAGCCGGTCTTGAACATCCACGACACCGCCGCCAGACAGGCGGCCAGGAATACCAGGGTGGCGACAAGGCTCACGCCCACGTTCACGTCGGCGACGCCATAGAAGCTCCAGCGGAAGCCGCTGATCAGGTACACGAGCGGATTGAACAGGGTCACCGTCTGCCAGAACGGCGGCAGCACGCTCAGCGAGTAGAAGGTGCCCCCTAGGAAGGTGAGCGGGGTGATGATCATGAGCGGAATGACCTGCAGCTTCTCGAAGCCGTCGGCCCAGATGCCGATGATGAAGCCGAACAGGCTGAACGACACGGCCGTGAGCACCAGGAAGGCCAGCATCCAAAGCGGATGCGCGATCTGGAGCGGCACGAACAGCCCCGCCGTCGCCAGCACGATGAGCCCCAGGATCACCGACTTGGTCGCGGCCGCGCCAACGTAGCCCAGCATGATTTCCAGAGAGGAGATCGGCGCGGACAGCACCTCGTAGATGGTGCCGATGAACTTCGGGAAGTAGATCGCGAACGAGGCGTTGGCGACACTCTGGGTCAGCAGCAGCAGCATGATCAGCCCGGGCACGATGAAGGCGCCGTAGCTCACGCCGTCGATCTCGGTGATGCGCGAGCCGATGGCGGCGCCGAACACCACGAAGTAGAGCGAGGTGGAGATGACGGGCGAAAGGATGCTCTGCATCAGCGTGCGCCCGGTGCGGGCCATCTCGTACAGGTAGATGGCGCGGACGGCGTAGAGGTTCATTGGCGCTGCCTCACTAGGTCGACGAAGATGTCCTCGAGCGAGCTTTGCGTCGTGCTGAGGTCGCGGAAGCGGATGCCGGCGCGGCGCAGGTCCCCGAGCAGGGCGGTGATGCCGGTGCGCTCGCCCCGCGTATCGTAGGTGTAGACCAGCTCGTTGCCGCCGGCGGCCAGCGCAAGGCGGTGCTCTGCCAGCTCCGCCGGCACGGCGTCGAGCGTGCCGTGCAGCTGCAACGTGAGCTGTTTCTTGCCGAGCTGGCGCATCAGGGTGGCCTTGTCCTCCACCAGGATCAGCTCGCCCGCGTTGATCACCCCGATTCGGTCTGCCATCTCCTCGGCCTCCTCGATGTAGTGGGTGGTGAGGATGATGGTGACGCCGGATTCGCGCAGCGAGCGCACCAGGCTCCACATGTCGCGGCGCAGCTCCACGTCCACCCCGGCGCTCGGCTCGTCGAGGAACAGGATCTGCGGCTCGTGGGCGAGCGCCTTGGCGATCATCACCCGGCGCTTCATGCCGCCGGACAGCGTCATGATCTTGCTGTCCTTCTTGTCCCAGAGCGAGAGCGCCCGCAGGGCCTTCTCGATATGCGCTGGGTCAGGCGGCTTGCCCCAGAGACCGCGGCTCAGGCTGACCGTGGCCGCTACCGATTCGAAGGCATCGGTGGTGAGCTCCTGCGGCACGAGGCCGATCAGCGCGCGGGCGGCGCGGTAGTCGGCCACGATATCGTGTCCGTCGACCGTCACGCGGCCCTCGCTGGCGTTGACGATGCCGCAGACGATGCCGATCAGCGTGGTCTTGCCCGCGCCGTTCGGTCCGAGGAGCGCGAAAATCTCGCCGCGGCGGATATCCAGGTCGATGCGCTGCAGCGCGCGCAGGCCCGACGCATAGACCTTCGAAACATTGGAGACCGAGATGGCCGGCTCCGTGTCGGACGATCGGTTCTGCATGGTTCCTTTAGCCCTTCCCTCGTGGCCGGGGTCCGCAGATCTAGGGTTCGCAGTGGGCAAAAGAAAGGGCCGCTGCCGCCGCCCCTCCTTGATGAAGGTCTCATCGTTGCGATCAGGCCGCTCTGACTTTGTCGGGCGCCTCGGGTCGTCCAGTGCGGCTTTCATCTCGCCCGCCGCCGCCCGAAGCTGCTCCGCCGCCGTCGCTGACGCATCTGGGGCGGGCCTCGGCCGCTCTACTGCGGCTTCACGACTTGTCCTGGGCGTGCTGGGACTTGCGCCGGCGACAGGCGGCCTTCTTCTCGAGCGCCGCCTGCAGATCCGACGCCAGCGCAATGCCGACGTAGCAATACATAGGTTGGGTCAAGCGAAGCGCACACCCAACACATTCGAGTTAGACGGATGACAGCGTTGGGTCTCGCTCCGCGCCGGCGGGCTGTCGGGGCCCGCCACCAGCTCGGTGAAGTTGACGCTGCCCGGATCGATCACGGCAAACTCGAGCAGCCCGCGGGCCGCCAGTGCCTCCACATGCGCGAACCGCTGCGTCGCGTCATCCGGCAGCGCACCCACACCAATGCCGGCGGACGGGATGGACGGGTAGACCGGCACGTCCACCTTGGCCCGGATGCCCTCGATGATGCGCGCGTATACCCGCCAGTCGAACGTCTGCGGGCCGCCGCCGTCGGAAGCGTGCACATGGACGATCGCGGCTCCCGCCTCGGCGCAGGCTATGCCGTCCGCAACGATGGCCTCCACCGTGTCCGGGATCGCGGGCTGGCGCTTTCGGCTCCAGGGGCCATTGAGCGCCGCTTCGATCCAGATCTTGTGCATGGACGGGCTTTCCTTCGTCGGGTCGAGGTCTGCGAGGATATCGCGTTTGCCGACTCGGCCTATGCTCGATTGCCGTAGCAGCAGGGCGGGCAAGGCCGTTGACGCTAACGTCTATGACAATTATGTGATGCCGCCGTCGGTCCGGGGGACAGCCTGGGGGCCGGCCGAGGCACCACGGCTGGTGCGTTGAATTCGCAAGGTTCGGATCTGGGCAGGGGGTGGTCCATGGAACTTTGGAATTACGAGCTTGTCCGCTACCCGTCGGGTCAACTGGTCCTGACCCGTCTCGTCAGCACCGCCACCGGTGCTCAATCCTCGGGCCCGCGCGACGTGGTGGGCGTCTACACCAGCGAGAAGGAGGCGCAGAGCGCGCTCGACCGGCTCGCCGGACGCGGTCCGCAGCAACCCACTGCCGGGAGCCCTGCTCCGACCAGGCTGCGCGGCTGATCCTCACCTTTATCGCGTCCGCACCACTGGACTGCCCAACGAATCAGTCTTGGGTGCGCCTCGCAACCGAAGTGAGGCACAACCCATGGCGTTGATCGCACCGGAACACAATCCGAGCTTGTATCTCTTGAGCGACCACCTCGACGCCGCGCTGGCGCGGGGCGAGGAGCTCCTGGCTCAGGAGCTGGCGCTCGACACGCCCGACGCTGGGGGCCTGCGCGATTGGCTGCGGCAGACGCGCGATCTCAACGGCTTCGTTTCTGCCATCCGCACGCTCGAGTACGCCATTACCGCCAGGCTGCTGCAGGCGCGCAAGCGGGCGGAGGACCTGAAGCGCGGCGACAGCCGCCTGAAGCCGCTGGTCGCCCTGCTCATCGGCGGCACGGCGCCGCTCGCCGATGCCGCGGCGGAGCTCGGCGAGAGCGAGGCGCGCGCCTTCGACGACGCCGACGCGGCGCTGGCGTTTCTGCGCAGCCGCGGTCTCCTTGCCCCCGACGCGGCCGGCCTGGAGCTGGTGACGCGCCTTGGCGCCGAGGAGGATTATCTGGTCGCCGGGCGCATCAGGCTCGGGACGCTGCTGGACCTGGCCGCCACCTTCCTCGACACGCTCGACCGGCTCTACGATCTGCACGGCGACGCCGCGGATAGCGTCGAGATCGCCGCCGCCCGCCCCCCGCACAGCCTGGGCGCCACCTCGGCAGAGCCGAGCGCCGCCAATTAGCTTGTGACGCGCGGCCTCCCTCTCCCCACCGCCCTCGGCCATCCGCACGGGTGCGCCGGCCACAAGCACCCGAGGGCGACGGGGAGAGGGGACCGGGCGGCGCCTGTTGGCCCGCTCAGGGCCGTGCCAGCAGCTTGGTGAGCAGCTTCCGCCGATCGGCCTCGGGGGTGCGCAGGTCCGTCGTGGGCGCCAGCCGCCCGTCGCGGCCGACGAGATAGACCTTGGTGGTGTGGTCGAAGGTATAGCCCCCGTTGCTGGCCGCGATCCTCTCGTAGCGCGCGTCGAAGGCCTGCGCCACGCGTGCGATCTGGGCCGCGCCGCCGGTCAGGGCGATGATGCGCTCGTCGAACGAGCCCATGAAGGCGGAGAGCGCCGCCGGCGTATCGCGCTCGCCGTCGACCGAGACGAACAGCACCTTGAACCGGTCGCCGTCCTTGCCGAGCGCGGTGAGCACGTTCGTCCAGTCGAGCAGCGTGGTCGGGCACACGTCGGGGCAATGGGTGAAGCCGAAGAACACCGCGGCAGGCTCGCCCTTCAGCACCTCCGCCGTGAACGGCGCCCCGGTATGCATGGTGAGGCCGTAGAGGGACGTGAGCGGCTGCGCACGCTTGGTGCCGCCGGCCTCGAGATAGACGATGTAGGCGAGCAGATCGGCGGCGTCCCTCGGCGGGATGCTCATGGCGGGCATGCGCACGGTCGGGAATTTCGCCACGAGGCCGAGGGCGATCGGGTCCTTCTGCACCCGCATCCTCTCCGGGTCTGCAATGAACCGGACGAGCCAGTCGCGGTCGCGGCGTCCCAGGATGCCGGCGAGGTCCGGCCCCACCCGGTCTTCCTTGCCGACGCTGTGGCAGCCCGCGCACAGCCGCGTGTACATGGCCTGTCCGGGGCGCGCCGCAAGGTCGACCTTGATGGCCGCCGGCAGGCGCGACGTGCCCGGCGGCGGCCGCCAGCTGGGGTCCATGCTGCGCACGGTGAACGCCAGGCTCTGGATGTCGCCGAGCACGTTGTTCCTGGCCCACTCGCCGGTGGCGCCGTTGCCGAGCAGCACCTCGTTGCGGTGCTCGCTCAAGACCTTGCTGCGCTCGCCCAGCTTGTGGCGGATGGCGCGCATGTCGTCGGGAGCGCCGGTCAGGAACAGCCATCCGGGCCCGGCGCCGAACGTGTCGGCATACTGCTTCAGGCGCTCGGGCGTGTCGGTCTCAGGATCGATGCTGATCGAATAGAAGAAGATGTCTCGGCCCATGCTGGGCCCGAGCTTGTCCTGCAGCTCGGCGAGCCGGGCGGTCGCCAGCGGGCACATGTCCTTGCAGGTGGTGAACAGGAAGCTGATGACGAAGATCTTGCCCTGGATGAGATCGTCGTAGAACCGCAGCGTCTTGCCGTGCTGGGTGACGACCTTGGCGTCGGGGAAGTAGCTCTTGCCCCAGCGCTGGGCCTCGACGCCGCCCGCCGAGAGGAAGGCGAACGCCAAGGCCGCAAGCAGCGCCGGGCCCGCACGGTGCCTCGCCCGCAACCCATCCGCCCAATGCGATGGCCTCATTGCCGCCCCCGCCGGTCTCGGCTCGCGATAATCGAGTTGGTGTGTGTGCGACCTCTACCCTCGGCGCCGCCAGACGGCCGGCATCCCTGTCGCCCCGGTCGACTACCTGCCAAGAATCGCTGATATGCGGAAGGGCCACAGGGCGTGGACGGAGGTCCGATCGGGGTCTGCGACCTTGGTCCCGGCCCTTTCTTGTCGCCTCGTTGCCCTCCGGCCACGTCGCTTTCCAAAAGCGTTCGCTAGCCGATGTCTTGCGGTGTGGATAAGCTCCTGGCGCATTTGAGAATCAGCCATGGTGGCCGGGTGCGGCCCCGGATCTCCGTCCCTCGTCGGCCGCCGCGGCACGGGGAGGACGTTTTGCCGATCGCCGGTCTGTGGCGCCTGGGTGTCGTATTGTGCGCCATGGCAATGGGCGGCTGCACCTTGCCGTGGCAGCAGCTGTCGCTGCCCACTCCCCCGCCCCCCGCGCTCGAGCACGCCAAGAGGAAGGACGGCGTGCAGCTCGCCAAGGTCTCCGACACGAGCGCAATGGAGGAGACCGTCGGCACCGGGAAGCTGACGGGCCAGCCCCTCCCGCGCCCGCTCGTGAGCGCGAGCAAGGATGGCGTCTCGCTCAACATTGTCGAGGCCAGCATTGCGGAAGCGGCGAAGTCGATCCTCGGCGACGTGCTGGGCGTCACCTACACCGTGAGCGACAAGGTCAAGGGCAGCATCACCATCCAGACGGCCAAGGCGGTTCCGAGGGAGGCTCTGGTCGAGATCTTCGAGGATGTCCTGCGCGGCGAGGGCGCCGCCATCGTCGTCCAGCAGGGAAGCTACCGTATCCTTCCCGCCAGCGAGGCGTTCGCCTTCGCGCCCCTCAAGGTGGCGGGCAAGCGCCGGCGCCTGCCCGGCGTCACCACCCAGGTCGTGCCGCTGCAGTACGTGGCGGCCGCCGAGATGGAGCGCATCCTGAAGGCGATCGCACCCAATGCCAACCTCCTGCGCACCGATGCCGCCCGCAATCTCCTGGTGGTCGCGGGCACGCGCGCGGACCTCGACGCCGTGGCGGACGCCGTCAGCGTCTTCGACGTCGACTGGATGCGCGGCATGTCGTTCGGCATCTACCCGCTCGAGTCCGCCGACGCCGAGGCGGTCGCGCAGGAGCTCGACACGATCTTCGCCAACGACAAGGAGAGCCCGATCAAGGGCATCGTCCGCTTCGTGCCGAACCGCCGCCTGAAGTCGGTGCTCGTCATCTCCTCTCGGCCCGAGTACCTGCGGCGGGCGCAGGTGTGGGCGCGCCGGCTCGACATGGCCACCCAGTCGACGGTGCGGCAGGTCTTCGTCTACTCGGTGCGAAGCCGCACCGCCGGCGACCTGGCGAAGCTCCTGCAAAGGGTCTACGGCTCGCAGCAGGAGCAGCTGAAGACGCCGCCCAAGCTGCCGGGGCCTCCGCCGCCGGCGCTGGTGCCACCGACGCTCCTCAACGGCCCCAACGGGCCGGGGACGATCCTGCCGGGCGCCCCGCCGCCGGAGCCCCCACCCAACGGCGACCCGCCACCGGGTCCCAACGGACCACCCCCAACCAACGGGCCGCCAACAGACAACGGACCGTCCCCGGGCAACGGCGCGCGCGACGATCGGCTCGGTGGCATTGCCGTGGTGGCTGACGACGCCAACAACGCCCTCATCGTCACCGCCACGGCCCAGGAGTACCGGCGCGTGCGCCAGATCCTGGACCGGATCGACGTGGCGCCGAACCAGGTGTTCCTGGAGGCCACCATTGCCGAGGTGCGGCTCAACGACGACCTCAAGATGGGCGTGCGCTGGTTCTTCAACTCGGGCAAGCACCGCTTCCGCTTCACGGACTTCGCCCATGACGCCGTGACCCCGGTGTTCCCGAGCTTCTCGCACGTCTTCGCCACCAAGAACTTCCAGGTCGTGGTCGACGCGCTCAACAGCATCACCGACGTCAACATCATCTCCTCCCCGACCCTGATGGTGCTGGACAACAGGAAGGCGACGCTGCAGGTCGGCAACGAGGTGCCGATCGTCACACAGTCCGCCTTGACCGTGCTCACGCCCGGCTCGCCGATCGTCAACTCCGTCACCTATCGCAACACGGGGATCGTGCTCAGCATCACCCCGCGGGTCGGCGACAAGGGCCGCATCCTGCTCGAGGTGGAGCAGGAGGCGAGCGACGTGGTGCGCACCGACACCTCGGGCATCGACTCCCCCACCATCCAGCAGCGGCGCATCAAGACCACGGTGGCCGTCAACGACGGCGAGAGCATCATCCTGGGGGGGCTGATCCAGGATCGGGCCGATAACAGGCGGGACCAGGTGCCACTGGTCGGCGAGGTGCCGCTGATCGGCAATCTGTTCAAGAGCAAGCTCGACCAGATCGTCCGCACCGAGCTGCTGATCGCGATCACGCCCCGCATCGTCCGGGACGATTCGCAAATTCGGGCGATCACCGAGGAATTTCGTGCCAGGATCAATCTGACGACGCGGCCGCAGCGGCAGGGCCCGCCCGATCGCCGGGAGAAGATCGACCGGGTGATGCGCTGACAGCGCGCTGCCGCAGACGCTCACGCGGGAGGGCGCTGCCGTGCGCTCGAGGGCCGACATCGAAGGGACGCAAGGGGAGAGGCGCAGCCAGCGCGGGTTCGTGCTGCTGGTCGTGCTTTCGGTCCTCGGTCTGCTCGCGGTGGTGGCGGCGAGCTTCGCGCAGGTCGCGCGCACGCACATGAAGCTTGCGGCCGTGGCCGGCGAGGGCGCCAAGGCGGAGGCGCTTGCCGACGCGGGCGTGCATATCGTCATCCTGGACCTCATCGCCGCCCGCGACGAGCGGTCGCCTGCGCGCAGGTTCGCGCTCGACGCCACCCCGCTCGCGTGCAGCATCGGCAGCGACGGCGGCGTGCTGACGCTCACGGTGCAGGACGAGGCGGGCAAGGTCGACCTCAACATCGCCCCCCCGGCGCTGCTGCGTGCCCTCGTGCTGGGCCTGGGTTTGGGCGGCCGGGAGGCTGCCGTCGACGCCATCCTCGACTACCGCGACCAGGACGACAACCGGCGCATCTCCGGGGCCGAGCGCCCCGAGTATCTGGCCGCCGGACGGTCGCACGGGCCGAGGAACGGGCCGTTTCTGGCGGTCGAGGAGCTGTCCAGCGTGCTCGGGATCACCCAGGCCGACGCCGACCGCCTGCGCCCGTACGTCACCATCCACTCGGGGCTCGCCGCCATCGACCCTGCCGTCGCGTCCGAGGCGATGGTCGACATCCTGGCGCGCGGCCTCAGCGAAGGCGGACCGACCCTCGCCGACGGCGGGCTGGGGCCGAGCGACCTCGCCGCCATGGGCGAGCGCGGCGCGCGGCTGCCGCCGCAGTTCCTCGCCGCCTCGACCCGCCGCGCCTTCGCGGTGCGCTCCCAAGCCCGCACTGCCACGGGCGCCACATTCGTGCGCGAGGCGATCGTCGAGCTCGTGGCACCGGGCTCGCCGGCCTTCGCGCTGCGCCGCTGGTACCGCGGCTCGGCGGCGTCCCCCGGCCCCTCCCCTCCCGCCGCGGACCTGCCGCGCTGCTAGCGATGATTCGGAGGCATGTGGCGCCTCTGCGAAACCACCGGCACCGACATGACCGTCGACGCCCTAATCGGGATCGCCTCGGCCGACGTGTCGATCCGTCCGATTTCTTCGCGCCATGCGCCGTCCCGCTGAAAGCCGGAGACCACCCAGCCGACGGCCCAGGCGATCAGATATCATGCGATGCCGAGCATCAGGCCCAGCGCCGCCGGCCAGCACGCGCACAATCCTGGATGTGCCTTACTGGCGCTGCGTCTGCCGGCGGTAGACCATGGCCGCCTCCACGCGGTTGCGCACCTGCAGCTTCTGCATGACGTTGGTCATGTGGTGCTTGACCGTCTTCTCGCTCAGCGACAGGGCGCGGGCGATCTCCTTGTTGGTGAGGCCGCGTGCCACCTGGGCGAGGATCTGGCCCTCCCGCCCCGTAAGCTGGGGAAGCGCGGCGGCGCGCGCTGGCTCCGGCCGCCGCACCTGCGTGAGCAGGCGCGCGGCCAGTCCGGGTGTGACATACGACTCGCCCCGGGAGACAGCCAAGATGGTCTCGAGCAGCTCCGAGCCGCTGGTGCCCTTGAGGACGTACCCCTTCACGCCGGCCTCGAGCGCCTGGGACACGTCCTGCTCGCTCTCGGACACGGTGAGGACGATCGTCTTGGCGATCGGGCGGATCCGCGCGATCGAGCGTGCCGCCTCGATGCCCCCGCCCGGCATGCTCACGTCCAGGAGAATGATGTCGGGCGACTGCTGGCTGGCGATGCGGACCGCGTCGTCCGCGGTCCCGCCTTCGCCGACCAGGTCGAGGACGAGGGAGCTGCGCAAGGTGTAGGCGACGCCCTCCCGGAACAGGGGATGGTCGTCGATGATCGCTACGCGAAGGCGGTTGCTCACGCCATCTGCCCTCCGTTGCCGGCGTGGTGGGGCATCTCGAATCGCGTCGTGAGGCGCGTGCCCGACCCCGGTCGCGAGGTGATCTCCAGCGTGCCGCCGAGGGAGGCGACGCGCTCGCGCATCCCCAAAAGCCCGAGACGATTGCCGACGATCGCGTTGCCGGGCTCGAAACCGGGCCCCGCGTCGGCAACCTCGACCTCGATCGTGTCGCCGCGCCATTGGCCGCGCACCGTCTGCCCGTTGCCGCCGGCATGGCGGTAGGCATTGTTGAGCGCCTCCTGCGCGAAGCGATAGAGGCACGACTTGATCGGCGCCGGGACATCGTGCGGCAGTCCTTCGACCTCGCAACTGACCGATGTCGCGGTCCTGCGCTCGTGGTTGCGAACGGCAAGACGGAGCGCGTCGCTGGGCGAGACGCTGCTCAACTCGGGCAAGGTCAAACCGGCCGCCATGCACCGGATCTCGGCGAGCGCCTCCTGCAGGGCGCTGCGGATCCGCTCGTAGTCGCCGCGCACGCGCTCGTAGTCGTCGAGCGCCGCGTCACCGTGCGCTGCGCGCTCCGGATCGAGGCCGTCGAGGCGCAGCAAAGCGAGGCTGATGAGCTGGGCCGGGCCGTCGTGCAACTCCACGCCGACGCGCCGCAGCACCTTGTCGTTGATCTCCAGCGCCCGGCGATGGCTGTCCTCGATCTGGCGCCGCAGCTGCGCGTTCTGCCTGATCAGCTGCGCCCTCTGCACGGTCCAATCGCGCGCGGCGCGCCGGCTGGAGGCGACCTGCCTGCTGGCGTCGGCGACGATGGCGATAAGGAGGGCAACCAGCGCCAGCTCGACGACGGCAAGGGCGACGCGCGGCGCTCCCCCGCTCAGCCAGCCGCTGGAGAGCAGGATGCCGCACGACAGCGCGAGGAGGGCGACGATCGCGAACTGCTCGATTGGCGCCAGCACGCCCCACCCGGCGCGAGCGCGCGTCCAAACGCATCGGACCTGTGCCCACAAGGGCCGCACCCGTGCCCATACGAATGGAGCCCACCTTTCCAGCCTGAGCGGGATCTTCGGATGCATCGCCAAAATCCCCTAAATCAGCGGTCGGACCAAAATCTGATCGATCAACTGTTTGAACCATCTAAGCTAATCAATTGATAATGAGACGCAGGGTAGGATGTGCAAGCGCATGAAAAGGGGAGGGGAATCCCTCTAGGTCGACGGCCGATCCTCCGCTTGAGGAAGCCGCTCACTCCAAGGGGCGGCGTGGACCTTCCGGCCCGCGGGACTTCGAGCTGTGGCAGACGCGTATCGAACCTGTGGCCGTCTGGCAGCGACCAGCTCCAGCGGAGGGCAGCCGCGCTGCGGTCGTGGGGACCGGGAGGGAAGGGCCCGCGGGCCGCTTTTCAGGCAAATTTGACAGAGGGGAGAAGTTGTCGTGGCCGCGGAGAAGAAGAGGAGCGAGGTTAGGACCGCCGCCGGCGTGCTGCGCCCGATCGTGGTGACGCTGATCGTGGTATCGGGCGTCGTCAACGTGCTGGCGCTGACCGGCTCGTTCTACATGCTGCAGGTCTACGACCGCATCCTGACGAGCCACAGCGTGCCGAGCCTGGTGGCGCTGTCCCTGCTGGCTGCGATCCTGTTCGTGTTCCAGGGCGGCCTCGAGGTGCTGCGCGGCCAGGTGCTGGTGCGCCTGGCGAGCCGCATGGACCGCACGCTCACGCCCCTCGCCCATGGTGCTGTCATGCGCATGCGCTCTGTCGCGGGGGCGCAGGGCAACGCAACCCAGCCTATCCGCGATGTCGATTCGATCCGCGGCTATCTGTCCGGGCAGGGTCCGATGGCGATCCTCGACATGCCCTGGATGCCCCTTTACGTGGCTTTCGTGTTCATCCTGCACCCGGTGCTCGGATGGATCACGGTGGGCGGCGCGCTGTTCCTGATCGCCGTCACGCTGCTCACCGAGAAGCTGATTAGGGCGCCCGGCGAGGCCGCCATGTCCACCTCGAAGCGGCGCATGGCGATCGCGGAGGCTTGCGACCGCAACTCCGAGGTCCTGCAGGCGATGGGCTTCGGCAACCGCTTCTCGCGCCGGCTGGAGGTGGTCAACGCCGAGCACATCGCGGCCAACGAGCGCCTGAGCGACCTCGTGGGCGGCTTCTCCTCGGCGTCGAAGATCTTCCGGTTGATGCTGCAGTCGGCGTTGCTGGGCCTCGGGGCGTATCTCACCATCAAAGGCGAGATGACGGCGGGAGCCATCATCGCCTGCTCGATTGCCGCCTCGCGGGCACTGGCCCCGATCGAGGTGGCGATCGGCAACTGGCGCGGCTTTGCCGCCGCACGCAAGGCCGCCGAACGCCTCGACACGGTGCTCGGCAGCCTGTCCGAGAGCGCCGCCCCGCTGGCGTTGCCGGCGCCGACCAAGTCGCTCAAGGTCGAGAGCCTCTCGGTGATGGCACCCGGGACGCAGACGCTGCTCCTGGGGGGCGTAAGCTTCGAGCTCACGGCGGGCTCGGTGCTGGCCGTAATCGGCCCCAGCGCCGCGGGCAAGTCGACGCTGGCGCGCGCCCTGACCGGCGTGTGGCCGCTCGCCCGCGGTGCGGTGCGCCTCGACGGGGCAGCGCTTGCGAGCTGGTCGGTGGCGGAGCTGGGCCGCCACATCGGCTACCTGCCGCAGGACGTGCAACTGTTCGACGGCTCCATCACGGAGAACATCGCCCGCTTCGAGCAGCAGCCCGACAGCCAGCGCGTGGTCGCGGCCTCCGCCGCGGCCGGCGTGCACGAGATGGTGTTGCGGCTGCCCAACGGCTACGAGACGCGCATCGGCGAAGGCGGCTCGGTGCTGTCGGCGGGCCAGCGCCAGCGCATCGCCCTGGCACGCGCCCTCTATGGCGAGCCCTTCCTGCTGGTCCTGGACGAGCCCAACTCGAATCTCGACGCCGACGGGGAGAAGGCCCTCGTCAACGCCATAGCAAGGGTCAAGGCGCGCGGCGGCATCGTCGTCGTGATCGCGCACCGGCCTTCGGTGCTGACCGCAGCCGACACGGTCGTGGTGATCAGTGGCGGTCAGCTGACGGCGATCGGCCCGAAGGACGAGGTGCTCCGCAAAGTCCTGCGCCAGCCGGTGTCGTTGCCGGGTGCGCTGGCTGTCGGGACCGAGGGCTGACGATCGGGAAGTGCCCGCCCCGGTCGAGCTGCAGATTGCGAGCTGCGAGCACCAGGGCCAGTTTGCTGTCTGCTGCTGGTCTGCAAGGGGAGAGACGACAATGTCACATTTCACGCGCGCGATCCGGCTGGGCACTGAGATGCGGGAGCGCATCGCCCGTTCGACCGGGCGCTTGGCCGTTGCCCTAGCCGGTCGCACCAGGGCAATCCTGCGCTGGCGCACGGACCGCAAGCCCGCTTCGGGCAAGCCCGGCAGCGTCGAGCCGTCG
This sequence comes from uncultured Alphaproteobacteria bacterium, assembly GCA_963840075.1. Lineage (GTDB taxonomy): Bacteria > Pseudomonadota > Alphaproteobacteria > Rhizobiales > Hyphomicrobiaceae > AWTP1-13. The sequence goes on along the minus strand of CAWIXS010000018.1, from coordinate 232,766 downwards.
CTGCGCAAGCGCCTCGTGGTCTGCATGGCGCTGGTAGGCCTGCTGGCGCTGAGCTGCGGGGTGTGGGCCACGAGCACGCCGATCGCCGGCGCGGTGATCGCAGCGGGAACCGTCGTGGTCGACAGCAACATCAAGAAGGTGCAGCACCCCTCGGGCGGCATCGTCGCCGCGATCCCGGTCAAGAACGGCGACCGGGTGAAGGCTGGCGACACGGTGCTGAAGCTCGACGATACCCAGGCGCGGGCCAACCTCGGGGTCATCACCTCCCAGCTGGTCCAACTGACCGGCCGCAAGGCGCGACTCGAGGCGGAGCGGGACCTGGCCGACAGCATCAAGTTCCCGGCCGACCTCCTCGGGATGGGCGAGGAGGCAAAGGCGATCGCCGAGGGCGAGGAGCGGCTGTTCAAGCTCCGGCGCACGTTCAAGCAGGGACAGACGGCCCAGCTCACCGAGCGCATCGGCCAGGTCAAGGAGGAGATCAAGGGCCTGATCGCCCAGCGCGATGCCAAGAGCACCGAGGTCGACCTGATGGTCGAGGAGCTCGAGCCGGCTCGATGCGCTGCGCAAGCAGGAGCTGATGGCCATCAACCGCATCCTGGCCGCGCAGCGTGACCTGACCCGCCTCAAGGGCGAGTGGGGTGCGCTGGTGGCGCAGATGGCGCGCGCGCAGGGGCAGATCAGCGAGCTGCAGCTGCAGGTCATCGGCCTCGACCAGACGATGCAGACGGAGGCGACCAAGGAGCTGCGCGAGCTCGAGGCACGCATGGCCGAGCTCGCCGAGCGCAAGGTCGCCGCCCAGGACCAGCTCAAGCGCATCGTGCTCACCGCGCCGCAGGACGGCATCGTGCACGACCTTGCGGTCCACACCGTGGAGCGGCGTGGTGAGCGCCGGCGAGACCGTGATGACGATCGTGCCGGTCAAGGACGAGCTGAGCGTCGAGGTGCGCATCGCCACCTCCGACATCGACCAGGTGCACGTGGGCCAGAAGGCGACCCTGCGCTTCCCGGCCTTCAACCAGCGCCTGACGCCCGAGGTCAGCGGCAAGGTCACGCGGGTGGGCGCCGACCTCACGCGCGACAACCAGACCAACACGGTGTTCTATGTCGTGCGCATCCGCCCGGAGGAGAGCCGGCGCGAGAAGCTGAAGCTGCTGCCCGGCATGCCGGTCGAGGCGTTCATCGCGACCGGGGAGCGGACCGCACTCTCCTACCTCGTGAAGCCGGTCACCGACCAGTTCGTGCGCGCCTTCCGCGAGCGCTGATCGGCGCCCGTCATCCCAGACGGAGCGCTGCGAGCGGAACGCGAGCTGCGCTCCGATCCGGGACCTCGTGAGGGAGGCTCGACTCCGTTGCGGGAGGTCCCGGACAGTTGGCCATCGGCATCGCCGACCCGCAGCGGATGAAGCTATTCCTCACTGCGGCCGCGACCGGATGCGTCTGCACCGCAGCAAATGGGCCATTCCTCAGATGTGAGCATCAGATGTGTGCATCCCGCGTGGACCTTCGGTCGGCTTCCGGGATGACGGGGACTCCTCAGAGGACGGGTGCCAATTCAATTGGTGACGTCGCTGTCCTCGCCGGTGCCGCCCGGCGCGTTGTCGCGGCCGAGCGTGAGCACGTCGAAGGCGCCGGCACGGCCGGGCACGCGATACTGATAGGCGCGGCCCCAGGGGTCCTTCAGCCCGTCGGCCTTCTTCAGGTAGGGGCCGCTCCAGCGCGCCGCCCCGTGCGGCTGCTGGACGAGCGCGTTGAGCCCGACCTGGGGAGCCGGGTATGTCCCGTTGTCGAGAGCGTAGAGCTCCAGCGCGCTGGAGATGGCGTTGATCTGGATCTTGGCGGTCTCCGTCCGCGCCTTGCCGAGGTAGCGCAGCACCTGCGGCGTGGCCAGGGTCGCGAGCAGAGCCAGAATGCCCAGAACGATCAGCAGCTCGATGAGGGTGAATCCGGCATCCGCGGCGGCACGCCCTGCTGCCGCTCGGCGGACCGTGCGCGATCCCTGCGACGGCGTCTTTGTCAGCATCGAGGCGGCTCCGGTTTGCCCAGCGCCGATTTGCGCCGGCCTTCCACTGCAGCAGGACCGCGACTCGTCCGCACAGGGCGCCAATATGCGATTCGCTTCCCCCTGCCCATGTCTCAAAAAGGTTTCAAAGGGGCCCGTAGAGCCAGGCGAGCCAGGTCCCGAAGGCCAGGAACGGCCCGAAGGGAAGGCGGCTCGCCCCGGTCAGGGCCGAGTTGCGCCGGCGGGCGAGGAGGACGCACACGAGCGCCGACCCGGTGGCCCACAGCAGGACCGTGGGCAGCGCGCCGGCCCCGAGCCAGGCGCCGGAGGCGGCGAGCAGCTTGGCATCGCCGAGCCCCAATCCCGCGCGCCCGCGCACCTGCTGGTAGCCCCAGGCGACGCCGGCGAGCAGCAGGTAGCCCACCGCGGCCGACAGCGCCGACCACCACAGCGGCGCCGCGCCGGTTGCAGAGGATACGAGCAGCCCCAGCGCGGCCAGCGGCAGGGTGAGGACATCGGGCAGCCGGCAGAGGTGCACGTCGATGGCGCTGCAGGCGGCCAGCATTGCCGCCAGCAGGATGGAGACGGCGGGGATGCCGGGGACCGGGGCGTCGTGCCAGAGACCGGGGGCCGCGAGCGCGCCGTAAAGGGCCAGGAAGGCCAACGCCGCGCCGGCCAGCTCCTTCGGCGAGGCGCCCGAGGCGTGCATCTTCAGGGTTTCGTCGATGGCCGTCGTGCCCTGCTGCTGTCGGACCGAAAGTCAATGCTTGGACGCTTTGCGGCTATCCGGCGGCGGAGAGCCTTTTCGGCGCGCGGGGTAGCGGGCGCGCGGCGGTAGGTATCCGTGGGGCGGCGGAACGACCAGCACCGGCGGCGGCGCCTGCGAGCCGGCGTCATGCAGGTTGCGGTGGCAATAGGTGTAGCCGTCGATCTCCAGGTAGCAGTAGCGGCTGCAATAGTGATGGCCGCGGAACCAGTAGCAGCCCATGCCGTACACCTGGCCCGGCGGCAGCGCGGGCCCCAAGTGCTGCGCTTGCGCCGGCGGCCCGAGGCCCCCGGAGCCGACGAGCGCCAGCCAAACGGCGATCGAGAGCAGCACCCTGCGCATCGGCCTCTCCTGACGAGAAAAGCAAGGGCCCCGCCGCGAGGAACGCAACGAGGCCACCGGCACGAGCTATGCGCCAAAACCGCGCACGGATCAAGCGAAGGCCGGTGAAATATGGGGATTGAAGCACCGGCTCAGCGGGCCGGCTCAGTGAGCCCTGGGCGGAACGCGGGGAAGCCAGCGCGGCACGCTCGCCTTGTAGGTGCGGTAGCTCTCACCGAAGCGCTGCTCCAGGCCGGGCTCCTCGGAAACCAGAAAATAGACGTGGTTGACGAGCACGAACAGCAAAGCCCAAAGCGCGAGCACCCAGGAGCCGAACAGCAGCGCCTCCCCAGACAGCATCGTCGCGACGCCGCTGATCATGGGGTTCCTGACGTAGCGATAGGGGCCCACGGCGACCAGGGCGTGCGTCGGGTCCCAGGGTGCCAGCGTGCCCCGCCCCACGCGCGCAAACAGGCTCACGCACCAGGCAAACAGCAAGAAGCCGCACGCGAGCAGGGCCGCTCCGAGAAGCCACAGGCCGCTCCAGCGCGTGTCGCTTGCGGCGAAGGCGGTGAGAAGCCAGTAAGGCACTGCCACGACCGCCACAAAGGGCAGGAGCAGGACGGCGAGCAGGTGGCGCAGGGCAACGATCATGACTGCCGCTCCACGGAGACAACAGGGTTAACCGCCAGTCGAGGCTGACCGGCAAAGACGCCGCCGATTTGGCAAGCGCAGGCATTGTGCTCTCTGCCGCATCGGCGCCGTGCTAGACTTGTTGATGGGCCAAGTCTCTCGTCGGGAGGATGAAGGCGATGCAATTCACGGTCGGGATGAAGCTCAAAGGCAAGGCGGAGCACACGGTCGTGGAGGCCGAGGACGCGCTGATAGCCGCTCTCAAGGTCAAGACCAGGCATCCCGAGGCGCGGCTCACCTACGTGCGCCCGCAGAACCGCCGTGGCGATGCACGTCATCCCCCCGTCCACGAGCTGAACGACGGCCGCGCGTGAGGCTCGGCGGCACGCCTGCAGCGATGTTGCACTAGCGCAGGCCGGACAGCAGGGGCAGCTCGGCGCGCAGATGCACCCCTTCCAGCGCCAGCAGCCGCTCCTTGGTGGCTGCGCCGCCGAAGGCCGAGAACCCGCCGACCTTGCCGCCGCTCGCCAGGATGCGATGGCAGGGGACGATGATCGGCACCGGGTTGCGGCCCAGCGCCCGGCCGACGGCACGCGCGGCACCGGGGGACGCGGCCTGCCGGGCAATCTCGCCGTAGGTCGCCGTCTCACCCCAGCCGATGCGGCGGGCCGTCTCGTAGACCTTGCGATCGAACGCTGAGACGCCCATCAGGTCGACAGCAACCGCTGCAAAGTCGATCTGCTCTCCCGCGGCATAGCGCTTGATCGCATCGACCGCCTGCTGCACGCCGGGTGGCGGCCTGCCTCCCGCCGGCTCGCTTCCGCGGCGGAGCAATTGCCGCTCCGTCGCACTGCGATCGGCCTCCGGCAGCTGCACGCGCGTCAGGCCGCGCACGGTCCAGGCGACCCCGCACGGCCCGATGGCGGTATCGAACAGATGGTGGCACTCGGGCAGGCCGGTGCTGGCTCGTGCTGCGCCCATCGCCGGCACCTTCATGGTGCGGGGCCCGCGAACAGGAGAAGATTGCCGTCGGGATCCTTGACGATGAAGGTCTTGGCGCCCCACGGCTCCTTGCGCAGCGCCTGGAAGAACGTCACGCCTGCGGCCTGGAACTCGATGAACAGTTGCTTCATCTCCTCCTCGGTCATCACGCCCAGATCGGCCGACAGCAGACTCTCCCGGTCTCTCAGCTGCGGATCGATCACGGGGTGGTCGACGCACCTGAGATTGAGAAGGCCGTTGTCCCGCCGCACCTGGGCGTAGAACGGCGGGTCGCCATAGACGAAGACAACGGAGAACCCGAGCTTCTGTTGGAAGAAGTCGCACGACGCCTGGATGTCGGAGACGAACAGCTGCGCCGCGGTCGCGGCAATCACCGGTCTCGTTCGGGCACGGTCTTTATGATCTGCGCGCTCTGCCATGGATGCCAGTCCTTGCTTGAGCGCCTGCCAGCACTCGAACCCCTGCTGCCGCGCGACCAGCTCCTGGGCATCGCCGAGCTTGAAGGTCGCTGCCAGCGCAGCGTCTCCCAATGTTGGGTCTTCGCTGGCGCTCGACCCTACGCGCCGCAATAGGCTTCCAGGCGGTAGCCGTCGGGGTCCATGACGAAGGCGGCGTAGTAGCTCGGCCCGTAGTCGGCGCGCAGCCCCGGCTTGCCGTTGTCGCGCCCGCCGGCTTTGCGGGCGGCCGTGTGGAAGGCATCCACGCTCGCCCGCGTCGGCGCATCGAAGCAGAAGTGCAGGCCGGATTTGGCGTCGGCCGCGACGGGGCGCTCGGATTCGCTGATCCAGAGCACGACGGCGTCGCCGCCATAGCCGAGCGAGCCGGCTGACTCGCTCAGGCACTTGTACCCCAGCGGAGCCAGCGCGGCGTCGTAAAAGCGCCTGGTCTTGGCAATATCGCGTACGCCGATCGAAACGTGATTGAGCATGCGACCACTCCTGCGGGTTGGATGTTGCGGCGGATCACGTGCGCCGGGCCAGCACCTCGACCTGCAGCCGCCAGCTGGCGCCGCCGTCGGTCGAGACCTCGCCCAGCCAGTGGAACGACTGCGGCCTGATCCTCGTGAAGCTCCAGCGCAGCAGCGCGCCGTTCTCCAGCCGGCCCTCCTGGACGATGTCCGCGCCGCGCGCCCGGCCGATCTGGCGCGCATAGAACTGGGTAGCCGGATCGCTCCAGAGGATGTGCCAGGCGTCGATGCCGGGGTCGTAGACCCTGAGCGTGGTGCCGTACCAGGCGCCCGTCACCGGCAGCTGCGGGAGGGGCGCATCGGCGCGGCGCTCCGAGCGCGGCGGGATCATCCACACGTCCTGCAGCGCGCGTCCCTCCAGCACCCAGCCGGCATGGATCTCGCCACGATTGGTGTGCCTGGCGCCGCCCTCCTCATGGGCGACGATGTCGGTCTCCCAGCTGCCCACCATCCAGCCATAGAGGCCCATCTTGTCCGCCCGGTCGGCCGCAGGCCGGTCGCTGTGCAGCACATCCTTGAAGAGCATCGCAGCACCTCGGCGCGTGACGTGTCAGGAGCCCGCAATGCTAGAGCCGCGCACCCCTCCGGCGCTTGGGAAAAATTGCTATATGTGCGCCATGGCACTGACCTCGCGCATACTGGCCTCGGGCCCCGGCTGGAGCGTCGGCGACATCGTCTGCACCTCCGGTCCGCACGACCGCCCCTACGAGGAGCGGCACGCCTGCGTAGCCATCGGCGCCGTCATGGAAGGCACGTTCCAATACCGCACCGCCACCGGTGCAGCCTTGCTGGCACCCGGCAGTCTCCTGCTCGGGAACCACGGGACCTCGTTCGAATGCGGCCACGAGCATGGCACGGGTGACCGCTGCCTCGCCTTCCTCCTCGCTCCCGAGCTGATGGAGACGGTGGCGGGCGCGGTGCCGGGGGCGCGAGGCATCGCGTTTGCGGTGCCGCACCTGCCGCCACTCACCGCGCTGGTGCCCCTGCTCGCCGCGGCCGAGGCCGCGCGCGACGACGGCGACGCCGCGGAGATGGAGGAGGTGGCGCTGCGCGTCGCCGGGGCAGTGGCGTCGACGCTCGCCGGCGCCCGCCAGCCGGCCGCCCGCGCCAGCGCACGCGACGAGCGCCGCATCAGCGGGGCCCTGCGGCGCATCGAGGCCGAGGCGGCCGAGCCGCTCTCGCTCGCGGACCTGGCGGACGGGGCGGCAGCCAGCCCCTACCACTTCCTGCGCACCTTCCGGCAGGTGGTAGGCATGACCCCTTACCAGTTCATCCTGCATACGCGGCTCAGCCGGGCCGCAGCGCGCCTGTTGCGATCGGACGAGCCCGTCTCGGCCATCGCCCTCGATGCCGGTTTCGGCGACCTGTCGACCTTCAACCGCCGCTTCCGGCGGCTGATGGGCTGTGCCCCCGCCGCCTATCGAGCAGGTCGAACGCCCGCGGCGGCCCGAGTTATCACGGGCTGAGCGGGCGGGCGGCCTTTTCGCCGGGGGCGAATCGCATATGGTTCGCAGCCTGCCGTGGCTGTTCTTGCTGGGAGGCTCCATGGGCAAGCTGCTTGCGATTGCCACTGCCGTCACCGCGGAGCTTTCCGCGCCGCCGGGTGCCAAGTGGCCGCCCAACGATCTCAACAAGGTGATGGGGGCGGACTACCGTTTCGACGAGAGCACGCTGGCGCTGTTTCTCACGGGCGTGAGCGAGCGGCTCAAGGACGGGACGCCCGCCTACCTCTTCGCCTTCGAGCGGGAGTTCGTGACGGCGAACCTCGGCGCCAGCGTGGGGCTGCTGATCGGCAACATCGAGCGCAAGACGACGCCTGCGGCAACGCTCGTGGCGTAGCACCGGGCTCCCGCCATGCGTCTTCCCTGTGCAGGAGTTGCGGCAGCCCTGGCTGCGCTCGTCGCCGCCCACGCGGTGCTGGCCCAGGACATGCCGTTTCCGCCGCGCCAGAGCGAGATCTGCGTCGAGTCCGGCGGCAGGAGGATCATCGACAAGAGGAAGCTCGCGCGCTACCTGCTGACCAAGTTTCCGTTCAATGCGGCCGCGGTGCCGGAGGGGACCGAGCAGGTCTATCCCGGCGTCGACCTGAGCCGGCGCATCATCGCCGACCCGCAGATCTGCCAGGGCAACAAGGGTTGCCGAAAGAGCGACCAGGAGAGCCTGGCGGCGATCCGCGGCAACATGGCGGTGCTGCTGCTCGGCTCCATCCCGGGCTACCGGCCCACCGTGGTCATGGACCCGGAGGCCTATATCCTGGGGACGAACGAGGACGGCGCCATCGTCTGCGAGCAGGGGAAGGGCGGACCCGTGGAGGCGCCGGGGGCCGTCTTCACGCCGCCGCCCAAGGCGAGCGGGCCCGTCAGGGTGCGGGGCAAGGCCAACGACCTCTACATTGGCAGGGACCAGAAGGACTTCCAGGGCACGAGCCAGGCCGTCGTCAGCTACACCGTCGACGATCTCGCCGGCAAGGACACGGCGACCGTCAAGGGCGCCATCGGCCTTGCCATCCCGACCGATCTCCTGAAGGGCAGCGGCCAGAGGCTCGATCTCGTTCCCTACGTGGAGACGAACGTGGTGATCGTGGAGCCGCACGCCGGCAGCAAGGCGAAGGCGAGCGCGAGCGAAACCCTGAATGCCGGCGTGCTGGCGAGCCTGTTCCTGGTGTCGTCCAGCGAGCTCGGCCATGTGCTCAATCTCCGCCCCGACTACCTCTTCGACCTCCAGGACGACAGCCAGCTGCTCTCGATGAAGCTGCAGTACATCCCGGTGGCGCGGGGCCTTCTCAACGACTTCATCCGCATCGTGCCGGACCGGGACGATCTCGCCTCGTTCAAGCCGGTGCTGGACCTCAGGGTGGCGGCCGGCGTCTATACGGAAACGGGCGTCAACCCGATCGCGCTGGAGGAGTCGCGCGTCTTGCGGCTCGGGGGGCAGGCGGGCCTCGTCATCGTCAGCGATTCACCCTACGTGCCGCTGTCGTTCAGCACCTCCTACCTCTGGCTCGAGGGCATGCTCGGCCGCGACATCGGGTATTTCTCCAGCACGCTGACGTGGCACCTGGACGCCAAGAAATACTTCGGCCTCAGCGCCACCTACTCGAGGGGCGAGCGCGAGGACACGGCCAAGCGGGAGGATCAGTGGACGATCGGCCTCACCGGCCGGTTCTGACGCGCCGAACGAGGGCAGACCGGTCGCCGAACGGGGGCAGACCCTCGCCTCGACGCCGAGATGTAACACCAGGTCAGGCGCGAGGGGTCTGCCCCCGTTTCCACGAGGGGACCGGGCGCGTCGAGGTCGAAGGCACGCGCCGCAGGTGGATCATCAAGCTCACGCGCGTGTCGGCCTGACGGCACCACCCGTCCTCCCGGTCGGAGCAGTGCGAGCGGCACGCGAGCAACGCTCCGAACCGGAGGCTCGACCCGTTTCGCGAGGTCCGGGACAGCCTCGCCCTGGCCCTGCGGGCCGGGGCTCGGCTTCCGGGATGACGGGTGGGTTGCTTCAGCGCGCGGGCGCGGCCACGTTCTTACGCGCCATCTCCAGCAGCGCGTCGCGGGGGAGCAGGTCGACGCGGCCCGGAAACGGGGGGCGGTCGTTGACCATCGACCCGACGATCACGGCCTGCGCGCCCGAGACGGCGATGTTGGTCACGAACTTGGCCGGCACGGGCACCTTGCTGACGGTGCCGTCCGGCGCAACGATCATCATGCGCCCCGCGCCGTAGACCGGGACGAACACGTACCCCTCCCGGTCGACCTCGATGCCGTCGGGCCCGGTCTCGGCGTAATCGATCTCCTCGCGCGCGAAATACCGGCCAACGTCGAGAAAGATGCGGCGGTTGGCGATGGAGAGATCGTCACGCAGGTCGAACTGCCAGACCTTGCGCCCCAGATGCTCCGACAACAGCAGCCGCCTCTTGGCGAAATCGACGGCAATGCCGTTGGCGTAGTAGACACCGTCGAGAACCTTGCGCAGCGACCCGTCGGCGGCGAGATGGAACACCTTGCCCGTCGCCGGGGCCCCCTGCATGAAGGCGCCGGCGTCGGTGAAGAACACGCCGCCCCGCCCGTCGGTGTGGCCGTCGTTGGGGTTGCGCAGGGGCTCGCCGGCAGAGGAGACCGCGAAGTGGCCGATCTTGCGGCCGCCAGCGTCGAGGTGCACCAGCCTGCCGCCCAGGTGGCACAGCACGATGAAACCGGAGCTGCGGTAGGCGGCGATGGCGGTGGGGCCGCAGCCGGGCTCGCTCCAGAAGACGCGCCTCTGCCCCGCCTTCCACTCCATCACCCGGTCGAGCGGCATCTCCGCATAGAGGAGCTTGTCCCCGACCCACAACGGCCCTTCCGGATAGGAGGCTGCCCAGCTGTCGCGCAGCGGCTCGGCTCGCACGGACGACGGCCAGGCGAGAATGCAGGCGATGACCGCGGCGACGGCGGCCGTCTCCAAGCCCCTGCGCAGGCCGCGCTTGCCGAGGTAGAGGAGGCCGGCAACGACAACGAGGATGACGCCGAAGGCCGTCGTGATCGCCCGCGTCCCGAAGTTCGGGATCAGCCAGAAGGTGGTCGCGAGCGTGCCGACGACGTTGCCGAGGGTGGAGATGCTGTAGACGAGGCCCGTGGTCTTGCCGCCTGCCTCGAGATCGACGAGCAGCAGCCGCACCACGAACGGCGAGCAGGCGCTGAGGAACGCGACGGGCGCGAGCGACAGGCACAGCGAGGCGGTCAGCACGCCGAGGCGGCCGTCGCCCAGGGTGGCGATGATGACCGCGAACAAGGCATCGGCGCTGTGCGGGATGAGCAGCATGCACAGCGCCGCCAGCAACACGCATCCCGCCAGCAGATCGACGCCGGGCCGCGCATCGACCACATAGCCGCCGGCGAAATAGCCGACCATCATGGCGAACAGGACGACCGAGATCAGGCTCGCCCAGGTTTCGATGCTGCCGCCGAAATAGGGGTTGAGATAGCGGCTGCCCAGCATCTCGAACCCCATCAGGGCGAAGCCGATGACGAACAGGGCCGCCAGCAGCCCCAGACTCGCCGCGCTCCGTCTGAGATTCATTTCGACGCCGGCTCCGCGATGTCGTCCAGCTTGCGGTTGTGCTTCTCGATCGCGAGCAGCGATTCGACGGGGGCGAAGTCGTCGGTGAGCACCTTGCCCTTGACGGTGCGGGTGACGAGCCGTCGCTCCGGCAGGAACACCGAAAGCGGATAGACGAAGCGGTGCTCTTTCTGCAGCGCCGCAGCGCGTTCCTTCAGCTGCGCCTCCGTCCGGCGCGGACCGTCGTAGGCGACCGCCACGACGTTTCCGCCGGCGTCGTAGACCTCCACGTTCTGGAACACCCGCTGGATCGTGGCGATGGCGGACTCGAACATCATGGTCGACGGCTCGACGTTCTGCACCACGACGCCGCCCGGCTTCAGCTTGGACTTGACGACCTTGAAGAACTCCTCCGTCAGGAGATGGAACGGCACGAACGGACCGCGGTAGGCGTCGATCATGATGACGTTCCAGGTCTCCTTGCCCCTGACCATGTAGTTGCGGCCGTCGGCGACGGCGATCTTGAACCTGGCTTCCTGGCGCACGCCGAAGTGCTTGGTGGCGAGCTCGACCACGGCCGGATCGAGCTCGACGCAGGTGATGTCGAGCGAAGGCACATGCTTGTGCAGGTACCAGGCGGTGCGGCCGCCGCCGAAGCCGATCTCGAGGAGGTTGTCGAGCCCGCTCGTGTAGGCCAGCGCCACGCTCATGAAGCGCGTGTAGGTGACCGGCAGCTCCAGCTCGTCCTTCGTGTTGTAGATCGACTCGGTATAGAAGCGCTTGTTGTGCCCGAACTGCATGCTCACGTTCGAGCCGTCCTTGTAGACATAGATGTTGTTGTAGGTGGAGCTGCGCTCCTCGATCAGCTGCTGCTCGGCGTGAGCCGAAGCGAGGCCGGCGGCGGCACCGAGGAGGAGAGCGAGTGCATGGCCGCGATATCCTCTGACCGCGGCTGAAAAGGACCAGCGCTGCATGATACCCTTTCCGAGATCTCCCGAGGGTCGGGAAGGCTTTCGTGCCTGTTTGGTCAACGAGAAGCGGCCCCGCCGTGTTCCTGGTCGCCAGCTGGCAGTCGCGCTTCGCCCATCTGCCGGCAGTCTCGCAGATGGTGGACGGAACGGGTCTGGCGGCCCCGTCCATATACGTCTTATTTAGCATCAAAGGCGGCGAAAGCGTGCCTTCGGCCGTCTGGCACGAACGCCGGCATACCGACGCCGGCATGGAGCTGTCCGACCGGCGGAGTGCCGCGCCAATCGCGGCCATTCCCTGCAAATCCACGATGCCGCCGGCTGAGGATGTGCCCGGCCAAGCCGGGTGCCATCGCCATCGGCAGCGGCGTGCGTCATAGTGGCGGATGGCTGCAGCGTCAACGTTGCGGCGCCTCGGAGGGCCCGTGAGCGGCAACATACCCATGCGGGAAGGCGCCCTGCGCAGCGCCATTGTGGCGGCCTATCCGATCTCGCTCGGCGATGTGGCGGCGGCATTCGGGCGGCGCCTCGGCGGGGCACCGGCGCAGGGGCAGATCGAGGGGCAGATCGAGACGGTGCTGTTCGAGGTGCGCCTGCCGCGCGTGCTGGCGGCGGCGCTGGCCGGCGCGGCGCTCGCCGCGGCCGGTGCCGCATACCAGACGCTGTTCCGCAACCCGCTGGTGTCGCCGGACATTCTGGGGGTCTCGACGGGCGCGGGGCTGGGCGCGGTGCTCGGCATCTTCCTGTCCCTGCCGGTGGCGGCCATCCAGCTGCTCGCGTTCGCCGCCGGGCTCGCCACGGTGGGCCTCGTCTGGCCGGCGCAGGCGGGCGAGGTGCGCCTGGACGGCGCGCCGCTCGCCTCCCTTGCGCGCAGAGCCATCGCCCGGCGCGTCGCCTACGTGCCCCAGGCGCACGCCGCGCAGTTCCCGTTCAGCGTCATCGACATGGTGGTGATGGGCCGCACCGTCCATCTCGGCCCGTTCGCGTCCCCCTCCGAGACCGACCGGCGCAAGGCCGCCGCGGCGCTGGCGACGCTCGGCATCGCCAACCTGGCCGAGGCCGAGTACACCCGCATCTCCGGCGGCCAGCGCCAGCTTGCGCTGATTGCCCGGTCGCTGGCGCAGAAGGCGCCGGCGATCGTCATGGACGAGCCCACCGCCAGCCTGGACTTCGGCAACCAGGTCCTCGTCCTTGCCGAGAATCCGCAGGCTCGCCGCCAGCGGGCTTGCCATCGTGCTCTCCACCCACGATCCAGACCACGCCTTCAGCGTCGCCAGCCGCGTCGCGCTGCTCCACGGGGGCCGGCTGGTGGCCCAAGGGGCGCCGCACGCGGTCCTGACGCCCGAGCGGCTGCGCGCCGTCTACGGCGTCTCGGTGGCCATCGAGCGCCTGGCACGCGGCCAGACGGTGTGCGTGCCCGACTACGAGGCAGAGCGCTAGCCTAACCGGGAATTTAGAAAACTGGGGATGGAACGCCGCAGGGGAATTTCCTACATCCATGCTCAGGATTACCATGCAGGTAGGCGGCTGGGTCCTTGCCCGCACCAAGCCCCATGCCGCTTGCAGGCCGCGCCCGAGTCTCCCGGAGCCCAAAGCAGGGAAGCTCGGCGCGGCCACTTTTTTTTCGGGGTTTTTCTTTCCGGGGTTTCTGGCGGCCATTTTCCCGGGCGCAACCGACCCCGACCATCTCCCGTGCATGCCGCCCGCACGAACCATTATTTAACCGCAATGGGCCCAAATATTGGGGCGAGCCCCACCAGTGCTCGGCTTCCCGCCCTGCCATGGTTTTTTCGAGGACGTCCCATGCGCTTTCCTGCCCAATCCCGCATGAGCGTAACCCGGCGCGGCGAGAAGGAGCAGCGGCTCACCGCCTTCATCGCGCGCAGCCTCCCGCCCGCTGTGCCAGGCACAAGTCTCTTGCAGCGCAAGACAATTTCCGTCCTCGCCCGTTCGATCGACAGTCCGGTGGTGAAGGCGGTCGGCACGCTCGCGGGCGAGATTGCCGCCGCCGGCTGCCCGGTGCGCGTGCTGCTCGCCAAGTCCGACCGCCTCCTTGCGGCCGGCGGTTGCGTTTATCCACAGGCCGCCACCCTCGATTGTGAGGTGCGCCTGACGCGTGAGCCGCGGCTGCTCGAGGCGCACGAGCAGATGGTGCTGGGTGAGCGCGTCTGCTGGACGGGCGACTCCATGCGGCGCGACCCCGCCGCCAGCGATGCCTACGAGAGCTTCGTCGACGACTGCGCCGATCTCGCCCGCGCCGCCCAATCGACCTTCGACCGGCTCTGGGCCCGCGCCGAGCCGGTGCTCGGGCACGGTCCCATCGCCGCCCCGGCGGACCCCGCGCCCGCGCTGGAGCGCCGCCCCTGAGCAGGCGCCGACGCCGCCCCGACCAGGGGCTGGATCTCTGCAAGGTGCGCGGGCCGCGTCACGTGCAGTCGCGCCATTCCCCAGTCGCGAGGTAGCCGTCGAGCGCGGCAGCGGCCGTGGCGCCGTCGCCCATTGCGCCGGCGGCACGGTGCGGGGAGCCCCGGCGAACGTTGCCCGCCGCGCAGACGCCCGGTGCCGGCGTGCGCATCGCCGCATCGACGAGCACACGCCCCGTGGCGTCGAGCGGCACGAGGCCGCCGAGCAGCTCCGTATCGGGCACGAGGCCGACGCAGGCGAAAACGCCGGCGGCCGCAAGCACGGCCTCCGCGCCGGTGGCGACCTCCTTGATGCGCACGTGGCTCACGGACGCGTCGCCCACGACCTCGGTAACGGTCGCGCCCAATCGCACCTCGATCCTGGCATGCGCGCCGATCCGGTCGCGGTAGCTCGCCTGCCCGGTCAGGGCATGGCCGCGCTCGACCAGCACCACTTGCGCGACATGCCCGGCGAGCGTCAGGGCCTCCTGCATCCCCGAGTCGCCGCCGCCCACCACCACGGCGACCTTGTTGCGCAACAGCGGCGCATCGCAGCTCGCGCAACCGCTGACGCCTTTGCCGAACAGCCGCTCCTCGCCGGGCACGCCCAGCTTGGCCAAGGCGGCGCCCGTCGCGATCACCAGCGCGCGCGACATCATGGTGCGGCCGTCGCTCGTCAGGCGCCAGCGGTCGCCCTCCGCGGCGAGGCTGTCGCAGCTCGCGACGTGAAACTCGACGCCGGCCGCGTCGGCCTGCTCCTGCGCCATGGGGCAGAGGTCGTAGCCGGCCACGCCCTCGGGAAAGCCCGGCACGCCCTCGACCTTCTCGATGCTGACCAGCTGGCCGCCGATCATGGCGCCCGTCAGGATGGCCGTGCGCCGGCCGAGGCGCGCGCTGGTCAATGCCGCGGTCAGGCCGGCGAGCCCGCCGCCGACGACCACAACCTCGTACGCGTCGCTCATCGCCGACCCTCGCCGCTCGACAAACGCTAGCGCCAGGCGTCGACGAGGACGGTCGGATCGCTCTTGTTGTCGCGTCCCGGGCTGCGGCCGGAGTAGCGGCCGCTGATCATCTTGAAGCCGCCCTGGGTCTCGCCGCCCAGGACCACGATGTTGATGTCGTCCGGCGTGAACAGGCTCACCAGCTCGTCGGGCCCGGCTTTCAGGCGGCTCGCGTAGGGCTCGACGCCGGCGACGGCGTGCGGGCGGATGAGCGTGGTCGTCCACTGGTTGTCCCAGTAGGTGCGCGCCGGCAGCCTCGCGTTCTCCGCGCACCATTCGATCAGCGACCGCTTGGTGAAGCCCAGCGCAACGAAGTCGCGCGCCACCAGCGGGTCCATCGCGATCAGCGGCGGGCTGTAGAAATCGGTCGCGGTGAGGCAGCGGATGAAGGTCTCCTTCCAGGTCTCGCGCGGTCCGAAGGCCGACTGCGTATACCAGCCGCCGAAGAACACGCTGACCGTGCTGTCCGTCGGCTTGAAGCCGTGATCGACATGGAACGGCGCCCACGGGCTGCGCTCCTCGGCCTCCGGGAAGCAGGCCGTGTAGGCCCAGTTGTTGCCGAGCGTGCCCATGTAGGTCTCGCCGGGCACCGAGCCGCCCTGCACGTTCTGGCTGGCGAGGCCGTAGGCGCGGCCGATCGTTGCGTTCGCCAGGTTATAGGGTCCCATGGCCCCGATGCCGGCGTTCATGCCGATCTCGTTGCGGATCGGTCCGTTCACGATCGAGAGGGTGGCCCACGAGGTCGTGCTGCTCGAGCGCGCGGAGATGCCGCTCGAGCAGAGCGCGAGGATCACCGGCAGATACTCCGGGCGCGCCCCCGCCATGACGGCGTTGACGGCGACCTTCTCCACGTCGAACTCCCAGAACTCGCGGAACGCCGTCGGACGCATACGGCCGACGATCTTGTCGGCCGGCAGCGATGTCCCCTTCAGCATCTGCGCGACCCGCTCCTCCGTCGGCAGGATGATCGGCAGATAGTCGGTCCAGCCGTTGGCAATGAACAGCTGGCGCAGGTTGTCCTCGGTATCCGGCTCGAGCAGACGCGGGGTCGAACGCTCGAAGGTGGCGCCCTCGAGGTCCTCGTCGCTCAGCGGCTGCAGCAGGCCGTCCAGCACCCCCTTCATGAAGGGCTGCTCGAGCACCGGGTCGGTGCCCTCGATGTAGGCGCGCAGCTCCGAAGCGGTGCGGCCGACGACCGGCTGGGGCACGAACACGTTGCGCAGCCTCGGCATGCCGGCGGCAAGCGCGGTCGCCCGCGCGAGCCGCGCAAAGGCATGCGTGTTGACCGGAACGGTCGGAACGCCAGCCTGCTCGAGATTGAGGGCGAACCCCACGACCGTGGGGCAGCAGGTGCTTCAAAGCCCGACACCGATGACGGCGGCATTGCCCTCGGCGGCGACCTTCGCGCGCAGCTCGGCATCGTCGACCCAGCTCTCGCGCGGCCGGATGGTGCGCGTGATCACCTTCGGCATGTGCTCCGCGAACCAGAGCCGCAGCTGCTCCATGAACACGTCGGTGTTGTCGAACAGGCAGTCGACCAGGTAGACCACCTTGCCGTCGAGGCTCTCCAGCCGGTTGGCGAGACGCCTGCCGACGACCTTGGGCGGGTAGCCGCGCGGATCGTGAACAACAATCTTGCCGGCCATGGCGCGCCTCCAGGATGTGGTCGGACGTACCGATAATCGCTGGCACGACCATAGCAGGCAAGGCTTGATCCTGGTCAACGATTCGTTGCGCGCCGTCCCCTTACACCTTGACCGTCTCGTGGGTCGAGGCGTGGAACAGCTCGGCGGGCGCCAGGGCGCGCGCGGAGAGGCCCTGGGCGTGGTGATGACGCAGGAAGGCTTCCAGCGTGGCCACGTTGGCTGAGAAGCCGTAGGACCAGTAGTCCTCGCCCATCAGCTCGCGGGCGGCGGCGAGCTGCTCCTCGACGAACGGCAGCGTCACCTTGGTCGCCGCGGTGTCGGCGAGCCGCGCCAGCGCCACGGCCTTCGCCTGGGTGAAGGCCTTCAGCACCGCCGCCGGCAGCCACGGGTGGCGCTCAGCCAGACCCCGGCGCACGCCGACGAGATGCATGATCGGGAAGATGCCGGTGCGCCCGTAGTAGTCGCGCGCCGCGGCGATCGGATCGTCGAACAGCCAGCCGACGCTGGACCGTCCCCGTGACAGGAGGGCATGCGCGGCGAGACGATGCCGTCGATGTCGCCGGCCGCCAGCATCCGGCTCAGCGTCGCGCCGGCGGGCGCGGCCTCGAGCCGGATCGAGGGCGGCAGGCCAAGGTCGATCTTCTCGGGCCGGCCCGGCTCCTCCAGGCCGCCGCGCACCCAGATCACGTCGGACGGCTGAACGCCATGATCGTCTGCCAGCAGCGCGCGCGCCCACACGTTGGCGGTGAGCTGGTACTCGCCGACGCCGACCCTGCGGCCGGCCAGGTCCTCCGGCCGCCGGATGCGGTCCTTGCGCACGTAGATCGAGGTGTGGCGGAAGGCGCGCGAGACGAACGCCGGCACGCCGACGTAGGGGCAGTCGCCCGCCGCCGTCTTCACCGTGAAGCTCGACAGCGACAGCTCGCAGATGTCGAACTCGGCATGGCGGAAGGCCCGGAAGAAGATCTCCTCGGGCGAGAGCGTCATGACGACGGGGCGTACCCCGTCGATGGCAACGCTGCCGTCGATCAGCGGACGGGTGCGGTCGTAGTCGCCGACGGCAACGGAGAGCTCGAGGTGCGCCATGGGGGAGGTTTCAGCTTCTGGGTTTCAGGAGGCTCCGCCAACCTCATAGCCTGAAACCCGACGCCTGAAACCCGGAACCTGAAACCCGAAGCCCGGAACCTGAAGCCCGGGACCTGAAGCTGGTGGGCGCGACAGGGATCGAACCTGTGACCCCTACCATGTCAAGGTAGTGCTCTACCGCTGAGCTACGCGCCCTTTCCGTGCGGCGCCCGCTCCGCGCCGCAAGGCCTGGGCTATATCGGCATTCCCGCAGGGTGGCAAGCGAGGGGGCCAGAAGGGGTCAGACCCTGCGGGTCTGACCAGGTCTGACCCCATGGCGACATCCCATAGGCGTCAAACCGGCAGGGTCTGCCCCCTACGCAACGCCCAGCAGCCGGTCGATCTCGCGCACCAGGTCCTTCAGGTGGAAGGGCTTGGAGAGGACCTGGGCGTCCTTGACGGCCATGGTGCCGGTGTTGAGGGTGACGGCCGCAAACCCCGTGATGAACACGATCTTGAGGTCGGGGTGCGAGCTCGGAGGCGCGGCGGGCGAGCTCGATGCCGTCCATCTGGGGCATCACGATGTCGGTCAGCAGCAGCGAGAAGGGCTCCTCCTGCAGGCGCTCGTGCGCCTCCCGGCCGTTGGCGAAGCTCGTCACCTCGTAGCCCGCCTTGATGAGCGCGCGCTCGATGAAGGCGCGCATGGAATCGTCGTCCTCCGCCAGCAGGATGCGCCGCGCGGGCAGGCGTGATGGCTTGGCCGTCATGGAAGCACCCCCGGCTCGACGGGGCGGAATGGCCCGGCGCCGCTTGCGCGGCTCATGGAGCCGCGTTGCCAGTCAAATCTGGCGCCATTTTGGTAAACGGGCAATC
Organism: uncultured Alphaproteobacteria bacterium; assembly: GCA_963840075.1. GTDB lineage: Bacteria > Pseudomonadota > Alphaproteobacteria > Rhizobiales > Hyphomicrobiaceae > AWTP1-13. Next base: position 214,089 of record CAWIXS010000018.1, on the reverse strand, counting down.
GAAACAATCCAAACCCGTGGTCGCCGGGTCGAGACTCGCGATGCCGTCCACGGTATGCTTGTTGGGACGCATGGACAGTGCGTCTGCTGCTTGGCAGACTGGGGTGCCTGCCGCATGAGCGCGTGCGCCAAGTCTCGAGGATCGCAGGGAAGCCAACATTGCCGATATGACCGACATCGAACGTGCTTCGATCCTGGCCGAGCTCACGCCCCCCTACACGCTGATCGAGCCGGCCGAGCAGCTGGCCCCTGTCGTATTCTGCTCGCCGCATTCCGGGCGCATCTATCCGCGCGCGTTCCTGGAGGCCTCGCGCCTCGATCCGCTGACGCTGCGCAAGTCGGAGGACTGCTTCGTCGAGGAGTTGTTCGCGCCCGTGGTCGCCCTGGGCGCACCGCTGCTCGCGGCGCGCTTTCCCCGCGCCTATCTGGATGTCAACCGCGAGCCCTACGAGCTCGATCCCGAATTGTTCCAGGGGCGGCTGCCGGCGTTTGCCAACACCCAGTCGGCGCGCGTCGTGGGCGGGCTCGGCACCATTGCCCGGGTGGTCGCCGACACCGAGGAGATCTATCGCGAGCGGCTCCCCATCGGCGCCGCGTTCGAGCGCATCGAGCGGCTCTACGCGCCGTTCCACCGCGCGCTTGCCGCGCAGCTGGAGGCGACCCGCAGGCGCTTCGGCACCGCGCTCCTGATCGACTGCCACTCGATGCCGTCGGCGTCCATGGGCCAGCCGGCGGGCGGGCGGCCGCATTTCGTGCTGGGCGACCGCTTCGGCGCCTCCTGCGACGCCAGGCTCACCCGCTTCATCCGCGAGGTCCTGCAGCGCGCCGGCTACGAGGTGCAGGTCAACCGCCCCTACGCCGGCGGCTTCATCACCGAGCACTACGGCTGCCCCGGCCAGCGCGTGCACGCCCTGCAGATCGAGATCAACCGGGCGCTCTATCTCAATGAGGCCACGCTCTCCAAGAACAAGCACTTCGATGCGCTGGGCGCCACGCTGCTGGACCTGGCGGCGCGGGTGTTCGAGGTCCTGCCGCTGCTGCTCGAGCGCCGCGCCGCGGCCGAATAGACGCTGGGTCCGGGCCCATGCTGCGTTGCAATAGGCGGGCTGGGCGCCGGCCGGATAGTCAACCTGGGGGATCGGATTTCGCACTGAACCCCGAGCGTGGCAGTCCGGAATCGCAGGCAGCGCCGAGCCCATCGCAGGCAGCGCTGCAAGCGGCGCGCAGGGCAAAGAAAAGGGGCCGCTCGGTGAACCGAACGGCCCAAGTCTAGGGAGGAAACGCCCAAGGAGGGCAGCGAAACCAGCGACCAAAGTCACCGGCCTCGCACGACCAAATCTAGATGTGCGCCGCACAAACTGCAACAATCTCCATTGCAATGCAGAAGTCCCATGGTCGCATAGGTCAGACCCACTGACCTACTCTGCCTGTGCCGGCGGCAGCGCCTATTCGGGCGCCAAAAAAGAAAGGGCCGTTCGCGTCAGGAACGGCCCAAGTCTAGGGAGGAAACGCCCAAGATGGGCTGCGACACCCGGCAGGAGACGCCACGGCGCCGCAACGCTGCATATGAGCTTGTTCGGTGTGCGCCGCAATGGCTGCGCGCCGGGCGTGAGCAATTGTCAACAGGTATGTGGCCTGTCCGCCACGAGCATCACGGCAGGCGCGGAAACTCCACGCATTGCGCTGTTTTGGGACGGCCGCACGGCGCCTCGGGGCTGGCATTCCGGCATCAAGGCACCCGTCGCGGACTGCAACTCGGAGGGCTGCCTTGATACGGCGCAGTGCGACGGCAACCCGAGGCTGTGTGGAGCTCGCCCACACCCTGGCTGATCTGGCCGGAACGGCGGTTCTGCGGCATTTCCGGCGCCGCATGGCGGTCGAGGACAAGGCCGGGGCGGGGGAGCGCTACGACCCCGTCACCGCGGCCGACCGGGCAGCGGAGCGGGCGATGCGGGCGGCGATCGCCAAGGCGTATCCCGACCACGGCATCATCGGCGAGGAATTCGCCCCGCGGGCGGGCGCAGGCCCGCTGCAATGGGTGCTCGATCCGATCGACGGCACCCGCGCCTTCATCATGGGGAGCCCTCTGTGGGGGACGCTGATCGGCCTCATGGAGGACGGCGTGCCGATCCTGGGCCTCATGGACCAGCCCTTCCTGCGCGAGCGCTTCTGGGCGGCGGGAGGCCGCGCGCACCTGCGGGGCTCGGACGGCAAGACGCGCAGGCTGAGGACGAGGCCGTGCCCCGGGCTGGCGGAGGCCGTGCTGACGAGCACGCATCCCGACCTGTTCGTGGCGCGCTTGGAGGCCGCCGCCTTCGCCCGCGTCAAGGAGCGCGCGCGCCTGACGCGCTACGGCGGCGACTGCTACGGCTATTGCCTGCTCGCCGCCGGCTTCGTCGACGTTGTGATCGAGGCGGGCCTGAAACCCTACGATGTGATCCCGCTGATCCCCATCATCGAGGGCGCCGGCGGACAGATCACCACCTGGGACGGCAAGCCGCCGCTGGACGGCGGGCGCATCCTCGCCACCGGCGACCGGCGCGTCCACACCGAGGCGCTCGCGCTGCTCCGCGGCTAGGGCAAGTCTCGAGTCGGCCCAAACAACGGCAGTAGTGCCCCGCTTCCTGCCGGGCGGGCGCCATGCCGTCCACGGAGCGAGCGCGCCAGCGGACTCTCACGCCTGCGACCAGGGGCTGTCGGTCGGCAACACGCAGCGGGCTTTGGTCATGTCATCTGCCCTGGACGGCGAGGTCGCGGGCTCCGCCGAGCACGGCCATTCAGGTTTCGATCGGGTGCGGTCGACGTGAGTCACGGGAGAGCTACAAAGTGACCTTTTCCGTCGCGAATACCTTCGTCGGCAACTGTTGGTCCGGACTCCGAGGCCCATGCGAGTGCTCCGTCTCCGACGCTTCATCGCATTTGTCACGCCGGGGCTCGCAAGCGCCGGAATGACACCGGCATGGTCCGTTGGAGCCACAACACACTAGGCCACCGCCGCGTCGACGCCGAGGTAGGCGTCGAAGGCGGCCCAGAAGTCCTTCCGCACATCGTCGGTCTCCTGCAGGATCTCGTGGCGCGCCTGCGGGATCAGGACGTGCGCGCCGACCTTGAGGCGCACCGCGAACTCCTCGATGTGGGTCGTGGAGACCACCCGGTCCATGCCGGCCGCGAACAGGAGCAGGGGCACCTTGACCTGCGTCGGATAGTCGGGGGCGGTGAGCTTGGCAATCGACCTCAGCGCCGCCCTGAGCCAGGCAATCGTCGGCGAGCCGAGGCCCAGCTGGGGTGCCGCCTGCACGACCAGGCTGTTGCGCGTGTAGCGCTCGCGATCGGAGGTGAGCGGGTTGCCATCGAATGGCTCGAGCTCCAGGGCGTCGTCGTTGCCGCCGGGCGTGTAGAGGCTCCCCAGCGCCAGCGCGCCCATGATCTCGCAGTAGATGCGCGGGAACGGCCCTGGAACGCCGACCTCCTTCGGGTTGATGGAGATCATCGGCGTGGACAGCACCATGCGCGAGAACCACGAGCCGGCGGCCGTGGCGTTGCGCAGGAGGATGTGGCCGCCCATCGAATGGGCGAGGGCGATGAAGGGCGGCTGGCAGTCCGGCAGCACCACCTCCTTCATGAACTGTGCGAGGTCGCGGTCGAAATCGGCGAACGAGCGCACGTGGCCCTTGCGCGGGTTGGAGAGCAGCCGGTCCGAGCCGCCCTGCCCGCGCCAGTCCATGGTGGCCACGGTGAAGCCGCGCCGGCGCAGGTCGGCGACCACCTCGAAGTACTTCTCGATGAACTCGCCGCGGCCCTGGAACAGGCACACCGTGCCGCGGCGCGGCCCGCGCGTCGCGTCCCAGCGCGCGAAGCGCAGCATGATCCCGTCGTGGGCCCTGAAGTAGCCGGTGGTGGCGCCGCTGGGCACGGGGTTCTTGGCCAGCGCGATCAGGTCCATCGGCGCCTCCACCAAGGCGGTTGCGAGGAGGCACGTTCAGACGCGGCGCGTACAGATGCGGCGCGTACAGATGCGGTACGCTCGGATGAGGCGATCGGCAGCGGGCAGCCGCGGCAGGACCGGGCGGGTGCGCCCGGCTGCGGATCGGCGGCTGCCGGCTGCCTGTCCCGGGACCTCAATCGTCCTCGCGATACCAGCGGCGCATCCAGGGGTTGCGGTAGGGGCCGAACCACGGGCGGTCGTAGTTGCTGTAGGGGCCCGAGCGCCCCGGGCCCTCGTATGGCCCCTGGTAGGCGTACTCGCGCCGCCTCGCCTCCAGCGGACGCGCGTCCACGATCTGCCCCGAGCAACGGTGCAGCGTGAGCTCGAACAGCCGCCCGCTCGGACGCCGCGCACGCAGCGTCACGACGTTGTCGTTCACCTGTGCGCCCGCATGAAAATCGCGCCAGCCCTGGCCGGTGAGGCGCTCGCGCACCTCCTCGCTGCGCACGCACTTGCCCTTGTAGGGCGGCACGTCGGCATACTTCTCCGGCGGAGGACGCCTGTCCGGCGGCGGCACGCGCAAGTACCTGTCCGGCGGCGGGACGCGGGAATACTTGTCGGGCGGCGGCACGCGCGAGTACTCGTTCGGCGGCCGGTTGGCGTCGTCGTCCTCGTCGTCGTCATCGAAGGATTGGGGTGGGGGAGTCCTGGGCGGATAGCGCCGGTCGTCGTAGACCCCGCCGTTCGGATAGGGCGTCGTCCCATCGTCCATATCGGCCGCCAGAGCCGGCGGCGACGCAACGGCCACGAGCAGGCCGGCCGCCAATACCCAGCTTTTCATGTTGCGCTCTCCTCTCGATCTTCCGACCCCACCGCACGGAGCAACGAAGGCTACCATTATTCCGCAATGAAGGCGAAGTGTTGCCCGGCCAAACGGACGATGAGGGCGTCTTCCGTCTGTGTGCGGGCCGATCTTTACACAGCCGTGATTGCTGGCGATTGTCGGACAGGCAACGAATGATGGCATTTGGCTTCCCGGTTGTATCAATTTGTAACACCCACCCGAGCGGCCTCCCCCGGGCGCCCCCTTGAAGCGCAGCCACCAGCACCTAGATAACGCCCTGCGCACGCCGCCAGCCGGGTGCGCACAACGGCTGCCTGGCCCCTGTCGGCAGGTAGTAGGCCCGCAACGGGCAGGCAGAGCCACACGTCGCTTCCAAAGGAGGACCTGTGATGCGACCCATCGATTTTGCCCCCCTCTATCGCTCCACCGTCGGCTTCGACCGCCTCTTCAACCTGCTCGACCAGGTGACCGGGCCCGAGGCACCGACCGCCTATCCGCCCTACAACATCGAGCGGCTGGGCGACAACGAGTACCGGATCACCATGGCGGTGGCCGGCTTCGCCCAGGACGAGATCAAGGTCGACGTGAAGGAGCAGACGCTCACCGTCTCGGGTGCCAAGAAGCCCGAGGACAAGGAGCGCCGGTACCTGCACCGCGGGATTGCCGCGCGCAACTTCGAGCGCCGCATCCAGCTCGCCGACCACATCGAGGTGAAGGGCGCCGACCTCCAGGACGGCCTGCTGCACATCGAGCTCGTCCGCAACGTGCCCGAGCGCCTGAGGCCGCGCACCGTTGCCATCGGCAAGGCCAAGCAGGTCGAGGCGGCTGCGTGACGAACCGCCAACCCGTCATCCCGTAAGCCGGCCTGCAGGCGAGGCTGGGCTGTCCGGGACCTGACGCAGCAGCGGCCCCGCCACACAGTAGCGGGGCCGCGCGACGTTGGGTGGGTGCCTGCTCCGGGACCTCGATCGGGTCCCTTTACCGGCCCCCCTTGTCCGCCGAGCTCGGACCCTCGTCGTCATCGTCGTCGTTCTCCTGCTCGACCTGCGGCGGAGTCTTAGCCCAGGTGTGCGGCGGCTGATCGTAGGCGTGCTTGGGCGGCGGCGTGGCCGCGTACTTGCTATTCGGTGGCGGGGTCGCATGCGTCCTTGGCCGACGGCACGCCCGACGCGTTGCCGTTGTCATCATCCTCGTCGTTCTCGTATTCGGACAGCGGCGGAGCCTTCGTCAGCGCGCGCGGGTCCTTCGTCAATTCGCGCGGGTCGGTCTTCGGAGGGCGATGCAAATCGCCGGGCCGTGCCCGCGGCCGTTCTTGCGAGGCCGGTGCCGCCATCCGCGAAGCGGGCGGGCGTGCTCCGCAGATTCGAGCGGTTGCATGTCCCCTGCGGCCCCGCTGCGCTGCGCGGGCGCTCTCTGCCACCTCCGGCAGGGTGCCCCCCAGCACCGCCCGATCCGCCGAGGGCCCTGGAAACGCGTCCTGGGCAGCGGGAAGGGTCATCCAGAGCGGAGGGCAGGTTGCAGGATCGGTCGGGCAGGTTGCAGGCTCACCCGACTCCTGCGCCTGATCCCTGCGAGGACCCCCTGGACGGGCGCCCTCTGCGTCCGACCGGTCTGGAGCGCGCCCGCCGTTGCCTGCAGCTTTCACCCGCAACTTTGTCCGTTGCGGCCGATCGCCGGCTGCCGGCAAACTCGGGCGCACCCGCTCTTGCGCACCCGCTCTTGCGCGCCCCGTTCTTGCGCGAATGCGCTCGCCAGCGCCGTCGCGGAACCTGGAGGATTGCCCCATGGATGAGATCGCCACCACGCGACCAGAGAATGTCGGCCTTTGCTCCAAGCGCCTCGGGCGCGTCGCGGCGTGGATGGAGCGGCAGGTCTCGGGTGGGCGGCTCGCCGGCGTCGAGGTCGTGATCAACCGGCACGGGCGCACCGCCTTCCACCGCTGCCACGGCAAGCGCGACCTCGCCCGCAACGCCGACGCCACGCCGGACACCGTCTACCGCATCTACTCGATGACCAAGCCGCTGACGGCGGTCGCGGCCATGATGCTCTACGAGGAGGGGCACTTCCAGCTCGACGACCCCATCACGCGCTGGCTGCCCGCCTTCGCGGGGCAGCGCGTCTTCACCGGCGGCGGCTACGGCGCGGTGATGACCGAGCCCGCTGTGAGGGACATCACCTTCCGCGATCTCCTCACGCACACCTCCGGGCTCACCTACGGCTTCATGCAGGCGACACCGGTCGATGCCATGTACCGCGCGCAGAAGCTCGAGCTGCCGGGCGCGGCGGCCCCGCTCGGCGACATCGTGGAGCGGCTCGCCAAGGTGCCGCTCATTGCGCAGCCCGGCACGCAATGGAACTACTCGGTGGCGAGCGACGTGCTGGGCCATCTCGTCGCCGTCATCTCCGGCCAGCCGTTCGACGCGTTCCTGCGCGAGCGCGTGATCGGCCCGCTCGGCATGGCCGATACCGACTTTTTCGTTCCGTCCGGCAAAGTCGCGCGGTTCGCGGCCAACTACGACAAGGGGCCGGACGGCCGGCCGCGGCTGATCGACGATCCGGAGACCAGCCGCTTCCTGAAGGCGCCCGCGGCGCCGTCGGGCGGCGGCGGTCTCCTCGGCACCGCGCGCGACTACATGGGCTTCTGCCAGATGCTGCTCGCCCGCGGCGCGCACGGATCGCAGCGCCTGCTGGGCCGCAAGACGGTCGAGCTGATGACCATGAACCACCTCGCCGGCGACATGGCCGCGATGGGCCAGCCGCGTTTTGCGGAGTCCAACTACCACGGCATCGGCTTCGGCCTCGGCTTCTCGGTCGTGCTCGACCCGGCCACGGCGCAGATCATCGGCTCGCCCGGCGAATGCGCCTGGGGCGGCATGGCCTCGACCGCGTTCTGGATCGACCCCAGGGAGGACCTGGCGGTCGTCCTGATGACGCAGATGACGCCCTCCTCCACCTACCCCATCCGCCGCGAGCTGCGCGTGCTCGCGTATCAGGCCCTGATCGATTGAGCGGCGCCGATGGGGTCAGACCCTGCGGGTCTGACCCCTGTGCGATCCGGTCTGTCTGAACGCGACAACAAGGCCGACGTGGCGGATGGCGCGAATGCTCCCGATTTAAGAGGTCGTGCCATGGGGTCAGACCCGCAGGGTCTGACCCCGACGCCCCAACGCCGCGACAAGTGAAGTGAAAGATGACCAACTCCAAGGACCGCAGATTCGAGATCTTCCTCGCCGCGCCGCCGGGCCTGGAGGACGTGCTCTGCGCCGAGGTCCGCTCCAAGGGCTTCAACTCGCCCAGGGCGGTCCCCGGCGGCGTCACCATCAAGGGCGCCTGGCCGGAGGTGTGGCGGGCGAACCTGTGGGTGCGCGGCGCGGGCCGCGTGCTGGCCGTGCTGGCCTCGTTCCGGGTGCTGCATCTCGCTGAGCTCGCGGCCCTGGCGCGCAAGGTGCCCTGGGGCGAGGTGCTGCGCCGCGACGTGCCGTTCCGCGTGGAGGCCACCTGCACGAAATCGCGCATCTATCACTCCGGCGCCGCGGCCGAGCGCATCGAGGCCGCGATCCGCGACGCGCTCGGCGCGCCGTCCGCGCCGGAGGCGGGAGTGCTCGTGCGGGCGCGCATCGAGCACGATACGTGCACGCTCTCCGTCGACACGTCGGGCGAGCCGCTGCACAAGCGCGGAGCCAAGGCGGCCGTCGGCAAGGCGCCTATGCGCGAGACCATGGCCTCGCTCCTGCTGATGCAATGCGGCTTCAGCGGCACCGAGCCGGTGCTCGACCCGATGTGCGGCTCGGGCACCTTCGTGATCGAGGCGGCGGAGATCGCGGCCCGGCTCAATCCGGGCCGGACGCGCCGTTTCGCCTTCGAGGACCTCGCCACCTTCGACGCCGACGCCTGGGCCCGCATGCGCGCCGTGGAGAGCCGCCGCATGCCGCCTCCGTCGGTGCGCTTCCATGGCAGCGACCGCGACGCCGGCGCCATCGCCATGGCCCGGGCCAACGCGGAACGCGCCGGCGTCGCCGATCTGGTGGAGCTGCGCCAGTGCCCGGTGAGCGAGCTGGTGGCGCCGGAGGGCCCGCCGGGCCTGGTGATCGTGAACCCGCCCTACGGCGGCCGCCTCGGCGAGCGGCGCAAGCTGACCCCGCTCTACCGCGCCCTCGGCGCGACGCTGCTCGCCCGCTTCCCCGGCTGGCGTGTCGGCTTGTGACCAGCGAGCCGACGCTGGCCCGCGCCACCGGCCTGCCCTTCCTGCCGCCCGCCGCCCCTGTGTCCCACGGCGGGCCTGCGCGTGACGCTGTTCCAGACCGCGGCGCTGCCGTAGGGGTCAGACCCTGCGGGTCTGACCCCGGGCCGCAGTGCAAAACACCCCACTGGACTCTAGTCTTAGATATCGCCTCAAATGGCTGGAGCATCTGCATCTTGCCTGGGCGTGCCGGTGTCCGGATCAGCGCGACGGCAAGTGCCAGCTGCTTTGGCGGGGACACCATGGCACACACCCAACGTGGGCGACCGGCTCGGCGGCATCCGGATGCGGAGTTGCTGGAGAGCGGCGACGCCTGCACCGCCTGCTTCACGTGGAGCCGCGCCAGATCCGCACGGCGGGCTTCGTGCTCCTGGGCGCTGCCGCGCCGGCCGTGGCCGGCATGTGGGTTCCGGCGCTCAGATGGTTCTGCCTGGCGTGGCTCGCAGGCGTTGCCCTCATCGCGCACGGTCTGGCCCGGCGTGCTGCCTACGCCGGCGTCGTCCTGCTCATCGACCGGCGCGGCATTCTCGACCTCCGCCTGCTGCCGACCCACATCCTCTGGCAGGACATCGAGGCCGTCTGCCCCGTCGACCTCGACCGTGCGCGCGTGGTCGACATTGCCCTGCGCTGGCCCAAGCCGACGCTGGCCGAGGCGCGCTGGCGGGTCCGCATCGGCGCCTGGTGCCAGGCCGGCTATGGCGTCCCCGCCGTCACCCTCAGCATGCTCCTCCTGGACGGCAGCGTCCGCGACCTCCTCGCCGCCATCGCCCGCCACCGCCCCGACCTGCTGGCGAGGGGTCAGACCTTGCGGGTCTGACCCCGTGGCGATCCTATGATTTTGGGCCAACAACAGGCTCGACCTTACGAGTGGCGAAATACCCGATCGAATCTGAAGGGCTGTACCATGGGTCAGACCAGTCAGACTCGCTGGGATCCGACCCGACCACCGAACCTGGATGAGGGAGCCTATGTCACCAGAAGAGCAGGAGCAGGTGGTCAAGGCAGCGCTATTTCCCGATGCCAACAAAGCGATTGATGCAACCCTCGGACATCTTCATCCCTTCGCGGATATGGACGAAGAAGGATTCAAGTGCATTGCATACCTCGCCGATATTGAAGAGCCGGAGAAATCGATCGTTCGCAAGGTCCTATCGGCGGGAGCCGCCTTAGAACTGGTGCGGCCGGACGATCAGGTGGACGAAGCCCATCAGGTTCACAGCGACTTCTATAAATTGCTCGCGCGAATTCGTCTGCACACCACCGAATAGCAACTCGCTGTCTGGCTGATAGACCTGCGACCCCTGCACCGCCCGCAGATTTGGGACCCAGAAGCTCGCCCCCACCAATGATTGATTTCTTGAGGTCTCGGCATGGGGTCAGACCCGCAGGGTCTGACCCCTTCCCACCAGCGCCAGCCACTCCTCCTCCGTCAGCACCGTGACGCCGGCCTCGCGGGCCTTGGCGAGCTTGGAGCCGCATCCGCCCCCGCCACCACGTAGTCCGTCTTCTTCGACACCGAGCCCGCCACCTTCGCCCCAAGCCGCTCGGGGCATCCGCCCCCGCCACCACATAGTCCGTCTTCTTCGATACCGAGCCCGCCACCTTGGCCCCCAGCCGCTCGGCCAGAGCCTTGGCCTCGTTGCGGGTCATGCGCTCCAGCGTGCCGGTGAACACCACCGTCTTGCCCGCTACCGGCGAGCCAGCCGCTGACGGCGAGCGCACGAAGGGCTCCACCGTCACCTCCTCGAGCAGGTCGTCCAGCGCCTGCACGTTGTGCGGCTCGCCGAAGAAGGCGGCGAGCGCGTCGATCACGGTGGAGCCGATGCCCTCGATGTTGTCGAGATCCTGGTAGGCCTCGCTGTCCTTGCCGCCCTTCGCCGCCGCCTCCGCCGCCGCGCGGAATGCCGCGAAGGTGTGGAGCGCCTTGGCGAGGTCGCGCGCCGTGGTCTCGCCGATGTGGCGGATGCCCAGCGCGTAGATGAAGCGGTCGAGCGGCACCTTGCGCCGCGCCTCGATCGCCTTGAGCAGGTTCTCCACCGACTTGGCGCCGAAGCCCTTCTTCGCCGCCAGCCGCTTGTCCTCCGACAGGCGCGAGTCTCGCGTGGCCAAAGTAAAAATGTCGGCCGGCTGCATGATGCGGCCCTCGTCGTAGAACAGCTCGATCTGCTTCTCGCCCAGGCCCTCGATGTCGAAGGCGTTGCGCGACACGAAGTGCTTCAGCCGCTCCTTCCTCTGCGCCGGACAGATAAGCCCGCCGGTGCAGCGCCGCACCACGTCGGCGCGGCCCTTCTCGTCGGTCTCGCGCACCGCGTGGCTGCCACAGGCCGGGCACACCTCGGGCATGGCGTAGGGCGGGGCGCCAGCGGGACGCTTATCGAGCACGACGCCCACGATCTGCGGGATGACATCGCCGGCGCGGCGCACGATCACGGTGTCGCCGACGCGGATGTCCTTCCTCGCGATCTCGTCCTCGTTGTGCAGCGTGGCGTTGGAGACGGTGACGCCGCCGACGGTGACCGGCTCGAGCGACGCGGCGGGCGTCAGCGCGCCGGTGCGGCCCACGTTGATGACGATGCCGAGGAGCCTCGTGGTGGCCTCCTCGGCGGGGAACTTGTGGGCGATGGCCCAGCGCGGGGCGCGCGAGACGAACCCCAGCCGCTCCTGCCAGTCCAGCCGGTTCACCTTGTAGACCACGCCGTCGATGTCGTAGCCCAGCTCGGCGCGCCCCTCCGCCATGCGGCGATAGAAGGCCAGCATCTCCTCGACGCCGGCGCAGACGCGCATCTGCGGGTTCACCGGCAGCCCCCAGCGCCCGAACGCCTCCACGACGCCGGCCTGGGTGTCGGCCGGCAGCGCCGTGGCCGCGCCCCAAGCGTAGGCGAAGAAGCGCAGGGGGCGCCGGGCCGTGATCGACGGGTCGAGCTGGCGCAGCGAGCCGGCCGCGGCATTCCTCGGGTTGGCGAACACCTTGGCCCCGGCGGCGGCCTGCTCCTCGTTCAACTTCCTGAAGTCGGCGTGGGGCAGGTAGATCTCGCCGCGCACCTCGATGCGCTCGGGCACGCCCGGCCCGCGCAGGCGGTGCGGGACCTGGCGGATGGTCATGACGTTGGCGGTGACGTTCTCGCCCTCCTCGCCGTCGCCGCGGGTGGCGGCAAGCGCGAGCCGCCCGGCCTGGTAGGTGAGCGAGATCGACAGCCCGTCGATCTTGGGCTCGGCCACCACCTCCACCGGCGCCTCGGCCCCGAGGCCCAGGAAGCGGCGCACGCGCGCGACGAAGTCGGCAACCTCCTCGTCCGCGAAGGCGTTGCCGAGCGACAGCATGGGCACCGCATGGCGCACCTTGCCGAACGCATCGACCGGGGCGGCGCCGACGCGCCGGGAGGGGCTGTCGGCGCGCTGCAGGGCGGGGAAGCGCGCCTCTATGGCCGCATTGCGCTGGCGCAGCTCGTCGTACTCGGCGTCGGAGACCTCCGGGGCGTCCTCGCGGTAGTAGAGGTCGTCGTGATGGGCGACCTCCCGCGCGAGGCGTGCCAGCTCGGCCTCGGCCTGGGCCTCGGTCAGCTCGGCGACGGGCTTCTTCGAATCGCGCGCTTTCATGCCGGCAATCTGCCTCCATGGAGGCGGATGACGCCAGCCGGCGGGCGATCAAACGTGGGTTACTTGGTCTGGGCGAAGCCCAAGGGCGGCCGCTTGGCGGGCGTGGTCGCGGTGGGACCGTCGGGCGTCTTGGGGTCCGGCATGTCCTCCGGGGGCGGCTGGCCCGGCCCCGGCGCCCTCGGCTCGACGGCCGGCTGCTTCGCCGGGCCCGTCAGCGTCTTGAGCGTCTTGGTGAACCAGGAAATCCTTGCCGATCTCCGGGCGCACGCCGCTGTTCTTGAGCAGCCCGAAGGCGCGCTTGTACCACTGCGAGTTGGGGTAGTTGTGGCCGAGGACGGCCCCGGCCGCCTGCGCCTCCGGCACGACCCCCAGCGTCATGTTGGCCTCGACGATGCGGTAGAGGGCCTCCTCCACCTGCGGCGTGGTCTGGTAGTCGCTCACCACCGTCTTGAAGCGGTTGATCGCGCCCGTGTACTGCTTGCGCACGAGATAGTAGCGGCCGATGTTCATCTCCGCGGCGGCCAGGATGTCCTCGGCGATGCGGATGCGGTTGATGGCCTGCCTCGAGTAGGGGCTGTCCGGATAGCGCTGCACCAGCAGCTTGAGCTCGGACAGCGCCTTCTTGGTGGCGGTCTGGTCGCGGTGCGGATCGCGGATGTCGTCGAAGTTCGCCGATGCCACGATGTGGTGCGCCAGCGCCGCGTCCTTGGTGCCGGGATGCATGGTGGTGTAGCGCTTGCCGGCGACGATCGCCTCCGGATACTTCCCGCCCTTGTAGTAGGCGTAGGCCGCCATGACCATGGCGCGGCGCGCCTCCGCCGCGTAGGGATGGTCGCGGTCGAGGTCCTCGAACCTCTTGGCCGCATCCGAGTAGGAGCCGTTCGCCAGGAGCTTGTCGGCATCGGCATACATCTTCCCCGGCGGATCGGGGTTGAGCGCCTTCTTGGCGAGGTCGGCCGAGGACATGCACCCGGCAGCGAGCGCGGTCGCGGCAAACACGAGCGACAGCAGCGCCGTGCGCCAGCTCCCGGCCCGATCAGTTGTCCATTGCGCCATACGCCCTGCCCCTGCTTTGCCGCCGGCTCTCCGGTGTCGGTGCTCCGGATATGGCGCCGGATCGTTCGCCACCGCCGCGCCCGGACCCCCGCGAATCACCCGGCAGCGGCCTTCGCCTGCTCTACCACACGAGGCCGCTGCGCCAAGCGGGCTCGCGCCGGCCCGCAGGGTCCCTTCACTTTGGCGCGAAATTGTGGTGCCGCAGCGTCAAGTGCGGTCGGCAGCGTAGTTGACGGCCGCCACGCCCACCGACCGATCGACGGGCGTGGTCTCACGCAGCCGAGGAGCGGAGACCATGGTCCAGGCCTCCGGGTCCGACAGCAGCGTCTTGAGCACGTAGGCGTTGAGGCGGTGGCCGCCGCGCACCGACCGGTAGGAGCCCAGGAGCGGCGCGCCAGCCAGCGTCAGGTCGCCCACGGCATCGAGTGTCTTGTGGCGCACGAACTCCTGCGGGTAGCGCAGCCCTTCGGGGTTCATGACCCGGTCCTCGGCCAGCGCAACGGTGTTGTCGAGCGACGCCCCCAGCGCCAGCCCGGCCTTCCAGAGGCTCTCCACGTCGCGCATGAAGCCGAAGGTGCGCGCGCGCGCGATCTCGTTGCGGAAAGCGCCGGAGCTCATCTCCATGGCATAGCGCTGGCGCCCGATCAGCGGCGACTCGAAGTCGATCTCCACATCCACGCGGAAGCCCGAGTGGGGCCTGATCTCGCCCCAGCTGTCGCCCTCCTCGACCCGGACAGTCTTGAGGACCTTGATGAACTTGCGCTGCGGCTGCAGCTCGCGGATGCCGACGCCGTCGACGGCCGCCACGAAGGCCGCGGCGCTGCCGTCCATGATCGGGATCTCGCGCGCATCGACCTCGATGTAGCAGTTGTCGATGCTGAGGCCGCGCAGCGCCGCCAGCAGATGCTCCACCGTGCCGATCGTCACGCCGGACTCGTCGCCCAGCACGGTGCACAGCGTGAGGTTCTTGACGTGATCGACGTGGCCGGGAATCTCGGCGACGATACGCCCGCGGCTGCTGACCAGGAACCGATACCCCGTATCGGCCTCGGCCGGATGCAGCACCATGGAGACACGCGCGCCGCTGTGGACACCGATGCCGGCCAGATGAATCTCACGGCCGAGCGTTGTCTGTCGCGACCCAACAAATCGCTTCGACATCTGTCAAACGTCCCCCGATTCCCCAGAAGCGGAAGGCTCGGCCCGTCACCGAGCATCCCACACCCCCAGATCAACCCGTCCGCGACCTGCCCGTCGTCCTGTTGCCTTTTTTGCCGTCTTTTTGTTTCGGCAGGTCCAATGACCCCAAAGGCCAAACTTCCCCGTGCGGGTGTCTGAATCAAACGATAACGTGGCCGATCGCCTGGGGACAAATCACGGTTTCTTACACTGTGTTACCGTTTCGCCGCAGTTGCGCCACGCTGCCGCCATCAGCTCCGCTGGTCTCGCCTGAAAAACACGGGGAGATCAAGCGGTTCCTCTGCGGCGCGGCCCGAAACCGGCTGCACGTCCGCGCGACGCTCCCGTCCGCCCCCTCTAAGCCGTTGTAATAAGCTGGGTTTTTTCGATGGAGGCGGTGCATCCTGATGGGGCTCCCGGCGCCCATCGGCGACCTTCGCCCGGTACTCGCGCTGGGCCACGGGTGGAAAGTCCTCGAGCGTCGGCATCTGTCTGCGAGCGCGTCCGCCATAGGGCGGCTGCTTTTCGGGGCGGCCGGCCCCATCGTCCTCGTGCATACTCCTTCCGCCGTATGACGAATGACCCGGCAGCTGCGGCGGCCGCTCCCGGATGACCACGTCGCCGGGACCGCGCCAGACCTCGCGCTGCGGCGCATCATCGGCGAGCGGTGCAAACTCGGGCTCCACCCGGCCGCCAATCGCTTCGGAGCGCCGGTGCGCCTGCTCCTCCCTGCCCATGGCACCACGGCTGGCACCCCGGCGCGCGCCTTGCCTTGGCGCGGCCGCAGCCGCCGGCTGCTCCGCCGCAGGCTCGGACCGGTGCATCCCCGAGGCAACGATCGACACCCGGATGCGCCCGGTGAGCGCGTCGTCGAGCGTCGCACCGAAGATGATGTTGGCGTCGGCGTCGAGCTCCTGGCGCACGCAATCGACGGCATCGTGGACCTCGAACAGCGTCAGGTCCTGCCCGCCGCTGATCGAGAGCAGCAGGCTTTTCGCCCCGCTGAGCGAGACATCGTCGAGCAGGGGATTGTAGATCGCGTCCCTGGCGGCGGCGATGGCCCGGTCCTCGCCGGAGGCCTCGCCGGTCCCCATCATCGCCGTGCCCATGCCGCTCAGCACGGTGCGCACGTCGGCAAGATCGAGGTTGATGAGGGCGTCCCTGACCACCAGGTCGACGATGCAGGCGATCCCGGAGTAGAGCACCTGGTCGGCCAGCACGAAGGCCTCCGCAAACGGCGTGCGCTCGTCGGCGATCTTGAACAGGTTCTGATTGGGAATGACGATCAGGGTGTCGACGTGGCGCGCAAGCTCGGCGATGCCGGCTTCGGCGGTGCGCATGCGCCGCTTGCCCTCGAACAGGAACGGCTTCGTCACCACGGCCACCGTGAGGATGCCGAGCTCCTTCGCCACCCGGGCGATCACGGGGGCGGCGCCGGTGCCGGTCCCCCCGCCCATGCCGGCGGCGATGAACACCATGTGCGCGCCCGCGAGCACGGTGCGGACCTCGTCGAGCGCCTCCTCGGCGGCGGCCTCGCCGACCTCGTGCCTGGCGCCGGCGCCGATGCCCTCGGTGAGGCGCGCGCCCAGCTGAATGCGGTGCTCGGCGCCGGAGGCGGCGAGCGCCTGCGCGTCGGTGTTGGCGACCACGAACCTGGGGCCCGCAAGGCCGGCGGAGACCATGTTGTTGACCGCGTTGCCGCCCCCGCCGCCGACGCCGATCACGACGATGCGTGGCCTCATGTCCCGGGGTCTCGACGTCTGTGCATCGCTCATGGCGGATCCTCAGAAGCCTTCCCGGAGCCACTGGCCCACGCGCTTGAGGTAGCTCCCCCCGTCCTTCTCCGCGCGGCCGGCGCGCTTGCGCGCCCCGGCGGGGGGGCCGAGCGCAATCTGAACGAGGCCGAACGCCGTGGAGAACTGGGGGCTGGTGCAGAACGACGGCATGCCCTCCACCGGCCTCGGCCGCCCGATACGCACCGGCCGGCCGAGTTCCTCCTGCGCAAACGCTGCGAGCCCCGGCAGCTGGCTGGCGCCCCCGGTGATGACGACGCGATGCGCCGCCAGCGGCGCGACGCCGGAGCGCTCCAGGCTCCCGGAGACCTGGGCGAAGAGATCGGACATGCGGCTCGCAATGATGCCGCCGAGGCCGGCGTCGGCCGTCTCCTCGTGCAGCGGCGTCTCGTAGGGCTCCGGCCCGGGGTCGAGCGAAGCCATCTCCGCCTGGTTCGGGGACGCCGGGTCCAGGGTGCCGTAGAGCGTCTTGATCCGTTCCGCCTCGGCGAAGGGCACCGCCAGGGCGCGTGCAAGGTCAAAGGAAAGGTGCTGGCCGCCGACCGCCACGGAGCCGATCCACAAGAGCTGGCCGCCGGCGAACATCGCCATCGTGGTGGTGCCGGCACCCATGTCGACGCAGGTGACCCCGAGCCGCCGCTCCTCCTCGGTGGTGGCGGCGAGCCCGCTGGCATAGGGCGCCGGGACGAACTCGATCGGAGCCAGATAGGCGCCCTCGATCGCCTGCAGCAGATTGCGCAGCGGCCCGTCCTCGACGATCACCGCATGCAGGTCGGCGGCGAGCGTGGTGCCGGCCATGCCGGAGGGATCGGCCATCCCGCCCGCCCCATCCAGGCGGTAGGCGACGTGGTTGAGATGCACAACCGTATGTCCCTTGCGCTCGGCATAGTTGCGCCCCGCCTCCATCAGCCGCTCGGTGTCCGGGGTGCGCACGCGGTCCTCGATCCTGGTCTCCGCCTCGAAGCTGATCGACCTCGGCCGCCCGCATGTTACGGCAACCAGCACGTCGTCGAGCGTCAGGCCGGCGCTCTGCTCGGCCTGGTTGACCACGTCGCGCAGCGTCTGCCCGACGCCCTCGAGGTCCATCACCGCGCCGGCCTTGAGCCCGCGCGAAGGCCGCTGGCCGAAGCCGAGCACGGTGGCTCCCTCGCGCCGCCACAGGCCGTTGCGCGCGCTGGGAGCGGCAACGATGAGGCAGACGGTCCGGCTCGTGCCGATATCCAGCACACCCGCGATGTCGCCTGCCCTGGCCGATTTGGTTCGTATCAGCACGTTGCGACCGGCTCCCTCTCTGGTGTCACGTGCGATCGGCGGGTGCGCGTGGTCCCCGCTCGGCCGGACCGGCGCTCTTTGGATGCTCGCGAAGCAGAGTTCGCGCGGACACTCTGAGGTCGATGCTCCCCGCGTTGCCGAGGCCTGCCTCCAGCACACGCGCGAGCCGGGCCAGGGCCTCGGACCCGCCGCCGGCCGGCAGCTCGGCGCTGGCGCCGCCCGCGAGGTGCAGGGTCCAGCGCCGTGCGCCGACGCGCTCGGCCAGCTCCACCCGGCGCGCGATCTGCGGGAACCGGGCCAGGACGGCCGACAGCGCGGCTGCCTCCTGCGCCGCGCCGCTGCCGGAGACGCGCAACAGCTCGGGCATGGCATCGGCGGACACCGCCTCGAGCTTGCGGCCCGCGCGGTCGATCAGCCAGCTCTTCTCGCCAGCGCGCAGGACAGCCGCCGCCGAGCGTTCCGCGAGGCGCACGTCGACGCCGTCGGGCACGACCCGGTCGATGCTGGCGCGCTCGATCCACGGCAGCAGCTCGAGGCGCGCCTGCGCGCCCCTTACGTCGAAGCTCAGAAGCGTGCGCGCCTGCTCGAGGCCGAGCGCGGCGAGGATGTCGCGGTCCGCCGTGAAGCGGTGGCCCGACACCGCGATCTGTCGCAGCTCGAGGCCCGCCCATACGGCCGCGCGCTCCACGCCGGCCAAGGTGGTCGTGCGCACCTCGGGCTGCCCCAGGAGAAGGGCTGCGACGCCGCCCAGCGCCAGCGCCGCGATCCGGCGCCGCAGGCCGTCCGATCGGGTTTGTCCGCTTCGAGGGCTAGGAGCTGTCAGGCTCGGACGGGGCGTTGGCGGTTGATCCGCCCGCCACCAGAGTTCCGGTCCGGGTCCTACCTGCTGCAACTGGCCTCCTCGACCATCCAGCTCACCAGCGCCTCGAACGAGAGCCCGGCGTGTGCCGCCAGCTCCGGTACCAGCGAGGTCGTCGTCATGCCCGGCTGCGTGTTGACCTCCAGACAGACCACCTCGCCCAACCCGCCGCCCTTGGCCTCGTCGAAACGGAAGTCGGCACGGGAAACGCCTCGACACCCCAATGCCTTATGGGCAGTCAGAGCCAGCTTCTGCACCAATTGGTAAACATCTGGTAAAACCGGGGCCGGCAGCAGATGGCGCGAGCCCCCTTCGGCGTACTTCGCCTCGTAGTTGTAGAACCCGAGTGTCTCGGACGGCACGATCTCGATGACGCCCAGGGCGCGGTCGCCCATGACGGCGCAGGTGAGCTCGCGACCGGGGATGAATCGTTCCGCCAGCAACTCCTCGCCGAACCCCCAGTCCGGGTCATTGAGCTGCTGCGGCGGATGCTCGTGGTCGACGCGCACGATGAAGACGCCGCAGCTCGAGCCTTCCGAGACCGGCTTCAGGACATAGGGGCGCTCCAGCGCGTGCGCCTTGGCGGCCTCCGCCCTGGTCACCACCCGGCCTTCGGCGACGGGGACACCGGCGGCGCCGCATCATGGCCTTGGCGCGCTCCTTGTGCATGGCCAACGCCGATGCCAGCACGCCGGAGTGGGTGTAGGGGATGCCCAGCAGCTCGAGCAGGCCCTGGACGCAGCCGTCCTCGCCCCAGCGGCCGTGCAGGGCGTTGAAGCACACGTCGGGCTTCACGCGGTGCAGCTGCTCGGCGAGATCGCGGCCGGCGTCGATAGGCGTCACCTCGTAGCCGGCGCGCTCCAGGGCTGCGGTGCAGGCCTTGCCCGAGTTGAGGCTCACCTCCCGCTCGGCGGAGAGGCCGCCCATGAGGACCGCCACGTGGTTGTAGCGGCGCGCGCCGGAAGGGGTGCTCATCGTGCATATGCCTCCGCCAGTGCCTCCCCGGTCGGCCTGCCGTCCTGCGGCACGCCGATGCGGATGATCTCCCAGTCGAGTGTGGTGCCGCTGTGGGCCTTGACGCGTGCGCGCACGGTCTCGCCCAGCCGCTCGATGTCCTCGGCCGACGCGTTGCGGTCGTTGATCAGGAAGTTGCAGTGCACCTCCGAGACCTTGGCGCCGCCGACGCGCAGGCCACGGCAGCCGGCGGCGTCGATCAGCTTCCAGGCGCTCGAGCCCGGCGGGTTCTTGAAGGTGGAGCCGCCGGTGCGCTCCCGGATCGGCTGGTTGGCCTCGCGATAGGCCGCCACCTCCTCCATCTCGGCGAGGATCGCCGCCGGGTCGCCGGCGCTGCCCTGAAACAGCGCCTCGGTGAAGATCCAGGAGGCCGGCACGCCGCTGTGGCGGTAGGTGAGGTTCATCCCGGCGAGCGGGAGCCGGTGGATTGCGCCGGCCCGGTCGACCGCCTGCGCCTCGACGAGGACGTCCCTGGTCTCGCGGCCGTGCGCCCCGGCGTTCATGCGCAGGGCGCCGCCGATGGCGCCGGGGATGCCGCGGTAGAAGGCGAGCCCGGCGATGCCCGCCTCGGCCGCCGCGCGCGCGAGCCTGGCGTCGGGCACGGCCGCCCCGGCGCGGATGCGGTGGCCGGGCTCCACGGCAAGCTGCGCGAAGCCTCGCCCCAGGCGGATCGCCACGCCGGGAATGCCGCCGTCGCGCACCAGCAGGTTGGAGCCGAGGCCGATGACGGTAACAGGCAGATCGGCGGGGATACCTCCGAGGAAATAGGCGAGGTCGGAGGCATCGGCGGGCGTGAACAGGACCTGCGCCGGGCCGCCCACCCGGAACCAGGTGATGTCGGCGAGCCGCTGGCTGGCAGCGAGCCGGCCGCGCAGCTCCGGCAGGGTCGCGGCGAGGCCCGGGACCAGATCGGGAAGACTCACACGGCGCCTCCCACCCGCACCGGCTCGGCTTGCGCGAGCCACTGGGGAAGGGCATGCGCCCACTCCGTGCTGTTGCCGGCGCCGAGGCACACGACCATGTCGCCGGGTGCAACGAGGCGCTTCACGGTCGGCGCGATGTCCTCGACCCTGGGCGCCAGCGCGACGCTCTTGTGCCCCGCGGCGCGGATCGCCTTGGCGAGGGCGGCATGGTCGATGCCCTCGATCGGCGCCTCGCCGGCCGTGTAGAGCGGCGCGACGATCACGGTGTCGGCGTCGCGGAAGCTCGCGGCGAACTCCTGGAACAGGTCGCGCACGCGCGTGTAGCGATGCGGCTCGACCACGGCGACGACGCGCCCGCGCGCGCGGGCGCGGGCGGCCTCGAGCACGGCGGCGATCTCGACGGGATGGTGGCCGTAGTCGTCGTAGACGGCGACGCCGTTCCAGGTGCCGGTGAGCTGGAAGCGGCGCTTGACGCCGGAGAAGCCGGCCAGCGCCGCGCGGATGGCGTCGTCGGGGATGCCGGCCTCGCTCGCCGCCGCGATCGCCGCGAGCGCGTTCAGCGCGTTGTGCTGGCCGGCCAGCGGCACGCTCCAGCCGTCGAGCGCGCGCCGCCCGCCCAGCACGCGCGCGCCGAGCTCGGCGTCGAACACGGTCTCGCCGCCTTCCGCATGCACCGACTTCAAGGTGAGGTCCGCCCCCGCCGTGGTGCCGTAGGTCAGAAGCCGGCGCCCGTCGCGCCTGAGGTCCAGGCGCTCGATCAGCGCGCTCACCACGGGGTGGTCGATGCAGGCGACGACGAGCCCGTAGAAGGGAATGTTGCGCAGGAAGGTCTCGAACTCCCGGTGCATGTTGTCGACGGTCTCGAAGTGGTCGAGGTGCTCGGGGTCGATGTTGGTGACGACGCCGATCTGGGTCGGCAGCTTGATGAAGGTGCCGTCGGATTCGTCGGCCTCCACGATCATCCACTGGCCGTCGCCGCGGCGTGCGTTGGAGCCCCAGTCGTTGATGATGCCGCCGGTGATGACCGTCGGATCGAGGCCGGCGGCGTTGAACACATGGGCGATGAGCGAGGTGGTGGTGGTCTTGCCGTGGGTGCCGGTGACGGCGACGGTGGCATAGAGGCGCATCAGCTCGGCCAGCATCTCGGCGCGGCGGATGATGGGCAGGCCCCTGGCGCGCGCCGCCTCCAGCTCCGGGTTGCCGGGCTTGACGGCGCTCGAGATGAGGACGTAGCGCGCGCCGACCAGATTGACCGGGTCGTGGCCGACGAACACGCGCATGCCGCGCGCGCGCAGGCGCTTGACGTTGGCCGAGTCCTTCTGGTCGCTGCCCTGCACGGTGTAGCCCTTGCTGTGCAGGATCTCGGCGATCGCGCTCATGCCGATGCCGCCGATGCCCAGGATGTGCACGGGACCCATGTCGGTGGGCATTTGCATGCTGGTTGCTTCCCTCGCTGCACGCGCGTTCTTGGTTGCCCGGATGTTACGCGCTTCGCGGCGTTCGGCCTATCAGCTGTTCGACAAGATCGGCGAGATCGGTTAGCGCGGCGGGCCGGCCCTGCGCCCTGGCGACGGCCGCTGCCTCGGCCAGCGCGTGCGGCTCGGTAAACAGGCGCGCGAGCGCGTCGGCCAGGAACTCCGCGCTGTAGTTCTTCTGCTCGAGGCACCAGGCGCCGCCGGCATCGGCGAGCCGCAGCGCATTCTGCAGCTGGTCGTTGTCGATGGCGTGCGGCAGCGGCACCAGGATCGCCGGGCGTCCCATGACGGTCAGCTCCGCCACCGTCGAGGCGCCCGAGCGGCAGATCACCAGGTGCGCCTTGGCCATCGCCTCCGGCAGGTTGGCAAAGAACGCCGCCAGCTGGGCCTGTATGCCCGCCGCGGCGTAGGCGGCCCTCACCCGCTCGAGGTCCTCCTCGCGGCACTGCTGCACCACGAGGGTGTTGGCGCGGATCTGCGGCGGCAGCAGCGCGAGGGCCGGCGGCACCGCATCGGCGAAGAAGCGCGCACCCTGGCTGCCGCCGAACACGAGCAGCGCGTAGGGCCCGCCGGGGTGCGGAGGCTCGTAGGCCCGGGCCGCCCAGCCGGCGACCTGGTCGCGCACGGGATTGCCGGTGACCCTTACCTTGGAGAGCAGGGGCCCCTCGAGGAACTTGGTGTGATCGAAGGAGGCGGCGATCGCCGTCACCCTCCTCGCCAGCATGCGGTTGGCACGGCCCAGCACGGCGTTCTGCTCGTGCAGCGCGGTCGGCAGGCCGCGCAGGCGTGCCGCAACCAGAGGCGGGAAGCAGGGATAGCCGCCGAAGCCGACGACAGCGGCGGGCCTGACCCGGCCGAGCAGCCTCCACGAGGCCCAGATGCCAAGCCCGAGCCTGAGGGCGGCGCGCCCCGCACCGATGATGGATTTCCCCGCCACAGTGGCCGAGGGAACACGGTAGATGGCACGCGCCGGGAAACCGGCCTCGTAGCGGTCGGCGCGCATGTCGGTCACGAGATCGACGGGAATCCCGCGTCGTCCGAGCTCCTGGGCCAGGGCGAAGGCTGGAAACAGGTGGCCGCCGGTACCGCCGGCGGCGAGCATGACAGAGGAGGGCATTCCGCGGGTCTGGTGCCTCATGATCGGGTGGATTCGGCCGGCATAGGTGCGAATGCCGGCTTTTTCGTGTAGGCGCCGCCGGCCCTGCGCCGGGTGAGCGCCAGCAGCATCCCGAGCGCCACACCGGTCGCCAGCATCGACGATCCGCCGATCGAGATGAACGGCAGCGTGATGCCCTTGGTCGGCAGGAGGCCGGTATTGACGGCCATGTTGATGAGCGCCTGCATACCGAGCAGCAGCGAGAGCCCCATGGCCGCGAGGCGCAGGAAGTCGTCGCCCTCACCGATCTGCCTCGAGAACGCGCGCAGTACCACGAGGGCGTAGAGCCCCACGAGCACGAGGCAGACGAGGACGCCGTACTCCTCGGCGATGACCGCGAGCACGAAGTCGTTGTGGGCGTCGGGAAGGCCGCTCTTGATGGTGCCTTCGCCGGGGCCGCGTCCGAGGAGCCCGCCTTCGACGAAGGACTGCCGCGCGCGCTCCGCCTGGATGCTGTCGCCCGGGGCAGGATGGAAGAAGCGGTCCACGCGCAGGCGCACATAGCCGGTGGTGAGGTAGGCCGCCCCAAGCGCGCCCGCGAGCATCGCCAGCACGGCGATGAGCCAGCCGAGCGGCCCTCCGGCGAGGAAGAGGAGCGCGCACCACACCAGGCTGACGAGCAGGGCCTGGCCGACGTCCGGCTGCAGCACGAGCAGGGCGGCGAGCACGAGGTAGAAGCCGAAGGCGAGGGGCAGCGCCGGCATGTCGGGCCGGCGCCGGCCTTGCGCCAGCAGCCAGGCGGAGAGGACGACGAAGGCCGGCTTGGCGAATTCCGAGGGCTGCAGCGACCAGCCGCCGAGCCGCAGCCAGCGCCGTGCGCCGTTGATCTCCGCGCCGGTGACGAGCACGAGGACGAGGAGGACCAGGGAGACGGCCCAAACGGCCAGCGCAACCCTGCGAATGCCCGCGGGCGACAGGAGCGACAGCGCCAGCATGAGGACGACGGCGAGCGCGGCAAAGACGAGCTGGCGCTCGACGAAATGGAAGGTCGGCAGGCCGCGTCTGATGGCCATCGCCGGGCTCGCCGCAAGCGACAGCACGATGCCCGCCCCGGCGATCGCCAGGATGCCGGCGAGCAGCAGACGGTCGACCGTGAACCACCAGTCGGTCAGCACGCTCGGCTCGTCGCGCGCGAGAGGCATCAATCGTTCCACCCGTCGAAATTGAGCCGGTGTGCTGGCGAGTCCCCCACCCCTAACCCCTCCCCGCACCTGCGCCGAAGGCGCACAAGCGAGCTTCGCTCGCTTTGGCCCCTGCGGGGCCAGAGGGAGGGAAACGCGTCGGCGCAAGGGGAGGGGAATCCGGTTGCGACTCGGTCTGAGCGGTCACGCCTGACGCCCCCGCCGCTTCAGCGCGATGCCCGGCAGGGCCGCGACGAGAGCGCGGAAGGCGTCGCCGCGGATCTCGAAGTTGCGGTACTGGTCGTAGGAGGCACAGGCGGGCGAGAGCAGCACGACGGGCGCGGCGGCGCCGCTCGCCGCGGCATCGCGCGTGGCGGCGGCGACCGCGCGCTCGAGCGTGCCGCAGCGGTCGTAGCGCACCTTGCCGTCGAGCGTGGCGGCGAACGCCTCGGTGGCCTCGCCGATCAGGTAGGCCCTGGCGACACGGGGAAAGAAGGGCGCGAGCGAGGCGATGCCGCCCTGCTTGGCCCGGCCGCCGAGAATCCAGAGCACGTCGCGCTCGAAGGCGGCGAGCGCGGTGGCGGCGCTGTCGGCGTTGGTGGCCTTGCTGTCGTTGATGAAGAGGGTGCCGCCCAGCCGGCCGATCTCCTCGAGCCGGTGCGCCAGGCCCGGAAACGTCGCCAGCGCCGCCGCCACCTCGGCGGCAGACACCCCGAGCGTCATGGCGGCGGCGGCGGCGGCAAGCGCATTTTGGATGTTGTGCTGCCCGCGCAGCGAGCCGATGCCGGCGAGGTCGGCGAAACGGCCCGCCGGTCCCGTCCAGGGCGCGCCCGAGATGAGGGAGCTGCCCTCCGCGAACCAGCCGTGGGGGACGCGCGCGCGCGCCGACAAGATGTCGACCCAGCCGCGGCCGGCGCGACGCAGCCGCTCGGCGATCGCGCGGCACCAGTCGTCGTCGTCGCCGACGATGGGGTGCTCGGCGCCCTGCACCAGCCGCTCCTTGAGGGCGGCGTAATGCTCCATGGTGCCGTGGCGATCGAGGTGGTCGGGCGAGATGTTGAGCAGCAGGCCCGCCGTCGGCCGCAGCGTCGGCGTGAGCTCGATCTGGAACGATGACATCTCCACCACGTGGCAGCGCTGCGGCGACGGCGGCTCGAGCGCCAGCACGGCGGTGCCGATGTTGCCGCCCATGGCCACGTCCCTGGCGGCCGCCTTCAGGATATGCGCAACGAGCGCCGTCGTGGTGGACTTGCCGTTGGTGCCCGTCACCGCAACGAAGGGCGCCTCGGGAGCGGATTTGGCCCGCTCGCGGCAGAAAAGCTCAACGTCGCCGATGATCTCCACGCCGGCGGCCTGCGCGCTGCGCACGGTCCAGTGCGGCTCCGGGTGGGTCAGCGGCACGCCCGGCGCCAGCACGAGGGCGGCAAAGCGGCTCCAGTCGGCGCTCGCCGAGGTCCGCAACCGGCACGCCGGCCTTGGTCCGCCGCCTCGCGCCCCGCTGCGTTGTCATCGCCGGCGATCACCGCGGCGCCGCCGGCCATCAGCGCACGGCAGGCCGCCAGCCCCGACAGGCCGAGCCCGAACACGGCAACCTCTTTGCCGGCAAACGTCGTGACCCGAATCATGGATGCGATTGTATGTCCCTTCGGGGTGCAATTCTTTCGCAAGCTCAGCGCAGCAAGGCCGGCTGCAGCCGGAATACGACGGGGAAGAATGTCCTCCAGCCGAGCCATCGTCTGCTACCGGCCTCGCTCACGGCCCAGAGCCCGCCTTCCGGATCGAAGCTGATGTCCTCGATGCCGTCCGGCATGGCGAAGCGCTGGAGGATGGCACCATTGCGAGGGTCCAGTTGCACAAGCTCGCCGAAACCGGAGCCGCTGCGCGTGATCCAAAGGCGGCCGGCGGCATCGAACGCCGCTCCCTGCGCCTTGATGGGCAGGGCGACGGTGGCAGCGGCGTCCTGCTCGTTGAGGAAGCTGGGTCCCGATGCCAGCTTCTCGAACGGCAGCTTGTAGAGCCTGGCGCCGGGCTCCTTGCTGTAGGTGCCGAGCCAGAGCGCGTCGGTGGTGGAGGCCGCGAACGAGCCCTTGAGCCCGCCGGTCAGCCCGATCGATCCGACCACGCGGCCGATCTTCTCACCGCCGCGTCGATCGAGCTCGATCTCGAAGATTGCCCGCGTGTCGGCGACCCACAGGCGCCCCGACCGGCCGCGGGCGAGGCCGCCGGCATGGCCGCACGGCGGCGGAAGGTCGAGCGCGCCGGTAACCGCACCGCTGCGCGGGTCCACGCGGTATATCCGGCAGGGACCGCGGCCCTGCTTGGGGTCCTCGCTGCGGTAGGTGGCGACGAAGACGGCGCCGTCCATGACGGTGAGGCCTTGCGGCACGAAGCCGTCGTCGAGGCCGGGGGCCCAGATCAGGGTGGTCATCGCCGCGGCATTCGGCACCGCGCTCAGCGCCCGGTCGCTGCTGTAGGCCGGCGCCACGCCGAGCACGCGCGCCGAGGCCGTGGCGGAGGAGCCGGCGAGCGCCACTACGGCCAGGCCGGCCACCACACCGGCAAGCGCCAGCCGTCTCATCTGAGCTTCAGGGTGGAGAGGGCGACGAGGGCCAGCACCACCGAGATGATCCAGAAGCGCACCACCACGGTCGATTCCTTCCAGCCCTTCTCCTCGAAGTGGTGGTGCAGCGGCGCCATGCGGAACACGCGCTTGCCCGTGAGCTTGTAGGACAGCACCTGGATGATCACCGACATGGTCTCCAACACGAACAGGCCGCCGACGATGGCGAGCACGATCTCCTGCTTGGTCGCCACCGCGATGGCGCCGAGCACGCCGCCGAGCGCCAGCGAGCCCGTGTCGCCCATGAAGATCATGGCCGGCGGCGCGTTGAACCAGAGAAAGCCGAGCCCCGCGCCGATGATGGCCCCGCAGATGATGGACAGCTCGCCGACCTCCCGGACGTGGTGGATCTGCAGGTAGCGCGCAAACCCGAAGTGGCCCGTCGCATAGGCGAAGACGCCGAAGGTGGCGGCGGCGATGATGACGGGGACGATGGCGAGGCCGTCGAGGCCGTCGGTCAGGTTGACGGCGTTGCCGGCGCCCACGATCACGAACACACCGACCAGGATGAAGAAGGCGCCGAGCGGGATCATCCAAGTCTTGAAGAACGGCACCGTCAGCGTCGAGGAGAACCCGGGGGTGCCGTTGCGGATCACGAAAAACGTGGCGATGGCGGCGATCGCGATCTCCGTCGCCAGGCGCCACCGGCCACCCAAGCCGCCGGTCTTGCCGTTCGTCACCTTGAGGTAGTCGTCGTAGAAGCCGATGGCGCCGAAGCCCAGCATGACGAGCAGCGCGACCCACACGTAAGGGTTCGACAGGTTGGCCCACAGGAGCGTCGCCACCGTGATGCCGGAGAGGATCATGAGCCCGCCCATGGTGGGCGTGCCGCGCTTGGCGAAGTGGGTCTGCGGGCCGTCGTCCCGGATCGGCTGGCCCTTGCCCTGCTTGACGCGCAGCACGTCGATCATCGCCGGGCCGAACAGGAACACGAACAAGAGCGCCGTCATGATGGCGCCCCCGGTGCGGAACGTGATGTAGCGAAATACGTTCAGCGGACCGAACTGGTCACTGAAGTTCGCCAGCGCATAGAGCATCTCGAGCCTCCGCCCCCTAGAACCTCAACCGCCCACCCCCGAGGACCGCGCCCGCAGCGCCTCCACCAGCGGTGCCATGCGCGTCGCCAGCGAGCCCTTGACCATCACCGCATCCCCGGCGCGCACGGCCTGGAGCAGGGCCGGCTCGAGCTGCGCGGAGCTGGGCGCCCAGGCACCCCGCTGCGCCGGCGCCAGGCGGTCGTAGAGCCGCTGCATCATCGGACCGCAGGCGAGCACCAGGTCGACGCCGGCTGCCTCCACCGCGTCGCCGAGCCCGCGGTGCAGGTCCGCCGCGGCCTCGCCCAGCTCCAGCATGTCGCCGAGCACGACGATGCGGCGCGGGAACTCCTCGCGCGGGACGATGGCGAGCGCCGCCAGCGCCGCCCGCACGGACGCCGGGTTGGCGTTGTAGCTCTCGTCGATCAGAAGCATGCGGCCGCCGCCGGGCACCTCCAGGACCGCGCGGGCGCCCCGGCCTGCGGGCGCCGCGACCCTGACGAGCGCCGGCAAGCAGCGCATGGCATCGCCACCGAGCGCCCGCACCGCCGCGAGCACGGCGAGCGAGTTCCTCACATAGTGCTCTCCCGGAGCCCCGATGCGGTAGGGGATGCGCTGGGAGCCGATCCCGGCGATGACGGACGAGCCTTTGGCATCGACATTGGCCTGGATGCAGCGCACGTCGGCCGCCTCTGCGGTGCCGAAGCTCACGACGTTGGCCCCGACGGCACGGGCGCGCTCGCTCAGCAGGGCAAAGTGCGCATTGTCGTGCGGCAGCACGGCCGTGCCTGCGGGCTCGAGACCCAGCAGGATCTCCGCCTTCGCCTCGGCGATGGCCTCCACCGAGCCGAAATACTGCAGATGCACGGGCTCGACCGTGGTGATGACCGCCACGTGCGGCCGCACCATGCGGGCGAGCGGTGTGATCTCGCCGGGGTGGTTCATGCCGATCTCGAACACGCCGAACCGGGCTTCGCGCGGCATGTGCGCGAGCGTCAGCGGCACACCCCAGTGGTTGTTGTAGGACTTCTCCGAGGCGTGCGTCGCGCCGGCCTCGGCGAGGCTGAGACGCAGCATCTCCTTGGTGCCGGTCTTGCCGGCGCTGCCGGTGACGGCGACGATGCGCGCCTGGCTGCGCCGGCGCGCTGCCAGGCCGACGGCCTCGAGGGTGGAGATGGGACAGGCGGCGCGCAGCAGGGCGCCGTCGTTGCTGCCGCGCCGGTAGCTGCTCATGACCAGGGCGGCGGCGGCCCCCTTGGCGAAGGCATCGCCGACGAAGTCGTGGCCGTCGCGCTCGGCTCGCAGCGCCACGAACACGTCGCCGGGCTTCAGCGAACGGCTGTCGATCGAGAAGCCGGTGATGGCCGCCGTCGGCGTCCCGTCCGCGCGGCCCTCGGCCGCCGCGACCAGCTCCTCCCACTGCCACAGCGCCGTCGTCATCTCGCTTCAGGCTCCGCCCTGGGCTGCGTGAGGAGTGCGCGCACCACGTCGTGATCCGAGAAGGGGAGCACGGTGTCGCCGACGATCTGGCCGGCCTCATGGCCCTTGCCGGCGACCAGGAGGACATCGCCCGGGCGCAGGAGCCGCGCGCCCGCCTGGATCGCCGCGGCACGGTCGGCGATCTCGCGGGCGCCTGGGGCACCTGCAAGGATCGCCGCGCGGATGGCCGCGGGGGTCTCGCTTCGCGGGTTGTCGTCGGTGACGATGACGGTGTCGGCCAGCCGCGAGGCGATCTCCCCCATGATCGGCCGCTTGGCTCTGTCGCGGTCGCCGCCGCAGCCGAAAACGCAGATCAACCTTCCGGGCGCGAACGGCCGCAGGGCAGCCAGCGCCGCGGTCAGCGCCTCGGGCTTGTGCGCGTAGTCGATCACCGCGAGGCCGCCGCGCACCAGGCCCATCACCTCGAGCCGCCCCTTGACGCCCTGGAGGCACTCCAGGGCCGCCAGCACGCGCTGCGCGGGCTCTCCGGTTGCCAGCGCCAAGCCTGCGGCCAGCAATGCGTTGCCCGCCTGGTAGGCGCCGGGCAGCGGCAAGCGGATGTCTGCCGTCCCGCCTGCGTGACGCACCCTGAGGCGCTGCGCGAAGCGGTCCGGCTCCTGGGCCTCCAGCGTGAGCGTTGCACCGGCCCTGCCGACCGACAGGACCTGATGGCCAGCCCGCTCAGCCGCCGCAATCACCGCTCGCGCCTCATCGGCGTCGGCGTTGAGGACCGCGACGCCGTCGCGCGGCAGCACCTCGGAGAACAGGCGCAGCTTGGCTTGCAGGTAGGCTTCCACGGTCGGATGGTAGTCGAGGTGGTCGTGGCCGAGATTGGTGAACGCGGCGGCCCGCAACCTGATGCCGTCGAGACGATGCTGGTCCAGACCGTGCGAGGAGGCTTCGAGCGCCAGATGCGTAACGCCTTCGCGCGCGAGTTGTGCCAACGTCTCGTGCAGCGTGATGGGATCGGGGCTGGTCAGGCTGCCGTAGGTGCGCACGCCCGGCGCAACCAGGCCGATGGTGCCGAGCGAGGCCGCCTCGTGGCCCAGCGCAGCGAAGATCTGGCGCGCGAAATCGGCCACGGAGGTCTTGCCGCTGGTCCCGGTCACAGCCACGACGGTCTCGGGCTGGGCGCCGTAGAAGCGCGCGGCCATCAGCGCCAGCGCGCGGCGCGGCTGCGGCGAGGTGAGCAGCGGCACGGGCACCGGCGCGCCGAGCGCGCGCCCCACGCCGTCCTCGGCCAGGATCGCCGCGGCGCCCCTGGCGATCGCCCCGGGGATGAACTGCGTCCCGTCAGCCTTGGCCCCGCGCAGGGCGGCAAACAGCCATCCGGGCAGCACCTTGCGGCTGTCCGCCGTGAGCCCGGCAATCTCGATCCCGCCGCACCCCGAGGGAGCGGAGGTTTCCGGGCCGACCAGCATGTGCAGCTTCATGTGCGTCCGACGGCTTCCTCGTGGGCCAACCATGCCCCCCTGGCCCGCAGAATGGGGTTCTTATTGCTCTTGCCTGGGTGCGTCAAACGCCGGGGCGGTCCGGACCTCGACGAGGCGCGGCAGCACGCCCAGGATCGGGGCGATGCGCTCCACGATGCGGGCGGTCAGCGGGGCGGCATTGACGCTCGCCGTAATGCGCCCGCCGGTCTCCGCCGTGCCCTGCGGCTCGAACAGCAGCACCAGGGTCAGATAGTGCGGCTGCTCCATGGGAAAGGCCCCCAGGAACGAGGCGATCACGGCTTTCGCGCGATAGCCGCCGCGGCCCGGCATCTCGGCCGTGCCGGTCTTGCCGCCGACGCCGTAGCCCTCCGCCTCGGCACGCCGGCCGGTGCCTGCCTCGTGAGTGACGCCGAGCCGCATCAGCTCGCGCATGCCGGCGCTCACCGCCTCGCCGAGCACGCGCTCGCGCACCGGCGGCGCCGCGGCGCGCTTCAGGAAGGTCGGCGCCACCCTCGTGCCGCCGTTGACGACGGCGGCGACCGCAGTGGCGAGTTGCAGCGGCGAGACCGCGAGACCGTGGCCGTAGGCGATGGTGATGGTCTCGGTGCGCCCCCAGGTTTTCGGCAGCTGCGGCGCCGCCACCGGCCCCGCCTCGGTGCGCATGGGCTGCAGGAGGCCGAGCCTGGCGAGAAACGCGCGCTGGCG
Organism: uncultured Alphaproteobacteria bacterium; assembly: GCA_963840075.1. Lineage (GTDB taxonomy): Bacteria > Pseudomonadota > Alphaproteobacteria > Rhizobiales > Hyphomicrobiaceae > AWTP1-13. The sequence continues at coordinate 182,365 of CAWIXS010000018.1, read as the reverse complement.
CTCGGCGCCGGCCTCGAGCGCCAGCATGCCGGCGCCGACGTTGGAGGAGTAGAGGAAGACCTCGCGCGCGCTGAGCGGCCGCCCTTGCGGATAGGGGTCCTTGATGACGTAGCCGCCGGCATCGAGCGGCTGGCGCACGTCCAGGATCCGGTCGAGGTCGGCGATGCCCCATTCGAGCGCCAGGGCCAGGGTCAATATCTTGTAAAGCGAGCCCAGCTCGAAGACCCCTGCCGTGAGCCGGTCGAACCTGTCGGGGTCGAGCAGCTCCACAGGCGTGCTCGGGTCGGCCTCGGGCAGCGAGACGGCCACCACGATCTCGCCGGTCCGCACGTCGAGCACCAGCGTCGCCGCCGCAACCGCCGAGTATTGCTTCATGGCGCGCTTCAGCTCCTCGGCCACGGCATGCTGCGCCCCGATATCGAGTGCAAGGCGCACCACCGCCGCGGCTACGCGGCTCGCGTCCTTCACGGGCGCGGAGAGCCCGCGCTCGTCGAGCATGCGCTCGATGCCGGCGAGCCCGCGGTTGTCGAGGCTCACCGCGCCCAGCACGTGGCCGGCGAGGGGCCCCATGGGATAGGCGCGCTTCAGCTCGGTGCGGAAGCCGAGGCCCGGCAGGTCCAGATCGCGGATGCGCTGGGCGTGCCCCGGGGAGAGCCCGCGCGCGACCCAGACGAAGCGCCGGCTCCTGTCGCCGAGCAGCCTGCGCAGATCGGCGGCAGCGACGCCGGGCAGCTCGGGCGCGAGCTTCCCGACCGCCTCGTCGAGGTCGCCGATCAGCTGCGGGTCGGCATAGAGCGAGGGCACGGCGAGGTCGGTCGCCAGCAGCCGCCCGTGGCGATCGACGATGACGGGCCGCGCCCAGCCGTGGGGTCTGGGCTCCGCCGCCGCTGCGCGCAGGCGCACGCCGCCGATGAGCGCGAGCCGCACCAGCTGGGCCGCGATGGCGGCGAAACAGAGGATCAGGCAGCCGAGCGCGATGAGCGAGCGCCGCCGCAGCCGGACGGCCGCCGCCGGCGCGCTGCGGCTGGCCCCTCCCGAGTCGACGGAAGCTGTCACCGTGGCACCGCCGCCGGCGCCGGGCCCTGGTCAGCGTCGCCGCCCCCGGCGTCGAGGCGCAGGTACTGCCGGCTGGTGAGCGGCCCCAGGCCGAGGGCGCGCGCCAGCGGCTCGATGCGCTCGGGGCGCGCCAGGTGCGCGTAGCGGGCCTCCAGCGCCTTGATCTCGCCGGCGCGCTCTTGCACCGCCCGCTCCTGCGCCTTCACGTCGAGCTCCAGCCGGCGCGTCTCGTATTTCAAGGCGTAGAGCGCGAACGCGCTGAGGACAGCGGCGAGCAGCAGGAACAGATTGACAGTGCGGTGCATGGCGGGTCGCTGGCGATGCCCTCCCCTAGAGGCGCGGGACCGCGGGCGCCGCGTCCGGTGGCCAGGGCGGGGCGTCGGTCCGCACCGCCGCCCGCAGCTTGGCCGACCGTGCGCGCGGGTTCTCCGCCAGCTCCGCCTCGCCGGGGGTAACCGCCCCTCGGTTAACGAATCGGAAACTCGGCGCCGGCCGTGCCGATGCGCTCGGCGGCAGGTGCCGCGATGCGTGCTTCTCCCTGCCCGCCCTCTCGGCCAGGAAGCGCTTGACGCGGCCGTCCTCCAGCGAATGGAAGGTGATGACGGCGAGCCGCCCGCCGGGCGCGAGCGTGCGCTCGGCCGCCGCCAGCCCCTCAGCCAGCTCGCCCAGCTCGTCGTTGACGTAGATGCGCAGGGCCTGGAAGGTGCGCGTCGCCGGGTGCCGGCCGCCGGGCTTGCCGCGTCCCAGCACGCGCTCCACCACCGCCGCCAGCTCCGAGGTGCTCTGCAGCGGCTCCTCGCGCCGGCGCGCCACGATCGCCCGGGCGATGGCGCGCGAGCGCCGCTCCTCGCCCAGATGGTAAAGAATGTCGGCGAGGTCCTTCTCCTCCGCCCGATTGACCACGTCGGCCGCGCTCGGGCCGCTCCTCGACATGCGCATGTCGAGCGGGCCGTCCGCCTGGAAGGAGAAGCCTCGCTCCGCCTCGTCGAGCTGCATGGAGGAGACGCCGATGTCGAGCAGGATGCCGTCGGCAGGCGCGAAGCCCGCCTCCTCGGCGATGCGGTCGAGCTCGGCGAAGCGGCCCTCCACCAGCGTCAGCCGGCCCCCGCTCGCCGCGACCAGGGCCTGCCCCGCGGCGACGGCCTCAGGATCGCGGTCGATGCCGAGCACGCGCACGCCGGCGCCCGCCTCGAGCAGCGCCGCGGTGTGGCCGCCGGCGCCGAACGTGCCGTCAATGAAGCGTTCCCCCGCTTTGGGGGCCAGCGCCGCCAGCACCTCGGGAAGCAGCACGGGAATGTGGCCGCGCGGCCCTCTGCGGAACCCCACGGCGGTCGGGGTGCCACTGCGCGCCGTCATTCCCGTGCCCCTCCCTCACCGCCGTCCACGAGGAGGCGGCGATCCGCGCCGAACAGCTTGCGGTGGTCGCGCACCTTCTCGCGCGCTCCCGCCCGCCGGGCCTCGAAGCGCGCGGGCTCCCACAGCTGGAACTTCTGCCCGAGGCCGACGAAGGCGACGTGGGTCGAAAGGCCGGCGTGGGCACGAAGCGCTTCAGGAAGCACGATGCGTCCGTCCTGATCGATGCTGAGGGTGACGACGTCGCCGTAGAGCGCGACAGACAATTCGTCCCGCTCGTCCGAATAGTCCGGCAGACCGTCGAGAAGCCGGTCGATGTTCGCCGCAAGGCTCTTGCCGCCTGCATCGAGCGCCGGAGCGTCGAGCGAGGGGTAGCAGTAGATGCCGCCGTCGACGAGCCCGTGGTGCTCCAGCACGGCGCGAAAGGAGGCAGGTACGGACACCCGCCCCTTGGCGTCGATTTTGTTGATGAATGTCGAGACAAAGCGCTCCATCCCCGTTGCTCGAGCCCCGCCTGACGCCGTTCACCGATCACTGATTGTCCGTCAGCCGCTCCCGAAACATCCTGGGCGACGCGAGGTGCGCTGTCTGGATTCGTATGGGATCACATGGGCGACTTTGGGAGTCAATGGTTCACAAGAGCTATGGGATGGGTATGCCTCCAAATCTGTGGATGGATGCGAAATACACACCAGACCCCTCCACCGTCGTCCCGGAAGCCGAGCTGCAGGCGCGGCTGTCCGGGACCTCCCGGAACGAATCGAGACCTTACGAGGTCCCGGATCGGAGCGCCGCTCGCCTGCCGTGTCCTTCGCCCGCATCGCCAAGCTGATGACCGAGCTGCCGCCGCAATAGGCGCGTAAGCCGCACTCCAGCGCCGTTGGCGGGCGAACGCCACAGGAAGAAGAAGAGACGATGCCGCGGGGCAATGGTGCGCAACACCGCAAGGTCAGCAAGCTCCTGAGCCGGGTGCTGCGGCACAACCCGCAGCGCATCGGCCTTACGCTCGACGCGCAGGGCTGGGCCGAGATCGACACGCTGATCGCGTGCGTCGCGAGGGAAGGCATGGTGCTGACGCGCGAGCTGATCCTGGAGGTGGTCGCCACCAGCGACAAGCAGCGCTTCGCGCTCGACGAGGCGGGCCGGCGCATCCGGGCCAATCAGGGCCATTCCGTCGACATCGACCTCGCGCTCGATCCCTGCGAGCCGCCCGCGGTGCTGTTCCACGGCACGGCGGAGGCCAACATCGCCGCGATCCGCGCCGAAGGGCTGAAGCCGGGGCGCCGCCAGCATGTGCATCTGTCGCTCGATGCCGCCACCGCCACGGCAGTCGGGCGACGCCACGGGCGCCCGGTCGTGCTCGGCGTCGCCGCCGGGCGCATGTGGTCGGCCGGCTTCGCGTTCTTCCGCGCGGAGAACGGCGTGTGGCTCACCGCCGCCGTCCCGCCCGAGTTCATCGCGTTGCCGTAGGTGTCAGACCCTCCGCCCCGGCGAAGGTTGGGGCTGACACCATCTCTCGACCGGCGCTGGTGCCATGGTGTCAGACCCGCAGGGTCTGACACCACCTTGGGACACCATTTTACATCACCGCATACGCATGGTATGCCGTCGTTATGATCGACCTGCCGAAACACAAGATGACGGCCGATGAGTTCCTGGCCTGGTACGAGGACCTGCCCAAGGAGGCGGGCAAGTACGAGCTCTGGGACGGTGAGGTGGTGGTCAGACACGCCCCTGCCGCGGGCTTCGAGGAGCTCTCGCAGCACTGGGAGGCGAAGGGCGCCATGAGCCTGGCGCTGCACGACGCCATCAAGCGCGCCGGCCTGCCCTGCTTCATGGCCGTCGACGGCCCGATGGTCCGGCTCTCTCGCAACAAGCTCGCTCAGCCGGACGTACTGGTCTACTGCGGCCCCAAGGTGCCGCGCGGCGTGCTGGAGGTCCCCGACCCGCTGATCCTCGTCGAGGTGCTCTCACCGAGCACCAAGCAGAGGGACCATGGCGTCAAGCTGCAGGGCTACTTCACCCTGCCCAGCCTCTGCCACTACCTGATCGTCGACCCCGACCGGGCGCTGCTGATCCACCACCGGCGCGGAACCGGCAACGCCATCGAGACGAGCATCGTGACCGGCCCTCGCCTCCGGCTCGAACCGCCCGGCCTCGATGTCGACCTCGGCGAGGTGCTCGCAGGCTGATAGGCCCTCGCCTGCGGCTCGGCTTCCGGGATGACGGGCGCATGACACGCGGGCCCGGCGCGGCTAACCTGGGGCACGCCGGAGAAAGCCCATGCCGAGCGCCCTGCGCCGCCCCGAGCCTGTCACCATCGAGGCCTTCGACGCCTTCGTCGAGGCTCGGGCCGATACCGCTCTGTTCGAGCTGGTGGAGGGGGTCCTGAAGCGCTCGGGGGATATCCTGCATCTCGAAGCCGTCGAGTTCCGCATCGATCTGACGCGCATCTGCTTCGACGTAGAGCTGTAGGACTTGGTGCCAATGGCTCGCCCATGAAATCATCGCCACTGGAGGAGACGACCCATGCGTGCCGCCGTTCTGACCGAAGTCAACAAGCCGCTCGAGATCCTCGACCTGGAGCAGGAGGGGCCCAAGGCGGGCGAGGTGCGCGTCGAGGTGAAGGCCGCCGGCGTGTGCATGAGCGACTGGCACATCATGAACGGCGACTGGCCGCTGCCTCTGCCGATGGTGCTCGGCCACGAGGCGGCGGGCATCGTGGTGGAGCTGGGCCCCGGTGTCACCAACGTCAAGAAGGACGACCACGTCATCTTCTCGTTCCGGCCGCACTGCGGACGCTGCAGCTACTGCTCGCGGGGGCGCACCGTGCTGTGCTCCGGCCACAACGACACCCCGCGCTGGCGCATGCACGACGGCAGCGCCCGCATCAAGCTCAACGGCGAGCCGGTGAACCAGATGGCGCGCATCGGCACGTTCTCCGAGTACGTGGTGTGCCCGGCCGAGCAGGTGGTGACGATCCGCCGGGACCTGCCCTGGACGCACGCCGCCATCATCGGCTGCAGCGTGGCGACCGGCGTCGGCGCGGTGGTCCGCCATGCCGAGGTGGAGGCGGGCGCCACCGTGCTGGTGGTCGGCTGCGGCGGCGTCGGCCTCAACGTGGTGCAGGGCGCCAAGCTCGCCGGCGCCAGGACGATCATCGGCTGCGACCTGCTCGACAACAAGCTGGCCTACGCCCGGGAGTTCGGCGCCACCCACACCGTCAATGCCAAGTCCGAGAACGCGCTGGAGCGCGTGCGCGGGCTGACCGGCGGCCTCGGCGTCGACTATGCCTTCGACGCCATCGGCGGCGAGATCACGGCCAAGCTCGTCGTCGATGCCATTGCGCCCGGCGGGCATGCCGTGCTGGTCGGCATCCCAGCGTTCAACGTGACCGCGGCGATCTCGCCGTTCCAGATGGTGTATGCGGAGAAGAAGCTCACGGGCACCTACTACGGCTCGATCCGCCCGACCGTCGACTTCGGCGTGCTCGCCGATCTCGACATGGACCGGCGCATCGAGTTGGATGCCCTGATCAGCCGCACCTACAAGTTCGACGAGATCAACGAGGGCTTCAAGCTGCTGACCTCCGGCCAAGTCGCCCGCGGCGTCATCCTGTTCTGAGCCGTCCACCGGTCATCCCGGAAGCCGAGCTCCGGCCCGCAGGGCCAGGGGCGAGGCTGTCCGGGACCTCCATCAGCGAGTCGAACGCTCACGAGGTCCCGGTTCGGAGCGTCGCTCGCGTGCCGCTCGCACCGCTTCGACCGGGATGACGGGTGGGTCAATCCTCGTACTTGAACGAGAGCTTGAGGCGCACGCGGTAGGCCTCGACCTTGCCGTCGGTGATGATGAGGTCCTGCTCGGCCACCTCGGCTATGCGCAAATCGCGCAGGGTGGCGGCCGCGCGCTCCACCGCCGCGGACGCGGCCTTCTCCCACGACGTGGGACTGGTGCCGACGATCTCGATGATCTTGTAGACGCTCTCTGCCATGACGTGCTTCTCCGATCTTGAGAACGGCCGAACGACAGCAGACGGTGCGGGACGGGAAGTCTACGTGCACGGAGTCGGCGCAGGCAATCGCTTTCTGGACACTTTTTTGCACCTGCGAAGCCACCGGTCCGATCCGATTGAGCTTCCGCGGCGGACCGAATACCATTGCCGGTCGGGGAAGTCGGTAAGCTGAGGGTGGTCACCACGCCGCCTGCCCTCCGTCATGTCTGGATGGCACGCGTGGCCCATACTTTGTCCATTGCCCGTTTCCCTGTTGCCCGGCCCGACGCCAGAAGCGCATCGGCACGCGTCTGCCTTCGTGCGCTGCTGCTCGCGGGGCTGCTGATCGCGGCCGTCTGGGCGATCGCGGCGAGCCGCTGGATCGTCACCGACACGGTTGTGCCCTGGGACGCCAAGAACCAGTTCTACGCCTTCTTCCGCTTCCTCGCCTCGGCCATCCACGCCGGCCACACGCCGTTCTGGAACCCCTACCACTACGGCGGGCATCCGAGCATCGCCGATCCGCAGTCGCTGATCTTCGCCCCGGCCTTCGTCGCCTGGGCCTTCCTCGATGGCGCGCCGTCGATGCGCACCTTCGACCTCATCGTCTACGCCCATCTACTCCTGGGCGGGCTCGCCATCGGCGCCATGGGCTGGCGCGCGGGATGGCCGCTGCCGGCCTCGGTGCTGGCGGCCGCCGTGTTCATGCTCGGCGGGCCGGCCGCGGGGCGGCTGCAGCACACCGCGATCATCCTGAGCTATGCCATGCTGCCGCCCGCCATGCTGCTCCTGTCGCTCGCTCTGGATCGCCGCTCGATCCTGATTGCGGCGGCCTTCGGCGTGGTCGGGGCGGTGCTGGTGCTGGGCCGCAACCACATCGCGCTCATGCTGTGCCTCCTGCTCGCGGCGGTGCTCGCCGGCGAGATCGTGGACGCGCCGCGCCGGCTGGAGTGGCTCCGGCAGCGCTGCTGGGTGCTGGCAACGATGGCGCTCACGGTCGCCGCGCTGGTGGCGGTGCCGCTGCTGCTCACCGTGCAGTTCGCGGCCCTGTCGAACCGCCCCGCCATCCTGCTCGAGAGCGCGCTCGAGGCCTCGCTCTATCCTGCGAACCTCGCCACCCTGGCGGTCGCCAACGTGATGGGCTCGCTCGAGACCACGGCCGCCTACTGGGGGCCGAACTACGACACCCTGCCCGCGGTCGGGGCCACCGACCGCTCGTTCAACTACCTCTTCATCGGCGCCGCCGCCACCGTCGTGCTGCTCTGGCTCGGCGTCGCCGGCGGCGGGCTGGTACGGCAGGGGCGGCGGGTGCTCGCCGGCGCCCTGATCGTGGCGCTGCTCTACACGCTCGGCCGCTATACGCCGCTCTACGCCCTCGCCTTCCAGTACGTGCCGGGCATCAGCCTGTTCCGCCGGCCGATCGACGGCGCCTTCGTGCTCGTGGGGCTCATCGCGCTGATGCTCGGCCACCTCCTGGCGGACTACGTGCGTGAAGGCCGGCCCCGGGTCGCCCGCTGGCGCCTTGCCCTCACGGCGGCGGGCGCGCTCGGCATCGTCGCCTGGGCGGTGCTGTTCTCGGAGCGCTCGCACCGCGGGTGGAGCTCGTTCCTGCAGGTGCTCAAGGTGGCCCCCATCGTGCTCGCCGTGATCGCGGCGCTCGCCTGGGCCGGCTCGATGCGGGCACGGGCCACTGCGGCCGGGCTCGTCGCTGCGATCGCCGCCGGCGAGCTGGCATGGTGGAACGCCGCCTCGAGCCTCAACGCCGAAGGGCCGGGCTACTATTCGGTGCTGGAGCAGCCCAGGGGCGAGGACGCGGCGATCCTGGCCCTCCTGCAGCGGGAGATCGACGCCCGCCGCAAGGAGGGCGAGCGCCCGCGCATCGAGGTGGTGGGCGTGGCCGGGTCCTGGCAGAACCTCGCCATGACGCGCGGGCTGGAAGCCACCAACGGCTACAACCCGCTGCGCATCGGCAGCTACGACCGCCTGGTGGCGCCGGGCGAGACCACCCACATCGTCGACCAGCGCCTGTTTCCCACCTCCTTCGACGGCTACGACAGTGCCTTGGCACGCGAGCTCGGCCTCGAATTCGTCGTGCTCGGCCAGCCGATCGAGAAGGTCCCGCATCTGGCGCGCAGGCCGGTGGCGGATGTCGTGCTGGCGGGGCCCAAGGTATGGATCTACCGGCTGAGCGACCCCGAGCCGCGCGTCAAGCTCATCACCCGCATCGTGGTGGCGGACGCGGACGCCCAGGTGCGAGCGGGGCTGTTCCAGGTCAACCCCGCCAGCGAGACCGCGCTGATCGACGACGACACGGCCCCCTCGCGCAAGCAGTGGCCGATGCTCACCAACCGCGAGGGCAACTACGCGCAGATCGTCTCCTGGCGGCCGGACCGGGTGGAGGTGGAGGTGGACAGCGCCCAGGCGGGCGTCCTGGTGCTGCACGATCTCTACTATCCGGGCTGGATCGTGGAGGTGGACGGAGAGCCCGCGCGGCTCCTGCGCGCCAACGTGCTGTTCCGGGCCGTGGAGGTGAGCGAAGGCCGCCACCGCGTCGTGTTCAGCTTCCAGCCGCTCGCGCCGGAGAACCTCCGCAGCGCCCTCGTCGGCCTGCTGGGTCGGCGGCGTTAGCGTAGGTTGGGTTGGGCCCGAAGGGCCGTAACCCAACGTCGGCAAGCGCCAGCGGCCGTCCATGTGGCATGTTGGGTTACGCGCTTCGCGCTAAGCCAAGCTACGGCCTACGGCCCAACCCAACCTGCAAGCATTTCGAAGCGAGGAAACAATGCAGCACGCCACCCAGGTCGCCCTCACCCGCAGGATCATCGACTTCGTCGAGCGCGGCACCACCGAGCTCGGCGAGGAGGTCTTCCTCAACCCCGTCGCCACCTACACCTGCCGCGAGCAGGCGGCGCGCGAGCAGCAGAGGTTCTTCCGCGACCAGCCGCAGTTCTTCAGCCTCTCCTGCGAGCTGCCCAACCCGGGCGCATGGCGTGCCGACGATCTCTCCGGCGTGCCGATCCTGGTGGTCCGCAACGGCGACGGCAGGCTCGGGGCGTTTCTCAACGTGTGCCGGCATCGCGGCGCGAAGGTTGCAGGCGGTACGGGCTCGGGCAAGCGCCTGTTCGTATGCCCCTATCACGCCTGGAGCTACGACCTCGACGGCCGGCTGACGCGGCTCGAGTCCGAGACCGCCTTCCCGGGCCTCACCTGCGCCGAGCGCAGTCTCGTGCCCCTGCCCGTGGCGGAGAAGCACGGCCTGGTCTTCGTCAAGGCGACGCCCGGCGGCGAGATCGACGTCGACGCGCTGCTGGGCGGGCTTGGTCCGGAGCTCGCCTCCTACGGCTTCGGCGGCTACAGCCACTTCACGACACAGACGCTCGCCAAGGACATGAACTGGAAGCTCGTGATCGACACCTTCCTGGAAACCTGGCACGTGCCGATCCTGCACAAGGCCACCATCGCGTCGATCTTCCAGCCCAACGTCAACGCCTTCGACGCCTTCGGCCGCAACGGCCGGCTCACCCTTCCGCGCCGCTCCCTGCTGGAGAACGCGAAGGAGCCGGAGAGCCGCTGGGACCTGATCACTCACAGCGTCATCATCTACACGCTGTTTCCCAATGCGCTGCTGATCTGGCAGGGCGACCATCTGGAGACCTGGCGCGCGTTCCCGGTCGGCGGCGCCACCGACAGATGCATTGCCGAGGCCGCCCTGCTCGCGCCCGAGCCGGCCGTCACCGACAAGGCGAAGCGCCACTGGGAGCGCAACATGGACCTCCTGATGCGCACCGTCGACGACGAGGACTTCCCCGTCTGTCTCGACATCCAGCGCGGGCTCGGCTCCGGCGCCCAGACCCACACCACCTTCGGCCGCAACGAGCCGGCGCTCGCGCACTACCACCGCAACATTCAGGAGGCGGTGGGCCGGCCGTAGGTCGTAGCCGCAGGGCGGATTAGCGAAGCGCAATCCGCCGTGTCTCGCGAATATCGGCGGAATACGGCTAACGCCTATTCCGCCCTACGTCTGATGCTCCGGTATTGCCGTGTCACCGCTGCACCGACGGCAGGGGGTGGCGAAGGGGTCAGACCCCTCGCGCAGACGTTGGAGCTTGGGCCGCCAGCGATGGAGGCGAGGGGTCTGACCCCTTGAGCGGCAGCGGTTGGTCGGCGAGCGCCTTGACCACGGCCTTGCGCGCGGCCTCGGCGTCGAGGGCGTGCCGGGCGAGCATGTCGGCGCAGTCGGCGACGATCAGGTCGGCATCCTGCATCAGCGCCAGCTCCTTGTAGCGGTCGTGCCGGGCGAGCCCCATGCCGGCGCCGACCACATCGAGAATGTTGAGGATGCGGAACGGCCAGTCGCGCTCGTGGGCGCACAGCTCGCGATGGTCGGAATGATAGACCGCCACCAGCGCATCGATGCCCGCCGCGCGCGCCGCCTCCAGCTCGGCGAGCTGCAGCTCGCGCCGGTAGGCCGGCAGGACGGCGAGGTAGACGGACTGCAGGCCGACGGCGGGCTGCGCGAGGTCGACCAGCTCCACGCCGGGAACCGCCTGCAGGAGGTCGGCCGCCGCCTCCATGACGCCGGCGACGCCCGGGTGCCGTGCAGCGCGACGCGCATCTCGACAGGCGTGCGCAGATGCGGCCTGAGCTCATCGAGCCGCTCGCGCAGGAAGCGGATGAACGGCGTCATCTCGAAGGGGCGGGAGGCGCCCTGCTTCTCGAGCGTCGGCAGCGTGGTCTCGGTGAACTGCACATAGCAGCTCGGGCACCAGGAGAGCACCCGGCCCGACCTCGAGTGCGACAGCTTCTCGACGGTGCTCGCCCCCATGCGCCCGGAGATCTCGGCGTCGCCGGCTCTCAAGTGCATGATGCCGCAGCAGTGGCTCGGCCCGCCCATCACCTGGTAGCTGATGCCGAGCGCATCCATGATGTCGAGGGCGGTGAGCGCGATGTGCGGCGTCTTGAGCACGTTGCAGCCGGTGTAGAACACGAAGTCCGGCGGCTCCTCGGGCGTGCGCACCGACGCCGGCCCCTGTCCGAGCCGCTCCAGCAGCGCCTGGTCGAGCTGCAGGCGCGAGAGCATGGCCACGTCCTGGCCGACGCCCCGGTAGACCCGCAGCCCGTCGCGGCGCCGCTCGTCGGGTGCCTTCTGGGCCCTGACCAGGGCCAGGCGCGCCATCGCCAGCAGGAAGCGCGGATTGACGCCGTAGTCGCACGCCTCGATGCAGTCGCCGCTGCCCGTGCAGGACGGCGGCCCAGGTGCGCGAGGCCAGGGCGCCGTCGCCGGTCCGCACGATGTCGAGCACGCCCGCGATGATGTCCTTGGGGTTGGCGTCGGCGATGCCGGCCGGCGCCACGCTCGGGCAGGCCTCGACGCACTTGCCGCACCTGGTGCAGGCCTCGAGCATGCCGGCGGTGCGCTGGTCGAGTGCCGCCTCGAAGGAGATGTCGCTCATGTTGGCTGCCATACGATCTTTCGATGCCGGGATTGCGAGCACTCTAGCTGGAGGCCCGTTCGTCCAGCGAGACACAAAGCTGCGACCGGGTCCGCCTCGCCGCCCGAAGCGACGAATGACTTCCGATTGCCGTGGGGTCACCCCCGGCCTGCGCCCTGCGGCATCCACGCATCCGACTCGCCAGAAGAAAGGAGACGTGGATTGCGACGCTCGGTGGAGATGAAGAAGCGAGCCGCAAGGACTCCTCCCCCTCAGTGTCGAAGGCAGAATGCCTTCGACGCGACCGAGGGGGGAGGAGTCCTTGCGGCGGCGTCCGAGCCAACCAGATGCCCGGGGAACCTCTTGCGGGGCAACGCCCCCCTGGGCGACTTTGTGTGAATACCGCAGGGCCTTCGCCGGGGCGCAGGGTCGACCCCATCACAGCGAGCGGGCGAGGCCGAGCTCGGTCACCACGCCGCCCCAGCGCTCGCGCTCGCTCTTGATGTAGCGCTCGATCTCCGCGATCGAGCGCGGCTCGAGCGGCATCAGGCCGAGCGTGCTCACGCGCTTCTGGAACGCGGCACTGCCGGTGATGCGCTTCATCTCCGCGTGCAGGCGCTCGACGACCGGCCGCGGGGTCTTCGACGGCGCCAGCAGCACGTGCCAGGAGACGGCCTCGAAGCCGGGCATGCCCATCGCCTCGGCCACGGTGGGCACCTTGCGGCAGAGCGGGGAGCCTCGCGGACGCGGTGATGCCGAGCGCCTCGATCTTGCCTTCCTGGATCAGCGACAGCGCCGCGCCGGTCTCCGAGATCGAGGAGACGATGTGGCCGCCCACGATGTCGTTCACGATCTGCGGCGGGCTGCGGTAGGCAACGTGGCTCGCCTTGAACTTGTGGTCGCGCTTCAAGACCTCCATCGTCAGGAACTGCAGCGTTCCCGCCCCGGTGGTGGCGTAGGTGAGGGGATTGGCGCTGTCCTGGGCCTTCTTGATGTAGTCCTGCATGGACTTGGCGCCGAAGGCCGGGTTGACGATCAGGACGAACGGCGACTTGGCGTAGAGCGCGATCGGCGCGAAGTCCTTCTCGGCGTCGTAGTTCACCTTCTTGTAGAGCGTCGGATTGACCGCCAGCACCGGCGCGGAGGCAACGACGAGGGTGTGGCCGTCGGGCGCGGCGCGGGCCACGTTCTGCGCCGCCAGCATCAGCGCTGCGCCGGGCTGGTTCTCCACCACCACCGGCTTGCCGAGCGCCTTGGCGAGGTCCTCCGCATACACGCGCACGATGGCGTCCATGCCGCTGCCGGCCGCCAGCGGCACGACGATGGTGACGTTGCGCGTCGGGTACTCCTGGGCCTCGGCGGGCAGGCCCGCGAGCGTCATCGCCAGGGCGCCGATCGCGGCGGCCCTGCTGAGCCAGTCCAGCTTCATGGTGGAACCCTCCCCCTGCCGGTCGCGCGGGACCTGCCGGCCGCCGCGAGACCTGCGAGCCATGCATTCGTGCCAGATGCAACGATAGTGTCAGCGACGGTCCGACACAACGTCATCCGTCCGCCGGCGGGGGCCTGAGGTGGACGCCGCACGCCGCGCATGCCTCCGGCGCAGCCACCAGCAACTTGCGGTGCAGCCGCGCCCCGCAGCGCGGACACCTCTCCAACAGCTGCACGACGGCGGCGGCCGCCGCGGAAACGACGACGACAGCGACGAACAGGCCCCGGAACCAGGCCGAGTCGCCGAAGCGGTAGGCGGCCAGGATCGCCAGCAGAACGGCGCCCAGAGCCGCCGCATGCACCAGGGCCACCTGGCGCTCGCGGCGCTGCAGGCGCTCCAGCTCCTCGGGCGTCAGCGGCTCCTCCTGGCGCACGGCGCGCGGCTCCATCACTCGCCTGCCTCGAGGCCCCTGGCCTCGGGCCGCTTGATCGCGGCGATCTCCAGGCCCCCGCGCGCGATGCGGTCGACGGCGCCCCGCAGCGGCTCCGCGACCACGGCCATGTGGTAGGCGTTGGCGTGCAGCAGCATGAAGGCGTCGGTCATGATGCCGACGTGCCCGCTCCAGAACACCAGATCGCCGCGCTCGAGCCCGTCGAGGTTGGCACCGATGTCGACCTCGCGGCCGAGCTCGGCCTGCTGCATGTCGCTGTCGCGCGGGCAGTCGAGGCCCGCGGCGTGCATGGCCACCTGTACGAGGCCCGAGCAGTCGAGCCCGAGCCGCGTCTTGCCGCCCCATACGTAAGGCGTGCCGGCGAAGCGCTCGGCCACGGCCACGAAGTCGGGCGCAAAGCGGGAAAGCTCGGCGATATGCCGCGTCGGCACGAAGCCGCCCTCGGCCAGCCTGGAGAAGGCCGCGCCCGTCTCGGCGACCGAGAGCAGCGCGGTCATGCTGAGGTGCGGCCCCGTGACGGCCTTGGCGCTGGCGGACGCATAGAGGAACGTGCCGGGCGCGCGCACCCTGTGCGTCGGTGCCCGCAGCTTCGCCGACAGTGCGCGCGCATCGAGGTAGCCGACATAGCCGTCGCGCTCGAGCTGCACCCAGGCCCAGCCCCCCTTCCCCTCGTAGACGGTGACGCGCTCGCCGAACAGCGCTTGCGTAGCCCAGCCCTCGCGCGCATCGGGCCGCGGCCAGAGCGGCGCTGCCGGATGCACCACCTGGCGCGCCTCGCCTTTGACATGGCGGGCGGCGGCGACCTTGCCGCGCAGCGTCTCGGCGGCGAGATCGGCGCGGAAGGGATGCCGGCGGGGATCGAGTGAGCGCTTGGTCAACGGTCTCCTCTGTCTTTGAGGCGAATAGCGAATGGCGAATGGCGAATGGGAGCCAACGTCGCTCTGCTTCGACTCACTGTTCGCTGTTCGCTGCTCCCTATTCCCTATTTTCTATTCGCTCGACTCCGCGCGCAACACCTCGAGGATGGCGCGCGCGCCCTGAACCTCGCCGCCCTTCGGGCCGAGCGGCTTCACCTGCTGGCGCCAGCCGTAGATGTCGAGGTGGGCGAAGCGGCGGGCGCCCTTCACGAAGCGGCGCAGGAACAGGGCCGCCGTCACCGAGCCGGCGAACGGGCCCTCCGAGACGTTGTTCATGTCGGCAACCGCGCTGTCCAGCGTCGATTCGTAGCTCGTCCAGAAGGGCATGCGCCAGACCGGGTCGCCGACGCGGTTTCCGGCCGCCGCAATCGCCCGGGCAAACTGATCGTCATCGGTATAGCAGGGCGGCAGCTCCGGTCCCAACGCCGTGCGCGCCGCGCCCGTCAGGGTGGCGAAGCTCACCAGGGTGTCGGGCCGCTCCGCGTCGGCAAGTGCCAGTGCATCGGCCAGCACCAGCCGGCCCTCCGCATCGGTGTTGCCGATCTCCACCGTCGTCCCGGCGCGGCTCACGAGCACGTCGCCGGGGCGGAACGCGTTCCCGGCCACGCTGTTCTCGGCCGCCGGGATCACCACGCGCAGGCGCACGGCGAGCCTCTCCGCCATGATCATGTGTGCCAGCGCCAGCGCCGTGGCCGCACCGCCCATGTCCTTCTTCATCAGCAGCATGGAGGCGGCCGGCTTGAGGTCGAGCCCGCCGGTGTCGAAGCAGATGCCCTTGCCGACCAGCGTCACGCGCGGCGCCGTGGCGCTGCCCCAGGTCAGGTCGATCAGGCGCGGCGGGCGCTGGCTCGCCCGCCCCACCGCGTGGATCATGGGGAGGTTCTCCGCCAACAGCGCCTCGCCGACGATGCTGCTCACCTCCGCCCCGTGCCGCGCGGCGAGCCGGCGTACCGCCTGCTCCAGCTCCTCGGGTCCCATATCGCCGGCCGGCGTATTGATGAGGTCGCGGCCCAGCCAGGTGGCGTCGACGGCGGCCTCGGCGCGCGCCAGGCCGGCAGCGGGTGAAAGCTCGAGCTGCGGGCGCGCCGACCGTTCGCCGTTGGCGCTCTTGTAGCGCCGGAAGCGGTAGGCGCCGAGGCCCCAGGCCACCGCCGCCAACTCGCCATCCTCCACCCCGCCGGCCAGGCGATATCGCCCGCCGGGCAGCACGCCGGCAAGCAGGCCCACCGCCAGCTCCGCCCTGTCCATCGGATCGCGCTCGCGCGCGGCGCCGAGCCCCAGGACTACGCCGGCAAGGCTGCCGTCGCCGGCCGGCAGGAGCAGGTGCCTCCTGCCCTCGCCCTTGAAGCCCTGGGCCTCCACCCATGTCCGCTGCGCCTCGGTGAGGCCCGCCTGACGTGCCCAATCGGCGTCGCGCACGAGCCAGATGGGGATCGATCTGAGCCCGCTGTCGGCCGGCACCAGCACGGCTGCGGCCTCCGAGGCAATGCTGTTTTCGCTTGCGGGCATCGGCGCCTTCGTGAAACCGGTTGTGATCGCCGCACATTATCGGCAGCGTTGCGGCACATGACAATTCCCGCAACGTCGTGCGGGGTCGCTTGTCCACGGGGTCATCGCATGGCTTACCAATTGGTGATTGGCAACAAGAATACCTCGAGCTGGAGCCTGCGCCCCTGGCTCGCCCTGCGCCAGGCCGGCATCGCCTTCGATGAAATCCACATCGACCTGCGCGCGCCCGACGGCAAGGCGCAAATCCTGACCTATTCGCCGTCCGGCAAGGTGCCGGCGCTGCTGGGAGGCGGCCGCGTGATCTGGGACAGCCTCGCCATCCTGGAGTTTCTGGCCGAGACGCATCGCTACTCCCATCCCGCCCTGTGGCCCAGGTCGGCGGCGGCGCGGGCGCATGCCCGCTGCATCGCGGCGGAGATGCACTCGGGCTTCCAGGCCCTGCGCGAGCATTGCCCCATGGATTTCGTCGCGCGCGCGCCGAAAGCCCGCCTGCCCGGGCCGGTCGCCGCCGACGTACGGCGCATCGTCGCCCTCTGGCGCGAGTGCCGCCAGCGGCACGGTGTCGGCGGGCCGTTTCTCGCCGGCCGGTTCTGCGCGGCCGACGCCATGTACGCCCCGGTGGCGTCGCGGTTCCGCACCTACCTGCCGGACCTCGCCCGCTATGGCGACGACGACGGCACCGCGCAGGCCTACGTGGAGGCCCTGTTTGCGCACCCGGCGATGGCCGAATGGGGCAAGGGCGCCGAGGAGCAGATTGCGGCCGCGCGCCCAGCGACGAAGCCGTCGGCCCGCAGCAAGCCCGCGCTCAAAGCTCCTCGCCGCTGAGCGCCTTCAGGATGGTCGGCAGCGTGAGCAGGACGGCGCCGGCGAGCCATATGCCCAGCGACACGGGCGTGCTCGCTTCGAGCCCCCTGATGCGCTCGTAGAGTGCTGCGGGAATGCCGGCGATCAAGAGCGTCATGGCGGCGATGAGCACCGAGGTCAGGTTCTGGTAGAGCTGCGGGCCGGCGGCCAGCACGCCGCGCACGAAGCCGTCGAACCAGCTCCCGCTCGCGAAGGTGGAGACGAAGTAGGAGACGGAATTGTAGACCGGCGAGTAGGCGACCGTATCGAGCACGAGCGCGTGCAGCGAGCCGTTGAACACCGCAAGGGCGGCCACGGCGACGAGCGGCACGCCGTGCCCGATCAGCCGCGGGCCCTGCCGCCGGAAACCCCGCTCGTAGCTCCCCATGAGGCCCCCCGAGGCTCAGCCGAACATGCGGCTCACCCGAACATGCGGCGCGCGATCAGCGCCTGATGCAGCAGGATACGCGCGCTCAAGAGCCACATGATGGCGAACACGATCACCAGAGAGGACGGCACCACACGCGGCGTGATGGCGCCCACCGTCCGCACCACCGGATCGGTGACAACCGCCAGGACACGCATCACCGGGCTCTCCCCGCGCAGGAACGGCGACAGCACGAGCCGGCCGAGCAGGAGATAGATGAACACCGCCAGCACCAGGCTCGGCAGGTCCAGATACCAGTAGGTGAAGAAATTCGCATTGAGCATATCGGCTGCACCCTGGTATCCCGTTTATCGCCGATCGGCCTGGGGCGGGATCTTGTTCTCGATCAATAAACCAATGCGTGCAAGGCCCCTAAGCTCACGCTCGTGTTTGGCGAATAATGCTCGTGGCAGCCGGCCCATGCCGGCGCCAGGATCGGAGAGGTGCAATGGGTACCGTCGGTTGGATCATCCTGGGACTTCTCGCCCTGATCGGCCTGTGGCTGGTCATTACCTACAACGGCCTCGTCACGCTGCGCCAGCGCTGTCGCCAGTCGTTCGCCGACATCGACGTGCAGCTGAAGCAGCGCCACGACCTGGTGCCCAATCTGATCGAGACGGTCAAGGGCTACGCCGCGCACGAGCGCGGCACCCTGGAAGCCGTGGTTCAGGCGCGCAATGCCGCGGTGGCCGCCGTCTCCCAGGGGCCCGCCGCCCAGGCGCAGGCCGAGAACACCCTGCAGGCCGCGCTGCGCCAGCTGTTCGCGCTGGCGGAGAGCTACCCCGATCTGAAGGCCAACCAGAATTTCCAGCAGCTGCAGACCGAGCTTTCCGACCTCGAGAACAAGATCGCCGCCGCGCGGCGCTTCTTCAACAACGCGGCGGCGGAATACAATGCCACGCGCGAGGCGTTCCCGGCCGTGCTGTTCGCCCAGTCCATGGGCTTCGGCCCGCAGGAGTTCTTCAACCTGGAGGAGGCCGAGCGCAAGGCCGTGCTGACGCCGCCGCAGGTGAAGTTCTAGGGGATTCCCTCTCCCCACGCCACTTCGGCGTGGGGAGAGGGCTAGGGTGAGGGGCAGCCACAGACTCCGGCGTTGGAGTGTGCCGCTGCCCCTCACCCCGGCCCTCTCCCCGCAAGCGGGGAGAGGGAGAAGGGCAGCCATGTTCCAGGCCTACGGACTGTACGGCCATATCCGGGCCAACCAGGTGCGCTCCGTCATCCTGCTCGTCGGATTCGTGGCACTCCTGCACGCGCTGCTGTTCTCGCTGCTCCTGATCTGGAGCGCGCTCTACGGCGGCACCGTGGAGGAGATCGTCGCCGACGCCGCGCGGCAGTTCCGCACCTCCTGGCCGGTGGCCATGATCGCGGCGCTCATCTGGTTCGTGATCGCCTGGTTCATCCACCAAACCCTTATCCGCTGGGCGACGGGCGCCAGGGGCATCTCCCGTGCCGAGGCGCCGCAGCTCTACAATACGCTGGAGAACCTGTGCATCTCGCGCGGCATTCCCATGCCGGCCCTGCAGCTCATCGAGACGCCCGCGCTCAACGCCTACGCCTCGGGCCTGCGCGAGGGCCAGTACGTCGTGGCGGTGACGCGCGGGCTCATCGACACGCTCGCCCCAGACGAGCTCGAAGCCGTGCTGGCGCACGAGCTCACCCACATCCGCAACCGCGATGCCCAGCTGATGGTGATCGCCGTCATCTTCGCCGGCGTGTTCGCCTTCTTCGGCGACATGGTCATCCGCATGTGGGACTTCCCGTACGGCTGGTCGCCGACGCCCCGCCGCCAGCGCTCGCCCGTGGGCGGTGGCCGGAGCACCGGCGGCGACGACCGCGACGGCCGGTTCGGCAGCGGGCGCAGCCGCGACGGCGGACGCGGCGCCATCATTGTCATTGCTCTCGCCATTGCCGTGATCCTGATCACCTGGGGCATCTCCACGCTGATCCGCTTCGCCCTGTCGCGCTCGCGCGAGTACCTGGCCGACGCCGGCTCCGCCGAGCTCACCAAGAACCCCGACGCCATGGTGCGCGCGCTGCGCAAGATCGAGGGCCACGCCCGCTTCAGCGTGCCCTCGCGCATGGAGGCCTTCTTCATCGAGAACCCCGTGTCCGGGCGCCTCACCGGCCTCCTCTCCACCCACCCCCCGATCGACGACCGCGTGGCGGCGCTGCAGCGCTACGCCGGCGCCACGGCGTAGGGCGGATTGGCGACCCCGGACTTGATCCGGGGTAATCCGCCATTTCACCTTCGCATCGGCGGATTACGGCTGACGCATGATTTTACTAACCCGCCCTACGGCTTCCCCTGCGCCTACACGCGCTTGTGAGCGCCCCTCGTTCCTCGTAGCATCGCTTGAGATGGCTGCCCGGAGCGGCCGCAAACTGGGCAACGAAGAGGATTGCCACATGGCCATGCCGGCGGCATCGAACAGAAGCGCGCAGGGCAACGTCGCCACGGCGATCGCGGTGCTGCGCCAGCGCTTCGGCGAGCGCCTGCAGACGGGAGACGAGATCCGGCGCCAGCACGCCAACACCATCACCTGGATCCCCAACGAGCCGCCCGACGCCGTGATCTGGGTGGAGAGCACCGAGGAGGTGGTGAGCGTCGTGGAGGTGGCGCGCACCCACCGCGTGCCGATCATCCCGTACGGCGCCGGCACCTCGCTGGAAGGCCACATCAATGCGCCGAGGGGCGGGCTGTCGCTCGACTTCACGCGCATGAACCGCATCCTCGCCGTCAACGAGCGCGACCTCGACGCCGTGGTGGAGCCCGGCGTCTCGAGAAAGCAGCTCAACGACTACCTGCACGACATGGGGCTGTTCTTCCCGGTGGATCCCGGCGCCGAGGAGGCGACCATCGGCGGCATGGCCGCGACCCGCGCCTCCGGCACCACGGCGGTGCGCTACGGCACCATGCGCGAGAACGTGCTGAACCTGACAGCGGTGCTGGCCGACGGCTCGGTGGTCAAGACCGCCCAGCGCGCGCGCAAGTCGGCGGCCGGCTACGACCTGACTCACCTGATGGTGGGCTCGGAGGGCACGCTCGGCATCATCACCGAGGTCACCGTGCGCCTCTACGGCATCCCCGACCGCATCATGGCCGCGGTGTGCCCGTTCCGGACGCTGGAGGGCGCCTGCAACGCCGTGATCCAGGCGATCCAGCTGGGCGTCGGGCGCCGCACGCATGGAGATCGTGGACGGGGTGACGATCCACGCCGTCAACAACCACGCCAAGCTCGCCTTGGAGGAGAAGCCGACCCTGTTCCTGGAGTTCCACGGCACCGAGGTTTCCGCGCGCGACCAGGTCGAGCGCTTCCGCGAGATCGCCGAGGCCGAGGGCGCGATCCGCTTCGACTGGGCCGAGAAGGAGGAGGACCGGCGCCGCCTGTGGAAGGCGCGCCACGAGTTCTACTGGGCGGTCAAGACCACGTGGCCCGGCCGCGAGGCGCTCGCCACCGACGTGTGCGTCCCGATCTCGCGCCTCGCTCAGTGCCTGCTGGAGACCGAGGAGGACATCCGCTCACTCGGCCTGATCGCGCCGATCGCCGGCCATGCCGGCGACGGCAACTTCCACACCCAGCCCATGTTCCACCGCTCCAACCCCAAGGAGATGGAGGCGGTCGAGACCTTCCTGCACCGGCTGGCGGAGCGCGCCATCGCCATGGAGGGCACCTGCACCGGCGAGCACGGCATCGGCCAGGGCAAGATCAAGTACCTGAAGGCGGAGCACGGCGAGGGCGTCGGCATGATGCGCGCCATCAAGTCCGCCCTCGACCCGCTCGACATCCTCAATCCTGGGAAGATCTTGCCGGCGTAACCGTAGGGTGCAATCGTGCGGAGCGCGATTGCACCGAGCCGACCTCATCGCGAGCGGCGTCGGGTTTGGAAAGGGTGCATCGGTGCAATGCCGCGTCGCAGCATTGCACCCTACGGATCATGGCCCGGAAGGACATGCCCGCGGCGCGCGAGCGCCGCATGCGCCGCGCCGCCGCCCGCAAGGGGCTGGCGGTGCGCAAGCTCGAGCGCGGCCAGGAGCGCGGCCGCTTCCAGCTCATCGATCCGGAGTTCGGCGGGCCGCGAAAATCGCCCGACCGCGCGCATCCCAATTCGTTCTCCCTGGAGGAAGCGGAGGGATACGTCGCCGAGACGTAGGGTGCAATCGTGCGTCAGTGCGATTGCACCGAGCCGACCTCGCCACAATGGATGCTGTGGCGAGTGGGGGTGAGGGAGTTTCGGCGCAATGCCGCCTCGCAGCATCGCACCCTACCGCGGCAGGTCGCTGCGGCCCATCAGGAGCTTGTCGATGGCATGCGCCGCCTGGCGGCCCTCGCGGATCGCCCACACCACCAGGCTCTGGCCGCGGCGCATGTCGCCCGCCGCGAACACCTTCTTGCGGCCCCTGATGCGGTAGTCGCGCTCGTCCGCCTCGAGCCCCTTGAAGCGGCCGCGCGCGACCACGCCCAGGCCCAGCTCGTGCACCACGTCGCTCTCGACCGGCCCCGAGAAGCCCATGGCGAGCAGCACGAGGTCGGCGGGCAGCGCGCCCTCGCTGCCGGGCACCGGCTTCAGGGCAGCATCCACCCGCGTGTAGAGCAGCTTCTCGATCCGGCCGTTGCTTCCCGCGAAGCCGGTGGTGGAGATGGAGTACTCGACCTTGGCGCCTTCCGCCTGGCTCGAGGAGACGCGCAGCTTCAACGGCCAGTGCGGCCAGGAGAGCGGCTTGTTCTCCTTGCTTGGCGGCATCGGCATGATCTCCAGCTGCGTCACCGACCTGGCGCCCTGGCGGAACGAGGTGCCGATGCAGTCGCTGCCCGTGTCGCCGCCGCCGATGACGATGACGTGCTTGCCCTCGGCCGTGATCTGCGGCTCGTCCTTCTGCGGCTCGCCGGCGAGGCGCCGGTTCTGCTGCGGCAGGAAGGTCATGGCGAACACCAGGCCGTCGAGGCCGCGCCCCGGCGCGGAGGCGAAGAAGTCGAACGGCTGCTCGGAGCCGCCGGCGAGCAGCAGCGCATCGTGCGCATCCTCCAGCTCCCGCGCCGAGACGGTCCGCCCGACGTGCGCGTTGCAGTGGAAGACGACGCCCTCCGCCTCCATCTGCTGCACGCGCCGCGCGACGATATGCTTCTCCAGCTTGAAGTCGGGGATGCCGTAGCGCAGCAGGCCCCCGGGCGTGGCGCTCTTCTCGTAGACGTGCACCTCGTGGCCGGCGCGCGCCAGCTGCTGGGCGGCGGCGAGGCCGGCGGGCCCGGAGCCGACGATGGCGACCCGCTTGCCGGTCTTCCGCTCCGCCGGCTGCGGCGCCACCCAGCCCTCGGCGAACGCCTTGTCGGCGATGGCGCACTCGATGGTCTTGATGGTGACGGGGTTGTCGTCGATGTTGAGCGTGCAGGAGGCCTCGCACGGCGCCGGGCACACCCGCCCCGTCACCTCCGGGAAGTTGTTGGTCGAGTGCAGATTGATGGCCGCCGTCGGCCAGCGGTCGCGATAGACGAGGTCGTTCCAGTCCGGGATCTGATTGTTCACCGGGCAGCCGGTGTGGCAGTAGGGGATGCCGCAGTCCATGCAGCGCGCGGCCTGGGCCTTGACCTCCGCCGGCGGCAGCGGCTCGACGAACTCGCGCCAGTGCTTCAGGCGCTCGTCCACGGGCCGGTATCCACGGTCCTTGCGGTCGAACTCCATGAAGCCGGTGATCTTGCCCATCTTCTCTTACTGTCGTGCGCGTTGAGAAATGCAAGCGTTGACGTAGCCGCCACTCAACGAGTTCGCCAACGTCGCGCGGCGCAATGTGCGTCTAAGCTGGGCCGAAACACGCGAGTTCCTCGACATCTTTCGCGCAACCCTGAGAATTGTCCCTCTGACGCTCGAAACACACGAGCGCGGCCTTGATCTCGCCGGGCGATACTCCCTCAGCGCGTATGACGGCATGATCGTGGCGGCCACGCTGCTGGCGGGCTGCACCACCCTGTACTCGGAGGACATGCACGACGGTCTCGTCATCGATCGGCTCACCATCCGCAACCCTTACACCGGCACGCCGGCCGCGTAGCTCCGGGCCGGCTCCAGCTTCAACGCCGTCTCGCACCGTCCGATCCACGCCCGCACGTTGGGCCGCCCCGACAGGTCGAAGCCGCCTTCGTGCGCCAGTCGCGTGTAGGCGAGAAGCGCGATGTCGGCAATCGTCATCGTCTCTCCGACCAGCCATGGCGTCCGGCCGCCGAGGTGGCTCTCCATGAGGTCGAGCGCCTTCTCGCCGCCCTCAACGCGCCAAGCCTCGCGCTCCGCCAAAGTGCGCTTCAGGTAAACGATGTGATAGCGCGTCGTGGCGATATAGGGCTCGTGGCTGTACTGCTCCCAGAACAGCCATTCGTCGATCCTGGCCTGGACGAAGGCATCGTCCGGCAGCAGACGTGTATCCCGCGCCAGATAGCGGATGATCGCATTCGACTCGGCGAGGCGGCGGCCGTCGGCGAACTCCACGGCGGGGATGCGCCCCCTGGGGAACCGCTGCAGGAACTCCGGGGTGTGCGTCTCCGCCTTCATGATGTCGATCGGCACCCAGGTGCAGACCAGGCCGAGGCGATCGGCCGTGTACTTGACCTTGAGGCAGTTGCCTGAGCCGAGATCGCCGTAAATCTTCATGAGCCCGTGCCCTCCCCTCGCGCGCCGGGCGCGCGGCTGGAAGCCACGCGCCGCATTGCGTCCTAACCCTTGGCTGCCGTGGGCAGGCCGATCTCGATCACCTCCAGGCCGGTCGGGCTGGCGGCCTGGTGCCTGGCGATCTCGGCCAGCGCCTTGCGGTACTCGACCGGCATCACCTTCTTGAACTTGGGCTGATAGGCGGCCCAGCTCTCCAGGATGGTCTTGGCACGCGTCGAGTTGGTGTAGTGCGCGTGCCGGGCGATCAGCTGGTGCAGGCGCTCGGCATCCTGGCCCGTCAGGTCGCGCATCACGTCGACGAGGCCGTGGCTCTCCAGATCGCCGCCCTGGTTCGACAGGCGCTGCATCACCTCCTCCTCGGCCTCCACCGGCTCCAGGTCGATCATGGCGAGGTTGCAGCGCTGCTCGAACGTACCGTCCTCGTCGAGCACGTAGGCGATGCCGCCCGACATGCCGGCGGCGAAGTTGCGGCCCGTCGGCCCGATCACCACCACCACGCCGCCCGTCATGTACTCGCAGCCGTGGTCGCCCGTGCCTTCCACCACGGCGATGGCGCCAGAGTTGCGCACCGCGAAGCGCTCGCCGGCGACGCCGCGGAAGTAGCACTCGCCGCTGATGGCGCCATAGAGCACCGTGTTGCCGACGATGATGCTCTCCTCAGGCACGATGCCCGAGTTGGGGTCGGGCCTGACGATCAGCTTGCCGCCGGAGAGGCCTTTGCCGACGTAGTCGTTGCCCTCGCCGACGAGGTCCAGCGACACGCCGTGGGCCAGCCACGCGCCGAAGCTCTGCCCCGCCGTACCCTTGAAGGAGAGCCAGACGGTGTCCTCGGGCAGGCCGGTGTGGCCGCAGCGCTTGGCGATCTCGCCCGACAGCATCGCGCCCGTGGCCCGGTCGCGGTTGCAGATCGTGAGCTCGTGCTTGACCCGGCTTCCCTCCTCCAGCGCCGGCCTGGCCAGGGCGATCAGCTTCCGGTCCAGCACCTTGTCGAGGCCGTGGTTCTGCCGCTCCGAGTTGTAGACGGCGACGCCCTCCGGCGCCTGGATCTTGTGGAACAGCTTCTCGAAGTCGAGCCCGCGCGACTTCCAGTGGCCGATGGCGCGCTCCTTGTCGAGGCACTGCGACTGGCCGATCATCTCGCTGAAGGTGCGGTAGCCCAGCGCGGCCATGATCTCGCGCACCTCCTCGGCGACGAAGAAGAAGTAGTTGATGGCGTGCTCGGGCTGGCCGGCGAACTTGGCGCGCAGCACCGGGTCCTGCGTGGCCACGCCCACCGGGCAGGTGTTCAAGTGGCACTTGCGCATCATGATGCAGCCGAGCGCGATCAGCGGCGCCGTGGAGAAGCCGAACTCGTCGGCGCCCAGGAGCGCCCCGATCACCACGTCGCGGCCGGTGCGGACGCCGCCGTCGACCTGCACGGCGATGCGCCCGCGCAGGCGGTTCGCCACCAAGCGTCTGGTGCGTCTCGGCGAGGCCGATCTCCCACGGGCTGCCGGCATGCTTGATGGAGGTCAGCGGGGAGGCGCCGGTGCCGCCCTCGAAGCCGGCGATGGTGACGTGGTCGGCGCGCGCCTTGGCGACGCCGGCCGCCACGGTGCCGACGCCGACCTCCGAGACGAGCTTCACCGACACATCGGAGTCCGGGTTGACGTTCTTCAGGTCGAAGATCAGCTGCGCCAGGTCCTCGATCGAGTAGATATCGTGGTGCGGCGGCGGCGAGATCAGCCCGACGCCCGGCGTCGAGTGCCGCACCCTGGCGATGATCTTGTCGACCTTGTGCCCCGGCAGCTGGCCGCCCTCGCCGGGCTTGGCGCCCTGCGCCATCTTGATCTGCATCATGCTGGAGTTGACGAGGTACTCGGCCGTGACGCCGAAGCGGCCCGACGCCACCTGCTTGATGGCCGAGCGCATGGAATCGCCGTTGGGGAGCGCCTTGAAGCGGTCCGCCTCCTCGCCGCCCTCGCCGGTGTTGGACTTGCCGCCGATGCGGTTCATGGCGATGGCGAGCGTGGTGTGCGCCTCGCGCGAGATCGAGCCAAAGCTCATGGCGCCCGTCGAGAAGCGCCGCACGATGGCCGCCGCAGGCTCCACCTCCTCCAGCGGCACCGGCTTGCGCCGCATCTCCTCGGCATTCTTGATGCGGAACAGGCCGCGCAGGGTCATCAGCTGCTCGGACTGATCGTTGATCTGCCGGGCGAACGCGCGGTACTTCTCCGGCAGGTTGGCGCGCACGGCGTGCTGCAGGTCGGCGACCACGCTCGGGCGCCACATGTGCGCCTCGCCGCGCACGCGGTAGGCATACTCGCCGCCCACGTCGAGCGCATGCTCCAGCACCGGCACGTTGCCGAAGGCGAGGCGATGCCGCTCGGCGGTCTCGCGCGCGATCTGGCGCAGGCCCACGCCTTCCACCTGGGTGTGGGTGCCGGTGAAGTACCTCTTCACGAAGCTCGACCGCAGGCCGACCGCGTCGAAGATCTGCGCACCGCAATAGGACTGGTAGGTGGAGATGCCCATCTTGGACATCACCTTGAGCAACCCCTTGTCGATCGCCTTGATGTAGCGCTTCTGCGCCTCTTTCAGCGTCAGCCGCTCGTCGAGGTCGGGCAGCAGCTGCTCCAGGGTCTCGAACGCCAGATACGGGTTGATGGCCTCTGCCCCGTAGCCCGCCAGCACCGCGAACTGGTGCACCTCGTGCGCCTCGCCGGTCTCCACCACGAGGCCGACCCTGGTGCGCAGGCCCTGGCGGATCAGGTGGTGGTGCACGGCCGAGGTGGCGAGCAGCGAGGGGATGGGGACGCGGTCCGGACCGGCCGAGCGGTCCGACAGGATGATGATGTTGTACTCGCGCGAGCGCACCGCCTCCTCGGCCTCCGCACACACCACGTCGAGCGCGGGCGTCATGCCGGCGGCGCCTTTCTCGGCGGCGTAGGTGACGTCGATCGTCACCGAGGAGAACTGGTTGTCCTTGACCAAGCCGATGCGGCGGATGCGCTCCAGGTCCTCGTTGGAGAGGATCGGCTGGTAGACCTCGAGCCGCTTGAGCTTGGCGGTGCCTTCCAGGTCGAGCAGGTTCGGACGCGGGCCGATGAACGAGACCAAGCTCATCACCAGCTCCTCGCGGATCGAGTCGATCGGCGGGTTCGTCACCTGCGCGAAGTTCTGCTTGAAGTAGGTGTGCAGCAGCTTGGGCCGGGTCGACAGCACCGAGACCGGCGTGTCGTTGCCCATCGAGCCCACCGCCTCCTGGCCGGTGTGCGCCATCGGCGCCATCAGGAACTTCAGGCTTTCCTGGGTGTAGCCGAACATCTGCTGCAGATCGAGCAGCGCCACGTTGGTGCGCTTGCGCGTGCCCTGCTTGGGCAGCGGCAGGTCGCTCACGTGGATCTGCGTGCGCTTCAGCCACTGCTCGTAAGGGAAGCGCGAGGCGAGATCGGCCTTGAGGTCGTCATCGGAGATGATGCGCCCCTCCTCCAGGTCGATGAGCAGCATCTTGCCCGGCTGCAGCCGCCACTTTCTGGCGATGTTCTCCTCGGCCACCGGCAGGACGCCGGCCTCCGACGACATGATGACACGGTCGTCCTTGGTGACGAGGTAGCGCGCGGGCCGGAGCCCGTTGCGGTCGAGCGTGGCGCCGATCTGCAGCCCGTTGCTGAACGCCATCGCCGCGGGGCCGTCCCACGGCTCCATCAGGCAGGCGTGGTACTCGTAGAAGGCGCGCCGCTTGGCATCCATCAGCGGGTTGCCAGCCCAGGCCTCGGGAATCAGCATCATGGCGGAGTGCGCCAGGCTGTAGCCGCCCATCGTCAGGAACTCGAGCGCGTTGTCGAAGCAGGCGGTGTCGGACTGCCCCTCGTAGGAGATCGGCCACAGCTTGGAGATGTCGTTGCCGAACAGCGGGGAGGCCACCGAGGCCTGGCGCGCCGCCATCCAGTTGACGTTGCCGCGCAGCGTGTTGATCTCGCCGTTGTGGGCGACCATGCGGTAGGGGTGGGCGAGCTTCCAGGAGGGGAAGGTGTTGGTGGAGAAGCGCTGGTGCACCAGCGCCATCGCCGAGGCGAGCCGCGGGTCGCTCAGGTCCCTGTAGTAGGCCTTCACCTGGTAGGACAGGAACATGCCCTTGTAGACCAGCGTGCGGCTGGAGAGCGACACCGTGTAGTGGCCGATGTCGCGGTCCTTGTAGGCATAGTAGAGCGCGTTGGAGACGACCTTGCGGATCAGATAGAGCCGGCGCTCGAACTCCTGCTGGTCGCGCATGGACTCCGGCCGGCGGATGAAGAGCTGCCGGTGCACGGGCTCGACCGCCTTCACCATCTCGGAGAGGCAGGCGTTGTCGACGGGGACGGAGCGCCAGCCCAGGAACTCCAGGCCCTCCTCGCGGATGATGCGCATCCACACGCGCTCGCAATGCGCGCGCAGCCGCTCGTCCTGCGGCATGAAGATGTGGCCTGCCGCGTAGTGGCCGGGCGCCGGCAGCTTGATCCTGAGCTTCGCGCACTCCTCGAGGAGGAACTCGTGCGGGATCTGAATGAGAATGCCCGCACCGTCGCCGGCGATCGGGTCGGCGCCGACGGCACCGCGGTGCTCGACGTTCACCAGGATGTCGAGCGCGTCCTCGATCAGCTTGTGCGACTTGCCGCCCTTGAGATCGGCAATGAAGCCGACCCCGCAGGCATCGTACTCGCGGCGCGGATCGAACAGGCCCCCCGGCGCAGGGAAGAAAGGCACAGCCCCCGGATGCTGCGCAGTCATGTCGCTCTCCAGCTCACTCTTCGCCGTAGGGATGCGTGCGCTCCTCCTGCGCCCGCACCCGCCTTTGTGCTCTAGGACCGAGGGAGCCCCGCGCGCCGTCCCCCCACCCTTCGCCCCACGAATGGAGGGGGTGCCGAGGCCCGTGTCGCTCGGAGCGAAAGCGCCGCCGCCCGTCTGCTCCGCGAGCTTTCCGCCCGCAGCCTGCCGCGCCCTACCCATCTCCCGGATCGGAGGGGCCCGGTCGTGCAGCATTGTCGTGCAGCATTGCGGCCGCGCTCCTTGCGGCGCAAGATTACCCTGATCCCGCGGACCAGCCGACACGCGCGTTGTTCCGCGCGACGCCTCGCCCGCCCATCATAAAGGACAGCTTAACTGACCTATAAGCAACGTGCAAAGGGTGATTTGCGGACCCTGTGCCAATATCTTCCCGAGCAGCGTCCACCACGCTTCCACCACGGCTTCCACCACACGAGAGGGAAAATGCCAGCCAAGAGGCGAACCCGGCCCTACGGCACCTGGCCGTCGCCGATCAGCCCGGCAATGGCCGCGCAAGGGAGCCGCATCGGCCTCGTGCAGGTGGCCGGCGACGCCGTCTACTGGAGCGAGTGGCGGCCCGAGGAGCAGGGCCGGCAGGCAATCGTACGTGTCGGCCGGGACGGCCGGCGCGAGGACATCCTGCCGAAGCCCTATTCCGCCCGCTCGCGCGTGCACGAGTACGGCGGCGGGGAGCTCCTGGTCGCGGGCGATGCCGTCTACTTCGTGAACGCCAAGGACCAGCAGGTTTATGCCCTGGTGCCGGGACGCCGGCCGCGCCGCATCACCGATGCCCCCGACACGCGCTTTGCCGATTTCACCCACGATGCGCGGCGCGATCGCCTGATCGCCGTCGCCGAGGTCCACCCGCCGCAGGCGGAGGCCGCCGGGCACGCCCTGCCGCGCAACGGCCTCGTCGCCATCGGCCTGGGGCGCAAGTCGGGCGAGATCGCGGAGCTTGCCGCGGGCCGTGATTTCTATGCCAGCGCGCGTCTCTCCCCCGACGGCGGGCGACTTGCGTATATCGTCTGGGACCTGCCCGACATGCCCTGGGACAGCGCCACGCTCTACGTGGCGAACGTGCTCGACGACGGCAGCCTCGGCGAGCCGCACAAGATCGCCGGCGGCGAGGGCAGCGCCGTCCTCCAGCCCGAGTGGGGCCCCGACGGCCATCTCTACTTCGCCTGGGACGAGTCGGGCTGCGGCGCGCTCTATCGCTGGGACGGCAAGCGGGTGGCCCCCGTGCGGCGCGTGCGCGGCGCGGAGCTGTGGCCCTCGCAATGGACGTTCGGCTCGCGCGCCTTCGCGCTGCATCCGAACGGAAGGTACGCCGCCGTATTCACGGAGCGCGGCATGCCGCTCCTGGAGATCGGCAAGCTGTCGGGCGGCGAGGCAACGCAGTACCGCGCTCTGCAGAAGAAGGCCGCGCGCATCGACCAGCTGGTCCCTTCGGGCAGGGGTTTCGCCGCTCTCGTCACCTCGCCCGGCGCCGTCCCCGCGGTCATGCGCATCGAGCGCGGCTCGCTCAAGCCGATCGCCGAGGCGCCGCCAGCCATGGTCGAGCCGAGGTACATCAGCGTCGGCGCGGTGCACGAGTTCCGCAGCGCAACGGGCCAGAGAGCCTTCGGCATCTACTACGCACCGACGAGCCCGAGCCATCGCGGCCCACAGGGCGCGCTGCCGCCGGCGCTCGTGCTCGCTCACGGCGGCCCCACCAGCATGACCGACGCGGGCCTCAAGATGCGGGTCCAGTTCTATACCAGCCGCGGCTTTGCCGTCTTCGAAGTGAACTACGCGGGCAGCACCGGCTATGGCCGCCCCTACCGGCAGCGCCTGGACGGCCAGTGGGGCATCGCCGACGTGGCCGACTGCGCGGCGGCGGCGCGCTTCCTCGCCCGGCACCGGCTCGCCGACAAGGACAGGATCGCGATCGCGGGAGGCAGCGCCGGCGGCTACACCACGCTGATGGCGCTCGCGACCACCGGGGCGTTCGCGGCCGGCAGCAGCCACTACGGCGTCTCCGACCTCGGGCTCCTGATGCAGCATACCCACAAGTTCGAGTCGGGCTACCTGCACCGGCTCCTGGGCACCACGCCCGGCGCGTGGCAGGAGGTGTGCGCCGAGCGCTCGCCGCTCAACCTGATCGACGGCATCGCGGCGCCCGTGATCCTGTTCCAGGGGCTCGACGACAAGGTGGTGCCGCCCGAGCAGTCGCGGCTCATCGCGGAGAGGCTCCGCGCGCGCGGCATCGACGTGGAGTATCACGAGTTCGAAGGCGAGGCGCATGGCTTCCGCCGGGCCGAGACCATCGTCGCCGTGCTGGAGGCGGAGCTGGCGTTCCTGCAGCGCGTGCTGCAGCTCGGGTAGCAGAAATCCGCGCAAAGGGGCTTTCACGCCATTCGCGTCACTCCGGCCGTCGCTTGACTGCGTCGGTTCAGTTCCTTTATATGAACTTCAGTTCCTATTGTTGGAGCACCAATGAAATACGACCCGCTCCGCCACTACCTTCGTCAGCAGACGCGAAGCCGCGTTCCGATGACCTTCCAACAGGTCGAGTTGGTCATCGGCGGCCCGCTTCCCGCCTCCGCGCGCAAGCATCGACCATGGTGGGCAAATGACGCGACCGGCCATGCCCATGCCAATGCATGGCTGGAGGCGGGATACCGCACCGAGCAAGTGGACATGGAAGGCGAAAAACTCGTCTTCGCACGAGCACTGGACTGGATGGAGAAAGGAATGGCCGAGAGTGCCGCAACATTGAAGCCGCAAGACGCGAACGCTCAGCACCCCATGATCGGAGCGCTGAAGGGCCTTCTGTGGATTGACCCCACTCTGGACCTCACCAAGCCGGTGCTCGATCCCGACGAGTGGGAACGGATTCTCGACGAGAAATACGGCGAGGACGAGCGCGGGACGTGAATGCGCAACTGCTGCTCGACACCAACGCCGCGATCTTCGCCGTCGAGGGAACGCTCAGGCCTGCAGCGGCATCGCTTCTCACCGAGAAGTTTCGCGACGGCGAGTCCGTGCTGCTCTCCCCGATCACCGGGTGGGAGCTAGGCCTCCTATTCTCGCGCGGTCGCCTGCGAGCTGCCATTCGCCCGCGCGAATATCTGCGCCGCCTCACATCCCTGCCCGGCGTCGCGTTGGCGCACCTCAGCGCGGAGATTCTGCTGGATTCATCGTTCTTGCCTGGCGCACCGCCGCGCGATCCCGCGGACCGCATCATCGCGGCGACTGCGCGCGAGCATGGCTACACCGTCATGACGCGCGACGCCGCCTTGCTGGCCTACGCGCGCGAGGGCTATTTGCGCGCAGTAGAGTGTTGACGTTGCAAAAGGCTCGCCTCGAGGTCGCCTGCCCCGAGCTCCCCGGCGAGGCGCACGGCTTCCGCAAGGCCGAGACCATCATCGCCGTGCTGGAGGCCGGGCTGGCGTTGCTGCAGCGCGTGCTGCAGCTGGGGTGAGAAGGGGGCAGACCCCTCGCCATCAAGGCGCATAATGCGTAACAGGTTGGCGCGAGGGGTCTGGCCCCTTCAGCTCCGGAGGTCATCATGACGAAGAGAACCGAAGGGAAGCGCGAGTTGCGCGGCAGGGCGCGTTTGCGGTCGGAGATCGTCGAGATGTCGCGCGCATTGTATAAGGTTGGAATCCCAGCCGGATCTCCTCTGCGAAGTGCCGGGCGATTTGCGGCAGCACCGCCGCCCAGCAATTGATCGTCAGCGAGATCTTCGAGTTTCGCGAACCAGGTACGAGCGCCATCGAACGCTACGCAACCGAGCTCCGCATGCGCTGCTGGTCGGCGTCAGAGCTGCGCGAGCGTCTTGAGCCCTGGTTTGAAGATATGGAGCTTTTGCCCGGCTATGTTGTGCCGCCTGCCTGGCAGGATCGGCTCGTTGCTGTTGCTACGCGAAAGGGACATTCTCGGATGTCCGGCTGAGCTACCTGGGGTCGCCGACGGCAAAGAGTGGTTGTGCCCACATCGATTGCAGCGTCAACGCATGGCCCGGTCCGGTTTTGGCCAATGCACCTGGAGCGCGGCTTGCCGGAATGGCCCTGGGACGCGTTTTCCGGCCCGCCCAGGGCCATCGGGGTGTCGGCAGGTACTTGGGTGCCCTCGAGGTCTCCAGCGAAAACTGAGGGCTCTGAGCGCGAATCTCCGCTTGCCGATACAGCGGCCGCATGCGCTGTCGGCTGCATGTTGAAGGATAGCGGTCTCAACCAGCGGAAGAGCCACGCTGACGGGCGGGAGATACCTCAGCCCCCTGCGGGCGGGCGGCGAGCCAAGATCGGATCCGTCGCCGCTTCGAGCCAGGCCCGGTCCGCCGGCCCCAGCTCGGGCCCGATGCTGTTGCGAACGCGCGCGTGGTAGGCGTTGAGCCAGTCCAATTCCGCGGTCGAGAGCAGCTCCGGCACAACGAGGCGGCGGTCGATGGGCACCAGCGTCAGGGTCTCGAAGCTGAGCGTCGGCCGCTCGCCGCCGGCAACGGTCTCGGGCTCGCGCACCAGCACCAGGTTCTCGATGCGGATGCCGTAGGCGCCCCTCTTGTAGTAGCCGGGCTCGTTGGAGACGATCATGCCGGGCTCCAGCGGCACCATGGCCTGCTTGCCGATGCCCTGCGGCCCTTCGTGCACGGAGAGATAGCTGCCGATGCCGTGCCCGGTGCCGTGGTCGAAGTCGAGCCCGGCGTCCCACAGCGCCCGGCGCGCGAACGGGTCGAGATCGACGCCGCGGGTGCCCGCGGGAAAGCGGGCGGTGGCAATGGCGATGTGCCCCTCGAGCACGCGGGTGAAGCGCTCGCACATCTCGCGCGTGGGCCGGCCGATGGCGACGGTGCGCGTGACATCGGTGGTGCCGTCGAGGTACTGGGCGCCGGAGTCGACGAGATAGAGCTCGCCGGCCGCAAGCCGTCGGTTGGTCTCTGTCGTGACCCGGTAGTGCACGATCGCCCCGTTGGAGCCGGCGCCGGAGATGGTATCGAAGCTGATCTCCTTCAGCGCCTGCGTCTCGCTGCGCAGGGTCTCGAGCTGCCGCGCTGCGGCGATCTCGTCGAGGCCGCCCTTCGCCGCCTCGCGGTCGAGCCAGGCCAGGAAGCGCGCCAGCGCCACGCCGTCGCGCTTGTGGGCCCGGCGGGCACCTTCGATCTCGGTTGCGTTCTTGCGCGCCTTGGGCAGCACGCACAGGTCTGCGGCGCGGACCACGCGGGCCTTGCCGCCCTTGAGCTTGCGCGAGAACCAGACCGCCGCTCCGGTGCCGACCCGTACGGTCTTGCCGGCCTCCTTGAGTGCGGCGAGCCGCCGCTCCAGCCGAGCGGGCTCGTTGATCCTGGCGAGCGGTGACAGATGCGCCTTGGCCTCGGGCCCGACCTTCGCCGCATCGATGTAGAGCTCCGCCTTGCCGCTCGCCGGCACGATGGCGGTGGCGAGCACCACCGGGTTGTGCGCCACGTCCGAGCCGCGGATGTTGAACAGCCACGCGATGGAATTCGGGAGCGGTGACGACGGCCGCGTCCTGGCCGTCCTGCCTCAGGGTTGCCTGCAGGTCGGCGAGCTTCTCCTTGGCGGCCTTGCCGGCATACTCGAGGGGATGCGGCACGACCCGCCCCTGCGGCGGGCGGGGCCGCGCCCGCCCCCACACGCGGTCCACGAGGTTGGCCGACAGCGGCTTCAGCTTGATGCGCCTGGCCTCGAGCTCCCTCGTCAGCTCGTCGATGGCCCCCGGGGTGTGCAGCTTGGGGTCGAAGCCGAGCATTGTCCCGGGCTTCAGCTGCCGGCCCACCCACTCCGAGAGCCTGGCTCCCGGCACCTGCAGCACCTCGAATATCCGGGTGTCCACCTGCCTGGGGGCCTGCAGGATGTAGCGGCCGTCGACGAACAGCGCGGCGGTCTTGCGGACGATCACCGCCATCCCCGCGGAGCCGGTGAAGCCCGTCAGCCAGGCGAGGCGCGCATTGCAGGGGGGAAGGTATTCATTCTGATATTCGTCAGCGTGAGGGACGAGCAGAGCATCGAGCCCCGCGCGCACCATCAGCTCGCGCAGCTTGGCAACGCGCTCGCCGTTCTCCCGGCCGTCCTGTGGTGCATCGTAGGTCTGGAACATGGAGGGGAGTCATAGGGCGCAGCCCGACTGCCGCGCAACCCATGCTTTTGCGGCCCAGCCACCGCGCCGACGTGTACGCCGTGGCCGGGCCGGCCATCAGGCCCTTGGCGCCGTGTCCTGCGGATCGGACCAGGTCTGCGACGCCTGTGGTGCATCGGAGGCCCGGGAGGACCTCCAGCGCAGCGGCAGCAGCATGGCGACGCGCTGGCGATAACGGCGGTACTCGTCGCCGAAGAGGGCGACGAGGTCGCGCTCCTCCAGGAAGATGCCGACGAAGATGTAGGCGGTCGTGACCGCGGCGAACAGCAGGTGGCCCGCGGTCATGACCGGCGTTGCCCAGAAGGCGATGATGAAGCCCAGATAGATCGGATGCCGGACGAGCTTGTAGAGCAGCGGGGTCTTGAAGCGCGGCTCGGCGGGCCTGCGGCCGGCCAGATTGAGCACCACCTGGTACAGGCCGAACAGCTCGAAATGGTTGATCATGAACGTGGCAAGGAAGACGATCGCCCACCCAAACAGCGACAGCCCCATGAGCGCCATCGCGAGATTGGGCTCGCTCACCTGCCACACCGTCGCCGGGATCGGGCGCCACTGCCAGAACAGCAGGATCAGCGCGAGGCTGGCAAGAAGCACGTAGGTGCTGCGCTCGATCGCGGCGGGGACGAATTGCGTCCACCAGCGCTTGAACCCCTTCCTGGCCATGACGCTGTGCTGCACGGCGAACAGCGACATGAGCAGGACGTTGACGATAAGGGCTTCGCCGATCGGCCCTGCCGGACCTGTGTCGATCGTCTTCGGGACGAGGAAGCCGGTAACGAAGCCGATGGCATAGAGAATGGTGCCGAAGAACACGGCGTAGGCCGCCGCGCCGTAGGCAAATCCCAGAACGCGTCCCATTGTTGCCTCCTTTGACGGATTCGGGGCGGGCCGCGCTGCCTGGTCGCAGCCGGCCGCCCCCTCAACGGGTCGATGTAGGCGGGGCGGCGCCAATGCGCGTCCACCGATCGATTGACGGCGGCGATGACGGGCGATCACGTCCGTTCACACCCTCGCGGGGGCCAGGACCCGGGGGGTGAGGAGCTTCGGGGGCGTTGGCGTTATGTTATCGGCGCTTGGCTTCATGTCATCCCGGCACCTGTTGCCGGGATCCAGCCAAAGCGAGCGCCAGAGCGAGCGGTTGGCTGGATGCCGGGAACAAGTCCCGGCGTGACACAGGATTTCGCTTCGTCAAAACCACAACACTCCGGCCGTGGGCCGTGGGCTACCCGTGCGGCGGGGCCTCGATCTCGCGGCCTTCCCCCGCAGTGGTGATGTCGGGCAGCTGGTCGAGGCAGGCGTCCCACAGCTTGTCGATATGGAGCGCCGCTTCGTGCGGCGGCAGGGTCTGCAGCGTACCATCGGCGAGCTCGGTGACGATCCCTTCCTGCTTGAGGCGGGTGAGGGCGTCCTCCACATCGAAATTGACGTGGAGCCCGAAGGTCGTCTGCAAATACTGCTCGATCACCTCGTCGACCCTTTTCAAATCGCCCACGTTGACCTGCGCGTTGGCGATTGCGGTGTAGAGCAGCATCTCCTCCTTGATGTCCTCGTCCGCCGCGCGGTCGGCGAGCAGGGTCATCACCCCGCGGTTGTCCGCCATGGAATGGAAATAGAGGTTGCGCGCCAGCACCACCATGTAGCGGTTGCGCTGGTTGATGAAGGCGCTGGCCTGGCGCACGGCAATGCCGCCGAGGCCCGCCAGCGTCATCACCAGCGTGTAGGGATTGGTGAGCAGCGCGAGCTTGCCGGCGGTGCTCACCACCCCCACGCCGAAGCCGCTGCCGGCCGTCACGCCGAACTTGATCTTGTCGAGCATGCGGAAGCGCACCCGGGTGTTGGGGAACGCCATCTCCACGTCGCTGCGCGGCATGTTCTTGAACAGCTTGATGTAGACGTAGTCGCTGGAGACCGTGTCGGGCAGCTCCCGGCGCTGCTTGCGCACGATGCTCTGGGCCTCCTTCCGCTCCAGCTTCTTCGCCTGCATCACCTCCTCGACGCGTACCTCGAACGGCTTGAGCTTGAAGAGGATGAAGAGCCGCTGGAACACCGGTACCTTGATCTCCCTCCAGCCCATGTAGGCCTTCCTGAAGTCCCGGTGCCGCTCGGTGATGCTGGCCTCGCCGCGGTAGAAGATGAGCAGCTCCTCGAAGGCGTCGGTGTCGACCTGCAGGTCGAGGCCGTAGTGGGAGTCCCTCGTCAGGATGATGTGGAAGTCGGCGGGATCGATGCGGGTGAAGTTGCCCTGCTCGAGGAGCCCCGCCATCTGCGCGACCAGGCGCTTCTGCATGGCGTGGCGCTCCTCCGCGTTGAACTTGCGCGTCTGCAGGAGGTCGGTATCGGGGCTGAAGGGCTCGTAGAGCTGCTCGAGGTCCAGGAGCCTCACCGAGTAGCTGTGGCGGCGCCAGTAGTCGAGGTAGCGCAGGAAGCGGCGCGCCTGCACGCTGTCGCCGTTGGGCCAGAGGGCCGGCGCGGTGAGGCGGTCGAGCAGGGCGTGGCGCGTGACGGGCAGGAACTTCTCGCGCGTCGAGGATGTGGCACCGGTGTAGGGATCGACGGTCGCCGCATTCGCCTGCGCTGCCGGGGCGCCCGCCTCGGAAGCGGAATCGATCGCCCTGAAGATATCGACCACCCCTGCACCTCTTCCTGGACCCTCGCGTGAGCCTCGGGTGGGTAAAAACTCACAATGTCGGCGACACTGTGTTGCCGGCGCGGGCGCAGCGTCACTCCCCTGCGGTCCCTTGCGGGGCGGCACGGAGCCTGCCCCGGACTTGATCCGGGGGTGGTTCAGTCGCAGGGCATCGAGGTGGGTTTCCGCCCACCTCTCATCTCGCC
This sequence comes from uncultured Alphaproteobacteria bacterium, assembly GCA_963840075.1. Lineage (GTDB taxonomy): Bacteria > Pseudomonadota > Alphaproteobacteria > Rhizobiales > Hyphomicrobiaceae > AWTP1-13. The sequence continues at coordinate 144,551 of CAWIXS010000018.1, read as the reverse complement.
GCAAGGGGCGGGGGGACTCAGGTGGCTGCGGCGGCGCCGCGCTGCGCCACGCGGCCGGTCTCCCAGCCGATCAGCGCGCGCTTGCGGGTGAGGCCCCAGTGGTAGCCGCCGAGGCTGCCGTCGCCGCGCAGGACGCGGTGGCACGGCACCACGAACGAGATCGGGTTGCGCCCCACCGCGCTGCCGACGGCGCGCGCTGCCGTGGGCTGGCCCAGGTGGCGGGCGATGTCCTGGTAGCTCACGGCGCGGCCCATGGGGATGGCGAGGAGCGCCTCCCACACCTGCACCTCGAAGTCGGTGCCGATCATGACGAGGCGCACCGGCCGCTCCGGGCTCCAGGTGCCGGGGTCGAAGACCTGCCGGGCGAAGGGGCCGGTCCGCTCCGGCGCCGCGACGAAGCGCGCCTTGGGCCAGCGCTCCCGCATGTCGTCGAGCACATCCTCCCGCGCCTGGGCCTTGTCCTCGTCGACGAAGGCGAGGCCGGCGAGGCCGCGCTCGGTGGCGATCAGCAGGGCGTCGCCGAACGGGGAGGAGTGGAAGGCGTAGGCCATCTCGAGGCCCTCGCCGCGGCGCTTGTAGTCGCCGGGCGTCATGGCCTCGTGCGAGACGAAGAGGTCGTGCAGCCGCCCCGCGCCGGACAATCCGACCTCGTAGGCGGCGTCGAGCACGCTGGCCGCGCCGTCGAGCAGACTGCGGGCATGGTCCACGGTGATGGCCTGCACGAACTCCTTGGGGCTCAGCCCGCACCAGCGCTTGAACAGCCTCTGGCAGTGGGCGGGGCTCAATTCGAGATGCTGGGCCAGGCGCTCCAGGGAGGGCTGCTCGGTCCAGGTCTCGGACAGGAAGCCGATGGCGCGGCGGATCAGCTCGTAATCGCGCGCGCGGTCGGCGCTTTGCCGGGTGGCGGTCTCGGTGGCGACGGGGGCATGGAGCATGGGTCTAGTCTCGCGGTTGCTGGCGGCGTTGGCCCTGACTTAGGGCGCCCGGCGGCGCGAATCGACCCGATTCCTGCTCCTGTGGACGCCATGGCCCGAGCGCCCGACGGTTTCAGCCCTCGTAGCCTTCGATCACGACGATGTCGGCGCTGCTGGCCTCGTCGCGGATCTTGGCCGCCGCCTGATATTCCGGCGATTCGTAGCAGGCCTTGGCGGCGGCGTAGCTGTCGAACTCGATGACCACGTGGCGCCGCCCGGCGAGCCCGCCCGCGACCACCTGGCTCTCGCCGTTGCGCACGAGAAAGCGCGCCCCGTACTTCTGCAGGGGGGCGGCGTTGGCCGCCATGTAATCCTTGTAGCGCTCCGGGTTCGTCACATCGACGTGCCCGATCCAGTACCCCTTCTTGGCCATTCCTGCTCCTCAATGGTTGGCCTGCATGTGTGCTCGACGCCAACTTCGCTCCGGCATCCCAGCGATCGAGAGACTCGCAGGACTATTGCGACCAGAGTTCGATCCTGCGTCGAGTACAAATGTCTCGTATAGGACCGGCCACGGAACCAGGACCGAATGGACCTTGATGCGCATATAGAGATCGTCGGCCACTTCCTGGCTGACCGTCCGATCTCGTGGATCGCAGATAGCGTACCAAACGCCGGTGTCCACCAGTATCACGGCCATCTTTCAAGTCTCGTCATCCACCGTGGCCAGGTCGGATGGAGCATAGCCGGTCCAGGCAGCCGCCCGCCGACTGCCGAAGATATCCCCTTGTTCTTGCCGGTGGCCTGGTCGCGGTAGATCACGTAAATCGCGTGCGCTTATCCTTCGTGATATGCCTGTTCAAGTCGGCTTTCAGTTTGTCGATCAACGAGCCCTCGTGGCTGTAGGTCAGAACGGCCAACGAGTCTCCGCATTCCTTGGCGTCGTGAGCATCCAGCCACGCATAGAGACCTTCGTAGTCTCCGCGGACACCGAGATCGTACGAAATCCACACGGTGCTGGCTGGCATAGGGATCACTTCCAGTGGCGATGGCCTTGTACGACAGCTCTCGTAGCATAGCAGCGAGCCTTGCCGGGCGCCAAACGTGCCAATTCCGGCAACGCAACCCAACATTGACCGTTGCGAGGTTGGCGACGGGCGCCCGGCTGTGCCATCTTCCACCCGCGCAAAGGGAGGAACGAGGACCATGACACATGCGGTATGAGGCACCGAGCACCATCGACCAGGCGGTGGCCCTGCTGGCGGGGGAGTCCGGCGAGGCACGGGTGCTGGCCGGAGGCACCGATCTTCTGGTGCAGCTGCGCACCGATCTCGTCGACCCCGTCCTGCTGGTCGACATCAAGGGCATCCCGGAGCTCAAGGAGATCAAGGAGGAGGGCGGCGGCTTCAGGGTAGGGGCCGCGGTGCCGGGGGCCGAGCTCAAGGAGCACCCCAGGCTCAAGTCGGTGTGGCCGGGCGTGGTGGAGGCCGCCAACCTGATCGGCTCCACCCAGATCCAGGGCCGCGCCACCATGGGCGGCAACCTCTGCAACGGCTCGCCGGCCGCCGACAGCGTGCCGGCGCTGATCGCGGCCGGGGCCAAGGCCTCGATCGTGGGCCCCATGGGCCGGCGCGAGCTGCCGGTCGAGGATGTCATGCTGGCCCCGCGCAAGCTCGCGCTGGAGAAGGGCGAGATCATCGCCTCGTTCCTGCTGCCCGCGCGCCCGGCGCGCACGGGCGATGCCTACCTGCGATTCATCCCGCGTACCGAGATGGACATCGCCGTGGTCGGCTGCGGCGTATGCCTGACGCTCGACGCGGGCGGCACATGCACGGCAGCACGGGTTTCGCTCGGCGCCGTCGCGCCGCGCCCGCTGCTGGTCGCCGACGCCGCCAAGGCGCTGATCGGCACCAAGGTCGACGAGCCGGCGCTGCAGAAGCTCGACGCCGCCGCGCGCGCCGCGTGCCAGCCGATCGACGACAAGCGCGGCACCAAGGAGTACCGCATCAAGGTGGCGGGCGTGCTGGCCCGCCGGGCCGCACTGATCGCACTCGAACGGGCGAGGAAAGCCTGATGGCCAAGCATCACATCACTGCAACCGTCAACGGCGACCCGGTCGAGTTCCTGTGCGAGACCGAGGACACGCTGCTCGACTGCCTGCGCGACCAGCTGGGCCTCACCGGCACCAAGGAAGGCTGCGCCACGGGCGACTGCGGCGCCTGCAGCGTCACCGTCGACGGCCGGCTCGTCTGCTCCTGCCTGATGCTGGGCGTGGAGGGGCGGGGCAAGTCGATCGCCACCATCGAGGGCATGGCCAACGGCGAGGCGCTGCACCCGCTGCAGCGCAAGTTCCTGGAGCATGCGGCCCTGCAGTGCGGGGTGTGCACGCCGGGTTTCCTGATCGCCGCCAAGGCGCTGCTGGAGCGTTCGCCCGATCCCACCGAGACGGAGGTTCGCTACTGGCTCGCCGGCAACCTGTGCCGCTGCACCGGCTACGACAAGATCGTGCGCGCGGTGCTCGACGCCGCCGCCGAGATGAGAGGAGGCTGACCGATGCCCGAGAAGCTGAAGGAGAAGCCGGCTTCCGCGTTCAGGTGGGTCGGCACCCGCGCCCTGCGCCCGGACGGCGTCGACAAGGTGACGGGCCGCGCCAAGTTCGGCGCCGACCTCGCCATGCAGGGCCAGCTGGTGGGCAAGGTGCTCAGAAGCCCGCACCCGCACGCCCGCATCGGGTCGATCGACGCGAGCGCCGCTGCCAGGCTGCCCGGCGTCAAGGCGATCGTGACGTGCGAGGACTTCAAGGACCAGCCCTCCGAGTTCATCCCGGCGGGCGAGATGATGATCAACTACCGCGATGTCGTGCGCAACCTGATGGCGCGCGAGAAGGCGCTCTACGAGGGCCATCCGGTGGCGGCCGTGGCGGCGACCAGCGCGGCCATCGCCAAGCAGGCGCTGAAGCTCATCAAGGTCGACTACGAGGTGCTCCCCCACGTCATCGACGTGGTGGAGGCCATGCAGCCGGGCGCCCCCATCCTGCACGACGACATGATCACCGCCGGTGTCGAGCCGGCGCCCAGGACGCCCTCCAACGTCGCCAAGCGCATCTTTGTCGGGCACGGCGACGTTGCGGCCGGCTTCAAGCAGGCCGACGTGATCGTCGAGCGCTCCTTCACCACCAAGCCGGTGCACCAGGGCTACATCGAGCCGCACGCCTGCGTCGCCAGCGTCTCGGAGGACGGCCAGGCCGAGCTGTGGGGCACCACGCAGGGCCACTGGATGGTGCGCGCCCACTGCGCCCGCCTGCTCGGCTGGGACATCTCCAAGATCCGGGTCACGTCGTCGGAGATCGGCGGCGGCTTCGGCGGCAAGACCGTGGTCTACCTGGAGCCGATCGCTCTGGCTCTGGCCAGGAAGGCGCGCAGGCCCGTGAAGATGGCGATGACCCGCGAGGAGGTGTTCCGCGCCAGCGGGCCCACCTCCGGCGCCCATGTGCGGGTGAAGATCGGCGCGCGCAAGGACGGCTGCATCACCGCGGCGGAGGCCGAGCTCAGGTATCAGGCGGGCGCCTTTGCGGGCTCGCCGGTGCAGCCCGGCGCCATGTGCGCCTTCGCCCCCTACGACCTCGCCAACGTCTCGGTCACCGGCTGGGACGTGGTGACCAACCGGCCCAAGGTGGCGGCCTATCGCGCTCCCGGCGCGCCGATCTCCGAGTTCGCGGTCGAGAGCGTCATCGACGAGCTCGCCACGCAGACTCGGACTCGACCCCATCGAGCTGCGCCTGAAGAACGCCGCCAAGGAGGGCACCAGGGCCGCCTATGGCCCCAAGTTCGGCCCCGTGGGGCTCGTCGAGACCCTGGAGGCGGCCAGGGCGCACGCGCACTGGAAGACGCCGCTCGGCAAGAACCAGGGCCGCGGCGTGGCCTCGGGCTTCTGGTTCAACATCGGCGGCGAGACCTCGGTGTCGATGTCGCTCAACGAGGACGGCACCCTGTCGCTGACGGCCGGCACACCCGACATCGGCGGCTCGCGCGCGGCGCTCACCATGATGGCGGCCGAGGAGCTGGGCGTGGACCTCGGCAAGATCCGCATCCAGATCGGCGACACCGGCCAGCTCGGCTACAATTTCCTCACCGGCGGCAGCCGCGCCACCTTTTCCAGCGGCATGGCCACCGTCCAGGCCGCGCGCGAGGTCAAGAAGGAGGCATGCAAGCGTGCCGCCAAGCTGTGGGAGCTGCCCGAGGACGCAGTCGAGTACGTCAGCGGCGCCGTGCGCCCGGCCGGGCCCAATGCCGGCAGCCACGCGCCCATGACGCTCGAGGACATCGCCGGCATCGCCGGCAAGACCGGCGGGCCGATCGCCGGCTATGCCCGCATCAACGCGCACGGCGCCGCACCCAGCTTCGCCACCCACATCGCCGACGTGGAGGTGGACCCGGAGACCGGCAAGGTGACGGTCCTGCGCTACACCGCGATCCAGGACGCCGGCCGCGCCATCCACCCGAGCTATGTGGAGGGCCAGTACCAGGGCGGCGTAGCCCAGGGCATCGGCTGGGCGCTCAACGAGGAGTACATCTACGGGGAGGACGGCAAGCTGCAGAACCCCGGCTTCCTCGACTACCGCGTGCCGGTCGCCTCCGACCTGCCGATGATCGACACCGTCATCGTGGAGGTGCCGAACCCGCGCCATCCCTACGGCGTGCGCGGCGTCGGCGAGACCCCGATCGTCCCGCCGATGGCCGCCATCGCCAACGCCATGGAGGCGGCCACCGGCATCCGCTTCACCGACCTGCCCATGTCCCCGCCCAAGGTGCTGGCCGCCCTGGACGAGGCCCGCGCCGCGGGGAAGGCGAAGCTCTAGCGAACGGTCGCGCCCCGCGCCGGGTCGCGAGGTGCCTATTGCGGGCTGCGAATGCGAGGCGGAGCTTGCTGGACTCTTGATCGCTTCATCTCATTTTCGATATAGTGGAGCTGATGGCATGGACTGTTACCACGCTCGACGATCTCGTTGACGCGGAGATCGCGGCGTTGCCAGCCGACATGCGGGCGCGTCTCGTCCGGCTGTCGGAACTCATCGAAGAGCACGGGCTCGACGCGTTGCCGCGCGATACCGTCGATCACCTCGAGGACAAGCTGTGGGAGCTGCGGATCAGGGGGAAGTCGGGCATCTCGCGCGCCATCTACCTGACGGCGAGCGGGCAGCGTGTCGTCATTGTGCGCGTGTTCGTGAAGAAGACACAGAAGACGCCGAACCGAGAACTGAGACTGGCCCGTGAACGGGCGAAGGAAGTGCGATGACCAAGATCAAGGATTTGCATAGGAAGTGGATGGGTGACCCCAAGTACCGCCGCGAGTACGAGGCGCTTGAAGAGGAATTCACGCTCGCGTCGGCGATGATCAGGGCGCGGAAGCAGGCGGGCCTCACGCAGGAAGAGCTTGCGAAGGAGATGGAGACTTCGCAGAGCGCGATCGCCCGCATGGAGAGCGGTCGCACGATTCCGTCCGGGAATACGCTCAAGCGGTTCGCGCGCGTGACGGGGACACGGCTGCGGATCACGTTCGAGCCAGCCAAGCCGACGAAGGGGGCGCGGGCCTGATTGATCTACGTTGGGAAGATATTCCTATTTCCATAAGAGTGATGAAGGGGATGGACTTGGCTCAGGTCCATCCGCTTCGATGAATGTCATTGTCTCGGTCGAGCTTGCCCTCGTAAACCCACTCGGCACCAGTAGCAGGGTCTATGAAGGTGCCCTTCAGATCAAGTTGAGGAGCTGGCGGCAACGGCAGTCTAAGACCAAGGGCACTGTCTTTGCCCTTCCAATAGGCTGCCCAACGCTCAGGGATCAAGGCAGGTGGAGAATCAAGGAAGACTTGCCCGTCGCCGACGACCCATATCTTGCTGTAGCGACCAATGAGGGATCGCTCGATGAGTTTGATCTTGTCGGGGGCAAATCCTGCAGAGGCTCGCAGGATTGCGGGAACGAGCGAACGCACGATGGCCTGATTGAACGCGGCGCCGCGGGTGGGAGAAAGATAGTAGCTGGCACGATAACCCGAACGGCCATTGAAGAGCTGGTCGAACGTTTCATCCGCTAAAGGAATCTTCGCTTCTACTCGATAGTACCCTGGCTGATCATCAGCGGGTTTCCAAGTCGGTTGAAACAGCGCAGACTTGGCTGCGCTTGCTGCTTCATCTACCAGCCGTCGCATGACCTCTGCGGAAGACGGGACTTGAATAAGGCGTCGGCGGCGCTCCATCGGAATCGCGGGAGTGATGATCCATTGTTCTGGTGGCACGATGGCACGATCCGGCGCGGTGTCTTGATCATGCGAGCTATCGTAGCACGAGGCGTCCGGAGTTCAAAGCCGTGCCCTGATGGTAGGGCGTCGCGATGCAGACAGAGACAGGGGGACGCCGTGCAACCCAGCGCCGATCGCCTTGCCCGCTACCGCCGCGGCCGGCTCTCCGAGCTGGTGGCCGCGGGGGTGCTGCTGGCCAAGGGCTACCGCATCCTGGAGCGGCGCTGCCGCACGCCCTACGGCGAGATCGACCTCATCGCGGTGCGGGGCAGGCGGCTCGCCTTCGTCGAGGTCAAGCGCCGTGCCACGCGGGCCGAGGCCGAGGCGGCGCTCACCCAGTACCAGGCACGCCGCATCGTGCGCGCCGCCGACTACTGGGTGAGCCGCAACCCCCGCTATCGCGACCACGACCGCGGGCTCGACGCCATCCTGGTGGTGCCGCGCCGCCTGCCGGTGCATCTCCCAGATGCGTTACAGATCGAGCTCAGGGCGTAGCAAGGGTTCAGAACATCGAGGGCGTGGCTCCCCCACCCCTAGCCCCTGCCGCACCTGTGCCGAAGGCGCACAGCGAGCTTCGCTGGCTTTGGCCCCCGCGGGGCGCCTGCGCCGAAGGCGCACAAGCGAGCTTCGCTCGCTTTGGCCCCCGCGGGGCCAGAGGGGAGGGGAATCCCGTCGGCGCACGCCTGGAGCTTGCAAGCCGAGCGCGTTGTCCTTGGACCCTGGTCTGACGCCTTGTCGATTGACAGGACCGGGATCGCCACGCAGAAATTCCCGCATGCAAGACACAAACCTCGAATTGATCATCGATGCCGCGTGGGAGAAGCGCGACGGCATCGGCCCGGCCACCGGCGGCGGGGTGCGCGCCGCCGTCGACTCCGTCCTCGATCTGCTCGACCAGGGCAAGGCGCGGGTGGCCGAGAAGCAGGGCGGCGAATGGATCGTCCATCAGTGGCTCAAGAAGGCGGTTCTCCTTTCCTTCCGGCTCAACGAGATGACCACCATCGACGGCGCCCCCGGCGGCGCCAGCTGGTGGGACAAGGTGCCCTCCAAGTTCGCGGGCATGACGGCGGAGAGCTTCAAGGCGGCGGGGTACAGGGCTGTCCCTGGCGCCATCGTCCGGCGCGCGGCCTATGTGGCGCCCGGCGTCATCCTGATGCCCTCGTTCGTGAACCTCGGCGCCTACGTCGACAGCGGCACCATGGTGGATACCTGGGCAACGGTCGGCAGCTGCGCCCAGATCGGCAAGAACGTACATCTCTCCGGCGGGGTCGGCATCGGCGGCGTGCTGGAGCCGCTGCAGGCCAACCCCACCATCATCGAGGACAACTGCTTCATCGGCGCGCGCTCCGAGGTGGTCGAGGGCGTCGTGGTCGGCGAGGGCTCGGTGCTGTCCATGGGGGTCTTCATCGGCGCCTCGACCCGGATCGTCGACCGCGCCACCGGCCGGATCCTGACGGGCAAGGTCCCACCCTACTCCGTGGTGGTGCCCGGCACGCTGCCGGGCAAGCCGTTCCCGAACAACGAGCCGGGCCCCGGCCTCTATTGCGCCGTGATCGTCAAGACCGTGGACGCACAGACCCGCTCCAAGACCAGCATCAACGAGCTGTTGCGCGATTGACATTCTCCGGGTGTAGGCAGAGTGCACAATGTCGCTCCCTGCCCCGATGAGCGTGGACGAGGCTCGTGGTGCAACGCGTTGTGGGGCGGCAGGCTTCGAGTGGAGAGATCGCCTTGGCGCGCTTACGCCCCTACCGTACCCTCGACCCGCAGAAGGTGATCGAGACCATTGCCATGCTGCAGAAGCGCATTGCAGAGCGCTTCCCGGGCGCAGGCCTCGTGGCGGTGTGCGGCGAGCTGCTGGCACTGGCCCGCGAGGATTCGGCGCGGGCACGCCGCATCGGGCGGCGCCACATCCTGCTGCGCCTCCTCGTTTTCACCCTGTCGGGGACGGGCATAGCCCTGTTCGTGTGGATCCTGAACCAGGTGGAATTCTCGCGCACCTCGGCCTCGAACGACAGCGTCTACAGCGTGTTCCAGGGCATCGAGGCGCTCGCCAACATGGTCGTGCTCCTGGGCGCCGCGCTGGTGTTCCTCATCACCATCGAGCAGCGCCTGAAGCGCCGGCGCGCCCTGCGCGCGCTGCACGAGCTGCGCGCAATCGTGCATGTCATCGACATGCACCAGCTCACCAAGGACCCGAGCGCCAGCGTCGTCGTGGGCGGCAACACGCCGTCCTCGCCGGCGCGCACGCTGAAGCCCTACGAGCTGTCGCGCTATCTCGACTACTGCTCCGAGATGATGGCGCTCGCCTCCAAGATCGCCGTGATGTTCGCCCAGAGCTTCCCCGATCCCATCGTCACCGATGCCGTGAGCGACGTCGAGCACATCGCCTCCGGGCTGTCGCAGAAGATCTGGCAGAAGATCATCATCATCGACTCGCTGATCCGCGACAACCCCTTGCGCCCGCGCGGGCCCGGCTCGCAGGCGCCGGCGCCCCAGCAGGCCCTGGCGGCGAGCGAGCCCGACGCGGCCCCGGTGGTGCCATAGAGGAGCGGATTGCGCGCATGCCGAGCCTTGGTCACGACCCGGTCGAGCTCGCGCGGGCGCTGATCCGCTGCCGCAGCGTGACCCCGGAGGAGGGCGGAGCCCTCTCGGTCCTGGAGGGCGTGCTGCGGCCGGCGGGCTTCGCCTGCCATCGGCTCACCCTGCGCGAGGCGGGCACCCCCGACGTGGAGAACCTCTACGCCCGCCTGGGCACCGGCAGGCCGCACCTCCTGTTTGCCGGCCATACCGATGTCGTGCCCGTCGGCGACGAGGCGGGCTGGTCGCACCCGCCGTTCGCCGCCGAGATCGCGGACGGCGTGCTCTACGGCCGCGGCGCCGTCGACATGAAGGGCGCGATTGCCTGCTTCGTGGCCGCCGCGCTCGGCAATGTCGAGGCGGGCGGCGGCGCGCCCGGGCGCGGCTCCATCTCCCTCCTCATCACGGGCGACGAGGAGGGCCCCGGCATCAACGGCACCGACAAGGTGCTGGACTGGATGGCCGCGCGCGGCGAGGTGGCCGACGCCTGCCTGGTGGGCGAGCCGACCAGCTCCAGGGCGGTGGGCGACGAGATCAAGATCGGCCGGCGCGGCTCGGTGACGGTCGATCTCACGGTGCACGGCAAGCAGGGCCACGCCGCCTACGGCCACCTCGCCGACAACCCGGTGCCGAAGCTCGCGCGCATGATCGACCAGCTGTCGTCCACGCCGCTCGACACCGGCACGCCGCGCTTCCAACCCTCCAGCGTGGAGGCCACCGTGGTGGAGGTGCCGAACCGGACCTCCAACGTCATCCCGGCCTGGGCGCGCGCCCTCTTCTCCATCCGCTACAACGATCTGCACGCCCGCGCGGGCGTCGAGGCCTGGGTGCGCGACCGGTGCGAGGAGGTGGCGCGGGCGACGGCGGCGCGCTTCTCGCTCGCCTTCTCGGGGAGACACGAGGTGTTCGTCACCGAGCCGGGCCCGCTCGCCGAGGCGGCCCGCAGCGCGGCCGAGGCGGTCACGGGGCACACGCCGGCGCTCAGCACAGCGGGAGGCGCGTCGGATGCGTCCTTCATCCGCAAGCACTGCCCCGTGATCGAGCTGGGCCTCACCAACGCCACCGCGCACCAGGTTGACGAGCGCGTCCCGCTCGCGGACCTCGCGACGCTCACGGCGATCTACCGGCGGTTCATCGAGAGCTACCTGGCTTAGCACCCGTCATCCCGGCCGGAGCGATGCGAGCCGAAGGCGAGCAGCGCTCCGAGCCGGGACCTCGGGAGGTGCAACTCGTTGCGGGAGGTCCCGGATATCCTCGCCCGCGGCTCGGATTCCGGGATGACGGGTGTTAAGGTGTCAGACCCGGAGGGGTGACACCGAGGATAGCCCATGTCTCTCTCGCGCCTGCTGCAGAAGCTCGCCGCCGCGGACCGGCCCATTCGCATCGGCCAGATCGGCGCCGGCAAGTTCGGCACCATGTTCCTCTCCCAGGTGCGGCTGACGCCGGGCATGCATCTCGTCGGCCTCGCCGACCTGATGCCGGCGCGCGCCCGCGAGCGGCTCGCCGGCGTCGGCTGGCCCGCAGAGCAGTTCGCCGCCCGATCGATGGGCGACGCCTTCAAGAGCGGCGGGTCCTTCGTTACCGACGATGCGCTTGCCGTGATCGAGAGCCGCGAGATCGACGTGGTGATCGAGGCAACCGGCGACCCGGCGACCGGCATCGAGCTCGCGCTCGCCGCTGCCCGCAACGGCAAGCACGTCATCATGGTCAATGTGGAGGCCGACGCCCTGGCAGGGCCGCTGCTGGCGCGGCGCGCGCGCGAGGCGGGCGTGCTCTACTCGCTCGCGTGGGGCGACCAGCCGGCGCTGATCTGCGAGCAGGTGGACTGGGCGCGCACCTGCGGGTTCAAGGTGGTCGCCGCCGGCAAGGGCACGCGCTACCATCCGAGCTATCATCAGTCCACGCCCGACACGGTGTGGGACATCCTCACCCAGTACCTGCCGATCCAGGACCGCAGCCACATCAATCCGAAGATGTTCAACTCGTTCCTGGACGGCACCAAGTCGGGCATCGAGATGACGGCGGTGTGCAACGCCACCGGCCTGGTGCCGCAGTCGGGCGGCCTCGGGTTCCCGCCGGCCACGCGCTTCGAGCTGGCCGATGTCTGCAAGCCCAGGGCCGAGGGCGGCACCCTGGAGACGAAGGGGGTCACCGAGGTGGTCTCCTCGCTCTACCGCGACGGGACAGACGTGCCGCACCACCTGGCCATGGGCACCTACGTGGTGATCGAGAGCGACAGCCCCTACGCGAGCGCAGTGCTTCGTCGAGTACAACTGCCTGCAGGACAGGAGCGGCCGGTACGCCGCGCTCTACCGCCCCACGCACATGATCGGCCTGGAGCTCGGCATCTCCGTCGCCTCCGTGATGTTGCGCCGGGAGCCTACCGGCGCGCCCTCCTACTTCAACTCAGACGTGGCCGCCACGGCGAAGCGCACACTGAAAAAGGGCGAGGTGCTCGACGGCGAGGGCGGCTTCACGGTGTGGGGCCGGCAGGTGCCGGCCGACGTATCGCTGGCGGAGAGCTATCTGCCCCTCGGCCTCGCGAGCGGCGTGACGCTCGTGCGCGACATCGCCGAGGGCCAGCCGCTCCGGTGGTCGGATGTCGCCATCGACGCCAATGCAACGGCGGTGAAGGTGCGCCGCGAGATGGAGGCGATGTTCGGCAAGGTGTCAGTAGGTGTCAGACCTTCCGGGTCTGATGCCATTGCAGCGTCGTGACGGGTGCAAACGAGGGTTATGACGTGAGCGGTCGTCTCAACTGCGTCCTATTGGCGTACACTGCAAAGACTCAGCTGCTGACTGGGAGACAAGGGGACGGAGCAACATGAGCAAATTCCAGTTTGACCACATCCACGTGTTCACCAGCGATCCGGAAGGGACGGCCGCCTGGTACGAGCGGATGTTCGGCGCCGAGGTGATCCGGACCACCCAGCAAGGCCGGCCGCGCATCGACCTTCGCCTCGGCGGCGCCAACATCTTCATTCTCGATGTCAGCCAGGATGCCAAAGTGGCTGCTGCCCCCGCACACCGACATCATGGGCTCGACCATTTCGGCTTGGAGGTCGAGAACATCGATGCGGTGTGCGCCGAGCTGAAAGCCAAGGGCGCCAAATTCACGCGCGAGCCCACGACCATTCGGCCAGGTGTCAGGATCGCCTTCATCGCCGGTCCTGACAATGTGTCCATCGAGCTTCTCGAGCGCCGGCCCGTGGCCGCAGCCTCGTGACAATTGTGGGCGGATCGCGGTGTCCGATCCGTAGGACGAAGTCGATGGCGATCTCGGAGAAAGACGGGGGACGGCGTGACGGTGTCAGACCCGGAGGGCCTGAAACCGACGCCCTGAAGCGCATGATCGCGGAGGCGGGCAACATCGTCGCCTTCACCGGGGCCGGCATCTCCACCGAGTTCGGGCATTCCCGACTTCCGCTCGCCGGGCGGCATCTGGACCAGGTACAAGCCGATAGACTTCAGCGACTTCCTCGCCTCCGCCGAGATGCGCCGCGAATCCTGGCGCCGCAAGTTCGCAACCCATCCGACGCTCCAGAGCGCGACGCCCAATGCCGGGCACCATGCGCTCGCGCGGCTCGTCGAGCAGGGCAGGATGAGCGCCATCATCACCCAGAACATCGACGGCCTGCACCAGGTCTCCGGCGTGCCCGAGGAGAAGTTGATCGAGCTGCACGGCAACACCACCTACGCGGTGTGCCTCGACTGCGGCAGCCGCTACGAGCTGGACTGGGTGCGCGCCATCTTCGCCGACGGCGAGCGGCTGCCGGTCTGCACCGCTTGCAGTGGCCACATCAAGACGGCCACCATCTCGTTCGGCCAGGCGATGCCGGCCGACGCCATGGAGCGGGCGCACGCGGCGACGCTGGCCGCGGACCTCTTCATCGTGCTCGGCAGCTCGCTGGTGGTGTACCCGGCCGCGGGCTTCCCGATCACGGCCAAGCGCAACGGCGCGCGCCTCGTCATCGTCAACCGCGATTCCACCGACCAGGACGAGCTCGCCGACCTCGTGATCAACGCCGAGATCGGCACCGTCATGAGCCACGTGTAGGTGTCAGACCCGGAGGGTCTGACACCCGGCCTCCGCCTCCGGGTCTGACATTGTGCCGGCGCTATCTCAGCTTCAGCAGCGCATCGGCGTTGGCGTGGGTCAGCTTTGCCATGTCGGCGGGGGAGAGCGCGATGCGGTCGAGGAAGGCGCGGCCCTTGGCGTGGGGGGCGTAGGGGTAGTCGACCGAGAACATGATGCGGTCGATGCCGAAGGTGAGGAGCGCGGCCAGCAGCGGCGGCTCCGAGAAGATGCCGCTGGTCGTGATCCAGACCTGGTCGAGGATGGCCCGGCTGATGGGCCGCTGCAGGTGCGCGATGTCGAGCGCGAACACGCTGTCGATGCGGTCGAGCATGACCGGCAGCATCTCGCCCATGTGGCCGATGATGAGCTTCAGGCGCGGATGGCGCTCGAGCACGCCCGCCACCACCATGCGCAGGATGTGGATCGCGGTCTCTGAATGCCAGCCCCAGCCGGCCTGCTCGATCACGCGCGCCGCCCCTGCCGGCAAGTCCGAGTAGTAGGCTTGGCGCACCGGCTCGGGCGCCAGATGCGGATGGATGTAGATCGGCACGTCCAGGCTCTCGGCTGCAGCCAGGAGGCCGTCATAGCTCGGATGGTCGAGGAAGCGGCCCTCGGTGGTGCCGTTGATGAGCGCGCCGACGAAGCGCAGGTCCTTGACCGCGCGCTCGAGCTCGGCCGGGCAGGCCTCGGGGCTCTGCATCGGCAGCACGGCAAAGCCGGCGAAGCGGTCGGGGTGGCGTGCGATCGCAGCCGCCAGGTGGTCGTTCATCTCGCGCGCCATGGCGATGCCGTCGGCGCCAGGGACGAGATCGGGGCCCGGGCCCGTGTTGGACAGCACCTCCACGCTGATGCCGGACGCATCCATAGAAGCCAGGCGCGCCTCGCCGATGTCGGGCAGCAGGTCGGCGAGGCTCGGGCCGCCGGGCCGGGCCGTGCGCGGGCGGAAGCCGCGCCGGCTGACGGCCTCGCGGTCGATGCGCTTCACCAGGGCAGGGACGGTGAAATGCTCCTCCAGCGCCACCACACGCATGCGCGATGTCCTCCCTCTATTTTGCGCGCGGATTGTCGCATCGGGAGCCGCCTCGCATCAAGGGGCAACATGGCGAGCACGGGTGCAACGGTGTCAGACCCGGAGGGGTCTGACACCATTCAATCCGCCATCACCGGATTGAACTGATGCACCGGCGGCTCCACCGGCGTGCCGGGGAAGGGGGTGCCCTCCTCGAACCAGCTCTTCGGCGCCGGCGTGCCCCAGAGCGTCTGGCGGCGCGGGTCGCGCAGGGACCAGCGGATCGGAGCGAGGTCGGGATCGACGGTGAGGTAGTCCGAGGCGTAGAGCTCGATGCGGTGGCCGTCGGGGTCGCGCACGTAGAGGAAGAAGGCGTTGGCGAGCCCGTGCCGGCCCGGCCCGCGCTCCATGTTGGCGAGCCAGCCGGTGGTGGCCAGTACGTCGCACAGGTGCACCACGTTGAGCACGCCCGGCACCCAATAGGCGAAGTGGTGCAGCCGGGGCCCGCGCCCGCTGGTGAAGGCCACGTCGTGCACGGTGCCCTTGCGGTGCATCCAGGCGGCGGCGATCCTGGGCTCGGCCTCCTCGCTCTCGGTGTACTCGGTGATGCGGAAGCCGAGCGCGGCATAGAACTCCACGGAGGACTGCACGTTGCGGGCGAACAGGTTGAAATGGTCGATGCGCTGGGGGTGGCAGCCGGCATAGCGGCCGTAGTGCTGCAGGATGCGCTCGCCCTGGTGCATGGTGGCGTAGAGCTCGAGCGGATTGCCCTCGGTGTCGGCGGCGTGCAGCGTGCGGCCCTGCCAGGGCACCTCCACGAACTCGGCCGGCAGCTGGCGCTCCCTGAAGAAGGCGAAGGCGCGGTCGAGGTCCTCCTCGCTCGCCACCTTGTAGCCGAGCCGCTCGGCAAGGGGCTCCGTGCCCTGCTTCAGCACGAGAGAATGGTGGTTGCGCTCCTCCATTCCGCGCAGATAGAGCGCATCGCCTCCTGCATCTTCCACCTGGAGACCGATGGCCCCCTCATAGAAGCGGCGGCTCGCCTCCAGATCGCGCACGCGCAGCACGGCATGGCTGCAGCGGACGATGTTGAACGGCGGGTCGAAGGTATGTTTCGGCAGCGGCATCTTGTTTCACCCTGGAAAGTCCCATGAACCAAAGCGCGAATGGCGAATGGCCAATCGCGAACGCCCGGCATCCATTCGCCATTCGCCACTCACTATTCGCGCGGTGCCTTGACGGCACCCCCGGTCGTGAAGCCTAGTGGGCGCGCGCTAGAGGAGCATATCCGGTTTTTTCGGCTCGGCTCATCGGGCCCGGTCGTTTGCGGATTTTTTGCTCGGGGGAGGGTGCATTGCCCGACATGATTGCAAGTCTCGGGGCGTGGGCCGTCTCCTCGCTCGGCCTCTTCATCCTGGCTGCGATCGGAGTGCTGGTCGTCGGCGCTGTCGCTGCGCGGCTCGACCGGCATTGGCGCGAGCGCAGACGCCGGCGAGCGAGACAACACCAGGCCGAGCTCGATCCGATGGCCGAGATCCGCGCGACACCCGCATTGACCGACATGGTGGGTCTGGCGCTCGAGCCGCCGTGGTTCCAGGCCTGCGAGGACGACCGGAGGAGGGAGGACGACGAGGCGGTGCGTCTGCAGAGCCTCTACCACAGCTGCGTGGCACGCTGCATCGGCGTGCTGAGCGTCGGCGTCGTCATCATATGCCTCAGCATCATCGTCTATCGCGATATCGGCTGGCTGAAGAAATTCGCCACCGATTTCGATCTGCTGGCGACCGTGTATGCGCTGGTGTTCTTCTTTCGCGCCCGCTTCGTCAACGACAAGTTCGTGATCACGCGCTCGTTCGTCGAGACCCTGCGCGCATGGACCCACCTTGCGATCGTCTTTCCGCTGGAGAGAGCGGGCGACGCAATTGCCGCATACCAGGCGAGGAAGAAGGAGATAGCCGCGCGGTACCGGGACAGGACGGGTGCGGCGCCGCCCAAGGATGCGGGCAGCGACGCGGGCCATCGCCCCGACAAGCGCGAGGCCCCGATCTACAGGCGGGTAGAGGCGTGCTGGACCGAGCTGCACGACGAGTGCCGGGCCGTGGGCTTGCGCAGTCCGGCGAGCTCCGCGGAGCTCGGTTTCTACTTGAAGAAGCGGCCGCTGGGGCAGCTCGAGTTCTTCATCACGGCGCAGGGGCGCATCCACGCCGGGCAACGCAGCCGCGAACGGCTGATGACCGTGCTCTACGTTGCCTCGGTCCTCCTCGCGGTCCTCAAGGCCCTGAGCGTGTTCAAGGCGGAGCTGCCGACGGCGGTCATGGCGCACATCGAGTTTGCAACCGTGGCACCGGTCGACTGGATCTCGACCGCGCTGCTGGTCGTCATGGTGCTGTCGGCGGCGGCGACCAGTGCGTACGTCAGCCGCAACGAGCGCAGCCTGCTGCACTCGTATCATGCCCAGGAGCGCCGCATTAAGAAGTGGTTCGAGGATTTTGCCGCCGCGGCGGGCACCGGCGGCGGGCGCTACGCGCCCGGCGCCCTGCTCGCATTCGAGGAGATCTTGCTGAACGACCTGCTCGACTTCATTCACATCACGTCGCGCGACGTGATCGAGGTGCCGCACTGAGCAAGCTCGTGGGATCGGGTGGGGGCATCTCCATCCGACGTTGGGGCTCCCCCCACCCTAACCCCTCGCCGCAAGGGGGTAGGGGAACCCGTTGGCGCAAGGGGGAGGGGAATCCGGTTAGCGCAAGCGGGGAGGGATCCGGTCGGCGCGAGCGGGGAGGGGCCCTGCTAGGCGGCGCCGTCGCGGCGGCGGGCGAAGAGCCACATGCGCACCGCGCTCGACAGGCCGCAGCCGCCGCGGTCCTTGTCGATCCTGGCGACCAACCTGGAGACCGGCACGCCCTCGTGCGAGGCCGCGGCCTTCAGCGCTTCCCAGAACGGCGCTTCCAGCGAGATGGAGGTGCGGTGGCCGCCGATGGTGAACGAGCGCTTGACGGGGCGTCCGGTCGGGCTGCGCGCGCGGCGCGCGCTATCGGAGCTGCCTTCGGGTCGACGCACGACGCAAGGCCTTCGGTTGTCGATCCTGCCCTCAATCGCGCCCGTCAGGCCCGCAGTCGTCGCGGCGCGCCGCGTCGAGGCGGCGGGCTTCCAGCGTGCGCTCGGCGCTGGTCTTGGCCCGCTCGCTCTTGGGGATGCCGAAACGCGCGCGTTTCTCGTTCGCCCGGCGCTCGCGCTCGGCCTGCTGCCTCTGCTTGCGGTAGCGGTTGAGGTTGATGACTTCTCCCATCACGCCTCCGGTCCGATCATCTTCCTGGGATCAACGAGCCTGTCGAACTCCTCCGCCGAAACGTAGCCGCCGCCCACGGCCTCTTGCCTCAGCGTGGTGCCGTTCTTGTGCGCGGTCTTAGCGATCTTGGCGGCGTTGTCATAGCCGATTTTCGGAGCCAGCGCGGTGACCAGCATCAGCGAGCGCTCCAGCGCGGCCTTGATGTTGTCCTCGCGCGGGGCGATGCCGACGATGCAGTGGTCCGCGAAGCTCACGCTGGCGTCGGCAATCAGCTGCACCGACTGCAGGAAATTGTAGGCCATCACCGGGTTGTACACGTTGAGCTCGAAGTGGCCCTGGCTGCCGGCAAAGGTAATCGCGGCATGGTTGCCGAAGACTTGCACGCACACCTGCGTGAGCGCCTCGTTCTGCGTCGGGTTCACCTTTCCGGGCATGATGGAGGAGCCCGGCTCGTTCTCCGGCAGCGCGAGCTCGCCGAGCCCCGAGCGCGGGCCGGAGCCCAGGAAGCGGATGTCGTTGGCGACCTTGAACAGCGAGGCCGCCACCGTGTTGATGGCGCCGTGGCTCATCACCATGGCATCGTGCGCGGCGAGCGCCTCGAACTTGTTGGGGGCGCTGGTGAAGGAAAGGCCGGTGATGGCGGCGATGCGCGCCGCCACCTTCTCGGCGAAGCCCTTGGGCGCGTTGAGGCCGGTGCCGACGGCGGTGCCGCCCTGGGCGAGCTGCATGAGGTCGGGCAGCGTGGATTGGATGCGCCGGATGCCGCTCTCCACCTGCGCCGCGTAGCCGGAGAACTCCTGGCCCAGCGTGAGCGGCGTGGCGTCCTGCGTGTGGGTGCGGCCGATCTTGATGATGTGCGCCCACGCCTTGGCCTTGGCGTCCAGCGCCTGGTGCAGATGGCGCAGCGCGGGGAGCAGGCGGTGGTGGATCTCCTCCGCCGCGGCGATGTACATGGCGGTCGGGTAGGTATCGTTCGACGACTGGCTCATGTTGACGTGGTCGTTGGGGTGCACCGGCTTCTTGGAGCCCATCACCCCGCCCAGCATCTCGATGGCGCGGTTCGAGATCACCTCGTTGGCGTTCATGTTGGACTGGGTGCCGGAGCCCGTCTGCCACACGACCAGCGGGAAGTGGTCGTCGAGCTTGCCGTCGATCACCTCCTGCGCGGCGGCGACGACGGTCTTGCCGACCGCGGCGTCGAGCCGCTGAAGCTCCATGTTGGTCTCGGCTGCCGCGCGCTTGATGATGCCGAGCGCGCGCACGATCGACTTCGGCTGCCGCTCCCAGCCGATCTTGAAGTTGCCGAGCGAGCGCTGGGCCTGTGCGCCCCAATACCGGTCCGCCGGCACCTCGATGGCGCCGAAGGTATCCGTCTCGGAACGGACTTTGCTGACGGAGGCAGATGGTTGCGCGGTCATCGGCGCTCTTCCTCACCCAAGAGTTCGATGATTCGTCGATCCCCTAGCACGGCCGACGCGGTGGCTTCCACTACAATAGGAGCACGAGCATCAAGTCTTTGCGAGAGGTGTTTCCGACCGGTTTGCGAGCGCCGTGCGCCGGGGCCCTTCTGCCTGTTGCAAGCTGCGGCTTGGCCGGATTCAGCCGCTGCCGTCGAGGCGGCGGGGCGCATTGCGGGCGGCCGCGTCCCGGCCGGATGTGCCGCATCGGCGCCCAGGACGCAGGGGGCCATCAAGGCGGCAGCAAGCGCCAGCGCCACTGGAACGAGCAGCACCTGCAGCCAGACCCGGGCCGGGAGCCTGTCGCTGTCTCGACCGGCGCGGATAGAAAATCATGCGCCTTTCCCGCTGGGGTCTAGAACAGGCGACCGAGACCAGGCGGACAATGATGGGGCAACCCAAAGCGGACGATTCCCTGCGCGATCGCCACGGCGAGCGCAAGGGCGGGCGGCATCGCCCGAGTGGGCCAATGCCAGCCAGCTATGAGCCAGCGTGACCCCAGGCGAATGCGATCAGCACCGAGACATAGACGAAAGTCGGAAGCTCGGCGCCCGGCTGCCGAGCCGCAGCCCCCCGACGACCGTCATCCCCGCAATCCGAGGTGCTGGCGAGCCTGCAAGGAGACGAGCGGTCAAGATTGAGCGAGGCGCCGACCGCAGCGTCCCTTGCCCTTTTTGCGGGGAGGGGGGATTCCAGAACCTCCGATGTCGGGGTTCCCACCACCCTAACCCCTGCCTGCTTTCCAGTGGCGCGCCTCCGGCGCGACGGGGAGGGGAATCCGGTCGGCGCAAGGTGTCGGGTCAGACGATCTCGGCGAGCCGCGTGTCGAGGGACAGCACCAGGCACCAGTGCGGCTCGAAGTCGGCACCCAGCGGCCAGACATTGTCCTTGTAGGTCTCGAGCAGGCGCTCCTCGTAGCGCTTGAACCAGTCGGTGCGGCACAGCACGAACTTGGTGGCGGCCACCACGGTCTCGCGGTCGATGACGCACAGCACGCACATCTCGGGATGGCGCCCGAGGTACTCGTGCACCGCCACCATCAAGGTCGGGTAGCCCGGATGCAGCATGTCGTCGAGGACGATCACCCCTTCGGGCGCCAGCACGGCCGTCGCCAGCTCCAGGTCCTTGGCCAGCGCCGCGCGCGAGTGCTCGCCGTCGATGTGGAAGAAGCGCACGCACCGGCCGCCGAGCTTGGCCAGCAGCGCCTCGGGGCGCATGGTGCGGCTGTCGGCCTTCCAGGTGATGCGCCGCTCTGCCGGCACGCCGTGCCTGGCGCAGTTGGCCTCGAAGCGGTCGACCACCTCCGGGTTGGGCCAGTCGAACAGGTCGATGCCCAGCGCCGTCTCGTTGGCACCCAGGGCATGGGCGAGCGCGATGAAGAAGCGCCCCTCGAAGGCGCCAATCTCGGCGACCGGGCCGGTGACGCCCAGCTCGCCCTGGATGCGCATCAGCCCGGCGCAGATGGCGGCGGCGAAGCGCGAGGACATGCCCGGCACCGTCTCGTAGCCCGCCTCCAGATAGCGGTCGACGGCCGGGATGCCGGAGCGGACAGCGGCGCTGGTCGAGGTAGACATGGGTGAGATGGTGAGTGGTGAGATGGTGAGTGGCGAGATGGTGAGTTTTGCGTTGTGCCAGTTTCCTGCGCCTTTTTCCACCTTCGGCGATGAAGAACGCTCATTGCCACCTCAGGTGCGATGGCGAGTGGTGAGATCGGTGTGTCATTCTTGGTGCCTTTCCACCGTCGAGGACGGGAACCAGTAATCGCCACACCACGTGAGTGGTAAGGTGGCGAACATCACACGAGCTCGACCTGAGCTCAACATCTCACTACTCACCATCTCACCCTTCAGATGCGCATCGAATATCACCGCACCCTGCTCGCCGACCGCGTGCGCAATGCCGCCTTCCACGCGGCGCTCGCCCGCGTCATCGTCAAGGGCCAGACGACCGTGGCCGATATCGGCGCCGGTACCGGCTTCCTCGGCTTCCTGGCGGCCAAGCTCGGCGCCAAGCGCGTCGACCTCTACGAAATGGCGGCGATCGCCGCCGTGGCGCGCAAGCTGAAGCGCCTCAACCGCCTCGCCAACTGCCGCATCGCCGAGTTGCATTCGACCGACGTGGAGGCGCCCGACCGGGTCGACGTGGTGGTGTGCGAGACGCTCGGCAACTACCCCTTCGAGGAGAATATCGTCGAGACCCTCAACGACGCGCGCGAGCGGTTCCTGAACCCTGGCGGCACCATCATTCCGGGCGCCGTGGAGCAATTCGTCGCCCCGGTGACGGCGGAGCGCTTCTACCGCGAGCTGGTGACGTGGGACGAGGTGGGCTACGGCCTCGACCTCGGGCCGGCCAAGACCATGACGCTCAACAACATCTACGTGCGCACCTGCGAGCCCGGAGACCTCCTGGGCAGCGCCGGCGCGGCCCGCTCGTGGGACCGGCTCACCTTCGACCGGAGCAACAAGACGACGCGCTCGGGCGAGGCGAGCTGGCCGATCGAGGCGCCGGCGACAATCTACGGCCTCGCCCTGTGGTGGACGGCCGAGCTCACCGCCGGTGTCACCCTCTCCACCGGGCCGCTCGACCCGCGCACGCACTGGGAGCAGCTCTACCTGCCCGTGCTGCAGCCGGTCGCGGTAGAGACGGGGCAGACGCTGCGCGCCCGCCTGCGGTCCACCACCTCCTACGATCACGGCACCAACGTGACATGGGCGCTCGTCGTCGTTGACGCAGGCGGCCGCGAGATCGGCCGCCAGTCGCTCGATCTGGAGAAGGGTTTTCTGCCGTAAACCCTGTGGGCAGGCCGCCCAGTCGCTTTTTCGCCCCATTGCCGCCGATAGGGTCATGGGTCGGGGGAAATTGTGACAGGCTTCGGGAGAGGGGGCGTGACGGACCAGCCGACCAGCTGCCAGCTCTACGCCGTAATCGAGGCGGGGCCGGGTGCTCCCGAGCGGCTGTCGGCCGCTCTCGATGCCGCCGAGCTGGCCGCCGCCCTGATTGTGCCCGCGGCGGGGCAGGAGCTGGACGCGGCTGCCGCCAGGCCGCTCGTCGACGTGGCCAAGCAGGCCGGCGTCGCCGCGTTGATCCTTGCCGATGCGCAACTTGCACGTGCACTCGGCGCCGACGGCGTGCATCTGGGGACCCTGAAGGACCTGCAGGTAGCCTACCGGGCGGCCAGGGAGCGGCTGGCGAGCGGCACCGTGGTGGGGGTCGACGCCGGCATCTCCCGGCATGCCGCCATGCTGCTGGCGGAGGCAGGGGCGGACTACGTGGGGTTCGGCGCGCCGGCGCATCTGAAGGACCGGGAGAAGGCACGCGCGCGGCGCGGGGAGCTCGTCACCTGGTGGGCCGAGATATTCCAGGTGCCGTGCGTCGCCTTCGATGTCGACAGCCCCGCCGAGGCCCGGAGCCTGGCCGCGCGCGGGGCGGATTTCATCGCCGTTTCCCTGCCGTCCGGACTGTCGCCGGCTGCCACGCGCGACATGGTGCGCGACATTGCCGCCGCCGTCCGGACGAGCGATACGCCGTCTTAAGCAGAGAGACCTTCTCGAGGAGCCGTAGCATGGGCAAGCTGCGCGGTTGGGGGATTCCGGTGTCGGTGGCGCTGCTGCTGGCGGCCGCCGGCCTCGCCGGGGCCGAGACCAGCTCCTGGCAAAGCCGGGTCGACGGTCCCGCGGCCCCCCTGGACAAGAAGAAGACGCCGGCCCCTGCCGACAAGGCGTGGGCCCCGGCCAAGGTCATCAAGACGATGCCCGCGCCTGCTGCGGAGAAGAAACCGCCGTCCGCGCGGCCGCCGCCGAAGCACACGAGCGCGCTGGTCAAGACGCCGGCGCGGGTCGATGACGCGGCCTACGAGGCCTTCGACCAGGGTCTCTACCTCACCGCGCTGGAGCTTGCCCTCAAGGCCGCCGAGCGTGGCGAGCCGCAGGCGCATACCCTGGTCGGCCGCATCTACGCGGAAGGGCACGGCATCGCGCAGAACGAGCCGCTCGCCGCGCAGTGGTTCGAGCGCGGCGCCAAGCTGGGCGACCCGGAGGCGATGTTCGCCTTTGCCCTGATGCTGGTGGAGGGCAAGGGTGTCGACAAGGACCGTGGCGAGGCGGCGCGCCAATTCGAGGCTGCCGCCGCCCGCAGGCATGCGCTGGCGAACTACAACCTGGCGCTCCTGTTCCTCAAAGGGGACGGCAAGCCCGAAAACCCCTACCGCGCGTTCATGCACATGCGCTATGCCGCCGAATCCGGCGTGGTGCCGGCGCAGTACGATCTGGGCACCATGTACGCCACCGGCACGGGCACCGACCCCAATGCCTTCGAGGCCGCCAAGTGGATCGGCAAAGCCGCAGCGGCAGGCCATGCCGAGGCGCAGGTCGACTTTGCGCTGATCCTGTTCCGCGGGCACGGCGTGCCGTACGACGCCAAGCGCGGCGCCGACTTCTTCCGGCGCGCCGCGGAGAAGGGGGTGGCGACGGCGCAGAACCGGCTGGCACGCTGCTACGCGCACGGCGCCGGAGTGGCCAAGAGCCTCGTCGAGGCCGCGAAATGGAACTTCATCGCCAGGGCCGGCGGCATCCAGGACGAGGGCCTCGACAAGCTGCTGGCTGGCCTGTCCCAGGCCGACCGGACCAAGGCGCAGGCGGCCGCGCAAGCCTGGCGCGACCGCATATCGGTGGGCCTGGAGTAGCGCCAAGCCCGTCCTCCCGGCCGGTGCAGGGCCCACCCAGCGCCGGCTCAGGACCGCCGCGCCCGCGCCTCCCTCACCACTTGCCGGTGTTCGGCATCGAGGCCCAGGGCTCCTGCTTGGCCTTCGATTCGCCCTTCTGCAGCAGCTCGATGGAGATGTTGTCGGGCGAGCG
Source organism: uncultured Alphaproteobacteria bacterium (assembly GCA_963840075.1). Lineage (GTDB taxonomy): Bacteria > Pseudomonadota > Alphaproteobacteria > Rhizobiales > Hyphomicrobiaceae > AWTP1-13. Next base: position 120,077 of record CAWIXS010000018.1, on the reverse strand, counting down.
GATGAAGGCCATGCGGCCGTCGCGCGGCGGCCGATTGATGGTGACGCCGGCCTTCGACAGGCGCTCGCAGGTGGCGTAGATGTCGTCCACCTCGAATGCCAGGTGCCCGAAGTTGCGGCCTTCGCCGTAGGCCTCCGGGTCCCAATTGTAGGTGAGCTCCAGCAGCGGCGCCCGCTCGGCTGTGGCCCTGCCGCTGTCGTCGGGGGCCGCCAGGAAGATCAGGGTATAGCGCCCCGTCTCGCTCTCGGTCCGCCGCACCTCGCGCATGCCGAACTTGTTGCAATAGAAATCCAGGCTCTTCTCGATGTCGCTGATGCGAACCATGGTATGCAGATAGCGCACTCGCACCTCCCTGATCTTGTCGTGCGCGGACCTTACGCCGTCAGCGCAAGCCCGCAGCCGCCATTTCGATCATAGCTGCGAAGCGCCGGTGGACAACCTGAGGATAGGCTTTGCAAGCCGTGTGACGGCCGGGCCGCAAATCATGCTGCAACAACACGAATCAGTAATGCAAGGGCTGTGCACCGAAATTGCAGCCGTATATTCATAGGGTTGGCCAAGTTTTCCCCAGGTATAATTCCCCGCATGGTGCTGCAAAAATGTGACTGCCAAGGTTTTCAGTGACTTAGGCATACCTCACTGACGAAACAGCGCGAGTTTCATTGTCCTCCCGGCCAAATGCATTGGCGAAAAACCACTAGGAGCGCAGCGCCAAATCAGCTTAGGTTGCGCCCGTTCAGGTTGCGTTGCGGTCCGAAGAGGGCAATTCGGCCGCACGCCCGAAAGTAAGCGGGGTAAGCTTATGGGTGACGACAGGTTGCCCCCTCAACAGGGGGTTGAGCCTACTGCTGTCGATCCGACTGGGGGGCTCGAGGTCTTCGAGATCGCGGGGACTATCAAATGGTTCGACATTTCCAAGGGATACGGGTTCATCGTTCCTGACAACGGGCTGCCCGACATTCTGCTGCACGTGACGTGCCTCAGAGCCGGCGGTTACCAAACCGCCTACGAAGGCGCCCGTGTCCACTGCCAGGTGCTGAACCGCCCCAGGGGCCTGCAGGCCTTTCGCGTGCTCAGCATGGACGAGAGCACGGCGATCCACCCCTCCCAGCTGCCGCAGCGCACCCACGTGGTGGTGCAGCCGGAAAGCGACTGGGAGCGGGCCATGGTCAAGTGGTTCAACCGCGTGCGCGGCTTCGGCTTCCTGACGCGCGGCGAAGGCACGCCGGACATCTTCGTGCACATGGAGACGCTGCGCCGCTTCGGCTTCACCGAGTTGCGCCCGCAGCAGTTCGTGCAAGTCAAGTGGGGCATGGGCGTCAAGGGCTGCATGGCGGCCGAGCTCCGGCCCGACGGCGCCCAGCCGGGCTTCCCGCCCGCACATTGAGCGGCCAGGCCGGGTCGCGCGAAGCGCAGACCCGGCACCTCGAGGCCGCAGCATTGGGTTCTTCCCCGGCTGCCTGCCGGGGTCGACCCAGCCTCCAGGCTCGACCGCCGGCATAGGCCGTGGCAGGGATACGCCCACGCGGTCGTGGCCTGTACGGTGGAGTTGAGGGATGGCGGACCAGAAGCTGGCGGTCGTTGTCGGCGCGCTGGGCGTGATCGGGCGCTATGTCGTTGAGCGGCTGCTTGCCGAGGAAGGCTGGAGCGTCGTCGGGCTCTCCCGCCGCGGTGCTCCGGGCAAGCCGCGTTACCGGCACCTCTCTGTCGACCTGCTGGACACGGACGCCCTTGGCTCCCGGCGCGCCGAGCTGAAGGACGCAACGCACGTCTTCTGCGCCGCCTTTCAGCCTTCCCAGGGCGCCGCCGCGGGCTTTGCCTCCAACATCGCGCCCAACCGCGACATGCTCGTCAATGCGGTGACGGCCGTCGAGCAGGCCTCACCGGCGCTCAGGCGCGTGGTTCTGGTGACCGGCACCAAGTACTACGGCTCGCATCTTGGGCCGTTCAAGACGCCGGCGCGCGAGAGCGACCCGCGCCACCTGCCGCCCGACTACTACTTCGACCAGATCGACTGGCTCACCCAATTCCAGCGCGGCAAGGCGTGGGACTGGGTGGAGCTGAGGCCGCAGACCTTGTGCGGCTTCGCGCCCGGCACGGCCATGAGCATCCTGCCGGCGATCGCGGTCTATGCGGCGATCTCAAAGGAGCTGGGCCTTCCGCTGCGCTTCCCCGGCAAGCCCGGCGCCTACGATGCGCTCTACCAGGTGACGGAGTCCGCGCACTTCGCCAACGCGTCCCTGTGGGCGGCGACCGAGCCCAGCTGCGGGCTGGAGGCCTTCAACATCACCAACGGCGACTACTTCCGCTGGCGCAACGTGTGGCCGAGGATCGCCGAGGTGTTCGAGATGCCCGTGGGCGAGCCCCAGACGGTCAGCCTCACCCGGCACATGGCCGGCATGGGCGAGCTGTGGCGGGGCATGACCGCAAAGTACGGCTCGAAGCCGTTCGACTACGCCGAGCTGGTGGCCTGGCCGTTCGCCGACTACGTGTTCGGCTGCGACTGGGACGTGATGTCGGACGTCACCAAGTCGCGCCGCTTCGGCTTCCACGACGTGGTCGACTCGGAGGAGATGTTCGTCCGACTCCTCACCCGCTTCCGCACCGAACGCATCGTCCCGTAGGGGGTCAGAGCCAGCGGGTCTGACGCATGCTCCCCTGGACGAGTGGCCGCCGCAGGGCTGGAGCACGCAATCATCCCAGGTCAGGTTCACCCGCCGGAGCCATCCAAATTCGCGCCGGCCGATCTATGCCGGACGCTCCTCGCCGTTCTCGTTGAACCGTTCTGGCCCTCGCCCCGACTAATCGTTCGAGAAATATGGCTCAGAAGCCGGGTTCCACCACAGATGGTCCGGCGGAGCCAGCACACGCAACGGACAGGCGACGAGACCGAACATGAGACAGCATGCGTTCGTCACCATGGCCTTCGGCATCGGCCTTGCCGCCCTGTCAGCACTCGTACCTGCACTTGGCCTCGCGCAGTCGCCGCCGGCCTTCCCCGAAGCGCCGAGCGTACCGTTCGGCGACACGCAGTTCGTGCTCCACGCCCCGGCACGGCATTGCGTCCTCGACACCCGGCAAGTCACCGATGAAGCACTGACGGCGGTATTTTTTCGGCCGCGGGCCGGAAAGCTGAACACCTACCTCGGTGCGTTCCTGGACTGCAACGAGCTTACCCGGGTGCGCAACAAGCAACCGGTCTTTGGTCTGAGCTTCGGCTACTACCTCGCCACCACGTTCGCGGCAACCAACCCGATGGAGCGACCGCGCGACCAGTTTCTGCGGGGAATGTGCGATGCCAGTCGCGCCCGCCACGGCTCGCTGGATGTCATCGGTGCCCCGGAAGCTGCCAAGCGCGAACTGGAATCCCGGATGGGGGCGCTGTCGGTCGGGCCGCCGTGGTTCGGGCCGGTCGTCGCCGAGGACGAGAATGGCTGCTACCAGGTCGTCCTCTACAAGCGCACCGTCGCGAGCGTCGAGCATCGCGACATGCTCGTGACGATTAACACCCAGGTCAGGCGCCGGCCGGTGATCTACACGCGCTCCACGACCTATCTCAATGCCGGGCTCCCTCGGTTCGTCCAGATGGTGCAGTCCGACGTTGCGGCGTTCGTCAGGTTGAACCCCTGACGCACATCTGACCTTGCGAAAGACCATGTGCAGGCCGGGGCCTGAAAAGGTGCCGGCCCTGCCGAACTCCAAAAGCTGATGGATGAGAAGGAGGCAACCATGCCGATGATTGACCCAGCGCCGGGGCGGCGCGTCGCTCCCGGGCGCGGCGCCGTCCTGCTGGCAGCCCTGATACTCTTCGCAACACCTGCCGCCGCCAACTCGGCCAGGGAGGTCTTCGAGCAGCACGGGCTGCTTGGGACCTTCGCCGTCGACTGTACGCGGCCGGTCAGCCCGCAGAACCACTACACCTACTTCCGCGCGCTCGACGGCGGCCGGGTGCAGATCGACCTCATGATCGGACCGCAGCAGCGCCAGTACGCCTATGTCATCGACCACGCCGAGGCGCTGGGGCCGAACGAGGTCGTCATCAGCATGGCCAACCCGCAGCTGAGGCTCGACCTGCGCTATCGTGTGGAGAACGGCCGTCTGCGGACCATGGAATCGGCTCGGCGCGACGGTGCAGTCGTTGTGAGGGGCGGGATGTTCACCGCAACCAAGCGGCCGACGCCCTGGCTCAACCGGTGCTCGGCGGAGATTGTGTAGCCTGATCGATGAGACGGCGATGACGCAAGAGCCCGGCCCGGAATGGCGCGTCGACTTGGGGCCGGCTCCGGCGCATACATCCTTGTTCTGAGGTACGGGTTGCGTCCTGGTGCTGGCGGCCTAAGCGGTGCGCGATCCAGCCTCCGCGCTCCTCGTGGCAGGCCTCTGCTCGCGCCGGTGGCTTGGCCGGCGTGGCGCCAGGCGCTCGCCCTGCGGGGCATGCAGGCCGCCGTCACCGCGGAGGAGGTGCGGCTCACGCAGCTCCCCGAGTGGACATCGCGGCGGCCGAGGTCGACCACCCGACCACAAGGGGCTTCCCTTTTCCGTGGGGCGCACTATGTTCTCCGCCACTACCCGTCAAAGGGGAGTAGCCTCACCGCACGGTCGTCAACACGAGACGGATGTCTCCGGCCGGCGGGCAATGCGCCACGTCAAAGCATTGCCGCGAGACCTTTGCCAGGAAACCTAACGGGCTGCACCCGCTTGACCTTCGGCTGCATCTGCCATGCGGCTGAAACGGACGGGGACGGCGTTGTCCACCTGGATCGAGGTCGCCAAATGCAGAAGCCAATGGCGCCGCTGACCGGCTCCGCCACACCCCATCGCGAATCGGCCGCCGCCGTCGTCGCCGCGCTCGGCTCCGACGCCGCGCACGGCCTGAGCCCGGCCGAGGCCGAGCGGCGCCTTGCCGAGCACGGGCCGAACCGGCTGAAAAGCGCGCCCGAGACGCCGTGGTGGGAGCGGCTCGCCGAACAGTTCCAGAACTTCCTGGTCATCATCCTGCTGGCGGCCACGGTCATCTCCATGGTCGAGTGGCTGCTGCAGGACCCGCGCGAGAGCGCGCTGCCCTACGAGGCCATCGTCATCCTGGCGATCGTCGTTCTCAACGCACTGCTCGGCTACTTCCAGGAGGCGCGCGCCGAGCGCTCGGTGCGCGCGCTGATGGCGCTCGCCGCCCCCGAATCGACCGTAGTGCGCGACGGCGAGCGCCAGCGCATCCCCGCCGAGGAGATCGTTCCCGGCGACATCGTCCTTCTGGAGGCTGGCGACAAGGTCCCGGCCGACGCCCGCATCGTCGAGGAGGCCAACCTCCACACCGACGAGGCGCCGCTGACCGGCGAGAGCCTGCCGGTGCCCAAGGACGCGGGGCCCGTCGCGGACGACCACGGCATCGGCGACCGCCGCAACATGCTCTACTCGAGCACGGTCGCCACCTACGGCCGCGGCCGCGCCGTCGTCGTCGCCACCGGCATGGACACCGAGGTCGGGCGCATAGCCGGCCTCCTGGAGTCCGCCACGAAGGAGCCGACGCCGCTGCAGCAGGAGCTCGACCGCACCGGCAAGCGGCTCACCGTCATCATGCTCGGCATCTGCGCCGTGGTGTTCGCGACGGGGCTCCTCACCACCAGCGTCTGGAGCCTGAACACGATCCTGGCGCTGTTCCTGTTCGCCGTGGCGCTGGCGGTAGCCGCCATCCCCGAGGCGCTGCCGGCCATCGTCACCGTGGGCTTGAGCCTCGGCGTGCGGCGCATGGCTGCCGCCAACGCCATCGTGCGCAAGCTGCCGGCGGTGGAGACGCTGGGCGCCGCCACCGTGATCTGCTCCGACAAGACCGGCACGCTCACCCGCAACGAGATGACGGTGCGCGCTATTCTGACCGCCGACGGCCTCGTCGAGGTGTCGGGCAGCGGCTACATCCCCGAGGGCGAGTTCACCTCTGCAGGCGCGCCCGTCGCGCCCGGCTCCGCGCTCCACGCGGCGGCAGCGCGCACGCTGCGCGCGGCTTGGCTCGCCAACGATGCCACCCTCGCTCACAGCGAGGGCCGCTGGCGCGTGCAGGGCGACCCGACCGAGGGCGCGCTGATCGTCGCCGCCCGCAAGCTCGGCATCGCCGAGGCGGAGCTGGCAGCCCGGCCGCGCATCGCGGAGATCCCCTTCACCTCGGAGCGCAAGCGCCACGCCACCGTCCACCTCGACGACGCGGCGCCCGACCGCATCGACATCTTCGTCAAGGGCGCGCCCGAGGTCGTCCTGGCGAAGAGCGTGCACATCTGGGAAGGCGGCCAGGCCGTGGCGCTGAGCCCGGAGCGCCGGGCCGAGCTGGCGCGCCAGAACGAGGCGTTGGCCGGCCAGGCGCTGCGCGTGCTGGCCATCGCCACCCGCAGCGCACCTGCGGCCGACCTCGGCATCGATGTGCGTGCTGCCGCCGTCGGTGGCGACATCGAGTTGCGGGAGTCGATCGAGGACGACCTCGTGCTTCTCGGCCTCGTCGGCATGATCGACCCGCCGCGCGCCGAGGCCAAGGCGGCCGTCGCCACCGCCAAGCGCGCCCACATCCGCTCGGTGATGATCACCGGCGACCATCCCGCCACGGCGCTGGCGATCGCGCGCGAGCTCGACATCTTGGAGCCGGGCGCCAAGCTCCTCACCGGCACCGATCTGCGCGGGATGAGCGATCGCGACCTCGACGCGATCGTCGAGGACGTGCGCGTGTTCGCCAGAGTCGACCCCGAGCACAAGCTGCGCATCGTCAGCGCGCTGCAGCGCAAGGGCCACATCGTCGCCATGACCGGCGACGGCATCAACGACGCGCCCGCGCTCAAGACCGCCAACATCGGCGTCGCCATGGGCATCACCGGCACCGACGTGTCGAAGGAGGCGGCCGACATGGTGCTGACCGACGACAACTTCGCCTCCATCGTCAAGGCCATCGAGGAAGGCCGCGGCATCTACGACAACATCCGCAAGTACCTGATCTACCTCCTCTCCTCCAACGCCGGCGAGCTGATGACCATGTTCGCCGGCGTCATGCTCGCGGGCCTCTTGGGCCTCACCTCGGTCGACCCCGGGCTGTTCCTGCCGCTGCTCGCCGCCCAGCTGCTCTGGATCAACCTCGTCACCGACGGCCCGCCGGCGCTGGCGCTGGGCATCGACCCCAAGGACCCCGACGTGATGCAGCGCGAGCCGCGCCCGCGCGGCACCGGCGTGCTCACGACGCAGGACTGGTGGCGCCTCGCCGCCATCGGCACGGTGATGATGGCGGGCACGCTGGCCGTGCTCGACGCCTACTATCCCGGCGGCCTCTTCACCCTGTTCGCCGCCGGCACCGCGCCCAACGCCGCCGACGAGACGCACGCGCGCACCATGGCGTTCACGACGCTGATGCTGTTCCAGCTCTTCAACGTGTTCAACTGCCGCTCGGCCTGGCGCAGCGCGTTCGCCGGCTTCCTGGAGAACCGCTGGCTGATCGGCGCCGTGATCGTGTCGCTCCTGACGCACGTGGTCGTCGTCTACGTCCCGGTGCTGCAGAGCGCCTTCCACACGGTGGCCCTGTCGGCGTTCGACTGGGCGGTCGCAACCGCCGTGGCCTCGACGCTGCTCATCGTCATGGAGATCACCAAGCTCGTCATGCGCGCGCAGGGCCACGGCGCGCTCGCTCGACAGCCGTAGAGGCTCCGCAGCAGCCCGCCGCTCGCCGCGTCAGGGAAGGATGGCACGCGTTACAGCGGGTGCCATCCCAGGGCTTTGCCATGCGGCCGACGAGGCTGCATGATCTCGTCTCCCGTGCCCGCGGCGCCTCCGTTGATCGTCAGAAGGACCTCGTCTGTGCCCCAGAGCAACCTGATCACGCTTCCCGCCGGCGCCCGCGAGCGCATCGAGGCGGCCGTCGAGGCCGCCTTCGAGAAGCAGATCGCCACCACCATCGCCTTCGCGGCCATCCCGAGCAACCGCGGCCAGGAGGGGCCGTGCCAGGACATGCTCGCGGGTCTGCTGCGAGAGCGCGGGTACGAGGTCGACGACTGGATCATCGATCAGAACGAGCTGCAATCGCTCCCCGGCTACGGGCCGGTCGAGACCGATTTCTCGCGCGCCCGCACCGTGGTCGGCACCTTGCGGCCCGCGCAGGAGACCGGCCGCTCGCTCATCCTCCAGGGCCATTGCGACGTGGTCCCTGTAGGCCCCCTCGACATGTGGGAGACCCCGCCGTTCCAGCCCAAGGTCGAGAACGGCTGGCTGCATGGCCGCGGCGCCGGCGACATGAAGTCCGGCACCATCGCCGCGCTCTTCGCCCTCGATGCGCTGAAGGCGGCCGGGCTGGCGCCCAAGGGCCGCATCCACCTGCAGTCGGTGATCGAGGAGGAGAGCACCGGCCTCGGCGCCCTCTCCACCCTGCAGCGCGGCTACCGGGCCGATGCCTGCCTGATCCCGGAGCCCACCGACGGCAAGCTGATCCGGGCGCAGGTCGGCGTCATCTGGTTCCGCCTGAAGGTGCGCGGGCTGCCCGTCCACGTGGCGCGCGCCGGCACCGGCGCCAACGCCATCAAGGCGGCCTTTCACCTGATCCAGGGCCTCGAAGGGCTGGAGGCCGAGTGGAACGAGCGCGCCAAGGCCCACCGCCACTTCGGCAGCGTGAACCACCCGCTCAACTTCAATCCGGGCATCATCAGGGGCGGCGACTGGGCCTCCAGCGTGCCCGCCTGGTGCGATGTCGATTGCCGCATCGGCATCCTGCCCGGCTGGAAGGTGGCCGATGCGCAAGGCAGAGATCGTCGCCTGCGTCGCAAGGGCCGCCAGACCCACCCGTTCCTGGCCGAGAATCCGCCCGAGTTGGTCTGGTCGGGCTTCCTGTCGCCGGGCTTCGAGCTCTCCGGCGCCGAGGAGAGCGAGGCGGTGCTCGCCGCCGCCTACGGCAGCGTCTACGGCGGCACGCTGGAGGAGAGCGCCTTCACCGCGCTCACCGATACCCGCTTCTACGGCCTCGACTACGGCATCCCCGCGCTGTGCTTCGGAGCCAGGGCGGAGAACATCCACGGCTTCAACGAGCGCGTCGACCTCGACTCCGTGAAAAAGGTCACCAAGACGCTTGCCCTGTTCATCGCCGGCTGGTGCGGCGTCGAGGCGGTGTGAGCGGCGACGGCGGCAAGGAGGGATTCCCTCTGTCGGGACTTCAGGGCTTCGCCTGCTCGACGGCCGCCTGAATGGCCGCCCTGGCCTTCTCGAAGCGCTCCGCCAAAGCCGACTTGACGGCCGCGGGCGCCCGGTCTGGGTGGCCCGAGTCGAATGGCGGCGCCGGGTCGTACTCGATGCCGAGCTGGATCGCCCGCGCGACCGCCTCGCCCGCAATCTCGGCAACCACGCTGAGGCCGAAATCGATGCCGGCGGTGACGCCTCCCGCCGTGATCACGTTGCCGTCCTTGACCACTCTGGCCTTCTCATGTGTCGCCCCGACCAGAGGCAGGAGGTCCACGTAGGCCCAGTGCGTGGTGGCACGCCGTCCCTGCAGAAGTCCGGCGGCGCCCAGGATGAACGCGCCGGTGCACACCGAGGTGACGTACCTCGCGCGCGACGCTTGCGCGCGCACGAACTCCATCGTCTCGCGATCGCCGATCGCCTGAACGACACCTCTGTTCCCTCCGGGAACGCAGATCAGATCCAGCGGCGGACAGTTGGCGAACGTGTGCGTCGGCACCAAGCCGAGCCCGCAGTCGCTGGGCACGGGGGCCGGCGACTTGGCGACGATGTGCGTCGCCGACTGCGGCAGCCTGGCGAGGACCTGCAACGGCCCGGTGAAGTCGAGTTGCGTCAGGCCCGGGAAGATGACGAAACCCACATTGAAGGTCGTCATGGCCGATCACCTCCGCAGCGTCCGATCACATCGCGCGCCGCGCACTCCATCCGCTTCCTTCGAGCGCGCCGTCCGCCGTCATGCTGCCGGTGTAGCGCTTCCACGCCCCGTTTGCCACGGCCAAGTCGAAAGCGACCCTCGCGCCATCGATCCTGCCGTTGCGAATGCGGTGCGTCGTGCGCTGCGCCGCGCCGCCCGCGGAGGCCGTGCCGCGAAACCGCTGATAGGTCTGCTCGATCTCGGCGCCGAGCTCGCGACCGTCGACTTTCAGGCGCCAGCTGCCGCCGATCCTGGCGGGCACGACCCAGAGGAAAACTGGGCGGCGTCCCCACCTCCAGTGGTAGACATGCCTGATGCGATCGGGGCGCCATGCGCCCATGTCGTGCAGGTGGGACGCGACCCGCGTCCCGGGCGCCAGCTCGAGCAGTTGCGGCCGCAGCCGGAGGTTCATCGACGGCCAGAGGAACAGCGTGATGACCGTTGCCGGCTTCAGGTCGGTCTTGAACAGATCGCCCTGCACGAACGTGGTCTTGTCGGCGACGCCGGCCCTTGCGGCATTGGCTGTGGCGCGCTCGACCATCCTCGGATTGAGATCGACCCCGAGGGCCTTGGCGCCGTACTCCTTCGCCGCCGTCACCACGATCACGCCGTCTCCCGAGCCGAGGTCGTAGACAAGATCGCCCGGCCCGACGCTGGCGAGCGCGAGCATCGCGCGGGCCACCACCTGCGGCGACTTGTCGATCTCGGAGCGGAAGACGCTCCAATCCGGGTCGCGATCCGCCCCCGCAGCGGGCGGCGGCATTCCGGCCGCACCTGCGATCAGGCCGAACGCGGCCACCGCGGCAAGAATGATGGGACGGACCCGCATGTCCCGCGTATTTCCTTGGTGCGGCGTAGGCGTAGGCGGATTAGGCGATAGCCGTAATCCGCCGATGCAGCCGCGAGACGTGTTGGCGGCGGATTACGCGCTTCGCCCCAATCCGCCCTACGCTTTGGCGCCCTACTTCTTCTCCCCCAGCCCCCACGCCTTCGCCAGGTCCATGGGCAGCGGGAACACGATGGTGTTGCTCTTCTCGCCGGCGATGTTGAGCAGCGTGCCGAGGTACCTGAGCTGCATCGCCTCGGGCCGCTTCGACAGGATCTCGCCGGCCTGCAGGAGCCGCTCCGCGGCCTGCAGCTCGCCCTCGGCGTCGATTATCTTGGCGCGCCGGAGCCGCTCGGCCTCGGCCTGCTTGGCGATGGCGCGGATCATGTTCTCGTTGAGGTCGATGTGCTTGAGCTCGACGTTGGAGACCTTGATGCCCCAGGCGTCGGTCTGCGCATCCAGGATGCGCTGGATCTCGGAGTTGATGCGCTCGCGCTCGGCCAGCATCTGGTCGAGGTCGTGCTGGCCAGCCACCGAACGCAGCGTGGTCTGTGCGAGCTGGCTGGTCGCCATCTCGTACTGCTCGACCTGGATCACGGCCTTCTCCGGGTCGATGACGCGAAAGTAGATGACGGCATTGACCCTGACCGAGACGTTGTCCTTGGAGATCACGTCCTGCGGCGGCACGTCGAGCACGCGCGTCCTCAGGTCCATGCGCACCATCTGCTGGACGAAGGGGACGACCAGCACGAGGCCCGGTCCCTTCACCTTCCAGAAGCGGCCGAGCAGGAACACGACGCCGCGCTCGTACTCGCGCAGGATGCGGATCGAGTAGGCGACGAGCAGGATGATGAGAACGAGGGGGAGCAACCCCGTGACCAATGCTGGCATGTTTCCTCCTCGAGCTTCAGCTGCTCGGTTCTACGGCGAGCGTCAGGCCGGTACGGCTGACGACGCGCACCAGCTGGCCCTTGGCGAGCCTGGTGCCGGATTTCGCCGCCCAGATCTCGCCGTGGACCTGGATGCGGCCCTCGCTCTCCTCCCAGTATACCACCTCGCCGATGCTGCCGAGCATCTCCTCCGCGCCGGTGCGCACCGGCCGCAGCCGCGCGCGCGCGGCGAATCCGAGAATGCCGAGAAAGAACGCGGCGCTGGCGGCCGTGAGCCCCGCAACCACCTGCCAGGAGACCTGGATCGGGATGTCCGACTGCTCCGGATCGAACAGGAACAGCGCGCCCAGCGCGAACGCCACGACGCCGCCGATGCCCGCGATGCCGAAGCTCGGCAGGAACGCCTCCGCCACCATCAGCGCGATGCCGAGCAGGAGCAGGGCGAGGCCGGCATAGTTGACGGGCAGCACCGACAGCGCGGCCAGCGCCACGAGCAGGCTGATGGCGCCGATCACGCCGGGCGCGATTGCGCCGGGGTTCCAGAACTCGAACAGAATGCCGTAGATGCCGATCATCATGAGAATGAGCGCGATGTTGGGATCGGCGATCACGGTCATGATCTGCTGCTTCCAGTCCGGCAGGACCTCGACGATCGGGCGTCCCCGCGTCTCGAGCACGACATCGCCCGCCGGCGTCGCCACCTTGCGCCCGTGAACCTGCGCGAGCAGGTCATCCACGTCCTTGGCGATGAGATCGATGACGCGCTCGTTGAGGGCGCCGGACGCCGTCAGCGTGACGCCCTCGCGCACCGCCTTCTCGGCCCAGTCGCCATTGCGGCCTCTGAGCTCGGCGAGCGCGCGGATGTAGGCGACGGCGTCGTTGACGACCTTGCGCTCCATGGCGGAGGTCGGGTCGGTCGCCGGCTGCTTGTCCTTCTCGGTCTCCGACGGCCTCTGCCTGGGCGGCGGCTGCGGCGCGCCGGGAACCCCGCCGGGCGAGAGCGACACGGGCGTGGCCGCGCCCAGGTGCGTGCTGGGCGCCATCGCCGCCACGTGCGAGGCATACATGAGATAGGTGCCCGCGCTGGCGGCCCGGCTGCCGTTCGGCGCCACGTACATGACGACCGGCACCGGCGAGGCCAGGATCGCATGGATCATGTCCCGCGTGGAGGAGAGAAGCCCGCCTGGCGTATCGATGCGCACGACGAGGGCCGCTGCGCCGGCAGCCTTGGCGCGCTGCAGGGCCTTGGTCAGCTGCTCGGCGCTGACGAAGCCGATCGCCCCCTTGATGTCGAGGAGCAGGACGGGGCGCTCGGGCGCCGGCTGAGCCTCCACCCTGTGGCCGTCTGCCGCCGCGACGAGGCCGGCGCAGACGAGCGCGGCAATCCACAAGGCCATGCGCAGGGCGGCGAACGAGGTGCGCCCCTGCAGGGCCCGTCCGCGGCCGGAGTGTGCGTTCAAGGTCATAGGGCACCATATCGGGCCGTGCCCGGCGTTGCACGCGCAAAACCGAGCGCGGCGTAGGGCGGATTGGGCGATAGCCGCAATCCGCCGATGCAACAGAGCCACAGCGGGAGCGGCGGATTGCACCTCGCCGATCCGCCCTACCCCGCCAGCACCGCGCGCGCGATGCGTCCGGCGCCGAAGCACAGCGCGGCGAGCACGATGTCGAGGACCACGCCGGTGACGAAGTAGGTCCTGGTCTTGGAGCCCCAGGCCACGCGCGGCTCGCGGCCCAGTTGCAGGAGCTTCATCCACCAGGCGCCGAGCGTGAGGGCGGCGGCGCCGGCCAGCACCAGCCACCACGGCGCACGCCAGTACCCGGCCATGCCCATGGCGATCATGACGGCATAGGTGAGCATGCGATCCCAGTCTGGCCCAGCTCGGCGCGAGCCCTGCACGTCGGGTTGGCCGAAACGACGGCCAGTGGATATATACGGGGTCGGACCCCTCATGCGCACCGACCTGTTCGACTTCGACCTGCCCGAGGACCGCATCGCGCTCCACCCTGCCAGCGCGCGCGACGCGGCGCGCCTGCTCGTGGTGGCTCCCCCCTCCCCGCTTGCGCCAACCGGATTGCCCTCCCCTCTGGCCCCGCAGGGGCCAAAGCGAGCGAAGCCCGCTTGTGCGCCTCCGGCGCAGGTGCGGGGAGGGGCTGGGGGTGGGGGAACTCCCGAACCTCTCCGTTCTGCAAGCCTCTATACCGCAAGCGGGAAGGAGAACGCCGCCCAACTCGAGGACCGCATCGTCTGCGACCTGCCGGAGTTGCTTCGCCCCGGCGACGCCCTCGTCTTCAACGATACCCGCGTCATCAGGGCGGCGCTCCAAGGGCAGCGCGTGCGCGGAGAGAACCGCGCCGTCGTCTCCTTCAACCTGCACAGGCGCCTCGACGGCAATCGCTGGCTCGCCTTTGCGCGGCCCGCCAAACGCCTGGCCGAGGGCGACCGCATCCGCTTCGGCCACGACGGCCGCGTGTGCCTCATGGGCACCCTGGAGGCGACGGTCGCACGCGTGGGCCAAGGCGGCGAGGTGGAGCTGGCGTTCAGCCTGCACGGCGCCTATCTCGACGAGGCGATCGCGGCCATCGGCGACCCGCCACTGCCGCCCTATATCGCCGGCAGGCGCGCGGTGGAGCCCGCCGATGCCGAGCGCTACCAGACCGTCTATGCCCGCCGCGAGGGCGCCGTGGCGGCACCCACCGCCGGCCTGCACTTCACCGAGCACCTGCTCGCGGCGCTCGATAAGCGCGGCATCTCCCGGCATCGGGTGACGCTGCACGTCGGCGCCGGTACCTTCCTCCCCGTCAAGGCCGAGGACACCAGCGCGCACCATATGCACGCCGAGTGGGGCGAGATCGGCGCCGACACCGCCGCCGCGCTCAATGCTGCGCGCGCTGCCGGCGGGCGCCTCGTAGCTGTCGGCACGACCGCGCTGCGGCTCCTCGAGACCGCGGCGGCCGAGGACGGCAGCATCCAGCCCTTTACCGGAGAGACCGACATCTTCATTGTGCCCGGCTACCGCTTCAAGGCCGTTGATCTCCTCCTCACCAACTTCCACCTGCCGCGCTCGACCCTGTTCATGCTGGTCGCTGCCTTCAGCGGACTCGACACCATGCGACAGGCCTACGCCCATGCCATCGCGCAGGGCTATCGCTTCTACTCCTACGGCGACGCCTGCCTGCTCCATCCGGCTCCTCCACCCGTCATCACGGCGCCATGGAATCCCCTGGGCGATGCGAGCCGAAGGCGAGCAGCGGTCCGAGCCGGGACCTCGTCGAACGAGTCGGACCTCTGCGGCCCCGAACTCGCTGCCCGAGGTCCCGGACAGCCTCGCCCTTGCGGGGCCCGGCTTCCGGGATGACGGGTGGAGAGGGGCCGAGCCCATGAGCCCAGGGCTCTGCTTCCGCCTCATCGCCACCGACGGCGGCGCCCGTCTCGGCGAGATCTCAACGCCGCACGGGGTGATCCGCACGCCGGCGTTCATGCCGGTCGGCACCGCGGCGACGGTGAAGGCGGTCTATACCGACCAGCTCGCCGCGGCCGGCGCCGATGTCATCCTCGCCAATACCTATCACCTGATGCTGCGGCCGGGGGCCGAGCGCATCGCCAGGCTCGGTGGCCTGCACGGCTTCATGCGCTGGAGCGGGCCGATCCTCACCGACAGCGGCGGCTTCCAGGTCATGAGCCTCGCCAAGCTCAGGAAGATCGACGACGACGGCGTCGGCTTCCAGTCGCACATCGACGGGGCGCCCCACAGGCTCACCCCGGAGCGGGCGGTGGAGATCCAGTGCCTCCTGGGCGCCGACATCATGATGCAGCTCGACGAGTGCGTCGCGCTGCCCGCCCCGCGCGCGGAGGTCGAGCGCGCCGTGGAGCGCTCCCTCGCCTGGGCCGGGCGCTGCCGGCGCGCCTTCGCCTCCAACCTGGAGACGGGGCTAGCCAGACCGGGGCAGGCGCTGTTCGGCATCGTCCAGGGCGGCACCGACCCGGCGCTGCGCCAGCGCTCGGCCGAGGCGCTGGTGGCGATGGAGCTGCCCGGCTACGCCATCGGCGGCCTCGCCGTCGGCGAGACGCACACGGCCATGATCGAGACGCTGGCGCTGACGGCGGCGCTGCTTCCCGCCGGCAAGCCGCGCTACCTCATGGGCGTCGGCACCCCCCTCGATCTGATCGAGGCGGTGGCGCAGGGCGCCGACATGTTCGACTGCGTCATGCCGACCCGCTCCGGCCGCCACGGCCAGGCCTTCACCTGGGCCGGCAAGGTGAACCTGCGCAACGCCCGGCATGCCGAGGACCCCGCACCGCTCGATCCCGCGAGCAGCTGCCCCGCGGCGCGCGACTACTCGCGCGCCTACCTGCACCACCTCGTCAAGGCCGAGGAGTACCTGGCCGCGATGCTGCTCTCCTGGGCCAACGTGGCGTTCTACCAGGAGCTGATGGCCGCCATGCGCAAGGCCATTGCCGAGGGCCGCTTCGCCGCCTGGGCCGCCGAGACCAAGGCCTCCTGGGGGGGCCCGGCCCCTGAATGCGCGTTCACCCGTTGTTAACCATCGGTATGCCGACGATCTGGACAGGGTGACGCTGGTTTGCTATGGTTTTGTCATTCTCCACAGTTGCGTTCGCACTCCTCCGGCCCGCAGGAAGGTTGGGTGGGAGCTACTGCGTCGCGCCCGGCGGAAGGGTGGGCCTGCCCCAGAGCCGCTCGAGCCGCTGGGCGCGCCCGCAGCCGTACTTGTAGAACGCGTAGCGGTTGGGATTCTTCTTGTAGTAGTCCTGTTGGTGGTCCTCGGCGGCGTAGAACGCGCCCGCTGCGGTGATCTCCGTGACGATCGGCTCCTTGAAGCGCCCCGAGGCCGCGAGCCCCTGCTTGCTGGCCGCGGCAACTTTCCTCTGCTCCTCGTCGTGATAGAAGATGCCGCTGCGGTAGGGACTGCCGCGGTCGCAGAACTGGCCATTGGCCTGGGTCGGATCGATGTTGCGCCAGAACCAGTCGACGAGCTGCGCGTAGGTGACCTTGGCTGGATCGTAGGTCACCCGCACAGCCTCGGCGTGGCCCGTGCTCTTGGAGCCCGAGACCTGCCCGTAGGTGGGGTTTGCCACGGTGCCGCCGGTGTAGCCCGCGACGGTGGAGAGCACGCCCGGCACCTTGTCGAAGGCCTCCTCCACGCACCAGAAGCACCCGCCGGCGAAGGTGGCGACCGCCGTCCTGGCAGGGGCCGCGGGCGGAGCGGTCTGAGCCACGGCCGCGCAGATGCCGGCGACGACCGCCAGCACCAGCAGCCAGTGCAACTTGCGACGGAGGGGATCGCGCATATCGCCTCCCTGGCTCACAGCGGCCCGGGTGGAGGCAGCTTACACGCGATGCAGGCGGTTGCGCGAGGGCGTTCCGTTCACACAGGCGCCGGGAGGATCTCAGGCCGCGGCAGGCGAATGGCCGGGCCCGGAGCCGCGCCTGCGCCCCTCGACCACCGCGAACACGGCGGTCGCGATCATGAAGGCCACGGCTACGCCGAAGACGGCGCGCGGCGCCCCGTTGTCCATGAGCCAGCCGAACGCCAGCGGTCCGATGATGCCGCCGATGTTGAACCCGGTCGAGACGATGCCGAACACACGGCCCGCCGAGCCCGGCGGCGCCGCCCTGCGCACCAGCATGTCGCGCGACGGCTGGATGATGCCGGAGAGGAACCCGACGAGCCCCATTGCCACGACCACCAGCAGGACCGGCAGGGAGAGGAGCGCGATCGCCAGCGCAATGAGCGCGGCGAGGCCGTATCCGGCCGCCGCGACATCGCCGTGCCGGCGCGTCTGGTCCGCCAGCTGGCCGCCGACCAGCACGCCTGCCGCGGCGCACGCCATGTAGGCGGTAAGCGCCGCGTTGGCGGTCGCGAGCGACATGCCATGGCCCGCGATCAGGGCGACGACGGAGAAGGAGTACATGGCGCTGTGCGCGAGCGCGAGCAGCGTGAAGAACCCGGTCAGCGCGAGCACGGTGGGCGTGAGAACGCTCGCTGCGTCCACCTTGGCCGCGGCCACGGCGCCGGCGCTGTGCCGCGCGCCGGGCGCAGCGGGCGTCAGGAAGACGACCGCGGCGATGATCCAGGCGAAGATGCCGGCCCCGGCCAGCGCCGCGCCGAGGCCGCCGACGGCGGCCAGTCCGAGCAGCAGCGCCGGCGCCATGGCGCTGCCGGCAAACCCGGCGAAGGTGTGGACCGAGAAGGCCCGGCCGATGCGGCTCTCGTTGACGCTGTCGCTCAGGATGGCGTAGTCGGCGGGGTGGTAGACGCAGTTGGCGAGGCCCGCCAGCAGCGCCGCCACCAGCAGCCAGGCATAGAAGCTGAACATCCCGAGCGAGACGAACGCGAGTCCGCCGAGCGCCAGCCCGGCGAGCAGCACCTTCCTGGCCCCGATGCGGTCGACGAAAAAGCCCATCGGCGCCTGCGTGAGCCCCGAGATCACGTTGAAGACGGTGAGCGCGAGGCCCAGCTCGAAGTAGCCGACCTCCATCCGCTCCTTCAGCAGCGGCATCAGCACCGGCAGGACCATGATGTGCAGGTGGCTGACGAGATGCGCGCCCGACACCACGGCGAGCATCTGCATCTCGCCGGCCGCCGTCGCGGCGGCGTGCGCGCCCTTCGAGGTATCGGTGACCATCGGGTTCTTCTTGCGCTTTCTCGCCTTCTCGCGCCTGCTTAGCACGCGCCGCCCACGCAAGGTATGTCTATCCCAGGGGGCTGGGGCCAGTTCTGGGATTGGAGATTGGAGATTGGGGATTGGGGACTAGGTGACAGATATCGGGTCTTGGGCAGCAGCCCGTCCGTGCCGCCGAACCTGGGGTCAGGACCCATTGACCGAGCCAAAAGATAACAGTTGCCGCGATGCAGATAGCGCTGAAGACTGTGTAGGCGCAGCGGTCGTAGCGCATTGAGATACGCCGCCGGTCTTTTAGCTTTGCGAGCATGTTCTCGACCTTGTGGCGCTGTCGATACAAAGCTTTGCAGTACGTTGCGGGCAACCGGCGCTTGGCTCGCGGTGGAATGCAAGGCGTGATGCCGCGTTCGGCGAGAGCCTCTCGGAATGCATCACTATCATAGCCCTTGTCGGCAATAAGCGTCTCGGCGTCTGGCAGCATTGGATAGATCAGAGCCGCGCCCTTATGGTCACTCACTCGTCCTTCTGTGTGAAGAAAGACAACTGGCCGGCCGCGCCATCGCCAACCGCGTGCAGCTTGGAGTTCAGCCCGCCTTTCGTGCGGCCGATGAGACGGGGTGAATCCCCCTTTTTGAGCAGACTGGCGGCCGTCCGATGCGACTTAAGATGTGTGCTGTCGATCATCACGCGGCCGGGTGGGCCGCTCTCGGCCGCAAGGTTGGCGAAGATCCGGTCGAAGATACCCATGCGGGACCAGCGAACGAACCGGTTGTGGAGCGTCTTGTGGGGGCCATAGACCGCGGGCGCATCCCGCCGTCTCAGACCATTCCGGATCACATCGATTATCCCGCTGACCACACGCCGGTCGTCCACGCGCGGAATGCCACGCGCCCGCGGGAAAAAGGGTTCAATGCGCTTAAGCTGAGCCTTGGTCAGCCAGAACTGATCAGACATCGGCAGGTCCTCCCGCCGCGCTTGAATCACGATGTCACACCAGATGGAATTTGAGTTTGCAAAGGTCTGCTATGCGGGTTATTCGTCACACCGACAAAGCGGCGCGCAGCTTGTGGCCAACCTCACTTCTGCGTAACCGCGGCTCATGCTATTCTGAAGAACCTGGGGTGGAGATTTTGCAGCATGGCCAAGCTCGTC
Organism: uncultured Alphaproteobacteria bacterium; assembly: GCA_963840075.1. GTDB lineage: Bacteria > Pseudomonadota > Alphaproteobacteria > Rhizobiales > Hyphomicrobiaceae > AWTP1-13. The sequence continues at coordinate 100,683 of CAWIXS010000018.1, read as the reverse complement.
TTCGGAATGAACCAGTCCTTGGACGGCTATGTCGACCACCAGGAATTTGCGCCTGGTCCCTCGCTCTTTCGTCACTTCACCGAGCAAGTGCGCGACCTGGCCGGCAGCGTGTACGGTCGTCGCATGTACGAGGTGATGCGCTATTGGGACGAAGACCATCCCGAGTGGGACGCGGAGGAACGCGACTTCGCGGCGGCGTGGCGGAGCCAACCGAAGTGGGTCGTGTCGCGCTCGTTGAAGTCGGTCGGCCCCAACGCCACACTTGTTTCGGATGACATCGAGGCGGTGATACGCGGGCTGAAGGCTCGGCTCGTTGGGGAGATTGCCGTTTCCGGACCAGACCTGGCGCGAAGCCTGACCGACCTTGGTCTTATTGATGAGTATCGACTCTACTTCCACCCCGTCGTGCTTGGTCGCGGCAAGCCATTCTTCGCCGGCCCCCGGCCGCCGCTCCGCCTTGTGGCCAGCGATCTGATCGGCGAGGACGCGATCAGGTTGACGTACGTTCCTGCTTAATCACGCAACTCGCCCGATGGACTGCGCCGACGCGTCAGGTCCGCTTTGGGACAAACCGGACTGGACGGTTGCCAGCTTGCCAGCCCGCAGCCGATGATTTTCGCCAAGAAGGCGCCTCACGATGACCATCACCATTACCGCCTTTGAACGGTCACCCGATGGCGGCAGGGGACTGGCGCGTGATACGCGCGTTCGCTGGGCGCTTGAAGAAGTGGGCCAACCCTACGAGGTTCGCCTTGTTTCGTTTCGTGCGATGAAGGAACCCGCGCATCTGGCGCTTCATCCTTTCGGCCAGATTCCGACCTACGAGGAAGGCGATCTCGCCCTGTTCGAGACAGGGTCGATCGTGTTCCATATCGCCGAGCGCCATGCGGGCCTGCTGCCGGACGATGCGGATGCGCGGGCGCGCGCGATCACTTGGATGTTTGCCGCGCTCAACACGGTGGAGCCGGCGATCCTTGCACTCGCAACCGCCAGGCTTCTGGAGGGCGATAAGCCCTGGAGCAAGGAGCGCCTGCCCCTGGTCGAGGATCGCGTCCGCGACCGGTTGAAGCAACTTTCCGCGCGCCTTGGCAGTGCCGACTGGCTCGATGGTGGGTTCAGCGCGGGCGACCTGATGATGGTGTCGGTGCTGCTCAGGCTGAAATCATCGGGCATTCTGGACGAATATCCGAACCTGGTCGCCTATGTCGCTCGCGGCGAAGCGCGGGCCGCCTACAAGCGGGCTTTCGACGCTCAATTGGCGGTTTACACCGGCAAACCACCGACCGGCTGATTGAGGTCCGTCCCGGGCTCGAAGTCGCCATCCGAGTTTTTCGTTCAGTTTATGGGTCCTGACCCTAATCCCTAGTCCCTCGCCCCTAATCCCTAATCCCTGGTCCCTAGTCCCTGATCCCTGAAACCCGAGATGGGCACGCGCCGATCGACGACGATCTCCTCGGTCCCCATCCGGCATCTGAGCGCGATCGCCTCCACGCCGGCGGCGGTCGCGGCGTCGAAGGCGGCGGCATAGCCGGGGTCGATGTCGCGCGCGAACGCGAGCCGGCGCGCCTCGCCGCGCTGGATCAGGAACACCATGACGGCGCGGTGGCCCTGCCGCACCATGCGACCGAGCTCGACGAGGTGCTTGACCCCGCGCGCCGTCACCGAATCGGGGAACTCGGCGAGCCCTTGGCGGCGCGAGAAGTGCACGTTCTTGACCTCAACGTAGCACAGCCCCTTCCTCCCACACTCGAGTAGCAGATCGATGCGGCTGCTCTCGCCGTACTTCACCTCGCGCCTGAGCGTCGGATAGCCGGCGAGAGCCCTGATGCGCCGGGCGGCTACGGCCTCGGCCACCAGCTTGTTGGGATGGCCGGTATTGATGCCGACGAGCGTGGGGCCCTGGCCCAGGTCGGCCTCGACCAGCTCCCAGGTGAAGCGGTACTTGCGCGTCGGGCTGTCGCTCTCGGAGAGCCACACGGGAAAGCCGGGCTCGGCGAGCCCCAGCATCGAGCCGGTGTTGGGGCAGGTGGTGGTGACGAGGCGCCCGTCGTCGAGGCGCACATCGGCCAGGAAGCGCTTGTAGCGGCGGATCAGGGTGCCGCGCAGGAGGGGCGGGAGCAGCATGGGCGAGACCCTACGGCCGCTGGCTTTCCGGGCGCAACAGGCTATGCTGCGGCAGCCGATGAACCGATGCCGACGCGCTCGCCTGCTTGCGAGGGAGAGGACATGAGCAACGACGCCCAGCCCAGCGGCGAGGAGATCGTCACCGCCGCGCTGATCGTGATCGGTGACGAGATCCTGTCCGGGCGCACCAAGGACAAGAACATCGGCTATATCGCCGACCATCTCACCGCCATCGGCATCCAGCTCAAGGAGGTGCGCGTCGTCCCCGACGAGGAGGCCGAGATTGTCGCCGCGGTCAACGCCCTGCGGGCCCGCAACACCTACGTGTTCACCACCGGTGGCATCGGGCCCACCCACGACGACATCACCGCCAATTCGATCGCCAAGGCGTTCGGCGTCGGCATCGACGTCGACGAGCGCGCCCTGAAGCCCATGCTGGCCTCCTTCGAGAAGCGCGGCGTGGAGGTGACGCCGGCGCGGCTCAGGATGGCGCGCATTCCGTTCGGGGCCGAGCTGGTGGAGAACAGCATCTCGGTCGCCCCGGGGTTCATGCTGGGCAACGTGATCGTGATGGCGGGCATTCCCTCGATCATGCAGGTGATGCTGGACGCCGCCACCAAGCTTCTCAAGACCGGCAAGAAGATGCTGTCCGTGGCGCTGGACCTGCACCGCCCCGAGGGCGAGATCGCGGGCCTGTTCGGCGAGCTGCAGCAGCGCTACCCCGAGGTTCCCATGGGCAGCTATCCCTTCTTCCGCGACGGCAAGCCCGGCACCCAGCTCGTCTTGCGCTCCACCGACCCGGAGCGGCTGGCGGCGGCCGAGGCGGAGCTCGAGGGCCTGCTCACCGCCCACGGGTGGCTGTGATCTCCCTCTCCCCGCTCGCTCTCGGGCCATCCACGAGGGTGCGCCCGCCACAACGATCCCGAGGGCGAACGGGGAGAGGGTCGGGGAGGGGCAGCCACACATTCCGACGTCGGCGCAAGCTGCTGCCCCTCGCCCTAGCCCTGTCCCCGCAAGCGGGGAGAGGGAATCTCCCCTAAATCGCCCGCCCCGCGCCGGCCCAGTAGGGGTCGCGCAGGCGGCGCTTGAAGATCTTGCCGGAGTCCTCGCGCGGCAGATCGGAGCGCAGCTCGATCCGCTTCGGCACCTTGTAGTCGGCGAGATGCTGCGCGAGATGGACGCGCACCTCGGCGAGGGATGGCGCAGGCAGCCCCGGCTGCGGCTCCACCACCGCCATCAGCGCCTCGCCGAACTCCCCGTCCGGCACGCCGAACACCGCACAGTCCTTTACGCCGGGGCAGCCGATCAGCACCGCCTCGATCTCCGCCGGGTAGATGTTGACGCCGCCGGAGATCACCATGTCGCGCTTGCGGTCGCACAGGAAGAGGTAGCCGTCGGCGTCGAGATAGCCCACGTCGCCGCTCGTGATGAACCCCTCGCGCTCGATCTCGGCGCGCTTGTCGGGGAGGCCGTGGTAGGTGAACTCGGGCAGGAACTCCAGCCGCGTGTAGACCTCGCCGACCTCACCCGCGGCGAGGCTGCCGCCTGCGTCATCGAAGATGCGCACGCTCGCGCCATGGATCGGCCGTCCAACCGTGCCGGGCCGGTCGAGCCACTCGCGGCTGTCGACCACCGTCACCGCGCCCGATTCCGTCGAGCCGTAGAACTCGTGCACCACCGGCCCCAGCCATTCGATCATCCCACGCTTCACCTCGACCGGGCAGGGCGCGGCAGCGTGCATCACGAACCTGAGCGAGGAGAGGTCGTGGCGGTTGCGCACCTCGGCGGGCAGCTTCAGCAGGCGAACGAACATGGTGGGCACCATGAACATGGCCTCGATGCGGTGCTTTTCCACAAGGGCCAGGAACGCCTCCGGGTCGAAACGTGGCAGCAGGGCGATCAGGCTCGCGACGCGTGCGGCGCGCAGCGCGAAGGAATTGGGCGCCGAGTGGTAGAGCGGGCCGGGCACCATCACACGCATTCCCGGCTTCAGGCCGTAGACGCGCTCGCGGTAATCCGCCATGCGGGCTTCGAGCTCGGGCGTCAGCGGCTTGCGCCGCACGCCCTTGGGGCGTCCTGTCGTCCCCGAGGTATAGATCATGCTGGCGGTCTGCGGCAGCGGCGGGCCCTGCCAGACGGCCTGCTCCGCGATCCACTGGCTCCACTCGGTCGCCCCGCCCGGCGCGCGGCAGGCCTCGGGCGCAACGGCGTAGCTGGCGCAGAGCTCCGGCGGCGTGGCGACGGCGAGCACCTCCACCCCGGGCGGAACGGCGTCCACAACGTCCGCCAGCAGGTCGGCATGGGCAACCAGCACCTTGGCGCCGCAGTCGGAGAGGACGTAGCCGACCTCCTCGGCCTTGAAGTGCCAGTTGATCGGCACCGCATAGGCGCCCAGGCGTACCGCCGCCAGTGAGGCCTCCAGGAAGGCGAAATCGTTGCGCAGCAGCAGCGCCACGCAGTCGCCGGCCTTGAGGCCCAGGGCGGCGAGGCCAGAGGCGGCGCGGACGACGCGCTCGTCGAAGGCGGCCGCGGCAAGGGTGCGCTCGCCGCTCACGACGCTCGCGGCAACCAGCGGAGTTGGCGGCGCTGTCACGTTTGCTCCCTGCGTTGTCATCCCGGAGTTGCGCGCCCAGCGCAAAAGGGGTCAGACCCAGCGGGTCTGACCCCCAGCACTGCTGACGCCGCGGCGATCCTACTGGGTCGCGGTCTCGTTCGACAGGATGTCGCCGAACAGCTCCCAGGTCTCGCCCTTGAAGCGCTGCATCTTTACCGACTGGATCGGATAGAAGTCGGTCGGGCTGGTGTTGACCTTGATGCCGGCTTGGACCATGGGCAGCTGGACGCCCTTCAGGTTCGCGGCCTGCTTCATGATGTTGGCGCGCGTCAGATCATCCCCGGCCTGCTTCAAGACGTGGACGAGCAGGTTTGCCACCGCATAGCCATAGCCATTCTCGCCCTGCGCCAGCTTGCCGGTGGGGTACCACTTCTTCATGAACTCCGTCCACTCGATGAAGTCCTTGTCCTTGGCCCACTGCGGGTCGGTCGGGTCCTTGAGATAGTGCGCCGAGAGGATGCCCTGACAGTTCTCGAAGCCTGCCGGCTTCATGACCGTGCCAATCGACGTCGACACGTTGTTGAGGTATTGGACGGGCTTCCAGCCGAGATCGCCCGCCTTCTTGATGGCCTGCGCCGCGAACTTCGGGATGCCGATGTTGAAGAACACATTGGCGCCCGAGTTCTTGAGCGCAATCATCTGGCTGTCGACGGTCGGATCGGCCACCTCGTAGCTCGCGACCTGCACGATCTTGTTGGCGTCCTTGCCGAGACCCTGCTTGAAGCCGTTGAGATAGTCCTTGCCGTAGTCGTCGTTCTGCATCAGCACGGCGATCTTCGGGTCTTTCACGTTGGCCAGGATGTGCCTGGCATAGATGATGGCCTCGGTCACGTAGTCGGGCTGGAAGCCCATGGTCCACGGGTTCTCCTTGTAGTGTCCCCACTTGGAGGCCCCGGTGGCCACGAACAGCTGCGGCACCTTCTTTTCGTTGAGGTACTTCTGGATGACCGTGTTGGATGGCGTGCCCAGCGTCTGGAACACGAACAGCACCTTGTCCACCTCGACCAGCTTGGTCACCATCTCCTTGGTCTTGGCCGGCGAGTAGCCGTCATCGTAGGTGATGAAGTTGATCTTGCGGCCGTTGATGCCGCCCTCGGCATTGACCTTGTTGAAGAAGGCGCCGATCACCTTGCCGATCGTGCCGTACGCTGATGCGGGCCCCGAGTAGGGATTGGTGTTGCCGACCCTGATCTCGGTGTCGGACGCGCCCTCATCGTATTTCTTCTGAGCGGACGCCGCGGTGGCCGTGAGCGAAACGGCCAGCGCGGAGGCACCGGCTATGAGCAGACTTCGCGAAAGATTGAGCATTGCATGTCTCTCCTAGTTGCAGTCTGAACCGACTTCTCCCAATCACTTGCCCCCCAATAGCTTTGGCCAGCGCCGCCTCGCCCGCGCCCATCCCATGGCGAGCCCGCCCGCGATCCCCATCGGCATGAAGTAGACGAGCAGGATCAGGGCGATGCCGTAGATGGTCCACGGCTCGACCTCGATGGGCAGGTGCAGCATGGCGCTCAGCTGGCGTGCCGCGGCATCGGCGTACTTCTCGATGACCTGCACGAACACGCCGCCGATCACGGCGCCAGGCAGCGAGGCGATGCCGCCGACCACGGCGCCGACCAGGATGGCGATCGACAGCTCGAAGCGGAAATTGTCCGGCGAGGCAAACTCGATAATGATGGTGAAGAGCGCTCCTGCCACGCCGGTGTAAAGCGCGCTGATGCCGAACGTCACCGCCTTGTAGTGCGCATTGCTGACGCCCATCGTCTCGGCAGCCATCGGCTGGTCCCGGATGGCTCTCAGGGCCCGGCCGGTGCGGCTGTCGAGCAGATTGCGCGCAGCCATAAACATGACCACGGCGACGGCCAGGGCCACCAGGAACATCCACTGATTCGGCGTCAGCGGCAGCCCGAACGGAGCCGTGGCCCGGTCGAGCTGAAGCCCCTGGACCCCGCCCGTCATCTCCTCGATGTGGCGGTACTTAAGCATCTGCGGCACCGCAATCGCGAGCCCGAAGGTGGCGAGCGCCAGGTAGTGCCCCTCCAGGCGCAGCGCCGGCAGCCCGAACAGAAATCCGGCGACGAAGCACACAAGACCGGCAAAGGGGAGCGTGAGCCAGTACGGCACGCCGAGATGGAACATCAGGATCGCCGTGGTGTAGCCGCCAACAGCGAAAAAGGCGCCGTGGCCCAGCGAAATCTGGCCGTTGAAGCCGGTGAGCAGGTTGAGGCCGAGCACGGCAATGGCGAACACGGCCATCAGCGACAGCTGCAGGAAGCCGTAGTTGCCGATCAAGCCGGTGCTGCCGCCGATGGCGGGAAGCAGGGCGAGCAGGATCACTGCCGCCCACACCCACCGGCCGCGGCGGAGGTCCAGGATCGTGCGCAGCACCGCCGGCAATCCGCTCGCGAGCTGGGTTGTCGTTGTCATCGCTCTACACCCGCTTGACGGTGACCTGGCCGAAGAGGCCGTTCGGCCGCAGCGTCAGAACCCCGATGACGATGACCAGCGCCACGGTGAGCTTCTCACCGTGGCCGACGAGGTAAATGCCGGTTGCTCTCTCGAGCACATTGCCGAAGTAGGCGACAAGGTTCTCGAGCACGCCGACGAGGAAGCCGCCGGCCACGGCACCGCCGGGGCTCGAGATGCCCCCGACCAGGGCGCCGGCGAACCCGTAAAGCAGGATGCCCGACATCATGTTCGGGTCGAGGTAGACCGCCGGCGCGATCAGGATGCCCGCCACCGCGCCGACCGCGGCGGCGAGCCCCCAGCCCAGCGCCAGCATCCAGTCGACGCGAACGCCCGCGAGCCGCGCGGACGCCGGATTTTGCGCGGCCGCACGCATCGCCAGGCCCAGCGGCGTCAAACGGAAGAACGCGAACAGCCCGATGAGCAGCGCGACGACGACCGCGATCATTCCGACCTGGTGCGGGCCCAAATAGGTCGAGCCCGGGAACGTCAGCCTGGGGAAGGGCGAGGGCACCGATTGCTGGGTGTGGCCCCAGATGGCCCCCGCCATCGAGTGGAAAATGGTCAGCAGGCCAATGAACACCACGACGACGGAAAGGACCGGGGCGGCATGGAGCGGTCGTAACACCACGCGCTCGATCCCTACACCGAGGGCGAATGACAGCCCCACCACCGCCGGCAGCGCCAGCCAGAACGGCACGTTCCATTCCAGGAGCTGCCAGGCGAGGAAGGCGCTGAACATGGCAAGCTCGCCCTGCGCGAAGTTGATGTGGTCGGTGGAGACGAAGATCATGACCAGCGCCAGCGCCAGGCACGCATAGATGGCGCCGTTGGCGAGCCCGGCTGCCGTCTGCTGGATCAGCTGCTCCATGAAATGCCCTCAGTAGCCCAGATAGGATTTGCGGATTGCCTCGTCGCTCTTGATCTCCGCGGAGGCACCGGACATCACGACGCGGCCGGTCTCCAGCACGTAGGCGTGGTCGGCGAGATCCAGCGCCAGCGCCGCATTTTGCTCCACCAGCAGCATGCTCACCTTGGCTTCGCCGTTGATGCGGCGCATGATGCGGAAGATCTCCTGCACGATCAGCGGCGCCAGCCCGAACGAGGGCTCGTCCAAGAGCATCAGGCGCGGACCCAGCATCAGCGCGCGGCTGATCGCCAGCATCTGCTGCTCGCCGCCCGACAGGGTGCCCGCCTGTTGGCCGAGGCGCGCCTTCAGGATCGGGAAGTAGTCGAGCACCATGTCGAGATCACGCCTGGCGGCGGCCTTGTCGCGGCGCGTGTAGGCGGCAACGCGCAGGTTCTCCTCCACCGTCAGGTCGGTGAAGGTGCCGCGCCCCTCGGGCACGTGGCCGACGCCGAGGCGCACGATCTCCTCCGTGGCCTTGCCCGCGATCGGCCGGCCGTCGAAGCTGATCGCCCCTTCGGTGGCAACCATCCCGCAGATCGCGCGCAGCGTGGTGGTCTTGCCCGCCCCGTTGGCGCCGAGCAGCGCGGTGATGCCGCCGGGCTCCAGCGCGAAGCTGACGCCGTGCAGCGCCTGCGTCTGCCCGTAGTACGCCTTGAGACCCTCGACCTCGATGAGCGGCATGGCTCAGGCCTCCGTGCCGAGGTAGGCCCGGATCACCTCGGGGTTCTTCTGCACCTCCGCCGGCGTGCCCTCGGCGATCTTGCGGCCGAAGTCGATCGCCACCACCACATCGGACACCGACATCACGAGGCTCATGTGATGCTCGACCAGCAGCACCGTGACGTTCTGGGTGTCGCGGATGCGGCGGATTTGCCCGCGCAGCACATCCACCTCGTCGTGGTTGAGCCCGGCCGCCGGCTCGTCGAGCAGGAGCAGCTTGGGTGCGCCGGCGAGCGCGCGCGCCAGCTCCACGCGCTTCTTCACCGGAAACGGCAACCCGCCGGCCGGGAGATGCGCGAAGGCCTCCAGATCCATGAACCCCACCAGCTCGGCGGCCCGCTCGGCGATGCGCCTCTCCTCGGCCTGCCACGCCGGCAGGCGCAGGGCGTTGGTCAGGAAGCCCGTGCTCGAGCGGCTGTGGCAGCCCACCTTGACGTTGTCGATGACGCTCATGCGATCAAACAGCGCCACGTTCTGGAAGGTGCGGCAGATGCCGAGCTCGGGGATGGCATGGCGCGGCTCGGCGAGGATCGAGCGACCCTCGAACAGGATATCGCCGGCGTTTGGGACATAGAGCCGCGAGAGGCAGTTGAAGAGGGTGGTCTTGCCGGCGCCGTTGGGCCCGATCAGGCCGGCGATGGCGCCCGTTGCAACATCGAAAGAGATGCCGTCGAGCGCGATGATGCCGCCGAACCGCACCGAGACATTCCTAACGCTCAATAGGGCATGCGCCGACGCCGTCGGCTCATCGCGCATGGCGAGGGCGGCAACCATGGACGAGGGCTCTCCTCCCGGTTTCTCGTTTTGAACGTGGGGGCGGCACGGCCTGCACGTGTCGGATTGTCGGACCGACCAGAGATTGTTCCGATATTGAGGCTTCCCGCGAAAACGGTCTAGCGGAATTTCGCGACCGCCAGAGTTTCTCTCATTGCCGCAATGAAGCAAGGCGCTGGCTGCGGCGTCCCCTCCCCCCTTGTGGGGAAGGGACAGGGCGGGGGGAAATCCCAAACACCAAGAGTCGTGCTTCCCCCCACCCCTAACCCGTCCGCGCGTCATGTCGAAGACGTGCCTTCGGCATGAGGGGGAGGGGAATCCGGTCGCGGCTGTACGTCCGGCGCCTGATCCGGGCTACAGGCCGAGGTAGGCGCGGCGGACGCGGGGGTCGGACATCAGGGCGTCGCGCGGGCCTTCGAGCACGACCCGGCCGGTTTCCAGGACGTAGCCGCGGTCGCAGGCCTCCAGAGCCTCGGTGACGCGCTGCTCGACCAGCAGGATGGTGAGGCCGTGCTCGCGGTGCACCTTCATGATGCGCTCGAAGATGCCATCGACCACCGCGGGCGCCAAACCCATGGACGGCTCGTCCAGCATCAGGAGCTCGGGCGCGGAGGCGAGGCCGCGGCCAATCGCCAGCATCTGCTGCTCGCCGCCCGAGAGCGTGCCGGCGAGCTGGTTGCGGCGCTCGGCGAGCACGGGGAACAGCTCCAGGATCGTCGGCAGCAGCTCGCCCCAGCGCGCCTGCCCTCTGGGGGTGTAGGCGCCCATCTCCAGGTTCTCCATTACCGTCATGGAGGCGAACACCTGGCGGCCCTCGGGCACGTGCGCGATGCCGAGCCTGGCGCGCTCCGCGGCCGGCACCCTGAGCAGGTTGCGGCCCTCGTAGGTGATCTGGCCGGCGAGGGGCGCCACGGTGCCGGAGATGGTCTTGAACAGCGTGGTCTTGCCGGCACCGTTCGAGCCCACCACGGTCACGAACTGGCCGCGCTCGACCTCGAGGGACACGTCGCGCAGGGCGTGGAGGCCGCCGTAGGCGACATCAAGCGACCGGATGCTGAGCACGCTCCACCCATTTCTTTCCCAGATAGGCCTCGATGACGGCCGGGTCCCGCACCACCTCGGCCGGCGGGCCCTCGGCGATCAGCTTGCCGTGGTCGAGCACGCTGAACTTGTGCGCGAGCTTCACCATGGCGTGCATGGTGTGCTCGATGATGACGACGGTGACACCGTCGCGGTTGACCTGGCGGATGATGCGCAGGATCTCCTCCAGCTCCTCGTGGCCGAGGCCCGCCAGCGTCTCGTCGAGCAAGAGGAGGCGCGGGTTGGGGGCGAGCGCGCGCGCCAGCTCCATGAGGCGCAGCTGCCGCGTGGTGAGGCCGCCGGCGAGGTTGTGGGCGTCCTCGGCCAGCTCCACCCTCGCCAGCGCGGCCACCGCGAGGTCCATCGCCTCGGCATCGGTTTTGGCGCCGACGTAGGCGCCGATCATCACGTTCTGGAGCACCGTCATGCGCGGAAAGGCGCGCACCACCTGGAAGGTGCGGCCGATGCCACGTCGGCATACGCTGTGCGGCCTCAGCCCGGACAGCTCGGCTCCGGCGAAGGCGATGCTGCCGGCGTCGGGCGGCAGGAAGCCGTTGACGACGTTGAACAGCGTAGTCTTGCCGGCGCCGTTGGGACCGATGATGCCGTGGATGGCGCCTTCGGCGACCGAGAGACTCACGCCGTCGACGGCCTTGAGGCCGCCGAAGGCGCGCACGACGCCGTCGAGCTGGAGCAGCGGCGGGCCCGATGCCGCCTCCGGGGCCGGCGCGGGTGCAGCGGTGTCGGCCCCCTCCGAGGCCGTGCGCGGCTTCACCGGCACCGGAGCCGGCTTGCTGCGCCCAGCGAAGCGGTCGCGGACGCGCCAGTAGATGCCATCGGGCGCCAAGAGGATGATGCCGATGATGGCGAGGCCGTAGACCACGCCCTGGATGCCCGGCACGATATGGCCGAGCTCGGCGTGCAGCATCTCCGCCAGCGGCACCAGGATGACCGCACCGATCACAGGGCCCCAGTACACGCCGACGCCGCCGAACAGGGCGACTATGAGCGCCTGCGCAGAGGCCGAGACGCCGAACATGTCGCGCGGCGTCACCACGAGGTGGGCGACGGCGTAGAGCCCGCCGGCAGCCGCCGCCATCGCCGCACTCACCATCATCGCCAGCATCTTCCAGCGCAGCGGGTTGACGCCGGCCGCCTCGGCCGCCGGCTCGTTCTGCTTGATGGCGAGCAGCGACATGCCGAAGCGCGAGCGCTCCACGTGCAGCGACACCACCATGCAGGCAACCACCAGGGCGAGCGCGATCCCCATGTAGATGCGCTGGTCGAGGAACTGGGCGTAAAGCGCCGGCGCCTCGAGCTTCCGGGGCAGCGTCACCTCCTGGTAGCCCAGCCATTCGAACACGTAGAGCATGGCCAGCGGATAGGCGAGCATCGACAGCGCGAAGTAGTGCCCGCGCAGCCGGAAGGTGGGGATGCCGATGACGATGCCGGCGAGCACGCCGACCATCATGCCGAGCGGGATGCCGAGCCACGGCGTGATGCCGAACTGCACGAACGCGATCGTCATGGTGTAGCCGCCGAGCCCGAAGAAGGCGGCATGCCCGAACGAGATGAGGCCGCTGTAGCCGGAGAGCATGTTCCAGCTGAGCCCCATGGTCGCCCACAGGAGCACCAGCGTCATGATCCACTGGTAGTAGGAGTTCTGGACGAAGAAGCCGACCAGCAGGTAGACCGCGGCGAAGGCTGCGATCGCGACGTAGTGCCGGCGGGGCGAGGAACGTGATGCGGCGGCGGCCATCAGGTGCGCTCCCATACTCGCCCGAACATCCCCTGCGGGCGCAGGAAGATGATGAGCAGGAAGACCACGAAGATGGCGGTGTTCTGCAGCTGGTAGGGCAGCACGAGGGTGGACATCTGCTGCACCAGCCCGATGGTGAGCCCGCCCCAGAACGCGCCGAGGATGCTGCCCATGCCGCCCAACACCACCCCGGCATACATGGTGATGACGAAGTCGAAGCCGATGTAGGGCTGGAACGACAGGGTGCTGGCGATGAGCCCCCCGGCGACCGCGGTGATGCCCACGCCGAGGCCGAACGCGAAGCGATGGGCGCGGTCGACATCGATGCCGACATAGGCGGCGGCGATCGGGTTGTCGGCCGCGGCACGCAGGGCCTTGCCCAGGCTGGACCGGGTCAGGAACAGGTAGAGGCCGATCGCACAGACCACCGCGATCGCAAAGCTGACGGCGCGCGCCTGGTTGAAGAGCACTTCGCCGATCTCCCAGGACTGGCGCGACAGCGGCGTCTGCACCGAGACCGGCTGCGAGCCGAACAGGATGAGCCCGCCGTTCGCCAGCACCAGCGCGATGCCCAGCGTGAGGATGATCTGGGCGTAGTGCCCTTCCGCCTCGGCCGAGACCACGCGGGCGCCGGTGACGCGCGCGATCAGGGTGTAGTGCAGGAGCCAGCCGACGATGAAGACGAGGGGCCCGGCGAGGATGGCACCGATGATGGGGGCGGCATAGGGCCCGAGGAACGCAAGCACGCCGAAGCCGGAGACAAGATAGTAGGCAGCGTACATGCCCAGCATCATGAAGTCGCCTTGCGCGAAGTTGACGACGCGCATGACACCGAAGATGATGCCGAGCCCCACGCACATGAGGCCGTAGGTGCCGCCGATCATCAGGCCGGCGGCCATCGCCTGGAAGACATCAACGAGGGACAATTGCCAGTCGGTCATAGTCTCAACACTCCGGCAGCGTGGAGCCGCCAACGCCGCCGCACTGTGGCCCTGTCATCCCGGTGCTTGTCACCGGATCCATCATGCCGCTCGCTCCGGGGCCGATGGTTGGCTGGATGCCGGGGACTAGCCCCGGCATGACCATGTTGTGCCTCGCTGGTGCCATGACGCTCGCATTTCGAGGAGACAGCCCGATGGTGTCCACATGAGCGACTATCCCGGCCTTGCCTGGCTCGAGCGGTTCCAGGCGCGCGCCAATGCCGACCGCGAGCTGGCTGTGATCGGCGACTGGTTCACCACCACGTTCGGACTGACGTTCGGCGAGGCGCGCTATGCGCTCAAGGTGGAGAAAGGGTGCATCGGCGAGATCGTGGCGGGCCCGCGGCTCGATGTGCGCGTGCCGTTCGGCTTCCGGGCGCCCGTCGAGGTGTGGCGCAAGTTCCTGAGCCCCACGCCGCCGCCGCTGTTCCACGATTTCTTCGCCATGCTGATGCGGGTGCCGGAGTTCGTGCTGGAAGGCGACAGCCTGCTTGCCATGCAGAACGCCCGTGCCCTGCACCGGATGATGAGCATCATGCGCGAGGTGGGAGCCCCCGATGCCTGAATTCGAGCCGATCATCGGACGCTATGTCTCCGTCACCATCGCCCGCGCCCAGCACCGCGTGTTCGTCGAGGAGGCCGGCCAGGGCATTCCGCTGCTATGCCTCCACACCGCCGGCGCCGACAGCCGGCAATACCGCCACGTGCTCGGCGATGCGGCCGTCACCGGCCGCTTCCGGGTGATCGCCTTCGACCTGCCCTGGCACGGCCGGTCGACCCCGCCGGACGGCTGGTGGCTCGAGAAGTACCGCCTGACCACAGCCTCCTATCTGGACATGGTGCGCGCGGTGTGGCTGGCGCTGGGCCTGGAGCGGCCGGTGGTGATGGGCTGCTCGATGGGCGGGGCGATCGTGCTCAAGGTGGCCGCCGAGTTCCAGGAGGAGCTGACGGGCATCGTCGGGCTCGAGAGCTCGGCCTACGCGCCCGGGCGTTACAACGAGCTCCTGCACCACCCCGCCATCCACGGCGGCGAGCTCGTCGCGAGCTACACCTACGGCCTCAACTCGCCGCTGAGCCCGGAGGCGGGCAAGCGCGAGAACTGGTGGTACTACAGCCAGTCGGGACCCGGGGTGTACCAGGGCGACGTGTACTTCTACAGCCTCGACTGGGACGCGCGCGAGGACGTGAAGCGGATCGACACCAACCGCTGCAAGGTGGCGCTCTTGACCGGCGAGTACGACTACTCCTGCACCCCGGCGATGAGCGAGGCGGTGGCCGCGGCGATCCCGGGCTCGCGCCTCAGCATCATGAAGGGGATGGGGCATTTTCCCATGATCGAGGACTACGCCACGTTCCGGCCGCACCTGCTGGCGGCGCTGGAGCACGTGGCGGGGTAGGTTGGGTCGAGCGTCAGCGAAGACCCAACACCTCGAGGTGCCACCCCTATGGCGCTGGGTCATCGCTTCGCTCGACTCAACCTACGACTCACTTTGGCCCTCTCCCCGCAAGCGGGGAGAGGGGACGCGTCGAGCGCGGGGAGCCGGAGTCGTCCGATCACAACTTCGGCCAGATCGGCTCGGCGACGGCGGCGGACGGCGGGTAGACCGTCTTCGGCACGCCGTTCTGCCACTGCACGACCACCACATCAGCGCCGACCCGGCGGCCCTTCTCGTCGAACTTGATGCGGCCGCCGGGGAAATACTTCGCCGGGCCTTCCGTGGTGTCCATGGCGCGGATCGCCTCGGCGACCTTGCGGCGGTCGGCGACGCCGGCCTTCTCCAGCGCCTCCTTGAAGATCAGGATGTCGCCATAGGTGGAGAGCGAGTCCTGGGTGATCCACGGCTCACCGGTCTTGGCGACGAACTCCTTGATGATCTCCTCCTGGCCCTTGGCGCCCCAGTTGGCGACGATGGTCATGACGCCTTCCAGCAGGTCCTTGCCGAGGTTCTTGAGCATGTCCGGCGCACCGATGTGGGCGCCGTTGGAGATCACCGGCACGCGCCCGCGCCCGAGACCGAACTCGTGCAGCTTCTCGAGGCACATCTTGTCGTCGGAGATCGCCGTCGGCAGCAGGAGCAGGAGGTCCGGGCGGCTCGAGCGCACCTTCTGGATCAGCGGCGTGGCGTCCGACAGCGGCGGCGTGAAGGTCTCGTCTACCACCAGCTTGAGGCCGAGCTTGGCGATGCCGCCCTCGCGCATGGGCTTGGCGAAGCTCACGGGCGCTGCCGTGTTGTCCATGACGATGGCAACCGTCTTGGGCCTCTTGCCCGATGCGGCCTCCGCCAGTTTGACGAGCGCCGGCAGCGCGCTGTTGGCCTGGGCGCCACCGGTCGGCGAGGTCTGGAACACGAACTTGAAGCCGCGGGCGGTGATCTGATCAGAGTAGGACAGTGTAAGCAGCGGCAACTCGGCGCGCTCGGTCACCTCGGTGACGCCGAGGGTGAAGCTGGAGAGCCACGCCCCGGTGGCGCCGATAAGGTCGGGCTCCTGCGCGATCATGCGCTGCGCGGCGTTCTTGGCCTTCTCCACGCTGTCGCCGGCATCGAACACGATGAGCTTCAGCTTGGCGCCGCCCAGCGCCTTGATGCCGCCCGCCTTGTTGACGTTCTCGATCGCCAGGTTGGCGCCCTTGATCATCAGCTCGCCCTGCCGTGCCCACGGGCCCGACATCGGCGCTATCAGGCCGACCTTGACCTCCTTCACCTGCGCAGCGGCAGGGGCGATGGCGGCAAGGCCTGCCACTGCCGCAGCGGGCAGCAGGGACCGCGCTAGTGCTGTCCAACGCATGGTTTCCTCCTCTTCGTCTTTCGTCTTTTTCGATGCCGGGTTGGCAGGCCGGGAGCAAGCCGTCCCGGCCTCACTCAGCCGCCGGGCACGCCGTGCATGGCCGGGAAGAACAATTCCTTCCAGTCGGCGGGGCGCGCCTTGAGGCTGCCGACACCGGCCATGAACTCGGCATACTTCATCACGTTCTCGGGCGAGGTCGTGTACCGGATGTCGGGGTCGTTGAGCACCTCCAGCACCTCGTCGAGCGTCATCTTCTGCTTCTCCATGGCGAGGAAGGTCTCAGCAGCCGCGCGCTTGTCGGCGTTGATGAACGCGAGCGCCTCCTTGAATGCCTCGAGGAACGCGCCGTAGACCTTGGGGTTGGCGTCGTGGAACTTGCTGGTGGTGTAGAGCAAGGTGAAGGTCGAGGGGCCGCCCATCACGTCGTTGGAGGTGAGGATGGTGCGGATATTGGGGAACTTGCGCTCGCGCTGGTGGAAGGGCGGCGAGGTGAAGTGGGCGTTGATCTCACCCGACCCCGTGGTGAGCGCAATCAGCCCGTCGGGGTGGGTGAGAGAGACCGTGTACTTGTCGAACGCCGCCCAGTCGGCGCGTCCGAGCTCCTTGATCGCCGCCATCTGCAGGATGATGGCGGGGATCGACACCTTCACTGCGGTGATGGCGATCTTGTCCTTGGGGCCGAAGTCCTTGAGCGTCTTCAGGTGCGGCGCTCGGGTGTTGAGGTACATCGGGATCGAGGTCATGGCCGCCACGCCCTTGACCTTGAGGTTGGCCCTGGTGCGGTCCCACAGGGTCAGGAAGGCCGGCGGGCCGGCGGCGACAATGTCGGCATTGCCCGACAGGAGGAGGTCGTTGACGAGGGAGGGGCCGCCGAGCTTCAGCCATTCGACGCGCAGGTTGGTGATGCCGGCCTCGCGCGCCTTCTTCTCGATGAGGCCCTTCTGCTCCAGCACCAGGAGCGGCAGGAAGCCGACACCACCCGCTCCGCGCGGGATCTTGATCACGTCGGTCTCGGCATGAGCCGGCGTCGGCTGCACCAGCGCCGGCCACAGCAGGGCCGCGCTGCAAAGCAGCAGCAGGCGTCTCATCGGTTTCCTCCCCGGGGGATGCATTGATTGTCCACCGGATCCCTCGGCGCGCATGGTAGCGTCGATTGCGCGGCGAAGGAAAGCGCATTGCGTCGCTCCGGGCCGTTTTCGCAGGACTGGCGATGGGATGCATCCCTCGCAGCCCGCGGCCACAACCTGCGGTGTAGGCGCGCGCATGCCCGGCCGAGCGGGGGGCAGACCCGGGTCAGACCCCTCGCCACCAACCTCGGAGCTTCACGAGAGGTCGTCGCGAGGGGTCTGACCCCCGTCGACACCTATCCCTTGAACGGCGGGTCGCGCTCCAGCACCGCCTTGATGCGGGCAGGCTCCACGGCGACCTCCACGCCCGAGCGCTCCAGCTGCAGGAGCAGGGAGATGCGCGAGTCGCGGGCCTCCCAGCCGCGGTTCATCGCCTCGGTCATCTCGGCGAGCGTGAGGTTGGCGATGCGCATCGGCACGCCGAGTTCGCGGCCGAGCTGCGTTGCCAGCGCCACGTCCTTGTGGGCGAGGCGCAGCGCGAAGGCGGCGGGATCGTACTTGCCGGGCAGGAACTGGTCGATCAGGCCGTCGAAGCTGCGGCGGCGGCCGACGGCGCCGGCGCGCACCGCCTCCCACAGCGCGAGCGGCTCCACCCCGCCCTTCACGCCCAGCGCGAACACCTCGCCCAGCGCGGTCTGCATGGCGTAGCCCGCGCAGTTGTGCACGAGCTTGGCGACCGAGCCGGCGCCGATCGGGCCGACATAACGGGCCTGGTCGCCCATGGCGTCGAGCACGGCCTTGTGGCGCTGGAAGATCGCCTCCTCGCCGCCGACCCACAGTGCGAGCCGGCCCGAGGCTGCACCGGCCGGGCCGCCGCTGACGGGGGCGTCGAGCATGTGCGCGCCGCGCGCGGCGAAGTCCGCGTGGAGCTTGCGCACCAGGGTGGGCGAGTTGGTCGAGAGGTCGAAGTAGGCTGCACCCTTGCGCAGGCCGGCGAGCAGGCCGTTGTCGCCGAGGGAAACGGCCTCCACCTCGGGCGGCCCCGGCAGCGAGGTGAGCACCACGTCTGCCGCCTCCGCCACCGCGCGTGGTGTGTCGGCCCAGGTGGCCCCGCGGCCGATGTGGGGCTCTGCCGCGGTGCGGCGCACGTCGTTGACGACGAGCTTGTAGCGGGCCTTCTGCAGGTTGGCGGCCATGCTGGCGCCCATGGTGCCGAGCCCGATGAACCCGATCTGCATGTCTCTCTCCCCGACGTGTGGCGCATGGCTGCGCCTAGTTGGTTTCCCGGGCATTGTAGGCGGGCGTCTGCCGCTGCGCCAACGGATGCGCGCGCTGCGCGGCGTTGCGTTTTCTACTCCCCGGCATCGTGGTAGACATAGGCGTGGCAGACACCGGCCATTGGCTGCCCAGCATCGTCACCTGCCGCGCTGCGCCTGCGCCCATGGCGCAGCGCCCGAGAAGGAAAGGTTGAACCCGATGCCCCAATACATACCGAGCCCGCGTGACTGGGTGCGGGAGCAGGTCGCGCTCTACGAGGGTAGCGGTGGCACCAAGGGGACCACCCTGCGCGATACGGGCCTGCCCGTGATCATCGTCACCCACATCGGCAGCAAGACCGGCGCCATCCGCAAGACGCCGCTGATGCGGGTCAAGGACGGCGCCAGCTATGTCCTGGTCGGGTCCCAGGGCGGCGCGCCCGAGAACCCGGCCTGGGTCGCCAACCTGCGCGCCAACCCGAGGATCGAGCTGCGTGACGGGACCGTGGTCGGCCCGATGCTGGTGCGCGAGGTCGAGGACAACGCGGAGCGGGAGCGGCTCTGGAAGCTCGCCGTCGCCGCCTACCCGCCCTACGCGGACTACCTGGTGAACGCCGCCGCCACCCGGCAGATACCGGTCTTCCTCGCCACACCGTCGGCCGGAGACGCCGGCTAGCGGCTGAGCCAACGGCGGTTGGCGAGCCTGCTCGCGACCGTCAGGTCGCGAACGTCAGGGGTGGCGCGATCGGCTGGGCGCTGAGGCGGACGGCGATGGCCTCCAGCTAGGGCAACGGCAGCGCGCCACCGCTCCGGCGCCGCGCCAGCGCCTGCACCAGGGCGCGGCGCTCCTCCTGCGTCAGGCTTGGCAGTGCACGCATGACTGCCCGCTGCAGCTCGGTTCCGATCTCCATCGTGTGAGACTGCACGGCGGCGAAGCCGCGTTCGAGTGCACCGCTGTCCAGCGCGGGCTTGACCATTTCCTCGGCCAGCGCAACGCGTGCCTTCTGCAGGGCAGCGAGCTGCTCGCGCACTCGGGGCATCGCGCCGTTGATCTCCTGGCGTACCAGCCTGCGTTTGGCGTCCGGCAGCGGGGCGAGCATCGCCTCGATGCTGCGCCGGGTCGGCGAGCCTCGTGTCGCGTCTCCCGTGATGCGCCCCGCAACCATGCCGCCCAGGAAGAGATTCGCTCCCAGCGACGCGGCGAGCAGCATGGCGAGCCCGCGGGTGCTCCGCAGCCAGGCAATCACAGCCCGATCTCCTGCAAGCTTTGCGGGCCCAACAGGAGTCGGGCCACGACTCCGGCGTCGGTGATGCCGTGCGACTGCAGGTAACCCACGAGGAAGCCGACTGCCGCGCTCGCCGCCAGGGCTGCCGCCGGCATGGCAAAGCGGCGCCAAACGGGCCTGACGAGCGCGCCGATGCGGCGGGCGCGGCGCGGGTCCGGCGGGGCGGGCTCGAGCGCGTCGAGGAAGTGGTCGGTGCGGCCGGCTTGCGCGAGGATCGCCATACCCTCCGGCGTATTGGCGAACCGGTCGTAGACCGGGTGCTCGCGCTGCGGCCAGCGACGCCTCTCGGCACCGAAGGCGGCGCTGCATCCTTTGAATCGATCGAGGTCCATGGGCTTTCCCTATTGCAGATCGTCGCGCAGCCATTTCTTCAACGTGGCGCGCCCGCGTGAAAGCAGCGATTCCAACGCGCCTTCGCTTACCCCGAGCAGTGCGGCGGCCTCCGCCTGCGACCGCTCCTCGTAGTAGCAAAGAACGAGCGCCGCCCGTTGCCGGACGGGGAGCCGATCCAGGGCCGCCCGCACGCGTGCCCCGCGCTGCAAGGCCGAGACACGCTCCTCGCTGTTGGGTGCCTCGTCGGCCATTGCCTCGACAAACCCGTCCTCGAGCGGCTCTCTGGCCGTCGCATGGCGGGCGCGGAGGTGGTCGATGCAAAGATTGTACAACACCCTGTACAGCCACGTGCTGAACTTGGCATTCGGCTCCCACTGTGCAGCACCCTGCCAGACGCGCAGGAACGCCGTCTGCACCAGGTCCTCCGCCTCATGGCGCATGCCCAGCATGCGGCCGGCGAAGCCGAGCGCCCAGCCGTAGTGGCGCTCGACGAGGCGCGCAAACGCGTGGTGGTCGCGCCTGCCCACCGCCATCATCAACGCATGGTCGAGCGCATCGTCCGGCGGCGGTTTCATCGAGCCCGCGCGTTGTGAGCAGGGTTCAAGTCACCCGCCTCATCGATTCACTATTCAACGTGCGATCAGCCGTTTTCCTTCGCGTTTATTTTCTTCAAGCCTAACGAGGCTCCGCCTCAGACCGACGAGGCGGTGGTCGCCGGCAGCCGGGCCTCGGCAGTCGGGCGTCGGGCCCTTCGGCCGTCGCAAGAAGAGAGCAAGTGATGGAAGCCTTGCGCACAATAGGCATGCATGCTGATAATATCTAGACCTGCAACGGTCGATCTACCGCGAAGAGCTGACGATCTGACGCCGAGCTTGGGACGGGGCAAGTGTGCCACTAGGAGACGTGGGGCCGGCCACGTCGTGTCATTGCTTCGTGAGACTGAAAAACAGGGCGACTTACGTCTTTTGCGACGCCTGCCGCTAGCTACCTCGCGCTGAGGCCAGTTGCTCCGCGAGCATCTTCCGGGCACCGGTGACCAGCGGCGGTTCACCGGCGCGCGGCGGCAGCAGGGTAAATTCGACGTCCGTTCACCCGCGCTGTTCGCCGCGGGTCACCTTCTCGGCGCGACCAATCTTCCGCATCGCATGATCAGCGAGACAACGCTCGGGCCTTATCCCAAGGACCGCCTTGTGGTCGTGTACTGCCCCGGACCGCATTGCAATGGCGCCAACAGGGCGGCCGTGCGGCTTGCCGAGCTGGGACGGCCCGTCAAGGAGATGATCGGCGGCATTACCGGATGGCAAGATGAAGGCTTCGAGCTCGCACACATCTGAAACGAGGCATTAAGGTCACTGTATTCCTGACGGACATGCCGGAATTCGCCGCCATGAACACAGTCTACGGGCAGCAAATCGAGCAGCCGTAGCCCGCGCAAACAACGATCGCAGGTACCGGGACAATCTTCAGGCAAGAGTTCGATGATGTCTGCGTACGCCATATATGGCGGCGTTCCAAGCAACAGAAACGCCAAGGGCGAGAACGAGAGCCAGCGCGGACCCGAGTGGCTCCGCTGTTAGGTGCAGCGTTAGCAGCGCTGCACCAAACCCGGCAAGGCCGGAAATGGCGTTCGCCAGCACCGCGGCCGTAGCCGGGCCGCCGATGCGACGATGCAAGATCAGCATGATGCTCGCATAGATCACAGGGAAAACAGCAAGCACGCCGCTTCCTTCCGCGCCAATTTTGAAACTTAAAGCCACAATGACGCCGACGAGCACGGTCACCATACCGGCCCTTATGACCAAGTCGTACCAGGCCTGCGTCGTCGTTGGCATGCGTACGTGAGAGAACGGCCTCACAATGAAGAAGCAGGACGCGAAAACAACCAGATTGAGAACGAATGCTCGGGATGCAGTCCAGTGAAAAGCGCTGAGCGCCAACGTGGTCGTGAGCCATACCACGAATGCAACGGACACGCTGAGCCACAGCGAGTGTCGTTGTGAAATCAGTACGTAGGTCGTTAGAAAGATCGCGGTTGCGGCGTTCAATGCTAGGCTTGCCGCCGCGCTCGCGGAAATAAAAGCCGCGTCGTGATCGAGCGCCAAGAACACGTAAACAGGCCCAGCTGAGACGGGCAGCGTCGCCACGAGCGCTCCCACGATGGCGCCGAGTCTTTCCGCTATGATGGTCGCTATGCTCACGAACAAGGCGGTGAGCGCCATTTTCGTTGTAAGCGCAAGCCAGAATATAAGTTCGGGAGACATCGTGCCTGAAACTCCGCGATAAAATGGGGAAACTGCTGCGCTGATTGTAGATGCCCGCCGCCGGTCTAACCTTCGCGGTTGCTGGATGCCCCGTACAAGAGCACGCCGATCCGCCGCATTTGTTCGGACTCCGCGCCGGCGTCGATCAGCAAATAAACTCGCGTCGCCTCACCGGCCGCCGCTTCAGCCAGACGCGCCTATCCTACCACACCGCTGACGAGCGGACCGCATTGAGCGGTACGCTACCGCTTGAACGTCTGCTTTGGGTCAGGGCGGTAAGGCTCTGACTGAGCACAGCATTTCTGTTTGTGCCCGAGCAACAAACTCGTTCACCGGCTGCTTCGGTGACTTCGGTCTGCCGGTGCGTGCTTCTTGAGCACACGTCCTAGCGACACCCGACTGCCGATTGCCGATTGCCGAATCTCGAGTCCATGAAACTCGACACGTTTACGCCAACTGCTCCGATGCAAGCAGGGCTAGAGAAGGAATTTCTGCCCCGGGCCGTTGAATGGCCCATGAGCACCGAACCCATCATCGCCGTCAATCGCTTCGGCCTGGGCGCCGCGCCGGGCGAGCTCGCCGCCGCAGGCCCCGATCCGCGAGGCTGGCTCACAAGGCAGATCAACGCACCCGAGCCGGCCTTTCCGGAGTTCAGCAGGCTCTCGGGCTCGGGCGACGCCCTGAAGGCCTATCCGCGCTGGATCGCAAGCCTCGGCAGGGCACGCGCCGCGCTCAGCGGATCACAAGCAGCCCCACGTACGGTTGAAGGAACGTTCCGCGAGCAGCTCGGTCCGATCATGCAGGAGGAGATCGCGGCCCGGCTCGCGGTGGCCGCGGCGACGCCGCTGCCCTTCAGAGAACGCTTGGTCTGGTTCTGGTCGAACCACTTCACGGTATCGGCGGAGAAGGCGCTGGTCTTTGCGCTGGCCGGGAGCTTCGAGCGCGAAGCCATACGGCCGCATGTGTGCGGTCGCTTCTCCGACATGCTGCTCGCCGCGACCCGCCACCCGGCCATGATCCTCTACCTCGACAACCACCTCTCGGTGCGCAGGGGCTGGCAAGCGCGGGGGCTGCGCCGGAGTCGCAGCACCGCGTTTCTGTCGCCCACGGGACTCAATGAGAATCTCGCGCGCGAGATTCTGGAGCTGCATACGCTGGGCGTGAACGGAGGCTACACGCAGGCAGACGTGACCGAGTTCGCGCGCGTGCTCACGGGCTGGACCGTCCGCCCGACGATGTTCGACCTCGATGAGAGCAGCCCGGGCTTTGTGTTCGACCCTGAACGGCATGAGCCCGGTCCCAGGAGCCTGCTCGGCCACCGCTATGCACAAGACGGTAGCGCGCAGGGCGAGGCGGTGCTGCGCGACATTGCTCTCCATCCGGCGACCGCGACGCATGTGGCCACCAAGCTCGCGCGCCACTTCATCGCGGATGCGCCGCCGCCGGCGGCCGTGGCCCGCATCGCCCGCGCGTTCCGTGACTCGGACGGCGATCTGCCGGCCGTCTACGCAGCACTCCTCGATGGCTCCGAGGCCTGGCAGCAGCCGCTGGCCAAGCTGAAGTCACCGATCGAGTACGTGGTGTCGTGCCTGCGCGCGCTGCCCGGCTTGCGGGCGGCCGATCCACGCCGGCTCTACGGCACCCTGCGTGGCATGGGGCAGCGGCCGTTCTTCGCCCCGTCGCCCCAGGGCTGGCCGGACACCGCCGGGGCCTGGGCTGGAGGGGACGCACTTTGGAAGCGCATCGAGTGGGCGGGCATCGTGGCGGCGCGTATCGGGTCCCGCCTGGACCCGTTGCGCCTCGCGACCGAGAGCTATGGCCCAGCTCTGGGGGAGGGAACGCGGCGCGCCATCGAGCGCGCGGAAAGTCGCCAGCAAGGCATGGCGCTCTGGCTCGCCAGCCCGGAATTTCAGCGGAGGTAGTCATGAGAACGCGTCGACAGGCACTGCAGCTGCTTGGGGGCACCGCCGCGCTCGCAGGCTTGCCGGGGCTCACATTCGCCGCACCGCCGTCAGAGCCTCGAACGAACGATCGGCGCCTCGTGCTCGTGCTCCTGCGCGGCGGCATGGACGGGCTCACGGCCGTGCCACCATACGGCGACTCCCAGTACGCTGCGCAGCGGGGTCTGCTCGCCGTGGCGGCACCCGGCACGCCCGGTGGAGCGCTCGATCTCGACGGCCACTTCGGTCTGAGCCCGCATCTTGCAGAGATGCACAAGCTCTTTGCTGCGCGAGAGCTCACGGTGCTGCACGCCGCAGCATCGCCCTACCGCGAGCGCTCGCATTTCGATGCCCAGAACCTGCTCGAGAACGGCACGATCCGGCCTTTCGGCCGCGAGGCCGGTTGGCTCAATGTGGCACTCGGTGCCGTTGAGCGCGCAGGCAGCAACGTGAGCTCTGGCACCTTGGGCTTCGCCCTCGGGCCGAACGTGCCGCTGGTGCTGCGGGGGCCGGCACAGGTCGGCTCCTGGTCACCCTCCAGGCTGCCGCAGCCCGACGGCGATCTGCTCGAGCGGCTGGCGGCGCTGTACCGCGGCGACGCGCTGCTCGGCCGATCCTTCGCCGTCGCGCGCGAAGCGCAGACCATGATGGAAGGCCACGATGCCGGCGGCACGGGCGGTCGGACGCTGCCCGTCGTGGAGCTTGCCCGGGCGGCGGGAGAGGTCCTCGGCAGGCGGGATGGCCCGCGCGTGGCGACGATCGATTTCGGCGGCTGGGACACGCACATCAGCCAGCTGGGCGAGTACAGCCAGCTGACGCGCAACCTGCGTCTGCTCGACCGCTCGGTCGCCGCGCTCAGGACGGCGCTCGGCCCGGTGTGGCAGCACACCGCGGCGCTGATCATCACCGAGTTCGGTCGTGCGGTGGCGGCGAACGGCTCGGGCGGAACGGACCACGGCACCGCGGGGGCGGCCTTCGTCGCCGGGGGCGCGGTACGGGGCGGGCGCGTGATCGCGGATTGGCCGGGCCTCGGCCAGCGCGCCCTGCACGAGGGGCGCGACCTGCGGCCGACACTCGACCTGCGCGGCGTTTTCAAAGCGGCGCTCGCCGCCCAGCTCAGGCTCGGCGAGGCCGCGCTCGAGACGGAGGTGTTTCCCGACAGCCGCGCCGTGCGGCCGCTCGACGGTGTCTTTGTCTAGGCCGCGGTTGATCAGTCCCCTCGGATCCGTCAGGTCCCGAGCGTCAGGGGCGGCGCGATCGGCTCGGCGTCGAGGCGCACGGCGATGCCTTCGAGCGCCGGCTTGGGCGCCGGGTACTCCTTCACTGCCTCTCGCCGATCGCGCGGCAATATTGGTCGCTTCTTGCCCGGAGAAATTCCGTCCCCACATCGGCGAGCTCGGGAGCATTCACGCCATGGTTGAACGCCTTCCAGGCGGGTAATCCCCAGGGTGCGCAGCCGGCCTCTTGAATGCCGCACCCTTGGCCACGGGGCCACGAGCGCGTGCCCACCATTTACATCTATCATGGCGGCCCTATCCTGCTGGCAGTGCAGCCGTGGGGAGAAATCGGGAGGGGGCCATGGAATTCGGCTATTTCACGCTCAGCGACAATCACTACGACAGCAATACGCGGACTGCGAACCAGTTCGTGGCGGAGATTACCGACCAAGCGCTCTACGCCGAGGACCTCGGCATGCACTCGGCCTGGATCGGCGAGCACCATTTCAACTCGCTCGGCGTGCTTTCCTGCCCGGACCTCGTGCTCGCCTATATTGCCGCGCGCACAAAGCGCATCCGGCTCGCGCCCGCGGTGACCGTGCTGCCGCTGCACCATCCGATCCGTGTCGCCGAGCAATGGGCGACGCTCGATCTGCTTTCTGGCGGGCGCGTCGATTTCGCCGCGGGGCGCGGCTACGACCGGCGCGAGTACGAGCCGTTCGCCGTCTCGTTCGACGACAACCAGGCGATCTTCGAGGAGGGCCTGGAGGTCCTGCGCAGGCTATGGACCACGGAGGGACGCATCTCCCATCACGGCGCGCACTACCGCTTCGACGACGTGCGCATCACGCCCAAGCCGGTGCAGCAGCCGATCCCGACCTACGTCGGCTCCTTCTCCAAGCCGTCCATCGAGCTCGCCGCCCGGCTCGGCTGCCATCTGATCGTGGCACCGTTCGCGGCCGCGATGAGCTTCGGCGGGCTGCGCCAGGTCGTGGACCTCTACAACGAGACCTGCGCGAAGCATGGCCAGAAGCCCGGCCGCGTCATGTGCAGCTACTTCACCCATTTCGCCGACGACGAAGCGCAGGAGCAGGGCGCGCGCGCCCGGCAGGTGCGCTACTACCGGGAATGCGTAATCCCCGCGCTCCCCGGCGACCCGCGCACCGCGCCGCCGAGCTATCGCTATTTCGTCGACATGGTCGACCGGCTGAAGAAGGTGAAGCCCGAGGACCTGACCGAGAACGCCGTGCTGCTCGGCACGCCGCAGCGCATCACCGACACGCTGAAGAAGGCGGAGGCGGCGGGAATCTCCGAGGTGATCCTGTACGTGAACGTCGGCCTGAAGCCGCACGCCCAGGTCAAGGACGAGATGGCGCGCTTCATGGCCGAGGTGGCACCCGCCTTCGATGGCGCGCACGCGCGTCCGGCGGCATAAGGAGAGCGCCGACGACAGGGGCCCGCGGCGTGTCGGCCCAGGCGGAATTGCGGGCGACGTTAATGGTTCTGCAACGGACGGACTTTCGCCGCCTCCAAGCACGGGTTAGGCTGAATGCGGCCTGCTGTGCCGAGGGAGGAAAGCAGTGAACGTCCATAGAGCTTCCATTTCGAGGTGGCGCGCACGTACTTTCTGGGCGGGCTGCCTGGCGTGTGCGGTGCTGGCCCTGGTCTTTGTCTCCCAGCGCGGCAGTGCACGCGCGCAAGACGTGAAGATCGCCAAGACCGACGTGCAGATCGATGGCCTCGACCCCGGCATCAAGCTGTTCGTGCGCGAGAAGATGGCCGAGGGCAACACGAAGTTCACGGACGAGAACGTCGTGCTGTTCCTGCACGGCGCAACGGCGCCTTCGACCTGCGATTTCGACCTTTCCTACAAGGACTACTCGTGGGCGGACTGGATGGTGAAGCGCGGGTACGTGGTCTACATGGGCGATTACCGCAACTACGGCTTTTCCAGCCGCGAGAAGGCCATGGACGAGCCGGCCGCGAAAAACCAGCCCGTGACCCGCTCATACCTCGCCGTGCGCGACATCGCCGCGATGGTGAACCACATCAAGGCCAAGCGCGGGGTGAAGAAGGTGAGCCTGATCGGCTGGTCGTGGGGTGCCATGGTGGGCGGCTATTACGCCTCGCTCAACAGCGAGAATGTGCACAGGCTCGTGCTCTTTGCTCCGCTCTATAATTTCAACGATCACACCAATCTTGGGCCGGGCAGCGGCCTGCAGAACAAGCGCAAGCCGCACGATTTCAATTTCGCCCTCGGCGCCTATCGTCTCGCGTCGGAAGCGGCCAACACGGCGCGCTGGAATGGCGAGATACCGGTCGCGGACAAGGACCAGTTTCGCGATCCCGCGGTGCCGGTGGAGTTCTGGAAGGAATGCATGGCAACCGACCCCACCAGCAACACCCGCAACCCGCCGAGCCTGCGGGCCCCTAACGGCGTGCTGGAGGATTCCTTCTATCAGGCGACCGGCCGGCCCCTCTGGCACGCCGCCAACATCTATGCACCGACCCTCGTGATTGCGGGAGCCTTTGACACCTGGTCGTTCCCCGAGGATCGCGAAGGCCTGATGCGCGATCTGGTCCACGCTCCAGTGAAGAAGAGCGTTCTCATCCCGAACGCGACGCACTTCGTGCTGTTCGAACGGCCTCGCTTCCAGTTCTTCGAGGAGATCGCGAAGTTCCTGAAGGAGTAGCGACACGGTCGGGGTGGCGTGGCCCAACGTCCCGACTCGCCCGCCCCGGTCGGCAAAGTCTGCTCAGGTCTGCGAGGCCGCGAACGTCAGGGGCGGCGCGATCGGCTCGGCGTCGAGGCGCACGACGATGCCCTCCAGGGCCGGCTTCGGCGCCGGGTATTCCTTCATGACGTGGGGGTCGTGGCCCGGGACGATGTGGCGGGGCGACGGCGCCAGGCGCTCCAGGGTGCGGTAGGCGTCGAGCATCTGGCCGATGTGGAAGGCGGTGGTGTAGGGGCGGTTGGTCACCATGTTCTCGTAGTAGTGCGTGGCGTCCGAGGCCAGCACCACCCAGCCGCGCTTCGTGTGCACCCGCACCGACTGCAGGCCGTCGGAGTGGCCGTGGGTCGGGTGCAGCGTCAGGCCGGGTGCGACCTCCACCTCGCCCGAGTGCATCTCCACGCGGCCCTTGAAGTTGAGCCGTACCATGCCGACCACGTCCTCGACGTGATAGCTGTGGCCGAGGCGGCGGTAGCGCATGTAACGGCCGGTGGCGTAGGCCATCTCGCGCTCCTGCAGGTGGAAGCGCGCGTTCGGGAGCTTGTGGAAGTTGCCGACGTGGTCGTAGTGCATGTGGGTGAGGATCACCTCGCGCACGTCGCCGGCTTCGAGCCCGAGCAGCGGCAGGCTGTCGATCGGGCAGCGCAGGAACGTGCGCTTGCGCTCCTTGGCCATCTCGGCGGTGAAGCCCGTGTCGATCACATAGGCGCCGGCGGCAGAGGTGACGACCCACACGAAGTAGTCCATGGGCATGGGGCCGTCGTGCGGATCGCCGCCGACGAAATGATCGGTGCGCCTTGCCTCGCGCGTCGCATAGCGCAGTGCGTAGACCTCGTACTCCGGCAGCATGCCTGTCCGTCCTGTGTGCGGTTGCGTTTCTTGTTTCCGGGGATCAGACGCGAGGTCTCGCCCAGGGGTCAGACCCGCAGGGTCTGACCCTCTACCCGCAGACTAAGCGGTGGCGCCGGCGATGACTATACCGCCGACCTGCACGTTGCCATCGGGCAGGACGCGCGGCTCGAGCTTCAGGGCCTGGGCGCGATCCTCGATGTCGGGATGCGTGCTGAAGAGGCCGCCCTCGCGGCGGAAGATGCGGAACGGCCGCCAGCGCGTCATGGCGTGGTGGATACTGGCAAGCCCGGTGATCAGATGCACCCGGCCCTCCCAGCCGGCAACCTTCACGGCGCCGACGTCGGCCATGTACTCGCGCGACCGTGACTGCGCCGCCGCCAGCAGCTTGTAGCCGGTATGGGTGACGGAGAGGACGCCCCACGTCACCGCCAGGTAGACCACCGCGCGCCAGCCGTAGGCGAACAGCTCGTAGACCGCCGAGGTCAGGATGCCCCACTTCTGGATCGAGATGGCGCTGTTGCCGGCGCCGATGAAGACGCCGGCGACGATGTCGAGGTGCTTGATGTGGCTGAGCTCGTGGGCGGTGACGTAGGTCTCCTCCGGGTCGGTGAGAACCTCGACGACGTCGCCCATGACGATGACCTTGGGGCCCGACAGGACGCTCTGGGTCGCCGCGGCGTTGAGGATGCGGGCGCCCATGCCGCGCATCACGATCAGCGTCGGCTGCTGCACGCCGGCCTCCTCGGCGAGTTGCCGCAAGCGGGCCTGGAACTCCGGATACTCGTCGGGCTTGGCCTTGTAGCGCCAGACGAGGAGGAAGCCGCCGACCTCGAGCGAGCCCCAGGCGATCAGCAGGGACCACCAGCCGTAGGAGAAGTAGTTGGCGAGCACCTTCTGGTCGAACGCGTCCGTAACGAAGCCCTGTCCGAGCAGAAGCGAATGCACGAAGCGCACGATCGTCGGCTGGAACACGAACAGGGCCACCATCGCGGCGATGGCGAGCCAGGTGACCAGCAGCTGCTGCGCGACGTGCCACCGAAGCTGCGGCACCGATGACCACAACATGTCGTTTCTCCTTCGCTGGAGGAATTTGTCCGGCGGAAAGCCCTGCTGCGTTGCGTCGCCGCGGCAGCCTTCCTGTGGACCTTCCAAACTCGAAAAATGACCTACAGACGCCCAATCCATGCCCCCCAACTGCGGCCGCTCCGTGGAGAGCCGTGAAAAATGGCCGACGCCGCCCATGCCGTCTCGGCCCGAGGCGCAACTGCGGCAGCACGGGCACCCTTGGGCGCAATCGGCGGTAGCGTTCGCCTCGACGGGACAGCCGCATGCTGCTGGTGGCCGGGCGCAAGCATTCTGCTCGGCGAGGCATCGAGCCTCGACCCGTTGCTGCGTTCCTCGCGGCCATGCGCTGTCCCGACCGGCGAACAGGCACCCACGCTCTTCGTCAGAGGCCTGGAGGAAGCCAGGGCGCATCATCTGTCGGCTGCGCGAAGCGCCGTCTCGGGATCGCCGTCCCGTGGCAGCTGGTCGCGCCGATGAAGCTCGCACACCCGATGCGCAGCCCGATGGTCCTCTGGTACGCTCGCGCGTGGCTCGCACCGCCGCGGCAGTCAGGATGGTCCGCCCCGCGCAGTCAGGCGGTCGCAATGGGCGATGTCAGAGCCCTTGCCTCGACGCCGCAGCTCGAGCCTCGGCGGCGGAGGCGAGGGTCCGACCCTGATCCGAAGGGTCGCACCCGCAGGGTGCAGCCCCGTGAAGATCAGGCTTGCGTCAACCAGAATCGGGCATATTCCTGCAAAAATGGGCTGGTTTCGGCCATTCCACCTGTGCTAGGCGCTGCATCGACATTCCCTGAGGGAGAACCCCATGGCCACAAACTCGACCACCACAACCGCCGCACCCGTGAAGGCGGAGACCGTCACGCTGCGCCAGCTTGCCGAGTCGCTCTCGGAGACTCACGAGCTGCCCAAGAAGCAGGTAATGAGCGTACTGGAGGATTTGGTCGGCGCCATCACCAAGCACTTGAAGCGCGGCGCGCGCATCCGCATCGGCGGGCTGGGCATCCTGCAAGTGCGCAAGCGGCCAGCGCGCATGGGCCGCAACCCCGCGACCGGCCAGCCGATCAAGATCAAGGCCAGCAAGAAGGTCGCCTTCCGCGCCGCCAAGGAGCTGAAGGAGACAGTCTGATCCCGGGGAGGTTGCGGGTTGGCGCGGCAGCGCCCAACCCGATGTGCGGATGCCTCGGGAATGTTGGGTTAGGGCCTTCGCCCCTAACCCAGCCTACGCTCTTCGCACCATATGAATCCTATACCGATCCTCGGGAGTGACGTGAAACCCGTGGCGCTCGTAGAGCGAGCGCGCGGGGTTGCGCTTGACGACACCGAGCGTGACGGCCTTGCCCGCTTGCGCCGTGCGCGCGATGAGGTCTTGCAGCAGCATCGTGCCGATGCCACGCCGCTGAAAGCGCGGCGCGATGGGTGCCTCGGAATGTCGGATTGCGGGCTTCGGCCCCGACCCTATCTGCGCTTCTACGCGGCAACAACGCTCCGTTGACGATGCTTTGAGACGGATCGTGCGGGCGGCGGGCGTACCTGCTATGATGTGCATACCTCGGAGACGAGGCGCCGGTTCCCTGCAGGGCCGCGTCTCGATGCAGGAGCCGGGGGCCGCGGTCCGATCGCCCCGCCCGGCAGGTGGACAGACCATCCAAGCGCCGGGTTGCTCGGGAGAACCCCGAGGTCCGGGCCCGGACAGGGCAAAGCCGTTGCCCGAGAACGGCCTGGGTGAGCTGACCTGGCAAGCACCCAGGTGCGTACGGACGGCGGCCGAGCAGGGCGTTCTTGCGCCCGCAGAGTTCAGGTCGCAGGTCAACCGGGCGCAGCCCCGAACGCCCTGCTCCTCCTACCCCTCGAGGGTATCGCCCCCTGCGAGGCTACTTGTGTTGGGTGAGATGGTGAGTGGTGAGATGGTGAGTGTGTGTCGGAGGCTGTGACGCAGTCCGTTTCCATCCTCGGAGGTAGGATCGGAGCGTGCCACATGTGCATCTGCAAATCTCACCATCTCACCACTCACCCACTCACGGTGCCAGACCCTGCGGGTCTGACACCTACTTGCGCTGCTTGGCCCAATGCTCCAGGCGCTTCCTCAGCTCCGCCTCGAAGCCGCGGCCGGCGGGATCGTAGAACTGTTGGCGCGCCATGCCGTCGGGGAAGTAGCTCTGGCCGGAGAAGGCCTCCGGCGTGTCGTGGTCGTAGGCATAGCCCGCGCCGTAGCCTTCCTCGCGCATGAGTCTCGTCGGTGCGTTGAGGATGTGCTTGGGCGGCGCCAGGCTGCCGCCCTTTTTGGCCGCGCGCATCGCCGCCCCGAAGGCGGTGTAGGCGGCGTTCGATTTGGGTGCGGTGGCGAGGTAGATCACCGTTTGGGCCAGCGCCAGCTCGCCCTCGGGCGAGCCCAGGAAGTCGTAGGCATCCTTGGCGGCCAGTGCCTGCACCACCGCCTGAGGGTCGGCGAGGCCGATGTCCTCGATCGCCATGCGGACCAGCCGGCGCGCGATGTAGAGCCGGTCCTCGCCGCCGTCGAGCATGCGGGCGAGCCAATAGAGGGCGGCGTCGGGGTCGGAGCCGCGCACCGACTTGTGCAATGCGCTGACCAGGTTGAAGTGGCCGTCGCGCGACTTGTCGTAGAGCGGCGCGCGGCGCTGCACCAGCTGCATCAGGGCCTCGCGGCCGATCGGGTCAATGCTTTGGCCTGGGCCGGCGGGGCCGTCAGGGACGGAGCCATAGACCTCCTCGGCCATGTTGAGCATGGTACGGCCGTCGCCGTCGGCCATCGCGATCAACGCGGCGCGTGCCTCCGAGTCGAGCGGCAGCGGCCGGCCCTCCTCGGCCTCGGCGCGCGCGAGCAGCTCCTCCAGTGCCGTCGCGTCGAGGCGGTGGAACACCAGCACCAGCGCGCGCGACAGCAGCGCACCGTTGAGCTCGAAAGAGGGGTTCTCGGTGGTGGCGCCGACCAGCGTGATGGTGCCGTCCTCCATGTGCGGGAGGAAGCCGTCCTGCTGGGCCCGGTTGAAGCGGTGGATCTCGTCGATGAAGAGGAGCGTGCCCCTGCCGGTCTCGCGCCGGCTCCTGGCGCGGTCGAAGGCCTTGCGCAGGTCCTGCACGCCAGAGAAGATGGCGGAGAGCTGTTCGAAGACGAGGTTGGTTTCCGCGGCAAGCAGGCGGGCCACCGTGGTCTTGCCGGTGCCCGGCGGCCCCCACAGGATCATGCTCTGCACGCGCCCGCTCTTCAGCATGCGGGTCAGCGTGCCGTCGGGCCCGACCAGTTGGTCCTGGCCGACCACCTCGGCGAGCTTCTTCGGCCGCAGCCGGTCGGCGAGGGGGCGCGGCGCCTCCTCCTCCATCCCCGCAGCCTGGAACAGGTTGGTCATGCTCGAATTATAGCCAGGCCCGCGCGTGAAAGCGAACGCACCTGCCGTTTGCGTTGTGGGATTTCCAGCGCGAGTTTTCCGCGCCGCGCTGACGTGCAAGGCAGAGGTGCAATCGCCCCGGTTGCGAAGCGTCGCCGGCGCCTGGAGCGCATTCGTGCAGGCGGCGTGGCTGCCGATCGATTCCGGGATGACCTGAAAACGGGCGAATGCGTATAATGCGGTATGACGGATCGTGACAAGGCCGATGGGGTATCAACCGGCGTCGATGCCATCCAGGGACCTCATCCGGCAGGCCGAAGTGCTTCCGGTGATCGAGATCCTGGGCACCATTGCCGGGCTGGGCGCAGCGCTCATCATACTAAGCTCGATCGTGCGCGTCGGGGGCGAACTCGTCATCCCAGGGCTGACCAAGCGCGCCAGCGTGCTGACGACCGCTGCCCTCGTCCTTGGCGGCGCATACTGCGTGATCAAAGTGGGGGGCACGAACCCGAACGCCAGGGGCAGCCTGCTCCGGCTGCTCACACTGGTTGGGGTGTTCGCGATCGGCTTCCTCGTCATGTATATCAGTGTGTTGTCGCAGACGATCCGCGCGATGCGCGACAGGGCTGCGGTGTCGCCGGTGGGGCAGCGCCACCTCGACCTTGGGCAATCCCTTCGGCGTCGGGCAGACCGTGACGAGCGGTATCATCTCGGCGCTCGGACGCACGCGGGTCACGCGCTCCGACGCGCAGGCCTTCATCCAGACCGATGCGGCGATCAACCCTGGCAATTCCGGCGGCGCGCTCGTCGACATGACAGGCCGCGTCGTCGGCATCAACACATTGCCGCAACCGGGAACGGCCGTGTCGCTCGGACGGCGGGCCTCGTCCCAACCCCGCGCGGGCCGGAGCAGGCCCTCAGGCGCTGGCCTCTTGCTCCTTCATGGCCTCGGCACGCGCCTTGTCCTCGACACCCTTCACGGTCTCGTCGCGATCGACGAGCTCGATCACAGCCACCGGCGCGGAATTGCCGTAGCGGTAGCCTGCCTTGATCACGCGCGTGTAGCCGCCGGCGCGGTCCCTGTAGCGCGGACCCAGCGTGTCGAAGAGCTTCTTGACCATGGCCTCGTCGCGCATGCGCGCAGCCGCGAGGCGGCGCGAATTGAGGTCGCCGCGCTTGGCGAGCGTGATGTACTTGTCGATCACGCGCTTCAAGTCCTTGGCCTTGGGCAGGGTGGTGACGATCTGCTCGTGGCGGATCAGCGAGGCGGCCATGTTGGAGAACATGGCCTGGCGGTGGCCGGGCGCGCGGCTGAAGCGCCGTCCCAGTTTGCGGTGTTGCATGACTTCCCTTTCGTTTTCATCGGCGAGGTTCTGCGGCCCCGCGTTGTCGGTGAGATGGTGAGTGGTGAGTATGGGGCGGTGCAAGTGACGACCGCACAGCCTCATTATCTCATGCTCGCACGACCTCACCCATTCAATAGCGGTCCCCGATACGATTGGCCAGGACTTGGATGCCCAGGAAAACCGACAGAGAGGTCACTGCTCGCTGGTGATCCCGAATTGCTCCCCTGCCGGTCATGATCGGCGGATGGCGAGGCGTGCCGGCGCGTCAACCGCGACCGCCACTCACCATCTCACCCGATCAGTACTGGTCCTCGTACCTCTTGGCGAGGTCCTCGATGTTCTCCGGCGGCCAGTTCGGCACCTCCATCTGCAGGTGCAGGCCCATGCTGGCCAGCACCTCTTTGATCTCGTTCAAGGACTTGCGCCCGAAGTTGGGCGTGCGCAGCATCTCCGCCTCGCTCTTCTGGATCAGGTCGCCGATGTAGACGATGTTGTCGTTCTTCAGACAGTTGGCCGAGCGCACCGACAGCTCCAGCTCGTCGACCTTCTTCAAGAGCGCGGCGTTGAAGGCAAGCTCCGGCCGCGCCTCCGGCTCGACCGCCTTGGTCGGCTCCTCGAAGTTGACGAACACCGCGAGCTGGTCCTGCAGGATGCGCGCCGCCAGGGCGACGGCGTCCTCGGCCGTGACCGAGCCGTCGGTTTCCACCGTCATGGTCAGCTTGTCGTAGTCGAGGATCTGGCCCTCGCGCGTGTTCTCGACCTTGTAGGAGACTTTCTTGACGGGGCTGTAGAGGCTGTCGACCGGGATCAGGCCGATCGGCGCATCGTCGGGCCGGTTGCGCTCCGACGGCACGTAGCCCTTGCCCATCGCAGCCGTGAACTCCATGCGGATGGAGGCACCCTGGTCGAGCGTGCAGATCACGTGCTCGGGGTTCAGGATCTCGACCTCCGAGCTGGCCTCGATGTCGGAGGCCTTGACCTGTCCCGGCCCCTCCTTCTTGAGCACCATGCGCTTGACGCCGTCGGAGTGCAGCTTGAGCGCGATCTCCTTGATGTTGAGGATCATGTTGGTCACGTCCTCGCGCACGCCCGGGATCGAGGAGAACTCGTGCAGCACGCCGTCGATGTGGACGCTGGTGATCGCCGCGCCCTGCAGGGACGAGAGCAGCACGCGCCGCAGCGCATTGCCGAGCGTCATGCCAAAGCCGCGCTCGAGCGGCTCGGCGACGATGGTGGCGATCCTGTCCTTCTGCCGGCCTGGCTCGACGGCGAGCTTGTTCGGCCGGATCAGGTCTTGCCAGTTCTTGTGCAGTACGTTTGTTGCCACTTTAGGCCTCGTGCTTTGCTGGGGATCAGGGGCCGCGGCCGCAGCCGGAGCCACCGTTTCCACGTCTTGCTCGAACCGAGCTCCGGTCGGTGCTCATACCCGGCGGCGCTTGCGCGGCCGACAGCCATTGTGCGGAATGGACGTCACATCTCGGATCTGGGTGATCTGGAAGCCCACGCTCTGCAGGGCGCGCAGCGCCGACTCGCGTCCCGAGCCCGGCCCCATCACCTCCACCTCCAGCACCTTCATGCCGTGCTCCATGGCCTTCTTGCCGGCATCCTCAGCCGCCATCTGCGCCGCGTAGGGGGTGGACTTGCGCGAGCCCTTGAAGCCCATGCTGCCGGACGACGACCAAGCGATGGTATTGCCCTGTGCGTCGGTGATGGTGATCATGGTGTTGTTGAAGCTGGCGCTGACGTGCGCCACGCCCGAGGTGATGTTCTTGCGCTCGCGCCTGCGTGGCTTTGCGCGATTGCTTTGCTCTTTGGCCATTCTCAGCGAGCTCCGGGATCAGCTGATGCAGTCACAATGCGGATGGTGCGGGCCTGTGGCGCCCGTTGACCTCGGCGCATCACGTTGCCTTCTTCTTGCCGGCGATGGGCCGTGCCTTGCCTTTGCGGGTGCGCGCGTTGGTGTGGGTGCGCTGTCCTCTGACCGGCAGCCCGCGGCGATGGCGCAGGCCGCGGTAGCAGCCCAGATCCATGAGCCGCTTGATGTTCATTGCCACGTCGCGGCGCAGGTCGCCCTCCACCACGTGGTCCCGGTCGACCGCCTCGCGGATTTGCAGCACCTCGGCATCGCTCAGCTCGTTCACCCGGCGCTGCTCGGGGATGCCGACCTTGGTGCAGATGTCGCGCGCGGTCCTGGGACCGATGCCGTGGATATATTGCAAGGCGATAACCACGCGTTTCTGAGTCGGGATATTGACGCCTGCGATACGGGCCACGCTCGGTCTCCCAGCCTTCGGCGCCTATGCGCCTTTTCCAAATGCACACACCGATCGGCCCCGGCCGCTCCCGCGCCGGACCCAATCGGCAAGTCTCGTCTCGATGATCACGCTTTCTAGCCGACCTCGTACTACCCGTCAACGGGGGAGGAAAAACCTTGGGCTCCAGTTATTTGACCCGGTCGAAAACGGCGCTGACCACCGCCGCGACCGAGTCGATCTCGGCCATTCCGTTCACGCTCTCGAGATTGCCCTTGCAGTAGTAGTAGCCGATCAACGGGGACGTCTCACGGTAGTAGACCATCAGCCGGTCCCGCACGGTCTCGGCGCGGTCATCGGGCCGGCGAACAAACTCTGTGCTGCCACAGACGTCGCACACCCCGCTCGCCTTCGGGCGCTTGAACTTGTCGTGGTAGCCCGCGCCGCACTTCGCGCAACTGAAACGCCCGGAGATCCGGTCCATCAGCTCCCGGTCGTCCACCTTGAGCTCGATGACGGCGTCGATCTTCAGCTTATGCTTCTGCAATACCTCGTCGAGAGCGGACGCCTGCGCCAGGGTGCGCGGAAATCCGTCCAGTATGACGCCGTTTCTGCAATCGGGCTGCTCGAGCCGCTCCGCGAGGATGCCGATGACGATCTCGTCAGGCACCAGCTGCCCCTTCTCCATGATGGGTCTGGCCTTGATGCCGATCTCGGTCCCCGCCTGCACGGCCGACCGCAGGATGTCGCCCGTCGACAGTTGAATGAGGCCGCGCCGGGTCGCCAACTCCTTGGCCTGGGTCCCCTTGCCCGCCCCCGGAGGCCCCAGCAGAATGACAATCATTTCATATGCCTCGTCGCACCCCGCAGCTTGGCCTTCTTGATCAGGCCCTCGTATTGGTGCGCGAGCAGGTGGCTCTGGATCTGCGCGACCGTGTCCATGGTTACGCTGACGACAATCAGCAGCGAGGTGCCCCCGAAAGCCAGGCTCGCTCCTCCGGTACGCGACTGCAAGATCTCCGGCAGCACGCACACCGCAGCCAGATAGATGGCGCCGACCACGGTGATCCGGGTCAGCACGTAGTCGATGTAGGCGGCAGTCTTGGCTCCAGGCCTGATGCCCGGCAGGAACCCGCCGTACTTACGCAGGTTGTCGGCCGTCTCCTGGGGGTTCAGCACGATCGAGGTGTAGAAGAAGGCGAAGAACACGATCAGCGCGACAAAGACGGCGATGTAGAGCGGCCGGCCGGGCCCCAGGTAGGCGACAATGGTGTTGAGCCACTCGTAGCCGCCGCCCTCCCCGCCCTGCCCCTGCGAGAAGGCCGCCACCGTGGTCGGCAGCAGCAGCAGCGAGTAGGCGAAGATCGGCGGGATCACGCCCGAGGCGTTGAGCTTCAGCGGCAGGTGCGAGGCGTCCCCCTGGAACATGCGGTTGCCCATCTGCCGTTTGGGGTACTGCACCAACAGGCGCCGCTGCGCGCGCTCGAAGAACACAATCGCGGCCACGACCGCCAGCGCCAGCGCCGCCAGGGCAAAGAGCATCATGACGGACAGGTTGCCCTGGCGTGTCAGCTCCAAGGCACCCATGATCGCCTTCGGGAACTCGGCGACGATGCCCGCCATGATGATCAGCGACGTGCCATTGCCGACGCCGCGTGCGGTGATCTGCTCGCCGAGCCACATCAGGAACATCGTGCCGCCGACGAGCGTCGTCACCGTCGACACCACGAAGAACGGGCCGGGGTCGAGCACAACTTGTATTCCGCCCGCCCCCGCCGGCTGCTGCAGGGCCAAGGAGATCCCCAGCGCCTGGGCCGTCGCCAGCGCCACAGTCAGGTAGCGCGTGTACTGGTTGAGCGTCTTGCGGCCCTGCTCACCCTCCTTCTTGAGCGCCTCCAGCGATGGCACGACGCTCTGCATCAGCTGCATGATGATGGAGGCCGAGATGTAGGGCATGATGTTGAGGGCAAAGATCGCCATACGTTCGACGGCGCCGCCCGAGAACATGTTGACCATGCCGAGAAAGCCGGACTGCGGCCGCAGGGCCTCGCGGAAGGCGTCGATATTGATGCCCGGAATCGGGATGTAGGTGCCGAGCCGGTACACCAGCAACGCCCCGAGCGTGAACCAGATGCGCCTCTTGAGTTCTTCCGCCTTTGCGAAAGCGCCGAAGTTGAGGTTCGCTGCTAGTTGCTCGGCGGCGGAAGCCATTGGCGATTTTCTCCTTGGGGGCCACGCGGACGATGCCGGGTTTGTAACGGCCCCGTTGGCCCGCGGCGGCTCTCCCAAAGATGGGGCGCCGGCCGCAAGCGCGCAAGCATTGTCTCCGATATCTGCGGTGCTATTCCTCGCCCGCCGCAGGTTTTCGCTTGCTGGTTACACCCTTCTTCTTGGCAGTTCTTGCACGCTTCTCCTCGTCGGCAGCCAGCACCTTCTTCTCGATCAGCGCAACCGAGCCACCGGCCTGCTCAATTGCCGCCCTGGCCGCAGGGGTCGCGTGGTCGACCGTCAACTTCAGGGCGACCTTCAGCTCGCCACCGCCGAGAAGGCGAACGCCGTCCAAAGGCCGGCGCACCACGCCAGCGGCAACGAGGGTCGCAACGTCGACGGGCTGCGCCGCATCGAGCAGGCCGGCCTCCACCGCCACCTGCAGGCGGCCGGGGCTGACCTCGTTCCAGACCTTGCGGTTGCGCTTGGTGAAGCCGCGCTTCGGCAGGCGGCGGTGCAGCGGCATCTGGCCGCCCTCGAACCCGCCGATGCGCACGCCCGAGCGGGCGGTCTGGCCTTTGCCGCCGCGCCCGCTGGTCTTGCCGATGCCCGAGCCGATGCCGCGGCCGATGCGCAAGCGGAGCTTGCGCGATCCGGGATTGTCCTTGAGCTCGTTGAGCCGCATGTCGGGTGCTCCTGGTCTCAGCCCTTGTCCTCGACCACCCGAACGAGGTGATGGACCTTGTCGATCATGCCGCGGACCGCCGGGGTATCCTCCAGCGTGCGCCTGCGATGCAGCTTGTTGAGCCCGAGCCCGACGAGCGTCTGCTGCTGGACAGCCGGGCGCCGGTTCGCGCTTGCGATCTGCTCGACGGTGACGGTCTTGCCGCCCGCCGCGGGCTCACCCGATTGGCTCTTCCGCCTCTTGCCTCGTGCCATGGCGCTCACCCTGACGTAGCCTCGGCCGCATCGGACTCGGCGGCCGCGCCGTCGCGGCGGCGCGCCACGATCTCGCTCGGCTTCTTGCCGCGCCGGTTGGCGACCGCGCGCGGGTTCTCCTGCGCCTTGAGCGCATCGAAGGTCGCCCGCACCATGTTGTAGGGGTTGGTGCTGCCGAGCGACTTGGCGACCACGTCCTGCACGCCCAGCATCTCGCATACGGCACGCGTGGGGCCGCCGGCGATGACGCCGGTGCCGGGCGGCGCGGAGCGCAGCACCACCTTGCCCGCGCCGTGCTTGCCCTGCGAGTCGTGGTGCAGGGTGCGGCCCTCGCGCAAGGGAACGCGCATGAGGCCGCGTCGGGCCTCCTCGGTCGCCTTGCGGATCGCCTCCGGCACCTCGCGCGCCTTGCCGTGGCCGAAGCCGACCCGGCCCTTCTGGTCGCCGACGACCACCAGCGCGGCAAAGCCGAAGCGCTTGCCGCCCTTCACGACCTTGGCCACGCGCCCGATGTGCACGAGCTTGTCTTTGAACTCGCTGTCCCGCTCCTCGCGGTCGCGGGGCCTTTCTCTGTGTGGACGAGCCACGTCGATGCCTTCCCTGCTAGAACCTCAATCCGCCTTCGCGCGCGCCGTCCGCCAGCGCCTTGATGCGCCCGTGAAACTTGTAGCCGCCCCGGTCGAACACCACGTCGCTGACGCCGGCGCCGACCGCCCGCTCCGCGAGCAGCTTGCCCACCGCCTCCGCCGCCGCCTTGTCGGCGCCGGTCTTGAGCTTGCCCTTCAGGTCCTTCTCCAGGGTCGATGCCGCCGCCACCGTGTGGCCGTTCGCATCGTTGATGACCTGGGCGTAGATGTGCCTGGACGAGCGATGCACCGACAGGCGCGGACGCCCGCCCCCAGCCTCTTTCAGCTCACCCCGGACGCGCCGCTGGCGGCGCTCGAACTGGTTCAATTTGCCCAGCATGGCGCGCGCCTCACTTCTTTTTGCCTTCCTTGCGGTGGATGTACTCGCCCTGGTAGCGCACGCCCTTGCCGGCGTAGGGCTCCGGCGGGCGCGAGCCTCGCAGCTCGGCCGCGAACTGGCCGACCTTCTGCTTATCGATCCCCGTTACGGTGATCAGCTCCTGCTTGGCGCCAGCCACCTTCACGTCCACCCCGGTGGGCACCTTGTGCACCACGTCGTGGCTGAAGCCCACCTGCAGCTGGATGCTGTCCTTGCCCTTCATGGCCGCACGGAAGCCGACCCCGTGGATCTCCAGCGTCTGCGAGTACCCGTTGGTGACGCCCTCGACCAGGTTGACGATCTGGGTGCGTGCCATGCCCCACATGGAGCGCGCCTCCTTCGTGTCCTGGGCGAGACCGACCTCGATGCCGTCCGCGCCCTTGGCGACCTTGATGAGATCCGGGCAGGTGAACGACAGCTCCCCCTTCGGTCCCTTCACGGTCACCTTCTGGCCGCTCACGGTCGCCGTCACGCCCGACGGGACCGCAACCGGCTTCTTGCCTATCCGTGACATGGTCTCTCAGTCCTCTCGTCCCTGCATCCGACAGCCGCTCAGAAAACGCTGCACAGCACCTCGCCGCCCACGTTCTCCTCGCGCGCACGCGTGTCCGACATCACGCCCTTGGGCGTCGACAGGATCGCCACGCCGAGGCCGTTGGCCACGGTCCTCAAATCGCGCACTGCCGAATAGACGCGCCGTCCGGGCTTGGAGATGCGCTTGATCTCGCGAATGGCCGGCTGGCCGTTGAAGTACTTGAGCTCGATCTCGAGCTCGGCCAAGCCGCTCTTGTGCTCGATGCGCGCGTAGCCGCGGATATAGCCCTCCGAGGTCAGCACGTCGAGCACACACGCACGCAGGTTGGAGGCGGGCGAGGATACCTTCGGGCGACGGCGCATCTGCGCGTTGCGGATGCGGGTCAGCAAATCGCCGAGCGGGTCGTTCATCGGCGCCTCCTACCAGCTCGACTTCGTCATGCCGGGGATCAGCCCCTGGCTCGCCAGATCGCGCAGCATGTTGCGGCAGACTCTCAGCTTACGGTAGTAACCGCGCGCGCGCCCCGTCAGCTCGCAGCGGTTGCGCACGCGCGAGGGCGCGGAGTTGCGCGGCAGCTGCGCCAGCTTGAGCCGGGCCGCGAACCGCTCCTCGCTCGGCTTGGTCAGGTCGTTGGCCACGTCCTTGAGCCGCTTGCGCCTGCCGGCGTAGCGGGCAACCAGCTCCTTGCGGTGGTTGTTCTTGTTGACCGAACTCTTCTTAGCCATACAGTCCTCCAGGCGCCTCGCTCACGCTTGGCGAAACGGGAAATTGAACCCGCGCAGCAGGGCGCGGGCCTCGTCGTCCGATTGGGCGGTGGTGCACACGATCACGTCCATGCCTCGAACCTCGTCGACCTCGTCGTAGTCGATCTCGGGGAAAACGATGTGCTCCTTCAGGCCCATTGCATAGTTGCCGCGCTTGTCGAAGCTCCTCGGGTTGAGGCCGCGGAAATCCTTGACCCGCGGCAGCGCGATCGTCACCAAGCGGTCGATGAACTCGTACATGCGGTCGCCGCGCAGCGTCACCTTGGCGCCGATCGCCATGCCCTCGCGCAGCTTGTAGGTAGCGATCGACTTGCGCGCCCTCGTCACCACGGCCCGCTGTCCGGCGATCAGGGTCAGATCCTTGGCCGCGGAGTCGACCTTCTTGCGGTCGTTGACGGCCTCCCCGACGCCCATGTTGATGACGATCTTCTCGATGCGCGGGATCTGCATCACGTTGCCGTAGCCGAACTCCTTCTTCATCGCCTCGCGCACGACCAACTCGTAGAGCGCCTTGAGGCGCGGCCGGTAGTCCTTCGGGCGCGTTGCCGGTCCCGCCGGCGCCTTCTCGCCCTTGCCGCGGCGCTTGCCATCCTTGCCGCGCGCAGCCTTGCCTGCGTCAGCGCCGCCCTTCCCGCCGGCCTTGGCACCGCGCTCCGGCGGTGCCTTGGCCTGCTTCGCGGCCTTGTCCGGCTTGGGTCCCTTTGCCGGCTTGTCGTCTTCGGCCATGGCTACTTCTTCTCCGGAATCTGCTCACCAGAGCGCCTGGCGATCCGCACCTTGCGCCCGTCGGCCAGATTGACGAAACCGATGCGCGTCGGCTTGCCGTCCTTGGGGTCCTCCACCGCCAGGTTCGACAGGTGGATGGGCGTCTCCTTGGAGATGATCCCGCCCTCCTGCTGCGGGGTCTGGCGCTGGTGGCGGCGCACGACGTTGACCCCGCGCACGAGCGCACGCCGGTCCTTGGGCATGACCTGGAACACCTCGCCCTTCTTGCCCTTGTCGCGGCCGGAGAGCACGACGACGCGGTCGCCTTTCCTGATCTTCTGCATCACAGAACCTCTGGGGCGAGGCTGACGATCTTCATGTGGTTGCGCGCCCTCAGCTCGCGCGTCACCGGTCCGAAGATGCGCGTGCCGACCGGCTCCCCCTGCGCGTTGATCAGCACCGCCGCGTTGCGATCGAAGCGGATGAGCGAGCCATCGGGGCGCCGCACGCCCTTGGCCGTGCGCACCACCACCGCCTTCATGACATCGCCCTTCTTGACCCGGCCGCGCGGGATGGCCTCCTTGACGGTGACGACGATGGTGTCGCCGACGGTGGCATACCGCCGCTTCGAGCCGCCGAGCACCTTGATGCACTGCAGACGCCGCGCGCCGGAGTTGTCGGCCACGTCGAGGTTGGTCTCCATCTGTATCATCGGCCCGCTCCTCGCTTCGGCAGTCGCCGGCGCGCACTATGCGCGCGCAGGCGGCGCTACGCCTTCCTGTCCTTCAATACGACCCATCGCTTATTCTTGGAGAAGGGCCTGCTCTCCTCGATCCGTACGACGTCGCCCACCTTGAAGTTGTCGTCCTCGTCGTGCGCGTGGAACTTCTTGGAGCGGCGCACCGTCTTCTTCAGGAGGGGATGGGTATAGCGGCGCTCCACCTCGACCACGACGGTCTTGGTGTTCTTGTCGGAGACCACCACGCCCTGCAAAACCCGCTTCGGCATCGTTCTCGTCCTACTCGTTGCCCGCGCCCACGCGCCGCTGCCCCTGCACCGTCTTGATGCGGGCGATGTCGCGGCGCACCACGCGCACGCGCGCCGTGTTCTCCAGCTGGCCGGTGGCCCGCTGGAAGCGCAGGTTGAACTGCTCCTTCTTCAGGTTGGCCAGCTGATCCTCGAGCTGGTCCGGTGTCATGCCGCGCAACTCTTCCGGCTTCATCGCTGCCTCACTCCTGGCGCTTGACGATGCGCGTCTTGATTGGAA
This sequence comes from uncultured Alphaproteobacteria bacterium, assembly GCA_963840075.1. Lineage (GTDB taxonomy): Bacteria > Pseudomonadota > Alphaproteobacteria > Rhizobiales > Hyphomicrobiaceae > AWTP1-13. The sequence continues at coordinate 56,096 of CAWIXS010000018.1, read as the reverse complement.
GCTTGGCCGCACCGAGACCGAGCGCCTCGCGCGCCGTCGCCTCCGGGACGCCGTCGAGCTCGAACATGATGCGGCCCGGCTTCACCCGCGCCACCCACAGCTCGGGCGCACCCTTGCCGGAGCCCATCCGCACCTCGGCGGGCTTCTTCGTCACCGGCACATCGGGGAAGATGCGGATCCACACCCGCCCGGACCGCTTCATGCCGCGCGTGATTGCCCGCCGCGCCGCCTCGATCTGGCGCGCCGTGACCCGGTCCGGCTCGACCGCCTTGAGGCCGAACGAGCCGAAGTTCAGCATAGTCCCGCCCTTGGCTTCGCCATGGATGCGCCCCTTGTGGGCCTTGCGGTACTTGGTGCGCGCTGGCTGCAGCATCGTTCTGTCCCTTCCCTATTCGGTGGTCGCCTCGGTGGCGGCGCGCTCGCCGCCGCCCCAGCCGCCCTCACGGTGGTCGCCTCCGCCGCCGCGGCGCCGGCCACCGCCGCCCTCCTGCGCCTCGATGGCGCGCTTCTCGGCCGCCATCGGGTCGTGATCCATGATCTCGCCCTTGAAGATCCACACCTTGACGCCGATGACGCCATAGGCCGTCCTGGCGAGGCCGTAGCCGAAGTCGATGTCGGCGCGCAGCGTGTGCAGCGGCACGCGGCCCTCACGGTACCACTCCATGCGCGCGATCTCCGCCCCGCCGAGCCTGCCCGAGCAGTTGATGCGGATGCCGAGCGCGCCCAGCCGCAGCGCCGACTGCATCGCGCGTTTGATGGCGCGGCGGAAGGCCACCCGGCGCTCCAGCTGCTGAGCGATGGTTTCGGCCACCAGGTTGGCGTCGATCTCGGGCTTCCTCACCTCGACGATGTTGAGGTGCACCTCCGACCGGGTGAGCTTGGCGAGCTCGCTCCTCAGCTTCTCGATGTCGGCGCCCTTCTTGCCGATCAGGACGCCCGGCCGCGCCGTGTGCACGGTGACCCGGCACTTCTTGTGCGGGCGCTCGATGACGACCTTGGAGATGCCGCCGGTGCGCCGCTGCTTGAGGATGTGCTGGCGGATCGCCATGTCCTCGTGCAGCAGCCGCCCGTACTCGCCGCGGCTCGCGTACCAGCGGCTGTCCCACGTGCGGTTGATCCCGACGCGAAGTCCGATCGGATTGACCTTGTGACCCATTACGCGGTTTCCTTCGCTTGCGCGTCCTCGTCTGCCCCGGCTTCCTCGTCCGCCCCCTGGTCGGTCTCCTCCGGCGCCTCAGCGACCTCCCGCACCACCACGGTGAGCTGGGAGAAGGGCTTCTCCACGGGGCTCATCTTGCCGCGACCGCGCGCGTGGAACCGCCGCATCACGATGTTCTTGCCGACATGCGCCTCGGTGACGACCAGATCGTTGACGTTGAGGTTGTGGTTGTTCTCCGCGTTGGCCACGGCCGACATCACGCACTTCCTCACGTCGCGGGCGATGCGCTTCCTGGAGAACTCCAGGTCCGCCAGCGCCGTATCGACCTTCTTGCCCCGGATCATCTGCGCGACGAGGTTGAGCTTCTGCGGCGACACCCTGAGGTTCTTCACCACCGCGCGGGCCTCGTTGTCCCGCAGCATCCGCTCGCGCTTCGCTTTGCCCATCTCATGCCGCCTTCATCGCTGCCCCGCTCGCTTCCACTACCTCGCCCGCGTCGCCTTCTTGTCGCCGCTGTGGGAATGGAACGTCCGCGTCGGCGAGAACTCGCCGAACTTGTGGCCGATCATGTCCTCGGTGACGTTGACCGGCACGAACTTCAGCCCGTTGTAGACGCCGAACGTGAGCCCGACGAACTGCGGCAGGATGGTCGAGCGCCGGCTCCAGATCTTGATGATCTCGTTGCGGCCGCCAGAGCGCACCTTCTCTGCCTTCTTGAGCAGATAGCCGTCGACGAACGGGCCCTTCCAGACTGAGCGTGCCATGTTCGGATAGCCCCTCTACTTGCCCTTGCTGCGCGAGCGGATGATGAACCGGTCCGTCGCCTTGTTCTTGCGCGTCTTGGCGCCCTTGGTCGGCTTGCCCCACGGCGTCGCCCAGTGTTTGCCACCGTGGGTGCGCCCGCCGTTGGGGTGATCGACCGGGTTCATGGCGATCGACCGCACCGTGGGCCTGGTGCCCTTCCAGCGCGTGCGGCCCGCCTTGCCGACCAACTCGTTCAAGTGGTCGGGGTTGGAGACCGCGCCGATGGTCGCCATGCATTCCGCCCGCACGCGGCGCGTCTCGCCCGAGTTGAGGCGCAGGATCGCCCAGCCGGCGTCGCGGCCGACGAGCTGCGCGTAGGCGCCGGCCGAGCGCGCGATCTTGCCGCCGCCGCCGGCCTTGAGCTCGATGTTGTGCACGAAGTTGCCGATCGGCACCGAGGCCAGCTGCATGGCGTTGCCCGGCTTGATATCGGCCTTGAAGCCGGAGACCACGCTGTCCCCCACGGCGAGGCGCTGCGGGGCCAGGATGTAGGAAAGCGTGCCGTCCTGGTACTTCAGAAGCGCGATGAACGCGGTGCGGTTGGGGTCGTACTCGAGCCGCTCCACCCGCGCCGACACGTCGTGCTTGGTGCGGCGGAAATCGATGCGCCGGTAGGTCTGCTTGTGCCCGCCGCCGATGTGGCGCGTGGTGATGCGGCCGAAGTTGTTGCGCCCGCCCGACTTGGTCTTGCCGCCGGTCAGCATCTTGATCGGCGCGCCCCTCCACAGATGGCCGCGGTCGACCAGAACCAGCTGGCGCAGCCCGGGAGTGGTGGGACGGAATGTTCTGAGAGCCATCGCCTCCTCCTCAGAGCCCCGTGGTCACATCGATGCTGTGGCCCTCTTCGAGGGTCACGATCGCGCGCTTGCTGTCGCTCTGGCGCGCGGTTATGCGCCGGAACGTTTTCATTTTGCCCTTGCGCACCTGGGTGTTGACCGCCTTGACCTTGACGCCGAACAGCTTCTCGATGGCGTCCTTGATCTCCGGCTTGGTGGCGTCGCGCGCCACCTTGAAGACCACCTGGTTGTACTCCGACACCAGGGTCGACTTCTCCGTGATGGCGGGCGCGCGGATCACGTCGTGCGCGTCCCTCTTTTTCTTCCTGGTAGTCATTTGAACCGCGCCTCCAGCGCTTCCACAGCCGCCCTGGTCAGCACCAGGCGCTTGCGGCGCAGGATGTCGTAGACGTTGATGCCCTGCACCGGCAGCACGTCGATGTTGGGGATGTTGCGCGCAGCCCTGGCGAACCCGGTCTGGATCTCGGCGCCGTCGATGATCAAGGCGTTCGTAACCTCGAGCCTGCCGAACTGCTGCTTGAGGCCCTTGGTCTTGCCGTCGGCCGATTGGGCCTTGTCGAGCACGAGGATCTCTCCGGCCTGCGCCTTGGCCGAGAGGGCGTGGCGCAAGGCCAGCGCCCGCACCTTCTTGGGCAGGTCGATGGCATGGCTGCGGGGTTTCGGGCCGAACGCCTTGCCGCCGCCGCGGAACTGCGGCACGGCCTTGTCGCCGTGGCGCGCACCGCCGGTGCCCTTCTGCCGGTACATCTTCTTGGCCGTCGTCGTGACCTCCGACCGGTCCTGGGCGTGATGCGTTCCCGCCATGCGCTTCAGCGTCTGATAGCGCACCATGCGCTGGATCAGGTCGACACGCGGCTCCAGCCCGAAGATGGCGTCGCTCAGCTCGACCTCGCCGGCGCTGCCGGCATCCAGTGTCACCACCTCGGCTTTCATGACTGGGACCCCGCCTCTGTAGCCTCGGGTGCGGCCGGGGCGTCGGCGCCACCGGCGGCCGGCTTGAACGCTCCGGGCTTCGGGGCACTCTCGGGCAGCGGCCGCTTCACGGCATCGCGCACCAGCACCCAGTTGCCCTTGTGGCCGGGCACCGCGCCCCGCACCAGGATCAGGCCCTTGTCCTTGTCGGTCTGGACCACCTCGAGGTTCTGGGTCGTCACCTGCTCTGCACCCATGTGGCCGGCCATCTTCTTGCCCTTGAAGACCTTGCCGGGGTCCTGCCGCTGGCCCGTGGAGCCGTGGCTGCGGTGCACCACTGACACGCCGTGGGTGGCGCGCAGGCCGTGGAAGTGCCACCGCTTCATGGCGCCCTGGAAGCCCTTGCCCTGGTTGGTGCCGGTGATATCGACGAGCTGGCCCTTGACAAAGTGGTCGGCGGTGATCTCCGCGCCCACCTCGATCAGGTTCTCCCGGCTGACGCGGAACTCGGCCACCCGCCGCTTGGGCTCCACCTTGGCCTTGGCAAAGCTCTCGCGCTCCGGGCGCGGCACCCGGCTCGCCTTGCGGCTGCCGGCACCGAGTTGCAGCGCAGTATAGCCGTGCTTGTCGTCGGTGCGCTGGGCCAGCACCTGGACACCCTCGAGCTTGAGCACCGTCACCGGCACATGCTCGCCGGCGTCGGTGAACACCCGGGTCATCCCCACCTTTAGCGCGATCACCCCGGAGCGCATGACCGTTGCGTCCTCTTCCTTACAGCTTGATTTCAACGTCGACGCCGGCGGCCAGGTCGAGCTTCATGAGAGCATCGACCGTCTGCGGCGTGGGATCGACGATGTCGAGCAGGCGCTTGTGCGTGCGCATCTCGAACTGCTCGCGGCTCTTCTTGTCGATGTGCGGCGACCGGTTGACAGTGAAGCGCTCGATGCGCGTCGGCAGCGGGATCGGCCCGCGCACCTCGGCACCCGTACGCTTCGCCGTGTTGACGATCTCGCGCGTGGACGCATCGAGCACGCGATGGTCGAACGCCTTGAGGCGAATTCTTATGTTCTGACTTTGCATGACATTCGCTTGCCCAAATGCGGGGAGCGCCCGATTTCGCGGACGCCCCCGAAAGCCTCTCTCTACTCGATGATGCTGGTGACGACCCCGGCACCCACCGTGCGGCCGCCCTCGCGGATGGCGAAGCGCAGCTTCTCCTCCATCGCAATCGGCGTGATCAGCTCCACCGTCACCGCCACGTTGTCGCCCGGCATCACCATCTCCGTCCCCTCCGGCAGCGACACCACACCCGTCACGTCCGTCGTCCGGAAGTAGAACTGCGGGCGGTAGTTGGTGAAGAACGGCGTATGACGCCCGCCCTCCTCCTTCGTCAGGATGTAGGCCTCCGCCTTGAACTTCTTGTGCGGCTTGATCGAGCCCGGCTTGCACAGAACCTGCCCGCGCTCCACCTTCTCCTTGTCGATGCCGCGCAGCAGGCAGCCCACGTTGTCGCCGGCCTCGCCCGCATCCAGGAGCTTGCGGAACATCTCGACGCCCGTCACCACCGACTTCTGCGTGTCGCGCAGCCCGACGATCTCGATCTCCTCGCCCACCTTGATCTTGCCGCGCTCGATGCGCCCCGTCACAACCGTGCCGCGCCCCGAGATCGAGAACACGTCCTCGATCGGCATCAGGAACGGCAGGTCCTTCGGGCGCTCAGGCAGCGGGATGTAGGTGTCGATCGCATCGAACAGCTGCACGATCGCCTCGTCCGCAAGCGCCCCCTTCTCCCCGTTGAGCGCCTGGATCGCTGCCCCGCGGATCACAGGAACGTCGTCGCCGGGGAACTGGTACTTCGACAGAAGCTCGCGCACCTCCATCTCGACCAGGTCCAGAATCTCAGGGTCGTCCACAACGTCGCACTTGTTCAGGAACACCACGATGTAGGGAACCCCCACCTGCCGCGCCAGAAGGATGTGCTCGCGCGTCTGCGGCATCGGCCCGTCCACCGCGCTCACCACCAGGATCGCTCCGTCCATCTGCGCCGCGCCCGTGATCATGTTCTTCACGTAGTCCGCGTGCCCGGGGCAGTCCACGTGCGCGTAGTGGCGCTTGTCGGTGGAATACTCCACGTGCGAAGTCGCGATCGTCAGGATCTTGGTCGGGTCGCGCCGGCCCTGGCTCTCCGAGGCCTTCGCAACCTGGTCGTAGCTCACCGCCGTCTGCGTCCACCCCCGGTCCGCCGAAACCTTCGTCATCGCCGCCGTCAAAGTCGTCTTGCCGTGGTCCACGTGCCCGATCGTCCCAACGTTGCAGTGCGGCTTCGTCCGCTCGAATTTCGCCTTCGCCATGGCGGTTCTCCTGTTCCCAAAACGCTCTTGCTACGGTCGGACCTGAACTGCGCCCGAGCGCCTCTCCTTTAAGCGTACTTCGCCTTCACTTCTTCGGCCACGTTGCGCGGCACCTCGGCATAGTGGGCGAACTGCATGGTGTAGAGCGCCCGGCCCTGGCTCATGGACCTCAGCTGGCTCACATAGCCGAACATGTTGGCGAGCGGCACATGGGCCCGGATGACCGTGGCGTTGGCGCGCATCTCCTGGCTGCGGATGCGACCGCGCCGGCTGTTCAGATCGCCGATGAGGTTGCCGACGAACTCGCCCGGCGTCACCACCTCCACATCCATGATCGGCTCGAGCAGCTTGACGCCCGCCTTCTCGCAGCCCTCGCGCATGGCGTGGCGGGCGGCGATCTCGAAGGCGATGGTCGAGGAGTCGACCTCGTGGAAGGCGCCGTCGTAGAGCGTCACCACCATGTCGACCATCGGGAAGCCGATGAGCACGCCGGAATCCCACACCGACTGCACGCCCTTCTGGACGCCGGGGATGTACTCCTTCGGCACCACGCCGCCGACGATCTCGCTCTCGAACTCGCTGCCTTTGCCGGCCTCGTTGGGCTCCAGGCGCAGCTTGACGCGCGCGAACTGCCCGGTGCCGCCGGTCTGCTTCTTGTGCGTGTAGTCGACCTCGGTGGGGCGCGCCAGAGTCTCGCGATACGCCACCTGCGGAGCGCCGACGTTCACCTCCACCTTGTGCGTGCGCCTCAGGATGTCGATCTTGATCTCGAGGTGCAGTTCGCCCATGCCCTTGATGATGGTCTGGCCGCTCTCCTGGTCGGTCGCCACGCGGAACGAGGGGTCCTCGGTGACGAGCTTCTGCAGCGCGATGCCGAGCTTCTCCTGGTCGCCCTTCGCCTTGGGCTCGATCGCCTGCTCGATGACGGGGTTGGGGAAATCCATCTTCTCGAGCAGCGCGGGCCTCAGGGGGTCGGACAGCGTCTCACCGGTACGCGTATCCTTGAGGCCGGCCAGAGCGATGATGTCGCCGGCGAACGCCTCGCTGATCTGCTCGCGGTCGTCGGCATGCATGAGATACATGCGGCCGACCCGCTCCTTCTTGTCGCGGGTGGTGTTGGCGAGCGCCTGGCCGCTCTCGACCTTGCCCGAGTAGACGCGGGCGAAGGTGATGGTGCCGACGTGCGGGTCGTCCATGATCTTGAACGCGAGCATGGAGAGCGGATCGGTGTCGAGCGGCCTGCGCACCGTCTCCTTGCCGGTCTTCACATCGATGGCATTGAAGGCCTCTCGGTCGGCCGGCGAGGGGAGGTAGTCGACCACGGCATCGAGCAGCGGCTGCACGCCCTTGTTCTTGAATGCCGAGCCGCACAGCAGGGGATAGAACTTGCTGTCGACCGTCGCCTTGCGGATCAGCCGCCTCAGCGTGTCGACATCCGGCATCTTGTCCTCGAGGTAGGCGTTGTAGGCGTCGTCGTCCATCTCGACCGCCGCCTCGATCAGGGCCGCGCGATACTCGGCGGCCTTGTCCGCCAAATCGGCCGGGATCTCCTCCTCGTGGAACTTGGCGCCCTTGTCCTCGCCGTCCCAGACGAGCGCCTTCATCGTGAGAAGGTCGACCACACCTTTGAAGCTCGAACTCGGCGCCGATCGGCAGCTGCAGCGGCACCGGCCTGGCGCCCAGCTTCTGCACGATGTCGTCGACGCACTGGTAGAAATCGGCGCCGGTCTTGTCCATCTTGTTGACGAACACGATACGCGGCACGCCGTACTTGTCGCCCTGGCGCCAGACCGTCTCCGTCTGCGGCTCGACCCCCTGGTTGCCGTCGAGCACGCACACCGCGCCGTCCAGCACGCGAAGCGAGCGCTCCACCTCAATGGTGAAGTCGACGTGGCCTGGGGTGTCGATGATGTTGAGGCGCTTGCCCAACCAGAAGCAGGTGGTTGCAGCCGACGTGATCGTGATGCCACGCTCCTGCTCCTGCTCCATGTAGTCCATGGTCGCGGCGCCGTCGTGCACCTCGCCGATCTTGTAGGTCTTGCCGGTGTAGTAGAGGATCCGCTCCGTCGTCGTCGTCTTGCCCGCATCGATGTGGGCCATGATGCCGAAGTTGCGGTAGTCCTCGATCTTGTGGGTTCGCGCCATTGCTGTGCCGTCCGATCACCAACGGTAGTGGGAGAAGGCCCTGTTGGCCTCTGCCATCTTGTGCGTGTCCTCCCGCTTCTTCACCGCTGTCCCGCGGTTGTTGGCGGCATCGAGGAGCTCGCCCGACAGGCGCTCCTCCATGGTATTCTCGTTGCGGCTGCGCGCGGCGGCGATGAGCCAGCGGATCGCCAGCGCCTGCCGGCGCTCGTTGCGCACCTCGACCGGCACCTGGTAGGTGGCGCCGCCGACGCGGCGCGAGCGCACCTCCACCGCAGGCATGACGTTCTCGAGCGCCTGATGGAACAGCTGGATCGGATTCGACCTGGCCTTGGCCTGCATCTTGTCCAACGCGCCGTAGACGATGCGCTCGGCGACCGACTTCTTGCCCTGCTTCATGATCGAGTTCATGAACTTGGACACGATGAGGTCGTTGAACTTCGGGTCCGGGTTGACCTCGCGTCTCTCAGCCCTGTGCCGGCGCGACATGTGCGACTTCCTTCGTCAGTCTCGTTCTTCGTTGTGTTGGGTCAGTTTCTTACGAGTTCCTCAACCGAGCCTTCCCTTGCTCGCCGAGGTCCCGGCTTGTGCCGGGATACGGAGCGAAAAGGCCTACTTGGGCCTCTTTGCTCCGTACTTGGAGCGCCTCTGCTTTCTGTCGGCCACGCCCTGGGTGTCGAGCACGCCGCGAATGATGTGGTAGCGCACGCCGGGGAGGTCCTTGACGCGGCCGCCGCGGATCATGACCACCGAGTGCTCCTGCAGGTTGTGGCCCTCGCCCGGAATGTAGCCGATCACCTCAAAGCCGTTGGTCAACCGCACCTTGGCAACCTTGCGCAGCGCCGAGTTCGGCTTCTTGGGCGTGGTTGTATAGACGCGCGTGCATACCCCGCGCTTCTGCGGAGACGCCTCCATGTGGCGCGACTTCTCGCGGTACACCTTGCGCGTCCGCGGCTTGCGCGTGAGCTGCTGTATCGTCGGCATGCGCCGGTCTTCCACCCTTCAGCGCGCAGGCCGCCCGAGCTTCCTTGCGCCAATGCACCCATGACCGAGGTGCGTGCCTAGGCCGCCCTTCGGCTCGAACAGCCAATTGGCCCGCCGCCTCCGCTTGCGCGGGGCCGTGGACCTCGGCCCGAAATGTCCTCTGCTTGACGACGGCAGCGTCTAGGCGAGGCCTTGCTGAGGTACTGCACGAGTACCGGCCAAGCCTACGGATGAACCTACCGCCTGCCGCGAGAGTGCGCGCGTTATATACGAGGCCGACTCAATGGGTCAACACCCCGAACTGCCCACCAGGGAATAATTTTTGCCCGGTGCAGCGCGTCTGCTCGGCGTGCGGGGGAACGGCCGCTCGAATCCCGCCGTTCCCCGCCCCCAAGTCGCTCTTGCCCGCTATTCCGCGGCCGCCTCGGTCGGACGGCGGCGCCGGCGCTCGGGCGCGCGCAGGGCTGCACCCTCGCCACCCCCTTCGAGCGTCCGCTGGGCGTCGGTCGCAGCCCGCGTCTTGGCGATCAGCTCGTCGCGCCTGCCGGCTTCCTTCCTGAGCCGGCGCAGCATGCCGCCGGTGCCGGCCGGGATCAGCCTGCCGACGATGACGTTCTCCTTGAGGCCCTCGAGTGTGTCGGTCTTGCCGTTGACGGCCGCATCGGTGAGCACCCGCGTGGTCTCCTGGAATGAGGCCGCTGAGATGAAGCTGCGCGTCTGCAGCGACGCCTTGGTGATGCCGAGCAGCACGGGCTTCGCCGTTGCCGGGCGCTTGCCCTCCCGCTCCAAGGCGGCGTTGTGCTCGTCGAACTCGATCCTGTCGAGCTGCTCGCCCTTCAGGTAGTCGGTCTCGCCCGCATCCTCGATCTCGACCTTCTGCAGCATCTGGCGGACGATCACCTCGATGTGCTTGTCGTTGATGGTCACGCCCTGCAGCCGGTAGAACGTCCTGGATCTCGTTGATCAGGTAGTTGGCGAGCTCCTCGACGCCCTTGATGGCGAGGATGTCATGCGGCGCGGGGTGGCCGTCGTAGACGTAGTCCCCCTTCTCGATGCGGTCGCCGTGCTGCACCGCGAGGCTCTTGCCGCGCGGGATCAGGTACTCGCGTGGCTCCGCATTCTCGTCGTCCGGCTTGATGGTGATGCGCTGCTTGTTCTTGTAGTCCTTGCCGAACTCCACCGTGCCGGAGACCTCCGCGATGATGGCGTTGTCCTTGGGACGGCGCGCCTCGAACAGCTCCGCCACCCGCGGCAGACCGCCGGTGATGTCGCCCGTCTTGCCCGAGCCGATCAGGACGCGCGCCAGCACATCGCCGGCCTTCACCTTGGCGTGCTGGTCGACCGAGAGCACCGCATCGACGGGGAGCGTGTAGCGCGCATCCACGCCGCGCGAGACCCGCACCGGCTTGCCGCCTTTCGCCTCCTTGACGACGATGGCGGGCTTGAGATCCGCCCCGCGCGGGGTCGCGCGCCAGTCGACGACGACGCGGTTGGTGGTGCCCTTCATCTCGTCGGTCTGCTCCTTCACGGAGACACCATCGACGAGGTCGGTCAAGTCCGCCACGCCGTCCACCTCCGTCAGGATGGGCCGCATGTACGGGTCCCACTGGGCGAGACGCGTGCCGCGCTTCACCTCGTCGCCATCGTCGACGAGCAAGCGCGCACCGTAATGGATCCTCTGGCTCATCAGCTCCTTGCCGGACTTGTCGACGATGGTGAGCGTCATGTTGCGGCTGATGGCGATGAGCCGGCCCTGGCTGTCCTTGGCGATGGCGCGGCTCTTCATCTTCACCGTGCCGTTGAAGTTCGACTCGATGTAGGACTGGTCCACTGTCTGCGCGATGCCGCCCATGTGGAACGTGCGCATGGTGAGCTGGGTGCCCGGCTCGCCGATCGACTGCGCCGCGATCACGCCGACGGCCTCGCCGATGTTCACCGGGGTACCGCGGGCCAGGTCGCGCCCGTAGCATTTGGCGCACACGCCGTTGGTGGTCTCGCAGGTCAGCACCGAGCGGATGCGAACCTCCTGGATCTGCGCCGCCTCGATCGCTTCCGCCTGGGCCTCGTCGATCATGTCGCCGGACTTGACGATGACATGCTTGGTCGCCGGGTCGGTCACGTCCTCGGCGGCGGTGCGGCCGAGGATGCGCTGGCCCAGCGAGACGATCACCTGGCCGGCATCGACCACGGCCTGCACGTTGATACCGGCGTCGGTGCCGCAGTCGATCTCGTTGATGATGCAGTCTTGCGCCACGTCGACCAGGCGGCGCGTGAGGTAGCCGGAGTTGGCCGTCTTCAGCGCCGTATCGGCAAGGCCCTTGCGCGCGCCGTGCGTGGAGTTGAAGTACTCCAGCACGCTGAGGCCTTCCTTGAAGTTGGAGATGATGGGCGTCTCGATGATCTCGCCCGAGGGCTTGGTCATCAGCCCGCGCATGCCGGCGAGCTGGCGCATCTGCTTTTCGGAGCCGCGCGCGCCGGAGTGGGCCATCATGTAGACCGAGTTGATCTGCTTGGTGCGGCCTTTCTCGTCCTTCTGGGTCGCGGAGATGCGCTCCATCATCTCCTTGGCGATCTGGTCGGTGCACTTCGACCAAGCGTCCACCACCTTGTTGTACTTCTCGAGTTGCGTGATGAAGCCGTCGTTGTACTGCTGCTCGTACTCGCGCACGAGCTCGTAGGTCTCCTCGAGGATCTTGGGCTTGGTCTCCGGGATCAGCATGTCGTCCTTGCCGAACGAGATGCCGGCCTTGAAGGCGTGGTAGAAGCCGAGCCCCATGATGCGGTCGCAGAAGATCACCGTCTCCTTCTGCCCGCAGTTGCGGTAGACGGCATCGATCATGCCGGAGATGGCCTTTTTGGTGAGCAGCTGGTTGACGAGCGCGAACTTCACGCCCGGCTTCTTCGGCAGCACCTCGCCGAGCAGAAGACGCCCGGGCGTGGTGTCGTGCAGCTCGACGACCTCGTCGCCCTGGTCGTCGACCCCGTGGTAGCGCCCCCTCACCTTGGTGTGCAGGCTCACCTGCCCGTTCGCGAGCGCGTGCTCAATCTCGGCAACCGAGCCGAACACCCGGCCTTCGCCGGGCTCGTTGTCGCGCATCATCGAGAGATAGTAGAGCCCGAGCACGATGTCCTGGCTCGGCACGATGATCGGCGAGCCGTTGGCGGGGTGCAGGATGTTGTTGGTCGACATCATCAGCACGCGCGCTTCGAGCTGCGCCTCCAGCGAGAGCGGCACGTGCACGGCCATCTGGTCGCCGTCGAAGTCGGCGTTGAAGGCCGCGCACACGAGCGGATGCAGCTGGATCGCCTTGCCCTCGATCAGCGTCGGCTCGAATGCCTGGATGCCCAGGCGGTGTAGCGTGGGCGCGCGGTTGAGCAGGACCGGATGCTCGCGGATGACCTCGTCGAGCACGTCCCAGACCTCGCTCTTCTCCTTTTCGACGAGCTTCTTGGCCTGCTTAACGGTGGCGGCCTGGCCCATGGCCTGCAGGCGCGCGTAGATGAATGGCTTGAACAGCTCGAGCGCCATCTTCTTGGGCAGCCCGCACTGGTGCAGCTTGAGCTCGGGGCCGACCACGATCACCGAGCGGCCCGAGTAGTCGACGCGCTTGCCGAGCAGGTTCTGGCGGAACCGTCCCTGCTTGCCCTTGAGCATGTCGGCGAGCGACTTCAAGGGGCGCTTGTTGGCGCCGGTGATGACGCGGCCGCGCCGGCCGTTGTCGAACAGCGCGTCCACGGACTCCTGCAGCATCCGCTTCTCGTTGCGGATGATGATGTCGGGCGCTCTGAGCTCCATCAGCCGCTTCAGGCGGTTGTTGCGGTTGATGACGCGGCGATAGAGGTCGTTCAGATCGGACGTGGCGAAGCGGCCGCCGTCGAGCGGCACCAGCGGACGCAGCTCGGGCGGGATCACCGGCACCACGGTGAGGATCATCCACTCGGGCCGGTTGCCGGAGTTGATGAAGGCCTCGATCACCTTCAGCCGCTTGGCGAGCTTCTTGGGCTTGAGCTCGGTGGTGGCCTCGGCGATCTCCTGGCGCAGCTCGTCCCTGATCCTGCGCAGGTCCATGCCGGTGAGCAACTCGCGGATGGCCTCGGCGCCGATGCCGGCCGAGAAGGCATCCTGCCCGTATTGCTCGATCGCCTGGTTGTAGGCCTCCTCGGTCAGGAGCTGCTTCTCGTTGAGCGTGGTCGTCCCGCGCTCGGTGACGATGTAGTTCTCGAAGTAGAGGACGCGCTCGAGGTCCTTGAGCGTCATGTCGAGGAGCAGGCCGATCCGGGAGGGGAGCGACTTCAGGAACCAGATGTGGGCGACCGGCGCCGCCAACTGGATGTGGCCCATGCGCTCGCGGCGCACCTTGGCGAGCGTCACCTCCACGCCGCACTTCTCGCAGATCAGGCCCTTGTACTTCATGCGCTTGTACTTGCCGCACAGGCACTCGTAGTCCTTGATCGGCCCGAAGATGCGCGCGCAGAAGAGGCCGTCCCGCTCCGGCTTGAACGTGCGGTAGTTGATGGTCTCCGGCTTCTTGATCTCACCGAAGGACCAGGAGGCGATGTCCTCGGGGCTCGCGATCGAGATACGGATCTGATCGAAGGCCGGGACCTGCACCTGCTGCTTGAAGAGGTTGGTGATCTCGTTCATTAGGCTCTCTCTCTGATGGCGGGGCGACCCATCACCCCCGCCAAAGGTCAATTGTGTATCGGGGTCAGACCCCTCGCATGCTCGCTGGCCTCAGAACCGCCACGCTGGAGGCGAGAGGTCTGACCCGGTCTGCGTCTCCCTATTCGGCTGCCGCCGGCGGCAGCGCGGTCCGCTCGGTCCGCTCGCCGGGCGCGGCGCTCGGCTGCTCTGCCAACGCCGCCTCCGAGTTGACGAGCTCGACGTTGAGGCCGAGCGCGCGCATCTCCTTGACCAGCACGTTGAAACTCTCGGGGATGCCCGCCTCGAAGGCGTCGTCGCCGCGCACGATGGCCTCGTAGACCTTGGTGCGGCCGGCAACGTCGTCGGACTTGACGGTCAGCATCTCCTGCAGCGTGTAGGCGGCGCCGTAGGCCTCGAGCGCCCACACCTCCATCTCGCCGAAGCGCTGGCCGCCGAACTGCGCCTTGCCGCCCAGCGGCTGCTGGGTGACGAGGCTGTAGGGCCCGATCGAGCGGGCGTGGATCTTGTCGTCCACGAGGTGGTGCAGCTTGAGGATGTACTTGTAGCCCACCGTGACCTTGCGATCGAACGGCTCGCCCGTGCGGCCGTCATGGAGCGTGACCTGGCCCGAGGCGTCGAAGCCCGCCTTCTTCAGGAGCTCGACGATCTCGGGCTCGCGCGCGCCGTCGAACACCGGCGTTGCCACGGGCACGCCGTCCTTGATGCGCTCCGCCAGCATGACGAGCTCGCCGTCCTTGAGCTTGGTCACTCCGTCCTCGGCGCCGTAGATGTCGGCAACGGCCTCGCGCAGCTCCTTGGCCTGGCCGCTCTCGTGGAACGCCTGCAGGGCCTCGTTGATGATCCGGCCGAGGCCGCGGCAGGCCCAGCCCAGATGCGTCTCGAGGATCTGCCCGACGTTCATGCGGCTCGGCACGCCCAGCGGGTTCAGCACTACATCGACGTGGGTGCCGTCCTCCAGGTAGGGCATGTCCTCGATCGGCACGATCTGGGACACCACGCCCTTGTTGCCGTGCCGCCCGGCCATCTTGTCGCCCGGCTGGATCTTGCGCTTCACGGCCACAAAGACCTTGACCATCTTCATGACGCCGGGCGGCAACTCGTCGCCGCGCTGCAGCTTGTCGACCTTGTCGACGAAGCGGCGCTCCAGGCTCTTCTTGGCGTCCTCGTACTGCTTGCCGATCGCCTCGACCTCGGCCATGGCGGACTCGTCCGTGAGGCCGATCTCCCACCACTGGCTGCGCGGAACGTCGGAGAGGATCTCCTCGCTGATGGTGGTCCCCTTGCGGGCGTTCTTCGGCCCCTTGGCGGCCTCCTTGCCCATCAGCGCGATCTTCAGGCGGGCGTAGACGTTGCGGTCGAGGATCTGCAGCTCGTCGTCGCGGTCCTTGGCGAGGCGCTCGATCTCCTCGCGCTCGATCGCCATGGCGCGCTCGTCCTTCTCAACGCCATGCCGGTTGAAGACGCGCACCTCGACGACCGTGCCGTTGACGCCCGGCGGCAGCCTGAGCGACGTGTCGCGCACGTCGGAGGCCTTCTCGCCGAAGATGGCGCGCAGCAGCTTCTCCTCCGGCGTCATCGGGCTCTCGCCCTTGGGCGTGATCTTGCCGACCAGGATGTCGCCCGGGTTCACCTCGGCGCCGATGTAGACGATGCCGGCCTCGTCGAGGTTCTTCAGCGCCTCCTCCGACACATTCGGAATGTCGCGCGTGATCTCCTCGGGGCCGAGCTTGGTATCGCGCGCCATCACCTCGAACTCCTCGATGTGGATCGAGGTGAAGACGTCGTCGAACACGACGCGCTCGGAGAGGAGGATGGAGTCCTCGAAGTTGTAGCCCATCCACGGCATGAACGCGACGAGCACATTCTTGCCGAGCGCCAGATCGCCCAGGTCCGTGGAAGGCCCGTCGGCGATGATGTCGCCGGCCTTTACGGAGTCGCCCACCGTCACCAGCGGACGCTGGTTGATGCAGGTGTTCTGGTTGGAGCGCTGGAACTTCCTGAGCCGGTAGATATCGACGCCCGGCTTGGAGGGGTCGGTCTCCTCCGTTGCGCGGATGACGACGCGCGTGGCATCCACCTGGTCGACGATGCCGGTGCGGCGCGCGGCGATGGCGGCGCCGGAATCGCGCGCCACCACCTCCTCCATGCCGGTGCCGACCAGCGGCGCCTCGGCCTTGATGAGGGGCACGGCCTGACGCTGCATGTTGGAGCCCATCAGCGCGCGGTTGGCGTCGTCGTTCTCCAGGAACGGAATCAGCGCCGCGGCCACCGAAACCAGCTGCTTGGGCGACACGTCGATGTAGTCGACCTGATCAGAGGAGACCGGCAGCACGTCGCCCTGGTAGCGGCAGATGATCAGATCGTCTGTCAGCCGGCCCTTCTCGTCGATCTCGGCGTTGGCCTGGGCGACGTGATAGCGCGCCTCCTCCATGGCCGAGAGGTAGGTGACCTCGTCGGTCAGCTTGCCCTTCTCCACCTTGCGGTACGGGCTCTCGATGAAACCGTACTTGTTGACGCGCGCGAAGGTGGCGAGCGAGTTGATGAGGCCGATGTTCGGGCCTTCCGGCGTCTCGATCGGGCAGATGCGGCCGTAGTGCGTCGGGTGCACGTCGCGCACCTCGAAGCCGGCGCGCTCGCGCGTGAGGCCGCCCGGTCCAAGCGCCGAGAGACGCCGCTTGTGCGTGATCTCGGAGAGCGGGTTGGTCTGGTCCATGAACTGGCTGAGCTGCGAGGAGCCGAAGA
The DNA here is from genome assembly GCA_963840075.1 of uncultured Alphaproteobacteria bacterium. Lineage (GTDB taxonomy): Bacteria > Pseudomonadota > Alphaproteobacteria > Rhizobiales > Hyphomicrobiaceae > AWTP1-13. Next base: position 39,539 of record CAWIXS010000018.1, on the reverse strand, counting down.
ACTCGCGCACCGCCGCCGCCGCCGGCTTGGCGTTGATGAGGTCCTGCGGCATCACCGTGTCGATGTCGACCGACGACATGCGCTCCTTGATGGCGCGCTCCATGCGCAGGAGCCCCAGGCGGTACTGGTTCTCCATCAGCTCGCCCACCGAGCGCACCCGGCGGTTGCCGAGGTTGTCGATGTCGTCGATCTCGCCCTTGCCGTCGCGCAGGTCGACGAGCGTCCTGATGACCGACACGATGTCCTCGGTGCGCAGCGTGCGCACGGTGTCGTCGCACTTGAGGTCGAGGCGCATGTTCATCTTGACGCGGCCGACGGCGGAGAGGTCGTAGCGCTCCGGATCGAAGAACAGGAGGTTGAACAGCGTCATGGCCGCGTCCAGCGTCGGCGGCTCGCCCGGGCGCATCACCCGGTAGATGTCCATCAGCGCTCCCTGCTGATCGGAGCTCTTGTCGACGTTGAGCGTGTTGCGGATGAACGCGCCGATCGTGACATGATCGACGTCGAGGATCGGAAACTCCTTGACCTTCGCCTCCTTGAAGGTCTCAAGCAGCTTGGCGTCGAGCTCGTCCCCGGCCTCGCCGTAGATCTGGCCGGTCTGCATGTTGACGATGTCCTCGGCCAGGTACTTGCCGGCGAGATCGGCGGCGTTGAAGAGCACCTCCTTGAGCCCCTCCTCCCCCAGCTCGCGGGCGCGCTTGGCCGTGATCTTCTCGCCGGCCTTGGCCACCACCTCGCCGGTCTTGGCGTTGATGAGGTCGGCAATCGGCGTGATGCCGCGCATCTTCTCCGGCACGAACGGCACCTTCCAGCCGAGCTTGGTGTCCTTGGCGCGGATGGTGTTGTAGAACGCCGCGAGAATGCTCTCCTTGTCGAAGCCCAGGGCATAGAGCAGCGTCGTCACATGCAGCTTGCGGCGCCGGTCGATGCGCACAAAGACGATGTCCTTGGCGTCGAACTCGAAGTCGAGCCAGGAGCCGCGGTAGGGGATGATGCGGGCCGCGAACAGGTACTTGCCGGACGCGTGGGTCTTGCCCTTGTCGTGGTCGAAGAACACGCCGGGCGAGCGGTGCATCTGGCTGACGATCACGCGCTCGGTGCCGTTGATGATGAAGGTGCCGTTGGGCGTCATGAACGGCATGTCGCCCATGTAGACGTCCTGCTCCTTCACGTCCTTGACGGACCGGGCCCCGGTCTCCTCGTTCACGTCGAACACAATGAGGCGCAATTTGACCTTGAGCGGCGCGGCGTAGGTCATGTCGCGCTGCTGGCACTCGTCGACGTCGTACTTGGGCGGCTCGAACTCGTAGCGCTCGAAGTCGAGCGTCGCCCGCCCCGAGAAATCGGAGATCGGGAACACCGACTTGAAGACGGCCTGCAGCCCCTGATCCGGCCGGCCGCCCGGCGGCTCCTTGACCATCAGAAAGTCGTCGTAGGAGCTCTTCTGCACCTCGATGAGGTTGGGCATCTCGGCAACCTCGCCGATGGTGCCGAATTGCTTGCGGATGCGCCTGCGACCACTGTAGGATTCAACCATTCTCGATTTCCTCGTCCTTCAAGGCGAAGGGAACCTGTTTGCGTGCCTGCGGCAGTGCCCCTGGGCTCCGCCGCAAGCGGTGTCGTTGCGTCTGTCTGACGGACGCGTCTCCCGGCTACTTGACCTCGACCACCGCGCCCTGGTCCTCGAGCTGCTTCTTGAGCTTGGCAGCCTCTTCCTTGGACACGCCTTCCTTGATGGTCTTGCCGCCGGCCTCCACAAGCTCCTTGGCCTCCTTGATGCCGAGGCCCTGGACAATGGTGCGCACCTCCTTGATGACGGCGAGCTTCTTGTCCGGCGGGGCCGACTTGAGGATGACGGTGAACTCCGTCTGCTCCTCCGCGGCCGGGGCAGCTGCACCCGCAGCCGGTGCGGGCGCAACCGCCGCAACCGCGGCCTTCACGCCCAGCTTGTCCTCCAGGTAGGTGATGAGGGCCGCCGTCTGCAGCAGGGTGAGGTCCGCGATGGTGTCTCCGACCTTGGCGATCGCTGCATCAGTCATTGCACTGTTCCTTCCGTCTCGTTCTGTTGGTTCGATCCGCGGCAACCGCCGCCTGTCTCATTCGCTTCAGCTCGCTTCTCAGGCGGCCCGCGCCTCCTCCTTGGCGACCCTGGCCGCCAGGGTGCGCGCCAGCTTCGATCCGGGCTCGTTCAGGGTGGCGAGCAGCTTGGCCGCCGGTGCCTGCAACAGGCCGAGAAGCTTGGCTCTGAGCTCGTCGAGCGACGGCAGGTCCGCCAGCGCCTTGACGCCGTCGGTGTCGAGCCGCGTCTTGCCCATCGCGCCGCCGAGGATGACGAGCTTGTCGTTCTCCCTCGAGTACTTGACGGACACCCTGGCCGCGCTGACCGGGTCCTCGGAGAAGGCCACGCAGGTCTGCCCCTCGAGGAGGTCGGATACGGACTCCACGTCGGTATCCTTGAGGGCCAGCTTGGCCAGCCGGTTCTTGGTCACCTTGACCACTCCGCCCGCGTCCTTCATGCGCTTGCGGAAATCGGTCATCTGGGCGACCGTCAGGCCCTTGTAGTGGGCGACCACGATGACACCGCTGGTCTTCCACTGGTCGTTGAGCCGTTCAACGACCTCGCGTTTCTGGGCTCTATCCACGTTTGCTCACTCCATCTTGCGGCCGGCGCCGAAAGGCGCTCTACTCCGCGGGGTTGCACCTTGCCGCTCATGCGAGCTGGCGATCCAAGAAACCCGTCCATCCCTCGCGGCGATGCGAAGGTGCAGACCCTAGAGGCTCGAACCGGCGCGGTTGGCCCGCGATCCCGTTCGTCTCCCGTCTCGTGCAGGCCCTCAGCTCGAGGTTTGAGCCGGACAGCTCCGGCACCGGCAGTCTCGGACAGGTTGGGGAAGGCACCGCAGTGCTTCCCTAGTCCGGGCGAATGCCCGATCGTTCTCTCTCTTTCTCCTGCACCTCCCTCACGCTGAAGCGGCGACGCTTGCCGCGTCGACCTTGACGCCCACGCCCTGGGACGAGCTGAGCGAAATCTTGTTGAGGTAGTTCCCCTTCGCGCCGGGGGGCTTGGCGCGCACCACGGCGTCGACGAACGCCTTGATGTTCTCGATGAGCTGTTGCTCCGAGAAGCTCGCCTTGCCGACGCCGGCCTGCACGATGCCCGCCTTCTCCACGCGAAACTCCACCGCACCGCCCTTGGCGGCCTTCACCGCCGCGGTCACGTCCATGGTCACCGTGCCGACGCGCGGGTTCGGCATCAGCCCGCGCGGGCCCAGCACCTTGCCCAGGCGGCCGACGAGGCCCATCAGGTCGGGCGTCGCGATGCAGCGGTCGAAGTTGATGGTGCCGCCCTGCACCTGCTCGACCAGGTCCTCCGCCCCGATGACGTCGGCGCCGGCGGCCTTGGCCTCCTCGGCCTTCGGCCCCCTGGCGAAGACGGCGACCCTCAGCGTGCGCCCCGAGCCGTTGGGCAGGGCGCACACGCCGCGCACCATCTGGTCGGCGTGCTTGGGATCCACGCCGAGGTTCATGGCGACCTCCACGGTCTCGTCGAACTTCGCCTTGGCGCGCGACTTGACGACCTTCACCGCCTCCGGAAGCGGATAGAACTTCTCCCGATCGACGCCCTCGCGCACGGCCTTCAAACGTTTGCCCACCTTTGCCATCGCCTTACTCCACCACCTGCAGTCCCATCGAGCGCGCGGTCCCGGCAATGGTCTTCGCGGCGGCCTCGACGTTGTCCGTATTGAGGTCCTTCATCTTCTGCTTGGCGACCTCGCGCACCTGGTCCATGGTGACGGTTCCGGCGCTCGTCCGCCCCGGGTCCTTGGAGCCTCCCGCCACGTTGGCGATCTTCCTCAACAGATAGGACGCGGGCGGCGTGCGCATCTCGAACGCGAAGGTCCGGTCCGAGAACACCGTGATCTTCACGGGGATCGGGGCGCCCGCCTCCAGGTCCTTGGTCTTGGCATTGAACTGCTTGCAGAACTCCATGATGTTCAGGCCGCGCTGGCCCAGCGCCGGACCGATCGGGGGTGACGGGTTGGCCTGCCCGGCAGGCACCTGCAAGTTGATGTAACCGTCAATTCTCTTGGCCATCGGCTCCCCGACCTTCCTTCACTAACCGCGCGGTGCCCCTTGATGCCCGCTCATACGACCTTCTCGACCTGCCCGAACTCGAGCTCGACCGGCGTCGGCCGGCCGAAGATCAGGACGCCAACCTTGACGCGCGAGCGCTCCTCGTCGACCTCCTCCACCTGCCCCTCGAACGAGGCGAAGGGACCGTCCGCCACCCGCACCTTCTCGCCGATCTCGAAGGTGATCATCGGCTTCGGCCGCTCCACCCCCTCCTTGACCTGGTAGAGGATGCGCTTGGCCTCGTCCTCGGTGATCGGCGTCGCCTTGTTGTCCGCCCCCAGAAAGCCCGTCACCTTGGGCGTGTTCTTGATCAGGTGATAGGCCGCATCCGTCATGGCCATCTTGACCAGAACGTAGCCCGGGAAGAACTTCCGCTCCGCCTGCACCTTGCGCCCGCGCCGCACCTCGACCACGTCCTCGGTCGGCACCAGGACCTCCTCGAAGAGGTCGGTGAGGCCGGCGGCCTTGGCGCGGTCCTTGATCGCCTCGGCAACCTTGCGCTCGAAATTCGAGTACGCGTGCACGATGTACCAGCGCTTCTCCATGGCTCAGGTCTCTAGCCCTCGCTGCTCAAGACCGCTCGTCAACCGGCCTGCTGGCCGGAGCCGAGCAGGAACCGGATGACGGTGGCGATAATCTGATCGGCCACCAGGAAGAACACCGCGGTCAGCGTCACCATGAGGAGCACCATGGCCGTCGTGATCCAGACCTCCTTCCAGGTCGGCCACGTGACCTTCGATACTTCCTGCCGTACCTCTTGGATAAAGGTGAGTGGATTCTTCATCTGCCCATGATCGTTCGGCCGTGTAGACTGGACTGCCCGGCCGACCGCTCCTTGATCTTGTACTTCGCTTCAGTGGCCTCGCCCCCTCGGACGGGCGGGCCTGTGCACAAGGGCGCAACAATGACTGGCAGGGGCGGAGGGTCTCGAACCCCCAGCCTTCGGTTTTGGAGACCGACGCTCTACCAATTGAGCTACACCCCTTGAGCCCAGGCCGACCCGCGCGGGAGCGCCTACATAACCTAGTTCGACAGGCTTGTCACATTTTTTTCTTGACAACATCGTCACTTGTGGGGTTGGAACCCCCAAGAACCCCATCCCACTGCCTTTTCCCCATGTTTTCCAAAGGAATCGCGCCTCCTGCAGCCCGTCAGCTGCGCTTGATCGATTCGCGCTTCGTCTCCTACTCGATGATGCTGGTGACGACCCCGGCACCCACCGTGCGGCCGCCCTCGCGGATGGCGAAGCGCAGCTTCTCCTCCATCGCAATCGGCGTGATCAGCTCCACCGTCACCGCCACGTTGTCGCCCGGCATCACCATCTCCGTCCCCTCCGGCAGCGACACCACACCCGTCACGTCCGTCGTCCGGAAGTAGAACTGCGGGCGGTAGTTGGTGAAGAACGGCGTATGACGCCCGCCCTCCTCCTTCGTCAGGATGTAGGCCTCCGCCTTGAACTTCTTGTGCGGCTTGATCGAGCCCGGCTTGCACAGAACCTGCCCGCGCTCCACCTTCTCCTTGTCGATGCCGCGCAGCAGGCAGCCCACGTTGTCGCCGGCCTCGCCCGCATCCAGGAGCTTGCGGAACATCTCGACGCCCGTCACCACCGACTTCTGCGTGTCGCGCAGCCCGACGATCTCGATCTCCTCGCCCACCTTGATCTTGCCGCGCTCGATGCGCCCCGTCACAACCGTGCCGCGCCCCGAGATCGAGAACACGTCCTCGATCGGCATCAGGAACGGCAGGTCCTTCGGGCGCTCAGGCAGCGGGATGTAGGTGTCGATCGCATCGAACAGCTTCACGATCGCCTCGTCCGCAAGCGCCCCCTTCTCCCCGTTGAGCGCCTGGATCGCTGCCCCGCGGATCACAGGAACGTCGTCGCCGGGGAACTGGTACTTCGACAGAAGCTCGCGCACCTCCATCTCGACCAGGTCCAGAATCTCAGGGTCGTCCACAACGTCGCACTTGTTCAGGAACACCACGATGTAGGGAACCCCCACCTGCCGCGCCAGAAGGATGTGCTCGCGCGTCTGCGGCATCGGCCCGTCCACCGCGCTCACCACCAGGATCGCCCCGTCCATCTGCGCCGCGCCCGTGATCATGTTCTTCACGTAGTCCGCGTGCCCGGGGCAGTCCACGTGCGCGTAGTGGCGCTTGTCGGTGGAATACTCCACGTGCGAAGTCGCGATCGTCAGGATCTTGGTCGGGTCGCGCCGGCCCTGGCTCTCCGAGGCCTTCGCAACCTGGTCGTAGCTCACCGCCGTCTGCGTCCACCCCCGGTCCGCCGAAACCTTCGTCATCGCCGCCGTCAAAGTCGTCTTGCCGTGGTCCACGTGCCCGATCGTCCCAACGTTGCAGTGCGGCTTCGTCCGCTCGAATTTCGCCTTCGCCATCTTTCCTTGTCCTCAGGATGGGCTACGCCGCAGCCCCAACAGCCAACCCGCCAACCACAGCACCACGCCGCCTAGCCCTGCCATGCCCAGCGGAAATGCAATCCAAATTGGTAAATCTTCACGTATCGCCGCCAAGCTCTTCGTCGAGAGCACCGCATGCAGGCCCTCCCACGAGAACAACGTCAGCGAGGGATCGATGCTGACGGCATAGAGCCCGAAGCCGATGCGTGCCAAAACGTGCACCACCAACAGCGTCAGGCCGATAGTCTTCAACAGCTGCGCCAGACTGGCCCGTTCCATAGCCCGCCTCCCCACGGTTCGAGACTTCTGGAGCGGGTGAAGGGAATCGAACCCTCGTCATCAGCTTGGAAGGCTGTTGCTCTACCATTGAGCTACACCCGCTTAGCAGGGATCAGGTTTCAGGTGTCAGGTTTCAGAGACCTGATTCTCAACGTGGTCTTTCCTGATCCCAGGAGCCTGAAAGTTGAAACCTGATGCCTGAAACCTGGTGGAGGGGGCTGGATTCGAACCAGCGTAGGCGTAGCCAACGGATTTACAGTCCGTCCCCTTTAGCCACTCGGGCACCCCTCCAGGACATGAACGGAGTCAGACCCCTCGCTTCTCGCTATTGCATTCCGCAAAGATTGCATTCCGCAAAGCCGTTGGAAGCGAGGAGTCTGACCCCGTGGCCAAACAAAATCGCCCCGCCGTCGCCAGCAGGGGCAATGGCCCAGGGTTATGGTGATCGATCCGGCCAAAGTCAATAGCAACGACCGGCATCCACGAGCTTGTTGCGACTCGCCGGTTGTCGCGGGACACACAAAGTCCAGACGAAACGCGCGATAGTGCGTGTCGAGCGCCGTTCACACGGCGTAGCTTACCGCTGCCACCCAGCCCAGCCCCGAGATTGAGCCCAAATATGCGAGGCCCACATCCATCGCGATCCCCACGGCCCGGTGCCACGAGGCGGCAAGGACCGGATGGTGGCGAGCACTGTCTCATCTTCGGCCTGCACGCCGTCGAGGCGGTCCTGGCCAATCCCCGGCGCGGCATTCGCAGCCTGCTCCTGACCGACAACGCCGAGCGCCGGCTGCAGGCGGCCCTCGCCGGGCGCCAGGTCGCCCGCGAGCGCGTGCTGCCCAGGGACCTGGAGCGGCGCCTGGGCGCCGATGCCGTGCACCAGGGGGCCCTCGTCGAGACCGAGCCGCTGCCGGAGCCCGAGCTGGCGGAGCTCGCTTCCGGCGCCGGCAACCGGCCCCTGCTGGTGCTCGACCAGATCACCGACCCGCACAATGTCGGCGCCATCCTGCGCTCCGCGGCGGTGTTTGGCGCCGGCGGCCTCGTCATGACGCGCCGCCACAGCCCGCCGCTCGATGGTGCGCTCGCCAAAGCGGCATCCGGCGCGCTGGAGCACGTGCCGGTGGCCCTGGTGCAAAATCTCGCCAGGGCGATCGCCGACCTCCGGGCCCTGGGCGTCGCCGTGATCGGGCTCGATGCAGGGGCCACCGAGAGCCTGGAGGAGATGACCTGGCCTGCCGGCGCCGCCCTGGTGCTCGGAGCCGAGGGCAAGGGCCTGCGGCAGCTGACCCGGGAGAGCTGCGACCGGCTCGCCCGCATCTCGACTGACGGACCGCTCGCCAGCCTCAACGTCTCCAACGCCGCGGCCATCGCCTTGCACTGGGCGGCCGCGCACCGGCAGGGCCTGCTCGCCACCGCCGGGCGCTAGCGCTCTGTCTCCGACGCTTCATCCGTTCTCGTCATGCCGGCGCCTGCCGGCGACACCGGCCTTCGCCGGTGCAGCCGAGCGCCGGAATGACACCGTTCGATGCCTCGGAGTCACGACGCTAGGGACACCGGGCGTCGGGCAGGCGCAGCGGTGGCCCGCGCGCGAATACGGTGGAAGACAAATGGCGCCGCGGGACGCGCGGCGCCATTGGATCAGTTGGGACGGGTCAGCTGGGACGCTTGCAGGCGGAGCTGCGCCGGCTCAGTCGCAGATCTCGGTGCGCCAGCAGCGGTACTCGCCGCCGCGGCAGATGCGCTCGCCGTAGCTGCTGTGCCAGCACCTGCGGCCGACGTAGCCGCACTGGCGCGGACCCCGATAGCACGCCGGACCTTCGTAATAGCGCGGCCCCGCGTAGGCGCCGGCGATGCCGAGGCCGAGAATGGTACCGATGACAATGCCTGCGCCAACACCACCCCGGCGCCGCGCTTCGGCATCCTGGCTGGTGGCGGCGACGATGCCGAGCACCAGGGTCAACGCCGCAGCACTCTGCATGAGCTTTTTCAGCATGGGTTCGTCCTCCGGCGAACGCCACCGAGCAGGGCAGCTCAGCGGCTGGTGTGATTGCGGTGGGAAAACATGGGCAACATAGGCAGAACGCTGAGAAGCAACGACTCCCGTCGCACAATCAATGGGTTGGCACACGATTGTGGCATCAACGCGTCACCACCTCCACGGGCGGCAACAGCTGTCGTCCCTGCGCTCCCAACGTGGATAGCCCCACGCGGGATGGTAGCGATAGCGGGGGCCGTAGGGCAGGTAGCGATAGCGATAGCGCATGTAGGACCGCGGCACCCAGTAGTTGGAGGCGTAGTCGGGGTAGTAGCGCGGCCGCCGGTAGTACCAGGAGCGCGCGTCGTAGCGATAGACGCGGCCCTTGCGGTCGAGCGGGGAGTAGATGCCGAAGCCGTCGGGGTTCTCGTCTCGCCCGGCTGCCGCGGCCGGACCGCCGCACGCAAGGCTCGCCGATGCAACAAGCAGGCTGGCCAACACCACGGCACGCACACGCATAGGGCTTCCTCCCGCGAGCTGGACGCTGTCCCTCGACGGAGACGCTGTCCCTCGACGGAAGAGAACCGCAGATTGCCTAAGAAGGGCTTAAGCGAGAAGGGCTCGAGCGCGGGCCCCACGGCGCCGGCGAGCGTGCGCTTCCCCGGCCGCCCGGGTGCGGCCTCGTTCTAGCGCCGGGCCACGACCGCGCGAATGCGGCGGAACATGCGTCGCGATCGCAAGCGGCGGGCGCGCCAGATGGCATAGCCGAAGCTCGCCGAGGCCACGAGGAAGGCCGCCAGAGCCACCTGGAAGGCCGGCACCAGGCGGTGGGTGTGGCTGGCGGTGATGGCTCCGGCGCCGACGCCGACGGAGGCGGCGAAGAAGAAGGCGCTGGCGATCTCGGCGGGCAGCTCGAGCAGGGTGCGCAAGGGCATGCTCCCGGAGAGGACGAGGCACACGAGGTACCGGCGAGGCTAGGCGATTCGCGGGCCCAGGGGGAAGTCTCCGCCAGCGCCAGAGTAAAGGCCATGCCAACCGGTGCCGCTTTTTGCTACGCCGGTGTTTTACGGCTAGCCTTCGAGGGCAGCGAGGGGCCGCGCGGGGTTGCAGCGGCTGCCTCGGCTGCCAGGGATCGACGGCAACCAGGGATCGACCGGCATGACCGCGCAGAACCTGAAGCATTCGCATCGCGCCTCGGCGGTGCGGTGGGTGGTGCTCGCCATCTACACGCATCTGCCGAGCTCGGGCGACGACGGCGGGGACATGCTGAGCCGCAACCACATCAACGCACTCTCCGCCGACGCCGTCGTGGCGCTGCCGGGGGGCCCCAGGACCCAGTCGGAGGTGGACTTGGCGCAGCACTACGGCATTGCGCTGATCGCCCATGGCGGGCAAGGCTGGCCCGGCGCCGAGCCTGCCGCCGGGCATCGGCCGGGTGCGCGAATTCCTCGTGAGCCAACTGAGCGAGCCCTGACGAGCCATGACCAAGAAGCCTCGAGACTGCCGGGACATGACGGAGGTGCGCGCCGAGATCGACCGCGTCGATGCCGCGCTCGTCGACCTCGTCGCCGACCGCTTCGGCTATGTGGAGCGCGCCTGGCAGCTCAAGCTGGAGGCGCGCCAGGATGCCAACGTGCCCTGGCGCAACCAGCAGGTGATCGACAAGGTGCGGGCGCGGGCCCGGGAGAGGGGCGTGCCGCCCGACCTGTGCGAAGCCCTGTGGCGGCAGATGATCGGCTGGTTCATCCAGTACGAGGAGGAGAAGCTGCGCGACCGGCTGGAAGGCAAGCCGCACGCCTGAGGCAGCGGCCGGCCGAGGCGACACATGCCCCAGACCCCGATCCTGAGCCCGGTCGATCTGCAGGCCGTGCTGCTGACCGCGCTGCTCAACCCGGTCGTGGTGGTGGTGGCACTTTGGCTCGGCCGCCGTGCCGACCAATGGCAGAAGCTCCCGGTCGCCGCCTTTGCCGCGGCGCTGGCCGGCTCGGTTGCCGTCTATCTCGCGGTGTGGATCGGAGGGCGGGGCGTTGCCGGCGTGGGACGCGCTGCGGCGGGCATCTTTATCGCCCAGTTCCTGCTCGGGCTGGCGTGGGCCTGGGTAGGCTACCGCACGCGGCGATCGTCGCTCTTGCACCTGTGGCTCGCCGCAACGGCCATCGTCCTTGCGGTGATTGCCGTCTGGGCGCTCGCCCCGGTCCTGTTCTTTGGCGCCCTGGTCGCGGCGGGCCTGGGGCTCTTGAGCCTCGCCATGATCGGGCTGGCGCGCCGCCTGCGGCGCTGGCGCGAGGGCGCCGATCGCAGCGATCCGGCGGCCGGCCCTTGAGCCTCCTCGGCGCCGCAGCCGAGCCGGCGCCGGACTCGGCGCCCGCAACCGCAGGACAGCGTCTCCCGCTGCGCTGGAGCGGGCCCTGGCCGGGCTCGCCGCCCTGGCAAGGGGTAGGAGCCCCCCCAGCCGGGTCCACGCCCTGGCCTCGCCAGGCCGTCTGCGCGCGATTCCCGAAATGGGACACGGGGGCGCGGCATCGCCAAAAGGTTTGCTCGTTCAACCCGCGAAGGCGCAGGTGTGCTCCGCGCCCCCGCCATCGGAAGGCCAGGCGTCGATCGTCCGCTCCAGCAGCATGATGCCGCGGGCCTGCGGGCTCGGGCTGATGCCGAAACCGGCCTTGCGGGCGAGATGCAACATCTTGGTGTTGGTCGCCAGCGTCTCGCCGACGATGCGCCGAATGCCGGCGGTCGCCGCGCGGCGCACGAGCTTGCCGAGCAGGAGCTTCGCAAGACCGTTGCCCTGCCAGTGCTCGGCCACCGAGACGGCGAACTCGGCCGCCGCCGGGTCCGAGGCGAGGCGTGCGTACCGCGCCTCCGCCACCACCGTCTCCTGTCCGTCCTCGATGAGCTGGGCGACCAGGGCCAGGTGATCGGTATAGTCCACATCGGTGAAGCGCCTGACGAGCTCCGGCGACAGGTTGCGCATCGGGCTCATGAAGCGGTCGTAGCGGTCCGCCGCCGGCAGACTGCCGAAGAACGCCCGCGTCAGGTCCGCATCCTGCGGCAGCACCGGCCGAATGACCAGGCGGCGGCCGCCGTCGAGGCGCACCACATCGATGAGGTCTGCGGGGTAGCGATGGATCTGATAGAGCATCGGAGGTTTCAGGTTTCAGGTTTCAGGTTTCGGTCATGCGCGCTCGGGTCCCTGGAGCCTGGAACCTGCAAGCTGGCTGACGAGGATCGCCGCATCGTCCAGCAGCGCGTAGGCCACCGCCACGCCTTTGCGGTCGAGAACGAAGGATCGGCCGCGGCCCAGGACGATGTCGCGCGGGTCGTTCGCCTGGGTGACCCACACGCTGCCCGCGACGGCCGTGATCTGCAGGCCTGCGCGGCCGTCGATGCGATAGACCGAATGCGCCGCCAGCTCGACCGGCCGACGATTGACGACATGCTGCATGGCCACCTCCTCGGCACGCGCTCGAAGCATGCGCTGGGCGCATTGATCGAGACACGGCTCCATGTTCAGATGCTTGTGTTGTGCGGGAGATAGGCGCACTTTGTGCGCGGCACAAACGATCATTTCTCACGGCATGCATGAGCAGTGGTAATGCATCAGCATCAGCGACGCTTCAATCTGCCGCCGCTCGATCTCATCCGAGGCTTCGAGGCGGCCGCCCGCACGCTCAGCTTCACCAGAGCCGCGGAGGAGCTCAGCGTCACGCAATCGGCGGTGAGCCGGCAGATGCGGGCCCTCGAGGAGCATCTGGGCATGGCCCTGTTCGAGCGCCGGCCACGCAGCCTGGCCCTGACCGAGGCGGGGCGCTCGCTGCTCCGGGCGGCGAGTGAATGCCTCGAGCGCCTGCAGCAGACCACCGACCGCCTGCGCTCCGACGCCGAGGCGCCGCACCTCACCGTCACCACGACGGGCGGGTTCGCCTCGCTGTGGCTGATCCCGCGCCTGCGCAGCTTCACCGCGCTCCACCCGGACGTGGATGTGCGCATCTCCGCCACCTACAAGACGTTCAATCTGGAGCGCAGCCTGGTCGACGTGGCGGTGCGCTACGTGCGCGAGGAGGAGGCCCCCGAAGGCGCCATCCGCCTGTTCGGCGAGGAGCTGTTTCCGGTGTGCAGCCCGGCGCTGCAGACCGAGGGCCCCCATCCCCTGCGCAGCCTCGATGATCTCCGGCATCATGCCTTGCTGCACATCGACGCGGCCAAGGGCTTTCTCGACTGGGGGACGTGGCTGGAGGCGCAGGGCCACCCCGACCTCGAGCCGGCGGCCTCGATCCGCTTCGACAACTACGAGCAGATGATCCAGGCGGCGATCGGCGCCCAGGGCGTGGCCATGGGCATCGGCCGGCTGGTGGGCGCGACCCTGGAGCAGGGGACGCTCGTTGCGCCGTTTGCGAGGAGCCTGATCGGCGCGCGCGCCTATGTCGTCGTCCGCTCGCAGACCACGGGCCGCCGGCCGCACGTCGAGGCGTTCGTGGACTGGCTGGTGCAGCAGGCGAGCACGCTCTCCGTTGCCGGAGAGCCCCCGCACACGCGCCCGCGCATCAGCTCCCGAGCACCAGGGGCGCGGTCAAACGGCGCAAGAGCGCGAGCACGCTGAGCGCGGTGATCTTGCCCGTGCGCGGGTTCTCCTCGGACGGGACGTTCTCGATCGTCATCGTGAGGTCGGCGGAGTCGGATTTCACGCTGATGGTGTGGGTGTTGCGGGTGACCCCGGGATCGGCCCAGATCTCGGCCCGCGTCGCATCCGGGCCGATGCCGGCGAGCGACAGCGCCACCGCCACGTTGACGTTGGCCGGGAAGCCGGCGATGGCCTCGCGCGCGCTGCCCTCGAACACCCGGAGCGGCTGCTTCAGCCCCTCCAGGTCGATCCCGCGCGCAACGAGAAGCGGCGCCCCGGCCAGCCCCGCCGGCGGCTTGCGCGTGACGATCTTGACCGACGCTATCCTGCCTTCCGCTGCGGCCCGCACGGCATCGAGCCCGAGCAGCGCCCCGGTCGGCACCAGGATGCGTGCCCCCGTCTCGCGGGCGCGCTCGACGAGAGGCATGTGGTCGATCAGCGCGCCGACCGAGAGCGGGACGAAGAGGCGCCCGCGCTCGATGGCCGGGCCGGCGACGGCGGCGAAATGTTGCGACGGCAGACATTCGACGACGATGTCGGCGGCCTCGGCGAGGTCGGCGAGGCTCACGAGGCGTGGCGGCGCCCCGAGGCCCGCGATCGCCGTCTCGGCCTTCGCCTGATCCCGCACGGAGACCGCAACGAGGCGGATGCCCTGCACGGCCCCGGCGTCGACGGCGCGCGCCACCGCCTTGCCGATGGCACCCAGCCCGGCGATGCCGAGCTTCAAGTCCGCGCCGCCCGTCGTCATGTCAGTGCACCATGAACAGGGCGCCGGCATAGCCGACGCGCTCGGCAATCGGCACCGGATGGCGGCTTGCCATCCGCGCCAGCACCCGCTCCACGTCGTCGCGCCGCCGCGCTTTGAGCGCGCAATCGAGGAACAGCTGCCAGAGCACGTCCTGCTGGGCGTGGCTGCCGCCCATCAGGTGCATGCCGTCGAGCGCCGGCCGCATGAGATCGCAGGCACGGCCAGGCGCGCCACCGGCGCGTGCCATCAGCGCCTCTCCGATGGGAATGGCAAAATCGCGCACCAGGTGTGCAGCCGTGCCGGCCCCGCTGGCAGCGAAGGCGCGCATGGCGTCCAGCATTCTGCGGGCCGCGTCGTGGCGTCCGGCTGCAGCGAGCGCCATCGTCCAGTGCGGCAGGGTGAACACCGAGAGGCAGTCGCCGATGCGCGCCTCGGCCTTGTCGGCGAGCTCGCCCCAGCGCCCGCCCACGTCGACGCCCTGGCGCTCCACCCGGAACAGCATGGAGGCGGCGTTCTGCACGTCGATGTAGAGGTCGGGTTGCGCCTGCGTGAGCGGGGAGGCCAGGTTGCGGAAGCGTCGGTCGTAGAGGTCGAGCACCTCCTCGATCTCCCGCCGCTCCAGGTGATAGAGCGCCCGGTGCCACCACAGGTGATGCTTGAGATTGTTGCCGCCCTCCCAGTTGGGCTCCAGCGCCGCGAGCCAGACGAGGCCCTCCTCGCGGCGCCCCTGCATCTCCAGCACGTGGGCGACCCCGTGCGCGGCCCACAGATCGCCCGGCCTGAGGGCAATCGCCTCGCGCCCTGCCGCCTCGGCGACGGCGTAGTTGCCGATCTCCTCCTCGGCGAAGCAGCGGCACGCCAGCAGCGTGGGCCAGCCGGCGAGCTCCGCGCTCCAGCGCGCCAGCGCCTTGTCGGCCTGGGCCGCCATGAGGTCCGCGCGCCCCAACCAGAAGGCGGTGTGGTGGTGCAGCCGGAAGGCCAGGAGATCGAGCGGATGCTCGTCGAGGACCTGCTCCCAGCCGCGCAGCGTGGCGTCCATGTCGCCCGCGATCCAACGCGCGAGAACGGCGACATGGGCGCGCTCGCGCGCCGTGGCGCCGCCCGAGAGCCGCTCTGCCGTCGCGAGCGCCGCACGCGCCGCCGGCACGTGGGCGACGTTGAAGGAGAGCATGAGGAAATAGCCTTTGAGCAGGTGCGCAAAGCCGAATCCGGGGTCGGCGGCGAGCAGCTCCTGCAGACGCGCAGGCGTATCCGCCAGGTAGGCGAGATACCCCGCAATCGTGTGATTGAAGGCGCGGGCTGTATCCGGCGAGGATGTGGAAAGGGCGAGCCCGTGCAGGTCCTGGGTCGACATGCGCTTCTCCGATCTACGCGCGGGCGGAAGCTAAGCAGACGGCCGGACGCCCAGCAACCTGCGCGGGAAAGCATGCGGCAAAGCTTTCCCCTGCCGGCATTGCCTGGCGGAAATTGCTTGCGCTAGTGTGCGTCGATGACACAACAACACAGGGCACGTGAACTCAAGGGAGCGCCAAAGTGAGAAAGCTTTCCTTCGCGGCTGCCGCCGCCCTCATTACCGCCGGCTTGGCCGCCTCAGCAAGCGCCCAGCAATTCCCGGAGCGCCCGATCAAGATGATCGTGCCGTGGGCCGCCGGCGGCGACACCGACAACATCTTCCGCCCGCTCGCGCCGCTGCTGCAGAAGCACGTGGGCGGGACCGTCGTCATCGCCAACGTCGGCGGCGCCTCGGGCACGGTCGGGGCGCGCGAGGCCAAGGCCTCGCCCGCCGACGGCTACACCGTCTACGCCATGCACGACTACATCCACCTCGTGAACTACTCGGGTCTCACCGATGTAAAGTACACCGACTTCGACCCGATCTGCCTGGTGGCCGCCACCCCCTCCGTGCTGACGTCGAGCCCGAAGACGCCGTGGAAGAGCTTCAAGGAGTTCCTCGAGGACGCCAAGAAGCGGCCGGGCCAGATCACCGTCGGTGCCACGCTGAGCTCCACCAGCCACATCTTCCCGGCGCTGATCGAGAAGGCCACGGGCACCAAGCTCAAGTACGTGTCCTACGAGGGGCTGGCGCCGCGCATGAACGCGATCCTGGGCGGCCATATCGACCTCACCGATGCCAACCTCACCCAGAAGGGCAAGGTCGATGCCGGACAGCTGAAGTTCCTGGCCATCGCCACCGAGAAGCGCGAACCCGAGATCCCCGACGTGCCGACGCTGAAGGAGCTCGGCGTCAACGTGGTCTACGAGGTGGCGCGCGGCCTCGTCGTGCCCAAGGGCACGCCGGCCAACGTGCGTGCCAAGCTGGTCGAAGCCTGCGGCAAGGCCACCGCCGAGCCGGCGTTCAAGGACTCGATGAAGGCGCAGGGCACCCGCGTCGCCTTCCTCGACGACAAGCAGTACAAGGCCTTCCTCGACAAGATCGACGGCGAGAACAAGGCCATCATGGCCGACCTCGGGCTTCTCAAGAAGAAGTGAGGCGGCCATGCGGCTCCGCCGCGACGGCATCGCGGGGCTGATCGGTCTCGCGGTCAGCCTTGTCCTGCTGCCCTATGCCTTCGGCCTGCCGCAGCTGCCGATCGTGCCGATCGGCCCCGGCTTCTATCCCAAGCTGGTGCTGAGCTTCATGGCGGTGGCATGCGCCCTGCTCGTGTTGCAGGACGTCCTCGCCCAGCGCCGCGCAGCGCCGGCACCGCAGGAGGCTGCCGAGCCGGCGCCGCCGCGCGCCTATGGCCTGGTGGCCGCCGCCTTCGTGGCCGTCGCCGCCTACATTGCGCTCTTGCCCCTGCTCGGCTTCCGCATCGCCACCGTGCTGTTCGTCGCCGCCTTCCAGCTCGTGCTGGAGCGGCCGCGGACGCTGCGCCAGTGGCTGCTGCTGGCGGCGATTGCCGTCGGCACCTCGGCGCTCACCTATGTGGCGTTCGAGAGGTATCTCTCCGTGCTGCTGCCGCGCGGCGCCTGGACGGACTGGTGACCATGCTGGAGCTGCTCGGCAACGGCATCGTCACCGTCCTGCAGTGGAAGTACATGCTGCCGCTCCTGCTCGGCACCTTTGCCGGCGTGGTCGGCGGCTCGCTGCCGGGCTTCACCATCACCCTGACGGTGATCGTGATCCTGCCGTTCACCTACGGGCTCGACCCGCTGGCGGGGCTGGCGGCGATGACCGGCGTCTACGTCGGCGGCTCCACCGGCGGACTCATCACGGCCTGCCTCCTCGGCATCCCCGGCACGCCATCGGCGATCGCCACCACCTTCGACGGCTTCCCGATGGCGCGCAACGGCGAGCCGGGGCGTGCCATCTGGCTCGGCGTGTGGGCGTCCGTGTGGGGCGGTCTGCTCGGAGCCTTGTTCCTCGTGTTCGTGACCGGGCCGCTCGCCGCCATTGCGCTCGAGTTCGGCCCGTGGGAGTACTTCTCGCTGTTCGTGCTGGCGATGGCCATGGTCGCCGGCCTCACCGAGTCCTCGCTTCTGAAGGGCCTCGTTTCCACCGCGGTCGGGCTCCTCATCACCGTCATCGGCACCGATCCGATCGGCAGCGTGCCGCGCTTCACCTTCGGCTCGGAGTTCATCGGCGGCGGCTTCCCGTTCCTGCCCGTGCTGATCGGCATCTTCGCCTTCGCCCAGATCATGACCGACATCGAGAAGCTGGGCGACCCAGCCACCAGGGCGAAAGGCACGCTGCGCGCCACGTTCGAGCGCTACTCCCATCTCAAGGTCAACTGGGAGATCTTCCGCCAGCCGTTCCTGCTCCTGTGGTCCACCATCGTGGGCCTCGTCATCGGCATCCTGCCGGCGATCGGCGGCAGCGCCTCGAGCGTCATGGCCTACGACCAGGCCAAGAAGTTCTCCAAGACGCCCGAGCGCTTCGGCAAGGGCCACTCCGAGGGCATCATCGCCTCGGAGGCGTCCAACAACGCCAACGTGTCGGGCTCGCTGATGACCATCATGGCCTTCGGCATCCCCGGTGACGCCGTCACCGCCGTGATGCTGGGCGCCATGACCATCCACGGCATCCAGTCGGGCCCCTTGTTCGTGTCGCAGAACCCCGGCCTCGCCTACGGCATCTACGGCGCCTATATCCTGGCGCACCCGCTGATGCTGCTGATCTGCCTGGCCGCGATGCCGCTGATGCTGCGCCTCACCTCGGTGCGACTCGCCGTGCTCGCTCCCGTCATCATGGTGCTGTGCGTGATGGGCGCCTATGCGCTCAACAACACTATGTCGAGCGTCTATGTGCTCCTGATCTTCGGCGTGGTCGGCTATGGGCTGGTGAAGGCCGGCTTCCCGCTGGCGCCGCTGATCCTGGGTCTCATCCTCGGCGACCAGATCGAGATCAACCTGATCCGCGCGATCATGACCGACGACAATCCCTGGCTGTTCCTGACCCGGCCGATCTCGGGCGGCCTGCTCGCCGCGGCGGCCCTCTCCGTTGTGCTGGCCGTCTGGCAGCACATCCGCCACCAGAAGCGCACGGCCGGGGAGGAGAATACGGATTTCTGAGGTGGGGTGTGGGCGAAGCCGGCGGATCGATCGGCAGGACCGCGCCCTGACCAGCTGTGCCGGGCGCGGTCCAAAAGATGCGAGTACCGCGCCCTGACCCCCGTTTGCGAGCCGGGCGGCTCACGCGGCGACTATGTAGCCCAGTGTTTTCTCAAGTCAAGGCGTCCCGAAAAATGGATGCTGCGACATCGTGATCTTGCGCGTTCGCAATTGCGCAGCATCGTCGAGACGCGGAACAAGATTTTCGCGGTCTGGGGTGGGGATCCACGGTCTCACACGGCTGCCAGCGCCACGGCCAGGCCCACGCCGGCGGCCGACAGGGCGCCGATCACCGACGCCAGCCAGATGACCTCGCGCGCTTCCTCGCGGACCTGCTGCCAAATCCCGGGCGCGCCGGAGTCGGCGCTCCGCCTATCATCCGGCGTCATGGGTTTACCCACCGTTGACCATTGCGACTGCGGCTGCCGCGCGAGCGGACCGTGCCTCGAGCTTGGGTGTCGCGGGCGGGAATGGATATCGAGAAAAAACCCCGAATCCGGCGGGGAGAACCCGCAGGTGCAGTGCAGACCCTCCAGGTCTGACGCCGTTGGGCAGCCGGCGTTGGAGCTATGGTCTCGGACCCGGAGGGTCCGACACCGCTTCGCGCACCAGCTTCAGAACGTCGGCGCCGTAGCGCTGCAATTTGCTGTGGCCGACGCCGCTGATCTTGGCGAGCGCCTCCGCGTTGGCCGGGCGCTGGCGCGCGATCGCCGCGAGCGTGGTGTCGTGGAAGATCACGTAGGGCGGCAGGGCCTGCTCGGCCGCACGCTCGCGGCGCCAGGCCCTGAGCGACTCGAAGAGCACGGCGTCGGCCGGCTCCACGCCCAACTCCTCGCCGCTGCGGCGCTGGCGCGGGCGGCTCGAGCGGCCGGCGCGGCCGCTGCCCTCCGCGGCGGGAGCCCGGCGCATCGCCACCCGGCGCTCGCCGCGGTAGACCGCCCTCACCTCGTCGCTGTCGCCCAGGCCGATCAGCGGCCGGCCGTCGTTGGGGTCCTCGTGGAGCAGGCCCTCGAACAGCAGCTGGTCCAGGAGGTCGCGCCAGCCGCCGGCGCCGAGATCGCGGCCGATGCCGAAGGTGGTGAGCCGGGTCTCGGACTCGAAGGCGTTCTTGGTCTTGCCGAGCAGGTGATCGACGATGCGGCCGCGCCCGAAGCGCCCGCCCAGGCGGTGCACGGCCGAGAGCGCCTTCTGCGCGGCCTCGGTGACATCGGCGGCGACCGGCGGGGCGAGGCACAGGTCGCACTGCCCGCATGGGGCCACCGCGGTCTCGCCGAAATAGCGCCGCACGCCGGCCGGGCGGCAGCCGGTGCCGTCGAGCATGGCGTAGAATTGATGCAGCTTGCGCAGCTGCACGGATTTGACGGCGGGGTCGATGTCGCGGCCCTCGATGCGGCGGCGCGCCCAGGCAAGGTCGGAGGAGGAGTAGAGCGTGATGCCCTCGGCGGTGGCGCCATCGCGCCCGGCGCGGCCGATCTCCTGCCAGTAGGCCTCGATCGAGGCCGGCGGATCGGCGTGGAGCACATAGCGCACGTCGGGCTTGTCGACGCCCATGCCGAAGGCGATGGTGGCGACCATCACCGCCGCGTCGGCCTCGAGGAACTGCTCGAGCCGCTCCAAGCGCACCGCCTTGTCGAGGCCGGCGTGATAGGCGAGCGCCGGCACCCCCTCATCGACCAGCCGCGCGGCCAGCGCGTCGACGCCGTCGCGCGTGCCGGCATAGACGATGCCGGACCGCCCCGGCCGCTCGGCCACCACCTCCAGCACACGGCCGTGGCCCTGGCCGTGCTTGCGCTCGGCGGCGAGCGCAAGCTCGGGCCGCGCGAAGCTGGCGACGAACTCGCGCGCCTGCGTGAGCCGCAGCTCGGCGCGGATGTCCTCGCGCGTGCGGGCATCGGCCGTGGCGGTGACGGCGAGCCGCGGCGCTTCGGGGAAGATCTCGGCGAGGCGGCCCAGCATGCGGTAGTCGGGGCGGAAGTCGTGCCCCCATTGGCTCACGCAGTGCGCCTCGTCGATGGCCACCAGGGCGAGGCTCAGGCGCGAGAGGCGCTCCAGCATGGCGGGCTGCATCAGGCCCTCGGGCGAGAGATAGAGCAGGTCGAGCGCGCCGGCCTCGACCTGGCGCCAGATCGACGCGCGCTCCTCGGGGTGGACATTGGAGTCGAGCCTCGCCGCGGCCACACCCCATTGGCGCAGGGCCGCCACCTGGTCGGTCATCAGGGCGATCAGCGGCGAGACGACGAGGCCGAGCCCCGGCCGCAGCATCGAGGGGATCTGGTAGCACAGGCTCTTGCCGCCGCCGGTCGGCAGCACCGCGATCGCGCTGCGCCCCGCCAGCACCTCGCCGATCACGGCCGCCTGCAGCCCGCGGAAATCCTGGTGCCCGAAGGTGCGCCGCAGCACCTCGCGCGCGGCCTCCAGCGTCGCCTCCGCGCGCGGTTGGGCATCCGGGACTGACGGTTCGACGGCCACGGAACAGTTATGGAACAGGCGCGCCGGCACCGCAACGACCATCGGCCGGCTACCAGAATCGTAGGGTGTAATAAGATGTCAGGCGCATTGCGCCGAGCCGACCTGTGGCAAGCTGCGCCGGCTGAGGCGAGGTTGCATCGGACCATCGTGGCCATCACGATACGGCGCCGGCGCGCGTCCGGCATGCCGACTGCGAGGCACTCATCCCCGGCGGCGCTGGGCCCAGCGCTCCACGCGCACGTCGGCCGTGCGCTCGTGGGCGAGCATGCCCTCGGCGGCGCACATGCGGCCGATGACGGGGGCGAGGCGCTGGCTCGCCTCGGGCGTGAGCTTCTGCCAGGTCACCGTTTTCAGGAACTTGCCGACCCACAGGCCGCCGGTGTAGCGCGCGGCGCGGCCCGTCGGCAGCGTGTGGTTGGTGCCCACGCCCTTGTCGCCGTAGGCCACCGTGCTCTCCTCGCCCAGGAACAGGCTGCCGTAGTTCTTCAGGTTGGCGAGGTAGTAGTCGTTGCGGCGCGTCTGCACCTCCAGGTGCTCGGGTGCATATCGGTCGCTCAGAGCGATCGCAGCGTCGTCGTCGGCGACCACCGCCACCTCGCCCAGGCTCTGCCAGGAGACGGCGGCGATCTCGCGCGTCGGCAGGGTGAGGAGCTGGCGCTCGATCTCGGAGAGCACCGCGCGGCCGAATGTCTCCGACGTGGTGACCAGCCACGCCGGGCTGTCCGGCCCGTGCTCGGCCTGGCCCAGCAGATCGGTGGCGACCAGCGCCGGGTCGGCGCTGTCGTCGGCGATGACCAGGATCTCGGTGGGGCCGGCGGGCAGGTCGATGCCGACGGTGCCGAACAGCTGGCGCTTGGCCTCGGCGACGTAGGGGTTGCCGGGCCCCGTGATCATGTCGACGGGGCGCATGCCGACACAGCCGTAGGCCATGGCGCCGAACGCCTGCACGCCGCCGATCGCATAGATCTCGTCGGCGCCCGACTCGGCGAGCGCATAGAGCGTTGCCGGGAAGATGCCGGCACCGTCGCGCGGCGGCGCGGCGCCGATCACGTGCGGCACGCCCGCCACCTTGGCGGTAGCCACGCTCATGATCGCCGCGGAGATCAGCGGATACTTGCCGCCGGGGATGTAGCAGCCCACGGTCTCGACGGGGATGATCCTCTGGCCCAGCGTGATGCCGTCGCCCACCTCGGTCTCGAACTCCCGGATCGACTCGCGCTGGCGCTTGGCGAACTCAGTGATCTGGCGCTTGCAGTAGGCGAAGTCGTCCTTGAAGGTCGCGCTCACGGCCCTGCGCGCCGCGCCGATCTCGGCTTCGCTCACACGAAACTCAGGCGCCTCCCAGCGATCCAGGTCCTTGGCGTAGCGGCGCACCGCCGTGTCGCGGTTGGCCTCGATGTCCTCGAGCATCCCCCGCACGCGCTCGACGACGGCGCGATCGGCGTGCTGCGACCGCGGCTTCGCCTGCTTGAGATAGTCGGCCATGGCGCTCCCTCACTCTCGAGCCTTTGCGGCGATCATGGACGCAACGCGCGGGCCCGTGCAAGCGGGAGCCATCTCCACCCGTCATCCCGGTCGGAGCGATGCGAGCGGCTCGCGAGCGGCGCTCCGAGCCGGGACCTCGGGAGGTTCGACTCGCCTCGCGAGGTCCCGGATAGCCTCGCCTGCGGCTCGGCTTGCGGGATGACGGGTGGTGGATCACTTCGGGCCCGGGCCGGTGGGCCGGTAGTAGGGCGCCTCGCACGGCACCCCCGGGCCGTTGCGGCCCCAGCGCTTGGTGCCGGGGCCGTTGTCGCAGCTCCACAGGCCGAGGCTCTTGTTCCTCGCCTCGGTCTCGTGGTCGCGGTAGTGGCCGTCCGAGTAGCAGGTGTAGTCGCTGGCCCAGCCGCCGCGGATCATGCACCGGCCCAGGTCCTGCCCGTCCTCCGTCCAGCATTCCGAGATGTGCACATTGCGGAACCACTCGCGCTTCACGCTCAACACCCGGCAGGTGACAGTCTTGCTCCCGATGCAGCGGCGCAAGGCCGCCGCCGTGGCGTCCGCGGGCTTCCAGCGCCGGCCATTGCGCCAGCACGAGGCGCCGCGCTCCGGCGCGTCGATGCCCCAGAGACGGAAGCGCTTGGACTTGATGTCGAGAGAGGTGCCATCGTAGACGGCGGCCTGCCCCAAGATCTGATCGCCCTTGCGCAGCGCCTGCGCCTCGGCATTGCAACAGACGAGGAGGAGGAGACCTGCGGCACCAGACAGCAGACGGGAGGGTCTGCCCTGGATGATGGTGCGGCGGGCCGGGGGGCGGGGAGGTCGATGGTGATCCATGGCGATGATGTCGTATGTGCCCGGCGCCTGCCGTCCTGCCGCCCCCGCCGATTCCAATTCGGCACCGGACCAGATGGGCGCGCCTCAGCTGAAACTATCGAGCTGACCAGCAAAATGGAATTTCGTTCACGATGCGTCCTTTGTGTAGCATCGGCACCGGCGGAGGGCAAGCTCGCCGACCGGCGAGTGCCACGGCTCGGTCAGTCCGCGGCCTCGGCGAGCTTGTCGGTCACGATGCGCTGCTGGCTCCTCAGGCGCGCCGCATCGAGCAGCATCTGGCCGGCCCAGCGATAGACGTTTCGAACGCGCAGGAAATCGCGCATCAGGCGCATGCGCTCGCGCTGCTCGCCGTCCGGCATGACGAGCGCGCGCTCCAGCACCTCGGCCATGGCGTGCGTGTCGTAGGGGTTCACCATCAGCGCCTCGGAGAGCTCGCGCGAGGCCCCGGCGAAGGTCGACAGGATGAGCACGCCCTGCTCGTCGTCGCGGGCCGCCACGAACTCCTTGGAGACCAGGTTCATGCCGTCGTGCAGGCTGGAGACGATGCAGGCATCGGCGGCCCGGAACAGCTCGTAGACCTCGTCGGGCTCGTGATGGCGCGCGATCAGGATGATCGGCTGGTAGGCGCCGGACCCATGGCGCGCGTTGATCTCGTCGGCGAGCCGCTCGGCCTCCTTCTGCAGGGCGCCGTAGGCCGCGAGCCTGCTGCGCGTCGGCGCGGCGGCCTGAATGAAGACGAGCCGGCCTTTCCAGGACGGGCACGCGCCGAGCAGGTGGTCGATCGCCTGCATGCGGTCGAGGATGCCCTTGGTATAGTCGAAGCGCTCGATGCCGACGACGATGCGGGCGCCGGGCGACAGCCCGAAGCGCCGGCTGACGGCGCTGCGGCACTCCTGCACAGGCGCCTGCGAGGCGAGCGCCGACGGCGGCCACTCGATGGAGATCGGGTAGGGCCGGATCATGGTCTCGCGCCCGCCGACGGTGACCGAGCTGTGCTCGCGGTCGATGCGGCTTTCCACGAAGCGGTCGGTGCCCTCCAGGAAGTTGTTGCAGTGGAACTGGGTATGGAAGCCCAGGATCGTGCTGCCGAGCAGGCCGTGGATGATCTCCTCGCGCCACGGGCAGATGCTGAACGTCTCGGAGTTGGGCCAGGGGATGTGCCAGAACGCCAGGATGGTGGCGTTGGGCAGGCGCTCGCGCACCATGCGCGGCAGCAGCGCGAAGTGGTAGTCGTGGATCAGCACGATCGGGTCCTCCCGGCGTGCCTCCTCGATCACGGCATCGGCAAAGCGCCGGTTGATGGCGACGTACTGCTGCCAGTCCTCCTGGCGGAAGGTGGGGCGTACGAAGGCGATGTGGCACAAGCGGCCAGAGCCCCTCGTTGGCGAACCCGTAGTAGTAGCCCTCCTGCTCCTCCTCGCTGAGCCAGATGCGGCGCAGCGTGTAGGCCGGGTTGTCCGGAGGCACGCGGATGTGGTCGCGCGACATCGACGGTATCGCGGTCGGCCGATCCGCTGCCGTGGGCGATCCAGGTGCCGCCGCAGGCGCGCATCACCGGCTCGAGCGCCGCGACGAGGCCGCTCGCCGGTATCTGCAGCGAGACGGAGCCCGAGATGCGATTGTGGATGTAGGGCTCGCGATTGGAGACGGCGATGACCTCGGTTCCGGGCAGGCGCTCCTCCAGCAGGCGATGCAGCGTCTGGGGCGTCCACTGCACCTGCAGGCCGTCGCCGCCGTCGCGGCGATCGGAGCGCAGGTCGCGCAGCAGCGAACGCATGACGGGGGGCATGGGAAAGACGTTCGCCAGCGGGGCATTGGCCTTCAGGCGCTGCGAATCGGCCATGGCGGAGCGGACCGTCCGGGCCCAGGCGCGCAGGACGCCAAGCACGCTCGCGGCGGCGAGGAGGCCAATTCCGAGGATGACCGCAATGACCGACGACCGCCGCATAGAAGCGCGCCCTCGACACCCGCTCGTCGATGAAGCCGAGGTCGTGCAGAATTAACAGGTGCCCGCGCTTCGACCCCGCGGTCAGGGGAAAGGTGCCGACGAGCAGGCGCTGGCCCCCATCATAGACCGTGCTGAAGATCTGGCCTTTGGCCTGCTCCGGACCGAGGCAGGTCACGCTCTTCGGCATGTGCCGGGTTGCGTGCTCCAGCTGGCCGCCTTCGCTGCAATAGGCCAACGCCAGGAGCCGCTCGTCCTGCGTCAGGCGCTCGAAGAACGGCACGAGGGTCGCGCCCGACGCGCTGGCGAGGCCCAGGGCGACCTGGTCCCTGATGGAGTTGAAGACCAGGTGCGATCGCAGCTCCACGTCGCGCTCCGACCAGCGCTGGACCACGGCGGAGGTCGTCGGCGCGATGGCGAGGATCAGGAGCGCTGTGCCAGCAACCGCCAGGCCGGCGTAGACGGCAAGCGGACTGCCCAGGTGGCGGATGGCGGAGCGAACGGTGCGTGCGAATTGCATCTGCGCGGTCAGACGCTCCTCCGGCGGGGACTGGCCTGCGCCATGCGGCACCGCACCCTGAGCGTTCGCAGGCGCTAAGGTTTGGCAAGCTACGTCCCGGCGTAGGGCGAGAGCATGGCGGAGCCGCCTTGCTTCAACAGCCGAGCGTCGCGAGAACAACTTCCGGTGGAAACTCTTGGTGTTGCGGAGGGGATTGCACACACGGTAGGCATTCCGCACCGACCGACACGTGCGGCGATCCCACTCCGACGAGAGCACCGTTCCGATGCGGGGGTTGTATGGTGTCGGCCGATGCAGCTGCTCGTTACCAGACCCGAACCGGATGCGCTGAGGCTTGGCGCCGTGCTCGAGGAGGCCAGCCGCAAGGCCGTGCTCGAGCCGCTGCTCGGCGTCTCCTTCGAGGATGCCCTAGCCCCAGGAAGCTGAGGCTGATCGGCCATCCGGTTGCGGATGACGGCTGGTGCTGCGCCGGCGTGCCGCGCCGCCTGGCGAATGGGCGGCGGCCCGCATCGATCCGCGCCTCGTTCGGGTCTTTTCCCTCAGAACGCAGGGCGGCCCTATCCGCCGCTCGCTTCACATCCTCAGGCGTCATGCGCTTCTTGCCTGGCAGAGCGCTCCTCGTTTGCCGTCCCCACCGTTGCTATCGCGACCGTTCCGCATCGTCTTGTACGGTTGCCTCGACATCGGGCTCCCCCCTCAAAGGTCGCTTCGGCGTCGCTGGGTGGCGCACAGCAGCCCCTCTCCTCGAGCAGACTACCAGCTTGATTCGGGATGGCCTCGCATATGCCACGACGACATATACATTGCGCGGCGGATTGCGTGGACTGCGTTTGACAAAGCGGATGGCCCTGGCGAGGTCCATCCCCGGATTGGTGTGCTATGCTGGAGCCCGCATGCGCCTTCTCATCACACGGCCCGAGCCCGACGCCATCAAGCTGCGCGGCCTCTTGGAGGAAGCCGGCCACGAGGCCGTGGTCGAGCCGCTGCTCAGCGTCTCCTTGGAGGATTGCGAGCCGATCGATCTCGACGGCGCACAAGCGCTGATCGTCACCAGCCGCAATGCCCTGCGCGCCCTCAGGGCGAGCCCGGCGCTGGCCGAGGCGCGCAGCCTGCCGCTGTTCGCGGTGGGCAAGGCCACGGCCGCGGAGGCCCGTGCGCTGGGCATCGAGGTGGTCATCACCGGTGCGGGGACCGCCGCCGAGCTCGTCACGCACATCGTCTCCGCGCTCGACCCCGCCGCCGGCCTCCTCGTGCATCTCGCCGGGGACACGCTGGCCGGCGACCTTGCCGGCGACCTCGAGGCGCACGGCTTTCGCGTCCTGCAGCCGGTGGTCTATCGGATGGTTCCGGCCACAACCTTTGAGGACAGCACCGTGGAGCAGCTCGCCGACGGGAAGATCGACGGGGTGATTCTCCTGTCCCCGCGCACGGCGGCGGTCTACGCCGGGCTGGTGCGCCGCCACGGCCTGGGGGCGGCCGTGCGCGCGATGCCGCACTTTTGCCTGTCGGCCGCTGTAGCCCGGCGTCTGGAGCCGCTTGGGCCCGTTCCCACCAGGGTCGCGGAGGCCCCGAGGCTCCAAGAAGTGCTTGCCCTCATCGATGACAGCGCGGCAGAATTGGGGGGCTAGTCCGGGGCAATGCGACGAGGGCGCCCAACAACGGCCAAGGCGTCTGTGTACACTTCGTCAATGCGAAGCAGCGAGCTTCTCGGCTTTGCAGTGCCCCTGGCGCGGAAAATCTAGTCGATGACCGACAAAAAGGACGAGACCGGCAAGGCCGCTCCCAGGCCCGGCGAGGGGCCCAGGCGCCCGTATGCGACCATCGACCTGCAGGCCAAGGAGGTCGGCGCTGCCCGCGGCCAGACGGGCGCCGGTGCCGGCGCTGCTGCTGCGGCGGGCACCAAGCCGGACGCCAGGACCGCGGCCCTGCCGCCGCCCGGCCAGAAGCGACAGGGCGGGGCGCAGTCTGCCCTCGCCAGCGGCCTGCGCGTCGCGCGGACTTGGTCGGTCAAGGCGGCGCAGAGCAACAATTTCCTTTCCCATGTTGCCGCCGGCGTCGCCGGTGCCGTGCTGACGCTCGCCGCCGGCGCCCTCCTCGGGCTCTTCTCCGACGGGGGCGGGCGCCTCACGCCCGAGGTCTCCAAGCGGCTCGCCGCCGTCGAGCAGGCGATCGACAAGCGCACCGCCGCGCTGGCGGACGATGTCGTCGCCAAGCTCGCTGGCGCCGACGCGCGCGTGGCCAGTCTCGAGGAGCGGGCCCGCACCCTTGCGGAGGTCGCCGATGCCCAGGCCAAGCTGGCGGCGGAGGCCAAGGAGCTGGAGGCCCGCATCGCGGCACCCGCGCTGACGCAGCGCCTCGCCAAGCTCGAAGCAGCCCTGGCGGCGCTCTCTGCCGCCGACAAGTCGGGCCGGGTGGCGCTCGCGGAGGGGCTGGCGGGAAAGCTCGCCGAGCTCGAGAAGCTCGCCGGTCAAGTCGGGGAGACCGCCAAGTCCAGCGCGACGCGCATCGATCGCGATGTGGCCGCGATCAAGAGCCAGGCCGGCGCCCTGGGACAGCGGCTGGACAGCCTGAAGGCGGACATCGACGACCGCTTCAGGAGCGTCGCCAAGGCCCAGGACCTGGCCCCGGTGCTCGCCAAGCTCGCCGCGTTCGAGCAGGACCTGCAGGCCTTCCTCAAGACCGAGGGCGAGCGCGTCGCCAATGCCCGGCGCGTGCTCCTGACGCTCGAGATCGCCAACCTGAAGCGGGCGCTCGACCGCGGCGACAGCTACGGCCGCGAGCTCGAGGCGGTGCGCAAGGTGGCGGGCGACGGCGTCGACCTCGCCGCGCTCGAGCGCTACAGCCGCAACGGCCTGCCCACGCCGGCCGCGCTCGGCAAGGACTTCCGCCGCTTCGCCAACGCCGCGATCGACGCGGAAGCCGAGTCCGCCGACGCCTCGGTGCTCGACCGCCTGATGGCCGGCGCCAAGTCCGTCGTGCGCCTGCGCAAGACCGGCCACAGCCCCGACGACGCCAGCGCCCAGGCGGTCGTCGGCCGCATGGAGGCCGCGCTTAAGGACGGCCACATCGGCGAGGTGCTGGCGCAAGCCAAGCGGCTGCCGCCGCGCGCCGCGCTCGCCATGGAGGACTGGCTGCGCAAGGTCGAGGCACGCCACAGCGCCGACCGGGCGGTTGCCGACATCGAGACGGCGCTCAAATCGTCGCTTGCGGCGCAACGCCCGTCCGCGACGGAGCCGAAGCGATGATCCGCATCGCCCTCTATCTCCTGGGCGTCCTGGTGCTGACGGCGGCCCTGCACTGGCTCGCCAAGCGGCCGGGCAACATCACGGTCGAGTGGCTTGGCTACATCACCGAGGTCACCGTCTTCAGCGCAGTCATCATTCTGGCGGTCCTCGTGGGGGCGGCGCTGCTGGTCTGGTCGGCGCTGCGCCAGATCTGGCACAGCCCGGCGGCGCTCGGCCGCTACCTCAACCGGCGCCGCCAGCAGCGCGGGCTCGATGCGCTGACCGGCGGGATCATCGCCGTCGGCGCCGGCGACCGGGCGCTCGCCGTGCGCTACGCCGCGCAGGCGCGCAGGGCGCTGCCGCACGAGCCGCTCACGCATCTGCTGCGCGCCCAGGCCGCCGAGATCAGCGGCGACCGCGCCACGACGCGGCGCATCTTCGAGGCGATGCTCGCCTCGCCCGACACCGAGCAGCTGGGGCTGCGCGGCCTTTTCCTGGAGGCGGAGCGGGAAGGCGAGGGCGAGGCGGCCCGGCAGTTCGCCGAGCGGGCGCTGCGCAAGAACCCCAAGCTCGACTGGCCAGTGGAGGCGCTGTTCGACCTGCAATGCCAGGCCCGCGACTGGGAAAGCGCGCTCGTCACCCTGGCGATCGCCGAGCGCCAGCATCTCGTGGAGAGGGCGCCGGCTAGCCGGCGGCGGGCCGTGGTGCTCACGGCGCAGGCGCAGACGCTGGAGGACGAGGAGCCGGAGCGGGCGCTCGAGCTGGCGCTGGAGGCCCACAAGCTGGCCCGCGACCTGGTGCCCGCCGCCGCCATTGCCGGGCGCCTGCTCGCCTCGCGTGGGCGCACGCCGAAGGCGGCGCGCGTGCTGCTGAAGACCTGGCGCCACTCCCCGCACCCCGATCTGGCGACGGCCTACGCCTACGTCCGGCCGGGCGACAGCCCGCGCGACCGGCTCGAGCGCGTGCGCCATCTCGGCCGGCTCACCCCGAACGATCCCGAGGCGCTGATTGCGGTGGCGACCAGCGCCATCGAGGCGCGCAGCTGGGACGAGGCGCGCGAGGCGCTGAAGCCGCTGCTCGAGGGCCGCCTCACCCCGCGTGTCTGCACCTTGATGGCCCGCATCGAGGGCGAGCAGTACGGCGATGCCGGCCGCATCAGGGAGTGGCTGTCACGCGCTGCGGCGGCCCCCCGCGACCCCGCCTGGACGGCGGACGGCGTCGTCTCCAGCCGCTGGAGCCCGGTCTCGCCGGCGACGGGCGAGCTCGACGCCATGCGCTGGCGCGTGCCGGCGGGCTCCGGCAGCGGCGGGTCCGCTGCCGAGGATATGGCGGCACGGCTCGAGGTCCTGGCCGGCGTCGCCGGCCGGAGCGAGGCGCGCGCCGACGTTGCAACGCCCGAGGCGGTGGTCGAGCCGGCCTCTGCGGCCACCGATGCTCCGCCGGCGCCGGAGCGCCGCGAGGCTGCGCCTCCGGCTGTCCCGGCGCAGCCGCAGGCCCGCCTCGAGCCGCCGCGGGCGGAGGACATCACCCCGACCGACGTTCCGTTCCGGCGCGATGCTGCAGGGCAGACCGACCGGGCGCGTCCGCGCAAGGCCCTGGAGCCGAAAATCTTCGTCGCCCCCCGCGCCCCCGACGATCCCGGCACCGAAGCCTCCGACCTCGACGACCTGCGCGGCTACCCCACCAAGGCCTGATGCGACCCCGGTGCGCCAACCTCGGTTGAGCGTTCAACCGGCGCAACCAACGTCTGCTGGTGCTCGAAGACGCCTACAGATCACGCAGCATCCACATCAAGTAGTCCCCTGGCTCGGGCTCGAGCTCGACGAAGGGAACGAACCCCACGGCCTCGTAGAAGCGGCGCGTGCGCTCGTATTCCGGGCTGCTCCAGCGAGGGGCCACCGTCTCGACGGCCAGCCGGCGGCAGCCGCGCGCCCTCGCGTGCTCCGCCGCCCGCTCCATCAAGACCCTGCCCAGGCCGCGCCGGTGCGCCGCGGGGCTCTCGCCGAGCCACCAGACGTTGCAGGTGACCGCGAAGTGGACCTCCAGCGCGATCAGCCCACGGATCTGACCGTCGAGCATCGCCGCGAGCACATCGCGATCCGCAATGCCGCTGATGTAGCGGGTATTGTCCTCCGGCCGCCCGAACCACATCGGCAGCCGGCGACGATGTCCGCGCAAAGCCTCGACTTGGCCGCACGGTCGCGCACCGGCTCGACAGCAATCTGCATCGAGAAGCCATCCTCATCCCGAAAGCCGGGCGTCCGAACCGCCGCCGATTGCGAATCGAACCGGCGTCTCGGATACCCTGGGTACCGGGGCTCGCGGCTGACGCGCTCGCCCGGCATGACAGGGCTCGTTTACCTCAATCGATCCCGTGCAGGGCGAGCACGTGCCCCATGCGCCGGCAGGCCAGCGCAGGATCGCGCAGCAGGCCGGCGCGGTCGGCGAGGCGGAACAGCTCGGCCAGATGCAGGAGCGAGCGCGCGCTCTGCTGGCCGCCGACCATGACGAAGTGGTCCTGCAAGCCGTTGAGCCAGGCCATGAAGACGACGCCCGTCTTGTAGAAGCGGGTCGGCGCCCGGAAAATGTGGCGCGACAGCGGCACCGTGGGCTCCAGGACCTCGTCGAACTGCCGCCGGTCGCCGGCCGCCAGCGCCGCGAGCGCGGCGGAGGCCGCTGGCGCGATGGCGTCGAAGATGCCGAGCAGCGCGTCGCTGTGGCCCGCCGCGTCGCCGGCGATCAGCTCGGCGTAGTTGAAGTCGTCGCCGGTGTACATGCGCACACCGTGGGCGAGGCGGCGGCGCATGGCGATCTCCTTGTCCTTGTCGAGGAGGGAGATCTTGACACCGTCGACCCTGGCGGCGTGGGCGTTGATGATGCCGAGCGCCGTCTCCATGGCCGCCACGTGGTCGGCCGCCCCCCAGTAGCCGGCGAGCGCCGGATCGAACATCTCGCCCAGCCAGTGGATCATCACCGGCTCCCTCGCCTGCGAGAGCACGCGATCGTAGACGCGTTCGTAGTCGGCGGGCGATTTGGCGACCCGGGCGAGCGCGCGGCTTGCCATGACGATGAGGCGTCCGCCGGCGGCTTCGATGGCCGCCATCTGCTCCTCGTAGGCGCGGATCACATCGTCGATGGAGCGCACGCCGGCCAAATCGAGATGGTCGGTGCCGCAGCCGGAGAAGATCAGTGCCGGGCGGCCCTCGCGGGCCTCCCACGCCTTGGCGGCGGCGACGCTGCGCCGGATCAGCTCCAGCGAGGTCGGCCAGTCGAGGCCCATGCCGCGCTGGGCGGTGTCCATCGCCTCGGCAACGCCCAGGCCCAGGTTCCAGAGGTGCTCGCGGTAGGCGAGCGTCTGCTCCCAGTCGAGCGCGCAGTCGAGCCACGGATCGACGGCGGCGCGCGCGTCGGCCACCACATGCGCCGCCGCGAAGGCGACCCTGTTGAAGGCGCCCACGGCCTGGTCGGGATACGCACGCGGCTCGGAGAGGATGAAGGCCTCGAGCTTGCCGGCCTCGGTCGGCAGCTTGATCTTCAAGCTCGAGAGAACAGGTGCGTTCATGGCGGCTCCTCGCTCCACGTGGGGCGGGTCAACCCCACAAAGATGACCCAAACCGGTCCGAGCTTCGCTCGACCCGACGTGCAACTCAAATGCAGGCACGCATCAGGTAGCCTCCCATGCGAAGCTGCGAACCGGAGGGCTCGAAGTAGGTGGCGTTGACCTGGGCAGCCGATACAGCGTGGGCTTCGCGAAAACCCAGGTCCAGCATCCGTGCCGCAAGCGCCGTTGGCTCGAAATAGGATCGCAGCGGCTCGCCTTGTTGAGACACGCTCGGGGTCAGTTGCTCGAGCACGGAACGCATCTGAGCGGATTGCTCAGTTGGTGGGGAGATGAAATCAAAGACGAGCCTGCTGCCGCGCGCAAGAGACGCGACCCACGACAACGTTTCATAGAACGCCTCCTGCTGGAGGTAATAGGTCACGCCGAGACAGGCGACAAATGCCTGCGCACCGTGATCGAACCCTGCTCGCGATAGGGCATCTCGCAGCCCCTCCGTCTCGAAGTCGATCGGAGCGAACGAGAGGGATGCGGGGATGCCAAACCCGGCCTCGGCGAGACGATCACGCTTGAAGGCCTGTGTTGCCGGGTGGTCGACCTCGAAAACCCTGACCGGGCCATCGGAATGCCGGCAGGCGTACGTGTCGAGACCGGCGCCCAGAATGGCGTATTGGCGCGCTCCATCGTCGACTGCGGCCGCGAGCGCATCCTCCGCATATCGACTGCGGCCGACGAACTGACCGCGCAACGCGCGCATGAATGGTGTCTGATGGCGGGTGAGCCCGGCGCGCAAGCTGGCTTCGCCTTCCTCACCGAGGATGCGCAGCGCGAGCCCATCCTCGAAAATCAGCGGTTGATCGAGCAGCTGGTGTGCCGCGCGGCCCTCGGCAGCGCCCTGCGCCGTAACGCTCGGCTTACCCTGGCGCAGGCGGGTGGTGTCCGGGTCCGTCATCGTGGGTCTCCTTGCTCCCCCGCCTGCAGGAAGGAGGGGGCCACACAACGCTCCGACAGCGCGCCATTCTGAAGACAAATGGGGAGTAGGAATAGGTCACACCTTCAGCTCCGGGAGGTCGATCCAGCGGCGCTCTTTCCAGCTGCGCAGCGCGCACTCGGCGAGCTGGACGCCCTTGGCGCCCTCCAGCAGGTCCCACTTGTAGGGCGCGCCTTCGACGACGTGACGGATGTAGGCCTCCCACTGCAGCTTGAAGCCGTTGACGAATGCCTGCGTCTCCGGCACCGGCTGCCAGCCCGCGTAGAAGTCGATGGTCTGCTTCACGTCCGGGTTCCAGACCGGCTTGGGGGTATTCATTCTCTGCTGGGTGACGACATCCTGCAGGCCGGCGACCGCCGAGCCGTGCGTGCCGTCCACGTGCAGCGTGAGGAGATCGTCGCGGCGCACGCGAGTCGTCCACGAGCTGTTGAAATGCGCGACGACGCCGCCTTCGAGCTGGAAGGTGGCGTACGCCGCATCGTCTGCGGTGGCCTTGTAGCGCCTGCCGGCCTCGTCGAGGCGCTCGGGGATGTGGGTAGCGCCGAGGCAGGTGACCGACTGCACGGCGCCGAAGGTGTTGTCGAGCACGTAGCGCCAGTGGCAGAGCATGTCGAGGATGATGCCGCCGCCCTCCTCGGCGCGGTAGTTCCAGGACGGGCGCTGGGTGGGCTGCAGGTCGCCCTCGAACACCCAGTAGCCGAACTCGCCGCGCACGGACAACAGCCGGCCGAAGAAGCCGGAACTCGATGAGCAGCTTGAGCTTCCTCAGGCCCGGCAGGAACAGCTTGTCCTGCACCACCCCGTGGCGGATGCCGGCGGCCTTGGCCTTGCGCACGATCGCCAGCGCCTCCTCGAGCGTCGTGGAGATCGGCTTCTCGCAGTAGACGTGCTTGCCGGCGTCGATGGCCTTGGCCAGCACCGAGGGGCGCATCTGCGTGGTGGCCGCATCGAAGAACACCGCGTCGTTCCTGTCGGCCAGCGCCTTGTCGAGGTAGGAGGTGAAGCGCGAGAGCCCGTGCCCCTTGGCAAGCGCCGCCAGCTTCTCCTCGTTGCGGCCGACCAGGATAGGGTCGGGCATCACCCGGTCGCCGTTGGAGAGCACCACGCCGCCTTCCTTGCGGATCGCGCCGATCGAGCGCACGAGGTGCTGGTTCGTCCCCATGCGGCCCGTGACGCCGTTCATGATGATGCCGAGCCGCTTCACGGCCATTGCTGTCCTCCCATGCAACTTGTAACCAGATAGTTACCTGCAGCACTGCGACGCTGTCAACGCAATGGGGAATGGCCAATGGCGAATTGGGGCATCCATTCGCCACTCGCCATTTCGCCATTTGCCAGCTGTCACGGCCGCAGGTACGACAGGATCACATCGACCACGTGCCGGCGCCGCGCGCCCCGCGCCGCGGGGGCATCGAAGTCGCGGCTGAAGATGGTGGCGAGCGTGTAGACGTTGGAGAAATAGAAGTAGCTGACGGCGGCAATCGAGATCCACGTCTGCAGCGGGTCCACGTCGCGGCGGAACACGCCGACCTCGGCGCCGCGCTCCAGGATGCCGCGCATGTTCTCGATGAGAGGGGAGTGCATCTCGGCGATGCGCTTGGATTGCTTCAGGTGCACGGCCTTGTGCAGGTTCTCGTCGTTGAGCAGCTTGATGAAGCTGCGGTCCTTCACGAAGCTGTCGAAGGTGTACTCGATCAGGCGCTGCATGGCCGCGCGCGGCTCCAGCGCCTCGAGCCTGAGCGTCAATTCGGCCGAGCGCTCCTTGTGGT
Source organism: uncultured Alphaproteobacteria bacterium (assembly GCA_963840075.1). Taxonomy (GTDB): domain Bacteria; phylum Pseudomonadota; class Alphaproteobacteria; order Rhizobiales; family Hyphomicrobiaceae; genus AWTP1-13. The sequence goes on along the minus strand of CAWIXS010000018.1, from coordinate 4,027 downwards.
AGGCGTGCTCCAGCACCGCCAGATAGAGGCCGCGCTTGTGGCCGTAGTGGTGGTAGATCATGCGCTTGTTGGCGCCGGCGCGCTCGGCAATGCGGTCCACCCGCCCGCCCTCGAAGCCGTGCGCTGCAAACTCCTCGGTCGCGGCGGCGAGGATTGCGGCGGCGGTGGCGGCGCTGTCGCGTGGCTTTTTCGGCTCGCCGCCGGATCGCGCATCTGCTGGAATCGGCGCACTCATGCGTTCACCCGCCGCGGCGCCACGCGCCCGCGAGGCCGGACCATGCACGGCTGGCATGGCGCGACACCGCGGGAATGCTCATGGCGACGGTGCCCGCGACCAGGAGAAACATCACGAAGCTGATCGGCCGCGTGAAGAACAGCGTGAGATCGCCGTCCTGCAGCACCAGGCCGCGGCGCAGGCTCTTCTCCATCAGATCGCCGAGCACGATGCCCAGCACCAGGGGCGCCATCGGGAAATTGAGCCGGCGCAGGACGAAGCCGATGACGCCGAAGGCCAGCATGACGTAGACGTCGAACATGCGCTGGGCGATGGCGTAGGAGCCGACCACGCACAGCACGAACACCGTCGGCATGATCAGCACCTTGGGGAACTGCAGCACCCAGATCAAGGGGCGCGTCAGCGTGAGACCGTAGATCAGGATGCCGACGCTGGCGAGGAACATCATGGCGACGACCTCGTAGACGAACTGCGGCTGCTCCACCATCAGCAGCGGGCCGGGATTGACGCCGTGGATCAGCATGGCCGCCATCAGCACCGCGGCCGGGGCCGAGCCCGGCACGGCCAGCGCCAGCACCGGGATGACGGCGCCGGGCACGCAGGCGTTGTCGCCGGTCTCCGCCGCCATCAGGCCCTCGATGGAGCCCTTGCCGAACTTGTCGGCCTCCTTGCTCGCCCGCTTGGCTGCGGCGTAGGAGCTCCAAGCGGCGACATCCTCGCCGACGCCGGGCACGATGCCGATGCCGGTGCCGATCAGGCCGGAGCGGATCACGGTGCGCCAGTATTTCGTCACGTCGCGGATCTTGGGGATCACCGAATTCGAAGGCGTTGATGATGCCCTTCCTCTGCTGCTCCTGCATCACGGTGAGCACCTCGGCCAAGCCGAAGGCGCCGACCAGAGCGGGCACCAGCGAGATGCCGCCCGACAGATCGTGGATGCCGAACGTGAAGCGGTCGTAGGCGAACAGCTGCTCCTGGCCGATGCCGGCGATGAAGAGGCCGAAAAAGCCGGCGATCCAGCCCTTGAGCGGGTCGTTGCCGGTGAGATTGCCCGAGATCACCACGCCGAACACGGCGAGCCAGAAGAACTCGTAGGCCTGGAACTGGAGCGCCATCTCGCCCAGCACCGGCGTGAAGAACGCGAGCGCCACCATGCCGATCCAGGTGCCGATGACCGAGCCCGAGGTGGCGATGCCCATGGCGCGCCCGGCGAGCCCCTGCCGGGCCAGCGCGTGGCCGTCGAGACAGGAGGCGGCGGACGCCGGGGTACCCGGAATGTTGAGCAGGATGGCGCTGCGGCTGCCGCCGTAGATGGCGCCGACATAGGCACAGATCAGGATCAGCAGGGCATGCGACTGAGGCAGGGAGAGCGTGAGGGTGGTGAGCAGCGCTATGGCCATGGTCGCCGTGAGGCCGGGCAGCGCGCCGATGACGAAGCCGACCAGAGAGGAGAGCAGCGCCAGCGCGATGGGCACCGGCTTCATGAAGGTTGCGAGCCCCTGGGCAAAGCCGAAGATGCCGTCGAGCATCGCTCTCTTGCCTCAGGGCAGCCGCACCAGGAACACGTCCTGGAACAGATGGTGGACGGCAAGGCCGGTGATCAAACCGTACACGGCCGCGAAGACCGCGCCGCGCAGCAGCGTGCCGGCCTGCCGGCGCTCCTCGAGCTGGAAAACGAGCACGAAGGCGGCAACGAACAGGGCCGCCGACACCCAGAATGGCAGGCCGCGGCCGACGAGCCCGATGGCGAAGCCCAGGCAGAGGGCGAGAGCAACGCCGAGCCGCCAGTGCGCCAGCAGGCTGAGCCACTGCCGTGGACCAGCCCCCACCCCAGCCCGCAGGGCGCGCCCGATCAGCAGCAAGGACATCAGGGCGAGCGCCGCGCCCAGGATGCCGGGGACCAAGCCGGGGGCGGTGTAGATCGTCGCCTGCAGCCGCTCCAGCCGGTCCATCTGCCAGGCCCCGACAATGATGCCGATCGAGACGGCAAGGCAGGCGATGCCCGCCAGGAGATCGGCGAACGGCGAGGGCTTTTCCTCGTTCATGCGTGTGCGTTCATGCGGGTGCGTTGATGCGTGAGTCCGAGCATGCGGGCCACCGCGTGCGGCGGTGGCCCGGAGCTGCTGCCAGAGGCCTCGGTCTAGCGCGGAATGCCGACCTTGTCGGGTGCGATCTTGGACTTGCCCGCATCGTGCAGCTGCCACGCGGTGGTGCGGATAGCCGGCATGGCGGCGGCGAGCGCGGCGTCGCCCGAGACCGGCGCAAACACCGCGCCGTTGGAGGTGGCGTACCTCTTCAGCGCCTCCGACCTGGGGATCACTTCGGTCCAGATCTTGTCGAGCGCGGCCAGCACGGGCGCCGGCAGGTCCCTGGGGACGAAGATGCCGAAATAGTTGGCGTCCGGCTTGTAGCTCGGCACGTCCTTGGTGATCGGCTGGATGGTGCCGTGGCCCTCGAGCTCGAGGACCTTGTCGGAGAGAACCGCGAGCGGGTTGAGGCGCTTGGCGCGGATCATGTTGGCCTGCTCGACGGCGAGCTGCGTCGTCAGCTCGGCCTCGCCCGAGACCACGGCGATCACCGCCGGATTGCCGCCGTCATAGGTGACGTGCTTGTACTTGAGGCCGAGCGCCCGGGTGAACGCCTCGATCGCCGCATGGCCGGAGGAGTTGACGCCGGCGGTGGCGACCGAGACCTGGCCGGGCCTGGCCTTCATGGCGGCGATGAGATCGCCCGGCGTCTTGTAGGGAGTCTTCGGATTGACGCCCAGCACCGACACGTTGATGACGCTCAGGTAGAGCCGCCAGTCGGAGATCTTGGTGTCGAGCAGCCCACTGACGATATAGGTGCCGAGGTCCTTGGCGGCGCCCGCCGTCCAGGTGTAGCCGTCCTTGGAGGCGGCGAGCGCATTCTTGGTGCCGATCGAGCCGGAAGCGCCCGGCTGATTGACGATCACCACCTTCTGGCCCAGCGCCTTCTCGATCTCGACGGCGGCAAGCCGCGTCACCTGGTCGGTCGAGCCGCCCGCGGCCCACGGGACAATGATGGTGATGGGCCGGTCCGGCTTCCACTGCGTCTGCGCGGAGCCGGTGGTCGGCACGCACATCGCACCCAACACGACCGCTGCCGCCGCGGCCAACACGTAGCTGCGCATCTGCATCGTTTCCTCTCCTGACTGGGTCTGAGCCCTTGTGACCGGGCGCTCGTTGGCATGGCCCCGTTCCTCGATGGTGCGCATTCTCCAAAGCGACGCCGGCTGCGTCAAGCAAGTAAGTAACTGGTTAGTGCATTAGTGTTGTGACTTCGACGGACCATCCAGGTGTCATTCCGGCGCTCGCCTGCACCGGCATGACAAACGCGATGAAGCGTTGGCGGCAGAGCACGAGAGAGCCATTGCGAGCAAAAACGCTGGCCCACGGTATCGCCTCGGATGCGAGCCGAGCGCTGCCAGGAACGGCCAGGGAGAAGCTGCGAGGGGTCAGACCTGGTCAGGGCCGCAGGGGCAGGGAGTTCACGCGAAATCCTCCGGTCAGAGAACCGCTGTGGCCGCTCAGAGCCTATCGCCCTTCAGGTAAGATTATTGGATCATAATAGAATATTTTGTTCGACAGCCTGACGACGCAAGCTAGCCGGCTGCAAACCGGAAGAGAGCGAGGCTCGCGCCACGTCAGATCAGATCAGCCCGGCACCAAGCCCGGCCGCAGACCGGAGCAGCCACCGGACACCTCGGTGCCGAATGAGCGGCCGAGCAAGGCTGGATCAGGCTGTTGCTGCACGCCGGTCGCCGTGCCGCGG
>CAWIXS010000017.1:0-388786 GCA_963840075.1 uncultured Alphaproteobacteria bacterium | reverse complement strand
GCTATTTTGGCGCCCGCCGCCTGCGGCGTCGCCGCGCTCTCGTGCTCCGCACCGAGCCCTTCGGTCTCGGCCATCCGGCTTCGATCGCTGGCGCATCCTCCTCAATCGCTTCTTCATTCACCCTTCAACACAGCGCCCCACAATGTTGATAACCACGCGTTGACATCCCGCACGCGCGTATACTGAATCGATGGAGCACATCGCCGCCAATCTCCAGAAGATCGAGCAAAACATGCGCCTCAACAGCGCCGACCCGATCGCGCTGCACGGCTTCACGCAGCTCCCGAATTTCATTCTGCGCAACCCCGATCTGTCCACCAACGCGAAGACGACCTACGCGCTGCTCCTGAGCTACGCGTGGCACAACAATCTGTGCTTTCCCGGCCAGGAGCGCCTCGCCGAGCACATGGGCACGCACGTCTCCACAGTCAGCCGCTCGATCGCCGAACTTGAGGAATGCGGCCTGATCGAGATCGAGCGTCGTGGCCAGGGAAAGACCAACTTCTATACCGTCAATTTCGTCGTCAAAGCCAAGTCTCGCAAGACCTGATTTGCACGGGTGCAAGTCTAGGTTTGCAGTGGTGCAACTCCAAATTTGCACAGGTAGGATTCTAGAATTGCACGAACGCAATTCACTCTATATAAGAATATGCATTTAAGAATACTCATATTAAAAAGACCCAGTATGGGAATGCATTTTAAAAGAAGAATCCAAATGCAAATGCACCAAGAAGGAAGGAGTCGTCCTGAATGCCTTCGGCTTCCCTTCTCGCCACACACACATCACGAACATCATCGGCGCCGCGCAACTTCGCAGCGCAACGCACGCGCGGCTTCCAGTATTCGTGCGTCACATCCCATGCGATATTCGTGATGCGCACTTCCCGAAATTCGTGAGCTGCAATCGACGCTTCAGCCACCTCATTCGGTAGCAATAAAAGTTGCCGCCGCTCGAAGGCGCCCTGTCAAGGGCGCGCACGCGCGATGTCGATCGTCAACGCGCAGCGCGGCCGCGCAGCGGCAAACCCTTGACAGGGCGACGCGGCGGCAGACGAACAGCTACCGAATGAGGTGGTGCACGCGCGCACGTGCGTGCGACGTGCGACGACGCGAGGTGCATGATAGGTTGAGATATTCCCTGCTTATGGCGATCCCTCGCATCGCTCGCGCACCGCACACATCGAAAGCGCCGGACGCGTGCCCGCATTGCGGCGGTCGCGCACTGACACGGCGCGGAACGCGCAAGAAAAAGTACGAGATCGTGCAGCTGTGGAGATGCGCATCATGCAAGCGCATCTTCACGCCGGCGCCGGCGGCGCTGCGCAACAAGACCTATCCCCTGCGCATCATCCTCGATGCGCTCACGACCTACAGTCTCGGCTACTCGCACGAGGAAACGCGGCGACGCGATCAAAGCGAAAACCGGTCGCACGATTTCGGATTCAACATTGTCGGCGTGGATCGCGGAGCATGACGATGTCATGAGCTACCGGCGCTTGCGCGATGCCGGCCGCAGCCGCTTTCCGCCGGAGCAGACGATCCGATCGATCAAGCTCTATCACCGGCAAGTGTATCGCTACGCGTTCCACCGGCCGAAGCTGGAATTGCTGCGCGAGAGCGAGGAGCACAAGCGGTTCGCGCCGGTCGCCAATTTCCTGGAGGCCATCCCGCTCATCTGTCCGCACAAGCTGTTCCGCACCGAGGATGACGGCGGCCGCGCATCGCAAGCGCAGCCGGCATTCGCGGATGTGGGCCGCATCATCGTCAATCGCAAGGAGAACGCGGCGACGCGCGCGGCGGCGCTCGTCATTCCAACCGTGGGCAACAACCTGCGCCGGCATGATCGGCTGCAGCAGTTCATGCTGGCGAACGACAGCGTGACGCTCGCGGTCGAGGTGCCGATCTGGCTGACGGAGGAGGACATCGCGGCGCTGGAAAAGAAGTACGGCATCGAGCTTGGCGCGCAGGTCATCACCGGCCACCTCGATTTTCTGCAGGTGCGCAACGGCGCGGTGCACATCCTCGACTACAAGCCGGACGCGCGCACCAACAAGCCGATCGCGCAGCTCGCGATCTATGCGCTCGCGCTGACGCGCCTGGTGCCGGGCCTGAAGCTGTTCGACATCAAGTGCGCGTGGTTCAACGAGGAAGAGTATTGCGAGTTCTTCCCGCGCACGCTGTTCGCACAAAAAAGAGGGTGACGGTTTGCGTCACCCCCAAGTCAGTCGCCGCGCTTGCGCGTCGGCAACTTTGCGATCTTCCGGTCAATGAGCCGGATGCCGTAGTAGCGGCTGCCGAATTTCCGGATCTTCCCTTCCAGCTGTGGCACCTCGCGCACGCGATCGAACTCGGTGGCGAAGGCCTCGGCCGGCAAGGGATGCAGGCCATTGGTGAGGCACCACACCTCGTAGTCGCTGTAGAGCTCGTCGATGGTGATGGCCGCGGGATCGGCCGTTGGCTCCGTCCGATCGGCCATGAACTGCACGACGCGGCCGGTCTCCTGCTCGATGACGCTTGCATCGGCGCGGCGCACCGCGCCGGAGCGCGACGCGTCGCGACCAGGCGCGACAGAGCGCGACACGGTGTCAGAACCACCTCGGGTGGATTCCGCGTACGCGACGATGCCGAGCGGTCCGAAGGCCGACACCAGCTCGATCATCAGCGCGAAAAACAGCGGCAGACCGAAGCCGACATCCGCTACGGTCACAAATCCGCGCGTGAACCACGCCCAGAATTGACCGACCGGATCGGGCGGCAGAGTGCCGCCACGCTCGCGCAACTCACTCACCTGCTGGCGCAGGGAAGCCGCGCGTGCGTCGAGCTTTGCCGCTTCCTTTGCGGCGGCAAGCTCTTCGCGCAGCTCGGCGATTTCGCCGCACGCTGCTGCCGTTCGTGCATCGTTCTTGGTGCAGTTCGCGGACAGCGAGTTGACGGTGCCGCGCACGCGCTCGCCGACCATGACAGGCCGGGCAAGCACTGCGGCAATCGCCGCTTCGACTTGCGCACTCGAACGGTGCTGGCCGAGACCCTTGAGTTTTGCCTCGATATCGGTGAGCTCTTTTTTGGCATCCTCGTACGAGGCGTGTTTGGCCTCACGGCTACCGGTCAGCGTGGTCCGCTCCTGCACATAGATGCCGATCGCGGACGTCACGCTGAAGAACAGGCACACGAGCCAGGTCAGGCTCGTCGCCAGTGCAGCTCGCCGCCGGCCGCCGCGCCACAGCGCAGCGACAACGATCAGGCCGAAGCCTTTCCACAGATCGGCGCCGACATTGGCCCAGGCGATCGCTTCTTTCGTTTCCGGCGTCTGTCCGATGCCGCGACCATAGAGATAGTTCGCGCGCATCGAGATCAGGAACATGCCGACGGTTGCGGCAGTGAGGATGATAATCACGAGCCAGCGCACGAAGCGGCTGGTCTCATTCGTCATCATGTGAACCTCCACCTGTTGCGGAGGCCGACGAGCTCCGGCTGGGAGCGCATCGGCACTCCCGGCTTGGACGACGGCTCGTCGTCTAATGAATAGTGTATCGCGTCCTGGAGAACGGACGAGGTGGCGCTGTGGCTGCTCAGCGGGGCTTCCCCGTGATATCGGGCAATGCGCCGTGCTGCTTCTCGTAGAGATCGACCATGCGCGTGAGCAGCGTCGCGAGATTGATGTCATCGCGTGCCGCCAGGTGCTTCATGCGCTTCTTGGTCGATGCGCCGACGCGCAGATTGAGCTGGACGACCTGCTCATGTCTGGCGGCCGTTTCGCTCTTTGTGCCGCGGCCTTCTTTCGGCCCCGGCGGTTCGCCGATCTGCTTGGCTTTGCCGATCCACTTTTGCAGCTTGCTGACGTCGAAATCGCTCATGACTTCGCTTCCTTCGCGCGCGCAGCTTTCGCGTGCTTCGCCTTCGCCTGCATCTGTGCGTGCACTTTCGCGAACAGCGCTTCCATCAGACGCTCGACCTGATCGTCGTCCGTCCGGCGCTTGACTTCGGTGACCGCCTCGCCGCGGCTGTGCGCCTCGCGGTGCGCGGCACGCTCCGGAATGGAACCCTCCAGCACGGCGTAGCCCGCCTTCTTGATGTAGGTCCGGGCCGCATCCTCCTCGGCCTGCGTCAGGGTGCGACAGAGCGCGACAACCAGCCGGTCTTTTGGGATGCCGGCTTCCACCAGCTCGTGGAAGAGCACCACGGCCGGCCGGAGATCATCGATGCTGCCGCTCGACGGCTGGACGACGAGATCGGCCACCTCGGCAATCTGCAAGGTGCGCCGGGCGGCGCGCGCCGGGGCGTCGAGTATGACAAGCTCGTCGTCTGCCGCGTCCGCGAGCGCCTGCCCGACGGTGGCGAAGCCGCGCACATCGAGCGTCGGTGCCACTCTGTTGTGGCCGCGGGTGCGCTCCCACTCCAGCACGGTGTGCTGCTGGGGATCGAGATCGGCGATGCGAACCTTGAGACCGGCGTGGGCGACGACCGCGCCAAGGGCGCGGGCGAGGGTGCTCTTACCGGTTCCCCCCTTCTGCGATACGAGCCCGACCACGACTGCCATTGCTATCCTCTTGCGCCCGATTGCTTAGCGTAGCTCGAAGCCCTTGGCAAGTGATGTAGCAAGCTAGTTTGCTACATCTATTGACCTGCGCGAACGGCCCCACTACAGCTACGCCATGCCCCGCCGTGATGACGTGCTGCCGCCGAGCCTTCCTCCTCGCGGCCTGTCGCGCGTACAGGCTGCGGCCTACGTCGGGATATCCCCGACGCTCTTTGATGAGATGGTCGCCGACGGCCGCATGCCGAAGCCCGTGCGGATCAACGCCCGGACGGTGTGGGATCGGGTGAAGCTTGACGAAGCCTTCGCGGCCCTGTCGGATGAGGATCGCGACGGCGATGACCCGTGGGGTAAGGTCGCCGTGTGATGTCGGGAGCGGCCGTCATGAGTTGCTGTCAACTTCGAGTACGTCCACAGAGACGTCGACCGGCACGGCAATGTCCGGCTGTACTTTCGCCGCCGGAAGGGCGAGCGCAAAATCAGAATTCGGGCCGCGCCAAGTACGCCCGAGTTTCAGGCAGAGTACGAGGCTGCCAAAGCATTGGCGCGGACGGGGGTACTTTCATGCACCGTCGATGACGACGCTGGCACCGCACGCTTGGTGCCGCCGAGGCCAGGCACCTATCGCTGGCTCTGTACCCAGTACTTTGCCTCTGCGGAGTTTCGTCTGCTGGACCCTCGCACCCAGTATGTGCGCCGTCGCGTCCTGGAGACGACGTTTGAGGAACCGATCGCGCCAAACGCGACCGAGATCTTCGCCGATTTCCCGCTCCGGCGCATGACGGCAAAGGCGATCAAGGTGCTGCGCGACCGCAAGGCCGGCCTGCCCGAGGCCGCCAACAACCGGGTGAAGGCAATTCGCGCCGTCTTCTCGTGGGGTCTCGAAAATGAGCACGTGACCGCAAACCCAACCCGCGACGTGAAGCGGTTTACGAAGGCCACGTCCGGGTACCACAGCTGGAGCGTCGAGGAGGTCGAGCAGTTCGAGCGCCGGCATCCGATCGGCAGCAAGGCACGCCTGGCACTCGCGCTCCTCGTGTACACCGGCGTGCGCCGCTCTGACGTGGTGCTCTTGGGCCGCCAGCATGTCCGCGACGGCTGGCTGAAATTTACAGCGCACAAGAACCGCAACCGCAGGCCGGTAACCATCGAACTGCCAATCCTGAGCGCACTGCAGGAGACCATCGACGCCAGTCCTACCGGCGACCTTACCTATCTCGTGACCGCCTACGGCAAGCCGTTCACGGCCAACGGGTTCGGGGGGTGGTTCCGCGACCGTTGCAACGAAGCCGGGCTGGCCCACTGCTCAGCGCACGGCCTACGGAAGGCCGGGGCGACGATCGCGGCCGAGAACGGCGCAACGGCGCACGAGCTGATGTCTATCTTTGGCTGGCTAACAATGAAGGAGGCCGAGCACTACACGCAGGCCGCCCGCCGCAAGGTACTGGCCCGTAATGCCACCCGCCTGCTGGTACGTCCGCAGGGCGAAAAGCGAACGTAAGATCCCCACTTTCTTGGCGGGTGTGGTCCCCACCTGATCTATGTTATTGATATAGAAACGATAATTCAGACGGATGGTGCCCCAGGAGGGACTCGAACCCCCACGTCCTTGCGAACAACAGATTTTGAATCTGCCGCGTCTACCGTTCCGCCACTGGGGCCTGCGCGAAGGCGGCGCATCATAGCGGCGGCGCCCGCAGCGTCAATGTAGCTCCGGGGCAGCGCCGGACCGCGAAATGGTGAAGTCGTGAAGTCGTGAAGTCGTGAAGTCGTGAAGTGGTGAAGTCGTCGAAGCAATGGACGGCCTCACGACTTCACCACTTCACCCCTCACCACTTCACCCCTCGCCACTTAACGGCCCGCCGACCCGAACCAGCACCACCGTGGTGTTGTCCTGGTAGGGCTCGCCTGCCGCCTCCACCGCGGCAAGCAAGGCCACGGCGGCGGCGTCGGGCGTTGCGGCGGTGGCGGCCAGGCGGGCGATGTCGGCCTCCGCCAGGGTATGGATGCCGTCGCTGGCGAGGACCACCATGTCCCGCGGCTCGAGCGCCAGGGGCTGCGGCGAGCGGTCGATCATGTCGATCTCGGTGCCCGTGAGCGCCGAGCGCAGCACGTGGCGGCGCGGGTCGGCTCGTGCCTCGTCCCAGCTGATGCTGCCGGTCTCGGCCAGCCTGTCGATCTCGGGCGTCAGCGAGTGGTCCTCGTTCAGCCGCACGATCTCGCCGCTGTGCCGCACCAGGTAGAGCGGGCTGTCGCCGACGCTGACCCACTCGATGCGGTCCGGGTCCGGCCGCAGGGCGATGCCGACGAGCGTGCAGCCCATGCCCCTGAGCTTGCGGTCCTCGGCGGTCCTGGCGGCAATGGCCGCGTCAGCGCGGTCGAGCGCCTCGGCGAGGCGCGCCGGCATCTCCGCCTGCGACCTCGCAAAGGCGTCGAGAAAGGACCTGCAGGCAAGGCCGCTGGCGAGCGCCCCGCCCACATGCCCGCCCATGCCGTCGGCGAGCACGGCAACGACGCCCCCGCCCTCCGCGCGCACCTCGACGGTGTCCTCCTGGTAGCTGCGCGCCCCCTGGGCAGCGCGCGTGGCGAATTCGAAAGCCACTTTCGCTCCTTCTCTCCCGGCAGCAGCCACCGGGTGTCAAACGGGCGCGGTCTCGAACCGCAGCTTTGCCCGGCCGAGCTCGATCACGTCCCCGTCGGCGAGCTGCGCCCTCGGGCTCGGCGCGCCGTTGATGCGCACGCCGCTGCCGTCCTTGCCGCTCACGTCGACAATCACGAACACCTCCTCGGTGGTGCGCTCGATCACGGCGTGATGGCGATGCACCGACCTGTCGGCGAGGCGGATGTCGTTGTCCTCGTGCCGCCCGATGCGAATGTGGTGGCCCGCGAGCGGCATGGTCCCGCTGGCCCGGCCCTCGATGGTGAGCCAGGCCTGCAGCGCCCAGGCCGGCGCGGCGGCGGGCGCCTCCTTGATCAGGGCGCCGCTTTCCGCCCTGCGCTGCGCCGCCCGGAACGCCGCCCGTCGGCTTCTGGCATGGGCGGCGTACGAGATCAGGGCAACTGCAGGCAGAACGACAAGGGCCGATAGAACCAGCACCAGGATCGGGGCGCGCTGGTAGGCACTGTCGAGGAGGGCAATCCCCTGCCCAACGACGGATTGCAGCGTCTCCAGAGCGCCGGCGGCGGCGACATGGGCCTCAGCCACCCGAGCGAAAGCGGCGAACGGCAGGGCCGGGTGCAGCACGTCGAAGTCCCCACGTCAAACGAGCACTCATGCCGGAGCATGAGGGCAGGAGCATGACCGTCCGCCGGCAAGTTGCAACGGCAGGCTGCGTCACATCTTGGGCTTCCCGCACGGGCGCTCTTGGCGATACCGTTCCGGCTCTGCTCACCGCCTGGTCACAGGTTGCCCATGAAGATTGCAGGCACGTCCATGAAGCTTGTTGCCCTGGCGCTCGCCACCCTCCTTGCCGTTTGCCTCCTGCCGCGGACCCGGGCCCATGCGGTTGCGGCCGGCCAGCCCTGCGGGAGCGAAGCCGGCGCTGTGTGCGACAGGGGCCTGTGGTGCGAGCCCCCGGCAGGAAAGTGCTTGTCCACGGCCGGCGTATGCGTCGCGATTCCACGATTTTGTGTCGCACGCAAGAAAAGCAAGAGCTTCCGTCCCGTTTGCGGCTGTAACAACAAGACCTATTCCAGCGATTGCTTCCGCCGCGCCTACAAGGTGACCAAGTCTCGCGACGGCAAGTGTTGAGGTTTCTGGGCTCAGAGCGGTCGAAGACGGGCTGAAACCTGATCTCTGAAACCTCGGCGGTGAACACTGTTTCTGTCACACTGCCGCCCGCAGTCTGCGAGATCTTGTATAAGGCTGGAGAGAGACTGGCCGCCGGGCCGGTGAGGCGGTATGTCGGACACGTCCTGGGAGGCGCGCCGATGCCGGCCGTGGCCCACGAGCCTGAGAGGGACGGTGATGGGAGCCAAGCCGGCGCCGTCGGTGAACCTGTTCGCCCTGCCGGACGGGACCGAGCTCGTCGGCGACTATCGCATCCGGCGCGTGCTGGGTGCCGGCGGCTTCGGCATCACCTACCTTGCAGACGAGAAGGCGCTCGACCGCCTCGTCACCATCAAGGAGTACTTTCCCGCCGATTTTGCCGCCCGTCAGCGCGAGAGCGCCGTGGCGCGCTCGCGCGACACCGCCGCCGACTACCAATGGGGCCTCGACCGCTTCATCGAGGAGGCGCAGACGCTGGCGCGCTTCGACCACCCCAACATCGTCAGGGTGCATCGCTACTTCCGCACCAACAACACCGGCTACATGGTGCTGCACTTCGAGGACGGAGGCAGCCTGAGGTCCTGGCTCGCCGGCCTCGGGCGCGCCCCGCGGCAGGACGAGCTCGACCGGCTGATCGTGCCCCTGCTCGACGCCCTCGAGCTCATCCACGCCGCCGACTTCCTGCACCGCGACATCGCCCCCGACAACATCATGCTGCGCCGAGACGGCTCGCCGGTGCTCATCGACTTCGGCTCGGCGCGGGGCGCGATCGCCGGCCACTCCCGCACGGTCAGCGCGCTGGTGAAGCCGGGGTACAGCCCCTACGAGCAGTACGCGACCTCGGGCGCGAACCAGGGGCCGTGGACGGATATCTACGCCCTCGGCGCCACGCTCTATCATGCCGTCACCGGCAACCGGCCGCCCGATGCACCCTCGCGCGTGGTCGAGGACGAGTATGTGCCGGCGCGGGAGGCGGCGCTCAGCTCCTGCCGCGGTGGCTTTCTGGACGCGATCGACAAGGCGCTGCGGATCGAGATTCGCGACCGGCCCCGCTCGATCGCCGCATGGCGCGGCGCCCTGCTCGAGCCGGAGCCCGAGCGCAAGCCCTCCCGCCTCGGCCTGCGGTTGCCGGGCACGCTCGGACGGCGCAAGACCAAGACCGCCGTGGCGCTCGCCGGGGAGGAGCGGATGCCCGAGCCGATGGCCGCGGCCGTCGCCGAGCGTCCGCGCGCCGAGGTCGCGGCGAGCCTCATGCCTCCGGCCCCCGATGCTCCCCAGCGCCAGGGGCAGCTGCTCGACTTCATCGAGGCGCTCGAGAAGCGTGGGCCGTCCGCCCCTGCATCCGGCCAGGCCAAGAAGGACAGCAAGGACAAGAAGGCCGCCAGGCACGGACGGCGCAAGCAGGCGCCGGCCCCCGGCCCGCAAGCGCTCGCCGCCCCTCCGCCGGCCGCGCCGCAATCCGGGCCTGCGCACGGACCGGCGCCGCAGCCGGCAGCCGCAGGCGCCGCCAGCCCCGCCGCGCCGGCGCCGCAGCCGCCTGGGCGCCCCGAGCCCGCCAGGACGACGCGGCGCCCATGGCGCCTGCGCCTGCCGTCGCGCCGCTGGCGCGTGGCCCTGTTCCGCGTCGCGGCCGGCGTTGCGATCGCCAGCTTGGCGGTGGCCTACCAGGAGAGCGCCCTGCGCCCGGCGGCCCGCAGCGGCCCGGCGTCCAGCGACACGCCGCTCACGCGCGCCATGCAACTCGCCGGGCACCAGGGGGCGGTTGTGGCGGTGGCCGGCGGCGATGCAGACCGCTGGATCGTCTCGGCCGGCGCGGATGCAACCTTGCGGCTGTGGAGCGCGGCCTCCGGGGCGCTCGTGCGTACCATCGCGCTGCCGGAGGGGCCGGTCACCGCCTTTGCCGTCGACGAGCGCCGGGCGCTCGTCGGCCACCAGGGCGGCACCATCGTGCTGTGGGACCTGGAGCACGGCGAGAAGCTGGCAACGCTCCGGCACGGCACCGACCCTGTCGTTGCGCTGGCCTTCGTCGGCGGGACGGACGCCTTCGCCGCGGCGCGCCAGGACGGGAGCGTGGCGCTGTTCCGGATCGGGACGCCCGCGGCAGCCGGAGCGCTGCTCGACCGCAAGGAGAGCGGCGGGCCGATGCTCGCCGCGGCGCCCGCACGGGGGCTCATCGTCTCCGGTGGGCTCGACGGCACGGTTCGTCTCTGGAACGCCGAGGGGCCGCGCGTGGTGCGCGCCTGGCGGCATCGCGCGGGCGACCTCACCGCCATCGGCATATCGGCTGACGGCGCCTATGTCGCCGGCGCCGGCGCCGACGGCTCTGTCCGGGTGTGGCGCAACACGCCGCTGCGCGGGGTGCGTGCGCGCCTCGGCCGCCGCCTCGAGGCCCACGAGGGCCGTGTCACCGCGCTCGCTCTGGGCCCGCAGGGGATGCTGGCAACGGCGGGGGAGGACGGCAGCGTGAAGCTGTGGAGCCTGCGCGCGGAGCCCGGCGTGCGCGCGCTCGGCGAGCGCATCGGGCGCGTGCAGGCCTTGACCTTCTCCCGCGACGGGCGCCGGCTCTATGCCGCGGGCGAGGACGGCATCGTCCGCGTGTGGTCGCTGGCGACGCCGACGACGGTCGGGGCCCTTTGAGCGGTTGCCCCAAGGCCAGGAGCTGCCGCGCACCGTTTCCTCGGCGGCCCGTGGTCCGATTCGGGGGCTCGCTGCGTTCTTCGTCATGCCGGGGCAGGCAAGCGCCGCAATGACAACGCTAGTTGCCGAACCAATAATTCCAGGGCCATTGCAGCGTCGCCTGTTGCGGCGGGGGCTCCTGCTTGGCCTTGGCGAGCTTCTCGCGCTCTGTCTTGTCTTTTTCCGCCCGTCTCTTCTCGCCCCGCTTGCGCCGCGCCTCGGCCCGGGCGGCCTTCGCCTCGTCCGACAACGCATCGGCGGACTTGTCCGCGGGTTTGGCGTCGTGCCTCGTGCTCGCCTTCACGAGCGGCGCCTTGGAGCGACCGTCTTGCGCGCCGCTCTCGAACCGGGTCTTGGTCTGGAAGGCGTTGACCCCCTTGGGCCCGCTCTGCTGCTCCTGGCGGCCCGCCGTCTGGCTGCGCTTCTGTGTGGAGCTGGGGTTGAAGACGTCATGCAACGTGAAGGCCCCGAGGATCAGCCCGCTGGCAACCAGCGACCCCGACAACAGCAGCCTCACCGATGACATTGCCGCCTCCCTCGACGCAGAACATGCGGCAGCAGGAACCCCGTAAGGGCCAGAGAGAACGATCCGAATGTGGAGTTTGTGCGACCTCGGTAAACGAATAGCTCACACCACTTGCCCGTCGCCGCAGCCACGGCCCGGAAAACAGTCCAGGCAGCCATGAGACCGCATGGCCGATGGCGCGGCTTGCGAAACTTTCTGCGGACAGTGATCGCGGCCCGGCGTGCGTCGGCACCGGCTTTCCGTGGCAGCATCGGGCACGGCATTCGCGCTGATGCAGGCTGCAGGAGCGTGGGCATGCTTTTCCTCTTGAGAGAGAAGCTCATCGAGGTCGTGAAGGCGGTCGGGCCGCTCGTCGGCGTGGTCTGCGCCCTGCTCCTCGCGCTCGTTGATGCACCGGGTCCCCTCGTCCTCCAGTTCCTGGCAGGATCGGCGCTCCGAGGCAGGGATCGGTGGCGCTGATTGTTGCGGTGGCGTTCGCCCCGGGCTTCGCCACCACGGTCGCCGAGCCCGATGTGCTGGTCCTTGCCCAGCAGGTCGACGCCGCCTCGCAGGGCGCAATCAAGCAATACGTCATTCTCTTGCTGCGATGAGCTACGCTTCGTTTCTGACCGAGCTGCGGGACACGGCAGCGAGCGTGCTGATGGCGGTGCTGCCGCTGGCGGTCCTGTTCGTGGCGTTCCAGGTCCTGGTGCTCGGGCTGCCGCACCGCGACTTCCGCAACATCCTCGTGGGCACGGCGCTGTCGGCCGCCGGCCTGTTCCTGTTTCTGCTCGGCGTCAGCGTCGGTTTTCTGCCGATCGGGCGCGCGATCGGCGAGGCGCTCGGGGGGCTCCGCGACACGTGGGTCCTCGTTACGGCCGGCCTGCTCCTCGGCTTCGTGACCACCTGGGGCGAGCCCGCCGTGCGCATCCTGGCCGACCAGGTCGAGGACGCCTCGAACGGGTCGATCCAGAGGTCGGTCGTCCTCCACGCCATCTGCATCGGCGTGGCGCTGGTGGTGGCGCTCGGCATGCTCAGGATCGCCTACGCGATCCCGATCCTGTATCTTGTGGTGCCGCGCCATCTCCTGGTGATCGCCATCATGTGGCTCAGCGACAAGGATTTCGTCGGGATCGCCGTCGACGCCGGCGGCGTGGTCACGGGACCGCTGGCCAAGACTTTTCTGCTCGCTCTCGCGTTCGGCGCATCGGCCGCCATGGGCGGCCAGGACCCGATCGTCAACGGTCTCGGCCTCGTGTCGCTGATCGCCCTCGCCCCCGCGATCTCGCTGATGACCCTTGGCTTTCTCGTGCGGCGCAAGGCGCGCCGAAAGGAGTGATGTCATGTCTGCCATCGCGCTTATCGTCAGCATCGTGCGCAAAGGATGGGGCGATACCGTGCTCGAGGCCACGGTCAAGGCCGGCGCCCACGGCGGCACCGTGCTGTTCGGACGCGGCACCGGCATCCACGAGCAGCAGAAGCTCTTGGGGATCGCCATCGAGCCGGAGAAGGAGATCGTCCTCACCCTGACCTACGCGCACCGGGCCGAGGGCATCCTGCAGGAGATCGTCAGGGCCGCCGACCTGGAGGCGCCCGGCAACGGCCTGGCCTTCGTGCTTCCGATCGACAAGGTCGTGGGCACCCCGCACATCGACAGCGGAGAGCCGACGATCTGAGAGGCTCTGAGAAGCCTGCGAGACGCGCCGAGGGTCAGTCGCCGTCCTTGGCGCGCGGCTCCCGGACGACGAGCATGTCGCACGGCAGCGTGGCGAGCAGCCGCTGCGCGACCCCGCCGATGAGCACCTCGAACAGCGCGCTGCGGCCGTGCGTGCCGAGCGCCACCAGGTCCACGTCCTCCTCTCTGGCGTAGTCGTAGAGGATGCGGTCGGGCTCGCCGTGCTCGATCAGCACCTGGGGCTTCTGGCCATGCCATAAGGTAAGGTCCGCCGACTTTATGAACGCTTCGCTCTCCTGCGCCGCGGCCGCGCGAAACTGCTCGGTGAACGACGCCGAATCCGAGGCCAGACCCGCCATCGGCGCATCGTAGGCATTGAACAGGGTGAGCACCTGGTGCGGAAAGAAGCGCACCGCCGCTTCCAGGGCATGGCGGGACGACTCGGAGAAATCGGTCGCCACCACGACGTGGCGATACGGCCGCTGTCCGCGTTTCCGCACGACGAGCACCGGCACGCGCGAGCGCCGCACCAGTCTGCTGACGGTGGAGCCCAGGGCGAGGCGGCCGAGCAATTCGTCGCGCGCGACCCCGGTAACGACGAGGCCGCAGCCGCGGGCATCGGCGGTGCGCAGGATGGCATCGGTGGCATCGGCCTTCTCGATCACGACGGTCAGGTCCGGCGCGGCCTCCTTGAGCTCCGAGCGGATGCTCGCCTCGGCGGCCCGCTGCGGGTCCTGCGTGAGCCGCCACGACGGCACCGGCTCCCCCCTGATCGCGGCACCCGGCGCATCCTCCTCCATCACGTGCAGGGCCACCAGCCGGGCCTGCCATTCCGTCGCGAGGGATACGGCGCGGTCGAAGGCGCGGTCGCAGCGCGCGCTGAGGTCCGTGGCCAGGAGGATCGCCCTGGGTGGACCCTGCATCCAGCTGCGCGCTGCCATATCGCTGCTCCTTCCTCCCTCTTGCGGACGACATTACCTCTTCGTGGACATCCATTGACGGGCAGGATGCCACCGCGCGCTTTGATGAGGGTCAAGGCTCCCCGCCCCGCCGCGAGACGAGCACCCCCGAGAGCCGCGCCTCTCACAGCCCGTCGCGTGCCGCGCGATCGACGATCTGCAGCAGGGTCGGGATGCGGTGCGGGCCGTGCATGGCCTGCACGCCCTTTGCCGCCTCCGCGGCGTCGGTGCCGACAGCCGAGACGTAGAGGAGGCGCCGGCTGCCGCCCCGCACGACGGGAAGGCCGGCCGCTCCTGCAAACTGGGTCTTGGCGACGCCGACGACCGGTATGCGCTCGCCCAGCGCCCTGTAGAGCATCGCGCCGAGACCCGGCCTGCCGCCGTCGTCGAGCCAGACGTAGCCGTCGACGATGACGGTGCCCGGCGGACGCTCCAGCCGATCGAGGACTGCGAGCAGCAGCGGCAGCTCGCGCTTGTAGAAGGCGCCGGGCTCGTAAGCCTGCGCCGCGCCCTGGCGTGTCGTCAGGACCTGGAGAGGCGCCGCGGCCTCCCAGGCGGAGAACAGCACGCAGGCCGCGCTTGCCGCGCCGTCCGCGTAGGCTGCATCGAGGCAGGCGAGTGGTTCGGGCATCGTGAGTGGGCCCGTGAAGTCGCCAAGTCGTGAAATCGCCAAGTCGTGAAATTCGATGGTCTTACAGCTTACGACTTTGGCGACTTCACGATTTCACGATTTCACGACGTTGGGTCCTCCCACGGCTTGCGCCTGGCCTGCGCCGGGGTCGACCCTGCGTGGCCTTCTTCGTCACCTCGACGATGCCGTTGTCGCCGTCCACCTTCACCCAGTCGCCGTCCTCGATCACGTCGAGCGGGTCCCGGTCGAGGTCGGTAACGGCGGGGGCGCGCACCACCACGGCGCCGAGCGCCACCTTGGTGGTCATGATGTTGAACACCATGGCCTTGGGCGCCACGCCGGCGATGCGCGCCATGTGGAAGTAGTGCGACCAGCCCGAGGAGCCCTTGGCGCCGGGGAACACCAGCACCTTGCCGGCGAAGCTCTGGCCCCGCTTCTCGTGGCGCGTCTCGACGATGGTGCCCGTCCTGTGGTCGATGCCGCCCCAGCCCGAGATGGTGTCGCGCGTGACGAACGCCTCGCCCTCGGCCACCCCGCCCACCACCTTGCGGCCTTTGAGGATGATCTTCTCCATCGAAACGTAGTCCCTGCTCGAGTGTGGATCGTGCGAGAAAGAAATTCGTTCCGCCGTGTCATGCCGGGCGAGCCCGTTAGGGCGAGACCCGGTACCCAGGGCCCAGGGCTCCATGCCTTCCTCCTTGGCTCTGGGTCCCGGATATTCCGCTTCGCGGAATTCCGGGATGACAGCCCTTACAGCCCCCCGTTCCAGCGGCCGGTGACGGCGGCGTCGATGCAGTGGGCGACGGAGCCGAACCAGGTCTGCACGCCGGTCAGCGCGGGCAGGTAGTGCGCCTGCTTGGCGGAGTCGGTGGCGGTCGACGCGCGTGCCCTTGGGCATGAAGCGCGAGATCGACGGGCAGGTGTCGCTCATCACCACGCCGCCGGCGTCCTCGATCGACCTTGGTGTAGCCGGAGCGGTCGGCGACCTGGCGGATGGCGCTCGGGGTGTGCACCCACAGCTGCGTGTTGGCGCTCACCTTCCGGCCGTCGAGCAGGCTCGCGATCAGCCACATCTGCTCGATGGCGTTGTGCGGGCAGCCGAGCATGATGAAGTCCACGTCGCGGTCGCGCGCCGACGCGTTGAGGTTCTCGTAGGCCCGGTGCCGCTCCGCCTCCCCGAACTTGAAGCGCTCGCGCGGGGCCTTGCCGCCGAGCGCTGCCTCGCGCGTAGGCGCCTCCGGGGTGGTGCCGGGGATGTGGTACATCTCGACGCCGCCGGATGAGGCCCCCGCCGCGCCCAGGTGCTTGAGCTTGACGAGGCTCGGCGTGTGGCGCAGCCCCGAGAGGACGGGGATGTCCTCCTCCACGATCTCGCCCACGTGGTAGCCGAGGAGCCCCCAGTCCATCATGTCGTCGACCGGGAATTCCACCTCGCACTCCTGGGTGGCGAAGCGGCGCTCGGGCATATGGAAGCCCCAGTAGGGGATGCGGCCGGTGATGCTGGCCGCACCCGTGCTCTCCCGCCCCTCGGTGTTGGTGCACGCGCCCAGCACCGCGTTGCAGTAGACGACGGCGGAGGATTCCATCCACGCGCAGTGCTCGCCGCGCACCGGCACGTTGCCGACCTGATAGGGCGTGCAGGTGGCGAATTGCTGGATGCCGCGCCGGCCGAAGAATTCCTCCGCCCGCGCCTGCGCCTGCGCGGCTTCCTCCGGCACGCCCTGGATGCGCCAGTTCCTGTGGTCGACGCCGGCGATCAGCTGGCAGGAGGAGACCACCGCGTGCGGCGTCTCCACGACCTCGTCGCTGTCGAGGTTGAACTCGGAGTAGACGGCGTCCAGCCCGCGGGCGATGAAGTCCGTCATGAAGCGCGAGGTGGCCCACGTGCCGGCGACGTTCCTCGTCTCTACCAGCCGCTCCGCGCCCAGCGCCTCGCCGTAGCGCACGAGCAGCTCCATGGCCTTCGCCTTGGCGCGCCCCTCGCGCCCGTCGAGCATGGCCTTCTCGGCGTCGGTCAGCTGCATGGCGAGTCCTCCCTCTCCCGCGCGCATCGCCAACCTGCCCACGTCCTGCGGCAGCGCGGGCAGTGGGTCGGGTGAAGGGCAGAGGCACACGCCGACCCGGCATTTCCCCCTAGATGCTAATCTCCGCCCCACCTCTGGAGGTGTCCGGCGGCCGGACCCGAGGTGGGGCTGGCGCCGGCCCTGGCCCGGGCATCGGCTCGGGTGTCAGTCCAGGCGGCGGGCTCCGTCCAATCGAGTGGCGCTGCACGCAATCGTAGACCGCCGCGAGCGCCTTGGACGAGTTGGTGAGGTCGAAGCCGAACCGTTCCCTCGAATCCACGACGAACAGGCGGCGGCCGCGCTTGAACGTCTCGAACAGCGCCCGGCTGTCCGCGAGGGGAATGCTCACCATGCCGAGGTTGTTGACGAGCGCCCGGACGCGGGTCGGGGGGCCGCTGTCGATGTAGTACATCAGCTCGATCGAGGCGCCCGGCATGCTGCGCCACATCGGATTGTGGAGCCCCATGGACCACTGGTAGCTCCTCGAGAGATAGAAGAACAGCGTGGTGCCGCTGCGGTAGGGGACGCTGGTCGCGCAGTGGGTGAATTGGCCGGTGCGGTTGTCGGAGTAGGCTCCGACGACCCAGCCCCTGACGTTGAACTCCTCGATGGTCGCGCCTCGCGCTACGGAGACGGACGCGCACAGGCCCATCACTGCAAGCAGACGATACCACTTCATCACACAATCTCCCCGACTCCTCCGAACGCTAGCAGCGCACAAGAAGGTGTAGCAAGCGCAGATAGGGGGATCGTGATGGGTTTGGGGCGCACGCGCACCAAATGCCGCATGCTCAAAACGCAGGCAGCGCCCCGGCGGGACCGGCGAGCGTCAGTCCCGCCCCCTCATGACCGTTGGCCGTTTGCCAGCGCCGGCCGGCTGCCGTTGGACGCGCTGCGCGCGGCGTGGATGCCCGAGGGGCGCGCCGAGAGCATGCGGTCGAAATGCTCGATGGTGTGGAGCAGCCCTTGACGCAACGCTACCGTCGGCTGCCACTCGAGGTGCTGCCTGGCCCGCGAGATGTCCGGGCGCCGCTGCTTGGGATCGTCCTGGGGCAGGGGCAGGTAGGCGAGCTTCGACTTCGATCCGGTCATCTCGAGCACGAGACCGGCCAGCTCCTTGATCGTGAACTCGCCGGGGTTGCCGAGATTGATGGGTCCCGTCACGTCCTCGGGGCTGGCCATGAGCAGCACGAAGGCGTCGATCAGGTCGTCGACATAGCAGAACGACCGGGTCTGCATGCCGTCGCCGTAGATCGTGATCGGCTTGCCCTGCAGCGCATGCACGATGAAGTTCGAGACCACCCGGCCGTCGTTGGGGTCCATGCGCGGCCCGTAGGTGTTGAAGATGCGCGCCACCTTGATCTCGAGGCCGTGCTGGCGGTGGTAGTCGAAGAACAGCGTCTCGGCGCAGCGCTTGCCCTCGTCGTAGCACGCCCTCGGGCCGATCGGATTGACGTTGCCCCAGTAGTCCTCCGTCTGGGGATGCACAAAGGGATCGCCGTAGACCTCGGAGGTGGACGCCTGGAAGATGCGGCACTTGAGGCGCTTGGCAAGGCCCAACATGTTGAGGGCGCCGAGCACGCTCGTCCTGGTCGTCTGCTCGGGGTCGCGCTGGTAGTGCACCGGCGAAGCCGGGCAGGCCAGATTGTAGATCTCGGTCGACCTCGACGGAGAGCGGCAGCGCCACGTCGTGGCGCACCAGCTCGAAGCGCGGATGGCCCATCAGGTGCTCGATGTTCTGCTTGCGCCCGGTGAAGAAGTTGTCGACGCAGATGACATCGTGGCCGTTCTCCAGCAGCCGGTCGCTGAGGTGCGAGCCGAGAAAGCCGGCGCCGCCGGTGACGAGGATGCGCTTGGAATCGACCATGTTGCCCCCAGCCGAAAGCGGTCCAAAATCGCGCATGGCAATGACCTCGACCGTTAGAAGGCGGCGCGGTTCTGCGCCACCCAGTCTGTGAGTTGCGTGATTCCGGACCCAACGTCGATCTCGGGCTTCCAGCCCAGGACCGTATCGAGCTTGCGAATGTCGCTGACGTAGATGCGCTGGTCGCCCGGGCGCCACTCGTCCCACTTGAGCGGGATGCGGCGCTGGAAGCGCTTCTCGAGCATGGCGACGAGGTCGAGCAGCGAGAGCAGCTGGCCGGGGCCGCCGCCGACATTGAAGGCCTGCGCGGCGACCTTGTCCGGCGAGCGGATGGCCGCCTCGTAGGCGCGCACGAGGTCCTCGACGTGCAGCACGTCGCGCACCTGCTTGCCGTCGCCGAAGATCGTGATGTCGCGACCGAGCAGCGAGGCGATGGCGAACCACGCCACCCAGCCCTGGTCCTCCACCCCGAACTGCCGCGGCCCGTAGATGCACGACTGGCGGAACGAGGTCGCGGGAATCTGGTAGATGCGGGCGAAATCGAGCGCGTACTGATCGGCCGCCCCCTTCGAGCAGCCGTAGGGCGAGAGGAAGTCGAGCGGCTCGCTCTCGCTGATGCCGAAGGGCCTGTTGACGTAGGCGTAGCGGCTGCCGGCGAGCTCGTACTCGGCGCCGGCGATCTTGCCGTAGACCTTGTTGGTCGAGGCGTTGATGAAGACGGCCTCGGGGCAGTAGCGCCGGATCGCGTCGAGCACGTTGAAGGTGCCCATGGCGTTCACGGCAAAGTCGGTGCCCGGGTCGACTACGGATGTGGTGACGGCCACCTGTGCGGCCAAGTGCAGCACCGCATCGAAGCGGCCTTGCGAAAGGATGCGGTCCACTGCCGCGCGATCGCGTATGTCGGCCTGCTCGAAGTCGAAGGTCGTGCTGTCGCGCAGCCACCCGAGGTTCTTGTCCGTCCCCTGCCGGGAGAGATTGTCCAGAACCGTGACGGCCCAATTGCGCGCCCGGAAGAAGCGCGCGGCATTGCAGCCGATGAAGCCGGCACCACCAGTGATCAATATCCGCTTAGTAGGCATAGCCCCATTTGCTCACGGCTGTTCGATCACGGGTTGCTACCAATGAAGGAAGGATGTCGGAGGCGCCATGAACCGCCGATGAACGTGCCCCGGCCCCTCGCATTGCTGGAAAGTGGCGCGTACATGCATTTTTCCTGCAAGCGGCGGATGTGATCCCGCAAGCATCCACTTACCCTTTCTGAAAGCGTAGCGTTCGCGCGCCCGGGAGAGCGGATTCGTTCGCGGTCTCCTCTCCAAACGACGCGCACAGGATTGCGACGCTCTGCATCTCGATCGCAGGGCCATAGCGATGGCGACCGACCTGGACGACGCCTGAAGGCTTCTCTGGGCGCTGCCCGTTTCGGCAACGGCCTGCCAATCGGCATCCGGCCTACCGAGCAAACCCGCGATTGATAGCATCGGGGCTTGGGTTGACAAGGTGTTAGCGGAGACTCCCTCAACCAGGCGCGGATGCGCAGTGGCGCAAGAGACACGGGGCGCCCGCCCGTTCATGGAGCATTCAGCGGTGAGCGACGATGCCTCCCATCTGCGTGGACAGGCTCTGCCCCCTATGGCAGTGGAGGAACCGCACTGGTCCTTCGGGATCTTCCGTCGGGGCAATGGACAACGCACAATCACGCCGCAGCGGAATGGAGCGGGGAATGAGGGTCGTGGAATGAGGGTACTGGTAACAGGGGGCGCCGGCTTCATCGGCACGCACCTTTGCCGCCGGCTGCTGGCGGACGGGCACGCCGTCTCCGTGGTGGACAACGAGTTCGACGGGGAAGCGGTCCAATCTTCCCTCAGACGTCTGGTTCGCGCACGGTGACGTCGCCAAGGTCGCGGAGGTCGAGCCGGCATTTGCCCGCGGATTGGACGCGATCTGCCACATCGCTGGGCAGGTCTCGATCATCCGCTCCTTCACCGACCCCACCGTGGACCTGCGCACCAACGTCGAAGGCACGCTCAACGTGCTTCAGTTGTGCCTCAAGTACAAAGTGCCGCGGCTGCTCTACGCCAGCTCGATGACGATATACGGGAACGGCGGGGCGGTGCCGACGCCCGAGACCGAGCGGTGCTGGCCGGACTCCTACTACGGGATCACCAAGCTCGCGGGCGAGCGCTACGTCCACGCGACGGCGGAGCGGCCCGATCTGGGGTTCGACTTCAATGTGACGTCGCTGCGCATGTACAGCGTCTATGGCCCGGGCCAAGCCTTCGACAATCCCTATCAGGGGGTGCTCGGCATCTTCCTCGGCAATCTCCTGCGCGGCGAGCCGATCACCATCTTCGGTGACGGCGAGCAGACGCGCGACTTCGTCTACATCGGCGACATCGTCGAGGGGTGGGTGCGTGCGCTGCAGACGCCTGCGGCGAACGGCCGCGTCATAAACCTCGGCAGCGGGCGGTCGCTGTCCATCAGCCAGCTCGCCGAGGCGGCGATCGGCGCGTTCGGTGACGCTGCGGGGACGCACAAGATCATCCGCGCGCCAGCGCGGCCGGGCGAGCAGCGCTCGGTGCGCGCAGACGTGGCGCGGGCCAAGTCCATCCTCGGCTGGGAGCCGCGCACGACCTTCGAGACCGGCCTTGTCGAGACGCTTGGCTGGGCTCGCGCCGAGTTCGCTGCCAACCCGCCGGCCCCGCGGAGCGCCCGATGAAAATCCTGCTCGTGACGTACGTGGACCCGTGGGTGCGCAGCGTATCCACGGTCCATAAGTGGGTGGCTGCCGGCAAGGCGCTCGGCCACGACGTGGCCGTCTACGGCGACCCCAATCCCGAGCTGGCGTCTCTCCAGTTCACCACGGACCTGAGCGGCGTCGACGCTGCCCTGTTCGTCATCCAGGTCGTGTCGGACTTCCCGGAGATGCCGCGCCTCGCGCGGCTGCTCGACGGCACGCCGCGCGCGCGGCGCATCGTCGTCGACCTCTGGGGCCACTACAACGACACGATCAGGCCCGAGCACGATTTCAACCACCTCGAGAAGCTCGACGGCCACCAGGGCTGGGAGTGGGAGGAGGCGATTGCCGCGGTCTCGGACACGATCCTGCAGCCGACGCTGGCTCCGCTGCGCAGGAACGTCTCCTCGTTCCTGTTCCACGGCTACGACCCCGGCGCGGTTGCCAGGCCGTACGCGACCGCCCGTGAGGCGGCGGCCGCGTGGCTCGAGGCCACGCCTGCCGAGAGGCCCTACGGCGTCATGTACGTCGGCAACAACTGGCAGCGCTGGGAGCAGGTGCGCGGCTTCCTCGAGCAGTACAAATCCGTGCGCGAGGAGGTGGGGAAGGCGTGCCTGGTCGGCTGGGACTGGGGCGAGCGCCCGGACTGGGCGATCAAGCAGGGCATTGCGGGCATCGATACCGACCCGGCTCTGCTGGCCGGGCTCGGTGTCGAGGTGCGCCACGCGGTCCGCTTCGACGAGGTGACGGACCTCATCGGCAAGGCGCGCTTCGCTCCGGTCTTTCACCGCCCGCTGTTCCGCGAGCTCGGCTATGTGACGATCCGCACGTTCGAGACCTTCTACAGTGATGCCCTGCCGATCCTGATGCTGCCGCGTGACTTCGTCTCGGCCATATACGGCCCGGCCGCGTCGACCCTGGTGCCCGGAGAAGATGTGGGTGCATTCACGAAGGACGCCCTGCGCCGGCCCGAGGTCTATTGGGACGCGGTCTTGCAGACCCGCGCCCACCTCGCTCGCCACCACTCTTACGAGCGGCGCTTCCAGGAGCTGGCTGCGCTCCTCGAGAAGAGTGTGCGAGGGGCGCAATGAACATCCTGTTCGTGATCGAGTACCGGGCCAACGCGGGCAACACGCACGCGATCGCCAACTACTGCCGCGTGGCGGCGGAGCTCGGCCACACCATCGCCTTCCACGGCGCGTCGCAGCCGCAGGTCGTTGCCGGGTTCTATCTGCCGCCGGAGACGCAGATCGCGCGGTTCTCGACCGACGCGCGCGCCTTCGACCGCGTCATCTACCTCTTCGAGTCGAAGCTGCACCGCCCCAAGAAGCTGCAGGAGGTGGCCCTCTTGGGCACCATCCCGCGCCACCGCCGCTACATCCTCGACGCCGACGCCCGGTTCAACCCGTTCACCGTCGTGAACGGCTACGACCGCAGCCACCTCAACGAGGCCGAGCGCGAGGAATGGCTCGACTTCTATGATGCGCTCACGGACCAGATCATCAAGCCCACCATCACGCCGTCCAGCAACCCGAATGTGACGACGCTGCCCGTCTTCGGGTTCAACCCGGACGAGGTGATCGATCCGGCCAAGGTGCCGCCGAAGAAGTACGACATCCTGCACGTCGGTCACAACTGGTGGCGCTGGAAGGATGTCGCAGGCGAGATTCTGCCCGCCATCGAGCAGATCAGGGACGAGGTCGGCGAGATCGCCTTCCAGGGCATGTGGTGGGATGAGCTGCCGGAGTGGGCGGAGCGTATGGGCCTCGAGCCCGCCTTCCGCAACGAGGCAGAGAAGTTCCGCAAGCTGCGCATCCGCATCGAGCCGCCAGTCCCCTTTACGGACGTCATCGGCGCCATGAGCGTGGGGCGCATCAACATTTTCACGCAGCGGCCGTTCCTGGCGCACGTACGGCACCTGACGCTGCGCTATTTCGAGGAGTTCTGCGCCGACACCATTCCGCTCCTCATGCTCGACCGGGGCCTGGCGGAGGCAGTCTATGGTCCGGCGGCGCGGGAGCTGACGCTGCCGGGCCGGGTGGCCGGGAAGCTTCTCGATGCGCTGCGCCGGCCGGACCACTACCGCGGAGTCGTGGAGGACGTGCGCAAGCACCTGCTCGCGCACCATTCCTATCGCCGCCGCGTCGAGGAGCTGGTCACGGCCGTCTCCCACTGAACCTCACGATCCGCCGTGCGAGACCGAAGCATGAAACTCATCTTCGTCTATTACGCCTACGAGAACCAGGGCAGCAGCCTCGATCTCCAGGCGTATGCCCGTGCCGCCAAGGAGATGGGCCACGAGAGCACTGTCTACGGCTTGCCGACCCCGAAGATCCCGCTGAGCTACTCGATCGACCTCAGCGGGGCGGACGCGGTGATTTTCGTGTTCGAATGGACGACGGATTTCCTCTACGGCGACCGTTTAGATTGGCTGCGCTTGGTTCAGGCGGTGCCCCGGCGGCGGCGCGTGCTGATCGACTGCGACGGGCGATACAACGACCCGGTTGAAATCCATGGCGATTTCAACCACCGTACGGCGGAGGAGGGGAGGGCCTACGTGGACTTCTGCGATGCGGTGGCCGACAAGATCTACCAGCCGACCCCGCGTCCGCTGCGCCCCAACGTCGGCACTTTCCTGTTTCACGTCTACGACCCGAATTGGGAGGTCCCGCTGGACTTCTCCGCCAAGGAGTTCGGGATCGCCTACGTCGGTCACTCCAAGTTCCGCTGGCACGGCATGGCGCAGGTCCTGCGCGCGGCGGAGCCGGTACGCGAGGAGGTGGGCCGCATCGGCCTGTACGGATACGGCTGGGACCAGCTCCCCGACTGGGCACCGACCATGCAGATGGAGGATGTCTACCACGTCGACTACGACTACATGAAAAAGCTCGGTGTCGAGGCCATTGCACCGGTCCCGTTCTCGCAGGTCATCGCTGCCATGAGCAGCGGCGTCCTGAACCCGGTGGTGTACCGCCCGCTGTTCGAGAAGCTCGGCAACGTGACGTGCCGCACCTTCGAGACGCCTGCGGCCGGCACCATCCCTGTGTTCGTCCTCAACCGCGACTATGTGCGCGCGATCTACGGCGATGCGGCCGCCGAGGAGCTGGTGTTGCCCCAGGAGCGGCCGCAGGACAAGATAGCCGACGTGCTGCGCCGCCCCGGGCACTATGCCGAGATCGTCGAGG
Source organism: uncultured Alphaproteobacteria bacterium (assembly GCA_963840075.1). Lineage (GTDB taxonomy): Bacteria > Pseudomonadota > Alphaproteobacteria > Rhizobiales > Hyphomicrobiaceae > AWTP1-13. Next base: position 364,191 of record CAWIXS010000017.1, on the reverse strand, counting down.
GCATACGCCGGGAGTTCCGCCAGCTCCACAGCCCCGAGGCGCGCCTGCGGCAGCTGATAGAGATCGTCCGGGAATGAGGTCCGGGAAGCAAGAATGACCCGTCTGGTGGGGAGCAGGGAGTTTCCGACGCACACTGCGATCACGCCCGCAACCGTGCGCCTTGCGGGAGCCCAGCGCATGCAGCTGCGCTACGGCTTCAACGAGGTGGACGGCTGGTGGCACATCGGGCTGGGTCCCCACCGCGAGTCGATCCGCCGCCACCACCGGCTGATGGGCACCCAGGTCGTGCGCATCTTCGTGTTCGACAAGCCGGTGCCCGACCCCGTGACGGAGTGGGACCTGTTTGCCGCCTACGTGCAGGCCGTCCTCGACATGGGCGCCCTGCCGATGGTCACGTTCGCCAAGTACCACCCGCCCCACGACGAGCCGCGCAACCTGCGCACCTACGTTTCGCGCTGCGCCGACGTGGTCTGGGGGTGCCTCGAGCGGTGGGGCGGGGAGGTGGTGCGCGACTGGTACTGGTGCGTCTGGAACGAGCCCAACAACTACCAGGTCGGCGGCGCCCTGAGCTTCCCGCAGTACCGCCGGATCTACGAGGAGGTGGCGCGGACGGTGCATCGCCTCGTGGCGCCGCACCTGGGCGGGCAGAAGCTGCGCATCGGCGGGCCGGCGCTGTGCGGCTTCCAGACCTACTGGCTCGACTGGATCTCCCGGCTCGTCAACGAGGTCGACGAGAGCCTCCTGGGCTTCGTGTCCTGGCACCACTACGGCGACTGGCGGCCGGTGGTGCCGAGCGCCACGCTCGGCTTCGACCTCAAGGGCGACCCGGAGGCGCCGCCCGGCGCGGCCTACCAGGCCCTGCTGATGGCGCAGACCCCCCAGTACGAGACGCGGGCGCGGGCCGTTGCCCGCATCCTGGCGGGGCGCAACATCCTCAACGTCTGTGGCGAGCTCAACACGGTGGTGCACCACGACCACCGCTTCGTCGGCGGCCTCAACCAGAACGCCTTCGGGGCGGCCTACTACGCCTCGGCGCTGATCCATCTGATCCGCGGCGGCGCGGATTTGGAGATGCGCTGGACCGCAACCGCCCACGACGATGCCTACGGCCTGGTAACCATGCAGGGCGAGGCGACGGCCGCGTGCCTTGCCAAGCAGCTGTTCGCCCAGCATGTGCGCTTCGGCGACTGGGTGAGCTTCCCCGACCTTTCGCCCGACAACCCCGACGTGGACGCGGTCCTCGTCTGGGGCGAGGACGGCCGGCGCAGCGGCGTGTTCGTCAACACCGGGCCCCAGCCGCGCGCCCTGCTCCCCTCCGACTGGGTGGCAGGGCCGAAGGACTGCCGGCAGGTGCTGCGGCTCGACACCGGCACCGGGGGCAAGGTGGTGCGCGAGCGGTTCGACGGAACCGTCACTCTGGACGGCTACGGTGTCGCCGTCCTGTCGAATGCGGCGCAGGCGACCGAGATCGACTGACTGCCGCCGCATTGCAATTGGCCAGAATTGGCCTCTACGACCGCGGGCCGGCGGGAGTATAACATCGTCCTGGATCGGCGCCGGACCCGCTCAATGGGGGTGACCTTTGGAACAAGTGTTCGGCTGGATCGGGCAGATCTTCCAGACCCTGCTCCGCTTCCTGCCTTGGCTCGTGATCGTGCCGGCGACGCAGGCGGGCGTGGCGTTCGTGCACGGCCGGCGCATCAAGGAATGGCAGCCGGGGCTGCACTGGTACTGGCCGCTCGTGACCACCTACAAGCTGATGACGACGGTGCGCCAGACCCAGCGCATCCAGTCCAAGGTCATCATGACCAAGGACCTGAAGACGGTCACCGTCGGCGCGCTCGTCACCTACTACGTGGACGACATCGTCTCGGCGGTGGCCAAGATCGCGGACCTGCCCTCCGATGTCATGGAGCGTTCCCAGGGCGCGATCCTGGCCGAGATCAGCGAGCGCACGCTGGAGGAAGTCCAGCGCGACCGCATCGGCTTCAACCAGGCCCTGACCGTCAGGGTCGGCGAGGCGCTGAACGGCTACGGCGTCCAGGTCCTGCAGACCCAGCTCTCCGAGTTCGCGCCCTGCCGCGCCATCGCCATCAACGCCCACGCCGCGCTCGGCAACTACTCGCTCTGGACCGGGTTCTGACGGGTTGACGGGGTCTGACCCCTACCGCAGGGCGGCGACGGCAGGGCCGAAGCCGGCGAGCGAGATGGGAATGCCCACGCCCGCCTCCTGGGTGCGATAGATGATGAACACCAGCGTCTTTCCCGCCCTCAGCTTGGCGAGCAGGGGCGCCTCCAGGAGCAGCTGGGCCTGGCAGCCGACCGCGAGGCAGCGATCGAAGGGGACGTGGCCCTCGTGCTTCTCGTCGATCTGGACGCCCAGCGCCTTGCCGAGGAACACGCCGAGCGGGGCCACCACGCGCATGGTGACCTTGCCGTCGGAGTGCTTCTGCACGATGGCCGTGAGCCCGACGTTCTGGTTGTCCTCGGCCGTGACGCTCTGGACCGCGCCGCAAATCTCGTTCTTGGCGCCCGGCGGCGGCGGCCGGCACACCACCTGCCAATCGCCGTGCTGCGCCTTGACGGTCCCCCCTTCCAGAATCTGCGCCTCAGACGGCAGCGGCGCCAGGACGCAGAGGAGGAGGGGCACCAGCAACGCCAGTCCGGCGATGCATCTGCGGTCGAAGGGCATGGCCAACAGCAAGTCTCCCGAGCGCCGCGAAGGCGCTTCCCCCATCCGGCCGACGATGGCGGCCAAGTTGCGCGGTCTCTCCAATGAATCCGGCTAAATTAGGTTGCAGGTTTCAGGGATCGGGTTTCAGGTCCGGGGTCGCAACACGGGAGTCGCATGGCGGCTCCTGAAACCTGGAACCTGAAACCTGAAACCTGACTTCGCGCGTGGAAATGCCGCAGCGAGGCGCCCTTGAGCGGCTCTCACCGTTTGTGTTTGGTGACGCTGTTGAGCGGATCCGGCGTCCAAACCCCTAGTGCCACCGGAGGTCCCGGACAGCCTCGCTGCGCTCGGCTTTCGGGACGACGGGTAGGGCAGCGAACGAGAAGCCACACGCGATGACAGCAACGACTTCGAGCCGCAGCGGCGTTGCCTGGCTGCTCGCCGCCATTGCAGGCCTCTGGGGTGCAGGCCTTTGGACGGTGCCCGCGCGGGCGGGCTCGGGGCAGCCGACGCCCAAGCAGATCACGTTCCAGGACGCGGCGACGCCGATCGCCGAGCAAATCCACTGGTTCCACGACTACGTCAACGCCATCATCTTCCTGGTCACCGTCTTCGTTCTCGCCCTGCTCTTGTGGGTCATGTGGCGCTTCAGCGAGAAGCGCAACCCGGTCCCCTCCAGGACCACCCACAACACGGCCGTCGAGGTGCTGTGGACGGTGGTGCCGGTGTTCATCCTCGTCATCATCGCCATCCCGTCGTTCAAGCTGCTCTATGCTCAGTACACCTTCCCGCCGCCCGACCTCACCATCAAGGCTATCGGCAACACCTGGTACTGGCGGCACGAGTTCCTCGACCAGAGCTTCGGCGTCGATTCGGTGATGCTGAAGAAGAACGAGCAGACGGACGAGATCAAGCCGCTCATCGATGCCGGGATGCCGGCCGACCAGGTGCCGCGCAACCTCGCCGTCAACAACGAGGTGCTGGTCCCGGTCAACAAGGTGGTGCACGTGCTCGTGACCTCCACCGACGTGATCCACTCCTGGACCATCCCCTCCTTCGGGGTGAAGGTCGACGCCGTGAAGGGCCGCATCACGGCGACCTGGTTCAAGGCGACCAGGGAGGGCATCTACTTCGGCCAGTGCTCGGAGCTGTGCGGCAAGGATCACGCCTTCATGCCGATCGCCATCCGGGTGGTGAAGGAGGATGTGTTCAAGGCGTGGGCCGAGGCCACCAAGAAGCGCGAGCGCGGGAAGGTGAGGGAGATCATCCTCGAGCAGGCGAAGGAGCACTCCAAGGTGGCAAGCGAGCGCAGGCCGGGACAAGCTGGCCGCGACAAGCTGGCGGTGCGATGAGAGAGCGGGAATAGGGAATAGGGGAGTGGGCCGTCGGATCGGCCGACCACTCCCAACTCCCCGCCCCCGCTTGATCCCTCGGTGCCGGACCCGGAAGGTCCGACACCTGTCAAGAAGGCGAAGGTAGGCGACGACGACAATGGCCAGCAACGCTCACGCGCACGGCGAGCACGCCCACGACCACACGCCCTCCGGGATCATGCGGTGGCTCAACTCCACCAACCACAAAGACATCGGCACGATGTATCTGCTGTTCGCCATCGTGGCGGGGCTGATCGGCGCGTTCCTGTCGGTGTTGATGCGCATGGAGCTGCAGGACCCCGGCCTGCAATACTTCGCCGACGGCCACGCCTTCAACGTGTTCGTCACCGGCCACGGCCTCATCATGGTGTTCTTCATGGTGATGCCGGCCATGATCGGCGGGTTCGGCAACTGGTTCGTGCCGCTGATGATCGGCGCGCCCGACATGGCCTTCCCGCGCATGAACAACATCTCGTTCTGGCTGCTGCCGGCCTCGTTCGCGCTCCTGCTCCTGTCCATGTTCGTGCCCGGCGTGGCCGGTGGCGGGCTCGGCGTCGGTGCCGGCTGGACCGTCTATGCGCCGCTCTCCACCTACGGGCATCCTGGCCCGGCGATGGACTTCGCCATCCTGTCGCTGCACTTCGCCGGCGCCTCCTCGATCCTGGGCGCCATCAATTTCATCACCACCATCTTCAACATGCGCGCGCCCGGCATGACGCTGCACAAGATGCCGCTGTTCGTGTGGTCGGTGCTGGTGACGGCGTTCCTGCTCCTGCTGTCGCTGCCGGTGCTGGCGGGCGCCATCACCATGCTGCTCACCGACCGCAACTTCGGCACCACCTTCTTTGACGCCAGCGGCGGCGGCGACCCCGTCCTCTACCAGCACCTGTTCTGGTTCTTCGGCCACCCCGAGGTCTACATCCTGATCCTGCCGGGCTTCGGCATGATCAGCCAGATCGTCTCGACGTTCTCGAAGAAGCCCGTGTTCGGCTATCTCGGCATGGCCTACGCCATGGTCGCGATCGGCTTCATCGGCTTCATCGTGTGGGCGCACCACATGTACACCTCCGGCATGGGCGTGGACGTGCAGGCCTACTTCGTGTTCGCCACCATGGTGATCGCGGTGCCGACGGGGGTGAAGATTTTCTCCTGGATCGCCACCATGTGGGGCGGCTCGATCCAGTACCGCGTGCCCATGATGTGGGCGCTGGGCTTCATCTTCCTGTTCACGCTCGGCGGCGTCACCGGCGTGATGCTCTCCAACGCCGGCGTCGATCGCGCGCTGCACGACACCTATTACGTGGTGGCGCACTTCCACTACGTGCTGTCGCTCGGCGCCGTGTTCGCGATCTTCGCCGGCTGGTACTACTGGTTCCCGAAGATGTCGGGCTACATGTACAACGAGGCTTTGGGCAAGCTGCACTTCTGGCTCACCTTCATCGGCGCCAACGTGCTGTTTTTCCCGCAGCACTTCCTCGGTCTCGCCGGCATGCCGCGGCGCATCCCCGACTACCCCGACGGCTTCGCCTACTGGAACTGGTGGTCCTCCCTCGGCTCCTACATCACCGCCATCGGCACCGTCGTGTTCATCCTCAGCATGCTCTACGCCTACTTCGTCGCCCGCGTGCGGGCGACCGACAACCCGTGGGGCGAAGGCGCCACTACGCTCGAATGGAAGCTCTCCTCGCCGCCGGCATTCCACTCCTACGAGCGGCTGCCGAAGCTGGAGGAGGGAGGCGGCGCGCACTAGCTCCGGTGTGCCGGGGCTCGATTGGCAACAGAGGCCGCGATGGCTGAGCTCGGAGTTGAGACACGCACGCTGGAGCCGGCCCGGCTCGCCGGCGGCAGCGTCGGCGACTTCATCGACCTGATGAAGCCGCGCGTCATGTCGCTCGTGGTCTTCACCGCGCTCACCGGCATGCTGCTGGCCCCGCAGGGGCAGCACCCGGCGCTCGCCGCCATTGCGCTCCTCTGCATCGCCATCGGCGCTGGCGCCTCGGGCGCCCTCAACATGTGGTACGACGCCGACATCGACGCCCTGATGCAGCGCACCGCGGCCAGGCCGATCCCGCGCGGCCGCGTGAGCCCGGAGGAGGCGCTCGCCTTCGGTGTGGTGCTGGCCGTGGGCTCCGTTGCCGTTCTCGGGATGCTGGTGAACTGGGTGGCCGGCGCGCTGCTGGCGCTCACCATCGCGTTCTACCTCTTCGTCTACACCATGTGGCTGAAGCGCCGGACGCCGCAGAACATCGTCATCGGCGGTGCCGCGGGCGCCTTCCCGCCGATGATCGGCTGGGCCGCCATGACAGGATCGGTGAGCCTCGAAGGCGTGGTGCTGTTTCTCATCATCTTCCTGTGGACGCCGCCGCACTTCTGGGCGCTCGCCCTCTACCGCGCCCGCGACTACGAGCGCGCCGGGGTGCCGATGCTCCCCGTTGTGGCGGGGCCCGACGCCACCCGCCGGCAGATCGTCGTCTACGCCGCGCTCCTGGTGCCCCTTGCGCTGGTGCCCGCGCTCATGGGCTTCGGCGGGTCCGCCTATGCCATCTGCGCCATCGGCCTCGGCGCCGTGTTCCTGGCGCTGGCGCTGCAGGTGTGGCGCCTGCGCGAGGGCCGCGCTGCCGACCGCGCCGCCAAGCAATTGTTCGGGTTCTCGATCCTTTACCTCTTTGGCCTGTTTGCCGCGCTTCTCGCCGAGCGGAGCCTTGCGCTATGGTTCGCCTGAGCAGGGAGATCGCGGCGCGTGGAGCAGCGCGAGCAGCAGGAATGGGAGCGTCGGCGCAGGATGCGCTCGATCGCCATCGCGTTGGCGCTCGGGGTGCTCGCGATCATCTTCTTCGTCGCCACCATTGTGTGGCTCGGGGGCGATGTCGCCAAGCGGAAGCTGTAGGCTCGCGAATGGCGAATGGTGAGTGGCAAATGGAGACCCGGCCATTCGCCATCGGCCATTGGCCATTCGCCCCTCACGGACAAACGTCATGACCGGCACGCCGAACGCCCCGTTGCAGCGCCGGCACCGCATCCTCGCGGCGTGGCTGGCGCTGCTCGTCGTCGCCATGGTGGGTGCCGCCTACGCGGCGGTGCCGCTCTACCGCCTGTTCTGCCAGGTGACGGGCTTCGACGGCACGCCGCGCATCGCCACCAAGGCGCCCGACCCCTCCAAGGTCCTCGCCAAGACCATCACGGTGCGCTTCGACGGCAACGTGGCACCCGGCCTGCCGTGGCGCTTCGGCCCGGTCCAGAACACCATGGCGGTCAGGATCGGCGAGAACGCGCTCGCCTACTATACGGCCACCAACCTCTCCGACCGGCCGGTCAAGGGCACCGCCACCTACAACATCCTGCCCGAGGTGGCCGCGGCCTACTTCAACAAGATCCAGTGCTTCTGCTTCACCGAGCAGGTCCTGGAGCCGGGCCAGACGGCGGAGTTCCCGGTCAGCTTCTTCATCGATCCCCGGATCGTCGGTGACATGGACGCCAGGAGCGTCACGCATGTGACGGTGTCCTACACCTTCCATGCGGTGGCGGCGCCTTCGAAGCCCGGGGTTGCCGAGAAACGCGCCGGCAACGCCGGCTAGGAGAGCATCGGCTCGACGGCCGAACGGACGACGCGAGTTTAGGACGAGGACAGCTTGAGATGGCCGAAGCCCACGCCGAGAAGCATCACGACTACCACCTGGTCAACCCCAGCCCGTGGCCGGTGCTCGGCTCGCTCTGCGCCTTCGTCATGGCGGTGGGGCTCATCATCTGGATGCGCTCGCTGGGCGCCGGCACGGGGCTCTTCGGCCTGCGCGGGCCGCAGGTGTTCCTGGCCGGGGCCGCCGGCATCCTGTTCGTCATGTTCATGTGGTGGCGCGACGTGATCCGCGAGGCGCACGCCGGCGACCACACGCCCGTCGTGCAGCTGCATCTGCGCTACGGCATGATCATGTTCATCGCCTCCGAGGTGATGTTCTTCGTCGCCTGGTTCTGGGCCTACTTCGACGCCGCCCTGTTCCCCGGCGCCGTCTACCCGCTGGAGGTGACGACCCTCGACGGCACCACCGAGGCCACCAAGCAGGTGATCGGCATGGTCCAGCGCAACGAGCTGACCGGCGGCCACTGGCCGCCCAAGTCCGGCACCAACTTCACGGGCACGTTCGACCCGTGGGGCCTGCCGCTGGTCAACACGCTGATCCTGCTGACCTCCGGCACCACGGTGACCTGGGCGCACCACGCGCTCTTGAACGACGACCGCCGCGGCCTCAAGTGGGGCCTCTTGCTGACCATCATCCTGGGCGTGCTGTTCACGCTCTGCCAGTACTACGAGTACATCCACGCCGGCTTCAATTTCAAGGGCCACATCTACGGCTCCACCTTCTTCATGGCCACCGGCTTCCACGGCGCGCACGTGATCATCGGCACGCTGTTCCTGACGGTGTGCTTCTTCCGGGCGCTCGCCGGCCACTTCACGCCCAAGCAGCATTTCGGCTTCGAGGCGGCCGCCTGGTACTGGCACTTCGTCGACGTGGTGTGGCTGTTCCTGTTCACCTGGATCTACGTGATCGGCGCCGGCACCCCCGCCGTGCACTGAGGGCGCGGCTCCCTCTCCCCGCCCAACTCCGACCTCGCCTCGCGCTCCATCAGCGCGGGGAAGGGGAGTCCGCCGGCACTTTTTTTGGTCGGGCCGCCATCATCCGCTGCTGGGCTGGAACCTCTTGCGCCCGGGCCGCGATGGGCGCATTGACGCGCCATGGATCAATCCTCGACACCCACACCGCCGTCGCCCTACGTGGCCGGCCTCAAGGCGCGCTGCCCGCGCTGCGGGCAGGGGCCGCTGTTCCGGTCGGGGCTCGTGCTGCGCGAGAAATGCGAGCGCTGCGGCTTGAGCTATGCCTTCGCCGACTCCGGCGACGGCCCGGCCGTGTTCGCCATCTTCATCCTGGGCTTCGTGGTGCTGGGCGGCGCGCTCTGGGTCGAGTTCCGCTTGGGCCCGCCGGTCTGGGTGCACGTCCTTCTGTGGGGCCTGCTGACGCCGCTCTTGGCCCTCCTCCTGCTGCGCCTGCTCAAGGCCACCCTGATTGCCCTGCAGTACAAGCATTCGGCCGGCGAGGGCCACCTCGGCGTCGATTGAGGACGACCTGCCATGGCCACGCGCCGCGGTTGCATGCCATAATCCGCCCAACAAGGAGCAAAGCTGCAAACGGGGGAGCCGATGGCCAACACGGGTGCGCAGCAGGAGCCGAGGTCCGCCGGTCCCGTGGATCCCGAGCTCATCGAGGACCTCGTGGCCGCCAGTCTCATCCTGGCCGACCAGGGCGTGCTCGACGGTTTCGGCCACGTCTCGATCCGCCATCCGACCGACCCCAACCGCTATCTCCTGTCGCGCAACATGGCGCCGGCGCTCGTCACGGCCGCCGACATCCTGGAGTACGACCTCGACTCCAACCCCGTCGACCCCCAGGGCCGGCGCTCGTTCCTGGAGCGCTTCATCCACGGCGAGGTCTACAAGGCGCGGCCCGACGTGGGCGCCGTGATCCACAGCCATTCACCCTCGGTGGTGCCGTTCGGCATCTCCACCCATGGCCTCGAGCCCGTCTATCACATGAGCGGCTTCCTGGCCGCGGGCGTCCCCAACTGGGACATCCGGGATGCCGCCGGCGGCCCTTCCAACATGCTCGTGACCTCGGGCGCGCTCGGGCATTCGCTCGCCGCCAGGCTCGGCTCAAGCCCGGTGGCGCTGATGCGCGGGCATGGCAACGTCGTGGTCGGCGCCAACGTCAAGATCGGCGTCTACCGCGCCGTCTACACCGAGCTCAACGCGCGCCTGCAGCTGCAGGCCCAGGGGCTGGGCGGGCCGCTCACCTACCTCACGCCGCAAGAGGGCGAGATGGCCGATCAGACCATCATGACGCAGATCGAGCGGCCCTGGCAGCTGTGGCGCAGGAAGGCGCTGGGCAAGTAGGGCGGTCATCCGGCTGGCTTCGGGCAAGGGGCGTGTCGCTCATGAGCGATCGGCCGCGTCCCCCTTCTCCCCGAGCCGACCGCTAGTCTAGTTCATGAGCTGATCGGGCAGCCAGGTGACGGTCCACGGCCAGGCGAGGAAGATCCCGAGCGCCATGAAGTCGGCGACGAGGAACGGCATCGCGCCGCGGAACACGTCGGACAGGGGGATATCGCGCCGGACGGCCGCCACCACGAAGCAACTGAGCCCGATCGGCGGGGTGATCAGGCACACGCCGCACATCTTGACGACAATGATGCCGAACCAGATCGGGTCATAGCCGAGCTTGATGACGGCCGGATAGAACACCGGCAGCGTCAAGAGCAGCATGCCGATCGCGTCCATGAAGCAGCCGAGCACGAGATAGACGAACAGGATGCCGAGCATGATGACGATGCGCGGCACCGGCAGCGACACCACCCACTCGGAGAACCTCTCCGGTACCCCGGCATAGCCGAGGAAGCGCACGAAGATGAGGATGCCCCAGATGATGGTGAAGATCATCACCGTGAGCTTGGCGGTTTCGATCAGCGCCTCGTTGAGCTGGCCCCACTTCATGCGGTTGAGAAGGGCGGCGACGAAGACGACGAACGCGCCGAGTGCCCCGGCCTCTGTGGGCGTCGCCCAGCCGAGCAGCATCGACGCAAAAATAATTACGATCACTCCGGCGATGGGCAGCGTGCCCGGCAGCGACGCAAAGCGCTCGCCCCAGGTGAAGCCGCCAATGGGCCTGCCGACATTGGGGTTCCAAATGCTCCAGATGACGACGATGATGGAATAGCAGATCGCCGAGATGATCCCCGGAATGAAGCCCGCAACCAGGAGCTTGCCGATCGATGCCTCGACGATGATCGCGTAGACGACCATGATGGCCGATGGCGGTATGAGCGAGTTGAGCGTGGCGCCGGCGGCCACCGCGCCTGCGGCGAGTCGACGGTCATAGCCGGCCTTGAGCATCTCGGGCACGGCGACGCGGGCGAATACGGCAGCGGCTGCCGTCGAAGCGCCCGAAACCGCCGAGAAGCCGGCGACCGCGAAGATGGTGGACACCGCGAGACCGCCGGGCAGCCAGCCCAGCCACTTCTTGCAGGCATCGAACAGCGTCTGCGTCATGCCTGCGTGGTAGGCGAGGTAGCCAATCAAAATGAACAGCGGCAGCACGGAGAGTGTGTAGCTCACCGACTTGGAGTGCGGGATGGTGCCGACCATGCCCGCGCCCGCCTTCCAGCCGATGATGGTGACGATGCCGGCAAGGCCGACGATCGCCGCAGCGATGTACACTCTGACGCCCGCGACAACCAGCAGGAGCAAGGCGACGCAGCCAAGAATGCCGATGGCATCCCTCGAGAGCTCTATGGCCATCAGCTGCTCCCTGCCTGCCTGCGGCCGCCGGCTTGCGCCGTCGCATCGTCGAAAGCCCCGGCAGCCGCGGCCTCACGCAGTGCCTGCTCCTCGGCGTCGATGGTGTGGGCCACGGCGATGAGCCTCTTGTTGGGGTCGATAAGAATGCGCAGGTAGGCCCATAGACTGATGAGCAGGCGCGCGAACAGCATCGCCAGCGAGACCGGCACTATGATCTTCGACGGCCACAACGGAATCTGAGCGTCGATGCTGGAGTCGCCCAGATACAGCGCCCGCATGGCATGGTCCCAGCTGTAGACAAGCAGCACGCCGCTGATCGCCAGACCCAGGACCACGCCTGCAATCTCGAACAACGCGAGCCAGCGTCCCCTCAGGTAGCTGACGAACAACTCCATGCGGATGTGGCCGCCGAGTCGCTCGGTGTAGGCGAGCCCGAGGAACACCAGAAACGCCATCATGATCTCGACGATGTCGATATAGCCGAAGATCGGGAGATCGAAGAACTTGCGCCCCAGCACGTGCACGACGCCGATCAGCATCAGCAGGAAGATGCCGAGTCCCGAGATCAGCACTGTGAATTTCTCGATCCTGTGCGCGAGGCGGTCGATGGCGCCAAGTGCCCCTCCGCCAGTGCCCGGCGTCGCATCGCTCGCCTCGGCGTGTGACATGCTTTCTCCAAGGATAGCCTCGATCCCTGCCGTGCTCGCCGTCACAAGGAGAGAGCGAGACGGGGGGAAGTCGAGGCAGGAGCCGCCACGGCGGGCACTGCCCTCCGATGGCGCTCCGTCGCCCGACACAGCGGGCAGCGGCGTTGCGCGGCGCTATTTCGCCTTGAGCCTGGCTCTTGCCGTCTCGACCTCCTTGAGCAGGGTATCGAGCACGCCTTTGGCGTCGAACTTCGCCTGGTTGTCGGCAAGCCACCTATCCCACACCGGCTTGCCCGCGATCTCGCGGAACCGCGCAAGGTCGGCATCCGTGTAGCGGATCTCGGTCAGCTTCTTCTGGAACATCGGCAGATTGACTTTGTCGGCCGCCTCGTAGGCCTCGATCATCGCCTTGTAGGCCTCGGGCTGGGCTTCCTGCAGGAGCTTTTGATATTGCGGCGGCAGCTTAGCGTAGGCGTCCTTGTTCATGATGGTGCCGCAACCGGCGGTACCAGGCGAGAGATTTGCCGTGTACCAGCTCGAAATCGTGTGCAGCTGGTAGGCCGCGTGGGCATAGGTGAAGGGGAAGGAGGCCGCATCGACAGTGCCCCGATCGAGGGCCGTGTAGAGCTCAACCGCGGGTACGGTCGAGATGTGCGCACCGAGGATCTTGAATGCCTCGCCGACGGCGCCCGGCGCCCGCACCCGCAAGCCTTTCCAGCCGTCGAGCGTCTTGGGCGCCTTGCCCTTGCCCATGAACTCGTACTGCGGCAGGAGCAGGAAGAAGTAGGGCACGCCGTTCCATTTCGCCATGTCGGCCATGAGCGCGGGGTGGCGCATCGTGGCATCGGTGGCGGCAGCGGCGGCACGCAGATCCTCCAACGGCAGGAACGGCAGCGAGAACACCATCCAGGCCGGGTTTCGGCCGGGATGATAGAAGTTGCACATGTCGGCGGTCTCGACAGCGCCAAGCTTGATCGCATCGAGGTTCTCCTTGTCCTTGGAGAACATCTCGCCATAGCCGATCTTGAGGATGAACTTGCCGCCGGTGCGTTGTTTGAGGATCGTGGCGACTCTCTCTATTCCTTCCGTGTTGGCGCGGCGTTTGCCCCAGTTGGAATGCCGCCACTCGATCGTGGGGCCGTCGACCGTTTGCGCGCCCGCCATCGACGCGGGCACCCCTAGCAACAATACGGCGCTCAGCGCGCCGACTGCCAAATGCTTCACAAGCTATTCCTCCCCTGCCCTCTGCGGGCCTGCAGCCTGCAGTGGGCTTTTTTCTCTTGTGCCTGCCATCGTCGCATAAGAAGTAGCCGCATTCAATGGCGGGGACAGGCTGGCGAGCCGAGGCGCTCCGGGGGTTGCGAGCTTGCCGGCTGCAAGGGTTCCATGCGCCCAGCAACGATACAGGCGCTGTCACATCGGCCGGGTGCCCGCACCGGCGCTATGGCCGCAGGCTCACGCGCGCACCCGGCCCAATCTACGGCTTCTGCAGCTGGAAGAACTCCGCCAGCTGCGCCTTGCTCAGCGGCGCCTGCAGGAACTTCAGCCTGACCCCGTCGGCCATCACCTTGTCGATGTCCTCCACGCGGTCGGGCGAGATCGCCTCCTTGGGGTAGAAGTCCTTGACGACGAGCCGGACCAGGGACTCGGGGCGCCTCACCTTCTCCGCGTAGAGCTTGATCGCATCGGGGCTCGTGTACATCCAGTCGAGCGTCTCGCGGTAGGCGCGCATGAAGCGGACCATCACCTCGGGCCTGGCCTTCAGCGCGTTGGCGTTGACGACGACGACGCGCACGGTCTGGTTGCGCGTGTCGACGAGGTCGCTGCCGCGCGCGATGATCCTGATCTTGCCCTCCTGCGCCTCCTGGACGCCGAGCGGCGGCGCGCCCCAGCCCACGTCGACCTGCTTGGACATCACCATGGTGAGCGTCGCCGGCGGGCCGCCGGTGGGGGTCGGCCGCGCCTTCACGCCCAGCACCTTGACGAAGCCGAGCACGATGTTGTTGGAGGTCGAGCCGTTGGTGGAGAAGGCGATGGTGTGGCTCTCGGTCAGGTCCTCGAGACTCTTCACCGGTGAATCGGCGCGCACGTACCAGTAGAGGTCGTTGGTGCCGGTGAAGCCGGCGGCGAGCGCACGCACCGGCGCCCCCTGCACGAACGCGCGCATGGCCCCCGAGGTCCCCACGCCGATGCCGATGTCGGCGCTGCCGGAGATGATCGGCTGCAGCGTCTCGCCGGCGCCCTGGGTGCCGAGTGTCTCCAGCTCCAGCCCGTGCTTCTTGAAGATGCCCACCCGCGACCCGAGCGTGGGCACCTGGTTCTCCCAGTTGTTGATCTGGCCAATCACCACCTTGAGCTTGTCCTGCGCCTGCGCACCGGCGGGCCAGGCGAGAGCCGCAAGCGTCGCCAGGATGATTGCAAAGCACCTCGGGGCTGCCATCGTGCCGTCCTCCCACGTTTGCCGTCCGTTGCTTCGGCGCGTGCGCTCGGGGCCCGCGTTGGAAACACGCAAGCACATTGTGTCGCCGGCGGGCAAGTCTCGCTCCGCGATGGTAGAATGAGTGCAACGTTTGGAGGTCGTTGCCGCACATGCTCGAAAGGCTGCGCCAAGCCCGATTGCTCTGGCCGACGCTTGCGATGCTCCTCAGCCTTGCGGTGCTGATCGGGCTCGGCACCTGGCAGATGCAGCGCAAGCGCTGGAAGGAGGACCTGCTCGCCAAGATCGCAGAGCGCGTCCACGCTGAGCCCGTGGCGCTGATCGAGAAAGGAGGGCTCCCACCTTGGCTGCGCCAGCAGCGCCCCTCGGGCAGCAAGGAGCAGGTGGTCGTCACTGAGGGAAACGGAGACCTCGAATATCGGCATGTCTCCGTCGCCGGGCGTTTCCACCACGACAAGGAGCAGTACCTCTACGCCCCGACCCCGGCAGGGTTGGGCTGGCACGTCTATACCCCGCTGGAGATCGAGCCGGGCCGGCTGGTCTGGATCAACCGCGGCCTCGTGCCCGATGCGAAGAAGGCGCCGGAGACGCGGCGGGAGGGCCAGGTTGCCGGGGAGGTCGAGGTCAAGGGTCTGGTGAGGCTGCCTGCCAGCAAGGGAATGTTCTTCCCGGAGAACGATGTTCAGAAAAACCTGTGGTACTGGCCGGATATCGCCGCCATGACCGCGTCCGCTTTCCAGGATGGCCCGCAGAAGGCTCCAGGAGGCCCGCAGAGGCCCGAGGCGCTGCCCCTGGTCATAGCCGCCGATCCCCAGCCGGAGCCCCCAGGCGGCCTCCCAAAGGGCGGCGTGACGCGTCTGGATCTGCCCAACCGGCACCTGGAATATGCCCTCACCTGGTACGGCCTGGCGCTGACACTGATCGGTGTTTACTCGGCTTTTACCATCGGCCGCTGGCGGGCTGCCGGGGGGGCTTAGGGCTACCGCAACCAGAGATTGTGCTCCAGCCACCGGCCGCCTTGTTCGCACCCCGCTTGGGCCCTAGGGTGCGGCTGTCCGTTTCACCCCCGATCCCGAAAGTCCCCTCCCCCGTGCGGTATCTGAGCACCAGAGGCGAAGCGCCCGAGCTGGGCTTCGAGGAGGCTCTGCTTGCAGGGCTCGCGCGCGACGGCGGGCTCTATATGCCGAGGACCTGGCCGCGCTTCGCGTCTGAGGAGATCGCGGCATTCGCCGGCAAGCCGTTCGCCGAGGTGGCAACGTCGGTGCTCGAGCCGTTCGTCGGCAACGCCATTCCGCGCCACGAGGTGCTGGCCCTCGCGCGCGACGCCTACGCCCGGTTCGGCCATCCCGCGGTGACGCCTCTCGTCCAGCTCGACCGCAACTTGTGGGCGCTGGAGCTGTTCCACGGCCCCACGCTGGCGTTCAAGGATGTGGCGATGCAGCTGCTCGCCCGACTCATGGACCGCGTGCTCGCCACCCGCAGGGAGCGTGTCACCGTGGTCGGCGCAACCTCCGGCGATACCGGCGGTGCTGCAGTCGAGGCGTTCCGCGGCGCCGGGCGCATCGACGCCATCGTCCTCTTCCCGCACAACCGCGTCTCCGACGTCCAGCGCCGCATGATGACCACGGCGAGCGAGCCCAACGTGCACGCCGTTGCGGTCGAGGGCACCTTCGACGACTGCCAGGCGCTGGTGAAGGCGATGTTCGGCGACCTCGCCTTCCGCGACCGCGTGCGCCTCGCCGGCGTCAACTCCATCAACTGGGCGCGGGTTGCGGCGCAGATCACCTACTACCTCGTCGCCGCCGCGGCGCTGGGCGCGCCGCACCGCCCCGTCGCGTTCGCGGTGCCGACGGGCAACTTCGGCGACATCCTCGCGGGCTGGGCCGCACGGCGCATGGGCCTGCCCATCGAGCGGCTCGTCATCGCCACCAACGACAACGACATCCTCGCCCGCACCCACGCCAGCGGCATCTACGAGGTGCGCGGCGTCACCCCCACCACCTCGCCGTCCATGGACATCCAGGTCGCCTCCAACTTCGAGCGCTGGCTCTACGAGGCAAGTGGCCGCGATGCCGCCTGGGTGCGCGCCAAGATGGGCGCGCTGCGCCAGTCCGGCCGCTTCGAGCTGTCGGGAGAGGTGGCCGCCGCCATGCGCGCCGATTTCGCCGCCGCCGGCGCCCGCATGGATGAGGTCGCCACCTGCATCCGCCGCGTGGAGGCCGAGAGCGGCTATTGTCTGGACCCCCACAGCGCCTGCGGTGTGGTTGCCGCCGAGAAGACGGGAGCAGCCCGCGGTGGCACCCCATGCGTGGTCCTTGCCACCGCGCATCCCGCGAAGTTCCCCGACGCCATGGAGGCCATCGCCGGCCGGCGCCCCGCCCTGCCGCCGCGACTGGCCCCGCTCATGACCGCGCCCGAGCGTTTCACGGTTCTGCCCAACGATCTCGCCGCCATCCAGAACTTCGTCGCCCGCCAGGCGGGCGAGGGAAAAGGAGCCGCCGCATGACCATCCACGAGACCCGGCTGGCGAACGGTCTGCGGGTCGTCTCCTACCGCGTGCCGCACGTGGAGACGGTGTCGATGGGCATCTGGGTCGGCGTCGGCGCGCGCCACGAGACCGCCGCGGAGCAGGGCATCTCCCACCTGCTCGAGCACATGGCCTTCAAGGGCACGGAGCGGCGCAACGCCCGCGACATCGCCGAGGAGATCGAGGCGGTCGGCGGCGAGCTCAACGCCGCCACCAGCCTGGAGACCACGGCCTACTTCTCGCGTGTGCTGGCCGGAGACATCGCGCTCGGCCTCGACATCCTGTCCGACATCCTGCAGAGCCCGCGCCACTCCGAGGAGGAGCTGGAGCGCGAGCGCGAGGTGATCCTGCAGGAGATCGCAGCGACCCGCGACAGCCCGGACGAGATCGCCTACGAGCTGTTGCAGGAGGTCGCCTTCCCCGACCAGGCGATCGGCCGGCCGATCCTCGGCACCAAATCGAGCGTCAGGGGGTTCAAGCCCGCCGACCTGCGCCGCTTCCTCGAGGCCAACTACGCCGCCAACCGCATGGTGCTGTCGGCCGCGGGCAAGGTCGAGCACGCCCAGCTCGTCCGCCACGCTGAGGCCCTATTCGGTGCCATGAATGGCGGCGAGGGGGGGCGATTCGAGCCGGCGCGCTACGGCGGGGGCACGCGCGCGTCTGCCAAGCCGTTCGAGCAAAGCCATCTGGTGCTGGCGTTCGAGGGGCCGCCCTACGCTCACGAGGGCTACTATGCGGCGCAGGTGTTCTCGGCGCTGTTCGGCGGTGGCATGGCGTCCCGCCTGTTCCAGGAGGTGAGAGAACGGCGCGGTCTCTGTTACTCGATCTACTCCAGCTATTGGGCCCTTGCCGACACGGGGCTGTTCGGGATTCATGCGGCCACGGGACCTGAGATGATGGCCAAGCTGATCGAAGTGGTGGCCTGCGAGCTGAAACGCGCCGCGGCCGAGGCGCCCACCGACGCGGAGGTGGCGCGCGCCAAGGCGCAGATCAAGGCCGGCATGCTGATGGGGCTCGAAAGCTCCTCCGCGCGCGCCGAGTACATGGCGCGCCAGCTCCTGCTGTTCGATCGGCTGATCGACACCCAGGAGGTCGTCGCGCGCATCGAGGCCGTGACGCCCGAGGCCGTCCGCACGCTTGCCTCCGGGCTCCTGACGGCATCGAAGCCCTCCATCGCGGTCGTGGGTGCGGGTCGCAGGGGCACAACCTACGCGCACATGGCCGAGCGCATGCTCGAGGCGACGGGCTCCGGAGCGTCCTGAGGGAGACGATCGAGCGGATCACGAGATGGCCTTCCTGAAACCTCTGCACAGCATCGTTCCCGATGCGGAAATTCGCGGCCGGCGCGTCATCCTGCGCCCTCCGATCATGCAGGACTATGCGGCCTGGGCGGAGCTGCGCGCGCTGAGCCGCCAGCACCTGACGCCGTGGGAGCCGCAGTGGGCGCGCGACGAGCTCACCCGCTCCTCGTTCCGGCGCCGCCTGCGCCAGGTTCAGCGCGAGGCGCGCGACGACCAGGGCTACGCCTACCTCATCTTCAGCGACTCCGGCCCGATGCTGCTCGGGGGGCTCAACATCTCCAACGTCAAGCGTGGCGTCGCCCAGGCCGCCTCCGTGGGCTACTGGATGGGCGCGCCGCACGCCGGACGCGGCTACATGACGGACGCCGTCAACGCCGCGGTCGGCTTCGCCTTCGGCTCGCTGCAGCTGAACCGGCTCGAGGCGGCCTGCCTGCCCGTCAACGGCGCATCCAAGCGGGTGCTCGAGAAGGCGGGTTTCACGCTGGAGGGCCGGGCACGCCGCTACCTCAAGATCGACGGGCGCTGGCAGGATCACGACCTCTACGGGCTGCTGCACGACGATCCGCGGCCCGAGCCGGCGAGGGCCTGATGCATCTGCGCCGCCGCGAGAATGCCATGGCAGCGCAGATGCGGCGGCTCCTCCACGGCGTTTGCGCCTTCTTGGTGCTGGCAGCCGCGCTCCTCGTGAGCCTTGCGCCCGCGCGCGCCGCTGTGAAGGCCATCGAGATCGGCAACGATCAGGAGCGCATCGACATCCGCTCGCTCGGCCAGCTGCACGAGCCGGGCGACAACGTAACGATCACGAGCGTGCCCGAGAAGGGCGGCGTCACCCAGACCTTTACTGCGGACGCGTCGGTCCCGGGCACCAAGCCGGGCTGGTTCGCGTTCGCGCTCCGCAACACCACCGACAAGCAGATCGAGCGCTGGCTCGTGGTCGACCGCTACAACCCCGCCGCATCGGGCGTATTCATACCTGTGCTGGACTCGAGCCGCATCGAGAAGATCGCCCACCAGAAGGGCTATGCACCGGACCGCATCCCGAGCGATCGCGCCGACGTGTTCCGCATCATCTTGGAGCCCGGCAGCACCGTCACCTTCGTCGCGGAGCTGGTGTCGGACCGCCTCGCGGACCTCTACCTCTGGACGCCGATCGAGTACGAGCAGAGAGCCCGCGACCGGCAGCTCTTCAACGGCGTCATGGTCGGCATCACCGGGCTGCTGGCGCTGTTCCTCACCGCCGTGTTCGCCGCCAATCACAAGGCGATCTTCCCATCGGCCGCCGTGTTCGCGTGGTGCGTGCTCGCCTATCTGTGCGTCGACTTCGGCTTCTGGCAGAAGCTGTTCAGCGTCAAGCCCGCGGAGAACGCGCAGTACCGCGCCGCCACCGAGGCGGCGATGGCCGCGAGCCTCCTCGTCTTCCTGCATGTGTTCCTGCGCCTCAGGGGCTCGCACGGCTTCGTGCGCCTGGCCCTCAGCGTCTGGATCGCCGCCCAATGCCTGCTCGTGGCCGTAGCCTTCCTCGACCCGCGCCTGGCGGCCACGCTGGTGCGCCTGTCGAGCCTCGGGATCGCGGCCGCGGGCGCCGGCGCCGTCCTGTTTCTGGCGCTGGGCGGCCAGGACCGCGCGCTGTCGCTCGTGCCGACGTGGATGCTGCTGCTCGTCTGGCTGTTCGGGGCCGGGGCCACCCTCACGGGCCGGCTGGCCGGCGATTTCGTGGTCTACAGCCTGGTTGCCGGCCTCGTGCTGATCGTGGTGCTGATCGGCTTCACGGTGACACAGTTCGCCTTCCGCTCGAGCGAGCCCGTGTACGGCGCGCAGCCCGGGGAGCAGCAGTTGCGCGCCCTTGCCGTCGACGGCGCCGGCGCTGCGGTCTGGGAGTGGAACGCACGCCGCGACGAGATCAAGGTGAGCCCGGTGGTGGAGGCGACGCTGGGCCTCAAGAGCGGCGAGCTGTCGGCCAAGGCCGACAGCTTCATTGCCCACATGCACCCGGCCGACCGCGAGCGCTTCAAGCTCCTGTTGTGGTCGATCAAGGAGCGCGCCGGCGGGGAGCTGCGCATCGATTTCCGCATGCGCCACGTCGACAATTCCTACCGGTGGTTCGAGCTGGAGGCCGCGAGCCTGCCCAATGCCGACCGCCGCAATCTGCGCTGCGTCGGGCTCGTGCGCGAGGCCACCGATGCCAAGCGCGCGCAGGAGCGGCTCCTGCACAACGCCGTGCACGACAGCCTGACCGGCCTGCCCAACCGCGAGCTGTTCCTCGACCGGCTGGCGAGCGCCGCCAAGCGTGCCACCCTCGAGCCGCTGGTGCGCCCATCGCTCCTGTTCATCGACATCGACCGGCTCAAGTCCGCCAACGCGACGGCCGACGGCGTCGTGGGCGACAGCCTGCTGCTCACGATCGCCCGGCGCCTCGCCCGCAACCTGGGCCCGCAGGACACGCTGGCGCGCATCGGCCACGACCAGCTCGCGCTCCTGCTGCTCAACCAGACCGACCCGCGCGAGCTCGCCATGCTGGCCGAGCACGTGCGCCGCTCGGTGCGCTCTCCCATCGCCATCGGCGGCCAGGAGGTCGTGCTCACCGCCTCGATCGGCATCGCCATCTACGACGGGCCCGACGAGAACCCCGCCGAGCTGCTGCACGAGGCCGAGATCGCCATGTACCGGGCCAAGCGCTCGGGGTCCGACCGCGTCGAGATCTTCAATCCGGAGATGCGCTCCGAGCCGGGCGGGCGCGTCGCGCTGGAGGAGGAGCTGCGCGGCGCCATCGACAAGAAGCAGCTGCGGCTCGTCTATCAGCCGGTCTTCTATCTCCCCACCGAGACGCTGGCCGGCTTCGAGGCGCAACTGCGCTGGGAGCATCCGCGGCTCGGGGCGCTCAATCCCGCGCATTTCGTGCCCGTGGCCGAGGAAAGCGACCTGATCCTCAAGCTCGGGTCGTACGTGCTGACGCGCTCAGCGCGCGAGGCGCAGCGCTGGCAGCGCGAGCTGCCGCGGCCGGACCAGCCGCTGTTCGTCAGCGTCAATGTCTCGAGCCGCCAGCTGTTCCGGCCGGACCTCATCAACGAGGTGCGCCACATCCTGGGTCGCGCGGTGATGCCGAGGGGGTCGCTGCGGCTCGAGATCAGCGAGTCGCTGGTGATGGAGAACCCGGAGCGGGCGCTCTCGGTGCTCGAGCAGCTTGTCGCCGCGGGGGCCGGGCTCGCGCTCGACGAGTTCGCCACCGGCTATTCCTCGCTGTCCTATCTGGGCCAGCTCCCCTTCGACACCGTCAAGGTCGACGGCGCGTTCGTGCAGGGGCGCGGCCAGAACGGCAGCGGCGGCGCGATGCTGCGCTCCATCGTGGCTCTGGCCAAGGAGCTCGGACGCAAGGTGATCGCCGAAGGCGTGGAGGCCGACGACGACGTCGCCTTTCTGCGCTCCATCGGCTGCGAGTATGCCCAGGGCGTCTACTACGGCGAGCTGATGTCGGAGCGCGATGTGCTCCAGCTCCTCAAGGTGGTGCGCCGGGCCGATCGGCGGCTGAAGCGCAGCCGGCTGTTCCGTCAGCGGGCACGGCCCGAGGCTCCGGCTGTGGCGGTCGCTGCTGCCGCTCCGCCTCCCGGCGTACTGGCCCCGCCCGCCCCGCCCTTGCACCTCGCGGCGGGCAATGGCATGCAACCGCCGGCCATGCTCTCCCAGCCGGCCCCTCCGGGCCAGCTGGCCCCGTCAGCCCAGCCGGCTGCTCCGCCGCAGCCCGTCGCGCTCCCTGCATCGGCCCCGCCGCCCCCGCCGGCGATCGCGCCGCCGGCCGTCGCGCCCGCCCCGCCGGTTGCTCCGCGTCGGGCCTGGACCGGCCCGCGACCGCTGCCGCCGCCGTTGCCTTGGAAGGCTGGGCCGGCCGAGCAGCAGGGAAGCGCGGCACGCCTGCAGCTGCCGCCGACGCCGCTTCACCCGGTGACCGCCCCGGCTCCTCCGCCGCCTGCATCCGTCGCGCGCGCGCCGCAGCCGCCCGCGCGCGCGCCGGGCGTCGCGAATGCGCCTCGGCCGCGCTCCCCTGCACCGCTGTCTCCTCCGTCCCCCGCGGCAGGGTCACGGCCCGCGCCGCAAAAGGCGGCGCTTGCGTCGAAGGTCGCCGAAGCCGCCCCGCCATCCCCGCCTCGTCCTCCGCCGCCGCCTGCTGTGGCTCCGCCGCCGCCTGCATCGCCCCGCATCGCCCAGCCGAGTGTGAAGCTTCCGCCGGCACCGCCGCGCCGCCTCGGCGGCCGGCCGGGTCCCGATCTCTCCAAGCTGCCGCCTGCCATCCGCGAGAGCCTGGCCAAGCTTGCCGGCGACCAGCCGGCCGAGGAGGAGACCGCGCCGCTGCCGCTACCGCCGCAGCCCCCGGATACGACCACGCGTGAGCGCTAGGCCGCGCCGGCTCACCGCCTCGCGCGGGAGCGACCGCAATTGTCCGAGCTTCGACCTCTCGACACGGATATAGGTCTCCGCGGCCGCCGCCTTGTTGCCGTTGATCCAGGTGACCGCCTCCTTCACTGCCGCCGGCAGCGCCGCGTAGGTCTTGGGGTTGTCCTTGCGGAACTGCGCCCTGGTGTTGAGGATGTTGGAGGTCACGGGCCCGCCCGGCACCTCGTAGGAGCTGATCACCTTGTGCCCCTTGCCGGCGTTGATGATCCGGTGCTGGAACGGCGAGGAGGAGAAGTGCGCGGTGATGTCGCCCGCGCCCGACAGCAGCGCCGCGGTCGTGTCCGGATGGGGGAGGCCGACCGTGAGGGCGTCGAGCGCGGTGTGCCTTTGCGCCACACCGCCGGCTTGGCCGGAAGAGGCCGCAACGCGGCCGGTTTCGTCTCGCGCATGATGTCGTCCCCGTCTGGAGAGAAGGCCCGCGCGGCTCCGGCCGTGAGGCAACCGAGTCTGCGCACTCGCAGGCAGAGCGTGGGGCACCCTGCGGCGGACGGGAACGAAGAATTCCTGCATTGCATTTCGCCGATGTACTGCAATGGATATCGAGAATTTCCGATTGGCAGCTCCCGGCGTTGGCGCAAAAGATGCAGTGTCGGGGCCACGGCCATACGTGCGGGGCCTGCGGGCGTGAGCCCACAACCGTGACCAGCTTCGGGGGAAAATGCGATGACGACGGCCAATTCGCGCACGGCAGAGCACGCGATCGATCCACTGTTCCTGGAGCGCTGGTCGCCGCGCGCCTTTACCACCGAGGCGATCTCCGAGGCCCAGCTCCTCACCCTGTTCGAGGCGGCGCGCTGGGCGCCGTCGTCCTTCAACGCCCAGCCGTGGCGCTTCATCTACGCCCGGCGCGATACCGAGCACTGGCCGCGCTTCCTCGGCCTGCTCAGCGAGTACAATCAGTCCTGGGCCAAGAACGCCGCGGCGCTCGTCATCCTGGTCTCCAAGACCACCATGCTGCCGCGCGGCGCCGACAAGGAGGTGCCGTCGCCCACGCATTCGCTGGACGCCGGTGCGGCGTGGGAGAACCTCGCCCTGCAGGCGACGCGCTCGGGCTGGGCGGCGCACGGCATGGCGGGCTTCGACATGCCGCGTGCGGCCGTCGAGCTCGGCGTTCCGTCCGGCTATCGTGTCGAGGCCGCCATCGCCATCGGCAAGCGCGGCGACAAGTCGGTGCTCCCCGTGGCGCTGCAGGCGCGCGAGCAGCCGAGCGACCGCCTCCCCCTGGCGCAGATCGTCAGCGAAGGGCGTTTCGCGGGGTAGGGTGCGATAAGCCGAAGGCGCATCGCGCCGATGCAACCTGTCCCCAGCCGCCTGCGATGGTCGAGAGGTCGGCTCGGTGCAATGCGGCTGACGCCGCATTGGCACCCTACGTTCAATCTGCTTGCCAGGCTGGGGCACGATGCGGATGTAGGGCTTGGGCGCCTTCCGTGGTCATCGGATAGACCAGCACCAGCTTGATCTTCTTGTCCGGCCCGATGTTGACGCCGCGCTTGTCGAACTCCGGCTTGATCCTGGCCATGTAGCCGAGCTCGGTGGTGCACACCGGCAGAGCTCAGATCGATCCGGCGCGGACGAAATGGGCAGCCGCGCCCCGATTCGGGCAGGGCCCGTGGCGGCGGCCAGACGCGGCTAAGGCAACGTCCATTGGCCTTCGCTTGCCCCCGCGTCGCTCACCATGGTGAGCGTCACCGTCTTGCCGCGCAGTTCCTTGGCGAGCGCCGGCGCAAGCTCCACCGCGTAGCGCACCACACCCTGCGCATCCTCGGCCAGCTTCTTGGGAAGCGGCACGTAGATGCCGTCCGGCGCCTCTATGAACACGTCGGCCCCTTTGGTGCCGCCGGGAAACACAACGTCGATCTCGAGACGCGAGTTCGGTCTTGCCGACCTCCACCTGCGCCACGCGCTTCCACCAGGGGTCGGACTTGCGCCGCTCCGCGGCGGTGCGCGGCACGCGCTCGAGCGCGGCCTTGACGGCATCCGCCTTGCGGGCCATCCGCGGCGGCGTCAGCGACAGCTCGAGCGTCGTGGTGACGGGGATGCACAGATCGCTGCAGATCCCGTACTCCAGCGCGATCTTGAGCCCGACCGGCCGGCCGGCGTCCTTCGGCACCACCTCGAGCGGGAACAGGACCGCCTTCTTGTAGCCGATGACCTGGGCGCCGCCTTCGGACATGCGCATCGGCCCGGGATAGAGGACCCTGACCGCGGCGGCGTTGGCCGACCCCTTCCAGTCGAGGGTCGTCGGCACCCCGGCATCTCCCGGCATGCGCCAGTAGGTCTTCCATCCGTCGGCCATCTCGAGCTCGACGCCGGCGAGCCAGTTGCCGCTTGCGCTCCTGGCTCCGCTTGCCACCAGCCGCGCGCGCGAGTTGGGCAGGTCAACCCAAGCTGAGGCTTCGGGCTCGTTCGCAGACGGGCTGCCGCCCGGGGCCGCAACGGCAGCGACAAGGGCGGCCGCAAGGGCCGCTGTCCGGAGCACTCGCATGGCGTTTCCTCGTTTTCCGGCACCAGCATAGGTCGCCCGCCGCAGCGGACAATTCAACACTGCTCGATAAGTCTTGTTATGCGATTCTCGCTGTGACCCCTTCCAGGCCCCGCGCGGTGGCGCTAGTCTCATTGTCATGACGGCTCGCAGCAAAGGCCGCAAGGGCGAGAATGGCGGCTACCTCGACGGACAATTCCTGATCGCCATGCCCCGCATGAGCGACCGGCGCTTCGCGCGCGCGGTCATCTACATGTGCGCGCACTCCACGCAGGGGGCCATGGGCCTGATCGTCAACCAGCGGGCGCCGCACATCTCCTTTCCGGAGTTGCTGGAAAAACTCAGCATCGGGTCGGACCCGAGGTCCGGGGTGATGGCGCGGCCGGGGCTGATCGACCTGGACGTTCATGTCGGCGGGCCGGTCGACACCGGGCTCGGCTTCGTGCTGCACAGCTCGGACTACTTCGCGGAGGATTCGACGCTGCCGATCAACGACGACGTCTCGCTCACGGCGACGGTGGAGATCCTCCGGGCGATCGCCGGCGGGAGCGGCCCGCACCGCGCGATCCTGGCGCTCGGATACGCCGGCTGGCGGCCGGGGCAGCTCGAGGACGAGATCCAGGCCAACGGCTGGCTGCACTGCCCGGCGGACCTCGATCTCCTGTTCGACCGCAACCTCGACCAGAAGTACGAGCGCGCGCTCTCCAAGATCGGCATCAACCCGTCCCACCTCGTGAACGAGGCAGGGCACGCCTGAGGAGACGCCACTCCTCCGGGAAGCGGGCTGCTCCGTTCCGACGTTACTGAAGCTGGTCTTCTCGCCAGTGCTCGGGAAGGAGGCATCGTGCGGTATGCCATTCGGCCAATCGTTGTCCTTTGCTCGGCCCTCGCGGCTGTAGCAGCCACGGAGGCGACCCCCGCGGAGGCAGGGAAGCTCACCGAAGCGACGGTTCGTGCCCGCCTGGGCGATGTCGAGGTGAAGCCGTCGCCAAATCGGCCCGGATGGCTCGCGATCGGCACCTGGCGCGAGCCCGAGATCGAGCTGCACGAGGCAGGGTTCCAGCTCGTCATGGTCTGGAACGGCCTCGATGACGACAGATGGCCGGCCACGCGCATCAGCGAGGTGCTCGCCGCCGAGATCTGCGGCGAAGTCCGCCGCGGAGCCATGGAGGATTTCCTGGGCCGTCTCTACCGATCGAGATCCCTGGTGAAGGAGGTCGATCTCGGCGGCAATGCCGGCAGCAGCTTCAAGAAGCGGCTGAGAGAGACGCAGGGAGCCTGCCGGGTGGAGATGCTCGCCGAAGGCGCGCGCTGGCACACGCTGACCATCACCGTACGCCGGTGAGGCCGGCGCCAATGGGCAGGGCTCAGTTCAGCCGGCCCTTGAGATTGCGGATGCTCTCGTCGATGAGCTGGGAGCCGGCGGCACCGGCAGCCCGCTCGCGCAGGATCTTCTCGGCGGCCGCGATCGCCATCTCGACGGCGGTCGTGCGCACCTCCTGCACCGCCTCGGCCTCGGCGCGGGCGATCCGCTCCTCGGCATGCTGGCTGCGCCGCTTCAGGGTTTCGGCGAGCGACTGGCGGGTCTCGTTGGCGAAGGCCTCCGCCTCGCGCCGCGCCTGCTCGACGATCGCCTCCGCCTCCTGGCCGGCGTTGCGGTGCTTCCTCTGGTAGTCCGCCAGCAGGGCCTGGGCCTCCTCGCGCAGGCGGCGCGCCTCGTCGAGCTCGGTGCGGATCGCCGCGGCGCGCTCGTCCAGCGCCTTGGCGAGCAACGCCGGCACCTTGTAGTAGACCAGGATCGCCAGGAACGCGACGAACGCGACCCCCACCCAGAACTCCGGCGTGCGCCACATGGGCAAGCCCCTATTCCGCAGCGCGCTGCATCAGCGCGCGCTGCACCTCGTCCTTGCTCGGCTCCTTGCCGAGGAGGCGTGCGACAATGGCGCCGGCGGTGTCGCCGGCGATCTCGCCGACCCCGGCCATCGCCCGCGTCTTGCTCTGGGCGATGCGCGCCTCCGCATCGGCGAGCTTGGCGGCGATGTCGGCATCCACCTTCGCCCGCTCCTTGTCGATCTCCGCCGCGAGCCGCTCGTGCATCTCCTTGCCGATGGCGCCCGCCTTGGCGCGCGCCTCGCCCAGCGCCTGCTCGTAGCTGGCGAGCGCCTGCTCGGTCTCGACCTTGAGGGTCTCCGCCTTGGCGATGTCACGCTCGATGCGCTCGCGCCGCTCGTCGATCACCGCGCCGACGCG
This sequence comes from uncultured Alphaproteobacteria bacterium, assembly GCA_963840075.1. Lineage (GTDB taxonomy): Bacteria > Pseudomonadota > Alphaproteobacteria > Rhizobiales > Hyphomicrobiaceae > AWTP1-13. The sequence continues at coordinate 336,712 of CAWIXS010000017.1, read as the reverse complement.
CGGCAGCACCAGCCGCTTCAGGAGGAGATAGAGCAGGCCGAACGTCAGCGCGAGCCAGAACAGTTGGGGGACGAACGTTCCCGGGTCCATGGGCGCAAAGGTCTCGTGCGGACCTACGCCTTCCGGGACCGCCGCACCCGGTGTGACTTTGTCGGCCATGGCTCGATCGGCGCCCCGATCAGCGGAAGAGCAGGAGGAAGGCGATCAGCAGCGCGAAGATGCCGAGCGCTTCCGTCACGGCGAAGCCGAAGATCAGGCGGCCGAACTGGCCCTCGGCGGCGGACGGATTGCGCAGCGCGCCCTGCAGGTACTGGCCGAACAGGTTGCCGACGCCGATGGCGGCAGCGCCGGTGCCGATGGCAGCGAGTCCGGCGCCGATGAGCTTGGCAGCTTGGGGATCCATTGTACTTCTCTCCTGGCGTAGGTTGATCTCGATGGTTGCACGGGCGCTTCCGGCTAGTGTCCCCCCGGATGGAGCGCGTCGTTGAGGTACATGCACGTGAGCATGGTGAAGACGTAGGCCTGCAGGAACGCCACCAGCACCTCGAGCGCGGTGAGGGCGACGGCCATCAGGAACGGCAGGGGCGTCAGCACGGCGAACGAGCCGGCGCCCAGCAGCATCACGATGAAGCCGCCGAACACCTTGAGGGTGATGTGGCCGGCGAGCATGTTGGCAAAGAGACGCACCGAGTGGCTGATCGGGCGCGACAGGAACGAGATGATCTCGATCGAGCGTGACGAGCGGCAGCACGAAGATCGGCACGCCCGAGGGCACGAACAGCTTGAAGAAGTGCAGGCCGTTCTTGGCGAAGCCCACCACCAGCACGGTGAGGAACACGAGCGCCGCCAGCGCCGCGGTGACGACGAGGTGGCTCGTCACGGTGAACCCGCCGGGGATCATGCCCAGCATGTTGCAGACGAAGATGAAGATGAAGAGCGTGAACACGAAGGGGAAGAACTTCATCCCCTCCTTGCCGATGTTCTCGCGCAGCATGCCGGCGACGAACTCGTGGCTGACCTCGGCCACCGACTGCAGCCGGCCCGGGACCAGCGCGCGCGCGCGCGTCGCGTACAAGAAAAAGGCGGTGGTCAACAGCACCGCCAGCAGCATGAAGGCGGCCGAATTGGTGAAGGAGACGTCCCAGCCGAACAGCTTCAGCGGCACCAGACGGTGCAGGTCGAATTGATGGATGGGATCAGGCATTCCGCCTGCTTCCGGTCCTCCGCTCGGTGCTGCCACGTCCGTCCCCTATCGGCCTCGATCGTCGCCGGGCGCCTTCCGCCCGCCTAAGCCGCCGCTACCCGTTGTACCGGCGCCGAACTCCCGCTGCATCCGCTCGTACGCTCTCAGCACATTGACAACGCCGGCGGCAAAACCCAACATGAAGAAGAGCAGAAACAGCCACGGCCCGCTCCCCAACAGCCAATCGAGGCCCCAGCCGATGATGCCGCCTGCCAGCACCGCGGCGACCAGCTCGGCCGCCATGCGCATGCCGTAGGCCATGCCGCGCCCGCGCATCCTGGCATCGTTTTCGGTCTGCGCATCAGCGTGCCGCTGCGCCTTGACCCTGTCGAGCCTGCCGCCGAGGTCGGATAGCCGCCCTTCGAACTCAGCCCGCTCCCGCGGGGTCATTTCCCCGGGCGCCTGGCCGTGCTTGTCGGGAGGATCAGACATGCAACGCACGTCCTTAGGCGGGACGGTCAACCACCCCTGGGGCCATCGAACGTGGCCGCACCTTACGGAGCGCCCCCCTCGGGTGTCAAGGAACGCGGGGCCGCACCCACGCCTGCCAGACAAAGGTAAATTCCGCGTTGCTCCGCCATGCGACAATTCGACCGGCGGCCCTCCCTCTCCTCGCGCCACGCCAACGTCGCCTCGCCTCCGTCAGCGCGGGGAGAGGGAGCTTGTCGCGAACCCGACAACAGCATCAGCCAAGCTGGCGGGCGATTGGCAGAGCGCGGCTGCGCCAGCCTCCGTGAGCTCCGCGGCGCTGCCGTAGCCCCAGGTGACGCCGATGGCGCTGAGGCCGTTGCGGGTCGCGGCGGTTACGTCGAAGTGGCGGTCGCCGATCATGAGGGCGGTCTTGGCATCGATGCCATCCTCCCTGACGATGTGGGCGATCAGGTCGGCCTTGTGGTCGTTGGTGCCGTCGAGCTCGGGGCCGTGCACGGCATGGAAATGCGCGCCGAGCCCGAAGTGCTCGACGATCGGCCGGGCGTAGCGGTGCGGCTTGGAGGTGGCGACGATCAGCCGGTGGCCCTGGGCGCGCAGGGCGGCGAGCGCCTCGGGCACGCCGTCGTAGACGAGGGCGTCGTACATGCCGCCACCGAGATAGCGCTCGCGGTAGTGGGCGATGGCCTCCTCGACGCGCTCGGCGGAGCCGAGCAGCTTCGGAAACGAGACCCGGAACGGCGGCCCGATCAGCCAGACGCAGCTCCTCGGCCGGCGGCACCGGATGCCCGAGCTTGTCGAGCGCGTACTGAACGCAGCCGACCAGCCCCGGCTTGGGATCGACCAGTGTCCCGTCGAGATCGAACAGGATGTCCATGCGATTTTTCTCTCCGAGCCTCATCGCACGCCAGCATGGGTCGCCCGCGACCCGCGCCCGCGACCCGCGATTGTGCCTTCGCTCACGCGGCGTCGGTGAACTTCTGCGCGGTCTCCAGGTCGACGGAGACGAGCTGGCTCACACCCTTCTCGCCCATGGTCACACCGAACAGGCGGCTCATGCGCGACATGGTCATGGGATGGTGCGTGATCACCAGGAAGCGCGTCTCGGTGTCGGCCGCCATCTTCTCCAGCAGCGTGCAGAAACGGTCGACGTTGGCGTCGTCGAGCGGCGCGTCCACCTCGTCCATCACGCAGATCGGCGACGGGTTGGTGAGGAACACCGCAAAGATCAGCGCGATCGCGGTCAGTGACTGCTCGCCGCCCGAGAGCAGCGACAGGGTCGAGGGCTTCTTGCCGGGGGGCCGCGCCATGATCTCCAGCCCGCCCTCCAGCGGATCCTCGCCCTCGATCATCTCGAGCCGCGCCTCCCCGCCGCCGAACAGCGTGGTGAACAGGGCGCGGAAGTGGGTGTTGACGGCGTCGAACGCCGCCTTCATGCGCCCCTCGCCCTCCTTGTTGATCTGGGCGATGGCCGAGCGCAGCTTGGCGATGGCGGCCTCGACGTCGACCTTCTCCTTGTTCATGCCTTCGTGCTCGCCGGCGATGCGCGCGAGGTCCTCGTCCGCCTGCAGGTTGACGCCGCCGAGCCGCTCGCGGTCGGCCTTGAGCCCGAGCAGCCCGCGGTCGGCATCCGCCAGTTGCGGCAGCGGCGCGTCGGGAGCCAGCTCCGCAGCCGCCAGGCAGGCCTCCGGCGCGCAGCCCAGCGTGTCGCGGATGCGGCGTGCCTCCTCGCTGCGGCGCTGGCGCGCAGCCTTCCAGCTTCGCCTCGGCGCGGGCGCGCGCCTCGCGCTCGTCGGCGACGGCGGCCTGCGCCTGGCGCAGATGCTGGGCGGCCTCGCGATGCGCAGTCTCTGCGAGCGCCTGGGCGTCGGCGGCGGCCTTGCGCTCGGCTTCCGCCTTGGCGAGCTCGTGCATGAGCTTCTGGCGCTGCTGCTCCACCATCGCTGGCAGCCCTGCCAGCCGCTCGACCTCCGTCTTGGCCTCGCCGGCGCGCCCGTCGAGGGTGACGATCTGCTGCTGCGCGCCAGCCGAGCGCTGCGCCCAGCGCTGCCGCTCGACGGCGATCGCCGACTGCCGCTCGGTCCGCGCACGGTGCTCGCGCTCCAGCGTGATGAGCTCGGTCTTGGACTCGGTGAGCCCCGTGCGCAGCCCGCCCGCCTCCTGCTGAGCCGCGGCCAGCTCCGCCTCCAGCGTCTCGGAGCCGCGCGAGCGCCGCGCACGGCCGCCTCGGTCTCGGCCAGCTGCTCGTGCGCCTCGACCAGGGCCTCCTGGGTGCGTCCCTTGGCATCGGCGACGCCGGCGAGCTTCGCCTCGGTCTCGCGCGCCTGGCGCTCCATGCCGGTCAGGGCCTCGCGGGTCTGCGCCAGCCGGCTCTGGCAGTCGCGCCACAACTGGCGCAGGCGGCGCTCCTCGTCCTGGGCGGCGCGATGCGTCTCGCTGGCCGCGTCGGCCTCGGCGCGCGGCCGCCTCCGCGGCCTGCCGCTGCACCTCCTCCTGCCCGACGAGCAGCCCCAGCCGGCTGCGCTCGCGCAGCCGGCTGGCGGCGGCGACGGCGCCCTGCGCGGAGGCGACGAAGCCGTCCCAGCGCCACAGGTCGCCTTCGAGCGAGACCAGGCGCTGGCCGGGCTTCAGGGTCTGCTGCAGGCGCGGGCCGTCGGCACGGCGCACGACGCCGATCTGCTTCAGCCGGCGCGCCAGCTCCCTGGGGCCGCTGACGCGCGCCGCCAGGGGCTCGATCGCCTTCGGCAGGGACGGATCGGTTTCCCCGCCGGCGCTCGGGCCCCAGTGCACCGGCGCCTCGGGGTCGGTCGGGGCGTCGAGGTCGTCGCCCAGTGCCGCGGCCAGCGCCAGCTCGTAGCCGGATGCCACCTTGATCTGGTCGAGCACCGGCGGAAGGCCGCTCTCGTCCGCGGGCTTCAAGAGCTTGGTGAGGGTCTCGACCTCGGTCTTGATCTGGCCGGCCGCCAGGCTCGCCGCGGCGGCCGCATCGTTCGCGGCCTTGGCCTCGACGGCGGCGGCCTGCACCGCCTCCTCGGCTGCCGCGGCCTCGGCTCTCGATGGCGGCGATGTCGGCCATCAGCTTCTGGCCGACCTCGGTGGCGGTCTTGAGCTTGGAGGCATCCGGCGCGCGGCCGACGATCTCGCGCGTCTGCTGCTCCAGCGCGAGAAGCTGGCGCTCGAGCTTGGCCGCGCGCTCGCGCCGCTCACCCAGCTGCGCCTCCAGGCTCTGGCGGCGCGCCCGCACCTCCGCGACGGCGCCGGTCAGCTCGCTGAGGCGCGCTCTCGGCGGTCTTGAGGGCGGCCTCGGTCTCGTCGTAGGCGGCGAGCGCCTTCTGCTCGAACTCGCCGGCCAGCTTCTCCGTGCTCGAGAGCGATGCCGTCTCCGCCTCCAGGCGCGCCAGCGTCTCCTTGGCCTCGACGATCAGCTGCTCCTCGCGGGCGCGGTCGCGCTCGAGCTGGGCAAGGCGGTCCTCCAGCTCGCGGCGGCGCTCGTCGGTGCGCTGGGCCTCGCGCTCCAGGTTCTCGTGCTCGACCTTGAAGCGGTGCAGCACGGCGCCCTTGGCCGCCTCCTGCTCGCGCAGCGGCTGGATCCTGGCCGCCGCCTCGGCCTCAGCGCGCAGGCCCTGCGCCTCGGCCTGGGTCGCCCGTGCCACCTTCTCCAACGCCGCCGCCAGCTCGGCCTCGCCGGCATCGACCTGGGCCTGCGCCTCCATCCAGCGCAGGTAGAGGACGATGGCGTCGAGCCGGCGGATCTCGCCCGACAGCTCCTTGTAGCGGCGCGCCTGGCGCGCCTGGCGCTTCAGGCTGTCGATCTGCGACTCGAGCTGGCCCAGGATGTCGTTGAGGCGCGCCGAGATTGTCCTCCGCCGCCTTGAGCCGCAGCTCGGCCTCGTGGCGGCGGCTGTGCAGCCCGGCGATGCCCGCCGCATCCTCCAGGATGCGCCGGCGCTGCTCGGGCTTGGCGTTGACGATCTCGCCGATCTGGCCCTGCCGCACCAGCGCCGGCGAGCGCGCGCCGGTGGCCGCGTCCTCGAAGAGGATGCGCACGTCGCGCGCGCGCACCTCCTTGCCGTTGAGGCGGTAGGCGGAGCCGGCCTCGCGCTCGATGCGGCGCGTGACATCGAGGGTCTCGCTGCCGTTGAACTCGGCGGGCGCCTTGCGCGCCGCATTGTCGAGGAAGATCGTCACCTCGGCGGTGTTGCGGGCCGGACGGTCGTTGGTACCGGAGAAGATCACGTCGTCCATGGCGGCCGCGCGCATGCTCTTGTGCGAGGTCTCGCCCATCACCCAGCGCAGCGCCTCCAGCAGGTTGGACTTGCCGCAGCCGTTCGGGCCCACGACGCCCGTGAGGCCCTTCTCGATCAGGAGCTCGGTCGGCTCGACGAACGACTTGAAGCCGAGGAGCCGAAGCCTGGTGATGTGCATGGGACGCGAGGCCCTTCACTTCGGACGGTGGCGTTCTGTCTCCGACGGTTCGTTTCGTCTTGTCATGCCGGGGCGTGTCCCCGGCATCCACCCAACCGCGAGCGTCGGAGCAAGTGACAGGGTGGATTCCGGCGACAAGCGCCGGAATGACACACTGGCTCAGCGGGAGGCCGGCTTGCTCACGGGCGCCGCAACCTTGGTGGCCAGGATCGGGTCCACGATCTCGCGGATCTCCTTGATCCCGATCGCCTTCTTCACCAGCCTGCCGTCGATGAAGAAATTCGGCGTGCCGATGATGCCGAGCGTGCGCCCGCGCTCCTTGATCCCGTTGATCGCGCCGATCATGGCGCGATTCTCCCGGCAGCTGTCAAACTGCGCCCGGGTCATCCCCACCTGCTGGGCCACCTTGAAGATCGGATCGGGCCGGACCTCCTGGCTGACCCAGGCCGCCTGCTGTGCCATGAGCTTCTCGTAGAGGACGAAATACTTCCCCGGCGGAGCGCATCTCAGCGCGATGGTGGCGAGGCCCGATTGCCGCCCGATCGGGAACTCGGCGCGCAGGATGTAGCGTACGTGCCCCTTGTCGATGTAGTCGCGCTTGAGGATGGGAAACGCCTCGGCGTGGAACCTGCGGCAGTGCGGGCAGGTCATGGAGGCGTACTGGACGATCGTGACGGGTGCGTCCTTGCGGCCGAGCGCCATCTCCGGCAGGTCGCCCGGCCGCATGATGTCGGCGACCGTCGGCTTCTCGATCACCTCGCGGCGGCCGACCGAGGCCAGCGGCTGGTCGGCAAAAGGATTGAAGCCCGTGTCGGACGTCAGTGTGACGGGCCCGGTCTGCTCCGGCCCGGGTTGCTCCTTCGCGCTCCCGGTAAGCGAAAGCCCCTCGCCCGTGCATCCCGCAAGCGCGACGAGAAGAACGAGAGCAAGGAGTGCCGGTGGGGTGCAACGTGTCCGCAACGGGCCCTCGTCCTCAGCCCTTGAGCAGTGGCTCGATCACCTTGTCGAAGTCCTCGATGCCCTTGGCCTCGTCGAGCTTCGTGCCGTTGACGAAGAACGTCGGCGTTCTCTCGACACCGAAGGCGGTCCCGCGCTCCTGATTCTTCTTGATGTTGCCCAGGAGCGTCTTCTGCTTGTCAGAGATCCTCGAGGTGCTGGTGAGGAAGCAGGCGTTGAAGGCCCCCCGCGTGAGGCCCACCTGCTGGGCCACCGGGAACAGCTTGCCCTTGAGCTCCTCCAGGCTCTTCGAGCGCGCCCAGTCGTCCTGCCGCGCAAACAGCGCCGAGATCATCGTCGGGCCCTTCTCCGTCCCCGCACAACGCGCCGCCATCGAGACGAGCAGTGCCAAGTCGTCGAGGGGGAACTCGCGGAACACGAGGCGCACCTTGCCGGTGTCGATGTACTTTTCCTTCAGCGCCGGCAGGATCTTGCTGTGGAAGTTGGCGCAGGCCGGGCAGGTCATGGACGCATACTCGACGATCGTGACGGGCGCGTCCGCGGAGCCGATCGCCATATCCGGCAGGGGACCGGGCTTGAGCAGGTCCTCGATCGGCAGCTGCTTGCGGCGGCGCTATCCCCCGGCTCCTCGAGACCTGCGTGCGCGTGTTGGTCGAGAGGCTCCAGACCACCCCGATCGTGCAAGCCGCGGCGCCGAGCAGCAGCAGGTTGCGCCGGGACATGAACTGCTCAGGGTTGAATGTGTTGCTCAACGGACAATGCTCCCCAGATGTGCTGTGGCCGCCGCGGACTCTGTGTCGGGCGTCCTGAGGTTTGGCGCTGGCTGATAGCACAAGTTTTCCCGCCGAACAGGCAAAATCGACGGGCCGCGAGTCGTGGCCGGCAAAGTCCGGGGCTCGCGGCAGGCCCAATGCGGCAACGGCATCGTGGCGACTTGTTGTCCCATGCGGCCCGAGTGGCGGTGCCAATGCCGCTCTTGCGCCGGTGTCGGGTGCCGCGCGCGCGAAAGCATGCGAGGCTGGGCGGCGCGGCGAACCCGAGTCGCTTGGAGGCCGAGCCAGCCGATGAACCTTTGCCCGGCCGGGCCTGACACGGTCGCAGCCCTGCTCACCTGGTACGACCGCGAGCGGCGCACGCTGCCGTGGCGTGCGCAGGGCCGCGCCAGGCCGCCGGCCTACCGCGTGTGGCTGTCGGAGATCATGCTGCAGCAGACCACCGTCAAGGCGGTCATTCCCTACTTCGAGGCGTTCCTGCGGCGCTGGCCGACCGTGGAGGCGCTCGCCGCGGCCCCTCTCGACGACGTCTCTGGCGGCCTGGGCGGGCCTCGGCTACTACAGCCGCGCGCGCAATCTGCATCTGTGCGCCCGCCTGGTGGCGGAGCGGCACGGTGGGCGCTTCCCGCGCTCGGAGGCGGAGCTGCGCGCCCTGCCGGGCATCGGCCCCTACACGGCAGCCGCCATTGCGGCCATCGCCTTCGGCGCGTCCGCCACCCCCATCGACGGCAACATCGAGCGCGTCATCGCCCGCCTCCACGCGGTCGCAACGCCGCTGCCAGAGGCGAGGCCGGAGCTGCGGCGGCTGGCGCAGGCTCTGACGCCGGCGCGGCGGGCGGGCGACCACGCGCAGGCCCTGATGGACCTGGGCGCCACCCTTTGCACGCCGAAGCGGCCGTCCTGCCTCGTGTGCCCCATTGCCCCTTGGTGCGCGGGCCGGGCCCGGGGCATTGCGGCGCTGTTGCCGATGCGTCCCGTCAAGGCCGAGCGGCCGCTGCGCGTGGCCATCGCGTTCGTGGCGCTGCGCCAGGATGGCACGTGCTGCTTGCGCCGGCGCCCGGAGGCGGGGCTGCTCGGCGGCATGCTGGAGGTGCCCTCGACGGCGTGGGCTGCCGCCCCGCCGCCTGCGGAGGAGGCGCTGCGGGAGGCCCCGATCGATGGCGACTGGCGCGCGGTGCCGGGAAGGGTAACCCATACGTTCACGCACTTCCGCCTCGAGGCGCTGGTCTACCGCGCCGTCGTCGCCGACGACGCGGCGTTGGCGGCGCCTGCCGATCCCGCGCGCTGCCGCTGGGTCGCCCGCCGCGACCTCGACGCTGCGGCCCTGCCCAGCGTCATGCGCAAGCTCATCGCGCACGGGCTGCAGGAGCCGTGACACCCGTGCAGATATCTCAGAGATCGTCGGGGGTCAAACCGGTATGTCTCGCGATGCGCGCAAGCATGCGTGGGCCGATCTCGTCGTCGTCGCGAAAGGCAAAGACGTACATAGTCCGGCCGACCCGCGCGCGACAGCGTCTTGTGCGAGCCGGTCTGACGCTTCACCTGCCAGCCAATGCGAATGAGAGCCGCAAGCACGCGTCGCGATTTGGTCGATCGCCCATGCAGTCATGCGGTTGGCAGGCGAGATATTTGTCTCCACGGGCTTTGCTCGCCATGCTCGAGCTGCTCGGCCAGCACGCGCAAGGCCAAGCTCTCGGCCTTGGCAGCCGCTTCCTCTTCGGTCGAGCCATAGACCAGTCCACCGGGTGGTTGCGGAACCTCCGCACCAGCGGCCGTCGTCGTCAAGCTCGGTCTCGATGCTCAGGTGCATGAACAAACAACCAGCACGAGGTCAAAGCCGTTGCACAGGACGATTCACAGACCGCGATGTCCAGTCATTGGCCGTTGCGCTCCGCATCGAGCGGCGCGAAATGCCCGCGCCGCTGCAGCCAGGCCAGCAGCGCCAGCGCCGGCAAGGCCGTCGCCGCGGTGGCGATGAAGAACAAGGGCCAGCCGATCGTCTGCACGACGTAGCCCGTGCCGGAGGAGAAGACCGTGCGTCCGAACGAGGCGAGCGCGGTGAGCAGCGCGAATTGCGTCGCCGTGTGCAGCGGGTTGCGGCACAGCGCCGAGAGATAGGCGACGAACACCACGGTGCCGACGCCGGCGGTGAAGTTCTCGACCAGGATGGCGGCGCTCAGCGCCCAGTTGCTGACCGGCTGGAAGCCGAGCCACACGAACACGAGGTTGGAGGCCATCTGCAGGATCGCCCCGAGCCACAGCGCGCCGGCGAGCGGCATGGTGCGGGCGACGGCCCCGCCCACCAGGCCGCCGCCGATCAGCGACGCCGCAAAGCCCACGCCCTTGACGATGGTGGCGTAGGCCTCCTTGTCGTAGCCGAGCGCCAGCACGAAGGGCGCCGTCATGCGGCCGGCCAGCGCGTCGCACAGCTTGTAGAGCACGACGAAGACGAGCACCGCCGCGGCGGCATCGCGCGTCAGGAAATCCGCAAACGCACCCCAGGCCGTGCGGAACACGCGCGTGACCGCGTCCGCCTTCGTCTCCTGCCCGGAGCCAGCGGCGCCGTCCTCCGGCTCGCGCCCGATGAGCACCGCGGCGAGCCCGACGAGCACCAGTGCGGCGGCCACCGCGTAGGCGATGGGCCACACCACGGCCTTGCCGAGGCCGCGGCCTTCGAGCCAGGCCGCGAGCCCGATCAGGCCGGCGACCGAGACCAGCTGGCCGACGCGATAGGCGGCGACATAGCTCGCCATGCCCGCGGCCTGCTCGTCGTTGGGCAGACTTTCCACGCGGTAGGCGTCGATGACGATGTCCTGGGTGGCCGATGCGAAGGCGACGATGAGGGCGCCCAGCGCCACCGCCAGCGGTGCCCCCACCGGATCGCGCGTGCCGAGGAAGAGGATCGCTGCCATCAGCAGGAGCTGGGTGGCGACGAGCCAGCCGCGGCGCCGCCCCAGCCTGCGCGTGAGCCAGGGCACCTGGAGCGCGTCGACGATCGGGGCCCACAGGAACTTGAGGGTGTAGGGCAGGCCGACGAGCGCGAACACGCCGATGGTGCCGAGGTCGACCCCGCTGTCCGCCATCCACACGGTGAGCGTCTCGCCGGTCAGCGCCAGCGGCAGCCCCGACGAGAACCCGAGCAGCAGCACGATCAGCACGCGCGGGCGGGCATAGACGGCGAGCGCGTCGAGGAGCGTGGCGGCGCGGCTGCGCGGGGCATCGGCTGGCAGGGTCATCTGGCTCCGTGCGACCGGGAGGGACAGCGCGGCCTGCTGGCCGAGCGAAGGGGCCTTCTTAGGGCACTTTGCGGCTCCGTGGAAACGTCGGTTGGCGCGACCTACTCGGCGGCAACGAGCGTCGGGAATGCGGGCGTCAGGCCCAGCTGGCGCTTGGCCTCATCGCGGAGCGCGTCGATCGGCCGGCGCTGCCCCTCCGCCTCGAAATGCCAGAAGGTCCAGCCGTTGCAGGCGGTCTTGCCCTGCAGCTCGGCGCCCAGGCGGTGGATCGAGCCCTGCCGGCCCGCCACGGCGAGCGTACCGTCGGCCCGCACCTCGGCGCGGATGCGGCCCCGCTCGTCGGTAAGCTCGCGGCCGGGCTCCAGGATGCCGAGCTCGACGATGATGCCGAACGGCACGCGCGGCTCGGCGCGCTTGCCGCGCAAGACCTCGAGCGCGGAGGGCGGCAGCGGCCGCACCTTGTCGATGCGCGCCTCGGCCGCGGCGGCATAGTCGGGGTCGCGCTCGATGCCGAGCCAGCGCCGCCCCAGCCGCTTGGCCGCGGCGCCCGTGGTGCCGGTGCCGAAGAACGGATCGAGCACCAGATCGCCGGCGTTGGTGGAGGCGAGTAGAACGCGGTGGAGCAGGGCCTCGGGCTTCTGCGTGGGGTGCGCCTTGCGCCCCGCGGCGTCCTTGAGCCGCTCCGGCCCTGCGCAGATCGGCAGCAGCCAGTCGGAGCGCATCTGCAGATCGTCGTTGAGCGCCTTCATGGCCTCGTAGTTGAAGGTGACGCGCGATTTGCGGTCGCGGCCGGCCCAGATCAGGGTCTCGTGCGCGTTGGTGAAGCGCCGGCCGCGGAAGTTGGGCATCGGGTTGGTCTTGCGCCACACGATGTCATTCTGGATCCAGAAACCCAGGTCCTGCAGCGCCGCCCCGAGGCGGAAGATGTTGTGGTAGGAGCCGATCAGCCAGATCGCCCCGTTGGGCTTCAAGAGGCGCCGGAACTCGCCGAGCCAGGCTCGGGCAAAGCGGTCGTAGTCGGCGAAGGAGGCGAACTTGTCCCAGGCATCGTCGACGCCGTCGACCACCGTGTTGTTGGGGCGCAGCAGGTCGCGCTCCAGCTGCAGGTTGTAGGGCGGGTCGGCAAACACGAGATCGACGCTCTCGCCGGGGAGCCGCGCCATCTCCTCCAGGCAGTCGCCGACCACGATGCGGTTGGCGGCGCGCGCGATCGGCGCGCGGGGACGCAGAACCATGGATACGCAACTCTCTACAGGACTTACTACACAGTGGGCTGCATCGGGCAGCCCGGCACAACCCTAGCATGAGCGGGAGCAGACGGGTTGCCGGACGAACTTGGGCTGTGGAGCACCATTTCGGCGACATCGCGTGTAGAGCGCCTGGAGGGCCCCAGGAGCGCCGCAGATTTTCTGGACCCCCTGGCCTTTGGCGCACGCCGGTGGGCCGCCATGGCCCGTCCAGTGCAGCGGGAGAGGCCATCCCTGGGGTGGCCGCAGGTCGCGCCCCTGGGCGGGAACGATGCGCGCGCAACCCAGCCGGCTCGTTCCCACCATGGCGCAGGTTTGCATGCACGCGGCCAGGGAGGCGATCTGGGAGGGGATCTGGGAGGCGATCTGGGAGGCGATCTGGGAGACGATCTGGGAGGCGATCAAGGCGTGGCTGGGCCAGGCGGCTCGGCGCGGCCACGGATGTCGAAGAACAGCGCCTGGCTGATCACGGCTTTGACGTTCTGCGGCTGGAACGGCTTGGTGATCAGGAATGTCGGCTCCGGGCGCGTGCCGGTCAGCAGCCGCTGCGGGAAGGCGGTCACGAAGATCACCGGCAGGGAGAGGGTGCGCAGGATCTCGTTGACGGCGTCGAGGCCGGAGCTGCCGTCGGCCAGATGGATGTCGGCAATCACGAGGCCCGGCTCGAGGCGGCGCGTGGCCTCGATCGCCTCATCCGCAGTGCGGGCAACTCTGACGACGCGATGGCCGAGGTCGTTGACGAGCTGTACGAGATCGAGCGCGATCAGCGGCTCGTCCTCGATGATGACGACCTCGGTTGCCACTTGCCTGGCGATGTCGCGGCCGGCCTCCTCGATCAGGGCGTGCAGCGCCTCCTCGCTCACGTCCATGATGCGCGCTGCATCGCGTGGGCCGAACTCCTCGACGGCGAGGAGCAGGAAGGCCTGCCTGGCTTTGGGCGTGAGCGCCTGCAGATTGCGCCTGGCAGCCTGCATCTCGGCTGTCTGCGGAGCCTCGGCCCGGCCGCTGTCGAAGGCTGCCGAGTTCAGAATCCCGAGGAAGGCCTTGTAGAGCGCCGCGCGCGGCGGCAGATCGGCGTCGAACACGCCGGGGTCGGCCAGGATTGCCTCGAGCGTGGAGACTACGTAGGCATCGCCGCTCCCCTGGCTGCCGGTGACCGAGCGCGCAAACCGCCGCAGGTACGGCAGATCGGCGCTGATGCTCTCGGCAATGGACACGGGGTCCCTCCCCGGCGCGTCGCGGTCGACCGGCTGATCGCCTCAAAATGAAACGCCGGAGCGGGACGGTCGGTTCCGGAACCTACCGCGCCGTGCCGCGTTAGACAGGCGCAATGTTCCTCGAAAGGGAAGCGTGATGGCAAACAACGGCTCGGCCGAGCTCAAGCCGGGTTCCGCGCCCCAGGCTCGTCGTAGAAGAAAATCTTTGCCGAGACGAGAAAGTTGCCCGGCGGGCGCGAGCCAGCCGCTGTTGCGCATCATATACAGTTCGGACCGCGTCCCGAATGCGGACCCCGTCCGGGAGCCGTCGCTGGATATGCATACACCGCCATCCCGACGCCCAGCTTTCGACGGGCCCGCCGGCATGCTGGACCGCACGGTGCAGGCTCAGGTCGGCCGCCTGCTGCGCGACATCTTCGCCGACGTTGCCGCCGAGCCGGTGCCGCGGCGCTTCATCGAGCTGCTGGCGGCGCTCGACCTCAAGGAGAAGTGCCGGTGAGCGGAGCCTCTCCACCCCTGAAGGAGGCGATGCTGCGCCTGGTGCCGAACCTGCGCGCCTTCGCCGTCTCGCTGTGCGGCAACGTCGAGCGTGCCGACGACCTGGTGCAGGAGACGCTGCTCAAGGCCTGGAACAGCATGGACGGCTTCCAGGAGGGCACCAACATGCGTGCCTGGCTCTTCACGATTCTGCGCAACACGTACTTCTCCGAGTGCCGCCGCCGGCGCCGCGAGGTGGAGGACCGCGACGGCAGCAAGGCCGCCGATCTGTCGGTGCATCCCGAGCAGCCCGGGCATCTCGACATGCAGGATTTCCGCAAGGCGCTCGATGCCCTGCCGCCCGATCAGCGCGAGGCGCTCGTGCTCGTGGGCGCGGCGGGCTTCTCCTACGAGGAGGCCGCGGCGATCTCGGGCTGCGCGGTGGGCACCATCAAGAGCCGCGTCAACCGCGCCCGCTGCAAGCTGATCGAGCTGCTCAGCATCTCTCCGCCGCACGAGTACGGCCCCGACGCCGCGATCGAGGCCATCATCTCGCGCACCGCACGCGGCGGCTCCCGGTAGGCCGGCTCACGATGCCTTGCGCGCCCACGGCGTGAAGTAGACCGCGGCGGCGACGCTGAGGCCGAAGGCAGCCATCGAGGCGCCGACCAGGGCAAACAGCGCCCACACCGGCGCGTCGCCCGTCGCCAGCCACCAGCCGCCGGCGCCGATCACCAGGAGGCGCACGAAGCCGGCCGCCACCGGGGGGAGCATCCTGCCCGAGCCCTGCGAGGCGAAGTAGAGGGCGAGGCCCAGGCCCAGGAAGGCGAACCACGGGCCGGCCCAGCGCAGGTAGAGATTGGCCGCGGCGAGCACCTCGGGGTCGGTGGTGAAGAGCCCGGACCACAGCTGCGGCGCGGCCGCCACAACGAGGCCGCCGGCGCCGACGGTAGCGGCGGCAACGGCGCCGGCGGTCCAGGCCACGCGCCGCGCGCGGGCTACATCGCGGGCGCCGATCGCCATGCCGACCATGGGCACGGAGGCGACGCCCACCGCGAACACGATCGGCACCAGCAGGAACTCGAGCCTGGCGCCGATGCCGTAGCCCGCCAGCGCCTCGGTGCCGAAGCCCGCCACCAGCCGCGTCAGGATCAGGACGGTTGCCACCGTCTGCAGCGGCGAGAGCGAGGCGACGGCACCGACCTTGAGGATATCGAGGAACATCTCGCGCTCGATCCTGGCACCGGCGAACGCAAGCGTCACCCGCGCGCGCCCCGAGCGCAGGAACCACAGCAGGAACAGGGCGCCCAGGCCGTAGGCGACGACGAGGCCTGCCGCCACGCCTGTGAGCCCGAGGCGCGGGAACGGCCCGAGCCCGAGCCCCAGGCTGCCGCCCAGCACGATCTGGATGAGCGACGCGGCGAGCAGGGTGAGCGACGGCACGCGCATGTTGCCGGTGCCGCGCACGATCGAGGCCAGCGTGTTGACGAGCCAGATCACGATCGTGCCCGTGAGCGCCACGTTGGCGTAGGCGAGCGCTTCTGCAAGCACCGCCTCCGAGCTGCCGAGCGTGCGCAAGATCGGCGCGCCGAACGCCAGGAAGATCACGCTGAACGCGATACCGGCGCAGACGCCGATCACCATGGCGTGCACCGCCAGCGACTGCGCGCGGGCGAAATCGCCGGCTCCCAGCGCGCGGCTGATCGCCGAGGAGACACCGCCGCCCATGGAGCCGGACGAGAGCATCTGCATCAGCATGATCATGGGGAACACGAGCGCGATCGCCGCCAGCGGCGTCGTCCCGAGGATGCCGACGTAGACGGTCTCGGCGATCGCCACCAGCGCGGTCACCAGCATGGCGGCGAGGTTCGGCGCCGTCAGCCGCAGCAGCGTCGGCAGGATCGGCGCGTCGAGCAGGGTGTCGCGCCGGCGGCCCGGCGCCGCGCCGGCTGCGGTGGTATCGACTGTCATGATCTCTCGCAGCTTCTGAGCTTCTTCTGGCAGGCACGCTCACTTTTAGTGATATAGTGACTTGTAGGAAGCTAGACGATAAGACAATTGTGATCCATGGCAGCCGGATACGGCCAGAAGCATTGCCCGGTGGCGCGGGCGCTGGATGTCGTCGGCGGGAAGTGGTCGCTCCTGATCCTGCGCGACCTCATCCGCAAGGGGCCGCTGCGCTTCCAGGACCTCGAGCAGGGCCTGCCGGGCCTGGCGCCCAACACGCTCTCGGCACGGCTCAAGACCCTGGAGGCCCAGGGCGTGATCGCCACCCGCCTCTACGAAAGCCACCCCCCGCGCTATCAGTACCTCCTGACCGACAAGGGCAAGGCGCTGCGACCCGTGCTCAAGGCGCTCTACGCCTGGGGCGAGCGCTACAGCTGAGCGCGCGCATTCCCTCTCCCCGCGAGCGGGGAGAGGGGGTGCCGCACCGTCGCGTCTCCATGCTAGGCTGGCGCCGGGCTGGAGACGGGAGGACAAGCGCAAGATGTCGACGTTTCTGATCTGCCACGGGGCCTGGTCGGCGGGCTGGGCCTGGAAGAAGGTGCGGCCGCTGCTCAGCGCCGCCGGCCACGAGGTCTTCACTCCCACCTACACCGGGCTCGGCGAGCGCGCCCATCACGCGAGCCGCAGCGTCAATCTGGAGACGCACATCGCCGATGTGCTGGCTGTCATCGACTGCGAGGACCTCAGGGACATCGTCCTCGTCGGCCACAGCTACGGCGGCATGGTGGTGACCGGGGTGGCCGACCGGGCGCCGGACCGCATCGCCAGGCTCGTCTACCTCGATGCCTTCGTGCCGGGCCATGGCCAGAGCCTGTTCGACATGCTGCCGCACGAGGAGCGCGAGCGCCGGCAGCGCGAGTCCGGCGCCAGCGGCGACGGCTGGCTGCTGCCCCCCAATCCGCCCCCGCCCGATACCTCGCCCGAGGACCTCGCCTGGATCACGCCGCTGCGGCGCTGGCAGCCGATCGGCTGCTTCACCCAGCCGCTTCTGCTGAGGAACCCCACCGCCTCCGCGCCGCGCAGCTACATCTACTGCACCCGCATCAGGCCGGGAGACCAGTTCGGGCAGTTCGCCAGGCGCTTGCGCTCCGACCCGGCGTGGCGCTTCTACGAGCTGGACGCCAGCCACAGCCCCAACGTGACGGCGCCGGAGGCTCTGGTGCGCCTTCTGGACCAGATCGCCCGATGACGAGCGAGGAGAGGCGGCGCGACCCGCAGCAGGACGGAGCGGGGCACGGGATTGCCGCACCCGAGCCGGGCCTGACGCCGGCCGAGCTGGTCGCGCGCGCGGCGTCGTTTCGCGAGTGGCTGCGCGCGGAGCAGGCGGCCTCGGAGGCGCGCGGCTGCCATTCGCCGGAGCTGCAGGAGGCGTTCGTCGAGGCCGGCTTCTACCGCGCGCTGCAGCCCAGGCGCTTCGGCGGCTACGAGCTCGACTACCCCTCCTTCTACAAGGCGATGATCGAGATTGCGCGCGGCGACCCCGCTGTCGCCTGGTGCCTGATCCTGGGCTCCACGCACGGCGCGCAGGTTGCCTCGCATTGGCCGGAGCGGGCCCAGGTCGAGCTGTTCGGGTCCGACGGGCACTTCATCGCGCCGCACCGGGCGGCGGGCCCGGCGGGCCACTGCATGCGCGCCGACGGCGGCTATATCGTCGAGGGCGTGTGGAACTATGCCTCGGGCGTTCCCTACTGCACGCACTTCATCGCCAACGTCATGGTCGAGGGCACCAGCGAGCAGGTGGTGTTCATCGTGCCGCGCAAGAGCATCGAGATCCTTCCCGACTGGGGCGGCAATGCCACCCTCGGCATGCGCGCCAGCGGCTCCAACAGCGTCCGCATCAGCGGGGTGTTCGTGCCCCAGCATTGGGTGATCCCGATGGGGCGTGGCCTTTGGTCGGCCGACGACGTGCCCGAGGGCACCTACGGCACGCGGCTGCACGCCAACCCCATGTATCTCGGGCGCATGATGGGGCCCTATCACGCCTCGCTGGTGACCACCGTGGTCGGCGCGGCGCGGGCCGCGCTCGACGAGCTCGAGGTCATCGCCCGGGCGCGCAAGACCCGCTTTGCCCCCATCGTGCCCTGGAGCGAGAGCGTCGACATTCAGCGCCCGTTCGGCCAGGCCATGATGCTCGCCGACACCGCCGAGGGCGTGCTGATCCAGGCCCTCGAGACGTACATGGCCTATTGCCGGCGCTGGGCCGAGGGCGGCACCCCGTTCACGGCCGAGGACAGCCTGCGCCTGTGGGGCATGCTGATCAACGCCGGCGGCCTCGCCTGCGATGCGGTGGACCTCGTGTTCCGCGCCGCCAGCTCCGCCGCCGCGAAAAAGGGCCAGCGCATCGAGCGTTACTGGCGCGACTGTGCCATGTACCGCAGCCACTCCTCGGCGCAATTCGCCAACTTCGCCTCGGGCCTCGGCCGCCTGCACTTCGGCCTCCCCATGGGCATGTTCGGGATTTGAGGATTGTCAGTCCCGGAATTGCGCGTCAGCGCAATCTCCGGGACCCAGGGCCGAGAGCTCCAACGCTTTCCACTCGTCTCTGGGTCCCGGATATTCTGCTTCGCAGAATTCCGGGATGACAACCACAGCACAAGATCGGGAGAAACGCCATGGCCAGCCGCATCGTCGATCTTTCCGTAGCCTTGCAGAGCGACATCGCCTCCGACCCGCCCGGCCTGGAGCCCAGGATCGCCTACATCGGCCACAAGCAGACCGCGCCGCAGGTGTGTGCCTTCTTTCCCGGCCTCACACCCTCCGACCTGCCCGAGGGCGAGGGCTGGGCGATCGAGCGGGTGGAGATCACCACCCACAACGGCACGCATCTCGATGCGCCCTGGCACTTCGCCTCCACCATGGACGAGGGCAAGCGCGCCATCACCATCGACGAGGTGCCGCTGGAGTGGTGCTTCCAGCCCGGCGTGAAGCTCGACTTCCGCCGCTTCCCCGACGGCTACGTGGCCACCGCCGCCGACGTCGAGGCCGAGCTTGCCCGCATCGGCCACACCTTGCAGCCCCTGGAGATCGTGCTGGTCAACACCGCCGCCGGCGCACGCTACGGCCTGCCCGACTACGTCGCCACCGGCTGCGGCATGGGCCGCGAGGCGACGCTCTATCTCGCCTCGCGCGGGGTGCGGATCACCGGCACCGACGCCTGGTCCTGGGACGCCCCGTTCGTGCACACGGCCAAGAGATACGCCGAGACCGGCAATGCCGGGCTGATCTGGGAGGGGCACAAGGCGGGGCGCGAGATCGGCTACTGCCACATCGAGAAGCTCTCCAACCTGGAGGCCCTGCCGCCGACCGGCTTCACGGTCGCCTGCTTCCCCGTCAAGATCAAGGGCGCTTCGGCCGGCTGGACCCGCGCGGTGGCCATCCTGGGGGCGTGATTCCCGATTGGAATTCGATCCAAGGAGAATGTGGCCATGTCACCATGCTCTGTGCTATACGTGGTGGCCGGATCAATCGTCAGGAACGACGATTTACAGCGTGAACTCTCACGCAATACCGGCTTCCATCACCCCGGCAGCCGGCGTGCCTTCTTGCGCACCTCCTTCCACGGGTCGGGGACGTGCGCCAGGCGGTGCATCAGGTTGCCGACCGTGAAGCGGCCCGACTGCATCTGCGGGCCCAGCTCCTCCCAGGCGAGCGGCGTCGAGACGGTGGCCTCCGCGCGCGCCCTCGTCGAGTAGGCGGCGACCGCGGTGGCGCCCTTGCCGTTGCGCAGATAGTCCACGAAGATGCGCCCGCGCCGCGCCTCCTTGGAGGCCTTGGCCAGATACCGCTTGGGGCTGTCCGCCGCCATCGCCGCGGCCAGCTTGTGCGCGAACTCCTTGACGGCGGCCCAGTCCGCGTGCGGCACGAGCGGGGCGTAGACGTGCAGGCCCTTGCCGCCCGTGGTCTTCACGAAGCTGTCGAGCCCCGACCGCTTCAGGCGGTCGCGCACCTCGACGGCGCCGCCGACCACGTCGGCCCACGCCACGTCCGGAGCCGGATCGAGGTCGAAGGTGATGCCGTCGGGCTTCTCGATGTCGTCGAGCCTGGCGCCCCAGACGTGGATCTCCAGCACCGAGGCCTGCACCAGCGACAGGAGGCCCTCGAGGTCGCGGATGGTGAGGATCTCCTCGCCGTCCTCCGGATCGCGCGAGCGCTGAACGTGCTCGCTCATGCCGGCAAAGGCGTGCTTCTGGAAGAAGCAGGTGTCCTCGACGCCGCCCGGGCAGCGCACCAGCGACAGCGGCCGGTCGACGATCCAGGGCGCGATCCACGGCCACAGCTCGGCGTAGAACTCGGCGAGCCCCTGCTTGGTGATGCCCGCCGCCGGCCACAGCACCCGGTCGGGGTGCGTGAGTGCGACCGGCAGAGTCTCGGCACGCTTGGAGGTCACAGCACGTTCGGCGCGCACGGCATCGGCCGCCTCCTTGTCTGCCCTGAGCCCCTTGAACACAGCATGACGCACGAGCCCGTCCGAGGTCCAGCCGCGCAGCTCCACGTCGGCCACCAGCAGCGGCTTGACCCAGCGCACGTTGCGCCGGCTCTCCGGCGGCGGCGGCTTCTCGAGCGCGGGCGCCGGGATGCGAATGGCGTCGAGCCGCCGCCACAGGTCCTCGGCGACGGCGCTGGTGTAGCCCGTGCCGACGCGGCCGGCATAGACGAGCTTGCCCTTGTCGTGAATCCCGGTGACGAGCGAGCCGATCGCGCGCCGCTGCGTGGTGGACGGCACATAGCCGACGATCACCAGCTCGTGGCTCTCGATGCACTTCGACTTGCGCCAGGACTTCGAGCGCCCGGAATGGTACGTGGACGTTTTGAGCTTGGAGACGATGCCTTCGAGCCCGAGCCGGCAGGCGTGCTCGAACACGGTGGCGCCACGGCCCTCGAAGTGCTCGCTGCAGGCCAGCACGCCCTCGTGCGCGGCGAGCAGCTGGGCAAGCGCCGCCTTGCGCTCGAGCAGCGGGCGGCCGGTGAGGTCCATGCCGTCGAGATGGAGAAGGTCGAACAGGTAGTAGCGCAGGCGCTCGCTGCGGCCGGCGCTGAGATCGGCCTGCAGCTCGGCGAAGCTGGGCGCGCCCTGCTCGGTCTGCACCACCATCTCCCCGTCGAGGTAGGCGGTGACGACGGGGAGCGCCTCCAGCGCCTTCCTGAGCGTGGGGAACTTCGTCGTCCAGTCGAGACCCTTGCGCGTCAGGAGCTTCACCCGGCCGCGGTCGACGCGCGCCATCAGGCGGTAGCCGTCGAACTTGATCTCGTGCACCCAGCCGGCCCCCGCCGGCGGATTGTCGATCAGCGAGGCGAGCTCCGGCGCAACGAAGGTGGGGAGCGGACCAGGTCTGGCGCCCTTCACGCCCGGTCCCCTCTCCCCGCTCGCGGGGAGAGGGTTAGGGTGAGGGGCAGGAGCTTGCACCGACGTTGGAGTGTGCCGCTGCCCCTCACCCCGGCCCTCTCCCCGCGCTGTTGGAGCGCGAGTGATGGTCGGCGTTGCGCGGGGAGAGGGAGACCCCACCCCCTTCCCGCGCCACACCTTCGTCTTGCCCTTGCCGAGGTCCTCCACCGCGCGGCCCGTCTTCACCGAGCGGGGCTCGGCCTCCAGCACGTCGGCCCCACCGGCCGGCGTCGCGTGCTCGTCCTGCGCCTTGATGAGCAGCCAGCTCTCCTTGCCGCGCTGCTCGCGGCCCTTCATGCGCACCAGATGCCAGCGGCCCTTCAGCTTGCTGCCGCTGAGATCGAACTCGAGGTGGCCCTTGTTGAGCTGCCGGTGCGGGTCGCCCTCGGTGGACCAGCGCCCGCGGTCCCACACGATCACCTCCCCGGCGCCGTACTCGCCTTCGGGGATGCGGCCCTCGAAATCGCCGTAGTCGAGCGGGTGGTCCTCGGTGCGCACCGCGAGGCGCTTCTCGCCTGGATCGAGGCTCGGGCCCCGGGTGACGGCCCAGCTCTTGAGCACGCCGTCGAGCTCGAGCCGCAGGTCGTAGTGCAGGCGGCGCGCGGCGTGCTTGTGCGCCACGAACAGGTCGCCCGTCGTGCGCTTGCGGGAGGTGCCGCGCGGCTCCCCGGTGCGCGTGAAGTCGCGCTTGGCGTGGTATTCGCGAAGTCGGCTCCTGGCCATGCCGCCCCGGCGTCACCCGATCTTGCGCGCCTTGCCCTTGGCGCGCGGCGCGGCGCGCGCCTTGGGCGCCGCCTCCTTGGCCGCCGGCTTCTTGGCCGGCTCGCGCGGAGCCGCGCTCCTGGCGGCCTCCGTGCCGGCACCGGCGCCTTCCACGCTGCGGCGCAGGGCATCCATCAGGTTGATGACGTTGGTCTGGCGGTGCGCCGGCTGCGGCTTGATCGGCATGCCCTTCTGCTTGGAGCGGATCAGCTCGATCAGCGCGTTCTCGTAGCGGTCCTCGAACTGCTCCGGCTCGAAGTGCCCGCTCATCTTCTCGATGATGTGGGTGGCGAGCTCCAGCATCTGCTTGGGCAGGTCGAGGTCGGGGATCTCGTCGAAATAGCCGCTCGCCGCGTGCACCTCGTTGGCGAAGTGCAGGCTGGTGGCGACGATGCCCTTGGTGCGCGGCTCCAGCATCAGGATGCGCTCGCGCCGGAACAGGACGACGCGGGCGAGCCCCACTACCTTCTCGGTGCGCATGGCGTCGCGGATCACCGCGAACGCCTCCTCGCCGACGCGATCCGTCGGCGTCAGGTAATAGGGCGTATCGAGGTAGAGCTGGTCCACGTCGGAGCGCGGCACGAACCTCTCGATGTCGATCGTGTGGTTGCTCTCGAGCTGGACCGTCTTGAGCTCGTCGTCCTCGATCTGGATGAACTCGCCCTTGGCGATCTCGTAGCCCTTGATCTGGTCCTCGCTCTCGACCGCCTCTCCGGTGTGCTCGTCGACGAACTGGCGGCGCACGCGGTTGCCGGTGGCGCGGTTGAGGGTGCGGAAGGAGACGCGCTCGGAGGTCGTGGTGGAGGGGAAGAGCGCGACCGGACAGGAGACCAGGGACAGCTTGAGGTAGCCCTTCCAGTTGGGTCTCGGTGCCATGAGTGCGGGCTCCTCTACGCTGAACTCGTCCGCAGCGGCCATCATAGGCCACGGCGCGCCGACCGTCCCGGCAGTGCGAAGCGGCGCGACCGTCAAAATCGCGTGCGCGCCCGCCGGGACCGTCTCGATCCCGCCGACGTATCGGCGCTCTCCCTGAACAAAGTAAGAAGAGCGCCGCGGGCTATGAAGAGGCGCGTGGCTTCGCGGCCGCATCGGAGGCGGGCGTCCCGATCTCCGGTGCCGCGGCCGGCGTGCGCTCCAGCTCCTCGAGAAGGCGGCGGAACCTTTCGGGAACAGGCTCCGTCAGCACGTCGTCGAACATGGTCCTCAGCCGCTCGCCGACCTGCCGGCCGATGTCTGCTGCGGCGCGGCCTCCGGCGCGCTCTTCCGCCGCGGAAGGCGGCCTCGGGAAGGGCGGCGGCGCGAGCGGCTTGACCATGTAGACGTTTGTAATCCAAGGGGGCTTGCCTACATAGTAGGAACTTCGGCTGCACTGACTATCGCTGGGAACCTTCCACAGCCCGACCAACATGTCGCTGGCCGAAAGCATTGCTCCCCATGTGCCGCACCTGCGCCGGTTTGCGCGGCTGCTTACGGGCTCGCAAGCGGGCGGGGACGCCGCGGTAGAGCACGTCCTCAAGGCCGTCGCCACGGATCCGTCGATATTTCCCCCGCTGCCGCCGCGCCTCGCCCTCTACCGCTGCTTCCTGGCGACGCACGCGCGCGGTCAGCGCGAGGCGGCACCCGCGCCGGACCTCCTCGGCGGCACGGCCGCGCGCGCGCTCGCCGCCCTGACCCCGGAAGGGCGGCAGGCCTTCTTCCTGGTGAGCGTGGAGGGCTTCAGCCCGAACGAGGCTGCGCAGATTCTGGGCCTGCCGGAGCGGCGCGTGACCGCCCTCCTCGCGGAGTCCGGCGCCGAGATCGGCAGGCAGATCGCGACCGACGTGCTGGTGATCGAGGACGAGCCTCTGATCGCGCTGGACCTGAAGCGCATGCTGGAGGGCCTCGGCCATCGCGTCGCGATTGCCCGCACGCATCAGGACGCGCTCAGCGCCGCGAATGTGAAGAGACCCGGCCTCGTCATCGCCGATATCCGGCTGGCGGACGGCAGCTCGGGCCTCGACGCCGTCAACGACCTCCTGCGCTGGCTGACGGTGCCGGTGGTGTTCGTGACGGCTTTTCCGGAGCGGCTGGCGGCAGGACGCGGGCCGGAGCCGACGTTCCTCATCCGCAAGCCGTTCCGCGAGGAGGCGCTCGGTGCGATCGTCAGCCAGGTGCTGTTCTTCGACCAGCAGGTGAAGCGGAGCGGCGCGCGCTCTGCCTCCCCCACGCCCTGATCTTGTATCCGCGGATTGGTCGAGCGACGCGCAGGCCGGCCAACCCCGTACCAGGGTCACGAGCGCCATGCTTTTCCGCCTCAGCCTGGGTCCCGGATATGCGTCCTGACCTGGTCAGGCCAGCAATTTCGGTACATCTTGCTAAGATCAGCCGCCATGACAGAAATTTTGGTTCTATTTCTCTGTCTATTTGATAAAACTATACCTTGGATCGATTGCTCGGCGGCGGCGTGACAGCCCAAGCCTCGGGGTTTTCAGCAAATGACGGCGGCGCAGTCGCAGGCACGGATTGGCGCTGGCTCAGGGACGAGTGCCCGCGCCCGCACGCGCGAGCCTGGTGCGCAGGCGAGGGCGTGGCTGCGGGCGGTCTGGCCGGGCCTGGTGCTGGTTGCGGCGATCGTCGCCGCGGCCTTCGCCGTCCGCCAGATCCCCGGCGTGGGGCTGCTGAGCCCCATGATCGCGGCGATCGTGCTCGGCATCGCCGTGCGCAACACCATCGGCGCGCCGGCCGCCGCGCAGCCGGGCGTGGCCTTCTCGGCCCGCAGGCTGCTGCGGCTGGGCATCGTGCTGCTGGGGACGCAGCTCACCGCCTCCCAGATCGTGGAGGTGGGCGCCACGGGCCTCGCCATTCTCGTGGCATCCGTCGTCAGCACCTTCCTCGTCACGGTCTGGCTGGGGCGCCTGCTCGGCGTCGAGCGCAAGCTCACCGAGCTGATCGCCGGCGGCACGTCGATCTGCGGGGCGTCGGCCGTCATCGCCACCAACACGGTGACGGCGGCACCCGAGGAGGACGTGGCCTATGCGCTGGCCTGCGTGACCTTGTTCGGCTCGATTGCCATGTTCGTCTATCCGCTGCTGCCCGGCGTGCTCGACCTCTCCCCGCGCAGCTACGGCCTGTGGGCCGGCGCATCGATCCACGAGATCGCGCAGGTGGTCGGCGCGACCTTCCAGGACAGCCGGCAGGCCGGAGAGCTCGGGACCGTTGCCAAGCTGTCCCGGGTGATGCTGCTGGCGCCGATGGTGATGGCGCTCGGCCTCCTCGCCGCGCGCCGTCTCGCTCCTGGAGCCGGCGGAGCCGGCTCGGCGAAGGTGCCGGTGCCGTGGTTCGTGCTCGGCTTCGCGGCGCTGGTGGCCGTCAACAGCATCATCGCCGTACCGGCGGAGGCGCGGGCCGTCCTCGGCGTCGCTGCGACCGTTCTGTTGTCGATGGCGCTGGCAGCGCTGGGGCTCGCGGCAGACGTCGGCAGGCTGCGGGCGAAGGGGGCAAGGCCGCTCCTGCTCGGCCTGCTGGCGTCCCTCTTCATCGCCGCCTTCAGCCTGACGCTGGTGAAGCTGACCGCGTGAGCGCGGCGCGAGCCGCAGTGCGCTCTTCAAGGGTGGCGGCCTTGTCGTCGACGGGCAGGAGGCGGTCGGGGTAGCCCGGCACCACGTTCGGCACGCGCTGCACGAGATCCGGCGGGTTGCGCCAGGCCTCGCGCAACGCGTGGGCGGCGCGTTGGCCGGCAAACGTCTGGTATTGTGCGGAGGCGGATGTCATCCTGTTGAGACTCGAGGTAGGTCTCTGGCATGACGATATCTGGCCCTGAAATCCTGATCCGAACGCTCTCGAAACCGACGATTACAGACCGCCACGGCAACATGTGGGGCTACCACAGTAGGAGTGACCGTCACTCCAAGGTGGCGTGCTGGGGGATCGTCTTCGATTTGCTGCGCAGCTCGAAGCTGTTCCGTGAGCACGTTGCCGCCAATCGCGTCGGCTTCGGGATAAATGTCGAGATGCGAGATTTCCAGCACGACAGGAAGAAAGACCTGGACTTGGTCATCTGCCAACCCGCAAGCGCGTCCCCGCCGAGCCAGCAGACACTTGCGGGGCTCGTCGATCGGTATGGAATCGACCTGACGAAGAAGGAGCGCGCGGAGCTGCAATCGCTGCCTGAGCTTCGCGACGTTGAAGTAGGAAGCGTGCTGGTTGCATTGGAAGCGAAAGCCTGCATGACCGCTCATCAGCGCGCCCTTCCGCGTCTCTATGACGAGCTGAATTCGAGCCATCTCACCGTGCACGGCGCCCACGACTCGGCGATTGCCGCGGGCTTCGTGATGATCAATAGCGCGGAGACCTTTCTGAGTCCGAGCTCAACAAGAAGAACCGCGCATCGGCCCCCGACTGGAGCACGCACGACCAACCGAAGTCGGTCAGCATAACTATCGACAAGGTGAAACAACTGCCGCGGAGATCGAAGACGGGAATTCCCGGATACGACGCTCTCGGGATTGTCGTCGTCTACTGCAAGAATGACGGGTCGTCAGTCACACTGCGCGCGAGCGCGCCGGCGCCACAGAGGCAGGACCCCTATCACTATGCGGCGATGATCGATCGCCTACAAGCAATCTACGCGACGCGTTTTGCGCAAATCTGAGAGTCGTTTTTGAATCGCCACCGGATTGTCCGTCTCGCACTGCCAGACGATGATGACCCTATAACCGGAGGCGCAAAGCTCCTCGATTTTTCGTGCATCACGGAGCCGGTTGCTCTCGAACTTCTCTCGCCAAAAACCCGCATTGCGCTTGGGCATGGTTGCCTTGGTACAATTCGGATGCTGGTGCCAAAAGCAGCCATGTACGAAGATCGCCCATCGTCGAGTTTTGTTGGCTATATCGGGCGAACCTGGGAGAGACTTAACGTTTAGTCGATATCGCAGACCGAGCTCACGGCAAACTCCCGCAACGATCTTTTCTGCAGGTGTGCCTCGCCGCCTGACGCGCTGCATGAGCCTTCGACGAACAGGATCCGTCTTCAACTGCACGCGAGCCACGAAACGCCCTATTCTGAGGAAGCCAGGTCGAGCCGATCAATCGTCCGCCTTCTGGAGTTGCTGGTCTCGAGTCGACGGTGCATTGTCGACTCGTCCGAATGCCGTTCCATCCGTCGCAGATGCGCCCGCACTGCGGCGAGGAAGCCCGGAACGAAGCGGAGGGAGGATTCCTCGGCTCGCGACAGAAAACCAGCTGTTGCTCTGGCGGACAGAGGCACTCCGTCATACGCTAGAAACTTGTGTAAGGGCGGGCGCTTCAGCCAGACTGGATGCGGGCCAATGTCTACGGCAATGCGCCGTGCGCCATCGTAGCGTGCCGCCTTCGGCCACGACGTTTTTTTCGGCCAGGGCACATCGAGATCGCCGAAGTAGAAACCCGGTTGCTTCAAACGACGTCCCAGCCATTCAGCAACCGGAACAGTGACGGCATTGCCGACGAGAGACCAGCGAAGGCTACTGCGCCCCACCTTTTCAGCGGGCTTGGTCCAATCGTCCGGGAAGCCCTGCAAACGCTCGGCATCGCGAATATCCGGCTTAATGATGCTACCGGATGGCAAGAGGATAGCGGGTGGAGATGGAATACCCACGGTGGAGCCATTCTTCAGTGTGGGCACTGCATCGGGGGCCCAACCCAAGCCTCTGATGCCCTCGGTCCAGTAAAAGCCGTGCGCTCGACTGGTCAACTTCGGCGTGGAAAGTCTTGGCTCCGCATCGTCTGTAAACAGAACCTTTTCAGGGTCTAGATCGCACGCGCTGGCGACAAAAAAAACGCGCTCCCTGCGTTGCGGCAGGAACGACAGGGAGTTTACGGTTCTGTATGCCCAGCGATAGCCGCGTTCCTCGAATGCGCTCGTCAAACTGCTCATTGCTGCCCCTCTGTCGAGTTGCAGCATGAAGGAAACGTTTTCGAGGACCACGACAGGAATGCGTTGGCGATCGAGGAGGCGGAATACGTGATCCACGAGGCCCGATCGTGTTCCCGCAATACCTGCCGTCATCCCGGCTTGTGAAAGATCTTGGCAGGGGAAGCCCGCGGTCAGCAAATCTATGTCTTCTGGAAGGGACGTCATCGTCCTGACGTCAGACCAGTTCGGCACGCCATCGAACCGTTCCCTCAAGACAGCTACAGCGGGTGGCGATATCTCACACGACATAACTGTCCGATGGCCGGCTGCGTGTAAGCCCAGCTCCAGACCGCCGATCCCGGCAAAGAGTGCCCCGACTCTCATGTTTGTCACAGTACAAAAAGAGAACATGTACGTCTACATGCTTATACGCGATTCGCCTTCTTCAGGAGCTGCCGCCGGCGGCCGCAGGCAGGGAGAGCGGGCGGCGCAATGGGTCCGGCGCCGGCCTTCGGCGCGCCCTTGCAAAATGAGGTTGGAGCTACGGTGTCAGACCCGGAGGGTCTGACACCGGCCGACACCGGCCTAGTAGAACAGGCTCGACACGCTCTCTTCTCGCGCAGTGCGGGCGATGGCCTCGGCGAGGAGGGGGGCGATGGAGAGCACGCGGATGTTGGCGGCGGCCGTGGCGGCCTCGGTCGGCTGGATGGTGTCGGTGATGACCAGCGTCCTGAGGTTGGAGGCGGCGATCTTGGCCACCGCGCCGCCGGTCAGGACGCCGTGCGTGATGTAGGCGTTCACCTCGGTGGCGCCCTGCTGCAGGAGGGCGTTGGCGGCGTTCACCAGGGTGCCGCCGGAGTTGACGATGTCGTCGATCAGGATGCAGCGCTTGCCGGCCACGTCGCCGACCACGTTCATGACCTCGGACTCGCCGGGCCGCTCGCGGCGCTTGTCGCAGATGGCGATCGGCGCCTCGATGCGCTTGGCGAGCCCGCGGGCGCGCACCACGCCGCCCACGTCGGGCGACACCACCACCAGGTTGTCGACGCCGTAGTGCTCCTGGATGTCGCGCACCATGGTCGGCGCGGCGAACAGGTTGTCGGTCGGGATGTCGAAGAAGCCCTGGATCTGGCCGGCGTGCAGGTCGACCGTCATCACCCGGTCGACGCCGGCGCGCTCGATCAGGTTCGCCACCAGCTTGGCCGAGATCGGCGTGCGCGGGCCCGGCCTGCGGTCCTGGCGGGCGTAGCCGAAGTAGGGCATCACCGCGGTGATGCGCTTGGCCATGGAGCGCTTCAGCGCGTCGACCAGGATCAGCAGCTCCATGAGGTTGTCGTTGGCGGGGAACGAGGTCGACTGCAGGACATAGACGTCCTCGCCGCGCATGTTCTCCTGCACCTCGACGAACACCTCCATGTCGGCGAAGCGCCGCACGACGCTCTTGGTCAGCGGCAGATTGAGGATGCCCGAAATGGCATCCGCCAGAGGGCGGTTGCTGTTGCCCGCAACGAGCTTCATGCGCGCTGCTCCCCGGCTGCGGCTCGCGTCTCGCGTATCGAAGGGCATCGGCGGAGACACTCCGTTCGCAATGGCGCGTTCTAGCAAGCGGCCGGGCGCCATGCAAACGGTGCCGGTGGTCTCCCAGCCGGCGCCGCCATACCTTCGCTGCTGCGGTCTAGTTGACGGCTTCGTTCGCCGACGGCAGGAGCTTGAGAATGCCCTGTACCGCCGCGCTCGCCGCCTGATCGGCCACCCGGCCCCAGGGCCCGTCCAGCGATCCCTCGGGGATGTCGTTCTTCTGCGAGACCGTGCCGAGCTTCTTGCCCTGCGGGTCCTTGACCACCCACTCGATCTGGATCGGCTGCTTGCCGTCGCGGCCCGCGCCGACGGTCACCAGGCCTTCCACCCGGAAAGATTCGGGCGTGGCCCGCTCCGCCAGCGAGACACCCTTGGACTGCAGCTCACGCTGGATGGCCGCAGTCAGCGACGCCTTGCCATCGCCGGGCGCGCCGTGCACCGCGGGCACCAGGGCGGTCAAACTGCCGTCCTTGCTGATGCTGCCGGTGGTCTGGGCCGACGACAGCATGGCCGTCTTCCGCTTGGGCGCTGCCTTGGAAGCGGGCGCGGTCTTGGATACGCCGGACGGCCCCGGCCCCGCATTGGATACAATGTTGCCGGTCTGCGCGTTGGGCAGCCAGGCGGCGAAGGTGCCCGTCGCCTTGGCGGCGATCGCCTTGGCCACGGCCGGCGTTATGGCGGTCCACGGGTCCGCGTTCGGGCCGGCAGCAACGCGCTCCTCGCCCGAGAAGCGGTTCACGCGCTTGCCGTTGGGGTCGGACACATCCATGACATAGGAGATCTTGGTGCCCCCCTTCTCCCTGGTCGCCAGGATATAGGGGCGCAGGAGGAAGTCCGCCCCGCCGTCCTTCGCCCGCAGAACGGCGATGCGCTGCTGCTCGAAGGCGCCCGTGAACTCCTGGAGCAGTTGCTTGACCAGCGGGTCGGGCGGCCCCACGATGGAGCTTATGGCGACCTTGGCTACCGGGGCCTCCGCAACAGCCTTGGTCTGAGCATCGGGCGGCGGGCTCTTCCCTACCGAGTCGAACAGCGAGCTACCACCGGTGCATCCCGCAAGGGCTGCAACAACGATGAGAGAGCTCAGCGCCATCGCCAAGCATCGGCGCTGCGCCGCAGCAGCGTCCCTTGTCGTCACCGTGACGTCCCCCTTGTCCTTCTTAAGTCCAGCTGAATCCCGGCTGCCGACTTACTGACCCTGCGGCGGGTGATTCTACGGCTGACTACCCCAGCAGACTCCCTTCCCCCTGACAATACGCCGGCCCGACAAACCCAGGGAAAAAACCAAAGCGCCCCTGAAGAGCGATCGCCGGGCACTGCAAAACATGTGGAAACTCAATACTAAGTCAATACGATGGCAGCGATCTGCCGGCCGTAGTCGGCGTCCCCGCGGACCCGGGATCTGCGGTAGCTGAAAAAATCCTCCTGCCGCGTGAAATTGCAGATCGCGAGCGCTTGCGCCTCGGCGATGCCGGCGCGTCGCAGCCGGTCGAGGGCGTAGGCGGACAGATCGAAGCGCGGGCGTGCTGCAGCGCCGTCCTGCACGAAGAACGCTGCGCTGGCGGCGTCGCGCGTGCGAAACTCGGCCTGGAACTCTGGCCCGACCTCGTAGGCCTCCCGGCCGATGCAGGGGCCGACAGCGGCGCGGATGCGCCGGCGCCGGGCACCCAGCCCTGCCATGGCGTCGAGGCAGGATTCGACGATGCCGGCGAGCGCGCCGCGCCAGCCGGCGTGCACTGCTGCGACCACCCCGGCCTGGGGCTCGGCCAGGAGAATGGGGGCGCAATCCGCGGTCAGCACGCCGAGCGCCAGCCCGCGCGCCGCCGTCACCAGGGCGTCGGCCTTGGGCCGGCCGGCAGCGGCCGGACCACGGCCCGTCGACGATCAGAGCCGTCGTGCCGTGGACCTGATGCGCCGTGACGAGATCGCCTGCCCCGAGGTGGGTGGCCACGCGGGCGCGGTTCGCGTGCACCGCGCCCGCATCGTCTCCGGAGCCCGGACCGCAGTTGAGGCTGGCATAGATGCCGTGCGACACGCCGCCGTTGCGCGTGAAGAACCCGTGCGCGATGCCGGGCAGGTCGGCGAGCCGATCGGCCAGGAAGGGTTGCAGCATGCCGACGTCCTAGCCGAATGCCGGCGGCGGCGGTAGCCCCGGCGAATGCACCGCGACCGCCTTGAACAGCTGTCCCATGCCGGTGGGCGACATCAGGCGCTGCGTTGCCGTCTCGATCTCTCCCGCGCGCCCCGGATTGGCCGCCATCAGCCTCGCCGTACGCTCGGCGATGCCGAGCCGCCCGAGGAATTCCGCCTGGGTGATCGGCCCTGCGACCGCCAGCCCCGCGCCGCGCGCCTTGCCGGCGAAGCCCGCGAACTGCACGTGCGCCGTCAGGTCCGCTGTGCCGGGCTCCGACAGCGGGCTCGTGTAGGCATGGCCCCGCACCGCCTGCAGGCTATCGCCGAGGGACGGCTGTGCCGGGCCGTAGTCGAGGAAGAGGGCAACGAGGGGCCCGGTGCGCGCCGCGAGCGTTGCAAGCAGGTCGTCCTCGCCGGGCCGCAGCTCGGCAATCGCGCCCGGCTCCGGCCGGGGCGCTGCGCTCGGACGGCTCACCTCCGGCCCGGTCGCGTACCGCAGGGCGCCGTCGGGCCCGGCCTCCACGACGCGCTCGTGCCAGGCATCGTCGCCACGGACGACCTGGCGGATGGGAAGGGCGTCGAGGAACTCGTTGCCGATGACGATGGCGGGGCCGGCCGGCACCTCCTGCAGCGTGGCATGCCACGCGACGGGAGGGGATTTCGCCTCGGGGTCCGTGCCGGGCAGCAGCCGGCGCTGCCATTTGCGCAACGGCGGGCTGATCTCGACGAGATGCACGGTCAGGGCCTGCAGGAAGGCCGGCGCCACGCGCGCGGCCCGCAGGGCGTCGCGCATCAGGGTGCCGCGCCCCGGCCCGAGCTCGACGAGATGCAGCGGCGCCGGCCGGCCCATGCCCTGCCAGGCCACCGCGCACCACAGGCCGATCAGCTCGCCGAACACCTGGCTGATCTCGGGCGCGGTGATGAAGTCGCCGCCGGCCCCGATGCTCTCCGGCTTCATGCGGTAGCCGTGCACGGGGTCCTCGAGGCAGGCCTGCATGAACCGGTCCACCGGCATCGCTCCTTCCCGGCGGATGCGCGCGCGCAGGCGCGCTGCCAGCGTTTCCGCCGAGGCGTCAGCTCGGGCTCTTGACATCGGCTGCCGCGGGTGTGCGCCTGCCGGCCTCGCGCAGCATCCAGATGCCCGCGGCGATCATCGGCAGGGAATAGATGATGCCGGCGGTGAACGGGCCGAGCGTCAGCAGGTGGCCATCGTCCGGCTGGCGGAAGAGCTCGCAGAACGAGCGGGCGAGGCCGTAGCCGAGCAGAAACGCGCCGGCGACGATGCCGGGCCGGCGCAGGGCCATGGCGCGATGTGCGAGCCACCACAGAGCCGCAAACAGCACGAGTCCCTCGAGGAAGGCCTCGTAGAGCTGGCTGGGATGGCGCTCCACCTGCGCCGGGTCGGTTGGAAACACCATGGCCCAGGGCACGCCGGTCGGGCGGCCCCACAGCTCGGCGTTGATGAAATTGGCGATCCGGCCGAACAACAGGCCGATCGGAACCGCCGCCGCACAGGTATCGAAGACGCTCCACGCATCGGCCTTGAAGCGGCGGGCGAACAGGGCAGCTCCGATGGTGGCGCCGATCAACCCGCCGTGGAACGACATGCCGCCCTTCCACAGCGCGAGGATGCCCAACGGATCGGACAGGTAGTAGGCGGGGTCGTAGAACAGCACGTGGCCGAGCCGCCCTCCGAGCAGCACGCCGGCGGCTATGTAGATGAACAGGTCGTCGGTGGCCTCTCGCGAGAACGGGGGCTTATCGTGGGCCCAGAGCTTGTTCCTGCCGAGCAGGTGCTTGATATAGAGCCACCCCAGAACCAGGCCCGCAACGTAGGCAAGCCCGTACCACTTGATCGAGAACGGCCCCCAGATGTGGAGCAGCTCCGGCTCGATCTTCGGGTAGGGGATTGCTAGGATCGGCATGGGCGCAGGTTTCGAGCACAGGCTGGCGACTTGTCAAGATGTCCCGCTTGATCGGGCGCAGCCCGATCCCCATCATACAGCCGGGCATCGCGGGCGTCCCGCCCGGCAGACGCAGGAGAGCGCAGTGACGCAGACGACCAACCGCTTCCTCGACGATCTGGCGCGGCTCCTCACCGACGCGGCCGGCGCCGCCCAGGGCATGCGCCGGGAGGTTGAAACGCTGATGAAGGCGCAGGGCGAGCGCATCCTGCGCGACATGGATGTGGTGCAGCGCGAGGAGTTCGAGGCGGTCAAGGAGATGGCCGCCAGGGCGCGCGACGAGAACGAGCGGCTCGGCGCACGCGTGAGCGAGCTCGAGGCGGAGCTGGCCCGCCTGCGCCATTAGGGCGTGGCATCCGGCTTCGGTCTTTTGCACAGCTCTCGCCGCTTCGCGGTCATTTTGGCCGTGGAGAGTGGGGTGGTCGGCTTGCAGGGCGGTGGCCGCTCGCTTACGTCATGAATCGTTGACGCCTGCGGCCGATACACGGGGCTGCCGACGAGGCAGGGACGGTCGAGGCAGGCACGTAAGGCCCGCTGCAGTAGGCCTGCTGCAGTAGGCCCGCTGCAGAAGGCCCGCTGCGAAAAGCGCGGCAAAGGAGCTGTGGACACGATGGCAAGCGCCGAGTCGGGCCATACCCGCACCAACAACCCCCTCGATCTGGTCGAGCACATTGCCGGCAAGCACGGGTGGGCCATGGACCGGGCCGGCGACGACGAGTTGACGCTGACAGTCGCCGGGCAATGGACCGACTATCACGTGTCGCTCAACTGGCGGAGCGATCTCGAGACGCTGCATGTCGCCTCGGCCTTCGACGCCAAGATCCCCGAGAACCGGCTCAACGAGGTCTATCGCCTGGTGGCGCAGATCAACGAGCAGCTCTGGCTCGGCCATTTCGACGTGTGGTTGCATGAGGGGCTCATCATGTACCGCCACGGGTTGATGCTGAACGGCACGCTGGCGACCGAGGGGCAGTGCGAGGCGCTGTTCAAGCTGGCTCTGGAGGCCTGCGAGCGCTACTATCAGGCCTTCCAGTTCGTGGTGTGGGCCGGCAAGGAGAGCCGCGAGGCGCTGGCCTCCTCCATGTTCGAGACCGAAGGGCACGCCTGACCCGGTCCGCCGGCACCTTTTCGCGGTCGAGGCCAACGCTGCCGCCGCCGCTTGTCCCAACCTTGTCATTCCGGCGTTTGCCTGCACCGGCGAAGGCCGGCGTCGGCGGAATCCATCTATCCACGTTCGTCAGCGCTCGTTGCTGGCTGGATGCCGGAGACAAGCCCCGGCATGACAAGGTCACTGGTTGCGCGCACGCCGGCCTTGCCGGCGGCAGCGTTGGCCTCGACCGCGAAAGACCCCGCCACAATCGCGCAACCTCGTGAAGTCGCCAAGTCGTGAAATCGATTTTGCGATCTCACGACTTCACGATCTCACGACTTCACGTCTCGGTCTGCAACGCTCGTTCGCCGCGTCGCACCCTGCGGCTACTGCTTCACACGGTTGAACTTTTGCGCACGGCGACCGTGGCCGACCTCTGACGTGTAGAGGTTGCCCTTGGAGTCGATCGCCATGTTGTGCACCCACTTGAACTCGCCGGCCATGCGCCCCGGCCTGCCGAAGCTCGAGAGCTTCTTGCCGGTCTCGCGGTCGAGCGTCATGACGGCCATGTTGGCGCCGTCGGCGACGAAGATGTAGCGCTGGGCGGTGTCCTCGGAGAGCACGAGGTCCCACACCGCACCGTTCTGCAGGGTCTGCGGCTCGACCTGGAACTCCTTCACGAAGGTGCCGTCCTTCCTGAACACCTGGATGCGGTCGTTGGCGCGGTCGCAGACGTAGACGAGGCCGTCGCGCGACAGCCGCACGCAGTGCACCGGGTTGGAGAAGGACTTCGACAGCGCCGTGATGGCGACCGGCGTATAGGGCGGCAGCTTGTCGTCGGTCGTCTCCCTGGTGCCGTAGGCGCCGAAGTAGCGCTTGTAGGCACCGGTCTTGCTGTCGAGCACGATGATGCGGCGGTTGAGGTAGCCATCCGCCACATAGAGCTCGCCCGCGGCGTCGTCGGTCACCATGTGGGCGGGGCGGCCGAGCTGGGAGGTGCTCCTGGAGCCGCCGGTCGAGCCGGCCTTGCCGACCTGCTGCAGGAACTTGCCGTCGGGCGTGAACTTCAGGATCTGGTGGTCGTCCTTGCCGTTGCCGGCGACCCAGACGTTGCCTTCCTTGTCGACGTGGATGCCGTGCTCGTTCTTGGGCCACTCGAAGCCCGCGCCGGGGCCGCCCCAGCTGCGCAGAGCTTGCCGTCGGGCGAGAACTGCAGCACCGGCGGCGGCGGCCTTGCAGCAGCGTGTCGCGGGCGGGTCCTTCTGCGCGCCCTTCTCGTCGTCGACGAGCGAGGCGGGCCGGTGCACGATCCAGACGTTGTCCTCGTTGTCGACGGCGATGCCGGCCACCTGGCCCAGGATCCAGGTGTCGGGCAGGGGCTGCGGCCAGAACGGCTCGACCTTGTACTGCGGCGGCGTCTGGGCCTCGGCTCGGGTCGCAACGTAGGCGGCGGGGACGGCGAGCAGTGCGGCCAGCGCCGCAATCTTCAGTCGCTTCATGGGCGTTTCTCTCCGTGGCTGCAGTTCTTCTGCACGGCTTCGCTTCGTTGGCGAGCTTCGGTTTCTTGGACGGACTGCAGGGATGGCCACTCTACGTCAAGACAGGCCGTAAGCGTCAAATTCTTGCTGACGTGCCGACCATCGGTCCCGCGTCCCCGGTGGCGCTTGCGCCAACGGATTCCCCTCCCCTCCAGCCCCGCAGGGACCAGAGCGAGCGAAGCTCGCTTGTGCGCCTTCGGCGCAGGTGCGGGGAGGGGCTAGGGTGGGGGTGCCGCGGGCACTCCTTGGAAAAAAGGGCGCGCGAGGTGCGCACGGAAGGATAGACCATCGTCGACTGCGCGTGCTTCTCGACGCGCCCGAGCATGGAGGTCGTTGGCGGAACGCACAGTACGGACGAAGCGGCCGCAAGCACCCCACCCCCAACCCCTCCCCGCAAGGAGGAGGGGAGACCCTCGTGGCACGCTCCGGAACCTCATGCCAAGCGGTGCTACGGCGCGCGGCTGTCGCGATCCTGGCCCGGCCGGGAGCGCGTGATGCGCTGCCGCGTGCCCTCCGGCAGGGAGACGACGAGATCGCCGTCGACGACGGCGACCTTCACGGGGAGGAGCCGCATGCGCGGGTTGCCCTGGTGCCGGCCGGTGGCGATGTCGAACTCGTAGCCGTGCCAGGGGCAGGCGACGTTCATCTGATCCTTGGAGAAGACGAGGCCGAGGCTGGTCTTGTCGTCGGCGATGCGCTCCTCCACGCGGGCGATGATCTTGCCCCGGCACACCGGCCCGCCCATGTGCGGGCAGACGTTCTCGTAGGCGGTGAATGTCCCGTTGCGACGGAACACGCCGACGGCGATGCCGTCGACCTCGATCACCTTGCGGCCGGGGTCCGGGAAGGCGTCCGCCCTGCCGACAACGACGTCTCTCATAGTGCCCTCGTGAATGCGAACGCTCGAGCATGTTGCCACGTAGTATCGACTGACGCCGCCTAGAGCAATGCCTGCTCGCTATGCCAGCAGTATCGCTTCCTTGATCGACGCTTCGATATCGGCCAATGTCTCGAGCTCTTTCGCGGCTCCCGTCCAAGCTTCGCTCGTCATCAATGACTGGCACGCGCCGAAGGCCGCAGCTTGTTGAAGTTTCAGTCCTTGGAGCCTTGCATGCCGGTTGCGGAAGAAGGCAGCGTAATCGAGCGCGCGTTTTGCGCCGAGCGGTAAAGCAAAGAAGATCAGATGCTGAAGCTGCCGCTGTGAAAGCGACTTCTGGGATGCTGCCCTCGACAGCATCAACAGAGCGTCGCGACCAAGAGGCCGCTGCTCGTGCAAAGCGGCCTCCTCCGCCCGTCGATAAAGCAGCTTGAACGTCTCGACTGCTGCTTCGTAGACCTGATCCGGACTTGGATGGAGAGCACGTCTCGGCTTGGTCCAGTGTCGATAGTGGCCGCGTTTGTACGAGATGCTCTCCGCCCGCCATGCGTGGGTCAGGAGGCTCCGATCAAACCTGACGTGAGCAAAGCCAGCGGGGTCATGCAGATGAATTTCCTCGCCCGCCGCGTAGTAGGCCAACACATAGTGGTCGACACCAGGTGTACGTGGGCGCATCGGATTGTAGCTGAGGCAGCTCATGTCGAGGGGACCGAGGATCACAGGACATTCGCCGAGCAGAGCCTCCAATCGGTCGAACGGCGGAGTATCGGCGTCTTCCAGGGAACCTTCGTCGTATTCGAAGCCCAGCAACGTCAAAGCCTGGCTCAGACCCTTGTCGGGGGTCGCGAGCTCTCCAAAGAAGGATAGGTCGTTTTTGATCGAGGCCCCAAGGCCAACCGCCGACAGCGCTTCGATCACACGCGGCGAGATGTCTTCACCGATTCCGCTCAGCAGCATCGCCGCGGAGTTCGCGTAGCAATACCATGAGCCGTCGAAGAAGGTGAGTTGGCATTGGTTCATGACTTCACGCTCTGGAGCGACCTACGAACGCTCGTCGCGGCGATACCACATGGACAGGTCGAACAGGTTGAGATTGACCGCCCGCATCGTCTCGCTGATCACCAGCACGGCCTCGGTCGGCGAGATCTTGTCGGCGGAGACCGGAGGCGGTAGCGCCACCATACCCTCCGCATCGGCTTTGGCCGCGTAGAGCTTCATCGCCGCGGTGAGCACCCGCGCGATGTCGCCGCTGTCCATCTGTGCCGCCGCCCCGGTCGCGAGCACCTGATCGGCAACCTCGGCGAAAGTGGCGGCAGCGCTGCGAAACGTCTCGCGCGGTTCGACCGTGGCTCTCATCTCTGCTCGCGCGCTCCATCGCTCGAGGTGAAACAGGCGCGAGCCGCGCACTCCTCCCCTCCCCCTTGCGGGGAGGGGATGGGGGTGGGGGTCCACACGCTCGACGTCATCGTCCTTGGACCCCCACCCCTAACCCCTCCCCGCAAGGGGGAGGGGAATCCCATCGTGCGCGCTTCGCGGTTCGGGCATTTCCGTGCGCCATCTCTCCTCTCCGCAGCCTCATGCCTCCACCCGCGCAGCCTGCACGTCGCGCGCCTTCGGCCGCAGGCGCTTGACCTCCAGGTTGAACACGCGCGCGGCGTTGAGGCCGAGGATGTTGCGCTTGGCCTGCTCCGAGAGGAACGGGATGGTGGTGACGGCGCTCGGCGGGTCGAAGTCCCAGTGCGGCCAGTCGGAGGCGAACAGCAGCTGCGTCTCCGCGTTCATGGCATGAAGCGTGGCCTCGAGCAGCTTCATGTTGCTCCTCTCCAGCGGCTGGCTCGTGAAGTACATCTCGCGGATGTACTCGCTCGGCGGCCGCTTCAGCAGGGGCGCCTCGCACACCCGCATCATGAACTCGTGGTCGAGCCGCTGCATGATGAAGGGCACCCAGGCGAGCCCGCTCTCCACCCACACCAGCTTGAGCTTCGGGAAGCGCTCCGGCAGCCCGTTGATCACCCAGTTGGTGAGGTGGATCAGGCTGTAGTGCACGAACGACAGCGCGTGCATGGAGATGAAGCGGTTGAGCTGCAGGAACGACGGGTCGCCCCAGTGGAAGCCCGAGTGGAAGGCCAAGGGCTTGCCCGTCTCCTCGATCATGGCGTAGAGCCGCATGTACTGGTCGTGGTGCACGGGCTTGTTGCGGGTGGCGGTGACGGCGAAGCCGATCACGCCCTTGGCGTCGCCGAAGTCCCTGATGATGTCGATGCACGCCTTGGGCGTGTTGAACGGCAGGTACAGGAGCCCCTTGATGCGCTCGTCCTCGGGCAGGATGCGCTCCACCAGCCAGCGATTGTAGGCGCGGCCGACGGCGGCCTCGATGTCGTCCTGCGGATGCATGCCGAGCACCAGCATCGGGGTGGGGAACACCACCTGGTAGTCGAGGCCCATGGCATCCATGGAGCGGCGCGCGAGCTCGGTGAAGCGATGGCACTCGCAGCCGTCGATCGTCTCCGACAGCGCCAGCTGGTGCGGGATGCGCCCGTAGACGTTCTGATAGAGCATGCCCGGCTGGGCGTTGAGCAGGGCGGCGCCGGTGCCGGGCCGCGACTGCATGGCCTCGGCCATCTGCCGGATCACGTCGTTGTCGATGCGCTCGATGATCTCGTGCCAGAACGTGGTCTCCGTCACGTGCGCGTCGATGTCGACCAGGAAATAGTCCTCGTAGGCCTCCGCCTGCATGGTGGCGTGGGCCAGGATGTCGCGCGTGTCGGTCTTGATCGTGATCTCGGGGAGCTCCCTCACCTCCCGTACCACTCGCTCCTGCATCGTGCTGCTCCCTCAGGCCATAGCGCCAATGGACACAATGCCACAAACGGCGACCTCGGGCGAGCCGGGTCGAACGACGAAGGCGAGAGCTCCGGACCTGCCGCAAGCGCTCCAGGCCGAATGCCTGTCGGCCCGGTGGACGTTGAACCTCGCGCCCGCAAGCAGCGTCAAAGCACTATGCAATGTGCCAATTGCCGCCTGGCCCGGACATGGATTCGAGACGAAGGAAGTTGCCCACCATGCGCCACCTGGGGTTGATCCTTCTCCTGGCCATGTGTCTGGCGGCCTGCACCGACGCCGCCACGCGCCTCGCCTATGGTCTCGAGCGTGAAGCGCAAGCCCTGCGCCTCTCGGGCGAGACGACCCGTACGTTCACGCACAAGCCGCAAGGCGAGCCGGAAGGGGTCACCGGCGCCTACACCGTCACGATCAAAGCGGGTCCAGTGCGCCTGGGGTCGGGGTTCCTGACATTCTCCAAGGGACCGCAGGAGCAGTGGTATCGCACGACCTATCACATGCGCTTCGTGGAGGTCCCCAGGGACCTCAAGATCCGCAAGGCCGAGGGTGAACCTCTCGTGATTGTTCTCACGCGGGTCGGCGATGCGGTGCACGTAACCGAGCTACGCTGACATGCTCGAAACTTGCTCAGTGCCGAGGCGACGCGATCCTGCTCACCCCATGGCCGCCACGATGCGCTCGCGCGTCAGCGGCAGCTCGCGCACGCGCACGCCGAGCGCGTCCCAGACGGCGTTGGCGATGGCGCCGGCTACGGGCCCGTGCGCCGCCTCGCCGGCGCCCATCGCCCTCTCCTCGGGCCTGGCGATCAGCTCCACCTCCACGGCGGGCACCTCCGAGAAGCGCAGGATCGGGTAGGTCTCCCAGGTATCGCTGGTGATGCGCGCGCGGTCGAAGCGCACCGCCTCCTTCAGCACCCAGCTCGTTGCCTGGATGGCCCCGCCCTCGATCTGGTTCGCCACGCCGTCGGGGTTGATGACCTCGCCCACGTCCACGGCCAGCACCAGCCGGCGCACGCGGATGTCGGGGTCCGTCTCCACCTCGGCCACCGCCGCGCAGTAGGCCCCGGCGTTCTTGTAGCGCGCGAAGCCGATGCCGTGGCCGGCGCCCTCGCGCCTCTGCCAGCTGCTCCAGCCGGCGCGCGTCGCTGCAGCCTCCAGCACGGCCCGCGCGCGCGGGTCCTTCAGGTGGCGCAGGCGGAAGGCGAGCGGATCCTCGCCGCGCTCGGCCGCCAGCTCGTCCATGAACGACTCGATCGCGAACACGTTGGCGAAGGCGCCGAGCGTGCGCAGCGAGGAGGTGCGGATCGGCATGGTGAGCAGGCGGTGGTTGGTGATGCGCCAGGCCGGGAAATCGTAGAGCGGCGTGGCGTTGCGCTCCGATCCGCCGCCGCCGGCGATCGGCGGGTTGATCGCCACGTTGCGCGGGAACGGCTTGGCGAGCTGCCAGGCGGCATGCAGCGTCGGCGTCTTGCCACGGCCGGGGCGCGAGACGTGCCCGTTGCCCCACACGTCGTGGCGCCAGGCCACGATCTCGCCCTGCGCGTCGAGGTCGGCCTCCAGGTCGATCGCCTGGCAGGCCCCCACGGGGCCCCAGGCCATCTCGTCCTCGCGCGCCCATTGCAGGCGCACCGGCCGTCCCTCGACCGCACGCGCCAGCAGCGCTGCCTCCAGCGCCGCGTCGTCGGCGCCGTTGTGGCCGTAGCAGCCGGCGCCCTCGGCGTGCTCCACGACGATGCGCTCGGGCGGCAGCGGGAAGATCATCGCCAGCTCGGCGCGCAGGTTGAAGATGCCCTGGCTGTG
Organism: uncultured Alphaproteobacteria bacterium; assembly: GCA_963840075.1. Taxonomy (GTDB): domain Bacteria; phylum Pseudomonadota; class Alphaproteobacteria; order Rhizobiales; family Hyphomicrobiaceae; genus AWTP1-13. The sequence continues at coordinate 294,868 of CAWIXS010000017.1, read as the reverse complement.
CGTCCACACCTTCAGGCCATCAGCGGACCACTTGCGCGATGGCGCACGACGGCGCAATCGAGGCGTGGGCGATGTAGGGCCGCATGTAGTCGCGGCGCACGGTGCGCGCCTTCGTGGCCGGGACAGCCGGCTCGCGCACGTTGATGGAGGTGGTGTCGACCGGCTGGCTTTTCACCCACGCGCTCAGGTTGCCTTCGTCCGGCAGCGGCTCTCCCGCCTGCCACCGGGCGCCGCCAGCCAGCGTTCTGAGCCCGGCGGCGGCGGCCTCCTCGGTCTCGGCGACGATGCCGACGAAGCTGCCGTCGCGCACGACTGCCACCACGCCGGGCACGGCCTTGGCCCCGGCGTCGTCGAGCGCCGTCAACGTTGCGCCGGGCGACGGCGGGCGCAGGATGCGCCCGTGCAGCGTGCCGGGCAGCGTCAGATCCTGCACGAAGCGCGGCCGGCCGAACACCTTGTCGGGGATGTCGATGCGCGCGGCGGCGGTCCCTGCAACCCGCCGCTCGGATGCCGGCTTTGGCGGGACCTTGGCGGTGGCGTCGCGGTCGAGCAGACCCAGCTCGCCCAGCTCCCAGTAGCTCGTGCGCAGGTTGCCCGGGCCCACGATGGTGCCGTCGCTCTCGACCGAGAGGCCCTCCGCGGCGACGCCCAGGCGCTGGGCGGCGGCGGCGAGGAGGATCGCCCGCGCCTCGGCGCAGGCGTACCTGAGCGCGGAGCCCGAGTGCTCCACCGAGAAGCTGCCCGAGGTCACGCCCTCGTTGGGGCTCGCCGCGGTGCTCGCCTGCACCATGCGCACGCGGGCGAGGTCGACGTCGAGCTCCTCGGCGACGATCTGGGCGATGGCGGTGAGGATGCCCTGGCCGATCTCGACCTTGCCGGAGAACACCTCCACCACGCCGTCGGCGCGGAAGCGCAGCCAGCGCGACAGCCGCGGGTTGGTCTGCAGGTTGCCGGGAAGGCCCGTCGCCCGTGTCGTGGACGTGAAACCCGGGGGGAGCGGCGCTGGCGCTGCTCATGACGGCGTGGCCTCCTTGGCGGCCCTGAGAACGGCGCGCACGATGCGGTTGTGCGCCCCGCACCGGCACAGGTTGCGGTCGAGCGCGGCGCGCACCTCCGCATCGCCGGGATCGGGGTTGCGCCGCAGCAGTGCCGCAGCCGACACCAGGATGCCGGAGATGCAGTAGCCGCACTGCATCGCCTGCTCGGCGATGAAGGCGCGCTGCAGCGGGTGCGGCGCCGCCGGGGTGCCGAGGCCCTCCACGGTGGTGATGTCCTTGCCGGCGGCGGCCCACAGGGGCGTGTCGCAGGCCGCCACGGCCTGGCCGTCGATCAGCACGTTGCAGGCGCCGCACTGGTTGGAGCCGCAGCCGAAGTGCGACGCCGTGAGCCCGAGGGTGCCGCGCAGCACGCCGAGCAGCGGCGTCGCCGGGTCGGCCTCGACCGCGTGCTCCGTCCCGTTCACACGCAGCCTGACCGCCGCCGCCATCGCCGGCCTCACTGGATCTTGATGCCGGCGGTCGCAATGACCTTGGCCCACTTGTCGATGTCGGCGCGCAGGTAGGTGTCGAACTCGGCGGGCGACATGATGATCGGCTGCGCGCCCTGCTTGGCCCAGGCCGCCTTCACGTCCGCACGGCTCAGCACCTTGTTGACCTCGGCGTTGAGCTTGTCGACGATCGCCTTGGGCGTGCCTTTCGGCGCCATCAGCCCGAGCCAGATGGTGGCCTCGTAGCCGGGCACCCCGGCCTCGGCGACGGTCGGCACGTCGGGCAGCAGGTTGGAGCGCGTCTTGCCGGTGGTGCCGAGCGCCCGCAGCTGGCCGCCCTGCACGTTGGGCGCCGTGGTGGTGATGGCATCGATCATCATCTGCACGTGGCCGCCGAGCACGGCGCTGCGGGCGTCCCCGCTCGCCTTGTGCGGCACGTGCACGATGTCGGTGCCGCTCATCGCTTTGAACAGCTCGCCGGCCATGTGGTAGGGCGTGCCGAGCCCCGAGGAGGCGTAGTTCAGCTCGCCCTTCTTGGCCTTCAGGAGCGCCAGGAACTCCTCGAGGTTCTTGGCGGGCACCGAGGGATGCACCACCATGATGAGGTCGGAGTAGTTGACCGGCGCCACGCCCACGAAGTCGCGCATGAGATCGAACGGCCGCTTCGAGCGCAGCGTCTCGTTGACGGTGTGGGTGTTGGACATCATGAGCAGCGTGTAGCCGTCGGGCGGGGCCTTGGCGACCTCGCTGGTGCCGATGAAGGAGCCGGCACCCGGCCGCGTCTCGACCACGAACGGCTGCTTGAGGGTCTCCTGGAGATGCTGGGCGAGAATGCGGGCGTAATTGTCAGCCGGGCCGCCGGCGCCGAACGGCACGACGATCTTGACGGACCGCGTCGGAAAGTCCTGGGCGGCAGCAGGGCCGGGAAGGGCGGCGCTCGCCAGCGCCAGTACGGTTGCGAACGCCAGTCTCCACGCGTGCGACATGGGTTTCCTCCCTCGAAAATGCTTGTTTGCCGGAGCCGCCGGACGGCCCAGTGATATACCAGATTGCGCCGAATGGTGTAGCGCGGATTGGCCGACAACCTCGCGCTCTGCGGGTTGCTTGGAAGTGCGCCCGTCGCCTCAATCCACCCACCTCCCATTCGGGCACCGAAGGTGGAGGCCCGAACGCCAGATAGCGCGTGACGATGTCGGCGAGCGAGAAAGGGGTGATGGGCTCGCTCCGGCGCTCGAGATCCGCAAGGCGCCGCCACAGAACCTGATCCAGGCTTCTGGCCTCCGCCGGATCGGACATGTGGGGCTCGAAACGCTCCACCTCGACGATATGGTAGTGCTCGCGCTGGCAGACACGCCGGTCGTGCCAGTCGTAGGTGTGCTCGCGCCGCCAGACCAGGGCCCCCATCTGGAACGTGTCGAGCCCGACCTCCTCTTGAGCTCGCGCCTGAGCGCCTGCTCGTGGCTCTCCCCCGCCTCCAGTCCACCTCCCGGGGTGATCCAGAACCGCGCGCGACCGTGGCGCGACCGGATCGCGATGAGGAGAACCTCGGGCGCGCTCGTCAGCACGATGGCGCGCGCCACGTGACGCTGGCGGATCAAGGTTGGTGCCTACTGCTGCCCCGGCACGATGTATTTGAGGGCGGCGCCGGAGACCGCGCCGCCGACGATGCACGGGATGCCCACCTCGGCGTGTCCCGTGGCGCCGGCGACGATACAGCCGAGCGCCAGCGCCGTCTGCCCGGCCTGGCCCCACCAGACGGCGTTGCGCGCGGACTGCGGGCCCCTGATCTTGAGCTGCTCGATGGCGGCCATGGCGTCGCGGCGGACCTTGCCGAACTCGAAGGTCTCGGCCGCGTCGATCACCTCGTTGAGGACGGCCTTGGTCTCCTTCGTCTCGAACAGCAGGGATGCCTTCAGCATGTCGAGCAGCGCCTTGTCGCGCGACGCGTTGGTGGCGAGCGTGAGCTTCGCCATGTTGCCGACCGTCAGGCGGTCGAGGTTGTCCCCGTCTCTGGACCACTCGAGGATCGAGATCATGCGCAGGACGGGGTCGTAGGAGCCGGTGCCGAAATACTGGCCCCACAGCATGTCGAGCGGGGCGGCGCCGGTGTCGAGCGCCATCTGCTTGAGAGTGGGCAGCTTGCCTCGGATGAAGCGGTCGATCAGCACCCGGCGCGCGGGCATCCGCTCGGAGAACCTGGCGAGCAACCCCTTCCAATCCGGATGCCCCGAATGGGCGATGGCCCTGACGACCGCCACCTGGTCCTCCGGCGGCAGGGGGAACATTCCGGCGATCAGCGCCTCGGCCCGCTTCGGGTTCGACTCGATGACACCCGCGACGAAGCCGACGTAGACGCCCGCCGTCTCCATGTCGCGGAACAGGCCGATGGCGCTCGCGGCCTGGACCAGCTCCGGGACCCTGTCCGGGTCCGGCTGGGTGCGGTAGCCGTTGATCCAACGCAGGATGGACTCCTGCGAGGTGAACTGGGCCGACGGCCTGTTGGGGGGTTGGGCCTCGACTACGGCTGCGCCCGAGATGGCGAGCGCAAGGAGCCCAACGATTGCGGAACGCATCATCTTCCCCGTTCACCGGGCCCCGCATGGCCCGAGGTGGGACACGAAGGCCACGGAATGGCGGATTTGTGGCAAGGCCGCGCCCGGCCGCAGCGGGGTCCCTCTCCGCTGCTTGCCGAGAGCGCAACGCCGGGCCAAGCTTGCCCCTCTCCCCGCTGCCTGCTCGACGAGAGGGACAAGATGCTGCGCAGAGCGCTCGTTGCGCCGATCCTCGGCCTGCTCGCGACATGGGCGCTCGCCCAGGACGATCGCGCGGCCGAGCGCGAGCGCATGGTGGAGACGATCGAGGCGATCGCGCGCTCGGTCGGGAGCGGCGTCGGCGATGTGGGGCTCGACCAGCGCGTGCTGGGGGCGCTGCGCAAGGTGCCGCGCCACGCGTTCGTTCCCGGCGCGGTGTCGCACCTCGCCTACGCCGACCGGCCTCTCCCCATCGGCCGAAGTCAGACGATCTCCCAGCCCTACATCGTCGCCTTGATGACGCATCTCCTGCAGGCAAAGCCGGGCGACCGCCTGCTGGAGATCGGCACGGGCTCCGGCTACCAGGCCGCGGTGCTGTCGCTGGTGGCGCGCGAGGTCTATTCCGTCGAGATCGTGCCGGAGCTCGGCAGGCGCGCGGCGGCCACCCTGGCGCGGCTGGGCTACGCCAACGTGAGGACGCGCATCGGCGACGGCTACCAGGGCTGGGAGCAGCACGCCCCCTACGACGGCATCATGGTCACCGCCGCACCCGACCATGTGCCGCCGGCGCTCCTCGCGCAGCTGAAGCCCGGCGCCCGGCTGGTGATCCCGGTCGGCGGCATGTCCCAGGATCTCATGGTGATCGAGAAGGCCGCCGACGGCACCACCACCAGCCGCCGCATCATCCCGGTGCGCTTCGTTCCCCTCACCCGCGGCGGCAGCAAAGCAAACTAGTGTCGCTGGACAGCTGCGCCAGTAAATGAGTACCCTGTGCGGCAAGCAGGAAGGGTCGTTGCCCGATGTGGCATGCCTCGCAGCGCCGAAAGCCGCTGCAGTCCACAAGGGCCAAAAAAAGAACTCCTGCACCGTTGAACGGGAGGTCCGAATGCCCATCCGCAGGCCGCTGCGCCGCGCGCCCTTTTTCATCTTTGCGGCACTCACCCTTGCTGGCGCGGGGCTTGCCCATGCCCAGCAGAAGACCGACGTGATCTTCACCGCCGGTCCGACCGGCGGCAGCTGGACGCCGATGGCCGCCGCCGCCTCGCAGGTCATCAACAAGCGCTTTCCCGATCTCAACGTGCAGGTCGAGCCGGGCGCCGCGCTCGTCAACATGGAGAAGATCCGCAGCGACAAGACCGACATCGCCTGGTCGATGACGACCGTGATGGCGGACGCGCGCGCCGGTACCGGCCAGTTCGACGGCAAGAAGACCGACAAGGCGCTCTTCGTCGCCAACTTCTATCCGAACGTGTGGCAGCTGGTGGTTCCTGCCAGCAGCACCATCAAGTCCATCAAGGACCTGAAGGGGCACGCGGTGGCCCTGCCGGCGCGCGGCAACACCAGCCTCGCCGCGGGCTGGGAGTACGTGCTCAAGGTCAACGGCATGACGCTGGGCGACCTCGGGCCGAAGAGCTACGGGCCGGTGTCGTCCAACGCCGAGGCCATCAAGAACCGGCAGGCGATGGCGGCGGGATGGTTCACGGTGGTGCCGGCCTCCTTCATCCTCGACCTCGGCTCGGCCATGCCCGTGCGCGTGCTTTCGGTCAGCGACGCCGAGCTCGCCGCCCTGCGCAAGCTCAATCCGGGTCTCGTGCGCCACGTCATCAAGGCCGGCGTCTACAAGGAGCAGGGCGTTGCGGAGGAGATACAGACCTTTCAGTCGCCCACGGTGCTGATCGCGTCGTCCAAGACCTCTGCCGAGGTGATCTACAAGGTCACCAAGGCCATCGTGGAAGGGCGGCAGGAATTCGCCAATGTCGCTGCCGTCATGAAGGGCGTGACGGCCGAGGATATGGCCCAGAGCTTCGACATGCCCTACCACCCGGGCGCCGAGAAGTACTACCGCGAAGCCGGGCTGCTCAAGAAGTAGGGAGCCCGCCGTGCGCAAGCTCGCCGGCTACGCGGGCCTGGTCGTCGGCGTGGTGGCGGTCGCCATGTCCGTCTTCCACGTCTACGCCAGGGTGACCACGTCCGCACCCGATCAGCAGGCGCTGCTCTTCATTACGCTGGCCTTCAGCCTGGTGCTCTCGTTCATGCTGTGGCCGCTCCGCAAGGCGGCGACAGCCGATCGCGTGCTGTGGGCCGATCTCGTCCTGGCGGCCGTCTCGCTGGCGTGCGTGGGCTACATGTTCGTCAACTACGGCTACGTGGTGAACCGGTTCCCGACGGCGCACCCGCTGAGTCCGATGGACATGGTGGTGGGCATCACCGGCATCGTGCTGGTGCTGGAGGCGACCCGGCGCACCATCGGCGCGGCACTGCCGATCGTGGCGATCTGCTTCCTCGTCTACGGCTTCGCCGGGCCCTGGCTTCCCGGCTGGCTCTACCACCGGGGCCTCAGCGTCGAGCTCACCGTCGACCAGACCTGGTTCACCACCGAGGGCATCTTCGGCGTGCCGATGTCGGTGGCCGGCACCTACGTCATCCTTTTCATCATCTTCGGCACGTTCCTGGAGAAGTCCGGCGCCGGGCAGTTCTTCATGGGCTTCGCCAACGCCATCGCCGGCGGCGCGCGCGGCGGGCCGGGCAAGGTGGCGGTCGTCTCCTCGAGCCTGTTCGGCACCATCTCCGGCTCGGCCGTCGCCAACGTCATGGTCGACGGCTGGCTCACCATCCCGATGATGAAGAAGACGGGGTTCAAGCCCGAGGCGGCCGCGGCCATCGAGGCGGTGGCCTCCACCGGCGGGCAGATCATGCCGCCGATCATGGGGGCCGCCGCCTTCGTGATGGCCGAGTTCCTGGGTGTGAGCTACACGCAGGTGATGATCGCGGCGGCGATCCCTGCGCTGTTCTACTACGGGGCGCTGTTCGCGGCGATTCACTTCAATGCGGTGCGCTCGGGCCTCAAAGGCCTGCCGCGCGAGGAGCTGCCCATCCTCGGCCACATCATCCTGCGCCAGGGGCACCTGTTCCTGCCGGTGATCGTGCTGCTGGCCCTGCTGCTCAACGGCTTCACGCCGACCTACGCCGCCGTCATCGCCACGGCTGGGCTCGTTCTCATTTCCTGGCTGCGCCCCGCGACCGGGCTGCGCTGGCGCACCTGCCTGGAAGCCCTGCGCGACGGGGCGGCGCACACGGTGCCGGTGGCGATGGCGTGCGCATCCGCGGGGATCGTCATCGGCATCGTGCTGCAGTCCGGCCTGGCCCTTCGGTTCACGGCCTTCCTCGTCGAGCTCACCTACGGCTCGCTGCTGCTGGCGCTGTTCATCACCATGCTGGCCGGCATCATCCTGGGTATGGGGATGCCGACCACGCCCGCCTACATCATGCAGGCCGCGCTGCTGGTCCCGGCCGTCGTGAAGCTTGGCGTGCCGCCGATGGCGGCGCACATGTTCGCGTTCTACTTCTCGTGCCTGTCGGCGGTGACGCCGCCGGTGGCGCTCGCTGTCTACGCCGCCGCATCGATCGGCGGAGCCGGCCTGTGGCGCTCCGGCGTGCAGGCGATGAAGTTCGCCGCCGCGGGTTTCATCGTCCCCTACTTCTTCGTCTACAACCCGGCCCTGCTGTTCGCGGGGGAGTGGCACGAGATCCTGCGTGCGGTGGTGACCGGGTCGATCGGCGTGGTGGCGCTGGCAGCCAGCATGGAGGGCTATTTCCTGCGCATGGCGACCTGGTTCGAGCGGTTGCTGCTGTTTGCCGCCGCGCTGCTGCTCATCGACCCCAACGCCGTCACGGACATCGTCGGCTTGGCCGTGCTCGGGGGCGTGCTCCTGATGCAGAAGGTCTGGGCGCCACGGCCCGCGGCGGCGGGAGGCGCGTCGCCGTGACCCGCTCCCAGCTCGTCGCCCTGACGCTGATCGCCGCCGCGGTCGTCCTTGGCGCCCTGATCTTCGGCGTCCTGCGTCTCTACGCCCCCTAGAAGCGACAACCTCGGCAGGCGAAGCGGTGCTGCCTGGAGCTAACCGTTGCCGTCCTTCCCGTTGGTGTCCTTCATCACGGAGATGTCGGGCGCGTCCTCGTTCTTCATGCCCTGGACGTGGTAGCCGGCGTCCACGTGGTGCACCTCGCCGGTGACGCCGCGGGCCAGGTCGGAGAGGAGATAGAGCCCGGCCGCGCCCACCTCCTCGATGGTCACGGTGCGCCGCAGCGCCGAGTTGTACTCGTTCCACTTCAGGATATAGCGGAAGTCGGCAATGCCGGAGGCCGCCAGCGTCTTGATGGGCCCCGCCGAGATGGCGTTGACGCGCAGGCCGCCCCTGCCGAGGTCGGCGGCCAGATAGCGCACGCTCGCCTCCAGCGCCGCCTTGGCGACGCCCATCACGTTGTAATGGGGCATGACCTTCTCGGCGCCGTAGTAGGTGAGCGTGAGGAGCGAGCCGCCCGGCCGCATCAGCTTCTCGGCGCGCTGGGCGAGCGCGGTGAACGAGTAGCAGGAGATCAGCATGGTGCGGGTGAAGTTCGCCTCCGTGGTGTCGACGTAGCGGCCGTCGAGCTCGGCCTTGTCGGAGAAGGCGATCGCGTGCACCAGGAAGTCGAGCTTGTCCCACTGGCGGGCCAGCTCGGCGAACACCGCGTCGATGGAGCCCGTGTCGGTCACGTCGCAGGGCAGGACCAGCTTGGAGCCCACCTCGCCCGCCAGGGGCTCGACCCGCTTCTTCAAGGCGTCGCCCTGATAGGTGAAGGCCAAGGTTGCGCCCTGCGCCGCCACCGCCTTGGCGATGCCCCAGGCGATCGACCGGTTGTTGGCGACCCCCATGACGAGGCCGTTCTTGCCCCTCATCAGGGTGCCGGCTGGCACCTCGAAAGCCGCGGCGGGTGCGCTCATGTCCCTGCCCCTCCTGAAACTATCCGTCGTTCCGGCGCATCAGCCGGGTGCCGCCGCATCCTACACCATCGGATTTGGCGGTCCAGCCGGGCTCATGCCGGCCGGTGCAACCTTGGTCAGCAGCCGCAACAGGTGCTCAGCCTGTGCTTGGCCGGGCGCGGCGGCTTCTCCAGGACCACTCCGCCATGCCCGGCAGATCCGCGTCGCGAGCCATCCCGCCCGGCCGCGAGGGGTTGCTGGGCACATCGCGCTGGCGTGCCCGCGACGGGCCGGGCCCCAATGCTGCCAATCGGTGTCAGCTGGCTGCTCGTATCACTCGAATGTCAGCGGAATTCACTTGTGATTGCATGCACACTGCGCGCCGTTCATCCCTCTCAGCCTTCCGCGCAGCAATGGAGACACGCCATGAAGCTCTACTACGCGCCCGGCGCCTGCTCGCTCTCGCCCCACATCGTGCTCAACGAGGCCGGCCTCGCCTTCGACAAGGTCAAGACCGATACCAAGACCAAGATCATGGAGGGCGGCGGCGACTTCCGCGAGGTGAACCCGCTGGGCTACGTGCCGGTGCTGGAGCGCGACGACGGCACCAGGCTGACGGAGGGACCGGCGATCGTACAGTGGATCGCCGACCGGGTGCCGGAGCGGAAGCTCGCGCCGCCCGCCGGCACGCCCGAGCGCACTGAGCTGCAGCGGTGGCTGAACTTCATCTCCACCGAGCTGCACAAAGGGTTCTCGCCGCTGTTCAACCCGGCGATGCCGGAGGCGGCCAAGGCGATCTTCCGCGAGCGCCTTGCCACGCGCTTCGCCCACGTCGACAAGCACCTCGCCGGCAACGAGTATCTCTTGGGCAAGGATTTCTCGGTCGCCGACGCCTACCTGTTCGTGATCTCCAACTGGGCGGCGGGGGTGGGCGTCGATCTCGCGCCGAACCCCAACGTTCTGGCCTTCCGCAAGCGCATCGGTGCGAGGCCGACCGTGCAGGCGGCCATGAAGGCGGAGGGGCTCATCAAGTAGGCAGTGGGCAGTGGGCATAGGCGGACCGCAACGGCGCCAGGGTCGCGCGACGCGCTCGTCCTCGCGTCTATCGAGGCGCGGCGCGCGGCCCGATCCGGGCGAGGAGCTTGCGCACCTCGCGGATCTCGTCGTCGACGCTGGTATGGCCCATGCCGGGATAGATGCGCTTGGTGACCTCGGCGCCGAGGCTCTGCAGCACGCGGGCCGTCTCCTCGACGCGGGCGAGCGGGATGTGGGAGTCCACGTCGCTGCAGCCGAGGAATACCGGGGTGCCCGACAGGGAGCCGCCATAGTCCCTCGGCGTGCCCTCGGGGCCGATCAGGCCCGCGCTCCGGCCGATCACGGCGCCCGGCCGTGCGTTGCGGGCGGCGTACTCGAGGCCGAGACAGCCGCCCTGCGAGAACCCGAGGAGCACCGTGCGCTCGGGCGCGAAGCCCTGCCGGCAAGGCCGTCGGTGAGGGCGGCATGCGTGGCGAGCGCGCGCGACAGAGCGGGCTCGTTGTGCTCGAGCGGCGCCAGGAACGAGTAGGGGTACCAGCTGCCGCCCGGCGCCTGCGGGGCCAGACAGTGCAGGTCCGGATAGGCCAGCACGTCGGCGAGCGACAGGATGTCCTCGGCCGTCGCGCCGCCGCCGTGCAGCTGATCACGGCGGCCTCGGCGCGGGACAGCTGAAGGCGAGGAGGGGTTCGCCGAAGCGTCGTGCGGGCGCCTCGTGCTTCACGTCGGTCTCGACGAGACGCTGGGTCCAGTAGCCGATCGACTGGGCGGGGACGGCGAGGCTCGTGGTCTGCGTGAGGCCGACGCCGGCACGGCCGGGGCCGGCATGCTCCCAGGCAAAGAAGGTGAGGATGGTGCCGGGGTGGCCGGCCTCGTCGCCGTAGTAGAGGTGATAGGTCCAGGATCGTCGAAGTTGACGGTGCGCTTGACGAAGCCCAGGCCCAGGATGCGGGCGTAGAAGTCGCGGTTGCGCTCGGCCTTGCCGTGGCGTCGTCTCCTGCGCTGCCCCCCGGGGTGACTTGTCCAGCGTGGCTGGACTGTGCGGCTGCCCGCAGCGTCGAGGCGCGCGGCCTGCGGGTGGCCCCGCGCTCGCGAGCGCCGGTCCCCCCGTGTGCACTCTCACACGTGTCCTCGACCGTGTCCGCTCGCAGCGCCAGTCTTCTCGCAGCGGCGCTCTTCGGCTGTCCTGCGGCGTTCCCTTCCTGGCGCGTCCTCCCCCGCGGCGCTCCGATCAGGTGCCTTCCGGCTCGGCGCTCAGGGTGCCGAACAGGCCGGCACGCAGGTCGCAGGCGACGAGCCGGCGCTCGTCCTCAGAGGCGGCCTGGAAGTGGACGTGCACCTCGTTGGCGCCGAGCTGTGCGCCGCGCCTGCGCACGTGCGCCAGGTTGAGGGTCGGTGCGTCGCTCTGGCCGAGGTGGACGCGCAGCGCCGTGCGCCGGCCGTGCCGGTCGCGCCGCACCAGGACGTAGCTGGCCGCGGGCAACGGCGGGCAGGCGATCAGGCTGTAGACGCTGTGGGCGTAGCCCTTGCCGGAGGCGCCGCGCCAAACCTGCCGGCGTGCCGGTACCTCCTCGGGCAGGCCCAGGGAGACGGGCGCCGGGGCGGCCGCCTGGAGCGGGGCAGGTCTGACGATGCGGGCGGCCATGGCTGCGGGTCGGATCGAAGTTGCGTCGAGCGGGCTGGTATCGGCGATTTCCAGCCGAAATATGGCTGCATGGCCGTCGTTTCAAGGCGTTGCTGCTGCAGGGCGGGCCTGCGGCGGGTGCAAAACGCCGCCGTTGCGGGCGCAGGCAACCTGCCGATGCACTCCCGGTTCTTTCGATAGAAAACCCAATATTGGTTAAGCGCTTGCCTACGCGGCAGCGACAGGCGCGCCCGGGGAGGCGTCAGCTGCACCTGGAGTAGCCGCAGGCGTCGCACACCCAGCATCCCTCGCGCCGGTAGAGCGCGCTGGCGCCGCAGCGCGGGCAGGGGCGCCCGCCGGCCACGGGGCGCTCGGGAGCTTCCTCGCCGGGGCGCGCATTGCCGCCTCCGGCCAGCGCCCGCCGCTCGGCGCCAGCCTCCCGGCTGTCGGCGCCCGCAAGCGTGAGAAAACCCGTGCGGATCATGTGGCCCTCGATCACCTCGCCGATGGCGGCGATCAGGCTCGGCACGTAGCGGCCCCCCATCCATTGTCCGCCCTGGGGATCGAAGATCGCCTTCAGCTCCTCGACCACGAAGGTCACGTCGCCGCCGCGCCGGAAGATGGCGCTGATCATGCGGGTGAGGGCCACCGTCCAGGCGTAGTGCTCGAGGTTCTTGGAATTGATGAACACCTCGAACGGACGACGTCGTGTCGAAGACACGCCTCCGGCATGATGTGTCGAAGACACGCCTTCGGCATGACCGTCGCGCTCGATGTCGTTGATGGTGATGTAGAGGGAATGGTCGCTGCCGGGCCAGCGCAGCTTGTAGGTGGCGCCTTCGAGCCTGGCGGCGCGCTCCAGCGGCCTGGTCATGAACACCACATCGCCGTGGCGCTCCAGCTCCGGCAGGCCAGGCGCCGGCACCAGCGGCGTGGCGGCGCCGGCGGCCCCCGGCGCGGCCTCAGAGGCTGCGGGCGAACGGCTCAGAACTGCACCCGTCACGGCGTTGGGGCGATAGGTGGTGCAGCCCTTGAGCCCGAGGTCATAGGCTTCGAGATAGACGTCCTTGAAGGCCTCGAAGCTCGAGTCTGCCGGGCAGTTGATGGTCTTGGAGATGGAGCTGTCGACGTGCGCCTGCAGCGCGGCCTGCATCTTAAGATGCTCCCGCGGCGTCAGCTCCTCCGCCGTCACGAAGGCGTCGGTGAGCGGCGCGGAGGTGCCGAACATCGCGCGATAGAGGGCGTGGGCATGGTCCTCGACGCTCTCGATGCGCGAAGAGCCGTCGCGCTCCAGCACGCGGCGGTCGTAGCGGAAGTCGAACACCGGCTCCACGCCGCTCGAGACGTTGCCCGCAAGCAGCGAGATGGTGCCGGTCGGTGCGATCGAGGTGAGGAGGCCGTTGCGGATGCCGTTGCGGGCGATGGCGCCGCGCACCTCCTCGGGCAGGCGCGCAACATTGGCCGCGGCGAGGAAGGGCTCCCGGTCGTAGAGCGGGAAGGCGCCCTTCTCGGCGGCAAGCTCCGCGCTCGCCAGATAGGCCGCGCGCTCGACCGCCGCCATCCAGCGCCTGGCGAGCGCCGCGGCTTGCGGCGTGCCGTAGCGCACGCCGAGAAGGATCAGCGCATCGGCGAGGCCCGTCACGCCCAGGCCGATGCGGCGCTTGGCCTGCGCCTCCTGCCGCTGGGCGGCGAGCGGATAGTTGGAGACGTCGATGGCATTGTCGAGGAAGCGCACGGCCATTGCCGTCAGCGACGCAAGCCTTGCCTCGTCGAGGCGGGCCTCCGGGGTGAACGGTGCTTCGATCAGGCGGGCGAGGTTGATCGAGCCCAGAAGACAAGCACCATACGGAGGAAGTGGCTGCTCGCCGCAATTGTGGGCCAAAAAGCCGTTGGCATCAAAGGCATTGACGCCGGGGATCTGGGCGTCGAAGACGTCTTCGGTTCCATCCTCGACAATGGCTGTGATCCGGGCCGCAAACCGCTCTCGATTGAGCGCCCCCTTGTAGCTTGCAAGTGCAATGCTCAATCGGTGTGCCTTGTCGTGGTCGGCGAACCCGACAAGGTCGCTGAATTGCGCGAGGTTCTCGCCGCTGACGACCAGCTCATGGTTGGGTTGAGCGGGATAGTCGGCCCGCCCGCCGCGGCCGTCGGGCAGTCGCGAGGTTCCGCCAAGGCGGCGAGTGCGGTAGAGGGTAGAGGCGATGCCGAGCCGTAGGAGCATGCGCTGAACGGCACGCAGGCGCGGCAAATCCGACTGCGCCAGGCGCACGCTCACGCCTTTCGGTTGACTGCCCTGCACCGAACCGTCCGCATCGAAAAAGCCGCGCAAGAACCCACGGTGGAAATCGCTCGATGTCTGCTCCAGCAGCGGTGTGATGGCCTTGTCGCCTGGGCGCATGCCGAGGTCTTCGGCAAGTGTCTTGAGCGCCGCAAGGGACAGACGATGCTCATTGCGTCCTTTGATCTCCATCCACCCGACGAAATCTGAGCGATGCGGAAGACTGAGTGCCGCGCGCAGGGCCTCGTCCATCACCGACCGAGTTCCGGGGGGCTTTCCACAGCCCACTGCTGCCGCCGGTTGCCACACCGAAATGATGGCCTTGTCTGTCTCGAGGCTGCCGTCGCCCACCAGGAGACCGAGCAGATATCCTTCCTCCCGCGTAAGCCTGCCGCGCCATGTCGGGCTCGCACGATGATCGTTGAGAACGACCATGTCTCCGATCGCGAGATCGCCCGCCCGGCACCACTCGCTGCCTCCGCTATGGCTAGACCGGGTCGAGCGTTTGACACGATGATCCGCCGTCACCCTCAATGTGTAGCCTTCGGCTGTCTCCAGGCGGAGCACCGGCTTGTGTCCAGTCGAGAAGAAGCCGCGGGCCGCGCTCGCGTGATCGCTGCCAGCGACCCGGGCGACAAAGGGCTTGCCGGCCAGGTCCTTCGCTTGGCGGGGACCGTTGGCAGTGTGGACCCAGGTGTCGCCCGGCACACAAGGGTTGGTGGCGCTGATGGTCTCGCAATAGGCGAGGTTGTTGCGGGCGTTGATGCGATCGATGAACACCACGCCGGGCTCGGCATAGTCGTAGGTGGCGCGCATCAGGCGGTCCCACAGCGCGCGCGCGTCAACCGTGCGCCAGGCCTTGCCCTCGAAGACGAGAGGCCAGGGCTCGCCCTTGCGCACGGCGGCGATGAAGGCGTCCGTCACCAGCACCGACAGGTTGAAGTTGCGCAGCCGCGCCGGGTCGGCCTTGGCGTCGATGAAGGTCTCGATGTCCGGGTGGTCGCAGCGCAGCGTCGCCATCATGGCGCCGCGCCGCGCGCCGGCCGACATGATGGTGCGGCACATGGCGTCCCACACGTCCATGAAGCTCACCGGGCCCGAGGCGTCGGCGCCGATGCTCCTGACCGGCGCGCCCTGGGGGCGCAGGGTGGAGAAGTCGTGGCCGATGCCGCCGCCCTGCTGCATGGTGAGAGCGGCCTCCTTGACGTTGTCGAAGATCGAGGCGAGGTCGTCCTCGATGCGGCCCATCACGAAGCAGTTGAAGAGGGTGACGGCCCGGCCCGAGCCGGCGCCCGCCAGGATGCGTCCCGCGGGCAGGAAGGCGAGATCGCCCATGGCGTCGGCGAACTCAGCGGCCCAGCGGTCGCGCTCCGCTGGCGGCTCGGCAGCGGCGATCGCCTCGGCAACCCGGCGCCAGGTGTCGGCGAGCGTGCGATCCGCAGGGATGCCGTCCGCCGTCTTCAGGCGGTACTTGGCGTCCCAGATCTGCTGGGAGATCCTGGGCAACGAGATGGGTTGAGCGGGCACGCGGGGCGAACCTGGGAGTGGTTGCAATTACATAGGCTTTCGGCGGCGTGAAACCAGGCCGGCATGGTTTATGTTCGCTTTTTGTTCTAGCGTCAAGTGGATTCGGAAGCCCCGGCAACACGGCGCGGTGGATGAGCGGGGAGGATGATCCTCCAGAAGCCGCCCAGGAGGCCCTGGCGAGGCCCTGGCGGGCCTCGAGCCGACCCCATGTCCCTGGGTACCCCTCGGGCAAGGATGTAGCCAGCGGCCAAATTTGTCTGGCATGCGCAACCGTCGCCGGCTCGGCAGGTCGCGATGTGCTGCCGTGCAGGCCGAGGCAACGCGGCGAGGACGGCTTGCCGCAGGCGGCGGGCGCGTGCTCTAAATTCAAGAGAAATTCAGCGGGAGGAGCCGCCCATGACCATTGTCACGCCCGACGCCGAGAATCACGCCGGCCTTGCCGCGCTCGCTTCCCGCTACGTCGATGTCGCCGCCCTGCCGTGGGTGCCGACCCGCTTCGAGGGCGTGGATATGAAGATGCTGATGGAGGACAAGGAGACCGGCCTGATGACGGCCCTCGTCAGGTTCGCGCCGGGCGCCACCCTGCCGGACCACGAGCACGTCGAGCTGGAGCAGACCTGGGTGCTGGAAGGAGCGCTGGAGGACGACCAGGGCGTCGTCACCGCCGGCAACTACGTGTGGCGGCCGGCCGGCAGCCGCCACGATGCGCGCGCGCCCGACGGCTGCGTGACGCTGTCGTTCTTCCTCAAGCCCAACCGGTTCTTCGATACGCCGGGGGCGTAACGCTGACGTGGTAACATTGATCTACCGCAAAGTATGACATTCACTGCGATGCTGTTAATTCATATGGATACTTCTGCCACCGGCATGAGCGAGGCCTTCAAGAAAGCCCACGACGCCAACTATCGGCGCGTGCTCCAGCTGCTGACGCGAATGGTGGGACCCGTCGAGGCGGAGGACCTCACCCAAAAGGTCTTCGCCAAGGCAGCGCAAGCCTTTCCGAACTTCCGAGGCGACGCGGAACTCTCCACATGGTTGTACCGGATTGCGCTTCATGTCGCGTCCGACTGGCTGCGCAGCCGCGCGGCGCGCGAACGCAGGCTGACCGTCCGTTTGGCAGAGGACGAGGACGGCAAATCGAGCGTCAACCCACTTGGGACCGGGGTCGAAGATCGGCCATCGCCGGAGGACGAACTCGCCCGCAAGCAGTTTGCAGACTGCATCCGCGCCGAGATTGCGAAACTCTCCGAACGCCACAGGTCGGTGCTTGTTCTGGCCGAGTTGGGAGGGCTCACGGATGATGAAGTCGGGGCTACGCTGGGTATAAGCCGCGCCAATGCAAAGGTGCGGCTGCACCGCGCCCGTGCTCAGCTGCGCAAGCACATCGAAGCAAGCTGCGATTTCTACCGACAGGAATTGAGCTGCAAGCCGTCCTCGCCCACCTGTTGCGCGTCTCCGGCCGCGGCGGATGTTGGCGGCAGCAGCAAGCCCGGAGCTAGTAGGTGAGGTTGGATCTGTAACCATTTGAGAGCCCTCCCCGTCTGAGGGGGCGGAGTATTCCCGATCTCTGCAATGTCGGGATTGGGCTTGCCCGCGAGGCCGCGGGCGCCGCGCTGACCATCGTGGATAAATCCGATGTTCACCAAAACGCCAAGACTCGACGAGGTGCCCACTCCGATATGGATCGCGTTGGGACTGCTAGCTTTTCTTGTTTGGTGGCCCTTGGGTCTTCTGGTTCTTGCCTTGGCAATGTGGAGAGGGTGCATGCTGTGCTGCGGGTTTGGCTTCGGCCATGCGGATGACCGTGTCGATCGTTCGCCAGTGCCAGGGGAAGGAGCGGTTTCACCACGAACAAGCGGCAACCGTGCTTTTGACGCCTATCGCGCAGAAACGCTCAAACGCCTGGAAGAAGACCAGCGCAGCTTCCGCGAGTACCTGGAGCGCTTGCGCCAGGCAAAGGATCGGGCCGAGTTCGAACAGTTCATGGAGGAGCGGCGTGCCCAGCAGCCGCAGGTCTGAACGAAAGAAGGGGAACTGACGTGCAGCACAGATTGTCGGCGTGTCTCATCGTGGCTCTGGTCATGGTGCCACTTCGTGCGCTAGCCCAGCAACAGCCGCCCCCACCCAATTGGTATTGGGGTTTGGGTCCCTGGCAATTCTGGTGGATCTGCCCGCTCATGATGCTGGTCATGCTCGCCGTCGTGGTGACGATCTTCCTCGCCTTTCACAAATCGGCAGGCGGCGGGCATCATGGCTTGCCGTGGTGGAGGAATCCCCACGAGTCGGCGCTCCAAATACTGAACGAGCGCTTTGCGCGCGGTGAAATCGATCAAGCCGAGTACGAGGAACGACGGAGCTTGCTTCAAGCGTGACGGGTTCACCAGGAGGCGGTGATGGCCGTGATCTATACCTGCCCGATGCATCCCGAGGTGCGCGATGCGAACCCGGGCAAATGCCCAAAGTGCGGAATGGCGCTACTGCCGGAAGGCACCCGATTTGCCCTACTCCGCCATATGGTGACGCCGGTCCACCTCGCCATCATGGTCGCGGTGATGATCGCCGTGATGGTTGTGGCAATGATGCTGATGCGCTGAATGAACTTACCATCGAAGCGTCGGCTTCTGGCACGTTGCACACGATTTCGCGCAATCGCCTCGGCGCCCCGCCCGCAGCCGCCACGACGCCCGCGCGCCCCACGGCTGCGTGACGCTGTCGTTCTTCCTGAAGCCCGACCGGTTCTTCGATGTGCCGGCTGCCTGACGCACCGCCCGCTATCGGGATTGCCGCCGTCGGCTGACTTGGCGACCTGCCGGATGCTCGGAAGTCACCCGAAGCCGCAGCGCCGGCCGCCTTCCCGGCGGCCATTTTCTCGTGTGCGAGCTTCCTGGGTGTCGGCGTCTCAGCCCTCGCCGTCATGTCAGACGCCCATGCGCCTTCAAGAGCTCGCGCCCCTCGGCCGTGGCCAGCACCATGAGGCCCGAGCCCTCGCGCGCCTCGCGGCGCACCAGTCCGCGGTCCACGGCATCCTCCCACACCGTCAGCCGCGGGCACGAGGTGCGCCAGGCCTCCATGACGTCGGGATAGGTCCGGGGCTCCCTGGCCACCCACTCGACGAGGTCCAGGATCAACGGCTCGATGGTGGACGACGACATGCTGCGTCTCCTCACTTTGCGGCGAATGCCAGCATGTAGCCTGCTTGCGCGAGATACACCGAGGCGATCGCCGTGATGATATAGGTGGCCCAGCGCCGGTATTGCACGTCGGTGAGGCGCTCCAGGACCGGCTTGGCCGCCACGGTGCCGATCATCGATGCGACCACCACCATCGCCGCGAGGCCGGGATCGACGCCCGCGGCAGAAGCGATGAGACCGCCGAAATAGATGAGCTTGGCCGCATGCCCGAAGATCTGGCAGACCGCCTTGGTCGCCACAATCTCCTTGCGGCTCATGGTGCCGCCGATGAAAAACGTGTCGAGCAGCGGCCCCGCCACCCCCGCCATGAGCATCAGCGACATGCACGCTGCGCCATAGAAGGCGCCGTCCGAGAGCCGCTGCGGATCGGGCCTGAAGTCGCGCGGTAAGAGGCGCACGAGGAACGGCGAGACGCCGAGCATGAGGAGCGCGAGCGGCTTCGACGGCACGAACTGGATGAGCGACAGGACCGCCAGCGCCACGGCGCAGCCGCTCAGGTAGGCGCCAACCGGGCGCCAGCGCACGTGGCCGATCCACAGCAGGCCGCGCCAGCCGTTGGAGGCCATCTGCGCCACCGCATGCAGCGCCATCGCCTCGGGCACCGTCAGCAGGGTGAGCAGCACGCCCATGAGGATCATGCCGCCGGCCATGCCGAAGATGCCGGACAGGAAGGAGGTCGCCACCGAGGTGGCGATGAGCGCAATGATGAGGGGTATCGACACGGTCCCCGGGTCCCTCGTTCCGCGGGGAGCATGCGGCATGCGAGGGCGGCGCGTCCAATGCAGGATTGGCCGGGAGGCCATGCGCGATGTCGATGCCGCGGCCCCTCGCGGCATGCCTCGAGGGTTCGTTGGTTGCGCAGGCAGGGGCGGGTGTGAAACGCTGCGGGCATGATGAGAAGTGCGCTCGCCTATGCCTAGCCGAGGAGAAGACATGCGCCGCGTCGTCGTTGTGGTCCTGGATGGCCTGCGCCGCGATCTCATTGCCGAGCCGCACATGCCGGCGCTCGGCCGTTTCGCCCGGCGGTCGCGGTCCTTCGGCGCCCACCGCTCCATGTTCCCCTCGGCCACGCGGGTCGTCTCCGCGTCCTTTGCAACCGGCTGCACGCCGGCGCGTCACGAGCTTGCGGGCAACACGCTGGCGTTGATGGAGGAAGGCCGGCTCGTTTATCACGACGCCGGTTTCCCCGACTTCCTGCAGCACAAGCGCCGCGTGACGGGACGGTCGCTCGGCGCGCCGACGCTGGCGGAGCGGCTGGCACCCCATGGGGGGATGATCCTGTTCTCCAACGTGTCGCCCGGCGCCGCCTACGCCCACGACCCCGACGGCTACGGCTTCGTCTATCACCGCGCCGGCTCCTTCGGCCCCGGCCGCACACCCCTGGATGGCGTGCAGGGCCTGAGGATCGCCCAGGACGCGGCCGGCGACAGCGCCATGACCGAGCGCTTCATCGACGAGCTGCTGATCGAGCGCCGGCCGCCGCTGGCCATCCTGTGGATGGGCGAGCCCGATGCGACGCAGCACCTCGCTCCCCTGGGCTCGCCCGAGCACCTCGCCGCGCTGGCCGCGGCCGATGCCAATGCCGCGCGCGTGATCGAGGCCGTCGACCGGTTGCGCGATGCGGGCGAGGACGTGCTCCTGATCCTCTGCTCCGACCACGGCCACCAGACTGTCTCGCGCGTCGTGGATGTGGAGGCCGAGCTGATCGCAGCCGCCCTGAAGGCGAGCCGCGACTCCGACGATGTCGTGACGCCGACGAGCGGCACCTCGACGCTGGTCTACGTGCACCCCGAGCACGCCGACAGAGCGGCGGCCATCGGCGCGTTTCTATCCGGGCGCGACTGGATCGACCGCGTGATACCGGCAGCGGAGCTGGCAAGCGTCGGCCAGGCGGCCCTGGGCGGGCTCACCTTCGCCGTCTCGCTCAAGTCCGACGAGGAGCCCAATGCGTTCGGGGTCCCCGGGCGCAGCTGCGAGGCGCGGCCCGCGCCCGGCAAGGTCACGCACCTTCACTGCGGCCAGCACGGCGGGCTCGGCCGCTACGAGCAGATGCCGTTCCTGATGATCGACGGCGCAGGCTTCACGGCAGGCACTACATCGAGCGCGCCCACCTCCCCCATCGACATCGCGCCGACGATCCTGGCCCACCTGCAGGTGCAGGCCGAAGGCATGGACGGCAGGGCGCTGCAGAGCGCTTGAGTGTGCGGCGATGCTGTCATGCCGGCCTCGCGCGCTAGCGCGAGAGCCGGTACCCAGTGCCCCAGGTTCCACGCCATCCCCCTTGGCCCTGGGTCCCGGATATTCCGCTTCGCGAAATTCCGGGATGACAAAAGCAGGCGCTGGCGACAGAGCGCTACGCAGGCGTCGGCAGGGCGTACCTGGAGTCCGCCTCCTGCGTATCGCCCGGTCCCGGTCGATCCGGCGCGGCCTCGGGAGCCCGTCGGGGCGCCCTGAAAGCCAGCGCGTAGAGCGCCGGCAGGAACGTCAGAGTGAGGATGGTGGCGGCGACGAGGCCGCCCATCATGGAGATGGCCATCGGCGCCCAGAACACCTCCTGCGCGAGCGGGATCATGGCGAGGCCGGCGGCGGCGGCCGTCAGGGTGATCGGGCGGAAGCGGCGCACGGCGGCCTCCACGATGGCGGTATAGGTGTCGTGCCCGGCCTTGATGTCCTGCTCGATCTGGTCGACCAGAATCACGCTGTTGCGCATGATGATGCCGGCGAGCGCGATCACGCCGAGGATGGCGACGAAGCCGAAGGCGGCCTGGAACAGGAGGAGCGCGGCGGCGGCGCCGATGAGCCCGAGCGGGCCGGTCGCCAGCACCAGCATGGTCTTGCCGAAGTGCTGCAGCTGGATCATGAGCAGGAGCAGGACCACCATCAGCATCACGGGCATCTTCTCGTTGATCGAGGTCTGGCTCTTGGCCGCCTCCTCGACCGCGCCCTGCAGCTCGATGCTATAGCCGGTGGCGAGGCCCTGGCGCAGGGAGCTGAGCTTGGCGAACACGGCGTTGGAGACATCGTTGGACTGCAGGTGGTCGGGGACGGTGCCGCGCACGGTGATCGACGGCAGGCGGTCGCGGCGCCACTGGATGCCGGGCTCCAGTATGAGCTTCATGTCGGCGACCTGGCGCAGGGGCACGGAGGCGCCGGTGGCGGTCTTGACGTAGACGTTGTCGAGCGCGGTGATGAGGCTGCGGGTGCGCGACGGCTCGCGCAGCATGATGCGGATGGTCTCGTCGCCGTCGCGGAACTCGCCGATCTGGAAGCCGGAGAGGATCGCCTGCAGCGAGCGGCGCACCGCCTGCGAGGTGACGCCCAGCGCGCGGGCGCGGTCCTGGTTGATCTCGAGCCGCATGCCGGGCACCGGCTCCAGCCAGTCGTCGTGCACGTTGCCGATCTCCGGCGCCGCGCGCATGACGTTTGCCACCTCGTCGGCAAGGCGGCGCACCTCGGCGCGGTCGGGCCCGGTGACGCGCACCTGCACGGCCCAGCCCACGGGCGGGCCGTTGAACAGGCGCTCGGCCCTGGCGCGGATGTTGGGGAAGTCCTGCGCCAGCACGCGGCGCACCCGGACGAGCGCGTGCTCGCGCGCCTCCAGCGACTTCGACATCAAGAACAGCTGGGCGAAGTTCTGGTTCTTGAGCTGCTGGTCGAGCGGCAGGTAGAAGCGCGGCGCGCCCTCGCCGACGAAGGCGACGACATAGGCCAGATCTGGGGCAAGATCGGGGTCATGCAGCAGCCGCGCCTCGACCGCCTTGGCCTCGCGCTCGGTGTCGGCGAACGCGGAGCCCTCGGGCAGCCACAGGTCGACCAGGATCTCGGGCCGGTTGGAGGTCGGGAAGAACTGCTGCGGGATGACGGCGAAGCTGGCGATGCTGGCCACGAGCGCGCCGACGGTCAGGGCGACCACGGTCTTGCGCCAGCGCACGCACCAGGAGACGACGGCGCGGATGATGCGGAAGGGCAGCGAGTTGAAGGCCTCGCCGTGGTGCGCCCCGCCGCGTGGGCGGCGCGCCTTCAGGAGCCGGTAGCCGATCCACGGCGTGAAATAGACCGCGGCGAACCAGGAGATCACCAGGGATATGCCCGTCACCCAGAAGAGCGCGCTGACGTACTCGCCGGCCTGGCTCGCTGCGAAGCCGACCGGGATGAAGCCGGCGACGGTAATCAGCGTGCCCGTCAGCATGGGGAACGCGGTGGACGTGTAGGCGAAGGTCGCCGCACTCAGCTTGTCGAAGCCCTCCTCGAGCTTGCGGTCCATCATCTCCACCGCGATCATGGCGTCGTCGACGAGCAGGCCCAGCGCGATGATGAGCGCGCCCAGCGAGATGCGGTGCAGGTCGATGCCCATCATCTGCATGACGAAGAAGGTCGCCGCCAGCACCAGCGGGATCGTCAGCGCGACGACGAGGCCGGCGCGCACGCCCAGCGTGATGAACGAGACGACGAGCACGATGGCGATGGCCTCGCCGAGGGAGCGCATGAACTCGCCGACCGACTTGCTCACCACCTGGGCTTGGTCGGAGACCTTGCCGAGCTCGACGCCGACGGGCAGGTCGCGCTCGATGCCCATCAAGGCGCGCTCGACCGCGGCGCCGACGACGGTGACGTTGTAGCCCGGCGCCATGGTGGCGCCGAGCAGCACCGCCTCCTTGCCCTGGTAGCGGTGCTTGGCGGCGGGCGGGTCCTCCAGCGCGCGCTTCACTTCGGCGATGTCGCCGAGCCGGAAGGTCTGCTGGCCGGCGCGCAGTCTGAGCTCGCGGATGTCCTCCACCGACCTGAGCCCGCCGTCCACGGCGATCCGCACGGAGCGCTCGCTGGTCTCGATGCGCCCGCCCGGCTCCATGGCGTTCTGGCCGGCAAGCGCCGCCTGGATGTCGAGCGCGGTGAGCCCGCGCTCGGCGAGCGCGAGCGAGGAGATCTCGATGAAGATGCGCTCCTCCTGGGTGCCGAGGAGGTCGACCTTGGCGACGCCGGGGATGCGCAGCAGGATGTCGCGCGCGCTCTTGGCGAAGGCCTTGGTCTCGGGATAGGCGTAGCCCTGGCCGGTGACGGCGTAGAGCGACATGTAGGTGTCGCCGAACTCGTCGTTGAAGAACGGGCCGACGACGCCCTCGGGCAGGGTGTGGCGGATGTCGCCGATCTTCTTGCGCACCTGATAGAAGGCGTCGGCCACCGCGGCGCCGCGCACGTTGCCTCTGAGGTTGACGAAGATGGCGGCCGAGCCGGGGCGGGTGTAGGAGCGCAGGTATTCGAGGCCCGGGGTCTCCTGCAGCTTGCGCTCGACCTTGTCGACCACCTGCTCCTGCATCTCCTCCACCGAGGCGCCGGGCCAGAGCACCTGCACCACCATCACGCGGAAGGTGAAGTCCGGGTCCTCCTTCTGGCCGAGCGTGAGGAACGCATAGCCGCCGGCGGCGAGCAGCAGCACGATGAGAAAGGCGGCAAAGTTGCCGTGCGCGATCGCCCAGGCGGAGAGGTTGAACCGGTGGGCGGGGTCAGACCCATCGCCTCCAACGCGGGGGTTGAACGAGCCGTCCTCGCGAGGGGTCTGACCCCGACCAAGGCTTCCGTCAGCAGACATGGACCGTGCTCCGACGTTCTACGTCTTCTGTCTCGATGCTGGTTTCGCTGAGAGCGAGGTCAGCTCGACTTGTCCGTGCGCTTGCCGGGGAGCCGGACGCGCATGCCGTCGCGCAGGAACTGCACGCCCGCAGTCACCACCAGGTCGCCGGCGTTGAGCCCGCCCGTGACCCTGACGCCGTCCGCAGCCGGGCCGGCGATGGTGACGGGCGTGCGGCGCACCGTCCTGTTCTCGGGGTCGACGACGAACACCACGGGGGCGAGGTCGGCCTGCGCCAGCGCTGTCAGCGGCACCAGCAGGCCCGCGGCGCCCTCGTCGATGCGGATCTCCACGGTGGCGGTCATGCCGAGGCGCATGCCCTGCGGAGGCTTGGCTGCGGCCACGCGCACGGCGTAGGTGCGCGCGGCGGCATCGGCCTGGCCGGCGATCTCGCGGATGCGCCCCTCGGTGCTCCTGGTGCCGAGGCGCGGCCCGGCCCACAGCGCGATGGCGGCGTGCTGGCCCACGGCGATGCGGCCGGCGTCCTGCTCGGGCACGGCGATGGCGATCTCGGTGGCACCGGCCTCCGCGATGGTGATCACCGCCTGGCCGGGGCTCACGACCTGCCCGGGCTCGCCGGTGACGGCGGTGACGATCCCCGCCCTGTCGGCCCTGATCGTCGCGTAGCTGACCGCGTTGGCCGCCTGTCTGAGCTGCGCCTCGGCCGAGTCGAGGGCGGAGGCGGCCGCATCGTACTCGTTGAGGCGCACGTCGTAGGCCGCCTGGGCGATGTACTGCTGTGCCAGCAGCGGCTTGGCGCGCTCCAGGTTGGTGTGCGCCACGTCGCGGCGCGTGCGCGCCGCGGCCACCGCCGCCTTGGCGGCGTTCTCGGCGAGCTTCAGGTCGGTCTCGTCGAGGCGGGCGATCACCTGGCCCACCTCGACGCGGTCGCCCACGTTGACGGCGCGCTCCACGATCTTGCCGCCGACGCGGAAGCCCATCGCGCTCTCGATCCGGGGGCGCACGACGCCGGAGTAGGTGAGCGTGCGACCGGTGGGCGCCGCAGCGACGATGGCGACCTTTACGGGGCGGACGATCTCCTCCTCGACGGCCGCCTCGCCCTTGCAGCCGGCGGCAAGCGCGGCGAGCGCGACGAGGGCCGGGACGGCGAGGCGACGGGCCAGTTGCCGCCTCGCCGTTCTCTGGGGCAGGACCAGATCGGACTGCCACGTGCTCATGACCATCTCGAAATGCTTCCTCTGCCCGACGCCCGGTGCGCGCTTGGCGGCGCCTGCGGGGCATCATGTAAGTGACACTCACATAAGGCGGGAGCGGCCCCGTGACAAAGTGTTAGTGACGCTAACTTTTCAAATCCTCGTGAAACGGGCATGCTGAGCATTATGACGAAGCGCAAGACGGCCAAGGTGCAGAAGAAGGCGGCCAGGGCGCCGCGCTGGGCGCCGCACGTGGCGCCGGCGCGGGCGCACTACCACCACGGCGGGCTGCGCGAGGCGCTGATCGGCGCCACGCGCCAGCTGGTGATGGAGCGCGGGGCGGAGAACTTCACGCTTGCGGACGCCTGCCGGGTCGCCGGCGTCACCACGGCGGCGCCCTACCGCCACTTCCGCAGCAAGCAGGAGATCCTGGCGGAGATCGCCTCGTGCGGCTTCGACGAGCTCAAGGCCGAGGCGATGGCCGTGATCGCCGAGAAGGGCGCGGGCACCTTGGACGCGCTCGTCGCCATGGGGCAGGCCTACGTCGCCTTCGCGGTGCGGGAGACGGCGGTGTTCCGCCTGATGTTCGGGCAGGAGCCGTCGCTCAAGATGGCGGCGGACGTGGCCGGCACCGGGCACGACTGCTTCGCCCATCTGATCGAGCAGATCACGCTCTATTGCCAACAGAACCGCGTGCGCGGCGACGCTCTGGAGATCGCGCTCAGGCTCTGGACCTTCGTGCACGGCGCCGCCTCGCTGCTGATCGACAAGGATTACCTGGAGATCGCCCCGCAGCTCGACGTGGACAAGCTGATCGCCAACGCCACCCCCGGCCTGCTCGCGCCCTCGCCGCGGCGGTCGCCCAAGGCCTGACCGGCCAATCGAGGTAGCGCGATGACGGAGCCGGATCTTGCCTGGTTCCTAGCCAAATGGGGCCTGGTTGTGGACGGAAATCCCATCGAAACGCCGTCAAGCTGGCTCTTGCCTGTGCAGCGCGGCGCCGTTGCGGCGATGCTCAAGATCTTCAAGCCCGCGAGCGACGAACGAAATGGGGTGGCCTTCCTCAGGTATCTCGACGGGGACGGCGCGGTTCGTGTCATGGCTGCGGATGACAAAGCGCTGCTGATGGAGCGCGCCGAGGGCGTGCGCTCGCTCGGCGCCATGGCAACCTCCGGCGCCGATGATGTGGCTTCCGAGATCCTCGCTGAGACGATCCTCAGGCTGCATCGCCCCCGCGCCGGGCCCGTCCCCGAGACGTTGACGCCTCTGGAGGGCCAGTTCGAGGCCCTGCTCAGGCGTGCGGCCGATCACGAGCTGCTGCCCCGGTGTGCGAGCGTCGCACGCCGCCTGCTGGCGAGCCGATGCGACGTGGTCCCTCTGCACGGAGATCTTCATCATGGCAACGTGCTCGATGGCGGCGACCGTGACTGGCTTGCCATCGACCCGAAAGCCCTCCTCGGCGAGCGCACCTATGACACGGCCAACCTGCTGACCAATCCTTGGCCGCACGCCGAGATTGTCCACGATGCGGCCCGCATGCGGCGCTTGGCGCGACTCTACGCGGCACGCCTTGAAATAGACGCTCAGCGCATACTAGCGTTCTCGCTGGCGCACGCCGGTCTCTCGGCGAGCTGGGACATGGACGACGGGTTGGACCCCGCCTGGCGGCTCCGATGCGTCGCGCTGCTGGACGGCCTCGTCGATCGGTGAGGCGCCCGGCGGCAGAACCTCCGGGAAGACAAGAGTGGTATCATCGCGCGTCTGCTCGACAACCTCGTGCCCCCTGACACAGAGCCCGTATGAGACATGAGAGCCATGACCCTGCACCTCGATGGACCGCTCCTGCTCGCCGGCGCCGGCAACATGGGCTACGCCCTGCTCTCCGGGTGGCTCGAGGGGGGGCTCGATCCGGCGCGTGTCATCGTGCAGGAGCCGGCGCCGCAGCCGCGCGTCAAGGCCGAGCTCGACGCCCGCGGCATCCGCGTGGAGGACCACATCGACGCGCTGCCCGAGCCGCCGGCGGTGCTGCTCGTCGCCGTCAAGCCGCAGGTGATGGACGAGGTGCTGCCGCAGCTGGCGAAGCTGGTGGGCCGCGATACGCTGGTCGTCTCCATCGCCGCCGGGCGGCGCATCGACGGGCTCGCGGTGCACCTGCCGCCCGCGACCGCGGTGGTGCGGGTGATGCCGAATACGCCGGCGTCCGTCGGGCGCGGCATCTCGGTGGCCGTCGGCAACGCGCATGTCGGCGCGCGCCAGCGCGAGACCTGCGATCAGCTCATGCGCGCCGTCGGTGAGGTCGCTTGGGTCGACAACGAGGGGCTGCTGGACGCGGTGACGGCCGTCTCGGGCTCGGGGCCGGCCTACGTGTTCCACCTCGCCGAGTGCCTGGCCGAGGCCGGGGTCGCGGCCGGGCTCGCGCCGGAGCTGGCGGCGCAGCTGGCGCGCTGGACGGTGGCCGGCGCCGGCGAGCTGCTGCACCGCTCCGACCTGGATGCCGCCACATTGCGTCGGAACGTCACCTCGCCCGGCGGCACCACGGCCGCCGCGCTCGAGGTGCTGATGGCGGCGGACAGGGGGCTGCCGGAGCTGATGCGCAAGGCCGTCGAGGCGGCGGCGCGGCGGTCGCGCGAGCTGGCGAAATAGCCAGCCGGGGTTTCAGCCCACCTCAGAGGTCGGGAGTCCCCCCACCCCCAGCCCCTCCCCGCAAGGGGGAGGGGAGTCCGGTCGGCGCAAGCGGGGAGGAGAGTCCGGTCGGCGCAAGCGGGGCGGCGTCCGGTTGGCGCAGGTGGCCCGTGCGGTCGCCGCGGGCGGCGAGGTAGGCCGCGGACTGCATCTCGGTGAGGCGGGAGACGGTGCGCTCGAACAGGAAATGGATGTCGCCCTCGGGGTAGAGGCCGGCGGGCTCCGCCGCCGCCGAGACGGCGAGGCCGATGTGGCTGTCGTAGAGCGTGTCGATCAGGTTGACGAAGCGGCGCGCCACGTCGCGGCGGGCCGGGCCCAGCACCGGGATGCCGTCGATCAGCACGGTGTGGAACTTGTGGGCCAGCGCCAGGTAATCCAGCGTGCCCTGTGGCTGCTCGCACAGCCCGGCGAAGCTGAAGCGGGCCACGCCCAGCGCGGCCAGGGGGACGACGAGCTTGCGGCCCTTCACCTCCAAAGTGAGCGGCGTGCCGGGGCTGTTGCCGGTCAGATCGACCCAGAGACGGTCCATCTCGGCCGTGGCGCGGGCGTCGGCCGGCGTGAAGTAGAGCGGCCGGCCCGCAAGCTTGGAGAGGCGGTAGTCCCGAGCGGCCGGCAGCGTCTCCACGTCCATGAGCTGCTCGATGAGGTCGATGAAGGGCAGGAAGAGCTGGCGGTTGAGGCCGTTCTTGTAGAGCTCGCGCGGGGGCACGTTGGAGGTGGCGACCACCACCACCCGGCGCTCGAGCAGCGCCTTGAAGAGACGCGACAGGATCATGGCGTCGGCGATGTCGGTGACGTGCAGCTCGTCGAAGCAGAGCAGCGCCGTCTTGTCGGCGATGGCCGCTGCAACCTGCGGGATGGGGTCGCCCGGAACGGTCTTGCGCGCGGCGGAGATGCGCTCGTGCACCTCTGCCATGAACTCGTGGAAGTGTGCGCGGCGCTTGTAGCGGAAGGTCGTGGTCGCAAAGAACAGGTCCATCAGCATGGTCTTGCCGCGGCCGACGGGGCCGTAGAGGTAAAGCCCCCTCGGCGTCTGGGTGCGGCTGCGCGCGAGGAGGGCGGCGAGGCCGTTGCGCCGGCGCCGCCAGTGCCGCAGCTCCTGCGCCAGGGCCTGGAGCATGGCCGCGATGACGGCCTGCGCGGCGTCCTCCTCCAGCACGCCCGTCGCCACAAGCGCGCGATATTGCTCGACAAGCGTCATGGGGTGCTTGGGCTAGCGTGAGGCTCTGGCTCGGTCAATGCGAACGGGCGTGGGCCACGGCCGCGGTTTCAGTCTGGCCGGCTTCGTGTGGCCTGCATGCAAGCATCCTGCCGCTCTCTTGTGCTGTCGCGAACCGGTCATACTGCATCGCAATAGAGCCACACTTCGCTGCGCTGTCACGATATTTTGTTATCGTCCAGTTTTGTATTGTGCATCGCAGCGCAACTTGGCACATGGAGCGCCCTGCCGCGCTGCAACGCGGCCAACAACCTCGGATGCAAGATACCAAAGCGTTAGGAAGTTCGATCATGAGCGAATACAAGACGAGCGAATACAAGGCGGAAGCGGGCATCATCCGCAGGCTCTGGCCGACGGAGACGGAGCGGTTCCGCGACCACCTCTTGCGCCTCGACAAGGAGAGCCGGCGCATGCGCTTCGCGCACTCGGTCTCCGACACCTTTATCGCGGCCTACGCCAGCCGCATGAGCGAGTTCGGCAGCTTGGTGTTCGGCCACATCGTCGACGGCCAGGTGCGCGGTGCCGCCGAGCTGCGCCGGCTGGGCGACGCCTGGGGCGACGAGGCGGAGGCTGCCTTCTCGGTGGAGAGGGACTTCCAGGACCACGGCGTCGGCGGCGAGCTGATGGGCCGGGTGGTGCGCGCCGCGCGCAACCGCCGCATCCGGCGCCTCTACATGAGCTGCCTCGCCGAGAACGCCAGGATGCAGGCGATCGCCAGGAAGCACGCGGCGGTGCTGCGCTTCGAGTACGGCGAGGTGATCGGCGAGATCCTGCCCCCGCATCCGAGCTACCTCTCGCAGGTGGCGGAGGAGGCCGAGGACCGGGTCGGCTTCATGATTGCGGTGCTCGACCTGCACGGCCGGCTGGTGCGGGCGGCGTAGCGGCGCAGGGCGGATTGGCCGAAGGCGTAATGCGCCGCTTCACGATTGCATCGGGGAATTACGGGCTAGCGCCCTGATCCGCCCTACTTCCCCAATCCGCCCTACTTCCTCTCCTCGGCCGGCGGGACCTCGGCGGCGGTGGCCTCGGCGATGAGACGCTGCGCCTGGCCCACCCAGTCGTCCTTCTCGATGCGGCCGTCGAGCGCCAGCGTCTCGTCGACGTTGGCGATGTCGTCGTCGGAGAAGTTGGCGATCTGCTCGAACTTGATGACGCCGAGGCCCGCCAGGCGCCCCGCCAGCTCCGCGCTGACGCCGCTCAGCTGGGTCAGGTCCTCGGGCGCGCCCTTGGGCTTCTTGAAGCCCTTGAAGGCGGCGTTGAGCCGCTTGGCGCGCGCATCCGTGCGCTCGAAGATGCGCGCCGACTTGCCGCGCCGGCCGCGCAGGTAATAGAGCTTGGCGCGCCGGACCTTGCCGCGGCGCAGCACCTCGATGGCTTCGATGTAGGGCGAATAGATGGGAAACACGCGCTCCACGCCCTCGCCGTAGGAGATCTTGCGGACCGTGAAGCTTTCGTTGAGGCCGGCACCGGAGCGCGCGATGACCACGCCCTCGTAGGCCTGCAGCCGGAACCCCGGCCCCTTGGGCTCGGCGGGCTTGGCCTTCCTCTTGTCCTTGGGATCGGGCTCCAGCGCCTCGATCACCTTCACCATGACCCGCACGGTGTCGCCGGGCGAGAACTCCGGGACCATGCGCTGGGCCGTCACCGCGCGCATCTGGTTGCGCTCGATCTCCTGGATGATTGTCGACATTGAAGAAGCCTCAAGTGTGGGATTGCGCGCGCTGCCCTGCCCGGTGGGAACCGGAGGCCGCACGGCGGTGTTCGGGAGGACCGATGGGCCGATGGCGCGGGGGTTCTAGCGCAGATGGGGGAGCCTTGTCGATGGGCTGACCCTTGGAATTTTGGGCTCGGATGCTTCGGCTGCACCGGGGCTTGCCCATGCTTTCGGCAACGATTGGACGGAGTTGGCGAATGTTTAGGACAATAATCCAGATCGACGCGTCGCAGGCGGCGGCCGTCGGAGCGTCCGTTTCCCAGCCGCGGAGATTTTCGCGCCTGTCAGGAGGTCCGTGGTTCGAGGCCACGCGGCGGTACCACACCAAAGACACACCAACAGTAGCGGGCTCCGACCCGCAGATCTTGTGGCGAACCGGCCCCGCAAGGCGGGCTCAAGCCGCCCCCTGCGCGACCGTGAGGTCGAAGGCCGCGGCCAGCAGCGCCTTGGTGTAGGCCTCGCGCGGGCTGGTGAAGACCTGATCCGACGGGCCCTCCTCGACCACCTTGCCGCTCTGCATCACCACCACGTAGTTGGAGAGCGCGCGCACGACCTTGAGGTCGTGGCTGATGAAGAGGTAGGCGAGGTCGTGGCGCTTCTGCAGGTCGCGCAGCAGGTCCACGATCTGCGCCTGCACCGACATGTCGAGGGCGCTCGTGGGCTCGTCGAGCAGCACGAAGCGGGGCTCCAGCACCATGGCGCGGGCAATGGCGATGCGCTGGCGCTGGCCGCCGGAGAACTCGTGCGGGTAGCGGTCCCGGCCGTCGGGGTCGAGGCCGACCTCCTGCAGCGCTGCGCCGATGCGGGCGCGCCGCTCCTCGTAGTCCATGGAGGGGCTCTGGATCATCAGGCCCTCCTCGATGATCTGGCCCACCGAGAGGCGCGGGGAGAGCGAGCCGTAGGGGTCCTGGAACACCACCTGCATCTCCTTGCGCAGGGGCCGCATGGCGCGCGAGCCGAAGCCGTCGATGCGCTGACCCACGTAGGCGATGGGCCCCTGCGAGGACACGAGGCGCAGCAGCGCGAGGCCGAGCGTGGTCTTGCCGGAGCCCGACTCGCCGACGACCCCCAGGGTCTCGCCGGCGCGCAGCTGCAGCGAGAGGCCGTCGACGGCCTTGATGTGGTCGACCGTGCGGCGCAGGAAGCCCTTCTTGATGGGGAACCAGACCTTGAGGTTCTCCGTCTCCAGCACCACCGGCGCGGCCGGGTTGGGCCGGGGCGGCGACCCCTTGGGCTGGGCGGAGAGCAGGTGGCGGGTGTAGGTGTGCTGCGGCCGCTCGAACACGTCCGCGGTCCTGCCCTCCTCGACCACCTTGCCCTCGCTCATGACATAGACGCGGTCGGCCATCTTGCGCACCACGCCGAGGTCGTGGGTGATGAGCAGCATGGCCATGCCGCTCTCCCGCTGCAGCGACTTCAGGAGCTCGAGGATCTGCGCCTGGATGGTCACGTCGAGCGCCGTCGTCGGCTCGTCGGCGATCAGGAGGTCGGGCTCGTTGGCGAGCGCCATGGCGATCATCACGCGCTGGCGCTGGCCGCCGGACAGCTGATAGGGGTAGGCGCCGAGCCGCTTCTCCGGGTCGGTGATGCCGACCTTGCGCAACAGGGCGAGCACGCGCTCGTGCACCTCGGTTTCGCCGAAGCCCTGGTGCACCCGCATGACCTCGCCCACCTGCTTCAGGATGGTGTGGAGCGGATTGAGCGAGGTCATCGGTTCCTGGAAGATGATGGAGATCTTCTTGCCGCGGACGTCGCGCATGTCGCGGTCGGAGGCCTTGAGCAGGTCCTGGCCGGAGAAGTGAATCTCGCCGGTCGGATGATGCGCTGCGGGGTAGGGCAAGAGCTTCAGGATGGAGAGCGCCGAGACGGTCTTGCCGGAGCCCAACTCCCCGACCAGCGCCACGATCTCGCCCTTGGCGATGCTGAACGACACGCCTTTCAAGGCATCGACGAGGCTGTCGCCGGAGCGGAACGCGACGGAGAGGTTGCGCACGTCGACGAGTGGCGCTGGCATGGTCGGGCTCACCGGAAGGTTTTTCTGGGATCGAAGGCGTCGCGCACGGCCTCGCCGATGAAGATGAGAAGCGTCAGCAGCCCGCCGATCGAGAAGAAGGCGGCGAGCGCGAGCCAGGGCGCGTGTATGTTCGTTTTTCCCTGGGACAGCAGCTCGCCCAGCGAGGGCGAGCCGGGCGGCAGCCCGAGTCCCAGGAAGTCCAATGCGGTGAGCGCCGTGATGGAGGCGGAGAGCTTGAAGGGGAGGAAGGTCAGCGCCGCCACCATTGCGTTGGGCAACAGATGCTTGAACATGATCCTGGTGTTGGAAAGCCCCAGCGCGCGGGCGGCCAGGATGTATTCCAGGTTGCGGCCACGCAGGAACTCCGCCCGCACGACGCTCACCAGGGTGACCCAATTGAAGAGCAGCAGGATGCCGAGCAGGGTCCAGAACCCCGGGGTCAGCACCGACGACAGGATGATGAGGACGAGCAGGGACGGGATCGACGACCAGACCTCGAGCACGCGCTGGAACACGAGGTCGACACGGCCGCCGAAGTAGCCCTGCACGGCGCCGGCTGCGATGCCGACGACGGCGGACACGATGGTGAGGAGGAGGCCGAACAGCACCGAGATGCGGAAGCCGTAGATCAGCCGCGCCAGCACGTCGCGGCCCTGGTCGTCGGTGCCGAGCCAGTTGCGGTTGCCGAGCGCCTCGTAGCGGGCGATCTGGTCGGGTGTCGCCCCTTCGCAATACGGGGCGCTCGTGAGCCAGTGCGGCGGGGCCGGGAAGCCCAGGCAGTTGCCTGCGGCGTTCTTGATGCGCGGATAGTCCTTGTTGATCGCGCTGTCCGAGTAGCCGATGGGCGGCCAGATGGCCCAGCCGCTGGCGTTGATCTCGTCCAGGATCACCTTCTCCTTGTAGTCGGTGACGGCGAGGAAACCGCCGAATTTCGACTCCGGGTAGTCGACGAGGACGGGAAACAGGACCTCGCCCTTGTAGACGACGACGATCGGCTTGTTGTTGGCGATCACCTCGGCGAACAGGGTGAGGACGAACAGCACGAGGAAGATTGCGAGGCTCCAATACCCGCGCCGGCTGGACTTGAAGTTCTGCCAGCGCCGGCGGTTGAGCGGGGAGAGCGTGCAGCGCCGCTTCCAGGAGCCCCGCGCGCTCTTCTGCGTCTCGGCGGGACGAGCCGGCTCGGCCAGACCTTCGTCGACGCGCGCGTCCATCGGCTCAGACCTCTCGCGTCTCGAAGTCGATGCGCGGATCGACCAGGGTGTAGATGAAGTCGGAGATGATGTTTATCCCCATGCCGATCAGGGCCATGATGTAGATGCTGGCAAACACGACGGGATAGTTGCGGTGGATGGCGCTCTCGAAGCTCAGGAGCCCGAGGCCGTCGAGGCTGAAGATCTGCTCGATCAGCAGGGACCCCGTGAAGAAGGCGTGGATGAAGGCGCCCGGGAAGCCGGCGATGATCAGGAGCATGGCATTGCGGAAGACGTGGCCGTAGAGCACCTGGTTCTGGGTCAGCCCCTTCGCCTGCGCGGTGAGCACGTACTGCTTGCGGATCTCGTCGAGGAAGCAGTTGCGGGTGAGGAACGTCATGGTGGTGAAGGCCGTCAACGACATGGCGAACAGCGGCAGGGCGAGGTGCCAGAAGTAGTCGGCGATCTTGCCGAGCAGGGAGAGCTCGCTCCAGTTGTCGGAGGTAAGGCCGCGCAGCGGGAACCATTGCACGAACGAGCCGCCGGCGAACATGACGAGCAGGAACACGGCGACCAGGAAGCCCGGAATGGCGTAGCCGAGCACGAGGACGGTCGATGTCCAGGTGTCGAACCTCTCGCCGTCGTGCACGGCCTTGCGGATGCCCAGCGGGATCGACACGAGGTAGGTGAGCAGCATCATCCAGATGCCGAGCGAGACCGAGACGGGGAGCTTGTCCTTGATGAGCTGGAGCACGCTCACGTCGCCGTAGAAGCTCTTGCCGAAGTCGAACACGAGGTAGCTCTTCATCATCAGGAAGAACCGCTCGTGCGCCGGCTTGTCGAAGCCGAACTGCTTGTTGAGCTGCTCGATGAGCTCCTTGTCGAGCCCCTGCGCGCCGCGGTAGGAGGAGCCCACATCGCTCCCCGCCTGCGACTGCGCGGATGCCATGCTGTCGCCGCCCGAGCCGTCGATGCGGGCGGTGGCGGAGGCGTCGGTACCGGTGATCCGCGCCATCATCCGCTCGACCGGCCCACCGGGTGCAAACTGCACGATGGCGAAGCTGACCAGCATGATCCCTAGCATGGTCGGGAAAATGAGCAGGATGCGCTTCAGCAGATAGCCGGCCATTGCCGAACCTCTTGGCTCCGCCTCAGTTGCTCTTCAGCCTGGCGGCCTTGGCGGCGTCGTACCACCAGGTGTCGAGGCCGATGGTGCGATCGTAGCGTGCCCCCTTCTCCGGCCGGGAATACCTGTTCCAATGCGCGACGCGCTTCAGCGGCGAGTACCAGTTCGGCACCCAGTAGTGGCCCGCCCGCAGCACCCGGTCGAGGGCGCGCACGGTCGTCTCGAGCTCCTGCCGGCTCTTGGCCCCTATCGCCTTGTCGACGAGCGTATCGATCACCGGATGGCTGATGCCGGCCAGGTTGGAGGTGCCATCGGTCTTGGCGGCCTCGCTGATCCAGAGGCCTCTCACCTCCGCGCCGGGCGTGGGACGCAAGGCGAAGCGGCCTCCGATCACGTCGAAATCGAAGGTCTTGCGGCGGCGCTGGTACTCGGTCGCCTCGGCGCGACGAATGCTCACGGAGAGGCCCAGTCTCCTCAGGGTCTCGACATAGCCCGTGAGGAGCCGCTCCGAGGTTGGATCGATGTCGTTGAGGAACTCCACCTCCAGCACCTCGCCCTTGGCGTTGGTGCGCTGGCCGCCCTTGAGCTGCCAGCCGGCATCCTTCAAGAGCTTGTCGGCGACCTGCAGGAGCTTGCGGTCCTTGCCGGAGCCGTCAGATACGGGCGGCCGGTAGGGCTCGTCGAACACCTCCGGCGGGAGCTGACTGCGAAACGGCTCCAGCAGAGCGAGCTCCGCAGCGTTCGGCTTTCCTACCGCCTTCAGGTTCGAGTTCTCGAAGAAGCTCTCCGTGCGTGCGTAGAGGCCGTACATCAGGGTGTTGTTGGTGAACTGGAAGTCGAACGCGTAGTCGAGCGCCTTGCGTACGCGCGGGTCGGCAAACTTCGCCCGGCGGGTGTTGAGGAAGTAGCCCTGCGCACCCGACGGCGTGTAGTCGCGAATCTCGATCTTCAGGAGGCGGCCCTCCTTGACGGCCGGAATGTCGTACTGGGTCATCCAGTCGCGGGAGGTGAACTCCTGGCGCAGGTCGAGCTCGCCCGCCGTCAGGGCCAGCAGCGCGGCCGTGCGATCGCGGAAGTAGACGTAGCGGACCTCGTCGAAATTGAAGCGGCCGCGGTTGACCGGCAGGTCCTTGGCCCAATAGTCGTCGCGACGCCGGTAGCTCACGAAACCGGTGCCGGGCTTGAAATCGCCGATCTTGTACGGGCCGGAGCCGAGCGGGGGGTCCAACGACGTTCTGATCGAACTCGCGGGTCGCATAGTACGCCTTGGAGAAGATCGGCAGCCCCGCCGCCACCAGCGGCAGGTCGCGGTTCGTCGTCACGGCGAAGGTGAAGCGGACCGTGTGGGCATCGATGGCCTCCGCCTTGGTGATGTCCTTGAGCAGCAAGAGGCGGTACAGGGGATGCCCCTTCGCTTTGAGGATGTCGAGGCTGAAGACGACGTCGGCCGAGGTCAGCGGGGAGCCGTCGGCGAACTTCGCCTCGGGGCGCATGCGGAAGGTGACGGAGGCGCGGTCGGGGGCGGCCTCCGCGGAGTGCGCGACGAGGCCGTAGACGGCGTCCGGCTCGTCCAGGTTGCGCGTCATCAGGCTGTCGAACAGCAGCTCCAGGCCCTGGGCGGCGTCGCCCTTCAGGATGTAGTCGTTGAAGCTGTCGAACGTGTTGCGCGCGAGCGGGCCGATGAACGCCAGGCGGCCGCCCTTGGGGGCATCCGGGTTGACCCAGTCGAAGTGCTTGAAGTCCGCGGGCACCTTGAGATCGCCGAAGGCCGAGAGGCCGTGCCTGGGCCCGTCGGCGGCGGCCTGCGCGGATGCCAGGCCGAGCAGCAGGACCGCGGCGAGGGCGGGCATCCAGGTGCGGGTCTGCGCCATCATCCAATACCTCGCGTGTTGCGGGCCATCCGCCGGACCCGCGTCTCGGAGAGCTTCTCGGCCTTGGCCCGGTCGAGCCACCAGACCTGCAGGAAGGCTGCGCCGCGCGCGGGCAAGCGGCTCGGCCGTTCGTACATATCCCACATGGCGACGCGATCGAAAGGCGAATGGAGCCGCGGCACTGCGTAGTGGCCCCAGCGCAGGACGCGGCCGGTGCGGAGCGCCATCGCCCGTATCCGCCCGCCCCTGGGAGCGTCTGGGTTGGCCCGTGCGAAGCGCTCGACATCGGGCCCCTGCTGGGGCGGGCCGGTGAGCGAAAGGGCGTGATGCCCGGCGACCGTGTGCGGATCTGGAGCCGCGTTTGCAGGATGGAGGGCGAGGAGCAGTGCGGTCACCACCAAATGCCAAGTCGCGGCCATGCGCCTGATCTTCCCCCGTGGTCGTCGTGATGGGCGCCGCGCCGCTCGCTCCGCGAGGCTAGCGAAAATATGGCGGGTGCCCCGCCGGGCGCCAAATTAAAGCTCGTTCATCGTTGCCACGGCGCGCGGTTGGGCCCTGTGGCAGCGTTACTGAACGATGTGCACCAAGCCCGGTCGGGTCAGAGAGGCGCAGCAGCCAGGCACGCCGGATACGCGGCTTTGCGCGGGCGCTACTTGGGAGGTGGAGCCGGGGTGTCGCCGAGCTTGCCCAGGTAGACGAGCAGATCGGCAAGGTCGGTCTCGTCCTTGACGCCCTCGAACACCATCTTGGTGTCGGGGACGGCCTCGACCGGCTTGTGCAGGTACTTGGCGAGCCGCTCCCAATTCCAGTTGCCGCCCTGCTTCTTCATGGCGGGGGAATAGTCGAACCCCGACACCGTAGCCACCTTGCGACCCACGATGCCCCACAGATTGGGCCCCACTCTGGTGGGCCCGCCCTTCTCCGGGGTGTGGCAGGTGAGGCACTTGCGAAAAACGTCTTGGCCGTTGTCGGGACTGCCCTTCGGCACCAGGGCCAGCACCGAGGCTACGTCGAAGGGCTTCGGCGCCTCGGTCTCCTTCTTCTTGCCCTCGGTGACCGGCAAGGCCCAGCCGGCCTTCTCGACCTTGTGCTTGGGAAGGGCGATGTCGATCACGGTCTTGCCACCGGCTATGACCAGCAGCGCCGTGAGCACCGCGCCCGCGATCTTGTTGAATTCGAAGCCGTCCATGCGGGTCGAAACGCCCCCGAGAGCACCTGGCCCAGCTGGCGGTCAGCCCTGCCAGCGGCGGCCACTATAGAAATTCGCTGAACGCTTGCAACCGCACTGAGGTCTGTTCTAGGTGCTGGCTCCCGAGACCAATTGTCACCCGTGGCGAGTCTGTCCATGCAGCGCACCCTCATCGTCATCCCGGCCCGCATGCAGTCGACGCGGCTGCCCAACAAGCCGCTTGCCGACATCGGCGGGGTGCCGATGATCGTGCACGTGTGGCGCCGCGCCGTTGCGGCAGAGGTGGGCCGCGTGGTGGTGGCGACCGACGCGGAGGAGATCGTGGTGGCGGTGCGCAGCGCAGGCGGCGAGGCCGTCATGACGCGCGCCGACCATGTCTCGGGGTCCGACCGGGTGTTCGAGGCCGTCGCCAAAGTCGACCCGCGCGCCGAGCTCGAGGTCATTGTCAACCTGCAGGGAGACCTGCCGGCGATGCAGCCGTCGCTCGTGCGCGATTGCCTCGCGCCGCTCGCGCAGGCGGGGCCGCACATCGCCACCATCGCCGCCGAGATCGCCGACGAGGCGGATCGCATCAACCCCAACTCGGTGAAGGTCGTGGGCACGCCCACGGGCATCCCGCGGCGGTTGCGGGCGCTCTACTTCACCCGCGCCACGGCGCCGTGGGGCGAGGGGCCGCTCTACCACCACTTCGGCATGTACGCCTATCGCCGGGAGGCGCTGGAGCGCTTCGTTGCGCTCGCGCCTTCGCCGCTCGAGACGCGCGAGCGGCTGGAGCAGCTGCGCGCGCTCGAGGACGGCATGCGCATCGACGTGACGCTCGTTGACACCGTTCCGGTCGAGGTCAATACTCCCGAGGATCTCGCTCACGCCCGCCGCGTCCTCGCCGGCTAGGGGCGCATCTCCCCTCCTCCCAAGCCACACCTCTGAGCCTGATGGCCGACCGCAAGACCAGATCGCTTTCGCCCAAGCCCAAGCTCGCGGCCTCCTCCGAGCGCAGGACGACGCTGCGCGTGTCCTACCAGGGCGAGCCGGGCGCCAACTCGCATCTGGCCTGCCGCGAGGTGTTCCCAGAGCTGGAGGCGGCCGCATGTGCCACCTTCGAGGACGCGCTGGCCGCGGTGAAGACCGGCGAGGCGCGCTACGCCATGATCCCGATCGAGAACTCCGTGGCGGGACGGGTGGCGGACATCCACCATCTGCTGCCCGGGGCGGGGCTCTTCATCGTCGGCGAGCATTTTCTGCGCGTGCGCCATCAGCTGCTCGGCGTGCCCGGCGCGTCGCTCGCGACCGTGCGCAAGGCGCTGTCGCACACGCAGGCGCTGGGCCAGTGCCGCAACACGCTGAGGCGGCTCGGCCTCATACCGGTGCCGGAGGCCGATACGGCGGGCTCGGCGCGCATCGTCGCGGAGGCCAACGACCCGAGTCTCGCGGCGATCGCCTCCTCGCTGGCGGCGGAGATCTACGGCCTCAAAATCCTCGAGCACGACATCGAGGACGAGCAGCACAACACCACGCGGTTCCTGGTGCTGGCGCGGGAGAAGGCGGACGCCAGGGCCGGCGACGGGGCCATCGTCACGACCTTCATCTTCCGCGTGCGCAACGTGCCGGCCGCGCTTTACAAGGCGCTGGGCGGCTTCGCCACCAACAGCGTCAACATGACCAAGCTCGAGAGCTACCAGCTCGACGGCAGGTTCGTGGCCACCATGTTCTATGCCGACGTCGAGGGCCACCCGGACGACCCGCATGTGGCGCGCGCGCTGGAGGAGCTGGGGTTCTTCTGCACCGAGCTGCATATCCTCGGCGCCTACAAGGCGAGCCCCTACCGCGCGGCGAACAAAGTCGGCCAAACGCCGTAAAGATGCGTGAGATCGTGAGATCGTGAAAGCGACCTCACGACTTGGCGTTTTCGCGATTTCACGACTTTCCGGGGTGGCGTGTTGGGCTACGCGCTCGGCGCCGACCCAACCTGCAGCTTGGCGGTCCTTGCCGTCGGTGACGGTGACGCGGAGCCAGGCGTCCTCGCCGAGCCAGTCGAGCGGCAGCGTGGCACGCGTCAGGCCCCGGCCGTGGATGCAGCGCGAGTCGCTGCCCGTGCCCGCCACCGAAACCCACGCGGCCGGCGAGCAGGTGACCTTCACCGAGCCGTCGCTGACGGCGACGTCGTGGCTCTCGGGCGCCTGGCTGGAGTAGAGGTCGCCGCGCTTCAACGCCTCCAGCAGCAGCTCGGGCTCCAGACGCTCCGCCTTCACCATCACCCAGCCGCCGGGGGCATCGGGCGAGGCGAAATGCGCGTTGAGCCGCCGGCCGGCGGCCAGAGCCCCTCCAGCACCACGAGGCCGTCGCCCAAGCCTGCTCCGCCGGGCAAGAGCAAGGGCATCCCGAAGGCGGCGCGGGCCCAGGCGGCGCGCGAGGGGCACCTGAGCTACTTCGGCCGCTCCGACCGCGGGGGCTGAGGCGGGCCAACCGACAACCCCGCCAGAGGTCGGAGCCGCCGGAGATTGGGTTACTCCTTCGTAACCTTCGCCGGGGTGTGCACGGCGCTCTTTGGGGGCGTTTCTGGGGTGCCCGGCTCGGGGCAGCCTGAACCCAAGGGGACGGCGCCATCGCGCCAGGCGGCTCTCCAGCGCAGCCGCAGAGGCCATCCAGGGGCGAGGTCGCGAGGCCCGGCCGGTCAACTCGTGTCTCACATGCAAATCCTCTCGATTTTGCCATGAAGCGACGGCATAGGTCCGCGCCAATCGGTTAACCAAACCAGGATCGGCGCATGACAGGCACGAAGGCGAAGGCGGCGCCCAAGAGCGCGGCGAAGACTGCCAGCGGCGGCAAGGGGCTCGCCAAGGCGGAAGGCTCGACGAAGGCGAA
Organism: uncultured Alphaproteobacteria bacterium; assembly: GCA_963840075.1. Lineage (GTDB taxonomy): Bacteria > Pseudomonadota > Alphaproteobacteria > Rhizobiales > Hyphomicrobiaceae > AWTP1-13. The sequence goes on along the minus strand of CAWIXS010000017.1, from coordinate 253,586 downwards.
GGCGGCCGATGGGGCCGGCACGCAACCTTCCGCAGGCAACCCCCTGATCGAGCCGTGGACCACGCCCTTCGAGATGCCGCCGTTCGACCACATCCGCTCCGAGCACTTCCTGCCGGCCTTCGAGCAGGTGTTCGCCGACAACATCGCGGAGATCGAGGCGATCGCCGCAGACAAGGCCAAGCCGGCCTTCGCCAACACCATCGAGGCGCTGGAGCGGGCCGGGCGCGGGCTCACCCGCGTCGCCAGCGTGTTCTTTCGGCTCACCCGCACCGATGCCGACGAGGCGATCCGCGCCATCGAGCGCAAGATCATGCCGGCCTACGCCAAGCACTCGATGCAAATCTACCAGAACGCCAAGCTGTTCGGGCGTGTCGATGCCCTGATGCGGGCGCAGGCGGACCTCGGCCTCAGCGAGGAGCAGGCGCGCGTGCTGGAGCGCTACCACCGCGGCTTCGTGCGCGCCGGCGCCGCGCTCGACGCCAAGGCGAGGAAGCGGCTGGCGGCGATCGCCGAGCGGCTGGCCGCAGTCAGCACCACCTTCAACCAGAATGTGCTGGCGGACGAGCAGGACTTCGTCTTGGTGCTGGAGCGGGAGAGCGACCTCGCCGGCCTGCCGGAGGCGGTGCGGGCGGCGGCGGCGCAGACTGCCGCGGAGCGCGGGCACGAGGGCAAGCATGCCGTGACGCTGGCGCGCTCCTCGATCGAGCCGTTCCTGCAGTTCTCGGCGCGGCGCGACCTGCGCGAGCAGGCGTACCGGGCCTGGCGTCAGCGCGGCGCCAACGGTGGCAAGCACGACAACCGCGCCATCGTCGCCGAGATCCTGGCGCTGCGGGCGGAGCGCGCGCGCCTGCTCGGGTTTGCGACCCCGGCCGAGGCGGCGCTGGACTTCAGCATGGCCAAGACGCCGGAGAACGTGCGCAAGCTCCTGATGGAGGTGTGGACGCCGGCCAAGGCGCGCGCGGCCGAGGAGCGCGAGGAACTGCAGGGAGCGGTGCGCGCCGAGGGCGGCAACTTCGAGGTCGGCGGGGCCGACTGGCGCTACTACGTGGAGAAGGTGCGCAAGGCCAAGTTCGACGTCGACGAGGCCGAGGTGAAGCCCTACCTGCAGCTCGACAACGTCATCGCCGCCGCCTTCGATGTGGCGCAGCGGCTGTTCGGCGTGAGGGTCGAGGAGCGCAAGGGCCTGCCGGTCTATCACCCGGAGGTGCGCACCTTCGAGGTGACGGGCGCGGACGGCCGGCACCTCGGACTGTTCCTGGGCGACTATTTCGCGCGGCCCTCGAAGAGCTCGGGTGCCTGGAAGTCGGCCTGGCGCGGGCAGCACAAGCTCGATCCGGTGGAGGAGCGCCCGATCGTCGTCAACGTCATGAACTTCGCCAAGGGGGCGCCGGGCGAGCCCGCTCTGCTCAGCATCGACGATGCGCGCACGCTGTTTCACGAGTTCGGCCACGCGCTGCACAGCCTGCTCTCGGAAGTGACCTATCCGATGGTGTCGGGCACCAGCGTGGAGCGGGACTTCGTGGAGCTGCCCTCGCAGCTCTACGAGCACTGGATCATGCACCCCGAGGTGCTGCGCAAATACGCCCGGCACTACAAGACCGGAAAGCCGCTGCCCGAGGCGCTGCTCGCCAAGATCAAGGCGGCGCGCAACTTCAACCAAGGGTTCGCGACGGTGGAGTATCTGGCCTCTGCCATCGTCGATCTCGATCTGCACACGCTGCAGGACCCGGGCGGTCTCGACGTCGATGCGTTCGAGAAGGAGTCGCTGGGGCGGATCGGCGCGCCCGAGGAGATCGGCATGCGCCATCGCATCCCGCACTTCCAGCACATCATCGGCGGCTATGCGTCGGCCTACTACAGCTACATGTGGTCGGAGGTGATGGACGCCGACGCCTTCCGCGCCTTCGAGGAGGCGGGCGACATCTTCGACCCCGCGCTGTCGCGGCGGCTCTACGACCACATCTACTCGGCCGGCGGCAAGCAGGACCCGGCGGACGCCTACCGCGCCTTCCGCGGGCGGCTGCCGACGGCGGAGGCGCTGCTGGAGAAGCGCGGGCTGGCTCACGCGCCAGGACAAGCGCGCGGAGACGCGTGAAAGGTCGGTCCGAACCGCCGATGGGGCATTTTTGCCAAGAAAAGGAAGCCGCGACCAGAATCTATGGCCCTTTTAGGCTGGCCGAACGCCACGGAACGTTTGTGGTCGGGACGATCACTTCCGGTTAAGATAAATATGGTGCAACTTGCACATCCGTCCCGCGCCTGATCAGAGTGCCATGCGTTTCAAGATTACGCGACTGAATCTGCTGGTTGGGATACAGCTTCTCGAGCCCTACCTGCTGTTTCCGACGAGGCTGGCGGAGGTCTTCGACATTTTCTACAAGGCACTCAGTCCGCGTCACCCTATCTCGCTGACGGACATGCAGAGCATCGGCGGCAACAGCTTCGGTGACCTCAAGCTGACGATCAACGTCTTTGGCGGGAATGGGAGGATCGATATCACGCCTACTGGGCTGATTACGAACCTGAGGAATGGCAGCGTGATGCGGAAGAACAACTCCAGCTCGTGATCACCATAGCAGTCGACCTCGAAGCACTGCACCGAGATCGTGATGTGATACGCCAATGGCTGCGGAGGCCTCACGAGCTGTTCGGCGGCGCCACGCCGCTCGCCATGGCGACGGAGGGGACAAGCCTGGACTTGCTGAAGCTCAGCGAATACGTCGAATACCTGTCAGGTCGGTGAGACCCATGCTGAAGGAATTCGACCCGGCCGAAGTCTGCATGATCGTTCACAGGTTCGCAAACCTGTCGAACATATCGGAATTCTTGCGCAACAAGAAGACGCTCACCGCCAAACAGGTACTCCGTGTGCTGGCCGTGAGAGGGCGGAGGCTCAGCATCGACCTGACGAAGGCGCCCTTCCGCCGCAAGGAGTGGCTCGACGGGAGGTTCGGATTGCCGACGCGCTTCTCTGACGGAACATGGCCGACCTTCTATGCGGCTCTTCATGAAGAGACGGCGAGGTGGGAGGTGGGGCATCACTACGCCAAAGCCGCCGCACAGGCTGCTGAATGGGATGCTCCGATCTACTACTCGCGCATCAACTGCAAGTTCATGGGGTCGCGCATCGACTTGCGGCCCAAGCTTGGCGTATGGGACTTGATCTCAGACGACTACAGCTTTTGTCAGACGCTTGGGCAGGAGGCTCGGAGGAGCAGGATCGGCGCATTCCTGGCGCCCTCTGCTCGTCACCGGCCAAAAGGGTTAAACGTCCCGGTGTTTCGGGAAGGGACGATCACTGATGTCGTGGTGACCGGCGCGGCACGGTTTACGTATGACCCTGCTACCGATGCCTTCGACGTGGCGATGGTCTGATCGGCAAGTCTGTTGCGCCGGAACTTGGCGTTACTTTCGCGCCTTACCGCGTTCATACAGGGCGAACATGGAATTCAGCGAGGCCGAGACGTCATGAACCGCAGCCTGGAGAGGCTCCTGGAGCGCCTGCTGGTCAGCAGCCGGTGGCTGCTCGCGCCGTTCTTTCTCGGGCTGGCGCTGGGCGTCGTGGTGCTGCTCATCAAGTTCGTGCAGGAGGCCTACCATCTCATGGTGGGGGCGCTGCAGAAGAGCGAGGGCGAGGCCATCCTGGGCGTGCTGGGCCTCGTTGATCTGGCCCTGACCGGGGCGCTGGTGATGATCGTGATCTTCTCGGGCTACGAGAACTTCGTTTCCAAGATCGACCATACGTCCGACCGCAGCTGGCCGGAGTGGATGGGCTCGATCGACTTCACGGCGCTGAAGATCAAGCTGCTCGGCTCGATCGTGGCGATCTCGGCGATTCAGCTCCTCAAGCAGTTCATGACCGTGAAGACGGCTTCGGATCGCGATCTCATCTGGTACGCGGTCATCCACGTGGTGTTCGTGGTGTCGAGCGTGCTGCTCGCGCTGTCGGACCGCATCAGCGGCGACATCAAGTCGAAGTCGCACGCGCCCCCGCCGCCGGGCGGCGACACCCGCGCCTGACACGACCCTTTGGCTTCGAGGATCTGGCTTCGAGGAGGACACGCCATGCAAGCATCCATCAACGGCATTCGCCTGAGCTACGAGGCCGAGGGCCCAAGCGCGGCGCCGGCGGTCGTGCTGCATCATCCGCTCGCCACCAACCTCTCGACCTGGGACGAGCTGACCGCCGCGCTGGCCCCGCGCTATCGCGTGGTGCGCTTCGATGCCCGCGGACACGGCCGGAGCGAGGCGTCGAAGGCGCCCTACAGCTTCGCCACGCTCAGCGCGGACGTGGTCGGGCTGATGGACCACCTCGAGATCGAGCGCGCGCATTTCCTCGGGCTCTCCATGGGCGGCATGGTGGGCCAGCATCTGGGGCTGGACCACCCGCAGCGGTTCTCGAGCCTGATCCTGTGCTCGACCTCGAGCCGCGTACCCGCCGAGGCGCAGGCGCTGTGGGACGAGCGCGTCAAGGACGCGCGCGAGAAGGGCATGGCCTCGCAGGTGCCGCTCGCCATGCAGCGCTGGCTCGCGGCGGCGACCCGCGAGAGCAAGCCGGCGCTGGTGGCGCGCATGAGCGGCTACTTGGAGACGACGCCGGTGGAGGGCTATGTCGGCTGGTGCCAGGCGATCAGCACGCTCAACGTCACCGACCGGCTCGGCGGCATCAGGCTGCCGACGCGCGTCATCGTCGGGGCCGAGGACCCGAGCACGCCGCCGGCGGCGGCCGAGGTGATCCATCGGGGCATTGCGGGCTCCGACCTGGTGGTGGTGCCGGGCGTGTCGCACATGCTGCACGTGGAGGAGCCCGAGACGTTCAACCGGCACGTGCTGGAGTTCCTGGACAGGCAGGCCACGAGGTAGAGCCACCCTGCAGCATGGGTGGTGCCTGTGGCTGCCCCTCACGAGTCTTTTGCTGCCCATCACCCCGGCCCTCTCCCCGCAAGCGGGGAGAGGGGGCCGCGCGTACTGGTTCTCGGCGGCTACGGAGCTTTCGGGGGGCTGGCTGCCGAGCGGCTGGCGCGGGTGGCGGGCATCGAGGTGATCGTCGCCGGCCGGCGCGCGGATGCGGCGCAGGCCCGTGCCTCGCGGCTCGCGGCGGGAGGGTGCGCGGAGGTCCGCGGCATCGGACTCGATGCAACGGACGTAACCGCCGCCGTCCTCGGCGCGGTCGGCCCGGTGGTGCTCATCAATGCGACGGGGCCCTATCAGGGGCAGGACTATCGGCTGGCGCGGGCCTGCATCGCCGCCGGGGTGCACTATGTGGACCTTGCCGATGCGCGCGCCTTCGTGGTGGGCGTCGCGGCGCTCGACGCGGAGGCGCGGCGGGCCGGCGTGCTGGTGGTGAGCGGGGCCAGCACCGTGCCCGCCGTGTCTGCTGCCGTGGTCGACGCCTGCGCCCCGCAACTCGCCTCGCTCGACAAGGTCGATGTGGTCATCGCACCGGGCAACAGCTTCGACCCGGGCCTTGCCACCACGCGATCGATCCTGGGCACGCTCGGAAGGCGCCTGGGAGGGCTGGGCATGGCCGCTGGCGGGGGCTGCTACGGCTGGCAGGGTCTGCAGCGGCGCCGGCTTCCCGGCCTCGGGGCGCGCTTCCTGGGCCTCTGTGAGACGCCGGAACTCGACCTGTTTCCCGTGCGCTATCCGGGGCTCCGGGACGTCGAGGTTTACGCGGCGCTCGAGGTGGCGGCGTTCCATCTGGGGCTGTGGGGCCTGTCCTGGCTGGCGCGCGGCGGCCTGGTGCCGAGGCCCGAGCGGCTCGCGGGGCCGCTGCTCGGCCTCAAGCGGCGGCTGGCTTTTCTCGGGTCCGACCGGGGCGGCATGGCGGTGACGCTGGAGGGCCGCGACGCCGACGGGGCGCGCCGGCGCATCGTGTGGCACCTCGTCGCCGGCAGCGGGCATGGGCCCTACATCCCGCCCACGCCAGCGGTGATCCTGGCGAAGCGGCTGCTCGACGGCACGCTCGCCGCGCGCGGCGCCATGCCGTGCGTCGGGCTCTTCACCTTGGAGGAGCTTCTCGCAGAGATTGCCGATCTTCACATCGTGGCCGGTACGGCGTTGCAGCAGAACATCAGATGTCGGGGTTCCCCCCACCCCTAGCCCCTCCCCGCAAGGGGGAGGGGAATCCGGTCGCGGCTGTGGCCAGGCGACGCGCAACAAGTCACCTCGGGCGAAACCGGCGGCAAGCTAGCCGGCGCGTAGGATCATGGAGAGGGCGATCGCGGCGAGCGCGAGGGCGGCGAGCCACAGGGCCCAGCGGGTCCAGCGGTTGTGGCGGGCCTCGGCAGCCGCCAGGCGCTGCACGGTATCCTCGTCGAGGCGGAAGCCTTCGCGGGCCATGCCGGCGAGCGCCAGCGCGGTGCGCTCGAGCTGCTCCAGGAAGCGCGGCGCCTCGCTCAGCACGCGGCCCAAGGTTCCGGCACCGGCGCCGGCCTCGCGCAGGGCGCCCGCAACGCCGGCGTTGGACTCGATCCACTCACGGGCGATGGGCTCGGCGGCGGTCCACATGTTGAGGTCGGAGTCGAGCGAGCGGGCCACGCCCTCCACCACCACCATGGTCTTCTGCAGGAGGATCAGCTCGGGGCGGGTCTCCATGTCGAACACCTCGGTGTAGGCGAAGAGCTGGCCCAACAGGTCGGCCATGGAGATCTCGGAGGCGGTGCGGCCGTGGATCGGCTCGCCGATCGCGCGCATGGCCTGGGCGAACAGCTCCGGCGACTGGTGCGGCGGCACGTAGCCGGCCTCGAAGTGGATGGCGGCGGCGCGGCGGTAGTCGCGGGTGATGAGGCCGTGGAGGATCTCGGCGAGGAAGCGGCGCTCCTTGGGGCCGAGCCGGCCCATGATGCCGAAGTCGACCGCGACGATGCGGCCCTCGCGGTCGACCAGCAGGTTGCCCTGGTGCATGTCGGCGTGGAAGAAGCCGTCGCGCATGGCATGGCGCAGGAAGGCCTGCAGCGCGGTGAGGCCGAGCTTTTTCAGGTCGTGGCCTGCCGCCCGCAGCGCTTCGTGGTCGCCGATCGGGATGCCGTCGATCCATTCCAGCGTCAGCACGCGCCGCGCGGTGCGGCGCCAGTCGATGCCGGGCACGCGGAAGGTGCCGAGCTCGGGCGTTGCATCGCCCGCGATGTTGTCGGCCATCTCGGAGATGGCGGCGGCCTCGAGGCGCATGTCCATCTCGATCTCGACGGAGTGCGCGAGCGTGTCCACCACCGCCATGGGCTTGAGGCGGCGCGAGGGCGGGTGGAAGCGCTCGAGCTGGCGCGCGGCGAAGACGTAGCTGTCGAGGTCGCGCTTGAAGCGCCGCTCGATGCCGGGGCGCAGGATCTTGACGGCCACCTCGCGGCGAGCGCCGTTGTCGATCACAACGGCCTTGTGCACCTGGGCGATGGAGGCGGCGGCGACCGGGGGGCCGAGCTCGGCGAAGTGGTCCTCCAGCCGGCCGCCCAGCTCGGCCTCGATGGTGCGGCGCGCCGCCTGCATGGAGAAGGGCGGCAGCCGGTCCTGCAGGTGCTTCAGGTCGCGCGCCAGCTCCGGTCCAATCAGGTCGGCGCGGGTGGCGAGGAACTGGCCGAGCTTGATGTAGCTGGGGCCCAGGCTCGCCAGCGCGGCGGCCATGCGGTTGCCCTTGGACCGGGTCGCGCGGAACGGCCAGGTCAGCGCGCGCACCGGCAGCGTCAGGGCGCGGGCGATATGCAATGCGAGCGGCGCCTTGGTGCCCGCCGGCACGAGATCGACGCCGTGCTGGGCCAGCACGAGGCCGGCGCGGGACAGGCGCAGGATGTTGCCGACGGTGGTGGCCATGTTGCCAGAGAGGTTGCAACGCGCGTCTTGGCCCCTCTTATGGCTGCCAAGCCCTTACGGCACAACGAGATTCGAGGTCGCACGCGCCGCGGAAGCAAGCCGGCATTAACAATGTATGCAGATGAAGCGTGTACGTTGTTGGCGCCTCTGCCAGGATGCGCCCACCTCGGAAACGAGGCGCCGGTTTCCCCTGCAGGGCCGCGCCTCGACTGCAGGAGCCGGGGGGCTGCGGTCCGGTAACCTCGCCCGGCTGGTGGACAGACCATCCAAGCGCCGGCGCGGGGTCCGGGGGCGGCAAAACCGCTGTCCGACGGCGGCCTGGGCCGGTGAGCTGACCTGACAAGCGCCCAGGAAAGGTCCGGACACGGTCGAGCAGGCGTTCATGCGCTCGGCACAGTCGTGGTCGCAGGTCGACCCGGGCGCAGCCTGGAACGCCTGCTCCTCCTCCAACCCTCGAGCGGACGAGCCGCTGCCAGGCCGTGCGTGCTTCGGGATGCTCAGCACGCGTCCCGGAAGCCGGGCCGCAGGCGAGGTTGTCCGGACCTCGTCGGACGCGTCGAGCCTTACCTCACGAGGTCCCGGATCGGAGCGCTGCGCGCCTGCGGCTCGCATTGCCCAAGGGATTCTATGGGCCGGGATGACGGGTGGGGGCTACTCGTCCGGGTCCGGGGCTTTCTTCTGGCGCGGGCGCGGGCGGGTCTTCTTGGGAGCGGGCGCGGCGCCGTCGTCGTCGACGCTCGCGCCCTCGGAGGCGCCCTGCAGCTGCTTGAGCTGCCGGGTGAGCTGGGAGACCACCTTCCACGCCGCGGTCTTGGCGACCTGCTCGCGCGCCAGCGCCTCGCGCGCCTCCTCAGCGGCCTTCTCGGCCGTCTCCCGGGCGCGCTGCGCCTCCGTGGCACGCTTCTGCGCCCTGTCGAAAGAGACCTTGAGGTCCGCGGCGCGCTTTGCGGCATCCGGGTTGGCGGGCGCGGCCGGTCCCTTCGCCAGGCGCTCGCGCTCCAGCTGCTCGCGCGCCTCCAGCGCGGTCTTCTCCGCCGCCTCGCGGGCGAGCCGCTCCTCATCGGCCCGGTTGAGGGCAAAGTCCTTGGCCATCTCGGCCGCGGTCACGGTCGCACGCCCGCGCTCCAACTCCTCGCGGGCCTTCTGCGCGGTCTTCTCGGCCGCCGCCACACGCTCCGTGACGCCGGCGCTGGACTTCTCCGCTGCCACCTTGGCGGCGCGCTCCCGCTCGATCTCCAGGCGCACCTCGCGCACGATGCGCTCCGCGGCCTCCCTGGCGCGGCGCTCCTCGTTGAAGCGCTTCTGCGCCTCCTCGCTGACCTTGCCGGCGCCGGCCTTCTCCGCGCCCGCCTTGGCCGAGCGCTCGCGCTCCAGCTCGAGGCGCACCTCGCGCACGGCGCGCTCGGCGGCCTCCCTGGCGCGGCGCTCCTCGTTGAAGCGCTGCTGCGCCTCATCGCCGGCCTTGCCGGAGATGGCGTTCTCCGCGGCGATCTTGGCTGCGCGCTCGCGCTCCTCGCGTACCTCCTGCACTGTGCGCTCGGCCGCGGTCCTGGCGACCTGCTCCTCAGCGAGCCGCTTGAGCACGTCCTGGCCCGCCTTGTCGGCTGCCAGCCGCGCCGTGCGCTCCTTCTCCAGCTGGGCCTGCGCCTCGCGGATGGCTTCCGCGCTGTCCGTCTTGCTCTCTGCAGCACCCTTGGCATCGCCCGCAGGCTCACGCACCGCCGCCGAGCTCACTGCGCCCGGCTGCCGCGGTGCCGCCACGGTCCATACCCCGGCCGCCAGGGCGGCGAACACGGCCACCCCCAATCCGGCCAGCACGACCGGCCGCCTGCCGCCGGCGCGCACGGGCGGCGGCGGCGCCTCGGGCCCCTTCCCCTGCCAGGGGTCGTAGGTCCCGAACATCCACACGTGGCCCTCCGGGTCGCGGCAGGTGTAGCCGCGCCCGCCGAAATCGTCGTCCTGCAGCTCGAGCACGATCTCGGCGCCCTCGGCCTTGGCCCTGGCGTGGTGCGCGTCGGCGTCCTCGACCACGAGATAGGTGCACTGCGTCGCGCCCCCGCCGATCTCGTCCGGCTGCTTCATGAGCTTGTCGAGCGGCGTGTCGCGCACCGGGGCCAGCATCAGCATGGCGTGCCCGCAGGTGAGCTGCGCGTAATCGATGGTGCCGCTCTCGCCGGCGACGACGGTCTGCTTCTCGAAGCCGAAGGCCGTGCACAGCCATTCAATGGCCTCCGCGACGTTGCGGTACCGCACTGCGGTCGCGGGGCTCGACGTCGCCGGCATTGCTCTCCCTGCCTCCCGTATCTCCGCTGTCCCCGAACGCGGCTAAACTCGCGCACCGCTCGCCGCAGCGCAAGGGTGCGCTCGACGGCGCGATGCCGTCCCTTGCCGAGTGCGGACCCTGATGGCAGACAATCGTGGCGCTTTTGTCACAGAACCGGCCGTGCGGGAACGGAAGGGACGGTCGCGGTCAGACTTGGTCAGACCCCTGGCCCCCGAGGTCGCGTTCATCATCGGCGATGGAGGCGAGGGCTGACCCCGTCAGTCGCCGGTTCTGTCGCCGAGCATCTGCTGGCGCCTGCTCCAGCGTCGCGCAATCTCGGCGGCGATGGTCTCGGCGGAGTTCAGCGGCGGGTAGCTCCACGTCTCGAGGCGCTCGAAGCGGGCGGGCAGCGGCCGCGTTGCGCCGTGCCGGGCCAGCGCCGCGTGGAAGCGCGCAAACTTGGGCGAGCCGCCTTCCGGCTCGAGCACATAGACCGGCCTGCCGGTTGCGCACGGCTCTCCCACCATGTTGACGGAATCAGCCGGGGCGATGAAGGCATCGGCGTGCGCCAGGAAGGCGGGATAGGGGTTCTCCCCCGCCCCGTCCCAGAGCCAGCGGCGCGTTTCCTCGGTGGCCCCGCGCACGAGCGCGGTGATCGCGGCCGGCGTGCGCCGCGACGGCGTGATCATCAGGCCGGCGCCGAGTGCCGCAAGCGACTGCAGCGCCGCGGCCAGGTGGGCGAGCACCGCCGGCGTGTAGCGATAGTCGCCGTTCGGCCCGCCGAGTGAGACCGCGACGCGCGGGGCCGGCAGCGCCGCGATCTCGGGCGGCATGCTGCGGGCGAGCTCGGCCAAGCGGCGCGACGTGAAGCTGTGCGGCGCCGTCAGCGTGGTGACGACGTTGGGGCCACGCAGCCGGTCGTGCTCGGGCACCCAGAACAAGTCCGCCGCGTCGGCGCCGACCTTCGGATCCTGCAGTATGATGGTGAAGGTGGCTCGGCCTGCGACCCGCTTCAGCCTGCGGATGTAGGGCGTGGTGAGCCGCCCGGCGGCGATGGCGAAGTCGGGCCAGGGCGCATGAAACTGGCTGGCCGCGGTGCCGAAGCGCTCCGCCGGAGCGACCGGCCCCCAGGGCGACAAGAGCTTCCAGATGCCGGACGGGTCGACCCGCTTCATCTGGCAGTCGAGGCCGAGCGCGTCGAGCACGCCCCGCGTCTGCGTGTCGTTGCCGGCCTTGCCGTCGGAGATGATCCAGCCGCTGCGGCCGGCGAGCGCGGCGAGGGCATCGGCGGCCGAAACGGCCGGCGCCGGGTGCGCAGGGGCGGGAGAAATAATGTTGCTCATGGCCTCGCCATGCGTCAGATTTTCACACAGCTGCTGCAACGGCGGGAGTCATAGCCCCATGCGCGCGGGCCTCGATGCTACCGATTGGCGCATCCTGAAGGAGCTGCAGGCCAACGGGCGCATCACCAACGTGGAGCTCGCGCGCAAGGTGGGCATCTCGCCGCCGCCGTGCCTGCGCCGCACGCGCGCGCTCGAGCAAGCCGGCATCATCACCGGCTATTTTGCGCTGCTCGACGAGAAGGCGCTCGATTTCCAGGTCATCGCCTTCGCCAATGTCGGCCTCCTCAGCCAGTCCGAGCCCGATTTGCGCGCGTTCGAGAACCGGGTGCTGGCCTGGCCCCTGGTGCGCGAGTGCTACATGCTGTCCGGCGAGACGGATTTCATCCTGAAGTGCGTGGCCCCGGACCTCTCCACCTTCCAGGCCTTCGTCATCGACGATCTGACGGCCGCACCCAATGTCGCGAGCGTGAAAACCACGCTCGTGATCAGCCGGGTGAAGCTCGAGCCCGGCGTCCCGATCACGCTGCGGCAGGGCGCGGGCCGCAAGCGGAAGAGTTGAATGCCGATCGGTTGAAGTCGGGGTCAGAGCCCTCGTGCAGAACGTTGCAAGTCTCATCGAGACGTTGGTGGCGAGGGGTCGGACCCCGTGTCGGCGAGGGCAAGTTGCCATGAGTGGGGAATAAGCCCGATGCCCGTCACGTTGTCCAGTAATCGCCTGGAGGCAGGCGCGTGAGGGACGAGATCCGCGAGCGGATGGTGGCGGTTCTGCCGCGCCTGCGGCGTTTCGCGTACGCTCTCACGGGCAATGCCGAGCAGGGCGACGATCTCGTGCAGGACGCCTGCCTGCGTGCCTTGTCGCGGATCGATCAGTGGCAACCCGGAACGCGGCTCGATTCTTGGATGTATCGGATTGCGCAGAACATCTGGCTCGACCGCGTGCGCGCCGCGAAGGTTCGCGGCGAGGTTGTGGATATCGAGGCGGCGGAGGGGATAGCCGGCTCCGACGGCCGCCTCGTCACGGAAAGCGAGCTGACGCTGCAGGCGGTGGCGGCGGCGCTGGCGCGGCTGCCCGCCGAGCAGCGCGCTGTCGTCGCCTTGGTCTGTGTCGAGGGCACCTCCTACAAGGAGGCCGCCGAGATCACCGGGGTGCCGATCGGCACCGTCATGAGCAGGCTGGCCCGGGCGCGGCGCGCCCTCGCCGCCGTCCTCAATCAGCCGGGGCCGCCGCGCGATGCGCGGCTCGCGGCCAAGACAGGGTCCTGAGCAACATGAAGAGTGCAGGCGAGAAAGCGATGGCGCTGGCCGACGGCCGGCTGGCGCCGGGGGAGGTGCCCAAGCTGGTGCAGGAGCTGGCGCGGAGCCCGGCGCTGGTGGCGGAGCTGCAGGCCTACATGGCGACGGCGGGGCGGCGCATGGCCGAGCCGTTCGAGGCCAAGCTGAGCGAGCCGCCGCCGGCGTGGCTGGTGGATGCGGTGATGCGCGTGCCGGAGGCACCGGTGGTGGCGAGCGGCTCCGAGCCGCCCGTCGCGCAGCGCGCCGGCCGCCTCCGCGGCCTCGTCGGATGGCTCGGGCGGCGCTACCCGGTGCCGGCGTGGTCGCTGGCCAGCGGGCCGGCGCTGGCGGCCGTCCTGGTCGCAATCGGGATGTGGCTGGCGCCGCCACCTCCGGGACAGGGCAGCGGGGTGGAGGCGAGCCTCGGCCGCGCTCTGGAATGGACGGAGAGCGGCAAGGATGCCGCGCTCGTCGCCCTGCGGCCGGTGCTGTCGTTCAAGAGCAAGGCCACCGCCTGGTGCCGGCAGTACGAGCTGCGCTATGCAACGAGGCAGGCCTCGCACGGGCTCGCCTGCCGCAACGAAGGCGGGCGCTGGGATGTGGTCGCGGCAACGCCTCCGGCGGCGCTCGGCTCGAGGCCCGCGGGCTCCGGGCCGCGTAAGACGATCGATTCGCTGGTCACCGCCATGATGAGCGACCAGCCGCTCTCCCGGCCGGACGAAGCGGCCACGATCAGCAAAGGCTGGTCGCGGCTCTGACCAGGCGCGGCGCCTCGTCAATATCGGTAAGAAAAAGTTACCAAAGGTGCCGCGGCGGGCCATCGTGCCGACGTCCGCCATCGCTACAGTGGTTTGCTCTCTCGGTCGAGCTACGCCGCTGACACCCGCACCTCGGCGGCGCCGCATCGGCCGTGAGGGGTCCCGGCGGCACGCGTGTCGCCGGGGCCGTATCCCCCTCCCGATTGCCGTATCCCCAACGGATTGTTGTCGCCGGCGAGGGGGGCGACGGGCGTCGCATGCGTTCGCTCAAACGCGCCGCCGGCCTTCTTCGAGACGGCCACGCGCCTGTCGATCCGCCCGTCGTCAGCGCGACCCGGCGCTGTCGGATGCGGTATGCACGGTGCTCACCCAGGCGCCGAATGCGACGGGCCCCGCCGCCACCGTCTCGAGCTCCCGCCGGACCGTTCCGGCCCAGGGCTGGGCTGCCGCCACGATCCTCGGCGCGATTGCCTCGCAGGGGGCGGGGGCCTGCACCAGGCCCGCACCGAACGTCGGGTCGCGGTCGCGGCGTCCGAGGCTCTTGATGCCCTTGGCGATCGCCGCCAGCGCGCGCGTCTTTGCCGCGAGCGGGTCGCCGTCGGGGCGCAGCCCGGTCGCGCCATTGGCCACCGCCACGACGGCGGTCACGAACGGCACGGCGAACGAGGTACCCGTCTGCGGCCCCTCGCGCCGCCCGGGAAGGGCGGTCCAGACGTCGACGCCTGGAGCGGCCACATCGATGTGATTGCCCCGGCTCGCATAGCGGTAGGCTTCCAGGTGGCGGTCGACCGCCGTGACGGCGATGACCTCCTCGTAGGCCGCGGGATAGCTGGGCGGAGCGCTGGGCCCTTCGTTGCCGGCGGCTGCCACCACCACGATCCCGGCCTTGGTCAGCTTCTGCACGGCGCGATGCACGAGGTCGTCCGGCGGGCCCGCAAAGCTCAGGTTGGCGACCGCCACGCCGCTCCTCATCAGCCAATCGAGCGCCCGCAGCATATGCACGGTGTCGGAGATGGGATCCCCCTCGCTGTCGGCGTAAAATACGTTGGCCAGGATGTAGTGGGCCTCGGGGATCAGGCCGGGCGTGCCGCTGCCGGCATGTCCGGCGAGCAGCGAAAGGACTCCGGTGCCGTGCTCGTCGGATGCCCTGACCTTCCCGTCGGGCAGGAACTCCTTGTAGGAGTAGCGCAGGCCCGCGAACGCCGGATGGCCGATATCGAAGCCGGTATCGACAACGCCGACCCGCACGTCGCGCGCGCAGGCGCCGAGCGGGGTCTGCCAGTTGATGAGCGCGGCGCCGAAGCAGCGCTCCGTCGTGCAGCCCTTGCCGGCGGGGGCGCTGACGCCGGGGCCGCTGCGGTCCGGCCCCGCGCCCAGGCGGTAGGGTGTGTAGACCCGGTTCAGCGCGAAGCCGCCATCCGGGACGAGGTCGTACAGCCGTTCCCAGCCGGTGACGGTATTGAAGCCCTCGGGCGGCCTGAGGCGGGCGACGGTGAGCCCGAGCTCCGGCAGGTCGATCTGTCCGACCAGCTCGTAGCTGCCGGCGCGGACCTTTGCGAGCGCCTCGGGCCCGAGGTTGATGGCCAGCACCTCGTTCGGCCTGAAGCTGCCGATGGGGGGCAGAAGCTCTCCCACAGGGCGGCTGCCCAGCCGCCGCCGCGCCGGCTTGGGGCTGCTCGCGACGGTCCCGGCGCCGTCGTCCTTCCGCGCGGACGGCGCCTCTGCCTTCGCCGGCTGCTTGCGCGCGGCAGGCTTGGAGAGCTTCTCCAGCATCCGGTGGTACGTGGCGTGCCGCCTCTGGGGGTCGCGGCGCTCGAGGTCTGCCGCGGGACGCCCCGTCGGTCCCTCCTTGCGCACGAAGGCGGCCGTCCATGTCCCATTCTCGGACGCGTCGTGGCGTCCCCTGGCCTTGCCGCCGTTTGCGGACGGCTGCGAGCCCGCCCGCTCTCCGGGCATCCTGAACGCCGGAGCTTTGACGGTGTCGGGGGGCAGACGCACCACGCGTCCCGGCTTGGGCGGCTCGAATGCCGGAGCCTTGAAGGCGCCTGCCGGCGCACGCACGGCGGGCACCCGCGGCAGCGGCACAAAGGCTGGAGCCTCGAGGTCGAGTCCCGACGGGCGCACGGCAGATACCCGCGTCGGCGCCTTGCGCGCCTCGGCGGGGGGAACCAGGTGCCGGCTGATGCGGCCCGCCCAGTGATCGCCGCCCGAAGGCAGCGGCGCCGCGACGGCTAGTGTGGCAAGGACTGCGACAGCAATCGAACGTCGGAAGCACGACAGCGCCTGCGCGACACCGCGCCTTCGCCCGCCCGTACGCATGACAGACCTCCGGCCAACCGCAACGCTGCGAACGCACCCGTCAGGTATCGGTCTACCGCCATCATACGTCACTGGACGCACATCATGGGCCGCCTCCCCCATGCTGTGGAAAAAGGCGGGCCCGGTGGGTGCGCCTGTGGGTGCGCCGGTGGATGCGCCGCGCGGGCAGATGCCCGGCATGCCGCGGCAGCCGCCGACGCGGGCCTGCACGGCAATGCTGCCGGGCAGGCGACGTCGACAGGCGTTGGGGTTCTTGCTGCGGCCGCGCTACTTGAACTCGACCTTCAGGATCTCGTAGCTGCGCGCGCCTTTGGGCGTCGTCACCTCGGCGTTCTCGCCCTTCGACTTGCCGATGAGCGCCCGCGCGATCGGCGAGGTGATGGAGATCTTGCTCTCGCGCAGGTTGGCCTCGTCCTCGCCGACGATCTTGTATTTCACCTTGTCGCCGGAATCCTCGTCCTCCAGCGTCACCGTCGCACCGAACTTGACGGTGCTGCCCGACAGCTTGGCCGGATCGATGATCTCGGCGCGCGCGAGCTTGTCCTCGAGATCGGCCACGCGCGCCTCGTTCAGGCCCTGCGCGTCCTTGGCCGCGTGATACTCGGCATTCTCCGACAGGTCGCCGTGGTCGCGCGCCTCCGCGATCTGCTGAATGATCCGCGGCCGTTCCTCGGCCTTGAGGCGGTGCAACTCGGTTTCGAGCTTGCGATAACCCTCCATGGTCATCGGCACCTTTTCCATGTTCACCACTCGTATGTGTTCCGGGGATGCTTCCCAACCAGCGTGAGCACCCTTTCAGTGTCACTCAGATTTCATAGTTTGGCCAGCCCTCGGATGGGGACCGGCCCGGACGCATTCAGGGTGCTGGGCTTATATAGGACTGCAGCGGGGCAACATTGAGGGTGCCCGCCGCAAGTGCCTTAATGGCCTGCGTCGCCGCAAGCGCACCGGCCAAAGTTGTATAATACGGAATGTGGTGAAGCAAGGCGGTACGGCGTATGCCCTTGGAATCGGCCAAGGCTTTCGCCCCGTCGGTGGTGTTGAACACGAGGTGGACCTCGCCGTTCTTCATCAGGTCGACGACGTGCGGGCGGCCCTCCAGCACCTTGTTGACCTGCTCGCAGGGTATCCCGTGCCGATCCAGGACACGCTTGGTGCCGCGCGTCGCCAGGATGCGAAATCCGGCCTCCGCCAGCGTGCGTGCGGCGCCGACCAGGCTCTCCTTGTCGGCGTCCCGAACCGAGACAAACACCGCTCCCTTCAAGGGCAGCGTGTTGCCGGCGCCGATCTGGCTCTTGGCAAACGCCAGGGCAAACTCCCGGTCGATGCCCATCACCTCGCCGGTGGAGCGCATCTCGGGCCCCAGCACGGTGTCGACGCCAGGGAAGCGCGCGAACGGGAACACGGCCTCCTTCACGGCGACGTGACCGAGCTTCTCCGGCCCCAGCTCCGGCCCCAGCCCGAACCCGCCGAGCCGCTCGCCGTTCATGATGCGCGCGGCTATCCCGGCGACCGGCTTGCCGATCACCTTGGCGACGAACGGCACGGTGCGCGACGCGCGCGGATTGACCTCGATGACGTAGACCTCGCCGTCCTTCACCGCATACTGCACGTTCATCAGGCCGACGACCTCGAGCGCCAGCGCCAGGTCGCGCGTCTGCCGCTCGAGCCTGGCGATCACCGCGGGCGGGAGCGAGTGGGCGGGCAGCGAGCAGGCGCTGTCGCCCGAGTGGATGCCGGCCTCCTCGATGTGCTCCATGATGCCGGCGATGAAGGTGTCCTTGCCGTCGCACAGGCAGTCGACATCGACCTCGATGGCATCGCTCAGATAGCGGTCGATGAGCAGGGGGCGGTCCTCCGAGACGGCGAGCTCGGAGGGCTGGTCGAGCGCGACGGCGAGCTTGGCGAGATAGCGGTCGAGGTCGCCGGCATCGCCGAGGATCTCCATCGCCCGCCCTCCGAGCACGTAGGAGGGACGCACCAGCAGCGGATAGCCGAGTGCCGCCGCCGTGGTGCGCGCCTGCGCGAACGAGCGGGCGATGCCGCTGTCGGGCTGCTTGAGCCCCAGCCGCTCGATCAGCGCCTTGAAGCGGTCGCGGTCCTCGGCGAGGTCGATGGCGTCGGGCGAGGTGCCGAGGATAGGCACGCCCGCCTCCTCCAGCGGCTCGGCGAGCTTCAGCGGCGTCTGCCCGCCGAACTGCACGATTACGCCCTTGAGCCGCCCGCGCGAGCGCTCCACCGCGATGATCTCGAGCACGTCCTCGGCGGTCAGCGGCTCGAAATAGAGCCGGTCGGAGGTGTCGTAGTCGGTCGAGACCGTCTCGGGGTTGCAGTTGATCATGATGGTCTCGGTGCCGGCCTTGCTCAGCGCGAAGCAGGCGTGGCAGCAGCAGTAGTCGAACTCGATGCCCTGGCCGATGCGGTTGGGGCCGCCGCCCAGGATGACGGCCTTGTCGCGGTCCGAAGGCGCCGCCTCGCAGGCCGGCGGGCCGGCAAAGGCCGCGCTCGTAGGTCGAGTACATGTAGGCGGTGGGCGAGGCGAACTCGGCCGCGCAGGTGTCGATGCGCTTGTAGACCGGGCGCACAGCAAGCGCGTGGCGGCGCCGGCGCACCTCCGCCTCGGTGAGCTTCGCCAGCCGGGCGAGGCGCGCGTCCGAGAACCCCATCGCCTTGAGATCGCGCAGCCGCGTCTCGGTTTCCGGCAGCCCGTGCGCCCTGACCAGCGCCTCCGCATCGACGATCTCCTGGATGCGCGCCAGGAACCACGGATCGATGCGGCAGGAGGCATGGATCTGGGCGTGGTCGATGCCCAGCCGCATGGCCTGCGCGACCTTGAGCAGCCGGTCCGGCGTCGGCACGCCCAGTGCCGCGCGGATCACGTTCTTGTCGTCGCCGGCGCCGAGCCCTTCGAAGGCGTAGTCGTCGAGGCCGGCGAGCCCCGTCTCCAGGCTGCGCAGCGCCTTCTGCAGGCTTTCCGCGAAGCTGCGCCCGATCGCCATCGCCTCGCCCACCGACTTCATCGACGTGGTCAGCACCGGCTCGGCGCCGGGGAACTTCTCGAAGGCGAAGCGCGGCACCTTGGTGACGATGTAGTCGATGGTGGGCTCGAACGAGGCCGGCGTGGCGCCCCCCGTTATGTCGTTCTGGATCTCGTCCAGCGTGTAGCCGACGGCGAGCTTGGCGGCGACCTTGGCGATCGGGAAGCCCGTCGCCTTGGAGGCGAGCGCGGAGGAGCGCGACACGCGCGGGTTCATCTCGATGACGACGAGGCGGCCGTCGTCGGGGTTGACGGCGAACTGCACGTTGGAGCCGCCGGTCTCCACCCCGATCTCGCGCAGCACCGCGATCGAGGCGTTGCGCATCATCTGGTATTCCTTGTCCGTCAGCGTCAGGGCCGGGGCGACCGTGATGCTGTCGCCCGTGTGCACGCCCATCGGGTCGACGTTCTCGATGGAGCAGACGATGATGCAGTTGTCCGCGCGGTCGCGGATCACCTCCATCTCGAACTCCTTCCAGCCGAGCACGCTCTCCTCGATCAGCACCTGGCGCGCCATCGAGGCGTCGAGGCCGCGCTCGACGATCTCGAGGAACTCCTCGCGGTTGAAGCCCACCCCGCCGCCGGTGCCCCCCAGCGTAAACGAGGGCCGGACGATCGCCGGCAGGCCGACATGCTCCAGCGCCGCCGCGGCCTCCTCGCGGCTGTGGGCGAGGCGCGACTTGGGGGTGGCGAGGCCGATGCGGGTCATGGCCTGGCGGAACAGCTCGCGGTCCTCGGCCATGGCGATGGCCTCGGCCTTGGCGCCGATCATCTCCACGCCGTACCGGTCGAGCACGCCCTCGTTGGCGAGGCTCAGCGCGACGTTGAGCGCGGTCTGCCCGCCCATGGTCGGCAGCAGTGCGTCGGGGCGCTCTTTCGCGATGATCTTGGCGACGAACTCCGGCGTCACCGGCTCGATGTAGGTGGCATCGGCCAGCTCCGGATCCGTCATGATGGTGGCCGGATTGGAGTTGACGAGGACGATGCGGTAGCCCTCGGCTCGGAGCGCCTTGCAGGCCTGGGTTCCGGAATAGTCGAACTCGCAGGCCTGGCCGATCACGATCGGCCCCGCACCAATGATGAGGATGGATTTGATGTCCGTACGCCTGGGCATGAGCCCGCTTCATATGGTACCGCACCGCGAAACGCCATAGCGAAGGGGTCGGACCCCTCGCCTCCAACGTCGCAGCAGACGCGAGCCGACGGGTCGACCGGCGCCCGTATCCGGGAGCCGCAGGGAGGCACCGGCCTTCGAGCCACTCGTCACGAGGTCCCGGATCGAAGCGCTGCTCGCCTTCGGCTCACATCGCTTCGTCCGGGATGACGGTGGTTACGGCCGCTTCATCTTGCGCATGGCCTCACAGGGATCGACCCGCTCGGCCCTGGGCGTGAAGATCATGAGGTCGGCGGCGGGCTTGCCCTCCGGATCGCGCGGCACGTAGGCCTCCGGGTCCGTCTTGCCCTCTTCGACCTCGACGAGCAGGTAGCTGGACACCAGCATCTTCTCCGGCGCCCTCAGGCGTATGTGCCAGGGGACGCCGCGATCGCTGCGCACGTGACCGTTGCCGGCTATCAGGATGGCGAACCCATCCCGATCCCGCTCTGCAGCTGCCAACAGCGCGTCAGCAAGATGCGCGTCGCGGTAGCGTTGCGCCGCAGCCATTCTCGCGACCGTCTCCCCTGACAATACCCCGCAATGACCATCGACGAGGTCCTGGCGAAGCGCATAGAGCAGCGCCGGCGGCATCGGGCTGTCCAGCCGAAGGCGAGCGCGTTCCTCCGGCGGCACCACCGACAAGCCGCTCCGCGCGACGGCGCGCACCCGGTCGCGCGGCGGGTCGCCGGTCGCGATCGGGAGTTTTGCTGCGAGGGTAGCCGCAAGCAGCGGCCTGTAGATTCGCGCGGGCGGCCACCCGGTCTTGTCCCATTCGAGGAGCCGAAACAGTTCATCGACGGCGGAAGCGCCGCCCCCGGCTTCAGCGAAGGCTTTGAACTGGTCCAGCGCCGGCTGCTGGTCGGCCCTGATCTGTTCGAACACGATCGCCGGGCGCCATGGACGGACCAGCCTGGCGGTATTCTCGATCATCCACGCCCGAACCCGGTGATGCTCGGGGTTGTCATGGACCTCCCCGAGCAGGGCGATCCCCGCCGGGACCAGGGGCCCGCCGCCATCCGGAGGGAGGGCGTGGAACAGCTTGCCAACGGCCATCGCGTCCGTTCGTGACGAGCCGGACATGATCAGCGGTGTTGTCAGCGACGTACGGTAGATGCTGCCCGCCAGCGGGTGCTGCTTGCGCACCTCCTCGGCCCAGGTGCCCCAGTTCGTCTCGCTGGCCGTGCTGGCGGTCACGCCGAGGCAGAGCAGGCAGGCGACGATCACCCAGCGCATGAGCGGCACCCCGCGACTCCCGTCCCGATGTCGGCCAACGCCGCCGGGTCAGCCGAGTCGACGGTGGCGATACTACCCCAATTCGGCGGCGGGTGAAGCGAGGATCCCACGCGACGAGAACGTGACGATCCTGCGGAAGATGCGGGCCGGCGTCGGCATGCAAGCGCGCCAGCAGGCGGCCGGCGTCGCCGCTCGACGGCAGCGCATCCATGAAGGTCACCGCCAGAATGCCGCGCTGGCGCGCCGCCCGTGGCAGGGCGAGCCAGGCGCGCAGCTCGCTCGCCTTCCAGGCCTGCATCGCCGGCGTGCACCAGATCACGGTGTCGGCGCCGCGGCAGGCCCTGAGCGTGCGCTCCTCGTCGTCCTCGTCGCCGAGACCGAACCCCGGGGTATCGACTGCCCGCAGCGTCTTCAGCCGGTCGAGGGGCATGCCGACATGCAGCCGGCGGATGTGCTTGGCCGGCGTGCCGTCGATGGCGCTCCACGGCACGGCGATGCGCCTGCGGTCGTCGATCTCGGCGCGCAGCCGCGGCTCGGCGGCGAACCCCACCACGGTGGGGTATGCCGTATGCCTTGTGAAGCTGGTGGGCAGCACGGCACAGCCCAGCAGCGCATTGACGAGCGTGGTCTTGCCGCTGTTGAACTCGCCGATCACGACGATGCGCGCCGGGCGCTCCTTGGCGCCGGGGCGCAGCCGCGGCTCGCCGAGGGCCGCCGCCGGTGGGGGCCCGTTGCGCTCGGGGACGACGAGTACCGCCGGCTCGATCATGTCATGGCCTCTCGCCCTGTGCGGTCTCGAGCGCCTCGAGCACCGCCACCAGCTCCTCGAGCGCGGCCGAGCAGGCCTCCTGCCGCTCCATGCAGGTGTCGGCGCGCTGTTTCTGCTCCGCTTCGAAGCGCTCGAGATCCTGCCCCTGGGCCGGACTGTCGAGCAGGGTCTGCTCCCTGGCGAGGCTCTCGCCGCGTCGCTCGATCCCGGTGCGCAGGCCGCTGCCGATGGCGTCCACCCTGCGCATGACGTAGTCGACGCGCTCGGAAAGGTAGGCGCCAGCCTCCTCCACCAGCTCGTCGGCAATCGCCAGGAAATCCTCCTCGATCAGGCAGCGCAGATGCCTGGCGCGTTCCTCGGCGGCCTTGCGGCCGGCGAACCACCGGCTCCACCAGGACGTGCCGAGGTCCATCGTGACCTTGTCGCCCAGCGCGGTGACCGACGGCATCACGCCGTGCGGCCAGGCCGGCACCTCGAGCAGGCTGCCGTTGTAGTCGGGCAGGAGCCAGCTGACGATCAGCTTGAGCTGCGGATAGAGCACCTGCTCGATTCGGTCGAGATCGGACGTGGCCTCTTCGCACGCGTTGAGGTACGCCTCCTCCAGCTCGTGGCGCAACGGCATGATATCGCAACGCCACACCGCCTGCCTCGGCCGCTCCTGCAGCGCCTCCCTGAGCGCGCCCGCCTCCTTCTCGGCGAACTCCCGCACCAGGCCGCCGAGCCGCTGGCGCAGGAGCTGGGTGGCCGTTATCACGAGGTCCGCGAAGTGGGCCTCCACCTCCTTGAAGGAGGCCTGCAGCTGATTGGCGCGCTCCTCGAAGGCCGCGAGCGAGGCCTGCTCCTCCTCGAGGCGCCGGCGCAGGGCCGCCGCCTCCAGGCGCCGCGCCCCGACGAGCGCCTGGATCGATTCCAGCTCCGCGCGGTCCGTCACCTCGGCGGTGCGCACCAGCTCCGCGAGGCACACCGCGATCTGCCGCAGCAGCATGGCGATGCCGCTCGTGCACATGAGCCGGGTGATCGCGGCCGAGACCTCGCGCATGCCGGAGCTCAACACCGGGGCGGGGACGCGGGGCCGCTCGTCGACCAGGGGCTCGCACGGCGCCTGCTCGAGCAGCGCCTGCAGCCGGGCGTTGCGGGTGGCATGCGCCCGTGCCGGAAGCCGCGCCCGATCCGCGCAGTCGGCCTCCAGGCGCAGGCTCGCGAGCCTGGCGCTGCCGCAGATCACGGGGATCTGCAGCGCCGGGAACTCCACGCTGAGCCGCTTCTCGATGGTCGCGCGCACCGCCGCGGCGTCGCTTGCCGGATCGGGCAGCTGGTCGATGCGGTTGATGAAGACGACGATGCGGTCCTTGTAGAGGCCGTTCAGCAGCCGCAGCATGGCCACGTCGCCCGCCGACAGGGGCTGCAGCGCCGAGACCACGAACACGTAGATGTCCGGGTTCTCCAGGCTGCGGCGGGTGATCTCGTCGCGCACCAGGAAGGGATCGTTGGTGCCCGGCGTGTCGATCAGCGTGAGGGGAAAGGCGAACGGGCCCTCGTTGAAGTAGAGATCGGCCGAGCGGGTAATGTCGGAGTAGTGCCGGCGCCAGGTGCCGGCGCACGGCCGGCTCGCCTCGTCGCCCGCGCTGACGTAGTCGGTGAGGATCTCCGCCGTTACCGTCTCGAAGCGGTGGCACTTGCCCAGCAGGTCGGCGAAACTGAGCCCCAGGCGCTGCTCGGCCCGCTTGCGCATGACCTGCAGCTGCGCCCGCAAGAGGTCCGACTGGAAACCGGGCACGAGGCGCTCGGTGAGCTCTCGGAGCCGTCCGCCGCCGTCGGCCAGCTCGTTCCACTCGTCGACCGAGAAGAGATGGAACACGGCGGCATGCTCGGGCGTCGTCGGCGCGTTGCGGAAGTGCAAAGCCGTGACCACCACGGTCCACGGGTTGATGTCGGTCGGCAGCAGGCCGGGACGCTCGGCGAGCGCGTTGATGAAGGTGCTCTTGCCGGCTTTGATCTGGCCGATCACAGCGATGCGGCAGGAGCGCTGCTCGAGCTGCTGCCCGGCGGCCTCCAGGAGCGGGGCCGCATGCTCGCCCAGGAGCCCCTCGAGCCTGCGGGCCAGGTCCAGGAGCCGCAGCCGGGCCGCCTCCAGCGGCGCGCCGACGGCCTCCCTGTCGCGCGGCTGGGCGAATGGCCCGAAGGCCTCCCTGCGCCCCGGTGCCACCAGAGCCGGTGATTCAAAGCCCATGTCGGTTGCTTCCCTCGCGATGTCCGCCCCCGGCCGTCACGCCAGAGGGCTCCCCGGCTGCACGCCTCGACCGGCGCCGGCTCTCAGCTGAACGATGGTCCACCCGTTGCCCGAAAGGTGTCAGTTGAACGATATCGGTCAACAGTCTGGGATAATCGCGGTTAACTTTGGCCTGAGAATGGCTTAGATGATCTTATTGCCTCTGCATGCGAGAATTTTTTGCCACTGCCCTATGCAACCTGTGGATTCCGTCGATTCCCGACCAATGGCTTGGTGCCTCGGCGGTCACCCATCGCTCCAGGAGCCGTGCTGCGCGAGCCTGTGCCCGCCATCCGGCGTCACCAGCCGAATTGTGGCATGGTTGCGGCAACCCTTGGTGGCAGATGCCGAGATTTGCTCTCGCGGCGCGGTTGCGGTGCGTGTTGTCGCAGGATATCTGCGCGAAGCGGCGGCGAGCGCGGCGAGTCGGGGGCGCCGCCGGGCGGAGATTTCAGCGACTGCAGTGGGCTTTGTGAGGGAGCGCCTGGTGGCCCGAAGGGGAGTTCTTCCGGCGGCATCCGTGATCTGCCTCCTG
This sequence comes from uncultured Alphaproteobacteria bacterium, assembly GCA_963840075.1. Lineage (GTDB taxonomy): Bacteria > Pseudomonadota > Alphaproteobacteria > Rhizobiales > Hyphomicrobiaceae > AWTP1-13. The sequence continues at coordinate 228,829 of CAWIXS010000017.1, read as the reverse complement.
CTCGCATGGAGCGCGGGCCCTGCCACGGCTCAGGACTATTTCGGCGCCATCGCGTTCTCTCCCAAGACCAGGGCACACGGGTGGGCCTACGACTACACGTCGCGCGCCCAGGCCCAGGACAGGGCCATGTCCGAATGCCGCCGCCACGCCGCGGATTGCGTGAGCGCTGTCTGGTTCCGCAACGCCTGCGGCGCCCTTGCCGTGGGACCGCAAGCCTACGGCGCGGGCTGGGGCTCCAACCGCGGCCAGGCCGAGAGCGCCGCCATCAAGTCGTGCGGGCGCTACTCCTCCGACTGCGTGATCATCCGCTGGATTTGCACCACCAACTGACGCGTTCCGGCCGGCCGGTGGGGGCCCCACCCGCAGCGCGCGGCGCTCGGGCTCAGGACACGCTGTCCCATATTGGCCCATATTGGGTTGACCGACGCGCGCAACGGACTTAAGTTTGGCCCGCAACCTTTTGCGCCAAGCCGAGCATCAACAAGGCAAAAGTGGCGTGAAAGATGGTGGGAGGCGGTCCAAAACGACCGCGCAACGGGGGATCGGGGTTGAGAGTAGCGACTGCTGGCCTCATCGGGGCCCTCCACGGGTTGCTGTGCCTTGGCTTGGCGGCGGCACCGCTCGGCGCGCAGGAGGCCGAGGCATACCGCGTCCTCAAGATGGATGGCCATCCGGTGCGCTGGAAGCCGGCGGCCGGCGGCGGCCCGCGCGTCATCACCTACCGGCTGATGACCGAGCCTACGCGGTTCCCCGGCGCCCGCAACTGCCGCGGCCTCACGCGCCTCGATCGCCTCTCGGCGAGCTCGGGCCTGCCCGCGCCAGCGATCAGGAGCGAGATCGCCGCTGCGTTCGCCATGTGGGAAGCCGCCGCCAACGTCACCTTCAAGGAGGCTGGCGAAGGCGCCCCGGCCGATATTCTGATCGGCGCGCAGATGGATCCGGAGGGCTGGGCCTTCGCCGACGTCTTCTACGATGCCGCCTCTCCCGAGGCCACCAAGCCGATCTCGCAGGCGCTCGTCTGCCTCAACCCGACGCGGCCGTGGAAGGTCGGCTTCGACGGCGACCTCAAGAGCTACGACCTGCGCTACACCCTGGCGCACGAGATCGGCCACGCCATCGGGCTCGACCATCCGGCAAGCGGCAACCAGATCATGGGCTACCGCTACGAGGAGCGCTTCCGCGCGCTGCAGCCAGGCGACGTCCGCGGTGCCGTCGCCCTCTACGGGGCGCCTGCGCTGCCGCCGACCGTGGTGGTCGCCGGCGACCCGCAGGGCGGCAGGTCGGCCGCGCCCTCGAAGTAGCGCGCCGCTTCCGCCGGCGGCGTCCCAATGACGCGACACGCCGCCGCGCCGGGACGCCGCCACAACGCCACGCGCATTCACCATATTGCGAAGGCGGGATGGCTGGGACGGCCTTGCCTGCTCGCCGTTTGTTGCCTGCCACACATGGAGAAGCCGGATGTCCCTGTCGAGGTCGCATCTTTCTGCCGTCGGCCTGGTGGCGCTGGGTCTCAGTGCTGCTGTGGTGCTCGGCAGCGCCGTACCGCAATTGCGGGGCGTTCTGTCCCTGGCCGTGCCCGGCGCCGTCGGCGAGACTGCGCCGGCGGAGAAGGCCCCCCCGAAGCCCGCCGGCAAAGAGGACAAGGCCGAGCCGGAGGGCGAGGTGCGCGTGGAGGCGCCGCGTACCCAGGTCAACGTCGACAAGGCGAGCGGCAAGGTGAGCGTGAAGGCGCCTCACACGGACGTCCGCGTCGACCCCGAGAAGAAGCGGGTGCAGGTGCGCGCGCCCTTCGTCGACCTCGACATCCGCTGGTGAGCTCGTGAAGTCGACTTCGCACGATCTTTCGACTACTCGACTTCACGCCCTTCAGAACGAGCTCCCCGGCTCCTCGAGGAACCGGACCTCCTCGGGCGTCGAAGGCCGTCCGAGCACGGCGTTCCGGTGCGGGAAGCGGCCGAAGCGGTCGATGACGGCCTTGTGCGCCTCGGCCCACCTCGTCAGGTCGGCATCGCCCAGCGTCGAGACGAGGGCAACGCCGCGCGCCTGCGCTGACGGGTCCTCGGCATGCTCGAACGGCAGGTAGCAGAACAGGCGCTCGTCCCTGCTCAGCCCGGCGTCGTAGCCTCGGGCGACGACCGCCTCGGCGATCTTGAGGGCCTTGGCGTCGGTCGCGAACGCGCGCGGGCTGCCGCGGAACATGTTGCGCGGCATCTGATCGAGCACGATGAGGGCCGCCCGCGCGGTGCGGACATCCTCGAGCAGCGCTTCGCTCGGCTGTGCGGCGACGGCCTCGTGGAGCGCGAGGAAGCGCCGGCGCACCTCGGCGTCGAACGCCTCGTCCTTCTCGAACCACTGCTTCGGGCTGGTCTCCGCGAACCAGAACCTCAGCACCTCGTCGACATAGCCGTCTTGCGGCGGCAGCCCACTCATCGTTCACCCCTGGAGCGCCGCGGTAGCGGTGTGAGGACCGCGGCTACTTCTTGATCGACCCGGTCGTTTTCGCCGCCGACGCGGGCGGCTCCTCCTCGACAGTGCGCACCACGCTGGACATCGGCCGGGCGTTGCCGGCGGCCATGCCCCTCATCAGCGGCTCGATCTGGGCGTCGTACTCCGCGAGCGTCTTGACCTCGGCCTTGGGCCGCATGTGCACGACCTTGTAGCCGCGGGCTTTGAGCTCGGCCAGCACCTGCGGCAGGGCCTTCGCCGTGACGGGGTGGACGTCGTGGAAGAGCAGGATGCCCTTGCCGATCTTGTCCAGCCTCTCCATGACCGACTTGGTGAACCCCTCGGGGTTCTGGCGCTTGAACTTGAAGTCGAAGCTGTCGAGATCGGCCGAGAAGATCGCGATGCCGCGGCTGGCGAGGTGCGCCAGCGACTCCTTCGTGTCCTTGAGCACGGGGTAGCGGAAGAACGGCGCGATCGGCCCGCCGACCGCGCGCCGCACCGCGCTCACGCCCTTCTCGATCTCCGCCTTCCAGTCATCCTCGTTCTTCAACTTGCTGAGGTCGGCGTGCGACCAGGTGTGGCTGCCGATGGTATGGCCCGCCTTGGCGACGTCGCGGATGATCTCGGGCAGCCCGGCCGCCATCTTGCCGATCGAGAAGAACGTCGCCTTGGTGCAGTGAGCGGCGAGCGCCTCCAGCACCTTGTGCGTGTATCCGGCCTGTGGCCCGTCGTCGAAGGTCAGCACGACCTCCTGCAGGCGCAGGAAGTCGTAGCTCTTGTAATGCTCGAAACCGAAGCCCGGCCCATCCGTCGTGTCGATCTCCACGGTGCGCGCGACGCCGAGCGCATTGGGATTGGGGCAGGCGCCCGAGCCCTGCGCGAATGCGGCGCCGGTGGCGGCCGACCAGGCAATCAGCAAGCCGGCAACAATCGTCCCCTTACGCATTACGACATCCCCCTGTCTGCGCATCGTTGTGTGCGTATCGTTGTCCGACCAACCCAACCGAGACTCCAAGGCTGGCCGCTGCGTGGACTCCGACTGGGGGAGAGCAAATCCGCCCGCGCGCTGCAAACGCACGCGGTCCGCAGCCGCACTATTCGCGTTGCGGCTCCGTTGCGCCCACCCCTTGCGGGTCCCTCAATCAATGGCACGGCGGGTAACCTCGGGTAAAGGCTTCGCCAATTGCAAGGGCTTTGGTGCGCGTGTAGGGTATCGGCCGGCTTGACGCATCGCTCAGGCTCGGGCAGAGGTGGCAAAGCCGGGCAACGCCTTGTCATGGGGGACACAATTCCACCATGAGGGGGTGTTGCGATCTGCCCTTCCAGCAACGGTCGAAACAGTCCCGGGGGCCTATATGTTCACGCGTAGCAATACGGCCGAGCCCAAACCGCTCGAGCCCCTCAAACCCACCGCCAGCCCAGTCTCGAATGCCGCTCTCAACATGCCGCGCCGCTCGGGACCGGCCGACTCCGGCAACAAGTCGGTCATCAGCAACGATCTGAAGATCATCGGCCAGGGCCTGAAGATCATCAGCCAGGGCACCCTGCAGGTCGACGGCGAGGTCGAGGGCGACGTGGCCGGGGCCGAGGTCATCATCGGCGAGCAGGGCAAGGTTACGGGCACCGTGGCGGCCGAGCGCGTGATCGTGCGCGGCAAGATCTCCGGCGTCATCCGCGGCATGACCGTGGCGCTGCAGGCTTCCGCCCGCGTGGAAGGCGACATCCACCACATGTCGCTCGCCATCGAGCAGGGCGCCGAGTTCGACGGACGCTGCCGCCGGCCGCAGGATGCCTCCGAGCTCAAGCTCGATCTGGAAGGCATGGGCAACGGCCACGCCCGCTGAGGTCCGACGGCTCGAGTGCCGCCCCGATGGAGCGGGCGGCATCTAGCCGCTTCCTAACCGGTGGCGAGCGTGCTATAAGACGTTCAGGTTGCAGCTCAGGGAAAGGAGGTGATCCAATGATCAGTGGGATCTTGATGACGGCGAGGGCGCTGCTCGGTCACGCTGTTGTTGGAGCAGCCTCCAGCAAGGGCTGAGCGAGACGGATGCGCGGGCGGGGCTTGTTCCCGGACCCCAGCAGCACCCGGCCAATTGCCGCCGAGTCTCACGGGGGCCGCCCTTTGGCGGCCCCTTCTCGTTGCCTGCACCTACCCGTCATCTTTCTCCACCAGTCATCCCGGAAGCGGAGCCCCGGCTCCCGAGCCGGGGCGAGGCTACAAAGAAACCGGGGACAAGCATCACCTCACGAGGTCCCGGCTCGCAGCGTTGCTCGCCTTCGGCTCGCAGCGCTCCGGCCGGGATGACGGGTTGGAGGTTGACCCCTTTTCCAAAGCGTCGCAAACGCCGATAATCGGGCCCGCATTGGGGGGAAGCATCGAGCGAGGGAACAGCCATGGCCGGTGCCCGCATATTCATTGCCATTCTATTCACCATCCTGGGCGCTTCGTTCATCGCGTCCACGGGCCTGCTGATCAAAGAGTTCCAGAGCCTGGATTGGCTCACCATGGTGGTCGCCCACGCCCACCTGTTCCTGTTCTTTCCGATTTTCGGACTCCTGGCGCTGATCGCCTTCTTCCTGCCCTCGGTGGTGCTGACGCACCTCTATTGGAACCACATTCCCTACGGCAAGCTCCGCTTCATCGCCGGTGCCGTCGTGGCGGCGGGGCTCGCGTACCTGGGCGCTTGCCCACCTCGACCGGGAGCCTCGCTCCATCTACGAGGTCTTGCCGACCGCGCTGCGCGACGACAAGCCCGATCCGGCCCAAAGGCGCGTGGCCATCCTCGACGCGCTCTCCGATCTTCGCAAGAAGGCGCAGGATCGCTTCGGGCTGTCGAGCTTCGGGCGCTCGTGCGAGGAGGACAGGATGCTGGAGACGCCCGATGAGATGCTCAAGGAGCGCTACTGCTTCCCGGCGCGCGCGAACCTGAAGGGGTACGATTGCTGCGCGGTGCAGAAATCGTTTCGCGAGGCTGTGTCGAGCCTGCAGCAGGACCAGGCGACGCGCTCGCTCTCGGGCACCTGGGACACGCGCATCTTTCTGCCGCTCAAGACCTTCTTCATCGTGATTGTGATAGCCATCGCCGGGCTGCTGGCATGGTGGCGCAACCGCATCGATCAGCTCTACGGCGATCTGGTTGCCCGCCTCGAGCGCGGTGTCATGATCGGTGCCTTTGTCATGCTGTTCTGGCTGGCCATGGATTACGGCTACCAGCAGACCGCCAACGTCCTGTTCGGCCGCATGCAGGCGAGCCCGCAACTGCGCCTGAGCCTGGTGCTGGTGCCGTGGGCGCTCTTGCTCCTGTTCTACTTCCTGCGCCGCCTGGGCAAGCGGGGCGAGCTGGTCGGGCAAATCTCGGGCGTGGTATTTGCCGGCGTCGCGGTGGCGCGCTACGAGCAGCTGAACGACTGGATCGTGCGTTTGGTCGGAATCGGCGCCCCCTGGTGGATGCCGGCGGTGCTGGTCGGCATCGCGCTCGTCGGGCTCGTGGCGCTCTTCTGGCCCAAGCGCGCCGGCGCCTACGCGGCTCACCCGGCCGTGTCCGTTTAGGAGCCGGTAGAGGGGCGTGCGGCTCGGCGGTCGCTGCCGGCCGGCGACGGTCCGAGGCGGGAGCGCGAGGTCTTGGCAGTGCCTCGCCGCCCGACCGGCGGCCGGGGCCGGGCGCGGGTTCGGGAGCGGCTGATGCTTACGGTCTATGATGCGGCCGATGGAATACTGGTTCCGCGCGAAGGCTCGCACGACATCAACGGCGCCACGGCGTGGATCGATCTCCTGAACCCGACCAGGGAGGAGGACCTCATGGTCGAGCAGGCGCTGGGCGTCTCGGTGCCCACGCGCGAGGAGATGGCCGAGATCGAGGCCTCGAGCCGCCTCTATCAGGAGGGCGGCGCCTACTACATGACGGCGGTGGTGCTGTCGCAGGTGGGCGCCCCGGGCGAGCCTCCCGCAGCCACGCCGATCACCTTCATCCTGGCGGGGGACCGTCTCGTCACTGTGCGCTACGCGGAGCCGCGCGGCATCGCGATCTTTCTCTCCCGCATGCAGAAGGGCGATGCGCCCTGCACGAGCGGGGCAGCCGTGCTCGTCGGCCTGCTCGAGGCGATCATCGACCGCGAGGCCGACCGCGTCGAGCACCTCCAGGCCGATGTCGACCAGCTCTCGCAGTCGATCTTCGGCGTGAGGGGCGGCGAGCGCACGCGCGCGCGGCGCTTCGATGTCAGCATCAGGGCGATCGGGCACGAGGGCGAGCTCACCTCCAAGTCGCGCGAGAGCCTGCTGACCCTGGGCCGCCTGCTCACCTACCTCAGCCACGTCATGACCGAGCGCGGCGACGACAAGGGGCTGAGAGCGCGGGTGAAGACCGCCCAGCGCGACGTGCAGTCGCTCGCCGACCACATCGGCTACCTCTCCACCAAGATCACCTTCCTGCTCGATGCCACCCTCGGCATGATCAACAACGAGCAGAACTCCATCATCAAGATCTTCTCGGTGCTGGCGGTAGCCCTGATGCCGCCGACGCTGGTCGGCACCATCTACGGCATGAACTTCCGGCACATGCCCGAGCTCAACTGGGCGTTCGGCTATCCCATGGCGCTCGCCCTGATGGTCCTCTCGGCCCTGCTGCCCTGGCTCTACTTCAAGCGCAAGGGCTGGCTGTAGGGCCGGTTGCAGTGACGGCCCGGCACAACTCGCGGGCAGGTCCCAGCAATCCTTCTTCCGCACCAATCCGCGACGGAGCCCAAAAAAGTCGCCAGCACCCGTGTGGGTGTCTGGTATCACGACCGCATTTGGCCCGTGGAGGCGGCAAGCTGTGTCCCTGCGAGCCTCGACGGTCCGGCATTCCAGGCTGTTCGGCGGACGGGTCAGCTAGAGTAGATTGACTTCGGATGGGAGGAATACCGTGAAAACAGCAAGACTTGGCGGCTGCGCCGTGGCACTTGCCCTGCTGCTGGTGCCCGGCGCGCACGCGCAGGAGACCAAGCAGGCCGGCCCCGGCGTCCCCTCGATCGAGCAGCGCATCGACGCGTTCATCGGCAAGCTCGACGCCGCGCGCAAGGAGCAGGGCGTGGTCGGCGCCGCGATCGTCGTCGCCGATGGCGACCGCATCGTTCGCATCGCCGGCCTCGGCGCCCGGGACCTCGGTACAGGCGCCCCTGTCACCGAGGAGACGGTGTTTCCCATGGCCTCGGTGACCAAGCAGTTCACCGCCGTGGCCGTCGCCCTCACCGTAAGCGAGGGCAAGATGCGCTTCGAGGATCACCCGCGCCGGTTCGTGCCGTCGTTCCGGCTGCAGGACCCGGAATCCGACGCCAGCCTCAACATCATCGATCTGCTGGCGCACCGGTCGGGTATCGACCGGTCGGATTTCCCCTGGCTGATGGCGCCCTTCACGCCGCAGGAGATGTTCGAGCTGGCCTATCGCGCCAAGCCGGTCGCCAGGCTGCGCGAGCAGTTCCTCTACAACGCCACGATGTATGCGCTGGCCGGCGCCGCCGTCGCGGGCGCGCAGGGCACCACCTACGAGCGCTTCATGACTGAGCGGCTCCTCGAGCCGCTGGGCATGAAATCGAGCACGCTCACGCTCGCCGGCCTGACGGGCGCCGCCAACCGCGCCACCGGCTACAAGAAAGTCGCGAAGGGCGCTCCCGAATCCGTCAAGTCCATCGACCTCGCCTCCATCGCGCCCGGCGGATCGCTCAACAGCACCGCGCGCGACATGGGCGCGTGGCTGAGATTCCTCAACGCGCGCGGCCGCATCGGCGGCAAGACCGTGATTGCCCCGGCGGTCTTTGCACGCCTGTTCGAGCGCCACCAGGCGATCGGTCCGGGATTCGCCCACGGCCTCGGCTTCTTCCTGCACTTCAAGGACGTGCCCAAGGACGTGCCCAAGGACGTGCCCAAGGACGTGCTGGTGGCCGAGCACGGCGGCAACGTGCCGGGCTACACCGCCAGGGTCGTTCACCTGCCCGAGCGCGGGCTGTCGTTCGCGCTCCTGACCAACCAGGACATGTCGCAGCTCGGAGACACCGCGCAAGCCCTGCTCCTCGAGCTCGTGGTCGCGCCGGAGAAAGCCCCGCCGCCCACAGCCACCGCGCCCAAAAGCCCTCCTCCCGCCGCCAAGAGCGACCCCAAGCCGCCGGCTCAGCCGATTGCGCCGGAGGAGATCGTCGGCGTCTACCACTCCACCCAGGCCGGGGATTTCGAGGTGAAGAAAAGCGGCGTCCGGCCTGGTTGCGATCTTTGCGAAGCAGCCGCCCTACCCGCTGGTCGCGACAGAGGTCAACACGTACGACCTCACCGGGCTCGCCGGCTTCTCCGTGGCCTTCGGCAAGCCGGCCGATTGGCTGCCGGGACGCGTCACGGCGTTCCTGCGCCAGCCGCCGTCGCACCCGGCGGGCAACGTCGCCTTCCTGAAGCGCGACGACGCGTGGCTTCAGCGAGCGCAGGCCGCACACGGCGGCCCGGGCAAGGACCTGGTCGGGCTCTATCGCAACATCGAGGCGCTCGCGAGCATGGAGATCGTGCCCTACCGCAGCGGGCTTGCCCTGATCATCACCGGAGCCGCGCCGCATCCCCTGAAGGAGGTCGGCGCCGACCACTACCGGCTCGATGGCATGCCGGAGACGTTCCAGGTCCGCATCAAGCGGGCGGACGGCCGGGTCGCGTCGCTCGTCTACGAGCAGCCCAACGTGCGCATCGAGTTGGTGGTGGCAGTCGCGCCAAGGGCCAATGCCGACGATCGCGAGGCGCGGGCCATCCTCGACAAGGCGGCGGCGGCGGTGGGCGGCGCGGCGGCGCTCGATCGGATCACGACCACCACGTCGGTCGGCCGCGTGGCTGCGCTGACGCACGGCCTCGACGGGCGCGTCGAGATGTTCACCGTGCCGGGCAAGAACGCCACCCGCATCGAGATCGGCGCTTTCGGCAAGACCGTCTGGTCGCTGCGCTCCGTAACCGACGAGAAGCGGGTGCTGAGGGTCGATCGCGACGGTGTCGAGACATCGGACACCGGCAAGTCCCTGCGGACCTCGCACTTCTATGCGGTGCCGCACCCCCTCTACCGGTGGAAGGAGCGCTTCCCGAAGGTCGCCTCGGTCGGCGAGGAGCGCGTGAACGGCGAGGATGCCTTCGTGATCGAGCTGACCCCCCGCGATCTCGAGCCGGCCAGGGTCCACATCTCGAAGCAGAGCTTCCTCGTCCTGCGCGAGGAGCAGCCGCTCTACACCGGCGACGAGCTGCTGCCGGTGTCCATCAGCGTCGACCATCTCGACTACCGGGTCGTAGGCGGCGTGAGGCTGTCGCACACCCAGACGGCCAGTTTTCCCGGTCTGGGCCCCATCGTCATCAACTTGGACAGCACCTGGCTCGACAAAACCATCGATCCCAAGGTCTTCGAGCTCAGCGCTGACCGGGACACAGCGCCGACCGGTTCCCCTCCCCCTTGCGGGGAGGGGTCACGGGTGGGGGGACTCCCGCCCACTCCCGGCGAAGCCCATCGCCTCCGCCAGCAGGCGGTAGCTCGTCCGGCGCACCTCCTCGTCGTAGGCCCAGGTTACGACGGCGATCTCCTGCACGCCCATCCGTTTGGCGAAGGCGTCGATGCGCTCCGCCACCTGGGTGCCGGTGCCGACGAAGGCCCTGTTGCAGAGGTCGGCGATGAAGGCCTTCTCCGCCTCGGTATAGGGGTGGCCGGCAGCGGCGGCCGGCGGCTCGATCGGCGCGAAGATGCCGCGGTCGCGCAGCAGGCGCACGCGGCCCCGCGAGAAGAACTGGAAGCGCGCCTCCTCCTCGGTGTCGGCCGCGAGCGCCCATATGCACAGCGCGCTGTGCGGCTCGGGATGGCGCGCGCTCGGCTGGTAGAGCGTGCGGTAGAGATCGAGGGCCTGAGTGGCGCCGGCGCCGTCCGAGAAGAACCACGCGAAGGCATAGGGCAGGCCGAAGTGCGCCGCCACCTGCGCGCCGTAGTCGGAGCTGCCGAGCATCCACACCTCGGGCACCGTCTCCCCGGCGGGGTAGGCGTGCACGGCGGCGAACGGATGCCCTTGCGGCAGCTCGGCGCCGGCGAGCCAGGCCATCAGGTCGCGCACGTCGGCGGGGAAGTGGGCGGGGCGGGTATTGGCCTGCGGATTGAGGGCGAAGGCGGTGCGCCCGTCGGACCCCGGCGCGCGCCCCAGCCCGAAGTCGATGCGGCCCGGCGCGATGGCCTCCAGCACGCGGAACTGCTCCGCCACCTTGAAGGGGGCGTAGTGCGGCAGCATCACGCCCGCGCTGCCGACCCGGATACGCTGCGTCACCGACGCGATCGCGGCGATCAGCACCTCCGGCGCGGTTCCGACGATGGTTTGATGGCTGTGGTGCTCGGAGACCCAGAAGCGGTCGTAGCCCAGCATCTCGCAATACTGTGCCATGGCGATGGTGTTGCGGATCGACTCGCCGTGCGGGCGATCGATCAGGGCCACCGATTGGTCGAGAACGGAAAGGCGCACGTCATTTCCTTCGTGAAATCGTGAAGTCGATCGATCTCGCGTGCTCACATCTCACGATTTCACGGCGTCACGACTTCACGAGCTTTACGGCTGCCAGCCCTTGAACGGCGTCTCGGGCACCGGCGTCTTGGGCGGCTTGCCCTCGACGAACGCCACGAGGTTGTCGACCACCAGCTGGCCCATGGCATTGCGCGTGTGCACGGACGCCGAGCCCACGTGCGGGAACATGGTGAGGTTGTCCAGCTCCAGGAGCGCCGGGTCGATCCTGGGCTCGCCCACGAGCACGTCGAGGCCTGCGGCCAGGAGGGTGCGCTTCCTGAGCGCCTCGATCAGCGCCGCCTCGTCCACCACCGAGCCGCGCGAGACGTTGATGAGGATGCCGCGCGGGCCCAGCGCCTCGAGCACGGCGGCATTGATCAGGTTCTGCGTCGTCGGCCCGCCCGGAGTCACGACAATCAGCGTGTCGACATCGCGCGCCATGGCGGCGAGATCGGAATAGTAGCGGTAGGCGACGCCCGCCTGCTGGCTGCGGCCGAAGTAGCTCACCGGCACGCCGAAGGCCTCGAGCCGGCGCGCGATGGCCTTGCCGATGCGCCCCAGACCCGCGATGCCCGCTGAGCGGTCGCGCAGCGACGCGGGGGTAAGCCGGTAGTCGCCCTCCCTGGCCCAGCGGCCGTCGCGCAGCCACTTCTCGGCCTTGTAGAATTCGCGCACGGTGGTGAGCAGCAGGCCCAGCGTGGTGTCCGCAACCTCCTCGGTCAGCACATCGGGCGTGTTGGTGACGACCACCCCGCGCCTCGCCGCGGCCACCGCGTCGACCGAATCGTAGCCGACGCCGAAGTTGCCGACGATCTCGAGGTTGGCAAACCGCCCCATGAAGGCATCGTCGGTCTGCACGCCGGTGTGGCCTCCGGTGCAGATGGCGCGGATCTGGGGCGCCACCTGCTCGAGCAGAGCCTCGCGGTCGCTCGCTTCCCACAGCCGATGGACCTGGAAGGCGTCGTCGCATCCCTTGGCGATCAGCGGCATCATCGGACCGGTCATCAGCAGGGCAGGCTTGGCCATCATCATCTCCGGCGCTTGCGATTGGCACCGCACCAGCGCGACGCGATGCTTACACATACCGCTCGTATTGTCCTGCGGCGTGTTTTCGCCCACGCCTCCGCAGGGCTACGCGACCTTGAGCCGTGGGCAGCACGATTCGCCATTGCCGGGGTCGGACCGCAACGGCCCGACCTGTGCTGCTTGGTCTGTGGGCACAAGGTCGCCGGCGGTGCTGCGGGATCGGCCACAGGAGAGCTCTGCCGTGGCCGACAAGCGAGCAAGGTGCCCGAAGTGTAGCCGTAGTGCGCCGTGTCATCCCGATCGCGCGAAGCGCAATATCCGGGACCCAGGATCAAGGGAGAGGCCTGGCGCTTGGGGCCCTGGGTACCGGGTCTCGCCCTGTCGGGCTCACCCGGCATGACAGCGCTAGCCGAAGGTGAGAGCCCATTCGTCATGACCCGCGAGGCGTACGATGTTGCCATCATCGGCGCCGGCCACAACGGCCTGACGTGCGCGGCCTATCTCGCCGGACGGGGGCTGCGCGTCGTCATGCTGGAGAAGAATGCCGTGGTCGGCGGCGCCGCGGTCACGGAGGAGTTCCATCCGGGCTTCCGCAACTCGGTCGCGGCGTACACGGTGAGCCTGCTCAGCCCCACGGTCATCCGCGACCTCGATCTCGCCGCCCACGGCCTCGTCATCGTCGAGCGCCCGGCCGCCAACTTCTGGCCGGTGGACGATCGCCGCTGTCTCCTCATGCCCTACGGGCTTGCCGGCCGCCAGCGCGCGGTGGCGGCCTTCTCGCAGAGGGACGCGGAGCGCCTGCCGGCCTACGAGGCGGCGCTGGAGCGCGCGGCGGCCTTCCTGCGCGCGCTGGCGCTCCAGCGGCCTCCCAACGCCGGGGGCGGGCTCCTGGAGCTCGTCAGGGGCGCCGGGCTCGGCCGCAGGCTCCTCGGCGCCTCGCTCGGCGACAAGCGGCTGCTCACCGACCTCTTCACCAAGAGCGCCGCCGACTTCCTCGGGCAGTGGTTCGAGTGCGAGGTGGTGACGGGCGCGCTGGCGTTCGACGGCATCGTCGGCGCCTACGCCAGCCCGTCGACGCCCGGCACCGCCTACCTCCTGCTGCACTACGCCTTCGGCGAGGTGAACGGCAAGCCGGGCGTGTGGGGCCACGCCGTCGGCGGCATGGGGGCCATCACCCAGGCGATGGCGCGCGCCGCCGCGGCCCGCGGCGCCGTCATACGCACCGGCGCCCCGGTCGCTGGCGTGCTCGTCGAGGGAGGGCGGGCCGCGGGCGTGGAGCTGCAGTCGGGCGAGCGCATCCGGGCGCGGGTGGTGGCCGCCAACGTCCCTCCGAAGCTCCTGTTTCGCGATCTGGTGCCCGAGGCCGCAGTCGCCCCCGAGCTGCGCCGGCGCTTCGTCGGCCTGAGGTCGGGCTCCGCGGTGCTCCGCATGAACGTGGCGCTGTCGGAGCTGCCGGACTTCACCTGCCGGCCGGGCAAGCACCTCCAGGACCACCACGGCTCCGGCATCGTGATCGGGCCGACCGTGGACTACCTGGAGCGCGCGTGGCTCGAGGCGCGCTCCCACGGCTGGTCGCGCCATCCCGTGGTGGAGATGCTGATCCCCTCGACGCTCGATACAACCTTGGCGCCCGCGGGGCACCATGTGGCCAGCCTGTTCGCGCAGTACGCGGCCCCGCGCCTGCCGGACGGCAGGAGCTGGGACGACGCCAGGGAGGAATTTGCCGATCTCGTCGTCGCCACCGTCGATGCCCATGCCCCCAACTTCAAGGCCAGCATCATCGCCCGCCAGGTGCTGTCCCCGCTCGATCTGGAGCGCCGCTTCGGCCTCGTCGACGGCGACATCCTGCACGGGCAGATGAGCCTCGATCAGCTCTACAGCGCGCGCCCGGTGCTGGGCCACGCCGACTACCGCATGCCGGTCGCCGGCCTCTATCTGTGCGGGGCGGGGGCCCATCCGGGCGGCGGGGTCACGGGGCTGCCGGGCCGTAACGCAGCCTTTGAAATCATTCGAGATCTGCGGGGCCGTGCGTGGTCCCGCCGCCGCTGAGCCCCTCGATTTCCGAGTTTAGGACTCGTATATTTCTGCCTGAGTCCCATATTGTCGCAGAGAAGCGCAGATCTGCGGCTGCAGAAGCTTCGAGGAGAGGTATGAGCACGCCACGACCCAAGCTCCAGGTGATGACGCTCACCGAGCGCGCGGCCGAGCGCGTCAAGGCCATGGCGGCCGACAAAGGCGCTGGGGCCTGGCTGCGCATCGGCGTGAAGACCGGCGGCTGCGCCGGCATGGAGTACACCATAGAGTGGGCGGACGGGCAGCAGCCGTTCGACGAGGTGGTGGAGCAGCACGGCGCCCGGGTGCTGATCGACGCCAAGGCGGTGATGTTCCTCCTCGGCACCGAGATGGACTGGCGCACCGAGAAGCTCGCCTCCCAGTTCGTGTTCTCCAACCCCAACCAGACCGGCGCCTGCGGCTGCGGCGAGTCGGTGAAGCTGGCCCCGGCGGCGGGTGTCAGACCCTCCGCGTAGATGCTACTTTTGCCGCCACACGGCCGTGCCGCGCCACTTGCGCCACCTGTAGGTCCACGCGTCAGGCGTGAAGCGATACCAAGTCATCTTCAGCCCGACGCATGCGCGCGTCCACCAGCGATCATAGAACCGTGCGCGAGGCCAGATCCGCTGCCAGTCGTTGGTGCGTACCTTGATCGCGGCGTATTCTCGCGCGTGCTGAGGGTATTGAGCACGTGTCTTCGTGCAGACGCCATCACGTCGCCCAGCCGTAGCCGGGTCGATATCGGCGCCGGCCCAATGGCGGCTGTCTATCTCCTCGACCCGCCCTCCGTACTTATTGACCCCCGTGGTGTGCAAACCATCGTCACGAGCCGCGCGCCGAAACTCCCCCAAGTGGTCGATCATCTCTCGGAAGTTGAGGCGGCGATGCTCACGCTCGGCCCACCGGCTCTGATGCTGAATGAAGTGGAGCACTTTGGCCGCGTCAGTCTCGCTGTCATCCGGTCGCTGTTTGGCGACCGCAACGTGAACGAAGGTATAGACCGCATAACCCAACAGCAGGAGCGCGAGGGCGGCAAGAGCCATATGGACCGGAGGTGGCGGGTTCGACCATGCCAGTTCGAGCACGCGGTTGGCCCCACCTACGACGCCGAATAGGACCGCGGCGAGGGCGAGCGCGAACGAAGCGAGGGTGATGCGGTTGGTCATGCAGGGGACTCTGCCGTGATTCCTCCGCACGCACCAGAGCACCCTTACGTCTTCACAGGCGCCCAATGGGCGCGCTACAGGCGCGCCAGCGTTACCCAGGGTCCCAAGGTGCCGGGGGCTCGACGAGTGGCGCCCTGCCCTCACGCCTCCCACCGCTCCGCTGCGGCGTCGTCGCTGGCGCGGGCCTCGACCCAGTGCTCCGAGCCGTCGGCGCCCAGCTCCTTCTTCCAGAACGGCGCGCGGGTCTTGAGGTAGTCCATCAGGAACGCCGCCGCGTCGAACGCCGCCTGGCGGTGCGCCGAGGCCGTAACGCACCAGCACGATGTTGTCGCCGGGCCTCAGCGTGCCGATGCGATGCACGATGAGGCTCGCCTGCAGCGGCCAGCGCGCCGTGCGCCTCGGCCTCGACGCGCGTCAGCTCCTTCTCGGTCATGCCGGGGTAATGCTCGAGCGTCATGCCGGCGATGCGTCCCGCCGCCGTTCTCGTCGCGCACGATCGCCGGTGAAGGTGACGACGGCGCCGATGTCGGTGCGCCCGGCAACGAGGCGGGCAACCTCCGCCCCGATGTCGAAATCCTCGTGCTGGACGCGGACGGCCACGCTCAGCCTCCCGTCACCGGCGGGAAGAAGGCGATCTCGCGCGCGCCCGGCGATGCTGGCCTCCAGCTTCACGTGGGTCTGGTCCAGGGCGGCGCGCACCACGCCGGGCTTCGCGAACGCCTCGGCGTACTCCGGACCTTGGGCCCTCAGCCACTCGACCACATCGGCGACGGTGGCGAGCCCCGCGGGCAGGTCGACGATCTCCTCGGCCTTGCCGGTCTTCTCGCGCATCCAGGCGAAATAGCGGATCTTCACTGACATGCGAGTGCTCTCATCCCTGGTCGCTGCTGTCATGCCGGGCGAGCCCGACAGGGCGAGACCCGGTACCCAGGATCCCGATGCAACGCACCTTCCCCCTTGACCCTGGGTCCCGGAGATTCCGCTTCGCGGAATTCCGGGATGACAAAAGAAGCGTCCACACGCTAGCGCTCCATCGCCGTGCGCACGGCGGCCTTCAGATAGTCGTAGCCGGTCCACAGCGTGAGCAGCGCCGCCACCCACAGCATGGTGAGCCCGGTCGCGGTCACACTGAACCCGACCCCCGTGCTCGCCTGAACGAGGTTGTCCCCCGCCCGCCCCGCCAGCAGGATTGCGAGGGCGAGCATCTGCAGCGTGGTCTTCCATTTCGCCAGCTGGGTGACGTGAATGCGCACGTTGAGCTCGGCCAGGAACTCGCGCAACCCCGAGACCAGGATCTCCCGGCACAGGATGATGGCCGCAGCCGCCACGTTGACGCGGTCGATGGTGTTGTCGTGGGTCAGCATCAAGAGCGTGGTGCCGACCAGGAGCTTGTCGGCAATGGGGTCGAGCATGCGCCCCAGCAGCGACTGCTGGCGCCACACGCGCGCAAGGAAGCCGTCGAGCCAGTCGGTGAAGCAGGCTGCCATGTAGACGCCCAGCGCCCACCAGCGGGCGGCATCGCCTTCGATCAGGAACAGGCACAGGACAACTGCCGGGATCGCCAGGATGCGCAGGTACGTGAGTATGTTGGGGAGACTGGCGGCCCTCATGCTGTCCGGCGCCGTCGCGGCTGTTTTCATAGGCGGGACAACAGCATCTGGGCCGGGGAGACGTCAATGCCGAAGAACCCCGAAAGGCGATCAACACTTGGGCATTCAGGGGTGCATTCGGGGCGGCATTCGAGGGTTAATCCTGCCGCTCGTGGAAAAAATCATGGATGACCTGCGCCATTTGCGCGCTGATGCCCTCCACGGCGGTCAGGTCCTCCCTCCCCGCCCGCGACACCGCCTTGGCCGAGCCGAAATGCTCGAGCAGGGCGCGCTTGCGGCGCGGGCCGATGCCCGCAATCTCGTCGAGCGGGTTGGCCGAGATCGCCCGGCTGCGCTTGGCCCGGTGGGTGCCGATGGCGAAGCGATGCGCCTCGTCGCGCAGCCGCTGGACGAAGTAGAGGACCGGGTCGCGCGGCTCCAGCATCATGGATCTGTCGCGTCCCGGCAGGTGGAAGTGCTCGCGGCCGGCGTCGCGGTCGGGTCCCTTGGCGATGCCGATCAGGGCCACGTCCTCGATGCCGAGGCCGGCCAGCACCGCGCGGGCGACGCCCAGCTGGCCGATGCCTCCGTCGATCAGCACGAGGTCGGGGCGCGCCGGGAGCTCCTCGTCGGAGGTGGTGTCAGGCCCAGAGGGTCTGGCACCGACGGAAGCACCCGTCATCCCGGAAGCCGACCCCGGCGAAGGCCGGGGAAGGCTATCGGGGACCTCGTGACACGAGTCGGCGCCTGCCTCACGAGGTCCCGGCTCGGAGCGCTGCTCGCCTTCGGCTCGTATCGCCCAAAGGATTCCATGGGCCGGGATGACGGGTGGCGAGACACCCTCCAGCCGCTTGAAGCGGCGGGTCAGCACCTCGCGCATCATGGCGTAGTCGTCGCCGGGCGCGAGATCGACCGTCTTGATGTTGAACTTGCGGTACTGGTTCTTCACCAGCCCCTCGGCGCCCGCCACGATCATGGCCCCCACCGCATTGGTGCCCGCAATATGGCTGTTGTCGAACACCTCGATGCGGCGCGGCGTGCGCGGCAGGCCGAAGCGCTCGCGCAGGCCTTCCAGCAGGGTGCGCTGCGTGGACGTCTCGGCGAGCTTGCGCGCCAGCGCCTCGCGCGCGTTCTGCAGCGCGTGCTCGACCACGCCGGTCTTGCTGCCGCGCTGCGGCACGCGCACCTCCACCCTGCGCTCGGCCTTGGTGGAGAGCGCATCGGCCAGCAGCTCCCGGTTCGGCACGTCGCGCGACAGCAGGATGAGCCGCGGCACCGGCTTGTCGTCGTAGAACTGGGCGATGAAGCTCTCCAGCACGTCCTCGACGCCGATCGAGCGGTCGGCGCGCGGGAAATACGCGCGGTTGCCCCAGTTCTGGCCCGAGCGGAAGAAGAACACCTGGACGCAGGTCTGCCCCGCCTCCTGGTGGGCGGCGAACACGTCGGCCTCCTCGATGCCCTCCGGGTTGATGGCCTGGTCGGCGGTGACGTGCGCGAGCGCCGAGAGCCGGTTGCGGTACTTGGCGGCCTGCTCGTAGTCGAGCCGCTCCGACGCCTCCAGCATCAGGCGATGGTACATCAAGCGCACGTTCTGGCTCTCGCCGCGCAGGAAGCGCACGGCCTCCTCGACCAGCGCATTGTAGTCCTCGGTGCCGATCTCGCCGGTGCACGGCGCCGAGCAGCGCTTGATCTGGTGGAGCATGCAGGGGCGCTTGACGTTCTCGCACACGCTGTCGGGGCGCGAGCGCAGCAGGAAGGCGCGCTCCAGCATGTTGATGGTGCGGCTGACGGCGCCGGCCGAGGCGAACGGCCCGAAATACTCGCCCTTGCGATTGTGCGCGCCGCGGTATTTCAGGATCTGCGGCCACTTGTGGCCGCGGGCGATGAGAATGTAGGGGAACGACTTGTCGTCGCGCAGCAGCACGTTGTAGCGCGGGCGGAAGCGCTTGATCAGGTTGGCCTCGAGCAGCAGCGCCTCGGCCTCGGTGCGGACGGAGACGAACTCCATGGCCGCGGTGGCGGCGATCATCCGCGTGATGCGGTTGGAATGGTTGCCCGCCCGCGCGTAGCTGGTGACGCGGGCTTTGAGATTGCGCGCCTTGCCGACGTAGATGACCGCGCCCGAGGCGTCGATCATGCGATAGACGCCCGGCGCGCTGTGCAGGGTCTTCAGGTACTGCGCGATCACCGCCGGACCGGTGGGCACCCGCGTCCCGTCGGTGGGTCCAGCCGGCGCCTCGCGCGCATCGGTCAGCGGCATGCCCCTGACTTAGGCTGCCTTGGGCCGCCGGTCCAGAGGGACTGACCCGTCATCCCCGGTCGGAGCGATGCGAGCCGAAGGCGCGCCGCGCTCCGACCGGGACCTCGGGAGGCAGGCTCCGACTCGTCTCGGGAGGTCCCGGATGGCCTCGCCCCGGCCGAGGCCGGGGCTCGGCTTCCGGGATGACGGGTAGGCTTCACCGGCTGCGCAGGCGCTCGATCAGCTCCTCGGTCGGATAGGAATCGGCCGGAAGGCCGAGCTTCATCTGCACGTTCTTGACGCTGCCGCGCGTGGCCGCGCCCAGCTTGCCGTCGACCTCTCCCACCTCGTAGCCGCGCCGCACCAGCAACTGCTGCAGCTCCTTGATCTGCTCCAGCTTGACGCTCGGGGACCGGCTCACGGCCGGCGCTCATGGGCGGCGCTCCGGCGAGCCGGGTGGCGAGATGGGCGACCGTGATGCAGTAGCTCAGCGACTGGTTCCACTGCAGGTAGACCTGGAAGTTCTGATAGCCGAGGAACGCGGGCCCGTTGCGGCCCATCGGCAGCAGCAGGGACGCGGGTAGCGCATCGGCCTTCAGGCGCGAGCCGTCGGCGCGGGTCACGCCCCAGGCGGCCCACTTGGAGCGGGGATGCTGGATCGCGAGGTCGGCCTGGTCCCAGGGCAGCTCGGCCGGCACCGTCACCTCCTCGAGCCACGGCTCGCCGCGCTTCCAGCCGAGGTGGGAGAGGAAGTTGGCGGAGGAGGCGATGACGTCGGGGACGCTCTTGATCAGGTTGCGCCGGCCGTCGCCGTCGAAGTCGACCGCGTGCTTGAGGTAGTGCGAGGCCAGGAACTGCATGTGGCCGAGCTCGCCGGCCCACGGCCCGATCATCTCCTCGGGCGTGAGATCGCCGCGGTCGATGATGCGCAAGGCGTCCATCAGCTCGGCGCGGAACATCTCGCCGCGGCGGCAGTCGTAGGCCAGCGTGGCGAGCGAGCGCAGGATCGGCAGCTTGCCCATGTCGGCGCCGAAGTCGCTCTCGAGCGCCCAGAAGGCGGCGATCACGGGGCCCGGCACGCCGTATTGCTTCTCCACCCTGGCGAACAGCTCCTGATGCTGCTTCAGGCGCGACACCCCTTTCTGGATGCGGGCCTTGGAGATCAGCTTGCCGGAGAAGGTCAGGAAGCTCTGGGCGAAGAAGCCCTGCTTGCGATCGCGCGCGATCACGCTCGGGTCCAGCGTTACGCCGTCGAGCGCGGCGGCCACCGTCTCGCGCGATATGCCGCTGGCGACGGCCTCCTTGCGGAACCTGTCGAGCCAAGGCTCGAAGCTTCCCGTATTGCGGCAATTCGGGGGGGCCGGCTTGTAGCCCGGGGGCTGCGCCGAGGCCTCCGGCACGGCCGCGTGGCCGAGCAACAGAAACAGGGACGCCAGAAGCACGCTGCTCAGTCGCATGAGTTCCGCCTGGTTTCGGACACAGGGACGCATTCTGCTCAACCGCAAAGTCCGGGCCAGGCCCGCCCCGCAGCGCACCTCCGCCAGCAGGGCCGTCAGCCCTCCGGACAGAGCTCGAAGGCCTTGTCGAGGGCCTGGGCCTGGTTTGCAAACTCGCCGGCGATCCTCCCGTTCTTGGCATAGGCCGAGATGAAGGCCGCGGCTTCACGCGCCTCCGAGCCTAGGTTGACATCGAGGACCGTGAAGTTGACGACCTGGTCGGTGACCGAGCGGATGATGATCGACTTCTGCCCGCCGTAGCTCGCCGTCCACACCCGGCATTTCTGATTGGCGGCCGGCGGCGTAGCCGTATCCGCGAGCACCTTGGACTTGGCTGCGGCGTTGCCGGCCAGGGCCGCCGTCCGGGTCTTCTCGGCGGACCCGAAGTTCGGCCTCGCGGCGGTCTTGGCATCGTCGGGGCTCACCGCAACGGTCGCCGGGCCCGGCCGCTCCGTGGCGGGAGGCGGCGGAGGGTTGAGGACCTTGTAGGGGGCCGAGGGAGCGACCGACGCGGATACAGGCGGCTGCACGCCGAGCGCGGAGCGCTTGCCGCCACCTTCGGTCTTGGCCTCGTCGATCGCGCGCTTGGCCAGCTCCTCTCCCGGCGATCGCGCCGGGCCAGGGTCGGCAATCCTGTCGGCTCCGGTATCCCTGGCTATGAGGTTGCGCGCCTCCTGCACCAGCTCGGGACGCGGATCGGGCCTCGCGGCACACGTCGCCGAGGAAGCGCTCGGCGACGGCCCGGACCATGTGGCCGTAATGCCTGTTGCCCGGGGCCCACCGCGTCGCAAGGTCGGCGAACGTGAGCGGCCGGTTGAAGCCCTTCTGCCAGGAGGTGAGGACGCCCCACTGGTGCACCTTGCGCGTGCGCTCGGCGACGGGGTTGGCGACGGGGCGTCCGGCGTAGAGCAGGATATGCTCGAGGTGGGCGCGCACCCCGGTCTCCATGTCCTTGAAGCTTTCGCCGCGCACGCCGTTGCCGGTGGCGCCGAGGCCCGCGAAGTTGAGCTGCTCGGGCTTCACATCGCCGGCGCGCGTTCCGCGCCAGTAGCTCAGCGCCCCGGTCTCGACGATCATCTGGTAGAAGGCGAAATCCCAGCGGATGCCGAGCTGCTCCCCCAGCCGCATGTACTCCGTGGCGATGGCGTCGAAGCGCGGATTGAGCTCGTCGTTGCGCGCCCGCAGGAAGGCCATCAGGCGGCCCGGGGTGACGCAGGCCGGCACGGCATTGCCGGGTCTTATCAGGATCTCTGGCAGATCCGGCGCCGCAGCCGGCGCACCGGCAGCCGCAAGGGAAGCGAAGACGCAAACCGCCCCTACTTTGCGAAGCATGGTCCCACCCGATTCCTGGGCCCGCAGCCGCACGCCGCGAGCGCCCTCCCATTTGAGCCTTCAAGCCTTAAGGGGGCGTTAGTCGCACCCCCCGTCCCTGTGCCCGTAACCTTCGCCTGTGCGAACGTCCCACCTGCGCCTTCCGCCGCCACGCCCTGCGGCCGGCGCGGTCCCCTCCCACGAGCGCAACGATGTTCATAACAGTTTTGGGCACAGATGTGGCAGAATGGTACAGGCGAGCAGCTAACCGCCGGTGCGGCAACGCTCGATCTCGATTCCGACGGAGCGGCAGGACGGCAGGACCTCCGGCTTCTCGATGCACACCCTGACGCGCTCGACCCGCTCATCCGCCAGGCACTGCTTGGCAATGCGCTCGGCCAGGGTCTCGATCAGGTTGACGTGCCCGCTCTGCACGAGCCTGGCGATATCGTCCACCACCCGGCCGTAGTCGAGCACGTCGCCGAGGCGGTCCGAGACGCCGTCGTAGTCGTCGCGGACGGCGAGGTCCACCGAGACGATGATGCGCTGCTCGTAGCGCTTCTCGTGCTCCAGGAGGCCGACGCTGGCGACGATCTCGAGGTCGCGCACGAACACATGCCTGAGCCGGCCTGCGGCCCCGCTCGCCCATTCATTCCCGGTCCTGCCGATGCTGCTGGTCATGGTGCCCGCATCCCTCATCCGCGCGGGGCGCGTCTTACATCGGGGGTATCCCAGGCCAGGTGCTGGCCGCCGTCGAGCGCGATCATCTGCCCGGTCATCGCGGGCGCCTCCAGGATGAAGCGGATGGCGGCGGCGATCTCCTCGGGCGTGGTGCCGCGCTGCAGGATGGTGGCCTCGCACTGGCGGCGGAACTCCTCATCCGTCTGCAGGGCGCTTTTCAGCACCGGCCCCGGCCCGATGGCATTGACGCGGACGCGCGGGGCGAGCGCCTGCGCCAGCGTGCGCGTGACATTCCAGAGCGCCATCTTGGAGGCGGCGTAGGAGAAAAAGCGCGGCGTGGGTTTCCACACCCGCTGGTCGACGATGTTGACGACGTTGCCGCCGGCGCCGGCCGGCAGGGCGGCGGCGAAGGCTCGCGCCAGGAACACCGGGGCCTTGAGGTTCACCGCCATCTGGGCATCCCAGACCTTGGGATCGAGGCTCGCCACGTCGTCGAAGACGAACATCGAGGCGTTGTTGATGAGGCAGGATGGGGCCCCAAGGGCGGCGGCGCACGCCGGGAGCAGGCCCTCGACCTGGGTCGCGTCGGCAAGGTCGGCTTCAAGCACGGCGGCGGCGCCGCCTTTGCCCGCGATCTCCGCCGCCAGTTGGACCGCCTCCCGCTGCGAGCTGCGGCAATGCAGGCCCACGCGCCATCCATTGGCGGCGAATGTCAGGGCCAGCGTGCGTCCGATCCGCTGGGCGGCGCCCGTGATCAGCACGGTCGGCGGGGCTGACATATCCGACCTCTCTCAGCGATGCAGACTATTGCGTGTGTTGGCCCCGGCGCACACCGGCAAGTTTGCCGTGAGAACACGCAACGATGCTGACGATTTGCCCAATAGCTAGGCATATTTAGCCCACAAAGTTGTCGGTCCACCGATAGTGTTGCCCGCCCGGCACGGCCGTTCTTCCATGATCGGATGGAAGAGTAAATGCTGTTGCACGGCGGAACTGCCATGAACAATAAATGACGCTGCGTAACCGGTAGGGAAGCCACAATGTCCATCATCAAAACTGCAAGTCTGGGGGCCGCCTCGCTGCTGGCAGCGGCGGTGTTCGCTAGTCCTTCGTTCGCCGACGGCCTGCCGGGCCGCGGCAAGGTCAGAGCGCCTGCGGAGACAAGGCCGTGCTCGGTCGCTGCCAACGTCGGGCTCACCACCGACTACGTGTTCCGCGGCATCTCGCAGACCAACGAGGAGGCTGCCGTCCAGGGTGGCGTTGATTTCACCTGCGGCAGGTTCTACGCGGGCGTCTGGGCCTCCAGCTTCTATGGCGATACTGGCGCGACGGAGATTGATCTCTACGCCGGCTTCAAGACCGCGACCGGCCCGGTCAATTGGGATCTCGGCTTCATCTATTACACCTATCCGGGCAGTTTTGGCGGCGACGCGAACTACTTTGAGCTCAAGGCGGGCGCGAGCGGCGACATCTGGAGGGGCGGCACCC
This sequence comes from uncultured Alphaproteobacteria bacterium, assembly GCA_963840075.1. GTDB lineage: Bacteria > Pseudomonadota > Alphaproteobacteria > Rhizobiales > Hyphomicrobiaceae > AWTP1-13. The sequence goes on along the minus strand of CAWIXS010000017.1, from coordinate 204,810 downwards.
TTGGTGCCACAGTGTTCTATACGCCGGAATTTTCGTTTGATCTCGGGGCGGTCACGACCCTGGAGGCAAGCTTCTCCCAGGCGCTTCCGAAGGTTGGCATGTTCTCGCCGACGTTCGGCGCAGTGATTGGTCGCTCGTATTTCTCGGACAAGCTCTTCGGCGTCTTCGATCTCGACTATACCTACTGGAACGTCGGCTTAACGGTCGGCTTCCTGGAGAAGTGGTCGGTTGACATCCGCTACTGGGGCACCGACGGCGAAGGCTTTGCTGACACGCCTCTGGCCGACGACCGTGTCGTGGCCACGGTCAAATACACCTTCTGACCCTCGGATCTGAGCTTTCCGTCGGTTTCGGGCCCCGCAAGGGGCCCGTTTCCATTTTGGACGCAAGCTGTTGGCCGGTGCCGCGGCAGAACGCCGGCAGGCGGCGGCAGCAGGCGGGCTGCTGCCCGCCCCCTTTGCGCTTCATCGGATAGAGGATCGTGTTGCCAGCGGCACAGGCCATGCTCAACCTGTGGCTGAGAACCAATCGTGGTTGCGCGATTCGCCGCTACACACGCACACGGTACAAAGACGAACTCGCGGGGAAGCCACGATGATCTGGACAAACGCAAAGACTTTGCGTCTGGCGGCCATTTCCCTTCTCGGGGCGGCGCTGTTCACCGGTCCCGTACTCGCCGAGGGAATGCCCAAGCGCGGCAGGGTGGTCCCGCCGCCACCGCAGCCGGAGGCAAGACGGTGCACGCTCTCGGCCAACGTCGCGCTCACGAGCGACTACATCTTCCGCGGCCTCTCGCAGACCGCGGAGGGGCCGGCCATCCAGGGCGGGTTCGACGTAGCGTGCGGCCGGCTCTACTTCGGCGTCTTTGCCTCCAGCCTCGACTGGGGCGTTGTCGAGCGCTATGGGCCAGACCACACCTGGGCCTACCTGGAGCTCGACCCGTACGCGGGCATCAAAGGCAAGCACGGGCACATCGCCTGGGATGTGGGCGTGATCTACTACGGCTATCCCAACTCCACCCGCAACCACTTCGGCACCTTCGACGAGCGCTTCCGCAACGAGTACCTCGAGATCAAGGCGGGGCTCAGCGGCGAGGTCTGGAAGGACGGCACGCTCGGGGTGACGGTGTTCTACTCGCCCGACTACCAGTACGAGACTGGCGACGTGTGGACATTGGAGGTGGGGTTTGCGCAGGCGTTCGCGAGGTTCTGGTGGTTCACGCCGACCTTCAGCGCCCTCGTCGGCCAGCAGTGGGGCAATGACGGCGACTACGCCGATCGCGTCTCCGGCGGCGACGACGGCTACACCTACTGGAACGCGGGCGTCACGCTCGGCTTTCACGAGAAGTGGTCGATCGACCTGCGCTACTGGGACACGAGCCTCGACCGCGACTTCTGCTCGGGGCCGACCTTCCAATGCGACGAGCGCTTCCTCGCCACCTTGAAGCTCACGTACTGACCTCCGACTCTGCGCGTCCTGGCGGCCGGGCCCCTCACGGGGCCCGGATCCGTCCGCCCGGTCAGCTCTCACCGCCTGCGTCGAGCCGCGCGCGCCAGCTCTGGCGGCCGCGGCCATTATTCCTTCGCGGCCGGGCGCGGGCTCGCGCTTGGCGTTGGCGAAGTCGCCGGCCTTGAGGATGATCATCTTGTCGAGGTCGACGAACCTGCGCAGCGCCCGGTTCAGGTCGGCGACGGTCAGCGCCTTGATGCGCTCCTCGAGCGCCACATCCCAGACGAGCGTGCGATCGAAGAACGCCAGGCTGTGGATGCGGGTGGCGAGGCTGCCGTCCTGGGAGCGCGCCACCGACCGGGCCTGCAGCCATCCCTTGCGGGCGCCGTCCAGCTCCTCCGCCGTGAAGCCATCCTTCAAGGCCCGCACGATCTCCTCCTTGAAGGCCGCCTCCAGCCGGATGGCGTTCTGCGGCGCGTAGGTGGCGGTCGCCACAAACGACCCGACAGGGTCGAGCGCGCCCACGGATATCGACCCGCCCGCGCTGTAGCTCACACCCTCCTTCTGGCGCAGCCGGTCCACCAGGCGGTTCTTGTAGGCGTCGCCGGCCAGCGCATTGCCGGCCATCAGGAGCGCCGGATAATCCGGGTCGTCGTCGCGCACCTTCAGGCGCTGGTAGGCGATGAACACCGCATTGGCCTTGTCGGGCGTCTCGAAGGATTTGTTGACGACGGCGAAATCGCGGTACTCGGATGCGATGCGCCGATACGGGGCCTTGCTGCTCCAGTCGCCGAGCAGCTCCTTGGCCAGGGCCGCCATCTCGCTCGCGTCGAAATCGCCGACGATGGTGAGCTGGCCGTTCGGTGCGCCGTAGAAGTCCCGGTGGAAGGCCTTCACCTCGTCGAGCGTCACCGTCTTGTAGGCGGCAATCTGCTCGTCGAAGGTCCCGACGTAGCGCACGTCGCCCTTGGGATGCATGTTGACGTGGCGGCTGAGCGCGTTGAAAGCCACGGCGTTGGGCTCCCTGCGCCGGCTTTCGATGTTCGTCAGGGCCTGCTGCAGCAGCTGCTCGAGCTCGCTTGCGGGAAAGGCCGGCGCACGCACGATCTCCGCGACCAGGCGCATCAGCGCCGGCAGGTTCTCACGCGTGGTCTCGAACGAGGCGCCGATGCCGGTCGCCTCCCCCGAAACCGAGCCGTACGCCTTCAACTTGTCGAGCTCGTCCCGGATCTGCTGGCGCGTGCGTTTGACGGTTCCCCGCATCAGCATGGCTCCCGCCACGTTGCCCGTCAGGCCGCGGTTCATGAGGCTCTGCTCGTCGCCCATCTGCAGAGACAGCCGCACGACGACGCTGCGCCCGCGCGTCTTCTTGGGCAGCAGGGCCACCTGCAGGTTGCCGATCTTGCTGCGGGCGGTGCGCGCCTCGATGTTCGCGGGCGAGGGGTCGAACGCCTCGCCGGCCGCGACGGTTGCATCGCCCTTGTAGCCCTTCACCATCGCCGCGATGTCGGCGTCGCTCACGTTGGGGATGGGCGCTCTGTCGGCCTTGTCGGTCGGGATGTAGAGGCCCGAGGTCCGGTTCGTCGGCTTCAGGTAAGCGGCCGCGACGCGCTTGATGTCCTCCACGCCGACCTTGCGGATGCGGTCGCGGTGCAGCAGGAAGAGCCGCCAGTCGCCCCGCGCCGACCACTCGCTCAGGAGCGTCGCTCATGCGCCCGGGCTCCCTGAGATTGGCCTCGAAGCTGTTCGCGAAGCGAACGCGGGCGCGCTCGACCTCGTCCTGCGACGGCGGGTCCGAGGCGAGGCCCTCCACGGTCTTCTCCAGCGCATCGCGCGCCTCGGCAAGCGGGTCCTCCTTGTTCAGCACCGCGTTGAAGAAGAGGTAGCTGCCGTCCTTGAGGGCGAGAGAGCTGCCGGAGGACGACTTGGCCTTCTTCGTCTCCACCAGTCTCTTGTGCAACCTGCCGGAGGGCGTATGCGCCGAGAATGTTGACCGCCACGGCAACGGCTGCGAAATCCGGGTGCGACGCGGGAGGCACGTGATAGCCGGCGATGGCGAGCTGATAGTCGCCCACGCGCCGTACCGTGACGAGGCGCTCGCCGTCCTGCGCCGGCTCCACCGTGTAGTGCAGCGGCAGCGCCTTTTCCGGCTTGGGGATGGGGCCGAAGTGCTTCTGCACCAGCGCCAGGGCCTTCTGCTCGGAGACCTTTCCCGCCACGATGAGCACTGCATTGTCGGGCCGGTAGAACGTCTTGTAGAAGGCCTGCAGCCGCTCGATCGGCACGTTCTCCACGTCGGCGCGCGCGCCGAGGACGGCCTTGCCGTAGCTGTGCCATTCGAAGGCGGTGGCCATGACCCGCTCGGAAAGGACCGCGCCGGGGTTGTTCTCCTTGCCCTCCATCTCGTTGCGGACCACGGTCATCTCGCTGTCGAGGTCCTTCTTGGCGACGAAGGAGTTGACCATGCGGTCCGCTTCCAGCTCCAGCACCCACTCCAGGTTCTCGTCGGTCGCGGACAGGACGGCGTAGTAGTTGGTGCGGTCGTAGTGCGTGGTCGCGTTGGCGCTCGCCCCGCGGTCCCTCAGCTCCTTCCATATGTTGCCGTGCCTGGGCGTGCCCTTGAACAGCATGTGCTCGAGCAGGTGCGCCATGCCGGTCTCGCCGTAGCTCTCGTGGCGCGAGCCGACCATGTAGGTGATGTTGACGGATACGACCTGCTTGGTCGCATCCGGGAACAGCAGGACGCGCAGGCCGTTCTGCAGGCGATACTCGGTAATGCCTTCCACGGTCACGACGCGCTCGACGCCGGGCGGCAGCTCGATGCGCGCGGTTTGCGCCGCATCGCTCTTGGGCCCCGTCTGCGGCCCCGTCTGCGGCGCCGTCTGCGCGCTCACGAGGGTCGGTGCAGCCACCAGGCCCAGCGGCAGCAGCAGGATGAGGACCGCAAACAGCCTCGACTGCAATTGCGCTGCAGGTCTCATCGTATCCCTCGCATTCCCCTCGAGCCGGCGTCCATGTCAGCGGCCACGGCTACCGGCCGCGCTGTGGTGCTCTTCGATCTGACACGGGTTCTGGGCCCTTTTTTCCCGGTCGTCGGGCAGCTTTGCTGCAGCCGCGGTCGCACGCGAGGTGGTCGAGCCCCGGCGACAAGGAATGCAGGCTTGCCTCATGCATTGAAAGAAGAACCAACTCAAGGGTATCCGTGGCCCCGACAGCGCCGGGCGCGGCTCCCGCATTGCTGACGCAATAAGTGTCGAATTTGCGGCCTGAGGCTCCGGAGGGGCCGCCCGCGGCCCCGGCTTGCGAGACGGCGTGTGGATGCCCCTTGCCGAGCCGCTCCCACACGATATGCTGAAACCGCACCAACAACTGCGGTGCCATGACAATTCGCCCAATGAGGGATCGGCAAATGCTGCAGGCTCGGATAGCCAAGCTCGCGATTGCGCTCGCCGCCATCGCGTTCACCGCCATCGCGCTCGCCGGCGGCCAGGCGCTGGCGCAGCGCGGCGAGGCAGGCCAGTTCGATTACTACGTGCTCGCACTGTCCTGGAGCCCCACCTACTGCGCCGACGCCGGCGACCGGCGCAAGGACCCGCAATGCGACGGCCGCGGCGGGCGCCCCTTCGCCTTTGTTCTCCACGGTCTGTGGCCGCAGTACGAGCGCGGCTGGCCGGAGAAGTGCAAGAGCAGCGACCGCGGCTGGGTGCCGGGCCCGGTCGCCGAGCGCATGCTCGACATCATGCCGAGCAAGCGGCTGGTGTTCCACGAGTACCGCAAGCACGGCACCTGCACGGGCCTCGGCGTCGACGCCTACTTCGAGCTGGCGCGCAAGTTCCACGGCAAGGTCAAGATTCCGCCGCGCTTCGTCCACCTGAAGGACGAGCGCATGTTCGTCGGCGTCGGCGAGCTGGTGAAGGATTTCCTCGCCGCCAACCCGGACTTGAAGCCGGACATGATGTCGGTGCAGTGCGGCGGCGCCGGCAACCGGCTGAAGGAGGTGCGCGTCTGCTTCACCAAGGCCGGCCAGTTTCGCGCCTGCGGCCGCAACGAGGACCAGCGCCGCCTGTGCTCGGCGGAGCGCATGTACGTGCCCCCCGTGCGCCTCGGCGCCGCGAAGGAATAGGTCGGGTCAACCCCGGCGAACGCCGGGGGCAGACCCAACGCGCCCGGATGAAAATGGAAACGGGCCCCTCGCGGGACCCGTCGCCGTTGCAGCGTCTGCGGCTGTGATCAGAAGCTGTACTTCAGCGTGGCCACGAACCGCCCATCGCAAACGTTGTAAGAACCAGCGATGTCGTCGCAGTCATAGTCGCTGAGATCCGTATCCGTGTAGCGCAGATCGAGCGACCACTTCTCGTGGAAGCCGAGCGTCACGCCGACATTCCAGTAGACGTAGTCCGAAAGGTAGTTGGGGTTGTCATCGAAGGTGAGACTGCCGACCGATGCGCTGAACGTGGGCGTGAAGATCGCGATCTTCGGCAGAGTCTGGGAAAAGGTGCCTTCAACCGTCCAGACCGTTCCCGACGAGAACATGTACTCGGGCGAATAGAGCACCGTGCCGGTGAGCGTGCCGCCTTTCCAGACCTCGCCGCTTGCGGACACCTTCAGGTCCACGAAGTCCGCATCGTAATTGGTCGGAGTGCCCGGAAAGGTGTAGTAGATGAAGCCGAGGTCCCAGGTGACCGGGCCGGTCTTCGTCTTGACGCCGCCGTAGATGTCGAACTTGGTGCTGCCATTCGAGTCAGTAGGGATGCTCGTGGCCTGGACGCCCAGGTAGAACCTGCCGCAGGTGAGATCCAGGGTAGCCTGGAGGGCCGGGTCCTCATTGCTCATCGAGATGCCACGGAACACGTATTCCGAGGTCACCCCGACATTGCCCGAGATCGAGCAGGGGCGCTCGAGCACGTCCGCCCTGGCCTTCCCCCTTGTCGGCAGGCCGTCGGCGAGCGCCGGGCCTGCAAACAGAAATCCGGCCAACAGCGACGCGGCCCCGAACCCGATAGACTTTGTGATTACCCCATTCATGCGTGTGTCCCTCGCGAATCATGATGTGTCGCCTATTGTGCATCTCTATTCAGATGCACAATCACCGTTGGTGGTCTGTCGAAGGCCGAGGGTGGGATGAGTGCCAGCACGGCAACACCGGGCATCGTTGCCGCAAGATTGCCCGAATCATCCACATGCGCGGGCTGACTGATTCGGTATCCGGCCGTTAACATTATCCGATATCGGAGTCTTGCGAGGGACGGCGGTTTTTCGCGTCGCGGCCGCCAGGGCCCCCGAGTACCTGTCCCGGCCGCGATGGCCCTGGAGGGGCCTCGCAAGCAGCGGGAAGGCCATTCCCGCATGAGCGCCCGCCTCGCCTGGGAGGGCGTCGCCGCGAAAGGCGTACGTACATCCGAGCACGGCCCCGCGCCGGGCCGTCTCCGCCCGTCCTGTGGATTGCGCGCACAACGCGGGACGATCCACAGATGTCGGCGCACCCCGGCTTTCTGATGCAACCGATCCCCGGCACACTGCCGGCCGGCCGTACGCGCTGGCCCGGCGTCCGCAGGGCTCGCAGGCGGCGTTGGCGGGGGACCTTCATGTTGCAGACGCTGTTGCAGACGTTCCGGCATCTCTGTGATCGGCGCTTCCAGCGCGAGGCCATCGAGCGCGCACGCGCGTCGCTTCGCGCCTCCCCGCTCGTGCGCAAGGTCTGCGGTGACAGGGAGGCCGTAAGAGACGCCCTGGGATGGCTGGGCTGGGCGCTGGCCGGCGCCCTCCTGCTGCTTGCCGCGTGGAGGATCGGTGGCTTCGGCGTGCTGGTCGGCCAGGGCCCCAGCGTTGTGCCGGCGCCGCGCCAGCAGGTGGTGCGCGTCGTCCCCGCAGAGGTCCGAGCCGAAGGCTGCACCCAGGCTTCCCTCAACCGCACCACCGGCCGGACCACGGCGGCCAAGTGTCAGCAAGCGCTCCGATCGCAGTGACCTGTCAGGATTGGCCCGGTCTGAGCTGCCAGGCTTCCGAGCTGCCAGGCTTCTGAGCTGCCGGGCTTCTGAGCTGCCGGGCTTCTGAGCTGTCGGGACTGAGGGGAGAGGGCACCGGTTGGCGCTTGTGGCGAGGGCTTGGCTCCCTCTGCCGCGGCGGTCATATCCCCTTGGCCCGCTCCCTCAGGGCGAATTTCTGGATCTTGCCGGTGGAGGTCTTGGGGATGTCGGTGAACACCACGTAGCGCGGCACCTTGTAGGCCGCCAGCTGCGTCCGGCAGTGGGCGATGATCTCCTCCACTGTCGGCGCCGGCACGCCGGGCTTCAGCTCGATGAACGCCGCCGGCGTCTCGCCCCACTTGGCGTCGGGCTTGGCCACCACCGCGCACGAGGCCACCGCCGGGTGGTTGTAGAGCGCGTCCTCCACCTCGATGGAGGAGATGTTCTCGCCGCCGGAGATGATGATGTCCTTGGAGCGGTCCTTGAGCTGGATGTAGCCGTCGGGGTGCAGCACGCCGAGGTCGCCGGAGTGGAACCAGCCGCCGGCGAACGCCTCCCCGGTGGCCTTGGGGTTCTCGAGGTAGCCCTTCATGACGATGTTGCCGCGGAACATGACCTCGCCGAGCGTGGTGCCGTCGGCGGGCACCGGCGCCATGGTCGCCGGGTCCATCACGGTCAGGCCCTCGAGCGCGGCGTAGCGCACGCCCTGGCGCGCGTTGAGCGCCGCCTGCCGCCCCGCATCGAGGGCATCCCACTCGCTGTGCCACTCGTTGACGACGGCTGGACCGTAGACCTCGGTGAGGCCATAGACGTGGGTGACGTGGAAGCCCGCCGTCGCCATCGCGGCCAGCACCGCCTCCGGCGGCGGCGCCGCGGCGGTGACGAACTCCACCTTGTGCGGCAGCGGCCGCTTCTCCTCGTCCCTGGCGCCGAGCAGGGTCGACATCACGATGGGCGCCCCGCACAGGTGGGTGATCCCGTGCTCGGCGATCGCATCGTACATCGCCTTGGCGCGCACCCAGCGCAGGCACACGTGCGTGCCGGCCACCACCGAAAGCGTCCAGGGAAAGCACCAGCCGTTGCAGTGGAACATGGGCAGCGTCCACAGGTAGACCGGGTGCTTGCCCATGTTGGCCGCGAGCACGTTGGAATAGCACATCAGCGTCGCGCCGCGGTGGCTGTAGACCACGCCCTTGGGATTGCCGGTCGTCCCCGACGTGTAGTTGAGCGACAGCGACTCCCACTCGTCCGCGGGCATGCGCCAGCGGAACTGCGGATCGCCCGAGGCGAGGAACGCCTCGTAGTCGGTGTAGGACAGGGCCTCGGCGGGCTGCGGGAACTCCTTGTCGTCGTAGTCGATGACGAGCGGCTCGACCTTGGCGAGCGCCAGCGCATCGCGCATCACGGGCGCGAACTCGCGGTCGCAGATCACCACCTTGCTGCCGGCGTGGTCGAGCTGGAAGGCGATCGCGGTGGCGTCGAGCCGGGTGTTCAGCGCGTGCAGGACGGCCCCCGTCATGGGCACCCCGTAGTGGGCCTCCAGCATCGGCGGCGTGTTGGGGAGCATGACGGAGACGGTGTCGCCGGGTCCGATGTAGCGGGCGGCGAGCGCCGAGGCGAGCCGCCTGGTGCGGGCGTAGAGCTCCGCGTAGGTGAGCCGCAGCCGCCCGTGGATCACCGCGGGATGGCGCGGGAACACCGACGCGGCCCGCTCGAGAAAGCTGAGCGGCGTCAGCGCCTGATGGTTGGCGGGGTTCTTGTCGAGGTGCTGGGTGAAGGGGTCTGCCGACATGCGGGGCGTCCGGAAGGCTCGAGGAGGCGAGGCAGGCTAGCGGATGCGCGCCACCCGGAGCAACCGCTCCTCGTGCGGTGCGATGACGGCAAGCCGTTGCCGCAGCATCCGGCACACCTGCGTCGTCCGCGGAATATGCAAGCAAATTCACCGTATGGAAACGCAAAATCTGTGGAAAACATTTTCCCATTACCGTAGCTTGGCTCGGGGCTCTTCGGGCGAGATGAACGCGCAACGCGCCGGGCCAGAGGCACGGCGCGCTGGCGGGGAGACGGGCCATGCCGGGATGGTCGCCGCGGGGGCGGCAGTTGCAATCCAAGAGCCTGATGCAGCGCTTGGCGCTGCTCGCGAGCGGGCAGCCCTCCTCGGTCGCGAGCGCCACTCCTGGGCCGCTTCGGGCGCAGGGTGCCCGTCTCGGTACGCTCGTCTATTTCGGTCTCGGCGCGCTGTCGAGCAGCGTGCTCGGCGGCGTGACCCTGCTCGGCCTGCGCTCGCTCGACGCCGGTCAGATGCGCATGCATGTCGAGCGCCCGGCATCGCGGCGGGAGGCCGCGCCCGAGATCCTCCCGGAGATCCTCCCGGAGATCCTCCCGGAGATCCTCGATGTCGCCATCGAGCGCAGCGAGCGGGCGCGCACGGCGCTGAGCCTGCGGATCGTGGGCGCCGACCGCCCTGGCACGGAGGTGGTCCTGCGGGGCGTTCCCGCGGAGGCGAAGCTCTCCAGGGGCGCGCGCCGCGATGCTCAGACCTGGGTGGTCGGGCGCGCCGATCTCGAGGGCCTCTATCTGACGCTCGGCGAGGCCGGCCCCGATGCGTTCGAAGTGCACATCGACGTGCTCGCGTCGTCCGGGGCGGCCAGGCAGGCCGGCGTCGTGCGCGTAAGCATGATCGATACGCCCGCGCACGCTGACGCGGGTAAGACCCAGGAGAGCGCGGCTGACAAGGGGCCCAGGGAGGCAAGAATTCAGGCCACGCCTGCCGAGACCAGCATCGCCAAGCTCGCTCCCGCCGTCGTTGCGGATGCGGCCCGAAGCGCCCCGAGCGGGGCTGGCGCAAAGGTCGTGCGGCCGCCGCCGAAGCGCGCCGATGCGATCTTCGCCGGCGCAAAGACTTCGCCGGCAGCCCGGCACCGGCCGGAGGGTGCGAGCGGCCTCGGTGCCATCTCGCGCGAGCCGGAGCGGCAGCTGTGGTGGAGCATGCCGCCGCCCTCCTGGTCGCCCTTCTGACGGTGTCAGACCCTCCAGGTCTGACACCGTTACGCCAACGAGCGGGAAGGGTGAAGGGGTCAGACCCCTGGCCACCTGCTGCGATATCAAATACAAGCGGTGCGGCCAGGGGTCTGACCCCTTTCCGACCCCTTTATCCGAGGAATCTCATGCTTCTAGAGGGCAAGGTCGCGATCGTGACGGGGGCGGCGCAGGGCATCGGACAGGCGTGTGCCGTCCGGCTCGCCAAGGAGGGCGCCAAGGTCGTGCTGTGCGACGTGAACGCCGAGGCGGCCGAGCGGGCGGTGCAGGGCATCCGGGCGGGCGGTGCAACCGCCATCGCCGTGGCGGGCGATGTCGCCAAGCCGGCCGATGTCGCCAACGCCGTCGCCGCCACGCTGCAGGCCTTCGGCCGCATCGATGTGCTGGTCAACAACGCCGGCGTCGTCGACGACGCCCCGTTCCTCGACCTTCCCGTCGAGGAGCTCGACCGCGTGCTCGGCATCAACCTGCGCGGGGCGTTCCTGATGGGCCAGGCGGTGGCGCGGCAGATGGTCGAGCAGGCCAAGAGCGCCAAGGCCAGGGATGGGGCCGCGCCCGGCGCCATCGTCAACATGAGCTCGATCAACGAGCGGTTCGCGCTGCCCGACCACGTCGCCTACTCGATCTCCAAGGGCGGTATCAGCCAGCTGACCAAGGCGATGGCAATCGCGCTCGCGCCCATCGGCATCCGCGTCAACGCCGTCGGGCCGGGCACCATCGACACGCCGCTGCTGGCCGGCGTGATCAAGGACGAAGGGTTCCGCGCCAAGGTGCTGTCGCGCACGCCGATGGGCCGCTTCGGCCGACCGGAGGAGATCGCCGCCATCGTCGCCTGGCTCGCCAGCGACGAGGCTAGCTACGTCACCGGCACCACCGTCTTCGCCGACGGCGGACGGCTGCCCCTCAACTACGTCGTGGCGGTGGCCGAGTAGGAGGTTTCAGGTTCCAGCTGTCAAGTTTCAGGGGAAGCGGGTGCCGCTGCTCGATCGCCTGCATCCCTGACACTCTGGAATCGGGCGCGGCAAACTTCGGACGCAATGGACCAATCTGATACGACGGGAGCGGAACCAAGGGAGCCCATCATGCACCTCGCGCTCGCGCGGACCAGGAACGTCGGGCTTTGCACGGGGCTCGGCACGCTCATCCTGTCTGCGGCCTGGCTCAGCCTGGCCCCGCTTCCCGGCGCCGCGCAGGAGACGGCGATCAAGATCCCGATCACCGAGATCGACACCGCCCCGCAAACGCCGGTCGTCGGCTCGTTCAAGGGCAGGACGACCGCCACGCCGGACACCAAGCCGATCGTGCCGCTGCCCGCGGAGGCGACGACCCGCCACAGCCTGGACCTGCCGGACCGCAAGCTCTCCTTCACCGTCAAGACCGGGGCCGTCACCTTCCAGGACGCGACAGGCGCCGTGGTGGCCGAGATCGGCTATTTCGCCTACCTGCTCGACGGAGCCGAGGCGAAGAAGCGTCCCGTCACCTTCGCCATCAACGGCGGCCCCGGCTCCGCCTCGGCCTGGCTGCACCTGGGCGCGCTCGGGCCATGGCGCCTGCCGATCACGGCGGAGTCCGCCCGTCCGACCGCGCCAGTCGATCTGCTGCCCAACGCCGAGACCTGGCTCGACTTCACCGACCTCGTGTTCATCGACCCCGTCGGTACCGGCTACACCCGCCTGCACCCGACCGCCGCCGCGGCGGCGCCGGACCCCGCGAAGGACAGCAAAGCCGACGCGGACCGCAAGCCGCGCAAGGCGAGGCCGGGCCGGGACACCGACCCGCTGCGTGACAAGTTCTGGTCGGTGCAGGGGGACATCGCCTCGATCAGCGTCTTCATGAAGCGCTGGCTGGAGGCGAACGGCCGCACCGACTTCCCCAAGGTGTTCCTGGGCGAGAGCTACGGCGGCTTCCGCGGGCCCAGGATCGCCCAGTCGCTGCAGGCGATGCCCGGCTTTGCCCTCAACGGCATCATCCTGGTGTCGCCGGCCCTGTCGGGGATAGGGTTCGACCCCGGCCTCTCGAACGTGCTGCTCAGGGTGGCGCAGTATCCGTCGCTGGCGGCAGCGATCGCCGACGCCAAGGGCCCCGTATCGGCGCAGCAGCTGGCGGCCTTCGAGCGCGAGGCCGCAGGCGCGTACATGGCCGATCTCCTCGCCGGTCCGCGCGACAAGACGGCGGTGGAGCGCCTGGTGCAGCGCATCGCCGCGGTCACCGGGCTCGACGCCGAGACCGTGCGCCAGCTGGGCCCGCGCTCGCGCGCGCAAATCTTCATCGGCGCCGTCGACCGCAAGCTCGGACGCACGCACAGCGTCTACGACGCGACGTTGAAGCGCCAGGCGGCCTACGACGGTCCCACGCTGATCGACGGCGGCGACGACCTGGGCGTACTCTCCGCACAGCTCGCCAGGGGCATGGCGCAGCTCGGCAAGCAGCACCTCGTCTGGAGCCCGGGGCGGGACTATCTCATGCGCGGCGTCAACGCCACCTGGATGTGGTACGGCCAGGAGTTGGTGTCCTCGCTCAGGAGCGTGCTGGTGCGCGATCCGACGTTTCGCGTGCTGATCGCGCACGGCTATGCGGACCTGGTGACACCCTATTTCCGCACCAAGCTCATCCTGGACCAGCTGCCGACCATCGGCACCGACAACCGCGTGCGCCTCGAGGTCTACGGCGGCGGGCACATGTTCTACAGCCGCGACGACGCCCGCGCACAGTTCCGCAAGCACGCCATCCAGTTCTTCGAGGATCTCCGCTCCCCCGCCGTAAGGGGATGAAGAAGCGAATAGCGAATAGCGAATAGTAGCAAAAAGGGCGGTTTTCCTATTCGCTATTCCCTACTCGCTGTTCGCTCGGGGTCAGACCCGCAGGGTCTGACCCGGGTCTGACCCCGCTTACGCAGTGCTGACCGTCTCCACCGTTCCCTTGGCCCTGATCGCGGCCTGCGCCGCGGCGAGGCGCGCGGCCGGCACGCGGAAGGCCGAGCAGGAGACGTAGTCGAGGCCCGCCTCGTGGCAGAAGGCGATGGAGGCCGGATCGCCGCCGTGCTCGCCGCAGATGCCGACCTTGAGATCGGGCCGCACGCCGGCGTCCGCGCTCGCGTGCCGATGCGCACCAGCTCGCCGACGCCCTCGCGGATCGATGGAGACGAACGGGTCCACCGCGAAGACCGCCCGCTCGGCGTAGTTGGCGAGGATCGGCGCGGCATCGTCGCGCGAGAGCCCGAGACAGGTCTGCGTGAGGTCGTTGGTGCCGAAGGAGAAGAACTGGGCGCCCCCCTCGCCCCCGGCGATCTCGGCCGCCTGCAGCGCCGCGCGCGGCAGCTCGATCATGGTGCCGATCTGATAATGGAGTGTGGCACCCGTCTCCGTCTCGACGGCCTGCGCCACCGCGACGATCACGTCGCGCAGGATGTCGAACTCGGTCGCGATAGGCGACGAGCGGGATCATCACCTCGGGGATCACCGGCTTGCCGGTCTTGCGCCCCGCCGCGACCGCCGCCTCGAAGATGGCGCGCGCCTGCATCTCGGCGATCTCCGGATAGCGGATGGCGAGGCGGCAGCCGCGGAAGCCCAGCATGGGGTTGAACTCGGCCAGCTCCGCCACGCGCGCCTTCACCTTCTGCAGCGGGCACGCCCAGCGCCTGGGCGACGGCCGCCGTCTCCTTCTCCTCGTGCGGCAGGAACTCGTGCAGCGGCGGGTCGAGCAGGCGGATCGTCACCGGCAGGCCCGCCATGATCTCGAACAGCGCCTCGAAGTCGGCGCGCTGCATCGGCAGCATCTTGGCGAGCGCCTTGCGGCGGCCCTCCTCGTCGTCGGCGCAGATCATCTCGCGCATGGCGAGGATGCGGCTCTCGTCGAAGAACATGTGCTCGGTGCGGCAGAGCCCGATGCCCTCCGCGCCGAAATCGCGCGCCTGCCTGGCCTCGCGCGGGGTGTCGGCGTTGGCGCGCACGCCGAGCCGGCGCGCTTTGTCGGCCCAGCGCATGATGGTGGCGAAGTCGCCGGACAGCTCCGGCTGGCGCATCTTCACGCGGCCCGCCAGCACCTCGCCCCTGGTGCCGTCGATGGTGACGATGTCGCCCTTCCCGAGCACCTCGCGGCCGACCGTCATGGTCCCGGCCTTGGCGTCGATGCGGAGCGCGCCGGCGCCGCACACGCACGGCCGCCCCATGCCGCGCGCCACCACCGCGGCGTGGCTCGTCATGCCGCCGCGCGCGGTGAGGATGCCGGCGGCGGCATGCATGCCGTGGATGTCCTCCGGGCTCGTCTCGGTGCGCACCAGGATCACCTCCCGGCCCTGCCCTTTGAGCGCCTCGGCCTCGTCGGCGTCGAACACGATCTCGCCCGCGGCGGCGCCGGGCGAGGCCGGCAGGCCCGTCGCCAGCACGCGCCGCTCGGCCTCCGGATCGATGGTCGGATGCAAGAGCTGGTCGAGGCCGGCGGCATCGACGCGCAGCACCGCCTCCTCCTCATCGATCAGGCCGTCGGCCACCAGATCGGCGGCGATCTTCAGCGCGGCCTTGGTGGTGCGCTTGCCCGACCGCGTCTGCAGCATCCAGAGCTTGCCCTCCTGGATGGTGAACTCGACGTCCTGCATGTCGCGGTAGCGCTGCTCCAGCGCCTGGAACGCGCGCTGCAGCTCGGCGAATGCCGCGGGCATCGCCGTCTCCAGCGAGGGCAGCTTCTCGCCTGCCGCCTGGCGCGCGGCCTCGGTGAGCGGCTGTGGCGTGCGGATGCCGGCCACCACGTCCTCGCCCTGGGCGTTGATCAGGAACTCGCCGTAGATCTCGCGCGTCCCGGTGGACGGATTGCGGGTGAAGGCGACGCCGGTGGCCGAGCCGGGCCCGAGGTTGCCGAACACCATGGCCTGCACGTTGACCGCCGTGCCCCAGTCGTCGGGGAGGCCGTGCAGGCGGCGGTAGGTCTTGGCGCGCTCGTTGTGCCAGGAGCCGAACACCGCGCCGATCGCGCCCCACAGCTGCTCCGCCGTGTCCTGGGGGAACGGCCTGCCGGTCTCGCGCGCGACGGCGGCCTGGTACTCGCCCACCACCTCCTTCCAGTCGTCGGCGCCGAGGTCGGTGTCGAGCGCGAAGCCGTTGAGGCTCTTGTGGTTGTCGAGGATGTCCTCGAACAGGCCGTGCCCGACGCCCAGCACCACGTTGGAGTACATCTGGATGAAGCGGCGGTAGCTGTCGTAGGCGAAGCGGGGGTTGCCGGATCTCGCCGCCAGCCCCTCGACCGTGCGGTCGTTGAGCCCGAGGTTGAGGATGGTGTCCATCATGCCCGGCATGGAGGCACGCGCGCCCGAGCGCACCGAGACCAGCAGCGGCGCCTCGGCCTCGCCGAAGCGAGCCCCCACGGCCTTTCCGACCTCGCCGAGCGCGGTCTCGACATCGCCCCTGAGCCCCTCGGGCAAGGTGCGACCGTTGGCATCGTAGGCCGTGCAGACCTCCGTGGTGATGGTGAAGCCGGGGGGTACGGGGAGCCCGAGGCTCGCCATCTCGGCCAGGTTGGCGCCCTTGCCTCCGAGCAGGTCCTTCATGTCGGCCGAGCCGTCGGCCTTGCCGGCCCCGAACAGGTAGACGCGCTTTGCCGCCTTGCTGGCCTCTGATCGGCTTGCCGTCATGGGTCTCTCCACCTCTGGCGGTGAATGGCCTGCCGCACACGCGGGCAGGTTTCGGGGTGACCCCCATACCAGCCCTGACAGACACGGAAAAGCGCGCGTCAATGGCGCAGGCCAAGGTGCCCAAGATGGAATAGGCCCGCGCCGGCGGCGTTCAGGCGTTGATCTCGGTCAGTCGCCTGCGCGCGTCCTCCACCGACATGGTGCTGAGCCCGGAAAACCGGAAGAACAGCCAAAGCGTTGGAACGACAATCAAAACGTCCACGACGAACAGGAAGCTCTTGCTCGCCCATTGCAACAGAATCTCCCCACCGAGCTGGAACGGCGGCAGATCGCGCGGGAAGTCGAAGAACAGGCGCGCGGCGAAGAACAGGAACAGCAGCGACCCCAGGACGGCCTTGTAGCAGCGGCCGATCAGCCGGCTCATGGACGAGGAAGCCAGCTCGTAGAACACGCCCTCCCGGGTGAACGCGAACTGTCCCTTGGGGATGTGGAGCGCGGCGCGGATCTCCTCCTCCAGCAGGCTCATGTAGAGGTAGTAGTTCATGATGATGCAGGTGCGGTTCACCAGGCTCGCCGTGAGGTAGAAGACGGTGACCACCAGAAGCGCCAGCACCAGGTCGCCGGCGACGGGGGTCAGCGCCTGCAGGCGGGCGAGGCTGTCGCCGGTCAGCTTTACGTAGTTGAGGACGACGGCCTCCAGGGCGGGAGCGATCAATGGGCGCGAGAACGCGACCAGCACGGCGCCCGCCAGCACCAGCACCAGCGTGACGAACTGCTGGCCACGGCGTTCCCAATGGTGGGCAATGAGATCGGCGGTCCTCTGGTAGTGGTTGACCACTGCGTCCGCCCGGGCGGCATCCATCCGGGCAGCATCCATCCGGGCAGCATCCATGTCGGCCATGCGTGCGTCCTCCCGTTCCCCGTGCCTCGACGAGGGTGGAGGATAAAGCACGCGCGCCGCCGGGCGCTCAAGCTCCGGTTGACAGCCCTTGGCGCCTATTCACTATGCGGTCCACGCCCTTCTCGAACCACCTCGCAGCACGGTGACCATGCACGCCCACCTTCCCAAAGTCCTGAAAACGCTGGACCAGACGCGCCAGCAGGCGCTCGACCGGCTTTTCGATCTCATCCGCATCCCGAGCGTCTCGACCGATCCCGCCTACGTGCCCGAATGCCGCAAGGCCGCGGACTGGTGCGCAAACCAGCTCGGCGAGATCGGCTTCGAGCCCAAGGTGGTCCCCACCACCGGACACCCGATGGTGGTCGGCCACGACAAGGGCCCGGCCAACGGCGGGCTGCATGTGCTGTTCTACGGCCACTACGACGTGCAGCCGCCCGACCCGCTCGATCTGTGGAAGGCGCCGCCCTTCGAGCCGCGCATCGCCACCGACAAGGCCAACGGCAAGGTGATCGTGGCGCGCGGCGCGGAGGACAACAAGGGCCAGCTCATGACCTTCCTGGAGGCGGTCAGGGCCTGGAAGGCCGTTGCTGGCCGCACGCCCATCGCCATCACCGTTCTGATCGAGGGCGAGGAGGAATGCGGCTCGCCCTCCCTGCCGGGGTTCCTCGCCAGGCACGCCAAGGAGGTGACGCGCGACCTGGCGCTGGTCTGCGACACCGGGCAGTGGGACAAGGACACGCCCGCCATCTCGACCCAGCTGCGCGGGCTTGCCGCCACCGAGCTCGTCATCACCGGGCCCAGCCGCGACCTGCATTCGGGCAACTTCGGCGGCGCGGCCATGAACCCGATCCGCGCGCTGGTCGGCATCCTGGGCGAGATGCACGACGCCAGCGGCAAGGTGCGCGTGCCGGGCTTCTACGACGGCATCCTGAAGCCCTCGGCCAGGCAGGCGCAGCAGTGGAAGGACCTGGGCTTCGATGCCGACAAGTACCTGGGCGACGTGGGGCTCAGCACGCCGGCGGGCGAGAAGCGCTATTCCGCGCTCGAGCAGCTCTGGGCGCGGCCGACGCTGGAGTTCAACGGCGTCACCGGCGGCTACCAGGGCGTCGGCACCAAGACCGTGATCCCCTCCAGGGCGTCGGTGAAGATCACCTGCCGGCTGGTGCCGGGGCAGAGCCCCGGGAAGGTGCTGGCGGGCCTCGAGCAGTTCGTGCAGGACCGCCTGCCGCCCGACTGCCGCGCGGAGTTCCTCCACACGGGCGGGTCGGCGGCGATCGCCTTCGACCCCAAGGCGCCGTTCATCGCCCGCGCCGCGGAGGCCCTGGAGGAGGAGTGGGGCAGGCCGGCGGCGCTGGTCGGCGTCGGCGGCTCGATCCCGATCGTGACCTCGTTCAAGGACGCCCTGGGGATGGACAGCCTGCTCGTCGGCTTCGGCCTCGACGACGACCGCATCCACTCGCCCAACGAGAAGTACAACCTCACCTCGTTCCGCAAGGGCGCCCGCAGCTGGGCCCGCATCCTCGCCAAGCTGGCGGTGTAACGCGGTGTCAGACCCTGCGGCCTGCGGGTCTGACACCGTTGCACCCGTCATCCCGGCCGGAGCGATGCGCGCCGAAGGCGAGCAGGCGCTCCGAGCCGGGACCTCGGGTGGCTGGGCTCCGACTCGTTTCACGAGGTCCCGGGTAGCCTCGCCTGCGGCTCGGCTTCCGGGATGACGGGTGGAGAGGGTCTGACACCTCTCGGGCGGTAGACGCCGTCCGCCTGGTTGCCCCACGCGGTCCAGCCCGGCCTCGCGCCGCGCGCGAACAGCTCCAGGAACGGCCCGGGCGAGCAGGCCTCGATGATCGGGTAGAGCTCGTCGGGCTTGCGACTGTGCTCGCGCTTGCGCGTGGCGAGCAGGTTGACCTGGCGCCGCCCGGCCTGCAGCGTGCGTGCGTTCCTGCCGCGCACCCCGAACAGCACCAGCTCCGTGACGTTGCGGAAGTAGAAGCCGACGCCGCGGCCGTCCGAGCCTCCGTCCCGTCGCACCTTGTGCCAGACGAGGTTGGACTTGTAGTGAAACCCCCACGCCTGCATGACCGACAAGCCCTCGGGCAGCAGCGCGTTGGGCACCCAGAGGTAGAGGTGCGCCACGTCGGCCGCCGCCTCGCGCACCGGCAACGCCCGGATCGCCTCGAGTGAGAGGGTGCGGTAGCGGGCCAGCCGCCGATGCTCGGGGGCTACCTTGCCGGTCTTGTTCTGGAACTGCCACGGTGGGTCGGCGAGGATCGCCCCGAAGCGCCGGCCGCCGATGGCGCGGAAGAGGTCGTCGGCCACGTCGCTCATTGGCGCATCTCGTTGCCCTGGTCCCCGACGTGTAGGGCGATTCGCCGTGCGCCGGAACAGCGCCGCCCGTGTCCCGCCGTCTATGGCGCGGCGGCCGGCCGGCGGATATGGCTGTGGGCCCATGCCCTCGCCCGCCGCTCCCGCTCCGCCGCCGCTCGCCCGCATCGTCCTCCTCGCCGTCGCGGCGGAGGGCCTGCTCACCCTGATGGATGCGCTGATCAAGGGGCTGTCGGCGCGCTACCCCGTGCTGCAGATCGCGTTCCTGCGCTTCGGCTTCGGCCTCCTGGGCGCCGCCGTCTATGCCGCCTGGAGCCGGCCCGGCTGGCCGACGCGGGAGGCGACGCTCTACAACGGCCTGCGCGCGGTCCTGATCGTCGTCACCGCCACCACGTTCTTCTTCGCGCTCGCCCGTCTGCCGCTCGCGGATGCCATTGCGCTGAGCTTCATCTCGCCGGTGCTCACGGCACTCCTCGGCGTCGCCATGCTGGGCGAGCGTTTCGACTGGCGCATCGCCGTGGCGCTGGCAGGCGGGTTTGCCGGCATGCTGCTGATCGTCGGCGGCAAGGTGGGCGGTGCGGACCTCAGCGGCGATGTGCTCCTCGGCGCCGCCGCCGTCGTGCTCTCCGCCGTCGGCTACTCGCTCAACATCGTGATGCTGCGCCATCGCGCCACGCGCGATCCGCTCTCCCAGATCGTGCTGTTCCAGAACCTCGGCCCGGCGCTGCTGCTGGCTCTGCCGGTGCTGTGGGTGTGGACGCCGCTGACGCTCGCCGACACGTTGCAGTTTGCGCTGCTCGGCACCATCGGCGTCACCGCCCACACCATGCTGGCGCACGCGTTTGCGCGCATCGAGGCGGCGCGCCTCGCCCCGGTCGGCTACGTGACCCTGGTGTGGGGCGTGCTGTTCGGCTTCGTGTTCTTCGCCGAGGTGCCCGGCCTCGCCACGCTCGGCGGTGCCGCCCTCATCGTGCTCGGGGCCTTCGTCTCGCAGCGCCGTTGAGCCGTTGACGCGGCAACGACGCCAGCGTTCGCCCGGCGCGCCCGGACGACGCACGGTAGGCCGCCAGGTCACGTCAACAAGCGCGGCGACGCGCGTGCCGGGCCGGAGGGGACCTGCCCCACAACAGAGGATGGATGCTGCTTGCGCCCGGCCCTACGCGGGCCTAGCTAGTGGCGGACTTGGCCGTTCGTGCGTTGCAGCTTCGTCATCTCGTCCTTCAGCCTGAGCTTCTCGCGCTTCCACTGGCTGATTCGGTATCCATCTGCGGCAGGCCGGGTCATCTCCTCCTGAATCTTCAGCTCGAGCGTGCGGTGCTTTTCACTGAGCTCTGCGAGATGCGCAGCAACCGTCATCTTCACCCTCCGAGAGTGTGTGATGGAGTTTACAATCTGACATGAAAGTGTCGCTTTGTCGACAAGCCGGCGGGTCTGCAGGGGGGGCGGCCCCGCGTCTGTTGGCGGCGCTCTCCGCCCCCCGATCGGGCAAAGGAAGGCTTGCGCAGAGCCGCATTTCCAACAATATTGGGGGCCGTAACTTGTGCGAGCGGCTGTCCCGCAGGACTCCTGAAGCGCGATGCAGCGACTGGACGAGCGCGAGCTTCGCGAGCAGCTGGCGCGGCTCAGGGCCGAACACCGCGACCTCGATGCCGCAATCGTGGCCGAGGAGGCGTCGCCTTTTTGCGATCAGCTCCAGATCAAGCGGCTGAAGAAGAAGAAGCTGGCGCTCAAGGACCGGATCAGCGCCCTGGAGGACCGGTTGCTGCCCGACATCATCGCCTGAGGTGAGGCGGGCGCCGGGTCCGCCGCCATCCAGGATTGGCGCTTGCCATCGCCGCGCGACAATGTTCCCTTGAGGGCTCCGCTCCGCTGCGAGGTGCAAAGCCCAGGGCCATGGCTCGAGATCCCAAAGTCGGCATTGTCATGGGCAGCGTCTCCGACTGGCCGGTCATGAAGCGCGCTGCCGACGTGCTGGCGGAGCTGGGCGTCGCTCACGAGGCCAAGGTGGTGTCCGCGCACCGCACGCCCGACCGCCTCTTCGACTACGCCAGAGGCGCCAAGGCGCGCGGCCTTCAGGTGATCATCGCCGGAGCCGGCGGGGCCGCGGGCCTGCCCGGCATGGTGGCCGCCTTGACGCCTCTGCCGGTGCTCGGGGTCCCCATCGCCGGCAAGGCGCTCGCGGGCCAGGACGCCCTCTACTCCATGGTGCAGATGCCCGGCGGCATCCCGGTGGGGACGCTCGCCATCGGCGAGCCCGGCGCCACCAATGCGGGCCTCCTGGCCGCGCAGATCCTGGCGCTGGCGGATTCCGCCCTCGCCGCGCGGCTCGACGCCTGGCGCGCCAGGCAGACTGCCTCGGTGCCCGAGGTGCCGCCGGACGGCGCCTGACACCCTGCCGGCTCGCGGGCGTCGGCGGGCTGCTCCCGGGGCTTGTCGCCGGCATCCAGCCACACGCTTGCTCTGCCGCTTGCTTCACGCTGGATCCCGGCAACACCGGCCTTCGCCGGTGCAGGCAAGTGCCGGGATGACCGAAACTGAGCGCTGGCCACACAACTCTGGCGCCTCGCGTCCGAGCCCGGCATGCCTCACGAGCCGGCACTCGTCGTCGCCGCGCGGGGGGCCTCCGCGGGCAGGGGCGGCGGGTTGGGGGTGGAGCGGGCCTCCGCGATCAGGCGGGCGCAGGCGGTCTCGATGCGCTCCTGGATCAGCTTGCGCGCCTGGGCGCGGGGCAGACCGGGCGGGACCGGGTCGAGGATCTCGACGACGATGGTCCCGGGGTAGCGCATGAAGCTGCGGCGCGGCCAGAACAGCCCGGAATTGAGGGCGACGGGCACGCAGGGCAGGCTCAGGCCATCGTAAAGCGCGACGAAGCCCGGCTTGTAGTCGGGCTCGGCGCCCGGCGAACGCCGGGTGCCTTCCGGGAAGATCACGATCTGGCGCCCCTCGGCCGCGCGCTCGCGGGCATCGCGGATCAGCGCCCTCAGCGCGCTGGGCCCGCTCTCGCGCCGCACGAAGATGTGGCGGAACTTGTGGCTGAACCAGCCGTAGAACGGAATGAGGCCCAGCTCTGCCTTCATCACCATGGCCGGGTCGCGGAACACCGGGATCAGGCCGAAGGTGTCCCAGGCCGACTGGTGCTTGGCGGCGACGAGGCAGGCACCCTCGGGCAGCTTCTCGCGTCCGCGCAGCTCGACGCGCGTGCCGCAGATCACCTTCAGCCACCAAAGGCTGGCGAGCCCGTGCAGCCGCAGCCCCTCCATGGCCCAGCGGCGCGGGCAGAGGAGGAGCCAGCTGCCGAGCAGCAGGAACGCCGCCGTGTTCAGGTAGAAGGCGACGAGAAATACGATGGACCTGAAGCGGAGCATGGCACCTCACCCGTGCGCGACGTGCCGTCTTGCGGCGGCCGCGCTGCCGTTCCGGCCGAGCAGCCGCGTGAGACCATAGCGCACCGCAGAGGGCAGGAATTTCACATACTCCCCGAGCAGCACGCGGGCCGTGAAGGCGTCCGTCCACCAGCGCCCGGCGCGCAGCCGGTCGGGCACCACGGGGTGCGGCACCAGCACCACACCCGGCATGGCGCGGTTGAGCTCGGTAAGGCTGCGCGGCATGTGATAGCTCGAGGTGACGATGATGAGGCTCCTGAAGCCCTTGGCCTTGGCCCAGGTCTTGGTCTCCTCGGCGTTGCTGGTGGTGGAATGGGCGGCGTAGTCCACGTCGACGCGGGCGGCAAACAGCCGCTCGGAGAGGCCGCTGAGGCGCTTCAAGTCGGCGCGGCTGGTGTGCGGGTTGACGCCCGAGATGAGGAGCCGCGAGCCGCGCCCCTCCGCGAGCAGCCTGGCTGCGGCCGTGAGTCTCAGCTCGCCCCCCGTCAGGACCACGATGCCATCGGCGCGCGGCGGAGGAGGGCGCGGAGCATAGTCGGCGACGGCGCGGGCGAACACGACGAAGCCCGCGGCGAATGCAACAAGCGCCGCGGCCGCTGCCACGCCGATCCATTTTGCCGGTCGTGCCACGCTACCTCTGCGCACCCTCCCCCCGTGGGTTGGGCAACGTCGTCAAGCCGCCACCTTAGCGGATTTGGGCTCCTTGCGGCCATCTTCCCCGCATCATGGCTGATGCTTCCCGGCGGGTGTCAAGGCCGGATGATGCTGGTCAATGCTGGCTGTTCAAGATGCGGTAGACGCCGATGCGCGAGGTGAGCATGCACAAGGCGGCGATCACCAGCACCACGATGCCGAGCAGGATGTAGCCCGGCAGGTCCAGGGTGGCGACGCCGATCAGCCGGCGCAATTCGGTGATGGTGACGGTACCCCCGCCCAGCAGCTCCATCACCGTTGGCATGGCGAGGAACACGAGCACCGCCCACAGGGCGCCCACCACCCCGGCCCTGACCCCGAGGCGCAGGAAATGGCGCTCGAACTCGCGCGCGATGAAGCGGTCGGTGGCGCCCACGAAGTGCAGGACCTCGACGATGTCGCGGTTGGAGGCCATGGCGCTCTTGGTGGCCGAGACGATGATGGCGGTCGTTGCGGCGCCGACCAGGAGCAGGATGGCGAAGCCGCCCAGCGCGAAGGAGCGCGTGATGGTCTTGATCTGCGCTTGCCAGCGGCGGTGGTCGTCGATGGTGACGCCCGCGTCCTCAAAGTTGGCGGCGAGCGCCTTGCGCAGCACGTCGAAGTCGGGCGGGGCGCTGCGGCTGAGCTCCACTGCAACCAGCCGCGGCACCGGCAGCGCGCTCAATGCCGCGCTCTGTCCGATCCACGGCTCCAGGAGCTGCTGCATCTCGGCCGTCGTGAGGGCACGCGCCTTTGCCACGCCCGGCTGGCGCGACAGGAAGCCCGTGACCTCGGCGAGCAGCTTGTCCGCATCGGCGCTGGTGCGGTTCTTGGCCTCGACGAGCACGGTCACCTCGCTCGCCATGCCGCGCAGCCAGTCGGACGCCGACTGGTTCATCATGTAGACGGCGCCCGCGGTCAGTGAGGCGAGGAAGCACATGATGGTGATCACCAGCGTGAGCGACCGCCCCGTCACCGAGCCCGCCGGGACGACCGGGGCAAGGGTGACGCTGCTGCGCTGGCGCCGCGTGCGCCCCTCGCCGCCCGCGCCGTCTGCGCGCGCGGTCGGCGTGGTGCGCTGTGCGAGCGCGGGCGCCTGCGTGCGCGGCGCCTGATAGGTGGTCTCCACGCGCAGGCGCGGAGCCGGCGCGCCGGGGGGCCAGCTGGTGGGCTTGTCAAACGATCCGGACATGGCCGTCGTGCAGCTCCAGGCGCGGCGCCTTGGTTTGACGCATCAGTTGGTGGTCGTGCGTAGCGATCACAACGGAGGTGCCGAGCCGGTTCAGCTCGATGAAGAGGCGCAGGAGTTGGCGCCCCATCTGCGGGTCGACGTTGCCGGTCGGCTCGTCGGCGAGCAGGAGCTCGGGCTTGTTGATCACGGCGCGGGCGATGGCGGCGCGCTGCTTCTCGCCGCCGGAGAGAATGGAGGGCGCCGAGTACATGCGGTCGCCGAGGCCCACCCATTGCAGGAGGTCGGTGACATCCTCCTTGTAGTCGGAGACGCGCTTGCCGGTCACCCTGAGCGGCATGGCGATGTTCTCCCAGGTCGTCATGTGGTCGAGCAGCCGGAAGTCCTGGAACACGATGCCGATGCGGCGCCGCAGCTGCGCCCGCCGCGACGGCGTCACGCGGCTGATGTCCTGGCCCAGCACGTGAATCGAGCCGCGCGTCGGCTGGATCGACATGAACAGCAGGCGCAAGAGCGAGGTCTTGCCCGAGCCCGAAGGGCCCGTGAGGAAGTGGAACGACCCCGGACGCAGGTGGAACGTCACGTCGTGCAGCACCTCGTTGCCGCGGCCATAGCGCAGACCTATTCCGCCCAGTCTTACCACTTGAGACGTGTCCCCCTTCGCGAAACCTGCAGGCTCAATAGCCCAATTTCACCATTCGGGAAAAGTGGGATCAATCGTCAGGATTGTGGCGGACTGATGGGGTGCCCGCTGCGGCGCTCCCCGCCAGCGGTCCACCGCCCCTGCCGCGCCGGGAAGATGTTCCAGCGTCCCGGGGAATCCGTGGTAAGCTCGCTTCGGCCGGGCAGCGATGCCGGCCGAGGGCGCATCGCAGGGGCTCGGGGGAGCAAGAGAGGGGCCACGATGGCACGCATCCTTCTGGCCGACGACGACGCCGCCACCCGCACTCTGGTGGAGCGCGCGCTGGCTGTCGACGGCCACGTTGTGACCTCAACCCAGGATGGTGCCGAGGCGCTGGAGCGGTTGCAGGCGGCCGGCAGCTTCGACCTGCTGATCTCCGACGTTCAGATGCCGGCGGTGGACGGCATCGCGCTTGCCGAGAAGGGCCTTGCCGTGCAGCCCAAGCTGCGCGTGATCCTGATCTCGGGCTTTGTCGACGAGCTCGACCGCGCCCAGCACCTGAAGAGGAAGAAGGTCGCCCGCGTGGTGGCCAAGCCGATCACGCTGGAGGGGATCAGGGCCGCGGTGAAGGCCGCGCTGGGGTAGGTGTCACACCCGCAGGGTCTGACACCTACGCGTAGATCATCTTGCGGGTCATGCCGCCGTCGACGATCAGCTCGGCGCCCGTGATGAAGGACGCCTCCGGCGCCAGCAGGTAGGCCACGGCCGCCGCGATATCCTCTGGACGGCCCACGCGCCCTGCCGGGTGCTGGGCGTGATCGCTCGGCCGCAGCGGCCCGTGCTTGCCGGTATCGATCCAGCCCGGCGAGATGCAATTGACGCGCACGTCGGGCGCAAGGGTGATGGCGAGGGCGTGGGTCAGGGCGACGAGGCCGCCCTTGCTCGCTGAGTAGGCCAGCGTGCCTGGCTCCGACATGTGTGCCCGGGTCGAGGCGATCGTCACCACGGCGCCGTGCGCCCGGCGCAGGTCCTCAGCGGCCGTCTTCGCCAGCAGGAATGTGGCCGTGAGGTTGGTGGCGAGCACGCGGTTCCAGGTGTCCAGCGTGGTGGCGTCGAGCGGCACGAAGCCCGAGATGGAGATGCCGGCGTTGGAGACGATGGCATCGATGCGGCCGAAGCGGGTGCGCGCCACCGCGATGAGGCGCTCCACCTCGGCTTCGCGGCCGACATCGCAGGCGACCGGCACGGCGCCTGTCTCGGTTGCAACGGCCGCGAGCGCCGCCTCATCCAGGTCCGCTCCGGCAATGCGCCAGCCGCGCCGCGCAAGGTGTCGCGCCGTAGCTGCGCCGATGCCGTGCGCGGCCCCGGTGACGATGGCCACGCGGCCGTTGCTGGTTGTCGGCATGATCCGCCCCGCCGTTGTCCGCCGGCATGCTTCTCGCGGAAACATTTCGCCCGGCTTAACGCGCGGGACTCCCCTCCCCCTTGCGCCAGCCGGCTTCCCCTCCCCACTTGCGCCAACCGGACTCCCCTCCCCTCTGGCCCCGCAGGGGCCAAAGCGAGCGCAGCCCGCTTGTGCGCCTTCTGCGCAGGTGCGGGGAGGGGTTGGGGGTGGGGGTGGGAACCCCAAGCTCGGATGGGTGGGGGGACGCCCTCCCTCGAAGGAGGTGGGGGGACTCCCGACGCAGATGTTCTGCAGCCCCTCAACCCGGCTTGGCGGCGGCGGCGAAGTAGTTCACATCGGTGTCGTCGGAGAGCGACCAGGTGTCCGACATCGGGCTGTAGACGAGACCCTTGAAGATCGGGGCGCCCAATCCAGCCGCCTCGAGGTGACGACGGAGCTCGTCGGGGGTCACGAACCGCTCCCATTGATGCGTGCCGACGGGCAGCCAGCGCAGCACGTACTCCGCGCCGACGATCGCCAGGACATAGGCCTTGAGCGTGCGATTGAGGGTGGAGAGCAGCATGAGCCCGCCCGGCCGCACCAGGCCCGCGCACGTTGCAAGGAACGCGCGCGGCCCGGGAACATGCTCCACCACCTCGAGGCAGCACACGGCGTCGTAGAGGCGCCCCTCGGCGGCCAGGTCCTCCACCCGTGCCGCCCGATAGGCGATGGCGAGCCTCTGGCCTTCGGCATGGCGGCGGGCGGCCTCTATGTTGTCGGGCGCCGGGTCGATGCCCGTCACGTTGGCGCCGAGCCGCGCCAGCGGCTCGCACACGAGCCCGCCGCCGCAACCGATGTCGAGGATGCCGAGGCCCGTGAGCGGCCGGGTGAGGCCGCCCCGGCAGCCGAAATGCCACACCATGGCGTCGCGCAGGAACGTCAGGCGCGCCGGCCCGATCTGGTGCAGGGTGCGGAACTTTCCGCCGGCGTCCCACCATTCCGAGGCGAACCGCGTGAAGCGGTCCACCTCCGCCGGGTCGAGGGTGGCGGCACCCGGGGGCTCGTTGCGCGTGGTCATGCCGGCATTGGCGCGCCGCGTGCCTTTTCTGTCAAGGTTTGAGGGCCTTGCGTGTTGCGAAGGCCGGGCCCAGTGGCTATGTGTACGCCGCCGCAAGCCGACGCTTCGGGCCGTCGCGGCGGGGTGGTCCGGCCGAAGCGCAGTTGCAGAAGCGTAAGTGAGGCCGTTGGGCTGCGGACGCATTGAATGTCCTTCATCGTTATGAAATTCGGCGGCACCTCGGTGGCCAACATCGAGCGCATCCGCAATGTCGCGCGCCACGTCAAGCGCGAGATCGATGCCGGCAACAAGGTGGCGGTGGTCGTCTCGGCCATGGCCGGAACCACCAACCAGCTGGTGACGTGGGTGCGCGAGGCATCGGCGCTGCACGATGCGCGCGAGTACGACGCGGTGGTGGCCACCGGCGAGCAGGTGACGGCGGGGCTGCTCGCCATCGTCCTGCAGTCGCTCGGCGTCCAGGCGCGCTCGTGGCTGGGCTGGCAGATCCCGATCGTCACCGACAGCGCGCACGGCGTGGCGCGCATTCGCGACGTCCCCGGCGACAGGATCCGCGCCCGGCTCGACCAGGGCGAGGTGGCCGTCATCGCCGGCTTCCAGGGCATCGAGCCGGAGCG
Source organism: uncultured Alphaproteobacteria bacterium (assembly GCA_963840075.1). Taxonomy (GTDB): domain Bacteria; phylum Pseudomonadota; class Alphaproteobacteria; order Rhizobiales; family Hyphomicrobiaceae; genus AWTP1-13. The sequence continues at coordinate 176,568 of CAWIXS010000017.1, read as the reverse complement.
CAGCCGCATCGCCACGCTCGGCCGGGGCGGCTCGGACACCAGCGCCGTTGCCATCGCGGTGGCGGTGAAGGCCGATCTGTGCGACATCTACACCGACGTCGACGGGGTCTACACCGCCGACCCGCGCATCGTCCCCAAGGCGAGACGGCTTGCCAAGGTCTCATACGAGGAGATGCTGGAGATGGCCTCGCAGGGCTCCAAGGTGCTGCAGACGCGCTCCGTCGAGCTGGCCATGGTACACAGGATGCGCCTCAGGGTCTTGTCGAGCTTCGTGGCCCCGGAGGCGCTGCCGGCCGTCCAGGCCGGCAGCTGGGACGAGGTGGGCACCATCATTTGTGACGAGGACGAGATCGTGGAGCACAGGGTCGTCAGCGGCATCGCCTATGCCAAGGACGAGGCGAAGATCACCTTGCTCGCAATCGCCGACAAGCCGGGTGTGGCGGCCAGCATCTTCGGGCCCCTGGCAGCCGCCAGCATCAACGTCGACATGATCGTCCAGAACCTTTCTGCCGATGGCAAGTTCACCGACATCACATTCACGGTGCAGGAGACCGAGCTCGCCCGCGCCCTCGACGTGCTGCAGTCCGTCAAGCGGCAGATCGGCGCGTTCGACATCAACAGCTCCAGCGATGTGGCCAAAGTGTCCGTGATCGGCGTCGGCATGCGCAGCCACGCGGGCGTCGCCGCGCAGATGTTCAAGGCGCTCGGCGAGAAGGGCATCAATATTTTGGCCATATCTACGTCGGAGATAAAGATCAGCGTCTTGATCGACGCTGCCTACGCCGAGCTCGCGGTGCGCACCCTGCACGCCCTGTACGAGCTGGGAAAAGACTGATTTCATTGGAATGTCCGGCGGCGGCCCAAAAACGGCCCGGTCCGCGGGGCTGAACTTGCGATAGGATGCCTGCGCCGGTGACAGCAGCCGCTTGGCGCATGCCCTGGTCGAGCCAACTCGTCGAGGCGACGCATGAAGCGACGCATCGTGTGATGCAAATGAAGGGCGGTGACAGGATCGCTCCGAGCGAGCCGGCGCTGCGCATCATCATGCGCCGGCTGCGCGAGATCATGGCCGAGCCGACGGCCGACGGCCAGTCCAGGCTCGACAAGATCGTGCGCCAGATCGCCGGCCTGATGGTGGCCGAGGTGTCCTCGATCTACCTCAAGCGCCAGGACGGCTCGCTCGAGCTGTTCGCCACCGAGGGCCTGAACCCCGGGGCGGTGCACAACACGCTCCTGAAGCGCGGCGAGGGACTCGTGGGGCGCTGCGCCGAGCTCGCAGTGCCGATCAACGAGCCCGACGCGCAGAACCACCCCGCCTTCTCCTACCGGCCCGAGACGGGCGAGGAGGTCTACCATTCGTTCCTGGCGGTGCCGATCCTGCGCGGCGGCGAGGTGCTGGGCGTCCTCACCATCCAGAACAAGACGCAGAAGGAATATTCCGACGAGGACGTGGAGGTGCTGCAGACGACCGCCATGGTCCTTGCCGAGCACCTCGTGAGCGGGGCCGTCGCCGGCGTCAACACCGGCGCCCAGTTCAGCCGCGCCGTCGGGCACGTGGTGCGCGGGCAGCCCCTCTCTGAAGGACTGGCGCTCGGCCACGTGGTGCTGCACGACGCGCGCGTGGTCGTCACCGAGGTCGAGGCCAAGGACCCCGAAGCGGAGCAGGAGCGGCTCGAGGCCGCCGTCGCCGAGCTGCAGGCCTCCATCAACGAGATGCTGGAGCAGGGCGATCTGGGCACCAGCGGCGAGCACCTCGACGTGCTCGAGGCCTACCGCATGTTCGCCTACGACCGCGGCTGGCTGAGGCGCATGAAGGATGCGATCGGGCGCGGCATGACCGCCGAGGCTGCCGTCGAGCGGGTGCAGAACGACACCCGTTCGCGCATGCTGCGCCAGCCCGATGCCTACTGGCGCGAGCGGCTCAAGGACCTCGATGCGCTCTCCGACCGGCTGCTGCGCATCCTCTCCGGCGGCCAGCGCGTGCATGCCGCGGTCTCGAGCCTCCCCCACAACGCGGTGATCGTCGCCCGCAGCATGGGGCCGGCCGATCTGCTCGACTACGACCGCGCTCGCCTGCGCGGGCTGGTGCTGGAGGACTCCGGCCGGCAGAGCCATGTCGCCATCGTGGCGCGGGCGCTCGGCATACCCGCCATCGGCGATGCGCGCGGCGTGATCGAGAGCGTGGACCAGGGCACGCCGATCATCGTCGACGCCGACAGCGGGGAGGTGCACATCCGCCCCAACACCGGGGTGCTCGCGGCCTACCGCGACAAGGCCCGCTTCCGCGCGCGGCGCCAGCGCGAGTACCGCGCGCTGCGCGACACGCCTGCCGTCACCAAGGACGGCCAGCGCGTGGAGCTGCACATCAATGCGGGCCTGGAGATGGACGTCCCGCATCTGGCCGAGTTGGGCGCCGACGGCATCGGCCTGTTCCGCACCGAGCTGCAGTTCATGGTCTCGGCGACCCTGCCGCGCCTCGAGCGGCAGACGCAGATGTACCGCGCGATTCTCGAGGAGGCCGGCGGCAAGCCCGTGGTGTTCCGCACCCTCGATGTCGGCGGCGACAAGGCGCTGCCCTACCTGCGTCAGCCCGCCGAGGAGAACCCCGCGCTCGGCTGGCGCGCCATCCGCCTGTCGCTGGACCGCCCGGGGCTGTTGCGCACGCAGGTGCGGGCGCTGCTGCGGGCCGCGTCCGGCGGGCAGCTGCGCCTGATGCTGCCGATGGTCACCACCGTCGGCGAGGTCGACATGGCGCGCGCGCTCATCGACCGCGAGGTCAAGATCATGGCCCAGCGCGGCGTCGCGCTCCCGAGCGAGGTAAAGCTCGGCGTCATGATCGAGGTGCCCTCCCTCCTCTTCGAGCTCGACGCGCTGCTGCCGCGGGTGGATTTCGTCTCGGTGGGCAGCAACGACCTCATGCAGTATCTGCTCGCCGCCGACCGCAACAACACGCGCGTCGCAAACCGCTACGACGCGCTGTCGGCGGCGCCGCTCAGGGCGCTCGCAGCCATCGCCGATGCGGCCAGGCGCCACCATCGCCCGTTTGCGCTGTGCGGCGAGATGGCGGGCCGCCCGCTCGAGGCCATGGCGCTGATCGGCCTGGGCTTCCGCTCCGTCTCCATGGCGCCGGCCTCCATCGGCCCGGTCAAATCCATGATCCGCAGCCTCGACGCGGAGGCGCTGGAGCGTTGGCTGCAGGCGGCCCTGCGCTGCGTCGAGGGCAGTTTGCGCGCCGGGCTCAAGCGGTTCGCGGAGGAGCACGGCGTGGAAATCTGAGGTCGGCCCCGCTGGCGCCGAATATGCCTGTTTTGAGACTGTCGCGAGTTTGCTAGAGAAGTGATGCGAAGGGGGCGGCCTGGATTCGTCATGCGTATCAGGCAACCGGCGGCTGGGTCGCGAGATGCCCGCTCGCAGGGGGCGGCATCGCGCGGTCACGATCCTCAGATCGCCCACTTTTTCCGCAATATGCGCACGGCCACGCGGCTAACCCGCGAGGCCATTGCCAGACGTCTCTGCAACCACGCCGGCCACCATCGAGGACCTGGAGCTGGGCGCCGTCTCGGCGCTGCCGCCCTGGCCCGAGACGATGCGCATCGTGCGCGGCTATTGCGAGCTCCTGCGCCTCGATCCGGAGCCCTTGCTGTGGCGCATCCAGCAGCTGCTGCAGGCCGGTGACGCTCCACCGCCGTCCCGTCCTGTGGGCCCGCCGCCGCCCGCGCTGCGCAAGGAACGTCCGCGCGCCTCGGCACCGCGCCGCAGCGGTCGCGGGCGCGGCATCCGCAAGCTCTTGATTCTGAGCCTTCCGCCGATCCTCGCCGGCGGCCTCCTGTACCTGGCGAGCACCACGCCGGCGCCCTTCTACCGGGCGCTTTCTGCGTTGCCGCCCTCCCTCGCCGAGCTTGCGCGTGCAGGGCTCGACGCACTCGTGCTATACTCGGCCCCGCGCGACAACGGCCTGAGGTGGATCGACGTCGGCGACCCCGGGTTGCGAAAGGTCGACAAATTGCCGACAAAGCCCCGGTAGTGGCCGCTCGAGCCCCATTGGATGGAGTTCCTGAAGCGCGCTCCCGACCAACCCACAGGCTCCGACACTCGACCTTCAGCACGTTTTGACGATGACGGCCGTACCGCACGAGAAACTGGACAGGCTGGTGCAGCGCTGGGAGGAGCTCCAGGCCGAGCTCAGCCAGGGCGTGAGCCCGGCCACGTATGCGCAGCTTTCCAAGGAGTTTTCCGATCTCGATCCGGTGGTCGAGACCATCCGCGCGCTGCGCCGGCTCGAGCACGAGCGCAGCGACCTCGAGCACCTGATGCGCGATCCTGCCGCGGAGGCCGATCTCAAGGAGCTGGCGCGCGAGGAGCTCCAGCAGATCGATCCGCGGCTCGAGGAGGCGCAGCACAGGCTGCGTATCCAGCTTCTGCCCAAGGACGCTGCCGACGACAAGAGCGCCATCCTCGAGGTGCGCGCCGGCACCGGCGGCAGCGAGGCGGCGCTGTTCGCGGCGGATCTCTTTCGCATGTACAGCCGCTATGCCGAGCAACACGGCTGGAGGACCGAGATCATCTCCGTGTCGGAGAGCGATCTCGGCGGCTACAAGGAGATCGTCGCCGCCGTCTCCGGCAAGGGCGTGTTCGCGCGTCTCAAGTACGAGTCGGGCGTGCACCGCGTGCAGCGCATCCCCGTCACCGAGGCCGCCGGGCGCATCCACACCTCTGCGGCGACGGTGGCCGTGCTGCCCGAGGCGGAGGACATCGATGTCGACATCAAGCCGGAGGAGATCCGCATCGACACCATGCGGGCCGGAGGCGCCGGCGGCCAGCACGTCAACAAGACGGATTCGGCGGTGCGCATCACCCACATCCCGACCGGGATCGTCGTGGTCTCGGCCGAGAAGTCGCAGCACCAGAACCGGCGGCTCGCCATGCAGGTGCTGCGCTCGCGCCTGTTCGATATGGAGCGTGACAGGGCCGCCGATGCCCGCGCCGCCCAGCGCCGCACCCAGGTGGGCTCGGGCGACCGCTCGCAGCGCGTCCGCACGTACAACTTTCCGCAGGGGCGCGTTACCGACCATCGCATCGGCCTCACGCTGCACAAGCTGGAGGAGGTCCTGGAGGGCACCGCCCTCGACGACCTGATCGATGCGCTCATCGCCTACAATCAGGCCGAGGAGCTTGCCGCAATGAGCGAGAATGCACGACAGTGATCCCGGGCTCTCCGGGCGGCCGCGCACCGTCGCCGCCGCCCTGCGCGAGGCGACGGCCGCGCTCTCCCGCTGCGGCATCGAAGGCGCCGGCGGCGATGTGCGCCGCCTCCTTGCCGCCGTGCTCGACGCGTCGCCTGCAGCGCTCCTGCGCGAGCCGGAGCGGCCGTTGACCGGCGCCGAAGCGGCAACCCTCGCCCGCTCGATCGCGCGGCGCGCCAACCACGAGCCGGTCTCGCGCATCCTCGGTCGGCGCGATTTCTGGGGCCGCTCGTTTGGCATTACGCCGGCGACGCTGGACCCTCGGCCCGAGACCGAGACGTTAATTGCAGCAGCGCTCGAGATTGCCGCCGAGGAAGGGTGGGAGCGGCCGCGCATCCTCGATGTCGGCACCGGCTCCGGCTGCCTTCTCCTCACACTTCTGTGCGAGCTGGAAAGCGCAAGCGGCACTGGAGCCGACATCAGTGCCGAGGCGCTCGATGTCGCACGCGCGAATGCGGAGCGCCTGGGTGTGGCCCAGCGCGCGTCCTGGCTGCTGACGGACCTCCTTGAATCCGCCGCCGGCCCTTTCCACATGTTGGTTGCCAACCCCCCTTACGTGCGTAGCAGCGAGATCGAGCACCTGGAGGCCGAGGTTCGCAACTTCGATCCCCGCATTGCGCTCGATGGCGGTACCGACGGCTTGGCCGTGTACCGGCGGCTGGCGGCGGGGAGTCTCGGCGTTGTGCCGCATGGCTGGGTTGTCATGGAGGTCGGCTACGATCAGGCCGACGCGGTCGTGTCGATGTTCTCCGGAATGGCGCAGCAGACGCGAGCCCACCGGGATGTCGCCGGAAAGCGACGCTGTGTTGCAGTCAAAACACGAGACGGGGCGCATGCATAGAAAGCCCTTGGATTCTGCTGGCGGGCGCGGTACGCTCGCGATCAGTGGAATCGACCGCGTGTCTGGCCCTCGATCGTTTTTGCTAACGAAGGTGTGGATGCTTGGCGCGATGCGCACGATTGCGCGCAACAGGCGTATCGTCAGCACCACTAGCCGCCCACGAGAAGCATTGATGGCGTGACTTGCCGAGCCGTAGCGCTGATGGCCGCGCGTTGGGCCGGCGCGGAAAGAGGTCGAAGCCGTGATCGCCGCTCTGGCCGAACGCTCCGCTCGCGAGTGAGCGACGCACCGGGACTGCTCAAATGGGACTGCTCAAATGGGACTGCTCAGCGGAGTAATGCTTGCGCAGTGGCAACAGCCATCCGCGGCGCGCGGGTGGAGAGAATGGTTGAAGTAGGACGGGAGCCCTTAAGTCAGTGAGGCAAGGACAACAGAACCGCCGCGGACGTGGCCGGAGCAACAATCGCAAAGGCCACCACAATCCGCTGTCGCGCAGCTTCGAATCGAACGGCCCGGACGTGAAGATCCGCGGCACTCCGGCACACATTGCCGAAAAGTACATCTCGCTCGCGCGCGACGCCCAGTCGACCGGAGATCCGGTGCTGGCCGAGAACTACCTGCAGCACGCCGAGCACTACAGCCGCATCATCATGGCCTACCGCGAGCAGCTCAATCAGCCGGGCGAGGGCGGCATGAACGGCGGCGGCCAGCGCATGCGCGTTCCGGGCGAGTTGGGCGAGGGTCTCGACGACTTCGGCGACGATCAGGTGGACCTGGGGCTCGACGACGGCTTTGGGCAGCCCATGGTGCCGCAGGCGCAGCAGCCCAGCCACCAGCAACCACGGCCGCAGGGCGGCGAGCACGGCGGCGGCCGCCCGGACCGGCAGGATCGGCAAGACCGGCCGTTCCGGCGCGATCAGAACCGGCCCCGTTATGCCGACCGCGGCGAGCGCCATGGCTTCAGCGACCGCGGCGACCGCGGCGATCGCGACCGCACGCCTCAGTCTGACGTGCGGCCCGAGCCGCAGGATCGCGCCCCTGAGCGGGAGCGCGCTCCCGAGCGTGAGCGGGAGGCGGATGCCGGCGGGGAGCCGCGGCGCCGCGACCGCTTCCAGCAGCCGCACGAGCAGCCCGAGTTCCTGCGCCGCCCGGTACGCCGTACCCGCAGCACCGAGAACGGCGGCGAGTCCGGCAAGGGCGAGCCGTCGAACGATTGATGGCGCGGCGTTAGCGAGCGAACGTAGCGAAGCCGCATTGCACCGGCTGCAACGGGCTCCATCAGTTGACGCGGATCTCGAGCGCTCCGCTCGCGGTGCTTCCCGCATCCGGGCCGCAACGCAGGGCCGCGCCCTCCAGCGCCACGCACTGGTGGCCGGGTTGGCCCACGTGACCGCCTGCAACTGCGTGACGCCCCGCTCGCATCCCTCCAGCACCCCTCGCAGCGGAGCGCAAGCCCCACCGCGGCATGGTGTGTCGGGCGAGCTCAGATGCCTCGTGATCGGACGTAAGCGCACCACGACGCGTGATCGATCCGGTGGGAAGCGCATCACCACGCCGCAACGTCATCCCCGCGCAGGCGGGGACCCGGGCCACCTCTCTGCGGTGGCAGCGCTGCTGACCAAAGTGCGCGCTCTCACGCGTTGACTGGAACCGCCAACTCGTCGCCGATCCGGATCCTGCCCCCGGCAACGACCGTCGCGTAGATGCCGAAGTCCTGGTGGCCCCAGGCGCGCGTCAGCGTGGCCGGGATTGCCAGGTCGCGGGCGCCCGTCTCAGGGTCGACGTTGGTGGCGTCGCAGCGCTTGGTGCGGGCGAACCCCCGCAGTCTCGCCGCGCCGATGCCGATCTCGCGGTCGAGCCACGCGAGCTCCGCCCACGGCGCCAGCCCATCGATATAGACATTGGCGCGGAAGCGCAGCGGGTCGACCTTGCGGCCCACCGAGCGCTCCAGCTCGCGCACGCTCGCCAGGTTGACGATGTGCACGCACTTCGCGGCCACGTCGGAGAAGCTGTGGCCGGGCGCGTGCACGATCTTCGGCGCCCCGCGCAGCTCCGCCTTCATGTAGGCGGCGATGAACTGCTCGATCAGCTGCCGGCCGAGCGGAGTGTCGAGCCGTCCGCTCACCACGGGCTTGCCGCCGCGCGCGATGGTCAGCGTCTGCGTCGCCTCGTCGAAGCGGCTCCTCAGCGTGGCGAGCCGCTCGTCGCGCATCAGCATCAGGAAGTTGATCTTGGCCAGGTGGCGCGGGACATCGGGGTCGAAGCGGCCTGGCCCGTTCTCGATGGCCCAGGCGCGGTCGAAGGGCAGGGTCTCACCGGGCGCGAGCTGCACGCTCTCGAGCGGCTCGGGCGTCAGCCCCTTGACGGGATAGCGATAAAGCGTGCTCACGTGCCCGGCCGGGCGCTCGGGGGTCTGCATCGGCGATCTCATGGTTTTTTCCCATGGGTTGTTAGTCTAGACGGCCTTTTTGGCGTATTGGGGCCGCACTATATGTGCGTGAGATTCGACCAAAGGATGCCACGTTCGGGTCCCGCAGCCGGATCGAGAGTTTGATTCCTGTCAAACGACGGCGTTGCCGCGCCCATTAGGGGCGGAACATCCGTGCTGAGGAGGGATGGCCATGAACTTCGAGATTTACACAGATCGCGCCAAAGGGTTCGTCCAGGCGGCCCAGAGCCTGGCCTTGCGCGAAGGCCACCAGCAGTTCGGCACCGACCACCTGCTGAAGGTGCTCATCGACGACCCCGAGGGCCTGGCGGCGCGCATCATCGAGCAGGCCGGAGGGCGGCCCGGCGACGCAAGGGCGGCGATCGAGCGGGTGCTGGCCAAGCGCCCCAAGGTCTCCGGCGGCGGCGCGGGCCAGGTCTACATTGCGCCGGAGCTGGCGCGCGCGTTCGACACCGCCGAGAAGCTCGCCGAGAAGGCCGGGGACAAGTTCGTGTCGGTCGAGCGCCTGCTGCTCGCGCTCGCCATGGAGCCCTCCACCGATGCCGGCCGGGCGCTGAACGAGGCGGGCGTCAACCCGACCACGCTCAACCGCGCCATCAACGACCTGCGCAAGGGCCGCACCGCCGACAGCGCCTCCGCCGAGCAGAGCTTCGATGCACTCAAGCGCTATGCGCGCGATCTCACGGCGGCCGCGGCCGACGGCAAGATCGACCCCGTCATCGGCCGCGACGAGGAGATCCGGCGCACCATCCAGGTGCTCTCCCGGCGCACCAAGAACAATCCGGTGCTGATCGGCGAGCCCGGCGTCGGCAAGACCGCCATCGCCGAGGGCCTGGCGCAGCGCATCATCAAGGGCGACGTGCCGGAGAGCCTGAAGGACAAGCGGCTGTTGGCGCTCGACATGGGCGCGCTGATCGCCGGCGCCAAGTATCGCGGCGAGTTCGAGGAGCGGCTGAAGGCCGTGCTCTCCGAGATCGAGGCCGAGGGCGGGCGCATCATCCTGTTCATCGACGAGCTGCACACCATCGTCGGCGCCGGCAAGGCCGAGGGCGCCATGGACGCCGGCAATCTCCTGAAGCCGGCGCTCGCGCGCGGGGAACTGCACTGCGTTGGCGCCACCACGCTCGACGAGTACCGCAAGCAAGTCGAGAAGGATGCCGCGCTCGCCCGGCGCTTCCAGCCGGTCTACATCTCCGAGCCGACGGTGGAGGACACCGTCTCGATCCTGCGCGGCCTCAAGGAGAAGTACGAGCTGCACCACGGCGTGCGCATCACCAATTCGGCGATCGTCGCCGCGGCCACCCTGTCGAACCGCTACATCTCCGACCGCTTCCTGCCCGACAAGGCCATCGACCTGGTCGACGAGGCGGCCTCGCGCCTCAAGATGGAGATCGACTCCAAGCCCGAGGAGCTCGACGCCATCGACCGCGAGCTGATGCAGATGAAGATCGAGCGCGAGGCCCTGAAGAAGGAGAGCGACGCCGCCTCCAAGGACCGGCTCGCCAAGCTCGAGAAGTCGATCGCCGAGGACGAGGAGAAGAGCGGGGTGCTCTCCGCGCGCTGGCAGGGCGAGAAGCAGAAGCTGGGCGAGGCGCAGAAGGTCAAGGAGGATCTGGACCACCGCCGCACCGAGCTGGCGCAGGCTCAGCGCCGCGGTGACCTCGGGCGCGCCGGCGAGCTGGCCTACGGCATCATCCCGGCGCTCGAGAAGAAGCTCAAGGAGATGGAAGGCGAAGGCGGCGTGCAGAGCGCCATGGTCGAGGAGGCGGTCACGCCCGACCACATCGCTCAGATCGTGTCGCGCTGGACCGGCATCCCCGTCGACAAGATGCTGGAGGGCGAGCGCGAGAAGCTCCTGCGCATGGAGGAGGAGCTTGCCAAGCGCGTCGTGGGCCAGCGCGAGGCGGTCGAGGCGGTCTCGGCCGCCGTGCGGCGCGCACGCGCGGGCCTGCAGGACCCGAACCGCCCGATCGGCTCGTTCATCTTCCTGGGTCCGACAGGCGTCGGCAAGACCGAGCTGACGAAGGCGCTCGCCGCCTTCCTGTTCGACGACGAGACAGCGATGGTGCGCATCGACATGTCGGAGTACATGGAGAAGCACTCCGTCGCCCGCCTGATCGGCGCGCCTCCGGGCTATGTCGGCTACGAGGAGGGCGGTTCGCTCACCGAGGCGGTGCGCCGGCGGCCCTACCAGGTGGTGCTGTTCGACGAGATCGAGAAGGCGCACGGCGACGTGTTCAACGTGCTCCTGCAGGTGCTGGACGACGGGCGCCTCACCGACGGCCAGGGCCGCACCGTCGACTTCAAGAACACCCTCATCATCATGACCTCCAACATCGGCTCGGAGTACCTCGCCAGCCAGAAGGAGGGCGAGGACATCGAGGCTGCCCGGCCCTACGTGCTGGCCGAGCTGCGCAGCCGGTTCCGGCCGGAGTTCCTCAACCGCATCGACGAGATCATCCTCTTCCACCGCCTCGCGCGGGAGCAGATGGCGGCGATCGTCGATATCCAGATCGCGCGGCTGCAGAAGCTGGTGGCCGATCGCAAGCTGAAGCTGGAGCTGGACGACAGTGCGCGCACCTGGCTCGCCAACAAGGGCTACGACCCAACCTACGGCGCGCGCCCCTTGAAGCGCGTGATCCAGAAGTCGGTGCAGGACCCGCTGGCCGAGCAGATCCTCGCCGGCACCCTCAGGGAAGGTGCGACCGTGCGCATCACGGTGCGCGGCGGCGCCTTGGAGGTCAACGGCCAGGCTGTCAAAGAGGCGGCATAGCCGGCGCGCTCGCCAGCGGGCGTCGATCGCGTGTTGATCGTGCAAGGCAAGGCACGGGCGAGGGGAGCCGCCTCGCCCGTGCATGGCGCGCGCTCCGTTGCTGCATCAATCCCGACAGGGCTCGCCTCCTGCCCGACCCTGGAGTCCGAAGGCGCTTCCAGGATGGCGTTTGCGGGCGCCCGGAGAGGGCTGGCCTCGAGCTCGCGGCGTCGCCGGTACCTTGGCTACCCCCGGCCGAGGTGGCCCCAGCTGGCCTCCGCAGCGCGAATGGCGCCTTGAGCCTGCAACACGCACGCCAAGAAAAGAAACCGGGCCCAGAAGGCCCGGTTGTCAGTCAGGTCGTCCGCCCGAAGGCGGTTTGAAGGCATCGAAGGGAGGGTAGCAGCCTTCAAAGCTGTCCGTCACAGCTGCACTCACTATGAGCAACCGCAGCGTGCATTGGGTAGCCGGAAAGGGGGCATGCGAGCCATGCGCTGGTGCATGGCTCTTTGGGGATTGGCGATCGGGGATCAGGGATCTGGGATATGCGATCTCCATCAATCCCTGATCCCTAATCCCTAATCCTCATCTCAGAACTTCCAGTGTCGCGCCTTGGCGACCAGGAAATCCCGGAATACCTGCACCTTCTTGGCGGTCTTCAGCTCCTCCGGGAGCACGAAGTAGATCGGCACCGTGGGCAGGTCGGCCTCGCGCAGAACCGGGACCAGCTCCGCGTCCTCCTCAATCAGATAGTCGGGGATGAGCCCGATGCCGATCCCCGCCCGGATCGCATACTTCATGGCGATCACGCTGTTGGCGCAGAACGCCGGCTTGCGTGGGCTCTTGCCGTCGAGCCCCGCGATCTCCAGCCAGCGGACCGCGGAGAGATGCGGCGCGGGCGTGCCGCTGTAGGAGACGATGGAGTGGTTGTCGAGGTCGTTCACAGACTGCGGTGCCCCATAGCGGCGGATGTACTGGGCCGACGCGTAGGCGTGGATCTTCATGGTGAAGAGCCTGCGCCGGATCAGCTCGCTCTGCTGCGGCTCCGCGGTCCAGATGGCAACGTCGGCCGCGCGCATGGCGATGGCGATCTGCTCGTCGCTCAGGATCAGCTCGATGCGGATCTCGGGATAGAGCTCGAAGAACTCGCGCAGTCGCTGCGTGATCCAGACGGTCCCGAGCCCGATCGGGGCCGTGACTCTGAGGTCGCCCGAGGGCTTGGTGGTGGTGTCGGTGAGCAGCGTCTCCGCGGTGGAGAGCTTGCTCATGATCTCGGTGGCGGTGCCGTAGAGCATCTCGCCCTGCTCGGTCAGCACGAGCCCGCGCGCATGGCGGTGGAAGAGCGCGACCTTGAGCTCCTTCTCGAGCGCGGAGACCTGCCGGCTGACCGCCGATTGGCTCATGCGCAAGGCCTCCCCCGCATGCGTGAAGCTGCCGGCCTCGGCGGCGGCATGGAAGATACGTAGCTTGTCCCAGTCCATGGACGTGCGGTTCTTGTGACGGACGGCAACGATGGATGTATGCGACCGCCGCCTACTCGGCGGCCGCTGCGACGCTTTCAACCCTGGCTAGATAGCGCTCTGCCTCGAGCGCGGCCATGCACCCCATCCCGGCGGCGGTCACGGCCTGACGGAACACCTCGTCCTTCACGTCGCCGGCGGCGAACACGCCGGGGATCGAGGTGCGGGTGGAGTCGGGCGCAGTGACGAGGTAGCCCGACGGTGTCATCTCGAGCTGCCCCTTGAACAGCTCGGTGGCGGGGGCGTGGCCGATGGCGATGAACACGCCGTCGAGGTCGATCCTTGTCGTCTCGCCGGCCGCGACGTTCTTGATGACGGCGCCGCTGACGGTCCTGGGGTCGCCCGAGCCCAGCACCTCCTCCAGCACCGAATTCCAGACCACCTCGACCCTCGGGTTCTTGAACAGCCGCTCCTGCAGGATCTTCTCTGCCCGGAAGCTGTCGCGCCGGTGCACGACGATGACCTTCTCCGCGAAGTTGGTGAGGAACAGCGCCTCCTCCACCGCAGTGTTGCCTCCGCCGATCACCGCCACGCGCTTGCTCTTGTAGAAGAACCCGTCACAGGTGGCGCAGGCGGACACGCCGTAGCCCTTGAACCTCTCCTCGGAAGGAAGACCCAGCCAGCGCGCCTGCGCGCCGGTGGCAATGATCAGGGCATCGCAGGTGTAGACATCGCCCGAGTCTCCCTCGAGGCGGATGGGCCGCGCCTCGAGGTCCACCTTGGCGATCAGGTCCATGACCATCTCGGTCCCCACGTGCTCGGCCTGGGCGCGCATCTGCTCCATCAGCCAGGGACCCTGGATGACCTCGGCGAAGCCCGGGTAGTTCTCCACGTCGGTGGTGATGGTCATCTGGCCGCCGGGCTGGCTGCCCTGGATGACCACCGGTTTGAGCATTGCTCTGGCCGCATAGATGGCGGCGGTGTAGCCTGCGGGTCCGGAGCCAAGGATCAGTACTTTGGCATGCTTCGTCGTCATGGCTGAGCGGGCTGTCCTGGCTGTGATCTTCCCTCGGAGGCGGGCGTCGGAGAGAACGAATCCCGAACCGCACAGGGTAGGCTATACGGCGGGCGCAATGCAGTGGTCAATGTAGCGCAGGAGTGACTGCACGATCCAGGCCATGCCAAAGCCCAAGCCGGACCGTCGCGGCAGTTGGCCCGAGCGCAGGGTCCGGTGCTTCCCGCAAATCGCCCGCGAGCTCACATGAGCCGCATTTCCCTGAGGCTCTTGTGCCCTTGGCGGCCCACGATCAGGTGGTCGTGGACGGTGATGTTGAGCGGCTTGGCGGCCTCCACGATCAGCTTCGTCATCTCGATGTCCGCTCGCGACGGGGTGGGATCGCCCGAGGGATGGTTGTGCACCAGGATGACGGCGGTCGCCGCCAGCTCGAGCGCCCGCTTCACGACCTCGCGCGGGTAGGCGGGCGTGTGGTCCACCGTTCCGTGCTGATGCTGCTCGTGGGCGATGAGACGGTTCTTCTTGTCGAGGAACAGGACGTGGAACCGCTCGGTCGCCTCGAAGCCGATCTCCGCACGGCAGAACCCTACCACCGCGTCCCAGGACGTGAGGGCATCGCGCCCCTTGATGTTGACCTCCATGAGGCGCAGAGCCGCTGCACGCACGATCTGCAGATGCCGGACGGCGACATCGCCGATCCCCTCCACCTCCTTCAAGCGCTCGGGCGGCGCGTTGATGACCTCGGCGAAAGAATCGTTGAACCTCTTCAGGAGGTCCTTGGCGAGCGACTTGGTATCACGGCGCGGGATGGCGCTGAAGAGCAGGAGCTCCAGGAGCTCGTAGTCGGGCAGCGCCTCGGGCCCGCCGTCGGTGAAACGGTCCTTGAGCCTCTGACGATGTCCCTCGTGCTGCGCCGCCGTCCGACGACGCGCGCCCTGCTGCGGCACCTCTCGCACGAAGAGGTCCGGGGAGACGGTGACGTCCTTCAGTCCGCGGCTCATGCACTCCCCCTTTGCAGGCGATCAGGAGGTCCGATAGGGCGGCCGCTGCAGGCCTCCGGGCGACAGGGTGAAGATCTCGCAGCCGGCCTCCGTCACGCCGACGGTGTGCTCGAACTGAGCGGAGAGCTCGCGGTCGCGGGTCACCGCCGTCCAGCCGTCGGCCAGGATCTTCACGTGCTGCTTGCCCAGGTTGATCATGGGCTCGATGGTGAAGAACATGCCGGGCTCCAGCACCACCCCCTCGCCGGGCTCGCCGTAGTGCAGAATGTTGGGCCGGTCGTGGAACACCCGGCCCAGGCCGTGGCCGCAGAAGTCGCGCACCACGCTGCAGCGCTCGCCCTCCGCGTAGCGCTGGATGGCAGCGCCGATGTGGCCGGTGGTGTGCCCGGGCTTGACGGCGGCCACACCCAGCAACAGGGCCTCGTAGGTGACCTCGATCAGCCGCTCGGCGCGGCGCGAGATATGGCCGACGGCGTACATGCGGCTGGTATCGCCGTGCCAGCCGTCGAGAACCAGGGTCACGTCGATGTTGATGATGTCGCCGTCCTTCAGGGGCTTGGAGTTGGGGATGCCGTGGCACACCACGTGGTTGACCGAGGTGCAGATCGACTTCGGAAACCCCCGGTAGTTGAGCGGGGCAGGGATGGCCCCGCGCGCGAGCGCGTACTCCACCACCAGGTCGTCGAGATGCTCGGTCGTGACGCCCGGCTCGACGTGCCCGACCAGCATGTCGAGCGCCTCCGCGGCGAGCTGCCCGGCCTTGTGCATGCCGCGGAAGGCGTCGGGCCCGTGCAGCTTGATCCTGCTCTCGCGCGGCTGGCCGCGCGCCATGTCGAGATTGGCCATGATGGTGCTTGGTGCGGTGATGCCCGCTCGGGGCGATGGTGCCTTTTCTTTGGGAATTTAGTGCAATTCGACGGCGGCGCAACTCGCGCGCGATCCAGGCGGCAAAGATAGGGCGTGCGCAGCTGCGCCGGGGCCACGGCGCAGCGGCATTCCAGCCTGCGCTGGCCAAGCCGGTGTCCCCGGCCATGCCAGCTGCGAGCGCCCGCAGCAAGGCGTAGCGCCGGAGCAAGTGGTCAGGTGGATTCCGGCGACACCGGCCTTCGCCGGTGCAGGCAAGCGCCGGAATGACAAGGTCAATGTCGAGGTCGAGGTCGAGGTGTCGGGAGCGACAGCACTGGCGGCCAGGCCGGGATGAGATGGGCCGCTGATCGCCCGCTCAAGCGGGGGGCCCTTCCTCAGCGCAGGCCCCTTCCTCGCAGGCCTGGTCTTTCGCCTTGTCGCGCGCTTCCACCCGGTCGAGGCGTGCAAGCAGCTGCTTGATGTTGGCGGGGAGGTCTTCGCGCGCGATGTCCTGCGTCGCCCATCGCAGGGACAGGCCGATGCGCGAGAGGAAATAGATATTGTCGATGCGGGCCGTGTATTTCGCTTCACCCATCTTTCGCGCGCCGCTCATCTGCAAGATTTGACTGTGCCGGATGCCGGATGCCGGATGCGAGTGCCGCTCCACGCTCCCTCGCTGGACAGGCCCGTGGGAGGAAAAGGCCGCGCCCTGCCCGAGGAGGAGAGGCAGGGCGCGGCACCAGCGGGCGTCGCTCCCGATCGGGTGCCCCCGTGGCACGCACCTAACATGGCGCGTCCGCACCGCGGCTGCATCCCCGGTTCGGGGGACTTTCGCGACCGCCCGCATGCCGGCGCAGCGGGGATACGCCGGCTGACGGGTGGCTAGTTGCTGACGACCGAGATGACGACGCGGCTGTTACGATCGTTGATCTCGAGCAGGACCCCGTTCTCCGGCGCGTTCTCGACGAGCGCCATGATCTGAGCGATGTCCACGCCCTCCGTTTCCGTGACCTCCTTGGGCAGGAGCCGCGAGGCATTCTTCACCAGCCACAGCGGGACGGTGATGGTGGTCGCGCGCGCTCCGTTCTCGAACACCTCAAACTTGATCGCCGTCGCGCGGTGCGCCTTGACCGCGGGGTTCGGTGAGCTCGGTGCGCTGACCCCCGGCCGGGTTTCGGCCTTGGCGGCCGGATCGGGCGCCGGTTGCGCCATCGCGAGCGCCACCGTGCAGGTGAGCGCAGCCCCGATCAGAACTGTCCTCTTCATGTCGCAAGTCCCCTTGTTTCCGAGAAACCGGACTTCAGGCGGTTGGTCGCCGCTTGCCGCTT
Organism: uncultured Alphaproteobacteria bacterium; assembly: GCA_963840075.1. Classification (GTDB taxonomy): domain Bacteria; phylum Pseudomonadota; class Alphaproteobacteria; order Rhizobiales; family Hyphomicrobiaceae; genus AWTP1-13. Next base: position 159,633 of record CAWIXS010000017.1, on the reverse strand, counting down.
CCAGGTTCAATCAGCCCCCAAAACGAGGGCCCATGCCTGGAGGATCACCGTGGTTTTGAGGGATTTTTCGAGCCGGCCTACAGCAGGTCGCGCAGCACCGCCTTGAGCGGCTCATCGGCCGGAGGCATGGCGTAGTCGGCGAGCCGCTGGGCGCGCACCCAGGCCAGCTCCTGCCCCTGCCGCGGCTCCATCGCGCCGTCCCATCTGCGGCACACGTAGAGCGGCATCAGCAGGTGGAAGTCGGGATAGCTGTGGCTGGCAAAGCTCAAGGGCGCCAGGCACTTGCCCGCGATCTGAATGCCGAGCTCCTCATCGAGCTCGCGGATCAGCGCCGCCTCCGGCGTCTCGCCGGGCTCGATCTTGCCGCCGGGGAACTCCCACAGTCCCGCGAGCGGCTTGCCTGCAGGACGCTTCGCCAGCAGCACGCGCCCGTCCGGGTCGACGAGCGCACAGGCGGCAACGAGGAGGATGGGCGGGCTCATCGGTCCGAGAGGGGCAGCGGTTGACAGCCGATAGTTGCGTGATCGCGCCTATCTGTGCCATCGCGGCGCCTCATGCAAGTCGAGCGTACCGGGGGCACCCGCCGCAAATACCGTGGGAGGAGACCCCTCGACTCCAACGTCTGAGGCCGGGAATGGCCGAGCGCGAAGGGTCTGCCCCGAGGCCAACAAGTCAGCGCTATGAATGGCCGCATCATCCGTGATGCGCCGGCGCTTGCCAAGGGCGAGGCCTCCAAACGGATTGGAACCCCCCTTCCACTTGTCGGAAGCGGGTCAGACCCCTCGCCGCCCACGCGTCGTCTTCCGCTGCGACCGTGGCAGCGAGGGGTCTGAACTAGCTGCGGTAGTCGGCGTTGATCGAAATGTAGCCGTGCGTCAGGTCGCAGGTCCATACCGTGGCCTTGCCCGGCCCCAGGCCCAGATCGACGCCGATCTCGATCTCCTGCCCCTGCATGTAGGCGGCGACGGTCCTCTCGTCGTAGGTCGGCGCCCGCTCGCCGTCCCTGGCAACCTGGAAGCTGCCGAACCGGATCGAGAGCCGGTCGCGGTCTGCCGCCTCGCCGGCCTTGCCCACCGCCATCACCACGCGCCCCCAGTTCGGGTCGCAGCCGGCAATCGCCGTCTTCACCAGCGGCGAGTTGGCGATTGCAAAGCCGACGCGGCGCGCGGCGGCGTCGCTCTCGGCGCCCTCGACCTCGATGGTGACGAACTTGCTCAGGCCCTCGCCGTCCTTCACCACCAGGAGCGCCAGCTCGCGCATCAGCTCGTGCAGGGCGGCGGCGAAGGCGCGCCCCTCGGGGCTTGCCGCTTCCTCGATCGCCGGTGCACCGCGGGCCGCCGCCGCGCCGGTGGCGAACAGGAGCACGGTGTCGCTGGTCGAGGTGTCGCTGTCGATGGAGATGCAGTTGAAGGTCTTCTCGGCGCCTGCGGCGAGCATCGCCTGCAGCGCGGGCGGAGCGACGGCCGCGTCGGTGAACAGGTAGACCAGCATGGTGGCAAGGTCCGGCGCGATCATGCCGGCGCCCTTGGCGAAGCCGTTGAGCACCACGTCCGTGGAGCCGAGCCGCACCGTGCGGGTGGCGAGCTTGGGGTAGGTATCCGTCGTCATGATGGCCCGCGCCGCCTCCTGCCAGGCGTCGGGCGCCGCCGCCCTGGCGAGGCCATCGAGGAGATGTGCGAACTTGGTGGCATCGAGCGGCTCGCCGATCACGCCGGTCGAGGACACATAAACCTCATCCAGAGCACAGCCAACGGCGGCCGCAGCCGCCGCGGCCGTCATGCGGGTCGCCTCGGCGCCGCGCCTGCCGGTGAAGGCGTTGGCATTGCCGGAGTTGACGACCAGCGCGCGTGCCCGCCCGTTGGGAAGGTTGCCCCTGCACCACAGCACGGGCGCCGAGCACGTCTTGGAGCGCGTGAGGACGCCCGCCGCCGCTGTCCCCGGTTGCAGCACGGCCAGCATGAGGTCGGTGCGGTTGGGATAGCGGATGCCGGCAGCGCAGGCGGCAAACGCGACGCCGGGCACCCGTGGCAGGTCGGGCAGCCGCGCCGGCGCGAACGGGGAGACCGCTGGATTGGCCATGGCAGCGAGTTCCTCTTCTGGGACGACCCCCGCAGGGCGCTTATCCCGACCCGTCCCGAAGGGAGGGATGGAAACGCCTCCGGACCGATCCGATGTACTCGATCCGCCCCATGCGCCTCAAGGCCGCGAATCCGGGCGGGGGGAGGCCCCCAAGAAGCGCCATGGGGCGGCCGCCACGACGGGCATCCTTCGTTGACAATGCTGGCGCCGGTCCTTATCTCAGGATTGCCCGGCGGGACCGGCAGCTGCAGGCGCTTCTCCGCGCGGGTTTTTCGCGTATTCCCGCCTCAAGACGTGCCTGCGAAGGCCGTGCTCGCCCGCTTTGCCGGATTTTTCGCCGACAGCTCGAACTCGCGGCGACTCAACGGGAACCTCACCAGGACCTTACCATATGCTGTCTTTCGGTGCGCTTGCTGCCAAGGTTTTCGGGTCGGCCAACGACCGCAGGATCAAGCCCTATCGGCCCACCGTCGATGCCATCAATGCGCTCGAGCCGGAGCTCGAGCAGCTCACCGATGCCGAGCTCAAGGACCGCACCCAGGCCTTCCGCGAGCAACTGGCCGAGGGCATCCAGCTCAACGAGCTCCTGATCCCCGCCTTCGCCACCGTCCGCGAGGCGGCCAGGCGCACGCTGGGACAGCGCCACTTCGACGTGCAGCTGATGGGCGGCATGGTGCTGCACGAGGGCAAGATCGCCGAGATGAAGACCGGCGAGGGCAAGACGCTGGTCGCCACGCTTGCCGTCTACCTCAACGCGCTCACCGGTCGCGGCGTGCATGTCGTGACCGTCAACGACTACCTCGCCAAGCGCGACGCCGAGTGGATGGGCCGCATCTACAAGTTCCTGGGCCTCACCGTCGGCTGCATCGCGCACGAGCTCGACGACGATCAGCGTCGCCTGCAGTACAACTGCGATGTCACCTACGGCACCAACAACGAGCTGGGCTTCGACTACCTGCGCGACAACATGAAGCTCGGGCTGACGACCATGGTTCAGCCCGGCTTGCGCACCTTCTCGAGGTCCATCTGGCAGGATGTCCAGCCGCTGTTCGACGCCGCGGCCAGGGAGGCCGGCGGCGCCGATCAGTCTGCTGCCATCGCCATGCAGGTCGAGAGGGTCTACGACGCCTGCAGCAGCCTCAAGCGCGAGGTCGTCGACTGGTATCAATTCCGCATCCAAATCGATCCCGACGCAAAAGAGGACTGGGAAGCAAGGATCGCGGAGATCGAGGCCCTTTACGGGGATATGGAGGCGGCCAAGGGCTCCCTCAAGGAGGCGGCCGACGTAGACGGCGCGCCCGGCGCAGAGTTCAAGGAGCTGTACAGGAGCTTCGCCACCGCGCTCAGCATGGATCCCCTTCGGCCCGAGCCGGACGACGATCTCCTGGCCGCGCCCAATGCGTTCCATGCCTACGCCATCGTCGACGAGGTGGACTCGATCCTGATCGACGAGGCGCGCACGCCGCTCATCATCTCCGGTCCGGTCGAGGATCGCTCCGATCTTTACAACGCGCTCGACGATCTCGTCCGGCTACTGATGGTGGAGCACCGCAAGATCGAAGGCGAGCTTACGAGCGCGCACACCAAGGAGGAGCTCAAAGAGCTCATCAAGACGCAGGGGCTCTACGAGCTCGACGAGAAGCAGCGCCAGGTCTCCTTCACCGAGGCCGGCAACGAGTACTTGGAGCGGCTGCTCAGGGAGAAGGAGCTGCTCAAGGGCGAGTCGCTCTACGACATCGAGAACGTCACGGTGGTGCACCATGCCAACCAGGCGCTCAAGGCCCACGCCCTGTTCATGCGCGATCGCGACTACATCGTGAAGGCGGACGAGGTCATCATCATCGACGAGTTCACCGGCCGCATGATGCAGGGCCGGCGCTATTCCGACGGCCTGCATCAGGCGCTGGAGGCCAAGGAGCACGTCAAGATCCAGCCCGAGAACCAGACGCTCGCCTCCATCACCTTCCAGAACTACTTCCGGCTCTACCAGAAGCTCGCGGGCATGACGGGCACGGCGGCCACCGAGGCCTCCGAGTTCGGCGACATCTACAAGCTCGACGTGCTCGAGGTGCCGACCAACATGCCGGTCGATCGCACCGACGAGCACGACGAGGTCTATCGCACGGTGCCGGAGAAGGCGCGCGCCATCGTCGCCGAGATCGCCGATTGCCGCCGGCGCGGGCAGCCGGTGCTGGTGGGCACGGTCTCGATCGAGAAGTCCGAGCAGCTCTCGGCACTCCTGAAGGACAAGAAGTACATCCGCGAGCTGGGTCTCTACATCAAGAAGCAGGCCGCGCAGCTGAAGGACGGCAAGGAGGACGAGCTGAAGAAGCACCTCATCGATGTCGGCGACTATCTGGAGGATCTCGGCCGCAAGGGCGGCAGCGACCCGGTTCCGCACCTGGTGCTGAATGCGCGCTACCACGAGCAGGAGGCGCACATCATAGCCCAGGCCGGCGTTCCCGGAACCGTGACGATTGCCACCAACATGGCCGGGCGCGGCACCGACATCCAGCTGGGCGGCAACGATCGCTACCGCGCCCGCGACTGGCTCGCGGAGGAGATCGAGGCGGGGCGCATGGCCGTCGTGCACGGCGAAGGCGACGATATCGAGCAGCCGCGCAAATGGGTCGACGACGTCCTCTACCTCGGCGACGACTCGATCGAGGGCGGCCTCAGGCAATGGGTCGATGAGCAGCTTGCCGAGTGGAGCGAGGCGCAACCCGCCGGCCGTCAGGTGAGTGCCAGGGAGCTGGCGAGGCAGCGCGCGCAGATCGAGGGCGACCGCCGTGCCATGGCCGAGAAGCGGGCCGAGATCGCCCAGGAGTTTCTCGCCGAGGCCAAGTCGGTCGGCCGGCGCAACGGCCATGACGAGGCATCCGAGCTCGACTGGTTCGACGAGCAGCTGTGGGAGGAGGCACGCGATTGGCTCGAGGATGAGGGGCGCACGTGGGGCCTGGGCCCGATCAACGAGCATCTGTTCCGTTTCATGAGCGACAGCCTGCGCGGCTGGATCGAGGGGGAGGCCCGGGCGGGGCGTCAGCCGGGCCCTGCCGACATCGCGGCGCGGCGCGCGGCCATCGTCGAGACCTACAAGGCCGCCAGGGTCAAATGTGCCGAGATCCAGGCGGACGTGGCGGCCAAGAAGCAGCAGGCGGTCGACGCCGGCGGCCTCTACGTGCTGGGCACGGAGCGGCACGAGAGCCGGCGCATCGACAATCAGCTGCGCGGCCGCTCGGGCCGGCAGGGCGATCCCGGGCGCTCGAAGTTCTATCTGTCGCTCGAGGACGACCTGATGCGCATCTTCGGCGCCGGCAATCGCATGGATGGAATGCTGCGCAAATTCGGCCTGCAGGAGGGGGAGGCGATCACCCACCCCTGGATCAACAAGGCGCTGGAGAAGGCCCAGCAGAAGGTCGAGGCGCGCAACTTCGACGCGCGCAAGTACACGCTCAAGTACGACGACGTGATGAACGACCAGCGCAAGGTCATCTTCGAGCAGCGCATCGACATCATGGGCCGCGACGACGTGAGCGAGACCGTCGCCGATATGCGCCGCCAGGTCGTGCACGAGCTGGTCTCGCGCTGCATTCCCGAGGGTGCCTACGCCGAGCAGTGGGATGCCGCGACCCTCAAGGAGGAGATCGAGCGCATCTTCGACGTCCAGGTGCCGGTGGATGCCTGGGCGGTCGAGGAAGGCATCGCCGACCAGGAGATCACCGAGCGCCTGCACGCGGCAGTCGAGGAGAAGGCCGCCAGCAGGGAGGCCGAGTTCGGCCCCGAGGCCATGCGCCAGATCGAGAAGATGGTGCTCCTGCACACCCTCGACCACCTGTGGCGCGAGCATCTCGTCGTCATGGAGCATCTGCGCAGCGTCATCGGGTTCCGCGGCTACGGTCAGCGTGACCCCCTCAACGAGTACAAGCGGGAGAGCTTCGAGCTGTTCGAGACCATGCTCGCCAATCTGCGCGAGCGGGTGACGGGGCAGCTGATGAATTTCCGCGCCATGGCCGGACCTCCGGAGGATCTGCTGGAGCCGATGGACCTGTCGGCGATGCACGCCCACCACGTCGATCCCTTCACCGGCGAGGACGAGCTGGCGATGGCCGAGGCGGCGCTGTCAGCCGGCTCGCGGCCCGCCCCCGCCGTTGCGCGCAACGGCGGCGACCGGCGTGCGCCCCTGCAGACCCGGAAGGCGGCTGCTGCCCTCAATCCGAAGGACCCCGCCACCTGGGGCAAGGTCGCGCGCAACGCCCCCTGCCCGTGCGGGTCGGGCAAGAAGTACAAGCATTGCCACGGCAAGCACGACTGATGGGGTCAGACCCTAGAACCTGAAACCTCATTCGGACGTTCGACAGAGCCCATACAAGTGGGCGCGCGCCACAATCTTTGCGACCACTGACGCTCCGAACTCGACAACATGCAAATGCTGGTCTTTAATGCGCGGTGTGGCGATCCCGTCCGTGGCGCCGCTAGCGTGCGGTCGCATTGAGGTCAGCCAAGCGGTGTTCGAGCCTTGCGCATACTCGGGATCGTAGCCAAGACGCACGACAGCGGCATTGCCTTCCTCAAGGATGGCGCGCCCGAGCTGGTGCTCGAGGAGGAGCGCTTCAACCGCGCCAAGAAGACCAAGAAATTCCCCAAGAAAGCCATCGCGGCCGGCTTCGAGGACCTGGGGCTCGAGCTTGCCGATGTCGACTGTATAACGACGCCCTGGAGCCTGGCGCTGTTGCGCCGGTCGTTCGCATCGCTCCTTCTGCGCCGCTTTCCCTTGAGCCTCGCCCTCGCGCTGCCGAGCTCGCACACCTCCCAGAAGAACGACATCGTCTTTCTCAATCATTTCCTGGTGCGCGATCTCTCCCGCCGCTTCGGCGCGAGCGCGCTGCCGCCGATCGTCAATGTCTCCCACCACAACGCGCACGCCGCGATCTTCTTCGTGTCTCCGTTCGAGGAGGCGCTGGTGCTGGTGATGGACGGCTACGGCGACGACTGCTCGTCGAGCGCCTGGCTCGGCCGGGACAACCGGCTCGAGCGCCTGTGGTCGACGCCGATCATGAACTCGGTGGGCCTCGTTTATACCTTCGTCACGGAGTATCTGGGATTTGCCGGCTTCGGCGACGAAGGCAAGGTGATGGCGCTCGCCGCCTACGGCGAGGACACCTATGTGGAGCGCTTCCGCGACGTGATCCGGCCGGCGCCCGACGGCGGCTATGCCGTCAACATGGCCTATTTCAGCTACGACATGTTCGGCCAGCTGCGCCCGTTCCGGCGCAAGTTCCTCGCGGCGTTCGGACCGCCGCGCGCCCGCGGCGAGCCGATTCTCGACCGGCATCGCGACGTGGCCTTCGCGCTGCAGACAGTCACCGAGGAGATCGTCGTCCACCGCGTGCGCAGCCTCGTCAAGCAGCACGGCGTGCGCGATCTGTGCCTGTCGGGCGGCGTCGCCCTCAACTGCGTCGCCAACGCGAGGATCCTGGAGCGCACCGACGTGCGGCGGCTGTGGGTGCCGCCCTGCGCGTCGGACACGGGGGCGCCGTTGGGCAGCGCGCTGTGGCACTACCACCAGGGTCTCGGCCACCCGCGCGGCTTCGAGCTCGAGCACGCCTTTTACGGCAAGGCCTACGGCGAAGGGGAGATCGTGCGCGCGCTGGAGCAAGCCGGGCTGCGCTACCGTCGCCTGGGCGAGGCGCAGCTGCTGGCGCGCACGGCGGAGGACCTGGCCGCCGGCAAGATCGTCGGCTGGTTCCAGGGGCGGTTCGAGATGGGGCCGCGGGCGCTCGGCAACCGCTCGATCCTGGCCGACCCGCGCCGGCCCGAGATGCGCGACGTGCTCAACGCCAAGGTCAAGAAGCGCGAGGCGTTCCGCCCGTTCGCCCCGGCGGTGCTCATCGAGCGCGCGGCCGAGTTCTTCGAGATCGACCAGCCCGACCCGTTCATGACGCTGGCGCCGCGGGTGCGGCCCGAGAAGCGCGACCGCATTCCGGCGGCGGTGCATGTCGACGGCACGGGCCGCATCCAGACGGTGGCGCGCTCGGCCAACCCGCGCTACTGGGGCCTGATCGAGGCGTTCGGCCGCCTGACGGGCGTGCCCGTGCTGCTCAACACCAGCTTCAACCGCGCCGAGCCTATTGTCGCCTCGCCCGCCGAGGCCGTCGCCTGCTATCTGCGCACCGGCATGGACGTGCTGGTGCTGGGCGACTTCTACACCACCGACCGCCCCCCTGCCGCCGCCGCGCCCTACGCCGCCGACCGCACCGAGCCGGCCACCCCCGCGCGCGAGGCGACGGCGGCGCCGGCGCTGACCGCCAGGGCCGCAGCGAAGTAGCGGCAAGGGGTCAGACCAGGGGTCAGACCCTGCGGGTCTGACCCCCGCTGCGGCGCCGGAACGGTTGACACGTTCCCTCCCGCGGGTCGAAAGTCCCCGGCGCGCGTATTGGACAACGGAAGCCGCTCGGCATGGTCGAATTGACACTCCCCCGCAATTCCCGGGTCAAGTCGGGACGGATCTGGAACAAGCCGGCCTCCCGGACCGGGTGGACCGAGCTCCGCATCTACCGGTGGAATCCCGACGACGGCAACAACCCCAGGCTCGACAGCTACTGGGTCGAGCGCGCCACCTGCGGGCCGATGGTCCTCGACGCCCTCATCAAGATCAAGAACGAGATCGACCCCACGCTTGCCTTCCGGCGCTCCTGCCGCGAGGGCATCTGCGGATCGTGCTCCATGAACATCGGCGGCCTCAACGGCCTCGCCTGCCTCAAGACCATCGACGAGGTGGGCGGCGGCCCAGTGAAGATCTACCCGCTGCCGCACCTGCCCGTGGTCAAGGACCTGGTGGCCGACCTCACCAACTTCTACGCCCAGCTGCAGTCGATCCAGCCGTGGCTGCAGGCGACGACGCCAACGCCTCCCAAGGAGCGCCTCCAGAGCCCGGAGGAGCGCGCGCGGCTCGACGGCCTCTACGAGTGCATCCTGTGCGCGTGCTGCTCCACCTCGTGCCCCAGCTACTGGTGGAACGAGGACCGCTACCTGGGCCCGGCGGCGCTTCTGCAGTCCTACCGCTGGCTCACCGACAGCCGCGACGAGGCCACCGGCGAGCGGCTAGACACCCTGGAGGACCCGTTCCGTCTCTACCGCTGCCACACCATCATGAACTGCGCCAAGGCGTGCCCCAAGGGCCTCAACCCGGCCAAGGCGATCGTCGAGACGAAGAAGCTGATGGTCGAGCGCCAGGTGTAAGGGACACCGTAGGAGCGTCGGAAAAGGCGGAGGCCGGAGACGCACACCGCATCTCCGGCCTCAAACCTTCAACTCGGAACTTCGGAACGCTGCGCGGCTCGCTGCTCTGCCCTGGTGCCCTGCCGGGGTCGGCGCCAGACCGCGCGCGACCGCTGGCGAGAGTTCAGCTCTTCGCAGTACGCTTCTTGGCGGCCGGCTTCTTCATCGGCGCCTTCTTCTTCGCTACGGTCTTCTTCGCGGCTGCTTTAGCCATTGTCGTTTTCCCTCTTCTGTCTTGCGCGTCCGAATCAATTTCGGAACAACACGATCATGAGCAAGCGCAGATATTTTGTTGACAGAGAACAGAGATTTCCTCGTGGGATGGACAAGCTTTCCGACGGCGGTGTTGCGTCGAGTCCACAAAAAGTCAGGTTTCGGGTTTCAGGTTCCATCCGTCATCCCGGACAGAGCGATGCGAGCGCTTGCGCGAGAGGCGCTCTGATCCGGGACCTCGTCGAACGAGTTCGGACGTCCGCGGGCTCGAACTCGCTGCGCGAGGTCCCGGACAGTCTCGCTGCGCTCGGCTTCCGGGATGACGGGTGAGATCAGTAGTAGGCGAGCACCTCGATGCCGGAGCCGCCGTCGTAGGCGGCGACGGCTTGCTTGGACGCGAGGTCGATGCGGGTGATGAGGCCGCTGTCGTGACTCGCCACCACGACCGAGCCGCCGTCGGGCGGGAACGCCATGCCCTGCGGACCTTTGGCCACCGGGACGATGGCCTGCCGGCGCAGATCGGCCGCGTCGATCACCCAGGCGAGGCCGCCGGCGTAGGCCGTCACCACGAGATGCCGGCCGCCGGGTGAGAACATCAGCTTGGCGAGGCGCGAGCGCTTCGGATTGGACGGCTGGCACTGCGCGAGCGCCACGCGGTCCACCTCCGTGTCCGTGCCCGTGTCGATGACGCGCAGGTCGTTGGCGGCATTGTCGATGACAACGAGGCGGCGCCCGTCGGCTGTGGGCATCAGGCCCTCGCTGCCGCTGCCGTTGCCCTGCTCGACGCCGGGCGCGCGCACGGGCACGCTTGCCGTCCACGTCCGGCGCGCGCAGTCGAAGACAGCGATGTCGCCCTCCTTGCAGGAGACGTAGACCTTCGACTCGTCGGGCAGCAGCGCCATCTGGTGCGCGCCCTTGGACGGGCAGTCCCAGGCCGCCTCGATGCTCCGCCGCGCCGGATCGATCACTATGAGCTTGTTGACGATGTCCGCCACCACCCACAGCTTGCCGTCGGCGGCGGCGACCATGCCGTGCGGCGCCCACATCTCGCCGAGCGGAACGATGTCGATGAGAGACTGGGCGAGGAGGTCGATCACCAGGATCTTGTTGTTGGGCCTCCTGTTGTTGCCGTAGATGCCGTCGCCGTAGAGCGGCACGAAGGCGAGGCGGCGGTCGTGGGTGATGGCGAGCTCGTGCGCGGCCGGCTCCGGCGCCGCGAAGCTCTTAATCTCGCGCAGGCTTTCCGGGTCGTAGAAGCGGACATGATTGCCCACCTTGTCGACCGCGATGAGGCCTGTCGTCCCCGTGATGTTGCTGCCGGCGTAGGGGGTGGTCATTGGGGTGTGCTCCTGCGCGGGCGGTTGTCCTGAGAATTCGTCAAATCGTGAAGTCGTGAGATCGCGAATTCGATTTCACGACTGGTCGATTTCACGATTTGACGACCTCAAAACCCATAGAGGCGCGCCGGGTTGTCAACGAGCAGCCGGCGCTGGGCGTCCTCGGTCTTCGCGAACGCGGGCACCAGATCGACGAGATCGGCCTCGTCGACGGCGATCTTCAGGTTCGGATGCGGGAAGTCCGTGCCCCACAGCACGCGGTCGGGGATCGCGGCCAGGATGCGGGCGGCGATGGGGACGGCGGCGGTGAACGGCGGGGCGCTGATACGCTCCGCGCCGCTCACCTTGATCCAGCAGCCCTCGAGCCTGGCGAGGTCCAGGAGCGAGTCGAGTGCCGGCTGGCTGGGGCCCAGGCTGGCATCGACCCGGCCCATGTGATCGATCACGAACGGCAGGGGCAGCGCGCGGATCAGCGGTGTCAGCGGCACGATGTCGGGTGAGTCCATGTGCAGGACGACATGCCACCCGAGCGGCGCGATGCGGCCGATCACCCGGTGGAGGACGTCCATGTCGGGCGCGCCGCCCAGATGGCGCACGAAGTTGAAGCGCGCGCCGCGCACACCGCCCGCATTGAGCCGCTCCAGGGCCTTCGCGTCGAAAGTGTCGTCGACGATGGCGACGCCGCGCGTCGTCGCTGGCGCGGCGGCGATGGCGTCGAGCATGGCGGCGTTGTCGGTGCCGTGACAGCTCGCCTGCACGATGACCGTGCGGCTGATGCCCAGGTGCGCGTGCAGCGCCGCCAGCGCCTCCTTGGGGGCATCCTCCGGCGTGTAGCGCCGGCCCGGCGCATAGGGGAAGCGGGCCCCGGGGCCGAACACGTGACAGTGCGCGTCGCAGGCGCCGGGCGGCAGCTTGAAGCGCGGCCGGCGGCGGTTGGAGAGATCGAGAGGCGCAGCGGTCTGGGCCGTCATCGCTTTGCCCCCCGCTCCTGCACCGCGGCGACCGCAAGGCATAGCCCGGGGTCCAGACCCAGGTCCTCCAGCATGGCGCCGGCCTCGCGCATCTCCTCGGCGCGGCGGATGCCGTGCCGGGCGACCCGCTCGGCGGCGTGGGCCACCTGCTTCCTCCAGTCGACGCCGGGATAGGACTGCTGCAGGCTCGCGAGCACCTCGGCCTCCACGTCCCAGCGCCGGGCCGCGGCGGCGCACTGCACCAGCGCGGCCTCGATGCCCTTCATGACGATGCTGCGGGCGAGCTTGGTCGCCGAAGCGCGACCGATCTCGGTCGCCACCGGCGTCAGGTCCATGCCCAGCGGATTGAGAATGTCGGCCGCCGTCTGCGCCGCTGTCCCGCCGGCCAGTATCGGCACCTTCAGGCCGGGGCCGGCCACGGCCGCCATCACCGCCCCTTCGACATATTGGGCGCCGGCGGCCTCAACCGCGCCGGCCACCCTCTTCTTGGTGCCCGGCGAGGCCGAGTTGACGTCGAGGAAGATCTGCCCCGGCTCAAGATAGCGCGCCGCCGCCTCGGCCACCTCGCCTGCCGCCGCCGCCGTCACCGCCGAGACGACGATGCGCGCGCCGCGGCCGGCGTCGGCGGCATCGGCGGCCACCCGGACGCCCAGGGTCTCGGCGCGGGCGATCAGCTCGCCCCGCTTCTCCGGCCGGTCGAACAGGAGGTCGTAGGCCGCAAGCTTGACGCCGTCCTTGCCGAGGAGGCCCCTGGCAAAGGTCTGCCCCACCTCGCCGAAGCCGATGAATGCCAAGTGTATCATTGATTGCCGGGTCCGAAACGGTTCCGCCACATGTGCAGCTGATTCACGTACGATGACATGATGCGAGTCAATTCGTGGACGACATTCAGGTTCCGAAATTTGGCCCATTGCCTCTGCAGTGAGTCCCCCACCGGGGACAGGGACCCTCTCAAACGACGATAGCACCAGTACAAAAGAATTGGAAAGAGCAGATACAGGCTGTACTGACGGTATTCGAGCTGCAGCATTCCAGGAGCCAGGCTGTGGGCAATCAGGGCGGCGAAAATAATCAAAAGAACAAAAATCAGGGGTACAAGAAATAACGAATAAATTCTATCCCTGCGAATTTGAAACCAGATATTTCGCAAAAATTCCTCGATGAAGAACACTCTCCAGGCCGTCCACTGCAGATTGGTAATCCACATCACGGTCTCCCGCCTCATCTCCTCTTCTTGCTTTTCGTCGACGACCGCCGTCGTTGCACTCGTCTTAATGCCGCTGAACTGAACTTCGAGCCTGCTCAGGTAGCTGACCAGGAATTTGTCCATCTGCTGACCGTTGAGCCTCTGCAACTGCTCGTAGGCCAGCTGGTAGAACATCAGCAAAAGCATATATCCGCCCAGGCAAGAAAAGGCGGAGAACACCGCCTTATTGAACTCGGCAGGGAGGCCAATGCCGAGAAGTGGAGGGATATCGAAGTGGATGCCGAGAATTGGCAGGCTAATGCGCACAGATCCCACGTAGCGATCGAAAGGGATCCAGTCGGATGCCACGATATTGACCGCGGCAACCAGGGTGACAACAGAAGAGAATACTACAGCGAGACACAAAACATTGGCGCTTATGACTTTGCCGAACTCCGATAGGACGTAGAGGCAGGCCTTGTCACTCCTGCCGAGCACGTTGACGATGAAGGCGTTGTGAATATCGTCATATAGGTTGAGGGCGTTGGAGTCGAGCGGGACGCTGGTGGCAAACAGCTCTTTGGCTTTCTCGAAGTCCGCTCTTGCTTTCTCCAAGTCCTCTTTGGCTCTCTCCGATTCCGATTCCGATTCCGATTTGGTTTTGTCGGAGTCCTTGTCGGCGTCTTGTCCATTGCGCTCCGCAGCAAACGCCGGCTCTATCCAAGAGCAGCCGAGCCGGAAATGCCGATTGATCTTGACCAACGACTTTTCGAAGTCCGCAAAGGCGTCATCGGTTTCCGCGAAGGCCATCCCGCGGACGCCCTGGCTGACGAAGGCCTTTACGGGTTGTTCCCTGGCCGGCGCCCGGCGGCCGAAGCGCAACACGCGCCGGTAGCCTCCGGATAGCGCTTTCAGCCCGCGGCTGAGAGGACGAAAGAGCCACCGAGACGCGAGCCGGCGAAGCAGAATGAGCAGGGCCAAGAGAACGAGCACGAGTATCGGTATGAGTATGGCGGGCATATTCTGCGGCCGGTCATTTGCCTGCCGAATGCGGTAGGTTCGAGGCTGCGAGGTGCTTGGGCCGAAGGCCGCGTCGCCGCCGTAAGCCGCCGTGATGGTGTGCTGGCCCGCCGCAAGGTCCGAGGTGATCCATTGCGCGCGTCCTTCCGACAGCTCGGCGCTGTGGAGATCGCTCTTTCCCTCCTTGAAGGTCACGGTGCCTGTGGGAGTGCCGCCGGCTGACGTGACCTCCGCCGTGAAGATCACGGCCTGGCCCGCGTCGCTTCCGGTGCCGGAGACCGTGAGGGCGATGGTCGTCGTGGCCTTGACGACCTCGTGGGAGAGCGCAACCGACACCGAGCCCTCGAAGGTGTCATCGCCGGAATAGGTTGCCGCTATGGTCCGTTGCCCCACCGGAAGGGCCGACGTGGTCAGGCGCGCACGTCCCTCCGACAACGCAACGCTGCCGAGGACATTCTCGCCGTCCTTGAAGATGACGGTGCCGCCGGTGGGCGTCACTCCCGTCCCCGTGACGGCCGCCTCGAAGGTTACGGCGCTCCCCGCCTCGCTGGTCGAACTGGATGCCGTGAGATCGGTGCGTGTAGCCACCTTCTGGGTCCGAGGTGGAGGCTGAGTCTGAGCCGGCGCAGTCGGAGGCGCGGTCTGGGCTTGTGCGAGGGCAGAAAATCCCGCCATCGATGCGCCCGCAGCACAAAGCCAAGCGCATACGACGACGCCGAGGCTACGCGATGGAAGACCGCGGAACGATCGAACCGAGATCATCTGGTGCTCCAAATCAGTCGTCGGCGGCCACAGCTGTGCAGCCTACGCACCCTATCGCCACAAATAGGCGTAGGCGAGACTAAGACGCGCGGGCCGCAAGGGCCATCGGCGAAGGTGTCGCCGGTGCATCAGCTCGGCCGGCCGGGTCAGGACCTCTGCATCCGGGTCTTGACGGCCGTTCCGGGAAAGAACCCACCGCCAGGAGCATTCTCGGCGACGAGATCATTCACTCCATCAGCGCACGGATGCGGACGCCAACGTAATCGGCATCGCGCGCGCCCTGATGGCGGCGCATCTCGCAAAGGCGCGGGGCGTCAGCGTTTCACGCTGGGACAAGAGCAATACCCTCGAGGGGCGGCGTCCTCGCGGAGCAGCGCTCCCGCATCGTGTCTTTGCTGACGCGACCTGGCGTTGCAGAAGGCGTGGTGCGGCCGGCTCGGTGCGGAAGCCTGCGGCGTGCCGCCCCTCACCACACGTTCTGCAGGAGCAGGAGGAGGCCGCCGAGGACGGCGATGTTGGCGAGGAAGCCGTTCTGCATGCCGATGCGCTTGCCGGGATCGTCGACCTCCCAGAAGCGCAGCATCAGCGCGGTCGCCAGCACCGTGAACAGGATCAGGCAGAGCGCGCCGATGGCGGGGAGCCAGTTGAGGAGCAGGAGGGCGCAGCCGATGAACTCCAGCACGGTTCCGGCCCAGAAGGTCTGCACCGGGGTCAGGAACGGCGTGCCGTACGCCTCCAGGCGCTGGACGTGGTCCTCGACCTGATGCTGCTGCAGGTTCCTGATGCCGATGATCAGGAAGAACGCGACGATCAGGAGACGCCCGGCGGTGTCGAGCCACGAGGCGTCGCCGGCGTAGAGGCCTGGCATGGGTCCCTCCCCTTCCTGGGCGTCGGCCATGCTCAGCGACGCCCGCCCTTGTGGCAGCAGTCTCGCATCGCAGACAGGCCTCGCGCAACAGCCGGCCGAGGCAGCCGGACGAGGTTCCCTGTGCAACCCTGCCGGCCGCGAACGGCCGTTTCCGGCCGCCCGTTAACGGTTGCACGTCCCCGACAAATTTGACCGCCAGCGAGGTCCGGGGGCCGGACGTAGCCGGGGTGCCGGCGGCGAGCGGAGGCCACTCAGCGGCCACGCCAGGCGTCCGGAGGGGCCTTGCAAGGGGGCCCCGGGGCCAGGGCCGCGTCTAGCTCTGCTTGAACGACAAGAGTTGGTGCAGATGTGTCAGGTTTCGCCGCTTGTCATGCCGGCCTCGCGCGTCAGCGCGAGAGCCGGGTACCCAGGGTCGAGGGGGAAAGCGCGGAGACTCGTGGCCCTGGGTCCCGGATATTTCGCTGCCGCGAAATTCCGGGATGACAACGAGGAGGCAGCCGTATACGCGCCGTTAACTGCGTTGCCGGCCGGGGTCCTCGGGGCAGAGGGCAGAGGGCGTCGTTGCGAAACCTGGCCTGCCCCTGCAACCCTAGCCCTGACCCGGCGCCAGCCTTCGCTCTTGCTGTCAAGCCTGGTCGGGATCGGCGAACGGATTGCGGAACCCGCCGGGGTAGCTGCGCCCGATGCCGGGCTTGCCGCCCCCGCCACTACCACCGCCATCGCTCCTGCCGCCACCGCTGTCGCTGCCGCCATCGCTCCGGCCGCCACCGCTGTCGCTGCCGCCGTCGAACGTACGCAGGCCCGCCGCCTGGGCGTTGCGCAGCACGTGGTAGCTGAGCTCGCCCGGATCGGCGAGATCGGGCACCTTCCAGCCGTCGATGTCGTACTCGGCCATGCACTGCTCGGCGAAGCCGGTGAGCTTGGCCGCGCTGCCGTTGGCGTGCATGCCGAGCCACGGGAAGCGCCGGATCTCCTCCACCGAGCCGCCGTAGTTGATCTCGTAGAGCTCGTGCCGGCCGGCAAACTCCGTCCCCACCGCGTCCCACAGGAGCTTGAGGAGCTGCGCCCGGTCGATCGCGGTATAGCCGTGCGACCCGCGCATGTACTTGTCGATGTAGGGCCTGATCTCCGGGTTCTTGAAGTCGCGCGCCGAGGAGGTGAGGAATATGAGCCCAGACGCCACCGTGGTCTCGATGATGTACTTCACCTTGCTGAAGGCGAAGCTCGACAGCACGTGATAGGCCCAGCCGGGCTCGATATCAGGCAACAGGTAGTCGCCCTCCCACGGCTGGGGGTTGCGCACCATCGCCTCGCTGAGACCCCAGAAGGTGTTGCGCCACACGAGCACCTCGCCGACGTTGGCCTGCACGCCGCGATAGTCCTTGGTGCCCGCCGCCGTGACCGCCTTCAGCAGGAGCCCGGCGAGCAGATCGAGCTTGACTGCGAGCCGCGTGCAGGCGTGCACGTAGAGGCGCGGCAGGAACCCGGTCTGCGGGAAGAAGTTGTTGGCCTTCTCAACGTCGCCGTAGAGGAACACGTTCTCCCAGGGCACCAGCGCTTTGTCGAGGATCATCACCGCGTCGTTCTCGTCGATGCGCGACGACAGCGGATAGTCGAACGGGCTTCCCATAACGGTCGCCGTCATCTCGTAGGACGGGCGGCAGATGAACTTCACGCCGGGCGCGCCGGTCGGGATCATGAAGATGGCCGCGAACTTCTTGTCGGCGACCGGGATCAGGCCGTGATGGGCGATGAAGGTGTAGTTGGTGAGCGCCGACCCCGTCGCCACCACCTTCGCCCCCGAGACGACGAGGCCCGCATCGGTCTCCTTCTCGACCTGGACGTAGACATCGCCCACCTCGTGCGGCGGCCTGTTGCGGTCCACCGGCGGATGAATGATGGCGTGGTTGACGAACGGCACGCGCTCCTGGGCGAACCGGTACCAGCGCTGGGCGTTCTCGTGATAGGGGTTGTAGAAGTCCACCTTCACGCCCAGCGTCGCCAGGAACGCCGCCTTGTAGTCCGGGGCACGGCCGAGCCAGCCGTAGGTGAGCTTCGCCCATTCGGCGATGGCATCGCGGCCTTTGACCAGCTCCTCCGGCGTCCTGGGTGCCTTGAAATAGGCATGCGTCATGCCCCCGTTGCCGGTATCGGTCGGCACCAGCAGCTTGTCCATGTGCTTGGGGTCGTGCAGAGCATCGTAGAGGCGGGCCACCATGCGCGCGGTATTGCGGAACGCAGGGTGGGTGGTCACGTCCTTGACGCGCTCGCCGTAGATGTAGATCTCGCGCCCGTCGCGCAGCGACTCCAGGAGCTCCGCTCCCGTCATCGGCTTGGACGCTCTGACCTTGCCGGTGGACTCGGGCCTCTTGGCGTACTCAACCCGATCAGCATCAGCCATGGATCGTCCTCCCCTTTCCTCCGGTGGTGCGGAACCTTTGGATAAGCGGCATCAGCACCTTGATCGCGCTATCCTTGTATCTTTGCGGATGCAAAAAGGCGATAGGGCGAACGCTGGGCCCTCTTGGCCCGGACTATAATGGGCCCGGCGCCCCGGCCGGGGTTGCGATCGGGGCGGCCGAAAAAGCGGCGGACGAGTGCGTCTGCGGGTCTGCTGTGGCAGCAAGATCTGCTTCGGAGCGCCGCAATCTGGTGTCCATACTGCAGCTTCCGGCGCGGCCATAGCCGGCCCGGCACCGGGAGGAAGCACAAGACGAGCGGTGGTCGAGGACGCATCTGCCGTCCTGCACCAGGCTCACAGGGAGGTCGCCATGAGGATCCCAGGCCCATTGTTGCGCGCAGCGGCATCGCTGGCCCTGTTGTGGGTCGCCGTCTCGGCGCAGGCGGCGGAGTATCCCGCGCCCGAGGAGGGGCAGTGGATCGCGCGCGACTTCCGCTTCCACACCGGCGAGATCATGCCCGAGCTGCGCATCGCCTACCGCACGGTGGGCGCGTCCACGGGCGAGCCCGTGCTCATTCTGCACGGCACCGCCGGCTCCGGCGCGGGCATGCTGAACCCCAACTTCGCGGGCGAGCTGTTCGGCCCCGGCCAGCCGCTCGATGCGAGCAAATACTTCATCATCCTGACGGACGCGATCGGCGCCGGAAAGTCCTCCAAGCCCTCCGACGGCCTGCGAACCGGGTTCCCGCGCTACAACTACGACGACATGGTGGACGCGCAGTACCGGCTGGTGACGGAGGGGCTGGGCATCCGCCGCCTGCGCCTGGTGCTGGGCAACTCCATGGGCGGCATGCACACCTGGATCTGGGGCACGCGCTATCCCAAGGCGATGGATGCCCTGGTGCCGATGGCGTCGCAGCCCACCGAGATGTCGAGCCGCAACTGGATGATGCGGCGCCTCATCATCGATGCGATCCGCAACGATCCCGACTGGAAGGGCGGCAACTACGAGACCCAGCCGCGCGCCTTCCGGGTGGCGGCCGTGTTCTACGGCATCGGCACCAACGGCGGCACGCTCGCCTACCAGAAGCTCGCGCCCACCCGCGCGCAGGCCGACAAGCTGCTCGACCAGCGCCTGGCCGCACTGACCAAGGCGGATGCCAACGACTACCTCTACCAGTGGGACGCATCGCGCGACTACAACCCCGCGCCCGGCTTGGAGCGCATCGAGGCCCGTCTGCTCGCCGTCAACGCCGCCGACGACGAGCGCAACCCGCCGGAGACCGGCCTCATGGAGCGCGAATTGAAGCGCGTGAAGGGCGGCCGCCTCTACCTGATCCCCGCCAGCGAGGAGACGCGCGGCCACGCCACCACGGGCATGGCCAAGCTCTGGAAGGAGCAGCTTCGCGAGCTCCTCGCCGCCGTTCCCAAGGGATAAGGTGTTCGAACTCGTTCGACGGGGTCCCCGATAGCCTCGCCAAGGCCCGGCTTCCGGATGTCGGGTAGAAGGGGCAGGCCCGCAAGGTCTCTTGCCAGCTGTCCGGCAGGGCGATCATACTTGCCAATTGCGGGGGCATTGACCTGGGGAGCCGAGACATATGCGTTTGATCGTGTTTGCCGCGGCGGTCGCCGTCGGTCCAATGGCATTTCCGCAAGCGGGGACCGCCCAAAAAACCCAAACGGGAATTGATATGGCTGGAGGGGAAGGTCATGTCCATCGCGGCTCAGCCGCCCGTCCTGTCGGCGAACGTTGGCGGCGGAAAGGGGGCTGACCCCGTCCTTACCCCGCCAGCTCCTGGCGCACGATGGCGGCGCCCGCGGCCATGGCCTCGAGCTTGCCGAAGGCGACCTCGCGCGGCAGGTACTTCATGCCGCAGTCGGGTGCCGGGATCAGCCGCTCGGCGGGCACGTGCTTCAGCCCGCGGCGGATGCGCTCGGCGACCTTCTTGGGTGTCTCCACCTTGGTGTCGCCGAGGTCGAGCACGCCGAGCAGGATCTTCTTTGGTGCCAGGTCCTTCAGGAAGCCGAGATCGAGCTTCGGCTGCGCCGCCTCGATGGAAATCTGATCCGCCGTCGAGTCGGCGAGCTCGGGCAGAAAGGAGTAGCCGACCGGCTTGGTCTCGCCCGGCACCAGCGCCGCATAGCCGAAGCACAGATGCACGATGGTGGGGACGGTGATGCCCTGCAGCGCCCGGTTGATGGCCTTGACCGCGATGCGCTTGGCGGCGGCCGGGTCGTTGCGCAGCCACGGCTCGTCGAGCTGGATGATGTCGGCGCCGGCCTTGACGAGGTCCTTCGCCTCCGCGTTCACGGCGACGGCGTAGTCCATCACCATCTCGTCGTCGTCCTCGTAGTAGGCGTTGATCGCCTGCTGGCTCATGGTGAAGGGGCCGGGCAGCGTGATCTTCGCGGGACGGTCGGTGTTGGCGCGCAGGAACTTCATGTCGCGCACCTCGACCGGCCCCTTGCGCCTGATCTTGGCCACCACGCGCGGCACCGCCGTGCGGTGGCCGGAGCGCGCCTTGACGTGCCCGGGCTTGGCGATGTCGATGCCCTCGAGCGCGGTGGCGAAGCGGTTGGAGTAGCTCTCGCGCCGGATCTCGCCGTCGGTGATGATGTCGATGCCGGCCCGCTCCATGTCGCGGATGGCGAGGAGGGTGGCGTCGTCCTGCGCCTGCTCCAGGAACTCATCGGGCACGCGCCAGATGTTCATGCGCACGCGCGGCACGGTCTTGGACAGCATCTCGCGGTTCACCAGCCAGTCGGGCTGCGGATAGCTGCCGACGACGGTCGTGGGCAACAGGTGTGGCGACATGGAATTGCAGGCTCCCTGGAGTTTGCCGGAGGCTCACTCGCGCAGGCGTCGTGACGCTGACAAAGCGACCCCCTTTGTCATGCCGGGACTTGTTCCCGGCATCCAGCCACGACGCGCTCTGGTGCTCGCTTCGGGCGGGATCCCGGCAACACCGGCCTTCGCCGGTGCAGGCAAGTGCCGGGATGACATGGAACCAGGGGTTGGTGCCATAGTGCGAGCCCTGCCTTCAAGCGGAAACCGGCTGAGGCACAGCCGCCACGGCGTCGCGCGATGTCGATTTCCTCTGCCGGCCGACCGCCTGCCACACCACCATGCGGCTCTCCATGGCGCGCGCCATCATGTAGTAGGCGATGGCGAGCACCAGGATCGTCAGGATCGCCGCGAACACGCGCGGGCTGTCGAGAATGGTCCGGTTGAGCGTCACCAGATAGCCGATGCCCGCCGAGGAGGTCAGCATCTCCGCGACGGTCACGCCGATGATGGTAAGGGCCCCGCCCAGCCTGAGGCCCGCGAACACGGTCGGCACCGAGGCCGGGATGATGACGCGCAGGATCTGCTGGGGAAGCGTCGCCCCCATGCTGCGGGCGGCCAGCAGGAACTGCGGATCGATGGTGCGGATGCCCGCCGCGGTCGAGAGCATGACGGGAAAGAAGCCGTAGATGCCGGCGAAGGCGATCTTCGACTGCGAGCCGATGCCGAACCAGGCGGTGAACACCGGGTAGAGGATGACGATGGGCACCGCATAGAGGCTCGAGAAGATCGGCAGGAACAGGTTGCGCAGCACCGCAAGCCCGCCCACCAGCGCGCCGAGGAGGATGCCCAGCCCGCAGGCGATCAGCATCGACAGCGCCACCTCGTAAAGCGTGACGAGGAGGGCGGCGGCGTAGATGTGGCGGTCGTCCCAGAGCACGGTGAGCGTCTTCGACAGCGCCGGCAGGAACAGCTCCGGCAGGAGGCCGGTCATCGGCACCACCTCCCACAGGATCAGGACCGCGGCCAGGATCGACCAGCGGACGGCGGCGGGAGCGGGGCGTCGCATGGTGACCTCGGGAGCCTCAAGCCGATCTGCGGATCTTCTGCCAGATGCGGTCGCGCAGCTGGCCGAACACGTCCGTTGCCATCATCTCGTAGGTGCGCGGGCGGGGCAGCGTCACCTCCATATGATCGACGATCCGCCCGGGCCGCGCCGACATGACGAGCACCTCGTCGGCGAGATAGACGGCCTCGGTCAGGCTGTGGGTGACGAACACCACCGTCTTCCGGGTGGTCGACCAGATGCGCAACAGCTCGTGGCCCATGGTCATGCGCGTCTGCTCGTCGAGCGCGGCGAACGGCTCGTCCATCAGCAGCACCGGCGGGTCCTGCACCAGGCCCCGCGCGATGGAGACGCGCTGCTTCATGCCGCCGGAGAGCTCGTGCGGGTAGCGCTCGCCGAAGCCCTCGAGGCTCACCAGCGACAGCATGGCCTGCGACCGGCGCCGGCGCTCCTCGCGCGGCGTGCCGCGCAGGCTCAGGGGAAACTCGATGTTGCTGAGGGTGGTGAGCCAGGGGAACAGGCTCGCCTCCTGGAAGATGACGCCGACGCGCTCCGGGTCCGGGTCGGGGATCGGCCGCCCGTGGCACAGGATCGTCCCCTCCGTCTGCCGCCGCAGGCCGGCCATCATCATCAACAGCGAGGTCTTGCCGCAGCCGCTGGGCCCCACGATCACCACGAAGCGGCCGGTGTCGACGGTGAGCGAGATGTCCGTCAGCGCCGGAACACCGCCGTCGGGCCCGGCGTAGACGTGGCCGACGCCCCGGACCTCGATCGCGGGCACGCCGACGTGGGCGTGCACGTCCTTCAAGTTCGCCACGTGCTGCATCGCGCCTCCAGCCAGCGCACCGTCTCGTTGAACAGGATGGCCACGGTTGCCAGGATGATCACGCCGGCAAACAGCTGCGGCATCTGGAAGTTCTCGCCCCAGTTGGCGATCAACTGCCCGATCCCCGTGCGCGAGGCGTACATCTCGGCGATCATCACGCCCGTGAAGTTGAAGATCATGGCGATGCGCAGCGTCTCGAGCAGCAAGGGCAGCATGCTCGGAACGTAGATGCGCAGAAGGATCTGGACGGGCGTGGCGCCGTAGGAGCGCGCCACCACGATGTGGTCGGCGCGCACCGACTCCACCGCCGCCGTGGCGCTCATCAGGACGACGAACGTGGTGGTGAAGGCGGCGTAGGCCACCTTCTGGGAGAAGCCGATGCCGCACACGAGGATGAAGAGCGGCAGAAAGATCGACTTCGGCACGCTGAACACATAGAACAGCATGGGCTTGAAGATGGCGCCCAGATACTCGCTCTCGGCGATGACGACGCCGAGCGTCGCGCCGAGCGGGACGGCGATCAGGAAGGCGACGAGGACCTCTGCCGCCGTGATGCCGATCGCCTCCTGCACGGTCGCACGGCCGAGCAGGTCGCCCAGCATCGCCAGCACCTGGGAGAGCGGCGGCAGCAGGAGCGGGTTGATCGCTCCCGTGCGCGGCAGCACCTCCCAGGCTCCCAGCACGAGCGCCAGCAGGGCGAACCGGACCAGCAGGATCTGCGAGCGGGTCATTGGGGCTCCACTCCCTCTCCCCGCTTGCAGGGAGAGGGCATGGGGAGAGGGAACACGCGATTCACGCAGGCGTCGGCACCGGCCTGAACTGGGTCACGAACATCTCGCTGGCCGGGGCCAGATCCTTCATGCCGATCAGCCGGCCCATCTCGAGGGCGCGCTCCATCCATTCGGGCCGCATCTCGCCGGTCGACGACAGGTTCTTGATGTTGCCGTCGAGCTCGCGCGCGGCAATCGGCTCGGGGATCTCGTCGATCTCCGCGATCAGCTTGATGGCGGCTGCCCGGTTGGCATCGGCACGCAGGAAGCCGACCGCACCGTAGATGGCGTTGACCGCCTTCTGCACCACCTGCGGCCGCTCCTTGATGATCCGGTCGCTGGCGATCCAGGCGGAGTTGGAGTGCGCCGGCACCGCGGCGCCGTAGTCGATCAGCGGGCGGGCCACCTTCTCGTCGATCACCCGGTAGGTAAGCGGCGAGTAGAGCACAGAGGCGTCGATGTTGCCGGTGAGCAGGTTCGGGATCAGGCCGCCGCCGCCGAGCGGCACGCGGGTGAAGTCGATCTTGTGCTCGGCGATGGTCCAGCGCGCGAGAATGTCGGTGCCGGAGCCCGCCGAGGTGATGCCGACCTTCTTGCCGGCAATCTGCGCCACCTGCGTGATGGGAGAGTCCGTCTTCACCACCAGGTACCAGCCGTAGTAGCCGTTGGCGCCGTTGGCGACGCAGCGCACGTTGACGCCCTTCTTGAGGCCGGCGGCGACGCTGGAGGAGGAGTTGAGGACCAGGTCGGCGGCGCCGGCCGCGAGCGCCTCGAAGCCTTCCGCGCCGCTGCGGTAGATCGTCAGCTCCGCTCCGATGCCCTCCTTCTCGAACAGCTTCTGGCGGATCGCCGTCTCGCAGATAATGGTGGGCCAGTAGGTCCTGGTCGGCACGCCGATGCGGATGGTGTTGGCGCCCTGGGCGAAGGCGAGGCGCGGCATGAATACGCCGGCGGCTCCCGCAACGAGCAGCGCACGGCGCTGCAGATCGGTCTTCTCGTCTCGCGGCTGTTTCGCCATTTTGGTTTCCTCCCATCGTGCTGTCGCGGACGCACGGTCGGCGCGAGTGTAGTTGAGGCGCGGGCGCGGGCAAGAACAAACGTTCTGTTGTTAGGTCAAGCGAAGCGCAGACCCAACACTTGTTGGCGAATGGCGCATGGCCCGTCGCGAATGGCGCAAGCGCCATTGGTCGCTATTCGCCGGGGTCGACCGAACCTGCGCCAGTGGGACGCTTTCACGCCGGCGCCGCCTCGACGAGGCTGACCGGCGCCCGCGTCGGCACGATGCGCAGGAGGCGCAGGCCCGCAGCGCCGAGCAGGGCCTCGAATTCCCCGGCCGTGCGCTCGCGCGCGCCGCCGTGCGCAATCATCATGGTGAGGTCCGAAAGCACGTGGCCCTGCACCTCGAGGCTCGGCTCGACGCGCTCGGGCATCACCCGGTCGAGAATGACGAGCCTGGCCTCCGGCTGCATGGCGCGGCGGCAGGACTGCAGCACCCTGGTGGCGTCCGCATCGCCCCAATCGTGAATGACGTGCGAGAGGAGATAGAGGTCACCGCCCGCCGGCACGGCGTCGAACATGTCGCCGCCCAGCACCTCGCAGCGGTCGGTCACGCCTTCCGCCGCCAGGTTCACCGCGGCCCCCTGGACCACGCGCGGCAGATCGAACAGGGTGCCGCGCAGGGCAGGGTGGGCCTTCAGGATCGAAGCCAGCACCTTGCCGTGGCCACCGCCAACGTCGACCACCCGGCCGATGCCGGTGAAATCGTAAGCCTGGGCGGCGACCGTGCCGATGACGGCCGAGCCCGCGCTCTGGCCGGCATCGAAGATGCACGCCTGCTCCGGGTCCTTGTCGAGGTAGGGGAAGAGGTTGTCCACGCCGTGGAGGATGCGGTAGGCGTTCTCGCCCGTCCTGACGCATTCGGCGAGCTTGCTGCACGCCTGCCAGGAGCTCTCGCTGCCCCACATCAGCACCAGCGGGCGCACCGACTGGGGGGCATCGGCGCGCAGGCAGTCCCCCACCGCGGTCAGCTCGAACCTGCCGTTGCCGAGGTCGCGCACCACCTCGAAGGCCGCGAGCGCGCGCAGCAGGCGATGCATCATCGCGGGGTTCGTCCCTGTCGCCTGGGCGACCTCCGCGCTCGTCCTGGCGCCCTTGCCGAGCGCATCCGGCACGGCCAGCCTGGTCGCTGAGATCACCGCCTGCGAGCCCCGGTAGAGCACCGCCAGCCACGCGGCGACGGCCTGCGGCGGGCGGCGGGGGGGGTGCGTCCCGTCGTCAATCGGCATCTGGCGGGCAACCTCGTAGGTTGGGTCGAGCGATCAGCGAAGACCCAACACAGTCGGCGTGGCGAATGGTGAATGGCCGATCGCGAATGGCGCAAGCTCCATTGGCCACTCGCCATTCCCAAAGGCGTTGGGTCTGCGCTTCGCTTGACCCAACCTACGCAAATTCCCTCGTCACTCCAACAGCCCCGTCACCCTGGGCAGCCAGAGCACGTTGCTGGGAAAGTAGACGCACTGGAGCAGGCCGATGACCTGCAGGATCACGAACGGGTACATGGCGCGGTACACGTCGGACATGGTGACGCCGGGCGCACGGCCTCGCCGTCGGTGAACTGGTGCAGCATCGTGTCGTAGCAGGCCGACTTGATGATCTCCTTCTGCGTGTCGGAGGCAGCCGGTCGGGAACAGGAGGTGCAGGTGGTCATCTGGTGCCAGCCGGGGAAGTTGCCAGTGCCTGGCGACCTGATGGAAGCCCAGCGTCTGGTCCATCACCGGCATGGAGAATCCCGTGGCATCGATGGTGCCGAGCTGGAGCGCCTGGAAGATCTCGCCCGCCTGCAGGATCTGCGTCTGCGCAAGAAAAGGTTCCTCCGGGTTTCAGGTTTCAGGTGTCACGGTTGCCCTGAAGCCGGCAGCTTGCGCGGCGGGTCATTGCAGGTGAAGCAGCGCGATCTCACCCGCCGCCTTCCGCGCATGGCGGCGTACGATCTCGGCCGCGCTCGACACTGCCTCGGCAAGGCCCGCGTCGTTGCCCGGCGCCATGATGTGCACCCCCGCAATGCCCGGCGTCTCCGACAGCTGCTCGACCGTCTCGTCGCAGATCATGCGGCCCTCGGCGACGGGATCGCTCGCGTGCTCCAGGCGTTCGACGACGGCATCGGGAATGATCGCGCCGAACAGGTTCTCGCGGATCCATCGCGCCGAGCGCGCGGAGCGCAGGGGAACTATGCCGACGACGAGGGGGAAGCTCGCGAGGCCGTTGTCCGCGAGGCACTGGGCGTAACGCCTGGCGACCCCGGCATCCATGCAGAACTGGGTCTGCGCGAACTGCGCGCCGGCGGCGATCTTGGCGGCCAGGCGCACGGGCCGCCACCCTGCCGGCGGATCGAGCGGCGTGTCCGCAGCGCCCAGAAAGAAGCTCGCCTTGCCCACAACCCTTTGGCCCGACATGAGCTTGTGCTGATCGCGGATGTCGCGCGCGACCGCGGTCAGGGTCGCGGCGTCGAGGTCGAACACCGGCTTGGCATCGGGCTGGTCGCCCACGCTCGGATCATCGCCCCTGAGCAGCAGCAGGCTCTCGATGCCGAGCGTCGCGGCCGCCAGCAGATCGTTCTGCAGGGCCAGGCGGTTGCGGTCGCGGCAGGTGATCTGCAGGATCGGCTCCACCCCGGCCTCGAGCAGCAGCACCGCAGCGGCCACGGACCCCATGTGCGCGCGGGCACCGGCGCCGTCGGTCACGTTGACGGCGTCGGCCAGCCCCTCGAGCGCCCGGATTTTCGGGGCCAGCGCCGCGCGATCGCAGGCCACGGGCGGGACGATCTCGGCGGTCACAACGAGCCTGCCGGCACGCAATTGCTCTCGGAAGCGGTTGATCCTGGGCGCATTCGGACGGGCGTCTGATCCGGTCATAGATCGCGTTCCTTCGCGTGGCTGCACAAAATTCAAGCAGGTGCACGCAAGCGTTGTCAACGCAGTCGCACGGTTGCAGCACACACCTGTCTGTGCTCGGGTTGCCCGCCGCCGGCGCGATTCGCGCCGCCGCGGGCAGCGCCGAGGCGCTCGTGACAGCAGTCGCCGGTCGCCCGCCGGGGGATGGGCGGCGACCGGGCGTTGGCCGGGAGTCAGGCGAAAACCGATGACTGGGGGAGGTCGATCGAAGGCGCGTGCAGCCGGGCTCGACCCGCTCTATGCGGAGGCGGATGCCGTCATTCCCTGCACCGCTCGCAAGGGTTCGGCCTCGTCCTGGCGGAGGCCATGGTGCGGGGTCTTCCCGTCATCGCAACGGGCTGGTCCGGGAACGTGGATTTCCTCGGGCCGGAGACGGGAATGCCGATCTCCGGCACTTTGATCCCGGCACGCGATCCGCAGGGGACCTACCATTATCCGCACATGCGCTGGGCCGACACCAACGTCGAGGAGGCCGCTGCCGCCTTGCGCCGCCTGCGCGACGATCCGGACTACCGCCGGCAGCTCGGCGACCGGGCAGCGGCGGTTGCCGCCGGCGCTTTCGGCGCGCAAGCCTAGCCGACCTCGTGTGCCGGCGCCTGGGCTGGTGACTTGGCGAATCGCGCCGGGAGCGGTCGAACGAAACGAGTTGATCTGGCAATGAGCCGCCCGCATCATCGCCATCCGGGGCTTGGCGTCGCCCATGTCATGTGACGGGTGCATGCGCCGGGCCTTGCGGGGATCGACAACGACAACAAAGGAGGGAGCGATGCGTCGGGTATCTGGCCGTGATGTCACGGGCTGGGCGGGTGCGAGCGTCATTGCGGGCCTTGCGGTGCTGGCCGCGGCGCTTGCCGGTGGCGCCACCCGCGCGTGGGCACAGTCCGATTGGGACAAGGTCGCTGCCGAGGCCAAGAAAGAGGGCAAGGTCGTCATCTACAACGGCACGAACTTCAAGATCGTGCGCAAGCTCGGCGATCTGTTCCAGAAGGCGTATGGCATCTCCGTCGAGGTGCTGGACGGCCGCGCCACCGAGATCCGCGAGCGCATCCGCACCGAGCAGGCCGCCGGTCGCTTCATCGGCGACGTGAACTACACCGGCCGCACGACCGCCGCCATGCAGGCCGCCGAGGGCCACTTCCAGCCCCATGGCGACCTGCCGCTCGCCAAGACCATCGCCGACCCGTTCGAGGTCAACGGCACGTTCCTGCCGTCGAGCGCCGGCAACTTCGCGCTCCTCATCAACACCAACCTCGTCAAGGAGCCGATCAGGAGCTGGAAGGACCTGGAGGACCCGAAGTGGGCCGGCAAGGTCCTGAGCGACGATCCGCGCGCGCTCGGCGGCGGCCAAGTCTGGTTCGAGGTGACCTACCGCACGTTCGGCCGCAGTTTCCACGAGAAGATTGCCGCGCACAAGCCGGTGATCAGCCGCGTCTATGCCGAGAGCAACCGGCGCATCGCCCGCGGCGAGTTCCCGATCTATCTGCCGTTCAATGCGTCGGAGTACCAGTCGCTGAAGGGCCTGCCGATCAAGGTGATCATCCCCGAGGAGGGCATTCCGTTCGTTGCGTTCGGAACCACGCTGTTGAAGGGCGCGCCGCGCCCCAATGCCGGGCGGCTGTTCATGAACTTCATCCTCGATCCCGCGCAGCAGCTCGTGATTGCGCTGGAAGGCTTCCGTCCCGCGGCCAAGGACATGGGGCCGCGCATTCCCGAGGAGCTGCGTCCTCTGACGCTCGCCAAGCCGATGGGCACGACCGAGCCCGGCAAGACGCAGGGCTATCTCGATCTCGCGAAGGAGATCTACAAGTAGGGCGGATTGGGCGATAGCCGTAATCCGCCGACGTTCGCGGGCAAACGGCGGATTGCGCTTCGCCAATCC
Organism: uncultured Alphaproteobacteria bacterium; assembly: GCA_963840075.1. Taxonomy (GTDB): domain Bacteria; phylum Pseudomonadota; class Alphaproteobacteria; order Rhizobiales; family Hyphomicrobiaceae; genus AWTP1-13. The sequence continues at coordinate 130,242 of CAWIXS010000017.1, read as the reverse complement.
GCCCTACCTGCCCGCCAAGGAGATCTGCGGGTACGCACGGGGCGCGCGGTGGGTAGCCGCGCCGCAAGAGCAAGAAACCAGGGGAGGAGAGAAAGATGCTCGGCACGGGGCGCATCGGAGCTTTTGCGGCCACGCCGCTGTTGGCTGGTATCGCGGTGCTTGCGGCGGCGGTGCTCGGCGCGGTCGGCGCGGCGGCGCAGTCCGACTGGGACAAGGTGGTCGCGGGGGCGAGGAAGGAGGGCAAGCTCGTCGTCTACAACGCCACCGCCTTCAAGATCGTGCGCCGGATCGGCGACCTGTTCCAGAAGGACTACGGTATCGCGGTCGAGGTGCTGGACGGCCGTGCGAGCGAGATCCGCGAGCGCATCCGCACCGAGCAGGCGGCGGGACGCGCCATCGGCGACCTGATCTTCGCGGGCGCCCCCAGCGCCGCGCTGCAGACCGCAGAGGGCCGGTTCCAGCCGCACGGCGGGGTGCCGCTGGGCGCCTCTCTCGCCGAGCCGTTCGCCGACAACGGCACGTTCCTGCCGGCGTGCGCGGGCAACTTCGCGCTCCTCATCAACACCAACCTCGTCAAGGTGCCCATCAAGAGCTGGAAGGACCTCGAGGACCCCAAGTGGGCCGGCAAGATCCTCTCCGACGATCCGCGCGCGCTGGGCGCGGGCTCGGGTTGGTTCGAGGTGACCTACCGCGCATTCGGCCGCGGCTTCCACGAGAGGATCGCCGCGCACAAGCCGGTGATCAGCCGCGTGTTCGCCGAAAGCAACCGGCGCATCGCGCGCGGCGAGTTCCCCGTCTACTTCCCCTTCAACGTGTCGGAGTACCAGTCGCTCAAGGGGCTGCCGATCAAGGTGGTGATCCCCGAGGAAGGGGTGCCCTACGTGCCGTTCGGCGCGGCTGTGCTGAAGGACGCTCCGCGCCCCAACGCGGCGCGGCTGTTCATGAACTACCTGCTCGATCCCGGCCGCCAGGTCCTGTTCGCAAAGGAGGGCTTCCGTCCCGCCGCCAAGGACATGGGGCCGCGCATTCCCGAGGAGCTGCGCCCGCTCACCCAGGCCAAGCCGATGGGCACCATGGAGGCCGGCAAGACCCAGGTCTATCTCGACCTCGCCAAGGAGATCTACAAGTAGGCGGATTTGGCGACGCCGGACTCTCCGGGGTGCGCCATCGCACAATGGCGTCGGCTGTCGTACATTGGCTTCGTGCCATATGCTCTCCATGGACAACCACATCGACAGAATCGTCATCGATCCCGACATCTGCAACGGCAAGCCCGTTGTCAGGGGGCTCCGCATCGCGGTGGAGACTATATCTCGACTACCTGAGCGCCGGTGAGACACCCGAGGAGATCCTGCGCCAGCACCCCATGCTGGAGCCTGCGGACATCCAGGCCTGCCTCGCGTTTGCCAGCCGCTTGATGAGCCGCAAGTACAGCGTCAGAGAGACGGTGTGATGTGGCGCGCTATCTGATCGATGCCAACTTGCCTCGCCGGTTCTCGCTCTGGTCCGGCGGAGATTGCGAGCTCGTGCACGATCTCGGCGCCGATTGGAGCGACACCAGGATTTGGAACCATGCCGCGGCCCATGCGCTTACGATTGTCTCCAAGGACGCCGATTTCTCCGATCGCGTTCTGCTGAGCAGGGAGCTGCAGAAAGGGTGTCAGACCCCGGAGGGTCCGACACCTCAATACCCGTAGAGCGCCTTGGCGTTGTCGCGGAAGACCTGCGCCTTCTCGCGTGCGCCGAGCATGCCGCCGAGCACCTGCTGGGGATGGTCGAAGTCCCAGTGCGGGTAGTCGGTCGAGAACATCAGCCGGTCGACGCCGACCCAGGAGATCACGTCGATGAGGTCGCCCGGGCGCTCGGGCTCCTCGATCGGCTGGGTCGTGAACCACACGTTGCGGCGCACGTACTCCGACGGCAGCAGCTTCAGATGCGGCAGCTCCTCGCGGAAGCGCTTCCACTGGGCGTCGAGGCGCCAGGCGAGCGGCGGCACCCAGGCGAAGCCGCCCTCGACCAGCACCACGTTGAGGTCCGGGAATTCCTCGAACACGCCCTCCACCACCAGGCTCGTCAGCAGCGACTGCATGCTCTGCACGTTGGAGTGGTGCTCCTCGAGGTAATAGGAAGGCCACCCGGTGCTGGTGACGCAGTGCCCGCCCTGGCCGCCGACATGCAGCGCCACCGGCCGCTTGGCGGCGACCGCGGCGGCGAAGATCGGCCGGTAGCGGCGGCGGCCCAGCGGCTCGCCGGTGCGCGGCGGCAGGAGGATCTGCACGAAGCGCGCGTCGGCGGCCCGGCGCTCGATCTCGGCGACGGCGGCCGGCGGGTCCTCGTACGGCACCAGGATCGACCCGCGCAGACGCGGCTCCTTGTCGAGCCAGTAGGCGACCTGCCAGTCGTTGAGCGCGGTGCAGAGGACGGCGGCATAGTCGAGATTGCGCTGGTCGGGCCCGCGCGTGGCGAGCGGGATCAGGTTGCCGATCTCGACGCCGTTGGGGTCCAGGTGCTGCCGGCGCATGAACTCGAGATCCGAGCCCGGCGGCCCCCCGGCCGGCGGCCAGGCATCGGCGCGCGAGATCGCCGGCGCCATGCGCGGATAGCCGATGGTGTCGGAGTACATCTCGCGCGAGAGGTTGCCGAACGTCGTCATGTGGCGCTGCCAGCGCTGCGGCAGGAACTGCCTCACGTCCTCGAGCGAGCGCGGGTTGGGGTGGATGTCGCAGTCGACCACCATCAGGCGCTCGGCCGTCTCGGTGCGGGGCTCGCGAACGGCGATGCTCATTGCGAAACCTCCGTATGGCTCGGCTGCGGGCGCAGGCGAGTATAGGTCGCGAGGGCATTCTCGGCGAGCACCTTCGCCCCGAGCCGGTCCGCCAGGACCTTGGGGAGCGCCCGCGTCCCTTCGAAATGGGCATGCGGGTAGTCGGTGGAGAACAGCAGCATGTCGTCCGAGCCGATCTGGTCGAGGGTGCGGTCCAGCGTCTGGGGATCGGCGGGGGCATCGGCGGGCTGGATGGTGAGCCGCAGATGGTGGCGGATGACGTCGGGCGGGGCCTCTTTCACCCACGGCACCTCGGCGCGCACGCCGCGCCAGGTCTTGCTCGCGCGCCACATGAAGGCCGGGAGCCAGGCAAACCCCGACTCGATGAACACCACCTTGAGCTCCGGGAACTTGGCGAAGGCCCCTTCGGCGACGAAGCTCAAGAGCTGCGTCTCGAACGCCGCCGACTGGGCGACATAGTCCTCCATGAAGTAGGAGGGCCAGCCGATCGAGGTCGGCGGGTGGCGATAGCCGCTGCCGGCGTGCACGCCGATGGGCAGCCCATGCTTCACCGCGGCCTCGTAGATCGGCCAGTAGGTGCGGCGCCCGAGCGGCGTCTCGCCCATGGCGTACAGCAGCACCTGGACGAAGCGGGGATCGGGGGCGCAGCGCTCGATCTCCTCCACAGCGAGCGCGGGGTTCTCCAGGGGCACGAGGATCGAGGCGCGCAGGCGCTCGTCGCGGTCCAGCAACTCGCGCGCGATCCATTGGTTGATGGCGGTGCAGAACACCGCGCACATGTCCTCGCTGTGCAGGAGCTGGGCGCCGTGCAGCACGTTGCAGATGGCAAAGCGCGAGCCGAAATCGTCGAGCGCTTGTCGCTGCAGCAGGGAGAGGTCGGTGCCGGGCCGTCCGCCGGGCGAGCGCCAGTCGGCGCGGACGGCGGCTGGCGCGTTGGCGGGGTAGCTGGTGAGGTTGAGCGCGAGGCGGTCGATGCCGCGCAGCGTGATCGTCTCGCGCCACACGTCGTCGAGGTAGGGCAGGAGCGCGCGAATCCCGGGCACGGCCGGATGGATGTCGCAGTCGATGGGGGCACAGGCAAAGGGCGCGCCGACGTCCTCCGCATCGAGCGCTGCATTGGCATTGTCGCCGGTCATTCCCGTCCCCGTCGTCGTGTTGCGGGCCTGCGAGATCGATACCGAGCTCACTTGCGTGTTGCAAAATCGGTAGGCTCACATCATTGCTAAGTCAACTCAACCACGGCACGGCGCCTCTTGGGCGCCTGCCCACCCAGGGGGCGCTCGCCGGCAAAGTCATGCGCATGGTTCTTTGGGCGACGTTCGCCAAGCCCGAGTTGATCGGGCGGCTGCAAGCGATCCTGGGCGACGGCCTCACGGTCGTTGCCAATGCCGGGGAGCTCGCCGGGGCCATCGCAGATGCGGACGCGCTGCTGTGCGGCGATTTCCTCTACAGCGCACAGGTGGCGCAGACGGTGCGCGAGCGGGGCAAGCGTCTGCGCTGGCTGCAGCTGCTCACCCAGGGCTACGAGAACGCGCAGGCCAACGGCGTGCCGTGGGGCATCACGGTGACCAACGCGGGGGAGGCCTATTCGCCGGCTGTTGCGATGCACACGGTCGCGCTGCTGCTGGCCGTCCAGCGGCGCTTCCCGACGATGCTGGCCAACCAGCTGAAGGGCGAGTGGAGCCGCACCATGAGCGTGGAGATGACCTCGCCCGCCAGCGCCACTGTGGCCATCTGCGGCTTCGGCAGCATCGGCCAGGAGACCGCCCGCCTGCTGCGCGCCTTCGGCGCCAGAGCGATCGCTCTCACCCGCAGCGCCAGGCCGCACGCACTGGCCGACGAATCGCTGCCCATTGCAGAGCTGCACGCCGTGCTGCCGCGCGCCGACGCCATCGTGCTGGCGCTGCCGCTGGATGCCTCGACACGCCACTTGATCGGCGCCAGGGAGCTGGCGCTGCTCCGCAAGACCGCGGTGCTCGTCAACATCTCGCGCGGCGGCATCGTCGATACCGACGCGCTGGTCGCGGCCCTGCAAGGCGGCACAATCGCGGGAGCGGGGCTCGATGTGACCGACCCCGAGCCGCTGCCGGCCGGCCATCCGCTGTGGGCTGCGCCGAACCTCATCATCTCGCCGCACGTGGCCGGTGCCGCCGGCAAGGCCGGCTTCGAGCGGCTCGCCGATGTGGCGGCCAGGAACGTGGAGCGCTTCCTCGCGGGCCAGCCGCTGGCGCACGTGGTTTCGCTTTCGGGATCGGACCCCTGACCCGGACTCTTGTGCAGAAAGTCAACGCTGCGGTCAGGGGTCTGACCCCGACTGATCCCGGTTTGCGGAGGGTAGGCCATGCGTATCGTCGGGATCGAGGACCTGCACGCGGACGGCGGCTGGCGCACCACCTCGTTCCTGAAGCTCACGACCGACGAGGGGCTTGTCGGCTGGTCGGAGTTCTACGACGGCTTCGGCGCCGGCGGGGTCAGCGACATGATACGGCGCTTCGGCGCGCTCGTGAAGGGCATGGACCCGCGCGATGTCGGCCGCCTCTCGACCTCCCTGCATGCAATCTCCCGCATGGCCGCCGGCGGCCTGAACCACCAGGCCATCGCGGCGATCGAGAACGCCTGCCTCGACGTGAAGGCCAAGGCGCTGGGGGTGCCGGTCTACGCCCTGTTCGGCGGGGCGATGCGCGACCGTCTCGACCTCTACTGGTCGCACTGCGGCAGCTTCCGCGTCTGGCAGCGCGACTTCTTCGAAGGTGAGCTGGGTCTGCCGCCCGTGCGCACCCTCGACGACCTGAAGGAGCTGGGCCGCGAGGCCGTGCGGCGCGGCTACAAGGCGCTGAAGACCAACCCCCTGCAGGTCACGGAAGGCGCGCGGCCCTTCAAGCCCGGCTTCCGCATCGTGCCGGGCTTCCTCGACCGGCAGGCGGACGCGCGCTGGATCGGCCAGATCTGCGACGTGCTGGCCGCCTTCCGCGACGGCGCCGGGCCCGGCACTGGCATCATGCTCGACTTGAACTTCAGCCAGCGCACCGACGGCTTCCTGCGCATCGCCCAGGCGGTGGAGGACTTCAAGCTGGCGTGGCTGGAGATGGACATCCACGACCCCGAGGCGCTGGCGCTGGTGCGCCGCTCCACCCGCACGCCGGTCGCCTCGCTGGAGTCGCTCTATGGGCTGAAGCAATTCCGCCCGTTCCTGCAGCAGTACGCGGTCGACGTTGCCATCGTCGACGTGCCCTGGAACGGGCTGTGGGAGTCGATGCGGATCGCCACGCTGGCCGACGCCTTCGAGGTCGATGTCGCGCCGCACAACTACTATGGGGACCTGGCCACCCTGATGAGCGCGCACTTCTGCGCCGCCGTGCCCAACTTCCGCATCATGGAGTACGAGGGCGACGACGTGCCCTGGCGCAGCGACTACGTCACCCATCCGCCGGTCGTCGAGGGAGGCCAGCTCGTCGTGCCGGAGCGCCCCGGCTGGGGCGCCGACGTGAACGAGGAGGCGGTGCGCGCCCGCCCGCCCCGCAAGCGGTGATTTCTGGTACACGGGGGGTATGCTGGCGAGGCTACGTCACGGAGCGCAGCGCGCCATGGCCACAGAGCGCACCCTGTCCATGCAGATTGTCGAACTTCACGCCGAGGACTTGGTTACGGCCATGGACGTTGTGAGCGCCCTCAAGAGGGCTATTGGCGCTGATATATCGGCTTCGGCCGCCGCCTCGCGGTGCGGCTTCGCCCCCAACGACAAGGATCGGGAGAGGAGGGACCCAGTGACCAGCAGAGCCCCTGCGTGACGATCGCCGCCGAACGATCCGCGCTGCTGCCGAGGGCGCGCACGCACAACGGGAGGCGCGGCGTCTTTGCCGCGCTCGCCGGGCGCGGCATCGGCCGCCACGCCGGGGTGGTGGCCCTGATCGCGGTGCTCGGCTTCCTCACCGTCTACCCGGTCGCGATGCTGCTCTACGGCAGCCTGCACTCGACGCCGCCGGGAGCGGCGGGCGAGTTCAATCTCCAAGGCTATCGGGCCATCCTCACGACCGAGAACCTCGCGGTTCTCGCCAACACGGTGGCGATCTCGCTCGCCAAGACCATCCCCTCGCTGCTGACCGCGATCCTGCTCGCCTGGATCGTCGCGCGCACCGACACGCCGGCGCGGCGCACGCTGGAGATCCTCATCACGCTGCCGTTCTTCATCCCGCCGATCCTCACGGCGATGGCCTGGGGCATGCTGGGCAACCCGCAGGTGGGCGCGCTCAACCTCGCCTGGAAGTGGCTGACGGGATCGGAGACCCACATCATCAACGTGTACTCCTGGGGCGGCGTGGTCTGGCATATGATGCAGTACTCCACCCCGTTCCTGTTCCTGTTCATCGTCGATGCCTTCCGCGCCATGGACCCGGCACTGGAGGAGTCGAGCCGGATGTGCGGCGCCTCGCGCTGGCAGACGTTCCGCCGCATCACCCTGATGCTGATGCTGCCGGTGCTGACGAGCTCGTTCCTGCTGAGCTTCATCCGCGGCATCGAATCCTTCGAGTCGCCCTTGTTCTTCGGCACGCCCGCCGGCATCACGGTGTTCACGACCGAGCTCTACCAGGCCATCAACCACCGCGCGACGCCGGACTACCAATACGCCACGGCGCTGAGCTTCGTTGTGCTCGCGCTGATGTTCCTCTTGGTGATCTGGCAGTGGCGGCTGCTCCAGGGCCGCTCGTTCCACACCGTGACGGGCAAGGGCTACGCGCCCAACGTCACCCGGCTGGGCCCGTGGCGCTGGGTCACGTTCGGCTTCTGCATCCTCTTCTTCGTCATCGCCGTGGTGCTGCCGGTGGGCCAGCTGCTGCTCGGCTCGTTCTTCCGGTTCTTCGGCTTCTACACCTGGGACATGCTGACCTTCGACAACTACACCAAGGTGTTCCAGAGCGGCGAGCTTCTGCGCGCGACCTGCAACACCCTCGCGCTGGGCCTCCTGGGCTCGACGGCGACCATGGTGCTGGGCGGCATCGTCGCCTACGTGTCGGCGCGCACCCGGTGGCGCGGGCGCCACCTCATCGATGCGCTGGCCTGGCTGCCGTGGATGATGCCCGGCATGGTGCTGGGCATCGGCTTCCTGTGGGCCTTCGCCATGCTGCCGGGCTTCGTGCCGATCTACGGGACGATCTGGGCGCTGATGCTGGCCTACATCGCGCTCGGCACGCCGGTGGCGGTGCGCGTGATGTCGGGCGCCTACCAGCAGCTCTCCTTCGACCTGGAGGAGTGCTCGCGCGTGCACGGCGCGAGCTGGTGGCAGACCTTGTGGCGCATCATGATCGCGCTCGCCTGGCCGTCGTTCGCGGTCGGCTGGATCCTCACGTTCTTCTCCATCATGCGCGAGCTTTCCGCCTCGATCCTCCTGTTCTCGGCGGGCTCGGAGGTGCTGTCCGTCGTGCTGCTCAAGATGTGGATGAACGGCGAGGCGGAGCAGGTGAGCGTCGTCGGGCTCATGATGCTGCTGCTCGTCATCTTCTTCCGCTGGGTGCAGCTGCGCGTCATCGCCGGCCGCATCAGCACGCTGTGAAGGGATTAGGGATTAGGGACAAGGGACAAGGGACAAGGGATTAGGGATCAGGTCTTCGCTCTTGTTCCCAATCGCCAATCCCTCGCTCAGGGAGAGTGCATGTCGGGAGTGCTGATCGAAGGTGTCAGCCGCCATTTCGGCGCGGTCGTCGCGGTCGATGCCATCGATCTTGCGGTCGAGCCGGGCGAGTTCGTGACGCTGCTCGGTCCCTCCGGCTGCGGCAAGACCACGACGTTACGCATGGTGGCGGGGCTCGACCAGAGCACCACCGGGCGGATCAGCATCGGCGAGCGTGTCGTCAGCGATGCGGCGGCCGGCTTCTTCGTTCCGCCCGATCGGCGCCAGCTCGGCATGGTGTTCCAGTCCTACGCCATCTGGCCGCATATGACGGTGTTCGACAACGTCGCCTATCCCCTGCGCATCCGCCGCCGCCCGAAAGAGGAGATTCGCGAGCGCGTCATGCGCACCTTGCGGCTCGTGGAGATGGAGCCCTACGCCGAGCGGCCGGCGCCCGCGCTCTCCGGCGGCCAGCAGCAGCGCGTTGCCATTGCACGCGCGCTCGCGTTCGAGCCCGAGGTGCTGCTGCTCGACGAGCCCCTGAGCAACCTCGACACCCGGCTGCGCACCCAGATGGGCGACGAGTTCCGTGCGCTGCAGAAGCGGCTCGGCATTACGAGCCTCTATGTCACGCACGACCAGGAGGAGGCGATGGCGCTCTCCGACCGGGTGGTGGTCATGCAGGCCGGCCGCATCCTGCAGGCCGGTGCGCCGGAGGAGATCTATCAGCGGCCGCGGTCGGAGGCGGTGGCGGCCTTCTTCGGGTCGCCCAATCTGCTCGCGGGCCACGTCGCGGAATGCCGGTCCGACGGCAACGGCGCCTTTCACCTGCGCGTGCGCGGTGCGAGCTGGGAAGGCAACTGCCGGGCCGGGGAGGCGTTCGTCGCAGGCGAGCCGGTCATCGTGCTGGTGCGCCCGGAGAATGTGCGCATCGGCGAGGCGGGGGCCGCCGCGGGCCAAGGGGACGGAGGCATTCGCTGGTCGGGCCGGGTCGAGCAGCTGGCGTTCCGCGGCGCCAGGGTCTCCCTTGCCATCGAGACGCCGGCGCACAGGCTCAACGTGGAATCCCCGGCGCTGCTCGGGGTGCGCGAGGGCGACGCCCTCATCCTCTCGGTGCCGGCGCATGGCGCCTGGGCGATTCGTCCCGACGCGCCGCGCGTTTGACGGGAGGCCGGACGGGTGCTGGCCGCTTGCGCAGATGCCCGTTCGCCACCGGCTCGCCGTTGGCAACCTTCGCCTGCAGCCGGTCGATCAGCCGGTTGAAGGTCTCCACCTCGTGCGGGGTCAGGTCCGCCACCAGGTCGCGTTGGCGCTCGAGCGCAACCGGCACGATGCGGTCGTGCAGCGCCCGGCCCTTGGCCGTGAGCGCGACATTGTTGCGGCGGCTGTCGGCGCCGTCCTCCCGCACGCTGACGATGCCCATGCGCTGGAGCACCCGCAGGCTGCGGCTCACCGCGCCCTTGTCGAGGTCGGTTGACCCGCAGATGCGGTTGGCGCGCGTCTTGCTCGCGCGGCCGATGTACATCATCAGGCGCCACTCGACGACGCCGATGCCGTAGCACTCGCGGTAGAAGCGGGAGGCCGAGCGCGACAGCCGGTTGGCAAAAATGGCCACTTTGGTCGGGATATGGCTGTTGAGGTCGACCGAGAGTGCGCGGGATGCGGGGTCCACCTGGAGGCGAGGTGTCTTCTTGGACCTCGGCATGGCGTCCTGCTGCTACTCTGAGAGACGAGTTGCACGCATAGCGGACTGCGCGAAGCCCCGCAAGGTCTGATGGGACACAGTTTACAAACGATATCGCGACGTGTTGCAAACAATTGGCGCACATTTTCGCAATGCTGTAGCTCGCCTGCCCGATGGAGAACGTTTGTTGCCTTCGAATGATCCAGGCGCCGGACTCGGTCGACGGCATGTGGCGAAGCAAAGTGTTCTTCGTTGCGATGTCAACACTAAGGCCCGGAGCAGCGGCGCCTGCCTGATATTTGTGCAACCCATGGTTTCGAGGCCGGGTTCGAGGCCGGGAACGCACACCCGATCTCTTGACGTGGAGTAGCCTGCGGCCTCTCATTCGGCGCATCCAGCGCTCGGCGTCCGGTGAGTTGCGAAGTGAGAGACCCCGTCCCGCCCGCGCTGAAGCGCTTCATCTGGGACATCCAGTCGATGGTGGGGCTTGCCGAAAGCCAGCGCGAGATCCTCGTGATCGGCCGCGATGTCATGGCGCGCCTGGTCGCCAGTGACGACTGGCTGCCTGCGCTCTTCGCCGGGGTGGACCCTGAGCGCGGCCAGCAGCTCCAGCTCTACGGCGACCAGCTGGAGCGCTTCTCGGTGGTCAGCACCATGCTCTCCGGCGGGCAGGCGCTGCCGATCTGCCAGGACCCGGTCCGGGAGATTGCGGGCGTGCTGCGCGGGGCGGTGACGCGTCAGCGCTTCGCCTGCGCGGAGCACCGCCCTCCGTCTCGGCTTCCGGGATGACGGGTGGAGGGGGTCAGCCGGCGAGGGCTACGTCGACGGCCACGTCGACCCTCTGGCGGCCGCCGCCGAGCAGCACGCCGCTGACGGGGCTCACGTCGTCGTAGTCGCGGCCGAGCGCCACCGTGATGTGCTCGTCGGACGGCATGATGCCGTTGGTGGGGTCGAAATCGACCCAGCCCGCCTCCGGCGCCCACACCGAGACCCAGGCATGCGAGGCATCCGCGCCGACGAGCTTGGCGGCGCCCGGTGACGGGTGGGTCAGGAGATAGCCGCTGACATAGCGGGCAGGCAGCCCGAGCGTCCTGAGGCAGGTGATGGCGAGGTGCGCGAAGTCCTGGCAGACGCCGCGCCGCAGGCGCAGGACGTGCGACACGGGGGTGGAGATGTCGGTCGCCGCGCTGTCGAACACGAAGTCGGCATAGATGCGCTCGGTGAGATCCATGACGGCCTCCAGGATCGGCCGCCCCTGCGGGAACGACGGGCGCGCATAGTCGAGCGCCTCGCGCACGACCCTGGTGTGCCGGGAGGCGCTCACGAACTGCAGCACGGAGATGTCGAGCACGCCGTTGCCGCGCGAGGCGTTGGCCGTCACCTGCTCCCACGGCGTGGTCAGCGCGGGCATCGGTGGCTCGTGCGAAACGACCTCCACGGTGCTGCGCGCATGGATGACGAGCTCGCGGTGCTCGTCCTCTATGGTCAAGACGGCGCTGCCGTTGCCGAAATAGTCCTCAAGCGCCACGTTCGAGGACGGGGCGGGCTCGATCAGCAGGTTGTGGCGGTGCAGCGTCTGGCGCGGTCCGGAGCGCGGCGTCAGGTGCACGAGGTGCTCGGACTGCAGCACCGGCCTGCCGTAGCTGTAGGTCGTGCGGTGGCTGATGTCGTAGATCATGGCCGGTCGCGCTCGCCCGAGCGCACCCATCTGACGCCCTTCTCGACCAGGTTGAAGTAGCGCCGCCCGATCAGGTCGCCGAGCGCGTCGAGCGTCCAGACCTGCTCGTCGAGAAGCTTCTGCAGACCGGCGCGCGCGCCCCCGGTCCCGGCCTCGGCGAGCGGTGCGACATCGGCGAGGCGCACGGCCGTCATCAGCGACAGGGCGAGGCGCTGCTCCTCGATGCGCCGGCCGCTCGCGGCGGACTGTGGCAGGGCGTCGATATGCCCGGCGATGCGCTCGAGCTGGAAGGCGATGCTGCGCGGGTTGGTATCGTCGAGCAGCAGGAGGTCGAGCACCAGGGGCAGCATCGGCTCCAGCCGGTAGCGCGAGCGGTAGGTGATGAAGCTGTCGGCGACCTCCAGGGCGAACAGCAGGCTCCCGGACTCCTCCTCCGCTCCGGCAGCGGTGCCGAACATGCCGCCGAGGAGCGCGGCGAGGCTCTGCGCGCGCGCCAGCCGCCGCCCCAGATCGAGGAACGTCCAGCCGAAGCTGCGCGTGATGTTCTCGTGGCTGAGGCCGTTGAACGCCGCCAGCACGCGCAGGCCGTCGTCGAGCAGGCGCAGGGCGTCGCCCATGGCGGTCGGCATGGCGTCGCTGCGCCAGCGGCGGCTCGCATGGAACTCGTTGAGGGTGCGCCAGGCCTCCAGCGAGAGCCGGTCGCGCGCGAGGCTGGCGATGCGGTGGATGCTCTCCAGCGTCCGCGGCAGCCCGGAGGGCTCCTCCGGCAGCGTCATGAAGCCCAAGGCCAGCTCCTCGATCAGCTGTGGGCCCACGGCGTCGCGGTCGCGCGGCGTCCTGTCGTCCTCGCCGGGGAGGAGGCTCGCGAGCGCCGTGTAGCAGGCGCGCAGGGACTGGCGCGCGTCGGTGTCCTCCTGCAGCCGGCCGAGCGAGGTGCGCAGCACGCGCATGGTCCAGTCGGCGCGCTCGGTGTAGCGGCCGAGCCAGAACAGGTTCTCCGCGGCCCGGCTCGGCAGCTCCTCGGGGACGCGGCGGATGCGGGCGGACTCGATGGTCGGGCGCCACAGGCTGGTGAACGGGGGAGGCACCGCCTCGCTGACGACCCACACGTCGCGCGAGTGCCCGTCGGGGGCGCTGAGCGCCACGGTCCTGTCCGGGTCGACCGTCATGGCGAGACCGCCCGGCAGCACCGCGAAGCCGTCGCTGGTCGCGGTCAGGAAGAGGCGCAGAGCATAAGGCTTGGGCACCAGGCCGTCGGGGGTCAGCGACGGGGTAGTGCCGAACCCGACCTTCGCCTCGGCGACCAGGGCGGCGCCCCTGATCTCGATCTCCTGCAGCAGGGCGGCGATGTCGGCGGGGTCCAGGCAAGCCGGGTCGATGCCCGGCACCGCGCGCCCCGGCCGCGCCGTTCCCTCGTGCGCCGTGCGGATGAACACCCGCTCGATGTTGGCCGCCACGTGCTCACGGCTGGCGGCATCGCCGAGCCACCAGCGCTGCCCGTCGGCAAGCATCAGCTCCTCGCGCAGGATCAGCTTGGCCAGCGCCGGCAGATAGGCGCTGAGGCCCCGGTTCTCGGCCAGCGCCGACCCCAGCGCATTGACGATGAGGCCCGGATGCCGGCGCACCACCTGCAGGAGCCCCACCGGTCCCGCGAAATCCGCCGTGTCGAGCTCCAGCGGATCGGCGGAGGCGCCGGCGACGCAGCGCACGATCAGGTCGACGGGCATCAGGCCGTGCAGGGTCTTCAGCGACACGCGGTCGCCGGCCACGCGCAGGTCGCCGCCTTCCACGAGCAGGAGGCCGAGATAGCGGGCGAGGTAGGCGTGGCTGAAGAAATCGTTGTGGCGCGGCCCCGGCGTCAGCAGGGCGATGGCAGGATCGGGGCGGGCGGCGCGCCGCGCCAGCGAGGCCCGCATGGCCTCGAAGAACGGCGCCTGGCGCAGGGCCTTGCAGGCTGCGAAGATGTCGCCGGCGACGTTGGTGTGCACCATGCGGTTGGCGAGCGCATAGCCAATGCCCGCCGGCGTCTCGGTGTGCGTGTCGATCACCCGCCAGCGCCCGTCGGGGCCGCGTGCCACGTCGGTGGCGAGGAACTGCAGGTATCCGCCCGCCGGCCGCAGGTTCTGGCAGGGGCGCAGATACGAGGGATCGCTGAAGACGAGCTGGTGCGGAATGGCCCCCGAGGCCAGCAGCCACTGCGGGCCGTAGAGGTCGGCGAGAATGCGCTCGAACAGCTCCGCGCGCTGCAGCAGCGCGCGTTCCAGCCAGCGCCATTCCTCGGCCGGGATGATCAGCGGGACGAGGTCGACGCGCCAGGGCTGGGTGGTGGCCCGCGGATCGGAGAAGAGGTCGTAGGCAATCCCCGTCTCGCGCACCCTGGCGTTGATCTGCTCCGTGCGCAGCGCGCGCAGCTCCGGGGCAAGCGCCTCGAGCTCGCGCAGCAGCGGCTCCCAGTGCGGCCTGATGGCGCTGCCGTCGAGCAGCTCGTCGAAACCTCCGGCCTCGGCCTGATACCCCCGTGTCAGGTCGATGGGAAGCTCCATCGCATGGGCGCTGCGCGTCATTCCGGCTGGCCGTCCCTCTCGTCTCCCCTCCTGCCCGTGGGCCGATCGGCCGCGGTTGCAGGTCGTCTCCTCCCAATCGTCCCAAGCGCGTCAGCCCAGCTCGTCGGCTACCGCGGTCGCGAGCGTCGAGCGGACGACACGTTAGCGGGGACGGCGTGCGAAGTTAAGGCGGCCTTGCGCCACCCTGCGCAAGTCGAGGGTGAGAGGGAAGTCGGGATGCACGCCGGCCGTCGCGGCAGGCGCGCCTTTGGGCGAGTGGCCGATGGGCTCGAACAGGGCCCGGCGCCGGGCCTCGGCCTCGCGCGCATTGACCGGCGGCGCCCCGGGATTGCGGCCGTCGGGCCGGGTGACGTGGTGGCGGCAACCGCCGATCGACCGGCCGCTCCAGGTGTCGACGATGTCGAAGGTGAGCGGCGCGTGCGGGGGGATGGTGGGATGGAAGCCGTCGGCGGTGCGCCAGGCGCGGAAGCGCACCCCCGCCACGCGCTCGCCGGCTGCCCCGGTCTGCGCCAGCGGCAGCAGACAGCCGTTGCAGGCCACGGCGTAGCGGTCGCCCGCTGGGCTGCGGACCAGCACCTGCAGGCGGTCGAGGGAGGAATCCACCGTCCGGGTGGTGCCGGGGCCGCTCTGCTCGCCCAGGACGAGCCAGGGCTCCAGCGCCTGGCGCAGCTCCAGGCCGACGCCGGATCGCTCGATCTGGCCCAGCACGGGAAAGCGAAACGCGAGGTGGGGCGCAAACCACTGCGCCTCGAGGGGCAGGCCGGCAGCGTCGAGATCGGCGACGACGTCCTCGATGTCGGCCCAGAGGAAGCGGGGCAGCATGAAGCGGTCGTGCAGGGTGGTGCCCCAGCGCACCAGCTCCTGCCGCCAGGGCCGCTCCCAGAACCGCGCCACCAGGGCCCGCACCAGGAGCTGCTGGGCGACGGCCATGCGCGGGTGCGGCGGCATCTCAAAGGCGCGCAGCTCGACGAGGCCCAGCCGCCCCATCGGCCCCTCGGGGGCGTAGAGCTTGTCGATGCAGATTTCCGCCCGGTGCGTGTTGCCGGTGGCGTCGACCAGCAGGTTGCGGAACAGGCGGTCGACCAGCCAGGGGGGCACCTCGGCGCCGCCTGGGTCGGGGATCTGGGCCAGCGCGATCTCCAGCTCGTAGAGGGACTCGTGGCGCGCCTCGTCCACGCGCGGGGCCTGGCTGGTAGGGCCGACGAACTGGCCGGCGAACAGGTAGCTGAGCGAGGGGTGGTTCTGCCAGTAGGCGATGAGGCTCGCCAGCAGGTCCGGGCGGCGCAAGAACGGGCTGTTGGCCGGCGTCATCCCGCCCAGCACGATGTGATTGCCGCCGCCGGTGCCGAGATGGCGCCCGTCGGCCCTGAATTTCTCCGCGCCGAGGCCGACTGCGGTCGCCTCCTCGTGCACGCCCGAGGTGAGGGCGACGGTTTCATTCCAGGAGGCCGCCGGGTGCACGTTGACCTCGATGACCCCGGGGTCGGGCGTCACCTTGATGTTTCTGAGGAGGGGGTCGTAGGGCGGCGGATAGCCCCCCAGCCGGACCGGTTGCTGCAACTTGGCGGCGGTTTCCTCGATGGCGCCGATCAGCGCCGCGTAGGCCTTGCCGTCGCTGAGAGGCGGCAGGAAGACGCACAGATGGCCGTCGCGCAGCTCCAGCGTCAGCGCCGTGCGCACCGGCTGGCCGGCGGCCGGCTTGTCGGCGTGGCCCTCGCATGGCCGTTGCCCGGTGTCAGGCGGTGGCGGCTTGCCGGGATCGGCGAAGGGGTCGGCGGGCAGCACGTGCGGATAGTCGACGAAGTCGATCTGCGGCAGGCCCCCCAGCGGGAGGCGCAGGCCGATCGGTGAATCGCCGGGGGTCAGGAACAGGTGCCCGCGCCGGAACGCCCAGCGCTCGGTGATGAAGCGCCGTTCGCCGTCTGCGCCCCGGGTCATGAGGAGCGGCAGCACGTAGCCCGCCGGCTCGTCGAGCCCGCGGTCGAGGGCGCGGATCAGGCGCTCGCGCTCGGCCGGCTCGGCAAGCGTGCTGCTGTCGGGCGCGAAGCCGAGCGGCAGCTTCTGCTCCACCAGCATGAAGTGCGCGGCGTCCTCCCAGGCCGCAATGGCGCTGTCGTCCGGCAGGCCGAGCGCGCTGGCGAGCGCGCCCGCAAACCTCTCCGCCTGCGCTGGCGCCGGCGCCTCCGCGCCGTCCTCCGCGATCAGGTCGGGGCTCCGCCACAGCGGCGCGCCGTCGCTGCGCCAGTAGATGCCGAACGCCCAGCGGGCCTGCGTCTCCCCGGGGTACCACTTGCCCTGGCCGTAATGCAGGAGCCCGCCGGTGGCGAAGCGCGCGGCGAGCCGCCGCGCCAGCCGGTCCGCGAACTGCCGCTTGGTCGGACCCAGGGCGGCGATGGTCCACTCGGGCGCCGCGCCGTCGCCGAGGGCCACGAAGGTCGGCTCGCCGCCCATGCTGAGGCGCACGTCGCCGGCCTCGAGCCGCCTCTCGACGGCGTCGCCCGCCGCAAGCAGGGCCTGCCAGTGTGCCTCGCTGTAGGGTCTGGCGGCGCGCGGCGTCTCGTGCAGGCGGGTGACATGCATCGACACGGCGAACTCCACCTCCGCCGGCCCGTGCGTGCCGCTGATCGGCGCGGCACTCGCGGGCGCAGGGGTGGCCGCCAGCGGAATGTGCCCCTCGCCGGCGAGCAGGCCCGACGTGGGATCGAGGCCGATCCAGCCGGCGCCGGGAAGGTACACCTCGGCCCAGGCATGCAGGTCGGCCGAATCCTGCCGCTCCGCGGCACCCTCCTCGGCCGGCGCTGCATCTGCATCCGGCCTGAGCTGGATCAGATAGCCCGACACGAAGCGCGCCGCGAGGCCGCAGCGCCGCATGAGCTGCACGAGCAGCCAGCTGCTGTCGCGGCAGGAGCCCGAACTGAGGCTGAGCGTCTCCTCCGGGGCCTGGACGCCCTCCTCCATGCGCGTGCGGTAGGCGATGTCGCGGGCAAGCGCGCGGTTGAGGCCGGTGACGAACTCCACGGTGGTCGGACCCGCGTCCTCGATCTGCTCGAGATAGCCGTCGAGCAGCGGCGTTCCCGGCAGCGGCTCGAGATAAGGCCGCAGCTCCGCCGCCAGTTGCGCCTCGTAGGCAAACGGCCAGTTGATGGCCGCCTCGTCCACGAAGAAGTCGAACGGATTGACGGGCGACATGTCGGCCAGCAGGTCGACCGTCACCGAGAGGTGGTCGGTCCTCTCGGGGACGGCGATGCGCGCGAGGAAGTTGCCGAACGGGTCCTGCTGCCAGTTGAGGAAATGCGGGCGCGGCTCGATCTCGAGCGCATAGGCGAGGATTGGCGTGCGGCAATGGGGGGCCGGGCGCAGCCGCACGAGCTGCGGCCCGAGCGCCACCCGGCGGTCGTAGCGGTACTGGGTGCGATGCGTCAGCGCGATGTCGAGGGCCATGGGCCTGGGCTGGGCATGAGGGCCCGCAGGGGGCGGCCCTCTCCGTCGCCGTCCAAGAGCAGGAGCGTTGCTTCTTGAACTACCGCAGAAGGGCATGATGTCGAAGCCCATTGTTTGGGCAATAGAGATGCCAGTCAACGGGCTCGGACTGGTGCCGCCGGTGGGACGTGGCTGTGCTTGACGCGCCGGTAACCATCCCGAGCCCCTGCGCTTCACAAGGTCGCTGTGCCGACGGCGGCAATCACTTGGGCTGACGGCGTGCCGGCATGCCAGCATCGCCGCCGCCCGATGCAGGCGTGCGGCATCGATCCGATGGAGCGGTCATGGACTTTCTGAAGCCCTGCACATCGCAGCTGCTTGCCGTTCTGCGCTTCATGGCGGGGCTCCTGCTGCTGCAGCACGGCACCATGAAGTATTTCAACTTCCCCGCTGGGCCGAGGAACAACGCCTCGGCGTTCACCATGAGCGGCTTCGCCGGCCTTCTCGAGCTGGCGGGCGGCGTCCTCCTCGTCATCGGCCTCTTCACGCGGCCGGTGGCCTTCGTCCTCTCCGGGATGATGGCGGTGGCCTACTTCTATGCCCACGCGCCGCGGGACTTCTTTCCGATCCTCAACGAGGGCGAGCTGGCGGCGCTCTACGGCTTCGTCTTCCTCTACCTCGCGGCGGCCGGCGGTGGAGACCGGAGCCTCGACAAGGGGCGCGGGGAAGAGGCCTGAGCACGCAGGGCGCCTTGCGGTGAAGCAGCGATGTACCGCCGGGCCGGCTTGCCATGGCCGATGCCGGTTGAGACGAGCGTGTATCGGTGCAATGCGGCTGTCGCCGCATTGCACCCTACGAGTAGAGCTTGAGCCAGATCCAGCGCACCAAGAGGATGAGCCCGAGCACGACGGTCAGACTTGCCGCAAGGTGATGGATGATGACCGGGCGCTCGTTGATCATGGCGAAGGTGATGGCACCCCCGCTCGTCATGATCCAAAGGCCTCCCACGGCCCACGTCAGCAAGCTCAGCACGAACACCAACTTCATGAGAAAAGCCATGGCACCCGCCCCCGTTGGTTCAGCTTCGACCCTGTTCCTCGTCGCGCAACCAGGCGCTCGGCAATAATAGCAAAGAAGCGGTAACCATGGTGCACCGGCCGTGGGGCGCCAGTGCGGCCCCGATTGCATTGCTATAGTGCCCGCATGACCACTACCTCGGACCCCGAGAGCCTCGTCGAGCACCGCATTGCCGGACGGCTTTCGATCTTCACCACGCGGCTGCCGAAGGGGCTCGCGCGCGCGGGCGAGGCCCGCTTCGCAGAGGTGTGGGCGCTGCATCCCGAGCAGTTCCACTCCATCGTGCAGCCGTTCACGGGGCGGACCATCCCGCTGCCGCGCTGGCAGCAGGCCTACGGCCAGGACTACCGCTACACCGGCAGCGTCAATCGCGCGCTGCCCATCCCACCGCTCCTCGAGCCCTACCTGGCCTGGGCCCGCCGCCGCCTCGATGCGCGCCTCAACGGGCTGCTCCTCAACTGGTACGACGCGGCCCTGCGCCACTACATCGGGCCGCACCGCGACAGCACCGTCGGGCTCATCGTCGGAGCGCCGATCGTGACCATCTCGCTCGGCGCAACGCGGCTGTTTCGCCTGCGCCCGAAAGGGGGAGCGTTCGTCGATTTCCCGGCAACCGACGGTGGCGTGCTCATCCTCCCGTGGGAGACGAACCTCGGCGCGAAGCACGCGGTGCCCCATCGGGCGGGCGATACGGGCCGGCGCATCTCCATCACGATCCGGGCGTTCGCCTGATTGACGGGCCCCAGCCGGATTCCCCTCCCCTTGCGGGTGTATGGACTGGGGACATGGGCTACAGGTGCACGGGCACATGGGGTGACGCCCGACGTTTCATGATGACGGACTTGCTAACTGGTTTTCACGGCTGATAAGCGTTTCTCATGCTAGGGTCGCGTGGCTAAACCGTTTTCATGCAATGCAGGGTTTTCATGCCCGCCCGCGCCCGTCAGCGTTTTTCAGGCCCGGTCACGGTTTTTCACGAGCGCCGCCTGCCGGAGCCCGCGACCCCGGCGGGCTATGCCGCGCTCATCGATGCCTATGGCCTCCGGGCACCCCTGCCGCTCACCCTCGCGGCCATCGGCGCCAGGCACAGGATGGTGGAGAAGGACCGATGGCGCCTCCTGACGCCGCGGCACGCGCCTCCGGCCACGCTGGAAGGCCACCTCACCTTCGCCCTCAAATACGAAGGCCTCGATCTGGCCGTGCTCGAGCGGCTCTTTGCCGAGGTCGGGCCGGCGCCCATCCAAGCCATCGTCCGCGCGAAGCCCACCGGCAGCTATGCCCGGCGCATCTGGTTCCTCTACGAGTGGCTCACTGGCGAGCGGCTGGCGCTTCCCGATGCCACGCGAGGCAATTACGTCGACGCTGTGGATGCCGATCTGCAACTCGCCGCGGCCGGCGTGAACTCGCCCAGGCACCGCGTCCGCGACAATCTGCCGGGGACGCCGGCGTTCTGTCCGCTGGTGTTCCGCACCGCCAGGCTGGAGCAGCTCATCGCCCTCGACCTCCGCGCGCGCGCCAGGGAGATTGCCGCCGCCGTCCCCGCCGACCTCCTCGCGCGCACCGCCGCCTTCCTGCTGCTCAAGGACTCGCGCGCGAGCTACGTCATCGAGGGCGAGGACCCGCCGCACGACCGCATCCAGCGTTGGGGACGCGCCATCGGCGAGGCCGGCCGCCGGCCCATCGATCTCGACGAGCTGCTGCGCCTGCAGCGTATCGTCATCGGCGACGACCGCTTCGTGCGCCTCGGGCTGCGGCGCGCGGGCGGCTTCGTCGGCGAGCACGACCGCGAGACGCGCATGCCCCTGCCGGTCCACATCAGCGCCCGACCCGCAGACCTGCCGTCGCTCGTCGACGGCATGATCGCCTTCGACCGCGAGAAGGCCGGAGAGCTCGATCCCGTCGTTGCCGCCGCCGTCCTGGCCTTCGGGTTCGTTTTCGCCCACCCCTTCGAGGACGGCAACGGGCGTATCCACCGCTATCTCATCCATCATGTGCTGGCAGCGCGCGGCTTCAACCCGCCGGGCGTCATCTTCCCCGTCTCGGCGGCGATCCTCGACCGCATCCAGGACTACCGCGCCGTCTTGGAAGCCTACTCGGCGCGCGTCCTCCCCCTGGTCGAATGGCGGCCCACCGAGGATGCCAACGTCGAGGTTCTGGGCGACACGGCCGACTTCTACCGCTACTTCGACGCCACACCCCAGGCCGAGCTCCTCTACGAGTGCGTGCGCAAGACCGTGATCGAGGACCTGCCCGAGGAGACCCGCTACCTCGAGCGCTACGACGCCTTCCGCGCGCGCCTCGGCGACATCGTGGACATGCCGGACCGGACGGTCGATCTCCTGTTCCGGATGCTGCGCCAGAACCAGGGGCGCCTGTCGAAGCGGGCCAGGGACAGGGAGTTCGCCAAGCTCTCGGCAGCGGAAATCGCGCGCATCGAGCAGGCCTTCGGCGAGGCCTTTCCCGAGGGGCGTTAGCCGCCGTTTACCATGCGCCGCGCCCATGCGATCGGCGCGCAAGCCCGCCAAATAGGATTGCCCAGCGCGACCGCCCCGGCGTCGAGGCGGCCTGCATGGAATTGCAACCCCGAAAGGGGCACGGATCCGACCGAACGGAAGGAGGCTGACTCCATGGACGTGAAAGAAGCCAAGACCGTGAGGGCGCGCCGGAAGGCTGCCCTCGATACGCCGACGAACCTCACGTCGAACGCCACGCGCGACATCGCCGGGGCCCTCAACGCGCTGCTTGCGGACACGTTCGCCCTCTATCTGAAGACCAAGAACTTCCATTGGCACGTGTCGGGGCCGCACTTTCGCGACTATCACGAGCTGCTCGACGAGCAGGCCTCGCTGATCCTAGAGTCCACGGACGACATGGCCGAGCGCGTGCGCAAGATCGGCGGCACCACGCTGCACTCCATCGGCCACATCGCCCGCCTGCAGCGGGTCGTCGACAACGACGCCGATTTCGTCTCGCCGCAGGACATGCTGGCCGAGCTGCGCGACGACAACAAGGAGTTCACCGAGCGCCTGCGCGAGGTGCACGACCTGTGCGACGAGCACGGCGACGTGGCGACCGCCAGCCTGATCGAGAACTGGATCGACGAGGCGGAGCGCCGCACCTGGTTCCTGTTCGAGGCGAGCCGCGACTGATCACGCCGCGGCGCTCAAACGCCGAGGTAGGCTGCCTTGACGTGCGGGTTGTCGAGCAGCTCCGCGCCCGTGCCCGACAGGGTTACCCGGCCCTGGTCGAGCACGTAGGCGCGGTCCGACAGCTCGAGCGCGGCAAACGCGTTCTGCTCCACCATGACGACGGTGACGCCCTCGGCCCTGATGCCCCTGATGATGTCGAAGGTGCGCTCCACGAGGTTGGGCGCGAGGCCCAGCGAGGGCTCGTCGAACAGGATGAGCTTCGGCCGCGCCATCAGCGCGCGCGAGATCGCCAGCATCTGCTGCTCGCCGCCCGAGAGCGTGCCCGCGGCCTGATGGCGCCGCTCGTTGAGGATCGGGAAGCGCTCGAGCAGCCTCTCCATATCCGCCGCGATCCGGGCCCGGTCGGTGCGCAGGTAGCAGCCCATCTCCAGGTTCTCGATCACGCTCATGTAGGGAAACACGCGGCGGCCCTCCGGGCAGTGGGCGATGCCGAGCTCCAGGATGCGCTTGGGCGAAGCCCGCGTGATGTCCTGCCCCTCAAAGACGATGCGCCCGGCGGCCGGCGCCATGAGGCCGGAGATCGCCTTGAGCGTGGTGGTCTTGCCGGCACCGTTGGCGCCGACGAGCGCGACCAGCTCGCCCTCCTTCACGTCGATCGACAGCTCGCGCACGGCGGCGATCTTGCCGTAGCGGCAGACGAGGCCCTCAACCTCGAGCACGGATGTACCTCTCGCCCAGATAGGCGCGGATGACCTCCGGGTCGCGCTGGATTGAGGCCGGCGAGCCGCCGGCGATGATGCGCCCGTGGTTGAGGCAGATCACCCGGTCGGACACGCCCATCACCATCCGCATGTCGTGCTCGACCAGCAGGATGGTGATGCCGAGCGCGCGGATGCGGCCCAGCATCCTCATGAAGCTCGCCGTCTCGGCCGGGTTCATGCCCGAGACCGGCTCGTCGAGCAGCAGGAGCTTCGGCCTGGCGGCGAGCGCGATCGCCACCTCCAGCAGCCGCAGCTCGCCGTAGGGCAGCGCGGAGGCGAGCTGTTCCGCGCGCGCGTCCAGCTCCACGAAGCCCAGGATGCGGCGGGCCTCCAGCGCCAGCGCCTTCTCCTCGCGGGCAACGGAGGGCAGGCCGAGGAGGATGGCGAGCGCCGTCTGCCTGGAGGCCAGATGCAGGCCGAGCAGCACGTTGTCGAGCACGCGCTGCCCCATGAATACGCTGGTCTTCTGGAACGTGCGCACCACGCCCAGCTCGGCGATGCGGTTGGGCTTCAGCCCGTTGAGCCGCGCGCCCCTGTAGGCGATGGTGCCGCCGTCGGGCTGGATATAGCCGGTGATGGCGTTGAACGCGGTGGTCTTGCCCGCCCCGTTGGGGCCGATCAGCGAGAGCACCTCGCCCTCGACGACCGTAAAGCTCGTGCCCTCGACCGCGGTGAGGCCGCCGAAGCGGATGGTGAGACCGTCGACGACGAGGACGGCACCTGGCGCGGGCTCGGTCACGGTGCCGCCTCCGCCGCCTTGGCAGTTGCCATCTGGGGGTCGGTTGCAGCCGTTGGAGCGCCCTGGCGCCGCTGCCACCAGCCGCGCACGGCGGGAACGATGCCCTCGGGCAGGAAATAGACGACGAGCACCATCAGCACGCCGTAGATCACCCACTGCACCTCGGGGGCGATGGCGAAGGAGCGCAGCACCTCGGGGAGCAGGCCGAAGATGCAGCCTCCCACCACGGGGCCCGCAAGCGTGCCCTTGCCGCCCGTCACCACCATGATGACCATCGTCACCGTGGTGATGAACAGGAACACGTCGGGATCGATGATGCGCACATAGTGGGCATAGACCGTGCCGGCGGCGCCGGCCATGGCGGCCGAGACGACGGTGGCGAGCACCAGATAGCGCGTCAGGTCGACGCCGATGGAGGCGGCGAGCGGCCCGTTCTCGCGTAGCGCGATCATGGCGCGGCCGGCGCGCGAGGCGACCAGCCTGCGGATCAGGATGTAGGAGACGACCGCGACCGCCAGCACCAGGTAGTAGTTGGGCGTCTTCCTGAGGAACGACACCTCGAACAGGTCGGGAATGCCGAGTCTGAGGTGGGGGATGTTGTTGAGCGCCATCGGCCCCTGCGTCAGCTCCACCCAGTTGAGCGCCACCAGCCGGACCACCTCGGCGAAGCTCACCGTGACGATGACGAAGTAGGCGCCGCGCACCTTGAACGAGATGCGGCCGATGGCCCAGCCGCACAGGCCCGCCAGCGCCGTGCCGACGAGCATCCCGAGCCACACCGGCTTGGGCTCCAGGCCGACCTCCCAGTCGGGCAGCAGGTGCACGGAGAAGCCGAGCGACACGAGGCTCGAGGCATAGGCGCCGATGCCGTAGAACGCCACATGGCCGAGGCTCAGCTGGCCCGTGTAGCCGAGCAGCAGGTTGAGGCTCATGGCGGCGACGATGAAGATGCCGGTCATGATGAGCACGTGCAGCACGTAGAGGTTCGTCATCCACACCGGCACCGAGACCAGGAAGGCGAGCCAGGCGATGGTGAGGGCGCGCTTCACCCGATCCGCTCCTTCTGGGCGAACAGGCCGGTCGGCTTGAGCACCAGGATGACGATGATCAGCAGGAAGCCCATGGCATCGCGGTAGCCCGAGGAGACGTAGCCGGCGCCCAGCTCCTCGATGAAGGCTAGGATGAACCCGCCGAGCGTCGCGCCGGGGATGCTGCCGAGGCCGCCGAGGATGACGATGGCGAACGCCTTGAGCGAGATGGGATCGCCCATGGTCGGCGTGACGACGAACACGGGCCCCAGCAGCGCACCCGCGGCGGCGGCGAGCCCGGAGCCCAGGGCGAAGGTGGCGGTGTGCACGCGGGCGATGTCGACGCCCATCAGGGCGGCCGTCTCCCGGTCCTGGAAGGTGGCCCGCATCGCCTTGCCTATCCTGGTGCGGTTGACGAGGGCGTAGGTGGCGGCGATCAGCGCCAGCGCGACGACGAACACGAACAGCCGGTTCCAGGAGACC
Organism: uncultured Alphaproteobacteria bacterium; assembly: GCA_963840075.1. Classification (GTDB taxonomy): domain Bacteria; phylum Pseudomonadota; class Alphaproteobacteria; order Rhizobiales; family Hyphomicrobiaceae; genus AWTP1-13. The sequence goes on along the minus strand of CAWIXS010000017.1, from coordinate 105,269 downwards.
GAGACCGGCCCCAGCACCAGCGGCGCCGACGGGAACGGCGCGTTGATCGACTTGGCGACCCCCGACCAGGCAAGCTGCTCCGTGTTCTGGAGCGCGATCCAGGCGCCGATCATGACCAGCATGGTGGTGTCGATGTCGGCGCCCTGCAGGCGCCGCAGCAGGATAAGCTCGATCAGCGCGCCCAGCGCCACGCCCATCGCCACGGCCAGCGGCAGGGCGAGGTAGAAGTTCGCCCCCAGCACCATCGCCCACAGGTACATCATGTACGCGCCGAAGGCGTACAGCTCGCCGTGGGCGAAGTTCACCACGCGCATGATGCCGAAGATCAGCGTCAGCCCGATGCCGAGCAGCGCGTAGATGCCGCCGAGGATCAGGGCATTGAGGGCGTGCTGAAGCAGCTGGTCCATGTGGTGGTGTTCCCCCTCTCCCCGCTCGCCCTCGGGCCATCCACGAAGGCACGAGGGCCACAATGATCCCGAGGGCGAACGGGGAGAGGGCCGGGGTGAGGGGCAGCGGCACACTCCAACGTCGGAGTCTGGGGCTGTCCCTCAGCCTAACCCTCTCCCCGCAAGCGGGGAGAGGGCATCCGGGCGCTACTACCTCACGACCTTGCCGTTCTCGATCTTCACCAGGTAGACGCTGGGGACGTTCTGCGCGCTCTCGCGGCCGGCCGGGCCCTGCTTGATGAAGGCGATGTCGCCGTTGATGCCCTTCACCTTCACGTCCCAGAGCGCCGTCCTGATGGCCTCGGGCTCCGCTTTGCCGGCGGCCTTGATGGCGGCGACGATGGTGTGCAGGGCGTCCCAGCCGCGGAAGCCCTCGGTGAGCCCGCCGACGTGGTGCTTCTTCTCGGTCCAGAGTGCGACGAAGCGCCTGGCGATGTCGGGGTTCTTCACCGCCTCGGGGAACCAGGGCGTGAAGAACACGAGGTGGAAGGAGCCGTTGGCGGCGTCGCCGGCCTGCTGGATCAGCTGGTCGGGCGAGTTGGAGCCGCCTGTCGTGATGATGCGCGCCTTCACCTGCTGGTCCTTGGCCTGCTTCAGGATCAGCGTGATCTGCTCGACCGCGGTGGTGACGAACAGGGTGTCGCCGCCCGAGGCCTTGATCTTGGCGAGCTGGGCCGAGAAGTCGGTCGCCTTGGGGTCCATCACCTCCGTGGCGCCGATCTGCACGCCCTCTTTCTTCGCCATGGCCGAGAACTCCTTGGAGGCGCCGAGGCCGAAGTCGTTGTTGGTGGCGAGGAAGTCGGCCTTCTTGATGCCGAGCGCCTTGACCAGCGGGGTGAAGGCGCGGGCCTCCATCTCCGAGGTCGGGCTGATGCGGAAGACGTAGGGGTTGCCCGAGGTGGTGATCTTGCCCGAGGAGGAGGTCTCCACCAGCATCGGCACCTTGTACTCCTCGAGCTTGGGCATGACGGCGAGCGTCAGCGTCGAGCTCCAGGCGCCGATCAGCACCGGCACCTTGTCGCGCACGATCAGCTTCTCGGCGGTGGCGACGGCCTCGGTGGGATTGGACTTGTTGTCCTCGACGACGAGCGCAATCTTCTTGCCGAGCACGCCGCCGGCCTTGTTGATCTCCTCCTCGGCGATCTTGGCGCCCTGGGCCACGTAGTTGCCCGACGCGGCGAAGGCGCCCGTCAGGGGCTGCGTCACCCCGATCTTGATGGCGTCCTGGGCATAGGCGGATGCGGCCAGCACGGTTGCTGCAAGCGCCGCCAGCGCGGCTTTCAGACTACGCGGAATCATACGGATCTCCCTTCTTTGGGTGTCCGACCCTCCGGGTCTGACACCATGGCAACACCGGCGTTGGCGCTACGGTGTCAGACCCGGAGGGTCGGACACCTCTGAGTAGGTGAGCGGTTTCCGGCTGACAAGCGCCGCCCACGTCCCGCATCGCGCCGGGCTCAGCTTTTCCCGGCCGCTTTTTTGAGCTGCGGGATGATTTGTTGGGCAATGGCCTCCACCTGCTCCGCCTCGTACCTGAAGGGGACGAAGATGATGCGGTCGAGCCCCGCCTCGATGTGTGGCAGCAGCTGCTCGACGCACTCCTCGGGGGTGCCCATGATGGCGCTGTCCATGGTGGACTCCGACCACGAGGCATAGTCCCACTCGGTCTGCAGCCAATGCTTCATCGGCCCCTCGATCTGCGCGCGCGGGCCGACGCAGATGGGGAGCTGGTTGGTCGCGCTCAGCTCGCCCGGATCGCGGCCGGCCTCCTCGGCGAAGGCGGTAATCTTCGCCCACGCCTTCTTGAAGCTCTCCACCGTGTAGTAGTACGTGAGCCAGCCGTCGCCCTTGGTCGCGACACGCTTCAGCACGGCATCAACATAGCCGCCGATCAGGATCGGCGGGTGCGGCTTCTGCACGGGCTTCGGCTGCAGCACGGCGCCCCTGAGCTTGTAGGGCGGGTAGTCGGCGTCGACCATGTCCTCGGTCCACAGCCGCTTCAGGATCTCCAGGCCCTGCTCCATCTGCCTGCCGCGCTGGGTGAAATCGGCCCCCAGCGAGTCGAACTCGCGCCGGTACCAGCCCACCGCGGTGCCCAGGATCAGGCGCCCGTTGGAGATGTGGTCGATGGTGGCGAGCTCCTTGGCCAGGATCACCGGGTTGCGCACGGGCAGCACCAGGATGCCCGTTCCCACCTTGATCCTCGAGGTGCGCGCTGCGACTGCCGTCAGGATGGTCAGGGCCTCGTGGATGGGGAAGCTCGGGGTGACGCCGAGCAGGATATGGTCCCAGGCCCACACCAACTCGTAGCCCAGCTCCTCCATGCGCACGCCATACTCGACGAGGCCGGCCGCGCTCGGCATCTCCGGATACCGGGTGAAGTTGCGCATCGCGATGCCGAACACCGGCTCTTTGCTGCGGGCCATCACTGCGCTCCTTCAACGATCGTGAAAATGAGAGGTCGGTTGCCATTGAGGCGAGGGGGGCCGCAGCGTCCCCTCCCCCTTGCGGGGAGGGACAGGGTGGGGGGAATCGCAAACATCGGATGTCGGCAAACATCAGATGTCGGGGTTCCCCCCACCCCTAACCCCTCCCCGCAAGGGGGAGGGGAATCCGGTCGCGGCCGGGACGAGGGCGGTCGTTTCATTCCCTGCAACCTTACGCCGTATAGAGGCGGTGCGGATCCAGCTCGTGCAGCACGGCCAGCTCCTCACGGCGGGGTGGCTCGACGCTCTCCAGGCTGTCGGCGAACAGCAGATCGAAGCCGGTGTTGGCCTGCACCTCATCGCGCGTCACGCCCTGTTGCAGGGCGAGCACCTTCATCTCCCGCGTCTCCTCGTCGAAGCCCATGACGGCGAGGTCCGTCACCACGCGCCACATGCCGCCCTGCGGTAGGCCGGCCTCGGCGCGGCTCCGCCCGCCCCTGATCCAGCCCGGCGAGGTGAGGAAATCCACCTCCGCGACGAAGCGCCGCCGCTCGTGCTTCATGGCGACGATCATGTTGGTGAGCGAGGAGATGTCATTGCCGCCGCCGGAGCCCGGCAGCCGCGTCCTGGGGTTGTCGGCGGAGCCGATGAACGACGAGTTCAGGTTGCCGAACCGGTCGATCTGCGCGCCGCCCATGAAGCCGACATCGACGTAGCCGCGCTGCAGCAGCAGGAGCACATCGGTGATCGGCAGCACCATGTTGGAGCGGCGCGTGCAGCGCTGCTCGTTGGTGGACGGCGGCAACTCGCCCGGCACGATGAACGGGCCGACGGTGCCGCCCTCGAACAGGATGGTGAGATGCGGGGCGAAGCTGTGCTGCGCCAGCGTGGCGGCCAGCAGAGGAATGCCGATGCCGGCGAACACGATCTGGCCGTCCTCGAGCAGCCGGGAGGCCATCACCGCCAGCAGCTCTGAAGTCGTATAGCTGGCGCCGCCGGGCGCACGCTCAGTCATTGTGGACGCTCCTGCCGCGGCGGCTCGCATCGAGGATCTCCGCCATCCCGAGCTTCGCCAGGTAGTCGGTCCACGACTTGGGCTCGTAGTAGTGCTCTTCCAGATACTGCCGCGTGCCCTCGACCGGGTCCTTCGCCGAGAGCGCCGCGTAGGCATCGAGGTGCGGGAAGAACGGCTCGTAGAGCCCGTAGCATTCGTGCGGCGCCGAGCCCAGCGGCGCCTCGACCACCGCCTCCACGGTGAAGAAGGGAATGCGCGTGCGGTCGGGCGCGCGCCGGATCTGGTCGTTGGAGACGATGCGCTCGGTCGTCAGGATCACGCGGTTTGCGGCCATCGCCATGTCGATGTCCATGAACTGCAGGCCGTCGATCTGGGCATTGCCGTAGCAGTCGCAGCGCTGCACGTGGATCAGAACGACATCGGGGTTGAGCGCCGGCAGCAGCGCCAGCTCCTCGCCGGTGAAGGGGCACGTCATGGTGCGGAGCTGCTCCGCCACCCGCCCCGCGACATCGGAGCCCAGCATCGAGCGCGACGGCATGAAGGGGAGGCCCATGGCGCCCGCGCGATAGCGCAGGCCGATCGACATGTGGCTCCATTCCTCGAAGCGCGCCAGCTTGTTCTCCGTATAATGGCGCATCACTTTCGAGACGCCCCACACGATCCCCTGGGTGAACCAGCTGGTAACGACGTGCTTGGAGACGCCCGAGGCGAACAGGAGGTCCCCCTCCGTCGAGGTGATGGAGCGGGAGATCGTGAGGTCCTTCTTGCGGGCGCGGATCAGCGCCCAGATCATCGCGAAGGGCGTGCGCGAGGTGTGGCAGCCGCCGATGCCGACGTGGTCGCCGTCGTTCACGAGCTTGGCTGCCTCCTCCAGCGACATCACCTTGTCGCGCAAGCCGCGGTCGCGCGCCAGCGTCGCCTCGCGCAGCTCCCGGTAGGGCGTCACCAACCTGTCCATGCTCATCGAGCGCGAAATCTCCCAAGAATCTAGCCGGCGCCGGCCATGCCGCTGTCGCGATTGAAGGCGGCGATCATCTCGTCCCACACTGGAACCAGCCCGTGCAGGCCGGTCCAGAACGTCTGGCTGCGGCGCCGCTCGAAGTCGGCAAGGGCGATGCCCTGCTGCTCAACCCAGGTGAAGTACCCCAGGTTGAAGATGCGCGCCCGCTCCCGCTCCGTCATGTCGAGCACGTGCCCGGTGCCGGCGCCCAGCAGATGCTCGCCGACCAGCTCGGCAGCGAGCCCTTCCGTCATGTCGCTGCGGTTGTGGCGGCGCTGGAGGTAGCGCCGCAGCTCGCTCGCGTAGAGCTCGTGTCCGTCCGTCGCCACGCTGAGGACCACGTCGTCGGGACCGAGGCCGCAGTGCTTGGCCATCTTGATGGCGCCCAGCATGTTGGCGATCGAGGAAAGCCCGAGGTAGCCCAGCATGCGCACCACGCTGCCGGCCCTCCCGGCCAGATAGCGGCGCCCCGCGTCTGTGTTGAAGACGGCGTTGAGCCCATCGGTCGCCCGGTCCGACACGCCGATCACAAGATCGGTGTTCATGGCGTTGTGGATGAGGGGAACGTGCTTGTCGCCGATGCCCTGGATGTTGTGCTCGCCATATCCGTTCATCAGCAGGGTGGGGCACTCGACAGCCTCGACGACCGCGATTTTCGCGCCATGCCGGCTCTTCAGGAAATCGCCCGCGCCCAGCGTGCCAGCCGAGCCGCTGGCGGCGAGGAAGCCGGCGAGCCGCAGGCCCGGGGCGGCGTCGCGGAGCGTCTCGAAGATGCGGTCGAGCGCCAGGCCGGTGCAGCGCCAATGCGCGAGGTAGTTGCCGAACTCGCTGAACTGGTTGACGATCTCGTTGGCCGGATCGCGCGCGAGGAGGGCGCACGCGTCGTAGATCTCCTTGACGTTCGAACTCGGTGCCGGGCGTGCGGATGACATCGTCGGGCGAGGCGACCCACCTGGAGAGCCAGTCGAAGCGCTCCTGGCTCATCCCCTCCGGCAGCACCGCGACGCCCCGGCACCCCACGATGCGCGAGATGGCGACACCGCCGCGGCAGTAGTTGCCGGTCGAGGGCCATACCGCGCGCTGGCCGGCGGGGTCGAAGCGGCCCGTGACGAGGCGGGGCGCGAGGCACGCATAGGCGGCGAGCACCTTGTGGGCGCGGATCATGGGAAACAGGGCGCCGAGCGCGAGCACGATGCGCGCGCTGACACCCGTCAGGCTGCTCGGAAGCTCCACGAATGCGGGCGCCGCGATCTGGCCCGTCCGTGCCAGGTCGTTGAACCAGTTGACGCGGTGGAGATTGGCGGGATGCGGGGCATCGGGATCGACCCCGGCGAGACCGGCGCGGACGGCGGGCGGCGTCCGCTCGGGCTCGGCCAGCTCCTCGAAGGTCGGCAGGCGGACGCCGGCATCCCTGAGATGTCGGACAGCGCGCCGGCGCACGGCCTGGTCCACGACGCTCGCTGGGAATTCGAATGGATTGGCCAAGCGGCGCTACCCGTGCAGAAGGCGTGGATTGGTCCTGTTGTTCTATTGTTAGGACCACTATCCCATTGGCCGAGGGCGCGGATCAAGGCGAATCCGGTCGCGACGGCGGGTCCGAGGTGGACGGGGCTGCGTCGGCCGCGTGTTGGCGGCGTGCCTGTGCGCCGTGTGTCGCCGCGCCGCCGTAGCTTGTGGTGCGCTGGCGCGGGACCCGCCCGGCCTTCCTGATGAGGCTCTCCAGGTCCGCTGCGCTCAGCTCCTGGCCGTGCACGGCGCCGGCGGCGCGCGTAATGGATTCGTTCATGAGCACACCGCCCATGTCGTTGGCACCGGCCTCGAGACACAGGGCAGCGCCGTCGGGCCCCATCTTGACCCACGAGGCCTGCACGTTGACGATGACGGGGTCGAGCGCCAGGCGGGCGATGGCATGCATCAGGACGGCCTCGCGGAAGGTCGGTCCCTTGCGGGCGCGGCCCCTGAGGTAGATGGGCGCCTCCATGTGCACGAACGGCAGGGGTACGAATTCCGTGAAGCCGCCCGTCCGCTCCTGCAGCGCACGGATGTGCATGAGGTGCCGCGCCCAATGGCGGTAGCCGTCGACGTGGCCGAACATGATGGTGGCGGTGCTCCTCAGGCCCACCGCGTGGGCGGCCTCCATGACCTGGAGCCACTGCGCCGTGCCGATCTTGTCGGGGCAGAGGACGGCGCGCACCTCGTCGTCCAGGATCTCCGCCGCGGTGCCGGGCAGGCTCGACAGGCCCGCCGCCTCGAGCCGTGCGAGGTACTCGCGCAGAGGCAGCCCCAGCGTCTCGGCGCCGTGCCAGACCTCGAGCGGGGAGAACGCGTGCATGTGGATCGCCGGTGCCGCCGTCTTCACGGCTGCGACGATGCGGAGGTAGGTCTCCCCCGTATAGCCGGGCCGGATGCCGCCCTGCAGGCAGACCTCGGTGGCGCCGCGCTCCCAGGCTTCGCGGGTGCGGCGCGCGATCTCGTCGAGGCCGAGGTCGTAGGGCTTCTCGCGCGTCTCGAAGCTGTGGCGCCCCTTGGAGAAGGCGCAGAACTGGCAGCCGTAGGAGCAGATATTGGTGTAGTTGATGTTGCGGTTGACGACGTAGGTCACGGTATCGCCGCAACGCGCCCGGCGCAGCCCGTCGGCCGCTTGGCACACGGCGGCGAAATCCGCCCCGCGCGCCTCGAACAGCCGCACGATCTCGCCCTCGTCGAGCCGCGTGCCGGCGGCGGCGCGCTCGAGGAGCCCGGCTACTTCTGGGCTCGGCTCTTGCCGCGATTCGACCGATCGGATGCGCGCGACGAGTGGAACGGGGAGAGGCTCGGCGGTACCGGGCGCCCAGCTGTCCTCGCGCGCGAAGCCTTGGCCGTCCTGGTGCCGCAGCGCCAAGCTGTGGACGCCCGGGTCGAGCCAAGGCACTCCCTCGCCACAGCCGCGACCGGATTCCCCTCCCTGCAAGGGGGAGGGGAGGAGAGCGCGGGCAGCGCCTCGCGCCAGCTGCAACCGCCGGTCTGTTTCCAGGTGCTCGGGATAGATCGCCAGCCGCTCGACCAGGATGCGGCCGGCGCGCTCGGTGGCGTGCTCCAGCGCCTCCAGATGCGGCCAGGGTGCCTCGGGGTTGACGTGGTCCGGCGTCACCGGCGAGACGCCGCCCCAGTCGTTGATCCCGGCCCCGACCAGCTGCGCCAGCCCCTCCGGCTGCAGGTTGGGGGGCGCCTGGATATTCATCCGCGGGCCCAGGACGAGGCGGGCGACCGCGATGGTCCACAGGTGGTCCTGGAGCGTCGGCTCCGGCGCGTCCGCCATGCGCGTCCCCGGCTTGGCGCGGAAGTTCTGGACGATCACCTCCTGGATGTGGCCCCAGCGCTCGTGCGCCGAGCGGATGGCAAGCAGCGTGGCGATGCGCTCGGCGCGCGTCTCGCCGATGCCGATCAGGAGCCCGGTGGTGAACGGCACGCGTGCGCGCCCGGCCGCCTCCAGAGTGGCGAGGCGCACGCGCGGCGTCTTGTCGGGCGATCCGAAATGCGGTCCGCCGCGCCCGCAGAGGTGCTCCGCCGTGGTCTCCAGCATCATGCCCTGCGAGACGGACACCGCCCGCAGCCGCCGCAGCCAGGCCTCGCTCAGCACGCCCGGATTGAGATGCGGCAGGAGGCCGGTCTCGCGCAGCACGAGGCCCGCCGATGCCTCCAGATAGGCCAGGGTGGATGGCGCGCCGAGGCCGGCCAGCGCGGCGCGCGCAGCGGCGTAGCGCCGCTCCGGCTGGTCGCCGAGCGTGAACAGCGCCTCCTTGCAGCCGGCCGCCTGCCCCGCCCGCGCGATCGCCAGGACCTCCTCGGGGGAGAGATAGGGCTGCTCGCCGGGCCGGGGCGGGCGCGCGAAGGTGCAGTAGTGGCAGGAGTCCCGGCACAGCCGCGTCAGGGGGATGAACACCTTCCTGGAGAAGCTCACTGTCCGCCCGTGGCCCGCGAGGGCCAGCTGCTCGGCCACCGCCGTCAGACTCGCGAGGTCGTCGCACTGCGCCAGTGCCAGGGCCTCATCGTCCGTCAGACTTCGGCCGGCCTCTGCGTTGCGAAGGACTGCACTCATGATGGGCTCGGTCCGGATGACATTGCGCGCAGCGCGCCGCACTGCAGGTCGAGGAAGGCGTAGGCAGGGTTGCCCCGCTTCGCGGCGATGAGCGCCGCAAGATCGCGCGGCTCGTCGATATCGAGGCCGAGCCCCGCAATCTCGAGGACGCTGCAGGCGAGCCCGCGCGCCTCGGCCTGCGCGAGGTGCCGGGCGAAGCTGCCCGGCCCGAAGCTCGGGGGGAACGCGTCGGGGGGCGCGACCAGGACGGCGTTGGTGCCGTCGCCGTCGCGCGCCGGGACCAGCACCACCCGCGGGTTTGCATCAGCTGGTGTAGAGTCCGGGCAGCGTCGAGCAGGCGCGACAGCTCGCCCGGCGTCACGCAGGGAGCATCGGCAGGAACGGCCAAAGCCTGCACCGCGCCATTGGCCAACGCATGGGCAAACCCCGCCGCAGCCGCGGCGCTGTGGCCGCGCGCCTGCTCCTCGCGCAACACGCTGGCGCCGAGCTGCTGCGCCACCCCGGCCACCTCCGCATCCGGCGTCACGACCAGCACGCGAGCAATGCGCTCGACCTGGGCCAGCGTCGCCAGCACGTCGTGCAGCATCGCCAGCATGAGCCGGCGCCGCGCCTCGGGCGGCAGCACGCCGGAAAGGCGCTGCTTGGCCTCGCCCAGCGCCTTGACGGGGACGATGGCCCAGGCCGCCGGAGCGGGCTCCGTGCTCATCGTTCGGCCTCGGCGGGGCGGCGCGCGGACCTGCGCGCGCCCGCAAGCTCATCGCAGACAGCGAGGCAATGCCGGGCCAGGGCGATCTTGTCGTCCAGGGTCTGCATCAGCGTGCGCGTCACCGAGGTCTGCAGCGGCAGGCCGCGCACGGCGTCGCCGTCGGCTGCGTCGACCACGATGTGGTCGAGAAGGTCGCCGTAGTGCTCAGCGATGCTCGCAACGCCGGGCGGCAGCCCGAGCTCGCCCATGATCTTCGCCGTCGGCCCTTTCACCGCCTTGCCGCCGATGACGGGACTGACGGCAACGACCCGCGCGCCGCTCGCCCGGATTGCTGCGCGCAGGCCAGGGACGGCGAGGATCGGATCGACGCTGAGCCATGGGTTGGACGGGCAGAGAATGACGCCCCCCAGCGTCGCTGCCGACAACGCCGCCTCGATCCGCGTGCTCATGCGCGCCGAGGCGGCCCCCTGGTAGCGCAGGCCGCGCACCGCGGGCCGGCACTGGTGGCGCACGAAATAGTCCTGGAACGCGAGCGTCCCAACGTCGCTCTCCACCACCGTGCGCACGCGCTCGTCCGCCATGGGCAGGATGAGCGCCGTCACGCCGAGCTGCCGCGCGAGATGTGCCGTGACAGCCGTCAGGGTCTCGCCCGCCCCGAGCCGGCGCGTGCGCTCCACATGGGTGGCGAGGTCGCGGTCTCCCAGCCTGAACCAAGTCGGCCCGCCGAGCTTGCCGATGGCCTCCAGGAAGCTCCAGGTCTCGTCGCGGCGGCCCCAGCCGGTCTCAGGATTGGCAATGCCGGCCAGCGTATAGAGGGTGGTGTCGACATCCGGAGAGATCGCAAGCCCCAGGTGCTCGAAGTCGTCGCCCGTGTTGACGATCACCGTCAGCCGCTCGCCCAGGAGCCGCGCCAGCCCGAGCGAGAGCTTGGCCCCGCCGATGCCGCCCGAGAGCGCGACGTAGGTGGCCGGGCCGGCGCCGCTCATCGGAACAAGTCCTGCGTCTTGGGCCGCAACAGCGCCGAGGCCGGGTGCGGCGCGGCGGTCCAGGCAAGCCCGCGCACCAGTGCCGCGGGGCGCGCCTCGGCGGCCTCGCCCATGGCCAGCACCGCGGCGGCCGCCACCGCATCCGCAAAGCCGACCTCGGTCGCCTCCAGCGGGCGGCCCGCCAGGTCCCGCTCGCCGCGCCGGTCCAGCAAAGACGGCACGCCGGCCGCCCCGATGGCGAGCCCGACGGTGCCGAGCCGCCACGCCCGCCCCGTGCTGTCGGAGACGATCACGCCGAGGTCGCTGCGAAAATGCGCATCCAGGCGCTCCTTGAGGGCAGCCGCGCTGGCGTCAGGCTGCTCCGGCAGCAGCAGCACGCGCCGGCCCTCGTCCCCGGCCTCGAGGTTGGACTGGTCGACGCCGGCGTTGGCCATCACGAGGCCGTGCCGGGTCACCGCGATCAGCACGCCGGGTGCCGCGCGCAGGATCTCCGCCGCTTGCGACAGGATCGCCTCGACCAGGTGCGCGTCCTTGCCTGTCAGAGCCGCGATCTCCCTGGCTGCGCTGCCCGGCTCGATGTCCGCGAGATCGAAATAGCGCCCCTCCGCCTTGGAGACGATCTTCTGCGCCACGACCACGATGTCGCGCGCTCGAGGGGCGAGGCCGCCGCGCTCGATGGCCGCGATCAGCAGGGCGGCGAGGTCGTCCCCGGGGCGAACGCCGGGGATGCCTTCGAGCGCAGTGACGGTGAGCGCGGGTGCGACCAAGACGGCTAGTCCTTGCCGAGGCCAGTGATGCGGATGCCCACACCGGAGGCCTTGTAGTGCCGGTTGATGCCGATCAGCACCGAGGTGAGCGCCTCCGCCGCCACGGCATTGGCGAGCGGTCCCGCATGCACCCCGCGCAGCCCGGCCGCCTCCGCCAGCGCGATGACGGCGGCGCGGTCCTCCGCGGCGTCCCCGAACACCAGGATATCGCAATCGATGGCGGCGTCGGCCTGCAGCTTGGCGGCGGCCACATTGTGGAACGCTGCCAGCACGCGCGCGCCATCGCCGAGCCGCCGCTGCGCTGCGACGGCGGCCGACGTCTCGGCGGGCAGCTGCACCCGCGCCACCTTGGGCGGCACCAGCGGCACCGTGGTGTCCACCACGATCTTGCCCGCGACATGCGGCGCGATCTCGTCGAGGATCGCTGCGTGGCTCGCCCACGGCACGGCGAGGATCACCACGTCGCCGGCCTGCGCGGCCTCCACGTTGGAAGCCGCGCGCGGGACCGATCCGCTGGCCACAGGCTCGAGCGCCCGCGCCGCCGCCTCCGCCTTGTCCACCCTCCGCGATCCGATGATGACCTCGTAGCCCGCCGCGGCCCAGCGCTTCGCGAGCCCGCTGCCCAGGGCACCAGTGCCTCCGACGATAGCCAGCGTCGGTTTCCCGCTCACGTCGTCCTCCGGATAATGCCGAGCGGATGAGCTGCGTCGCTTCCCGCAGCCGCGACCGGATTCCCCTTCCCGCTTGCACCAACGGGATTCCCCTCCCCTCTGGCCCCGCAGGGGCCAAAGCGAGCGAAGCTCGCTTGTGCGCCTTCGGCGCAGGTGCGGGGAGGGGTTAGGGGTGGGGGGAGCCCCGACATCGATGTTCTGCAATCCCCCCACCCTGTCCCTCCCTGCGTCATGTCGAAGACATGCCTTCGGCATGATGGGGAGGGGACGTTGGGGCGAGCGGGTCGCCTCGATTCCGACCGCGAGCTTCCTTGCAGCACCGGCGGATCCGTTTACAGCTTCATCTCGGGCAGCGGCACCACGGCGACGCCGGCCCGCTCCAAGGCGTCGCGCACGCCGCGTGCCACCACCACGCCGGTCGCCTCGTCGCCGTGCACGCAGATGGTGTGGATGTCGGCCTTGATGCGCTTGCCCGTGCGCGACACGATCTCTCCCTCCAGCACCATGCGCAGCACGTGCTCGGCGGCGGCGGCCGGGTCCTTCAGCACCGAGCCGGCAAGCGAGCGCGAGGCGAGGTTGCCGTTGTCGTCGTACTGGCGGTCGGCGAAGCCCTCGCGCGCGAGCGGCAGCCCCAGCTCCAGCGCGGCCCGCTCCATCTCGGACCCGAACGGCGCCACGTAGATGATGTCCCTGTCCACCGTCTTGATCGCCCGGCCGATGGCCATGGCGTAGCTCTCGTCCTCGGCCGCCATGTTGTTGAGCGCGCCGTGCGGCTTCAGGTGCGTCACCTTCAGGCCCGCGTACGCCGCCATCGCCTGCAGGGCGCCGATCTGATAGGCGATCATGTACTCGAGCTCGCCGGGCTGCATCTGGATGCGGCGGCGGCCGAAGCCCCACAGGTCGTTGAAGCCGGGGTGGACGCCGACGCTCACGCCTTCCTGCCTGGCCAGCTTGCACAGCCGGTACATGGTGTTGGGATCGCCGGCATGGAACCCGCAGGCGACGCTGGCCGACTTGATGATCTTCATCAGGTCCGCATCGTTGCCGATGTCGTAGGCACCCCAACCCTCGGCAATGTCGGCATTGAGATTGATCTGCTTTGACATTCGCGCCCCATCTCGAACAAACTCGGCAACATGGTACTATTGACAGGAAGACCATACAACGGCTTGCCTGGCGCATTGGAACGATGGACACGGCTCGTCCCCTGACCCTCTCTGCGACGCGATTTCTGCCGTGCGGCGACACCGCCCTCTCGGTCGAGCTCGGCGACCGGGTGGATCTCGGCGTGAACGCCCTGGTGCTGGCCCTGGCCGACAGGGTGAAGGCCGCGGCCGTACCCGGCATCGTGGAGCTGGTGCCGACGTTTCGATCACTCATGATCCACTACGACCCGCTGACCGTGGCGCAGAGCGAGCTCAAAGCGAGGCTCCTCCCGCTGCTGTCGGGGCTGAACGCGGCGGGCGGCTCGGGGCGCCTCTGGCGCATTCCGGTCTGCTACCACGACAGCGTCGCCCCCGATCTCGCCGAGGTCGCGGGCCGCACCGGTCTTGCGCCGGAGCGGGTGGTCGCGCTGCACAGCGCGGCGACCTATCACGTCTACATGGTGGGTTTCCTGCCGGGCTTTCCCTACCTCGGAGAGCTGGCGCGCGAGCTGGTGCTGCCCCGGCGCGAGAGCCCGCGCACGACGGTGCCGCGAGGCTCGGTTGCGGTCGCGACCACGCTGACCGCCGTCTACTCGCTGGAGAGCCCCGGAGGGTGGCATCTCATCGGGCGGACGCCGGCTCTTCTGTGGGACCGCGGGCGGGAGCCTCCGGCATTTGTGGCGGCCGGCGACAAGGTCCGCTTCCAGCCGATCGCGCTGGGCGACTACGGCGCGCTGGCGTTGCGCAGCGCGGCCGGCGAGGTGCGCCTGGAGCCCGAGAGCCTGCCGGACGGGATGGGTGCACCGGAATGAAACCAGCGCTCAGAGTGGTGGCATCCGGTCTGATGACCACGCTGCAGGACCTCGGCCGCAAAGGGTATCAGCACCTCGGCATTCCCGTGTCCGGGGCGCTGGATGCCGTCGGTCTCATCGCCGCCAACGCCATCCTCGGCAATGCGCCGGGGACCGGGGCGCTCGAGATCGCGCATCTGGGCCCGACGCTCCTGGTCGAGGCCGAGAGCGTGCGCCTTGCCTTCGCGGGCGGCGCCGCGGCGATCGACGTGCTGCCCGGCCAGGGAGCAGCCGGCGGCAGGCGGCTTGCCCCCCTGCAAAGCGTGCGCCTCGAGAGAGGCGAGGTGCTGTGCATCGGCACCCTTGCCGCAAGCGCGCTCGGCTATCTCGCCGTCGAAGGCGGCTTCGACGTTGCTCCCGTGCTGGGCAGCCAGTCCACCTATGTCCGCGCCGGCCTCGGCGGCTTCGCGGGGCGGGCCGTGCGCGCCGGCGACCTCCTTCCCCTGAAGCACGCGCGGGCCGAGGAGCGCGAGGAGTGGATGCTGCCGTCCCTGGACCTGGCGCGGCCGGAGCGCATCCGCGTGGTCCTCGGGCCGCAGGAGGACTGCTTCAGCGAGCGGGGGCGACGCACGCTGCTGGAGGCCACCTTCACGGTATCGGCGGCCTCGGACCGGATGGGCATGCGCCTCGAGGGACCGGCCCTGGAGCACGCCAAGGGCTTCAACATCGTCTCGGACGGCATTGCGCCGGGCTCCATTCAGGTGCCCGGTAACGGCCTGCCGATCGTCCTGCTGGCCGACCGGCAGACGACCGGCGGCTATCCCAAGATCGCGACCGTCATTGCCGCCGACCTGCCGGCGCTGGGGCGGCTCGCGCCCGGCGCCCAGGTCGCCTTCGCGGCGGTCGGCATCGCCGAGGCCGAGGCGGAGCATCGGCGCCACGCGGCGCGGCTCGCCGCGCTGCCCCGGCAGGTCGTTGCGGTGCGCAGCGCGCCCGCCCTCGACACGGCGGCGCTGCTCGGCTCCAACCTCGTCAGCGGCGTCGTCAGCGCGCATGATCTCAATTACGAGCCGCCCTGGAGCTGAGCAGATTGCTTGACCGGTGCGCATCCGTCCCGCAGACAAAGGCTCGGCCCACAAGGACCGTCGAACGGAAGACCCAAGAGGACCGATGGCCAACCGCGCCCGCATTCCCGCGCCACGACGCGGTGAGCCGCGTGCCGCGCTATCTGCAGGTGGCCTCCGCCTTGCGGCGGCGCATCCGCGACGGCCGCTGGACCGTCGGCGACAGGATCGCCACGCTGGAGGAGCTGGAGCGCGAGTTCAGCGTGGCGCGCGTCACGGTGCGGCAGGCCATCGAGCTGCTGCAGAGCGAGAACCTGCTCAGGTCGCACCAGGGCCGCGGCACGTTCCTCACCAAGGCGCTGGCGTTTCGACCAGTCGGCCGCAGCGACTTGGCGGGCCCACGCCATCATCGGGTCGCGCGCATCCGCATGATTGGGATCGCGCGCGAAAACCGCTTCAGCGTGCTGACCGCAATGGTTCGCATCGCGGATGACTATATGGTTCCCTCCTGGGACCGACGCCACCGACACCCTCAGTACGTCTGCTCGGCGCCGCCGGTAATATCGGCCCTTCAGCGGGTCTGCTTCGGGCAGCGCGGCTATTGCGGCATCGTTGCGCCCTGCGCTAGGCTTGGTTGTCCTATAAATAGAGCACCTGATCGGCTGGGCCTTGAGCACGTGACCCAACAGGGCATCGGCGCGCGCCTCCTGCGCAAGGAGGACGACCGCTACATGCGCGGACGCGGCGAGTACGTCGGCGATGTCCGCCTGCCCGGCATGCAGGAGGTGGCGTTCCTGCGCAGCCCGCTGGCGCACGCCCGCATCGAGGCGATCGGAATCCCGCCCCGCGTGCGCGACCGCGTCTTCATCGCCGAGGACCTCGCAGGCGTCGCACCGATCCGCGCCGATACCGCCCTGCCGGGGTTCAAATCCTCCGTGCAGCCTATTCTTGCCACAGGCAAGGTGCGTTACGTCGGCGAGCTGATCGCGCTGTGCGTGGCGCCCACGCGCGCCGAGGCGGAGGACCTGGCGGCCGAGATCGATGTGGAGCTCGACCCCCTGCCGGTGGTCCACGACATGCTGCAGGGCCGCCAGCCCGGCGCCCCGCTGGTGCACGAGCATTGGGGCGACAACCTGTTCCTCACCACCGCCGCCGACGTGGACTTCGAGGCGGTCACGGCGGCTGTCAGAGCGGGGGCCGCCGTCTCCGTCACGCGCGAGCTGCGCACGGCCCGCCAGGCCATGTGCCCCCTGGAGGGGCGCGGCGTGGTGGCGAGCTGGAGTGGCCGGCTCGGCCAGCTCGTCGTCTACAGCTCCACGCAGCAGCCCCACATCGTGCGCACCGGCCTCGCCGAGTGCCTGGGCCTCGACGAGGGGGCCATCCGCGTCGTCGCGCCGGATGTCGGCGGCGGCTTCGGCTACAAGGGCATCCTCCTGCCGGAGGAGGTCGCGCTCTCCTGGGCCACGCGCAGGCTGGGCCACCCGCTGCGCTGGCTGGAGGACCGGCGCGAGAGCCTGACGAACGCCAATTGCCGCGAGCACCACTACATCCTCACCGCCTATGCCGATACGCAAGGCCGCCTGCTGGCGCTCGATTGCGAGGCCACCGTCGATTCCGGCGCCTATTCGGCCTATCCGTTCTCGGCGTGCCTGGAGGCCGGCCAGGTCGCCTCGATCCTGCCCGGCCTCTACGACTTCCCGCACTACCGCTGCCGCACCTTCTCGGTCGCCACCAACAAGCCGCCGATCCTGCCCTACCGCGGCGTCGCGCGCACGGGCGTCTGCTTCGCGCTCGAGGTGACGCTCGATGCGCTGGCGCGCAAGCTCGGGATCGAGCCCACCAGGATGCGCTTCGACAGCCTGGTGCGGCCGGAGCAGATGCCGTTCGACAACATCGCCAAGCGCCACTTCGACTCCGGCGACTACCCCGAGGCCCTGCGCCGCGCGGTTGACGCCATCGGCCTCGAGCGGCTGCGCGCGCGCCAGCTCGAGGGCGAGGCCGACGGGCGGCGCATCGGCGTCGGCTTTGCCATGTACTCGGAGCAGGGCGGCCATGGCACCAGCGTCTACGCCGGCTGGGGCATCCCGTTCGTGCCGGGCTACGAGCAGTGCCAGGCCCGCTTGACGCCGGACGGCGCGCTGGAGCTGAGAATCGGCGCCCACAGCCACGGCCAGGGCATGGAGACCACGCTTTCGCAGGTCGCCCACTCCATCCTGGGCGTGCCGCACGACCGCATCCGCCTGGTGCACGGCGACACCGCGGCGACGCCCTATTCCACCGGCACCTGGGGCTCGCGCTCGATGATCATGTCGGGCGGCGCGGTGGCGACGGCCTGCGAGATGCTCGCCGGCCGCGTATGCGAGGTCGCGGCCAGCCTGCTGCAGGCGCGCCGCGCGGACGTGCGCATCGAGAACGGCTGGGTGGTGGGGCCGTCGGGCCGCATCGCGGTGGCCGAGGTGGCGCGCGCCTGGTACCGCCGCCCACAGGACGTGCCCGCCGATGTCAATCCCGCCGGGCTCGAGCTGACCGCCGGCTACAAGGCCAAGCGCGATACCGGCACCTTCAGCTACGCGGCGCATGCCGCGGCCGTGGCCGTGGACACCGCGACGGGGGAGGTGGAGATCCTCGACTACGTGGTGGTGGAGGACGGCGGCGTGCTGGTGAACCCCATGATCGTAGACGGACAGATCCTCGGCGGCACGGCCCAGGGCATCGGCACGGCGCTCTACGAGGAGGTGCCCTACGACGCCCAGGGACAGCCGCTCGCCTCCACGCTCTCCGACTACCTGCTGCCTGGCCCCGCGGAGGTGCCGGAGGTCCGCATCCTGCACATGGAGACGCCATCGCCCTACACCCGCTTCGGCCAGAAGGGCATCGGCGAGGGCGGCACCATCGCGCCGCCGGCCGCCATCACCAACGCCATCAACGACGCGCTGGCGGGCCTCGGCGCCGAGCTCCTGGTCTCCCCCGTCACGCCGCGCCGCATCGTCGAGGCGATCGCGCGGGCTGGTGTCAGACCCTCCGGGTCTGACACCGTGGCGGCACCGTCGAATGAGGGTGTCAGACCCGGAGGGTCTGATACCTTGCCCGCATGAAGCCCGCCGCCTTCGACTACGTCCGCCCCGCCACCGTCGCCGAGGCCCTGGACGCGCTGCGCAGCACGCCTGGAGCGCGGGTGCTGGCCGGCGGCCAGACCCTGGGCCCGATGCTCAACCTGCGCCTGACGCGGCCCGCCGTGCTCGTCGACATCACGCGCATCCCAGAGCTTGCGGCCGTCGCCGAGGAGGCCGACGCCGTCACCATCGGCGCCACGGTGACTCATGCCGCCATCGAGGACGGCCGCGTTCCCGACCCTACCCGCGGCTTCCTCTCCCGCGTCGCTCGCGGCATCGGCTACCGCGCGGTGCGCACGCGCGGCACCATCGGCGGCAGCCTCGCCCACGCCGACCCGTCCGCCGACTGGCTCGCCTGCCTCACGGCGCTGCGCGCGCGGGTCGTGATTGTCGGGCCCGGGGGCACGCGCCACGTGCGGCTGCCGGAGTTCGTACGCGGTGCGATGGAGACGGAGCTTGGCTCCGCCGAGCTCGTCATTGGGATCGGCATCCCAAGGTTCCCGCCCGAGGCCCGCTTCGGCTTCCACAAGATCTGCCGCAAGACTGGCGAGTTCGCCGATGCGATCGCTGTCGTCGTCGCGATTCCCCCGCACGCCTACCTCGCCGCGGTGGTGGGTGCGACGGGCGGCCGCCCACAGCTCATGGAGATGCGCGCAGCCCAGTGGCCCAGGCACGCCATGACCATCGACGAGGCCAAGACCCTGCTGCGACTGGCGCACTTCATCGGCGACGACTACCAGTGGAACCTCCACGCCGTTGCGATCAAGCGCGCCCACGACGAGGCTTGCGCAGCATGAGGATCGCGCTCACCGTGAACGGCCGGCCGGTCGAGGCGGAGGTGGCGCCGCGCACGAGCCTGGCGGATTTCCTGCGCGAGCAGCTGCTGCTCACGGGCACGCATCTCGGCTGCGAGCACGGCATCTGCGGCGCCTGCACCGTGCAGATCGACGGTGAGATCGCGCGCTCGTGCATCACCTGGGCGGTGGCCTGCGACGGCGCCCATGTGCGCACCATCGAGGGCTTCGACGACGATCCGCTGATGGCCAGCCTGCGCCGCGCCTTCACCGAGGCGCACGCCCTGCAGTGCGGCTACTGCACGCCGGGCATGCTGATCGCCGCGCGCGACCTCGTGCGCCGCAAGAGCGCCCTGTCGCGCCCGGAGATCCGCCGGGAGATGAGCGGCAACCTGTGCCGCTGCACCGGCTACCTGGGCATCGTCGACGCCATCGGCCGCGTCATGGCGGAAGGTGTCAGACCCTCCGGGTCTGACACCGTTGCACCGGAGGAGGGGGTCAGACCCTGCGGGTCCGACCCCATGGCGACCCCTTCCACGGCACAGGCCAACCGCTGGCTCGGACCCGCGCCGGGCCCCGTTGCCGCACCGGGTGCGGAGCATGGGGTCGAGCGTGGGGTCAGACCCGCAGGGTCTGACCCCGTCGAGCCGGTCGCCGTCGCCACACCGCAGACACCGGCAGACCGCGAGCCGGTGCGCGTCGCCACCGGCAGCATCGAGGTGGCCGACGGCGGCGTCCGTCTCTCCCAGTCCTTCGTGCTGGAGCACCCGCGCGCGGCCGTGTGGGCGCTGATGTCAGACCCCGAGGCGGTGGCGCTCTGCATGCCGGGCGCACGGCTCGATGGCCCGCCGCAGGATGGCGGCATCACCGGCCGCATCGAGGTCAGGCTCGGGCCGATCGTTGCGCGCTTCGCCGGCGCGGGCAGCGTCAGGCAGCTTGCGGACGAGTACCGCCAGGTCATCGAGGGCCACGGCGCCGACCGCAGGAGCGGCTCGCGCGTCACCGGCAGCGTCGACTACCGCCTCTCCGCCGTTGCGGGTCCCTCCGGCGGCGAGGCAACGCGCGTCGATGTCGTCATCGGCTACGCGCTGACGGGCCTGCTCGCTCAGATCGGCCGCTCGGGTCTCGCCCGCGACCTCGCGCAGCGCATCGGCGAGGCCTTCGCGCAGAACATCGACGCCCGCCTGCGCGCGCCCTCCGGTGCCGCCGCGCCCCAGGTCCGGCTCAGCGCGCTGGCGCTCGTCCTCGCGGCGATGCGGGCCCGTCTGCGGGCCGTCCTCGCCCGGATTCGGGGAGCCTGAGCCGGTGTCAGACCCTCCGGGTCTGACACCATGGCTCCACACCCGTCATCCCGGCCGAGCGCTGCGAGCCAAAGGCGAGCAGCGCTGCGAGCCGGGTGCGTCGGGTGTCAGTCAGGGTCTGACACCAGCTCGGGCAGATGCTCGTAGAGCCGGGTGAAATCCTCCTCTCCGAGGCCTTGCTGCATGGCGCGCTCCAGGAGAAGGGCTGCAAGCGCGCTGTAGGGGCCCGCCGGCCCCTCTTGGCGCGTCAGCTCAGCCGCCATCGCGAGGTCCTTGGCGAGGTTGGCCGTGCGCGAGCGGCCGTCGAAGGTACCGGGAATGATGTGGTTGGGAAAGCGCTGCTCGCTGACGAAGCTCCGCGCGTTCCCCGCATTGATGACGGCAATCGCCGTCTCGAGCGGGATGCCGAGCCGCTCGGCCAGCCGGCAGCCCTCGCTGGTCACAAGAAAGATCGTATGGCAGATCATGTTGTGGACGAGCTTCATGGCGTGGCCGGCGCCGCTGTCCCCGACATGGAAGACCTTGCCCGCGAAAGCGAGGAGGATCGGGCGGGACGCCTCCAGGACGGCGCCGTCGCCCCCCACCATCAGCGTGATCGTTCCGGCATCCGCGGCCCTGGCGCCGCCGGTCATGCCGCAGTCGAGGTAGGCGCGCCCCGCAGCTTTCGCCTGCGCGGCGATCTCGCGCGTCGCCTTCGGGTCCGACGTCGTGAGGTCGACGACGACCTGCCCTGCGTGCGGCGCGCGCAGCAGCCCGCCGTCGCCGAGCACGGCGCGGATCTCCGCCGAGCCCGGCACCACCAGCAGCACGGCCTTCGCGCCGCCGAGCGCGGCGGGCTCGCAGAGCGCCACCGCGGGCGACAGGCCGGCCCGCTCGGCCGCCTCGGGATTGCAATCCCAGGCCGCGGCAAGCCGCCCGGCAGAATCGAGATTGCGGGCGATGCCGCGCCCCATCTGCCCGAGGCCGATCACGGCCACGTCGCGCGCGCCTCCCGACGCCCGGTCCTCGCTGCGCTGCATTGCTGATCGCGCCCCGCCCGTTGCCTGCAAGCGGCCGAGCGGCTAGAGAGCCTGCCGCGCATCCTCGGGCCGCAGGAGCACTGAGCCATGCCCATGGCTGCGACGCAAGCCGGAAAGGCGCCGACCGGCGGGTACGACTACGTCATTGTCGGCGGCGGCGCAGCCGGCTGCGTGCTGGCGAACCGGCTCTCCGCCCGCTCGCAAGTCTCGGATATCCGGGCTGCCCGCCGACCGTGGGGGGCTCCCTCCCTTCGATCTATTGGGAGCCCGTGTGCAGCAGCGACTTCTTCAGCATGATGTGGATGCCCTTCGAGCCGTTCACGGTCTGCGTGACCCGGAGGTCGGCGGCGAGACTGCACAGCGTATAGGCGTCCTCCCGCGACAGGTTGGTGCGCTCGCGGATCAGCCTGATCATGTCGCGCAGCGCAATCACCGCGCACTGGTCGAGGTCGGGGTCCATCCCCATGGTGATGTAGTGCTCCGCCGTCTCGGCGCGCGGATAGGCGAAGCGGAGGTCGTCGCGCACGATCAGCTCGAAGGTGCCCTGGAGCGCCGTCTCGATGGCGGTGATGCACACCTCGCCGTCGCCCTGCGCACCGTGCCCGTCGCCGCAGGAGAAGAGCGCGCCGTCGACGAAGATCGGCAGGAACAATGTCGTCCCCGCCACCAGTTCCTTGTTGTCGAGGTTGCCGCCGTGCGCGCGCGGCACGATCGAGGTGATGCGCCCCCACGCCTCCGGCGGCGCCACGCCCATGATGCCGAAGAACGGCGCCAGCGGCAGCTCGAGCCCCCAGGGCAGGCGGCCGACGTTGCGCTTATCGTCGAGCGCGATGTGCATGAGCCGCCGCTCGTGGAAGTCGTCCTGCAGCGTGCCGGCGAGCGGGCGGATGACGTTGTAGCCCCAGTCCTGGCGCAGCTTCACATCGAGGATGCGCACCTCCAGGACCTGGCCGGGTCTGGCGCCCCTGACGGCGATGGGGCCCGTGAGGATGTGCGAGGAGCCTGCGAGGCGCTCGGCGCCGGCGTGCACCTCGGCAAGCTCGGGCGGCACGTGGAAGCCCGAGGTCGGCACAACCTCCGGCGGACCGGTGAGCGTGTCGACGGTGACCGCATCGCCGCTGTCGATGGTGAGCACCGGCTGGCGCGCGGCGTCGAAGAAGCCCCAGTGGCAGGTCTGGGCATCGGCCTTCAGGTGGTGACGTTGCATGGCTCACTCCGGGTCTTGCGGGCGTGCGTCATCGATGGGTCGGTTGCAGGTGACGGACTGGAGCATGCCCCTCCGCTGGCGTCGCGGGAAAATCGTTGCCGCAGCATCCTCGGAGCGCTGCTGGCGCGTTTCGGCACGCGCCCGGGGGCGAGGTTGCAGGTGCGGCCATGGCTTGCCGATTCGGGCCCTGGACGGCCTCGTTTTCGCGACCGGCGCTCAGGGTGCAAAGGTACCTGCCGAGGCGCCGAGGGCCCTGGGCGGGCCTGCAAACGCGCGGCAAGGGCCTTGTGTGAGGTTTCGGGTTTTCAGGCGTCGGGTCTCAGGGCTACGGGCTCCAATCCCCGAAACCTGTCACCTGCAACCTGCCCTCAGGCGTTTTCTTTCCTCCTCTTCGGGAATGTCATGCATGGCTTGCACGAGGCGATCGAAGGCCGCATTCATGGCGGATTCCCTCAGGCGAACCCACTCGTTGATCGCCCGCAATGCGGCGGGTCTAATCTTGTAGGTGCGTGTACGGCCCACTTTCCTCGAGACGACGATGCCACCGTCCTCAAGCACCTTCAGGTGTTTTACCGCCGAAGGAAGTCCCATCTTTGCCGGCTTGGCCAGCTCCTTGACGGTGGCTGGACCATTGCCGAGCTGTTCGACCATGCCTCGGCGACTTGGGTCCGCCAAGGCGACGAAAATGCGATCTAGTGGCTGTGCCCTCATCAACGCCAGGCTCCGCAAGAAAATGCGCTAGTCCCGAAGGTATCTGTCCGGCATCGCGTCGCGATAGGGAAACATCGAGAAGAAGGGCCGTGCTTCATGCAGCGCTCGCCGCATGGACGGCCGGTCGAGAAGCCGCTCGAAATATGCTTCGAGGTTGCGCTGCCCGCGGTCGAACGGATGCACAATCGATGCGTAAAAGAGGGCGGGGGCAGCCGCGCAGTCCGCGATCGTAAAGGCGTCACCGATGGCCCACCTCTTGCCCTCAACCTGTCCATCGATCATGGCGTAAGCAGTATCCAAAGCTCGGCGTGCATCTGTCACGCCGATGGGATCTTTGCCGTTCTCGGGTCGAAGCCGATCAGTGACGATCTTTTGCATCGGAGTACTGACGTAAAGGTCGAAGAAGCGCTCCCAGAGGCGCGCGTCGAGCCGTTCCTCGGCGTTGGTCGGCAACAGTGGAATCGGGCCGGGGTAGTGCTGCTGAACGTACTCGATGATGATGCTCGTCTCAGGCACCGTGCGATCGCGCTCGGCATCGTAGAGAACAGGGATCTTTCCCGCCGGCCACCTCGCCAGCAGTGGCGATGCCGATCCTGGATCGGCGAGGTCGACGGTCACTGGCTGAAACGCAAGCTCGTTCTCATAGAAGGCGATGAGGACCTTGTGACAGAAGGAAGCCAGGGGGTGTAGATAGAGTGTCAGAGTCACGGGAGGCTCCAATAGTTTCCTCGGATGGAAACTATAGACACACACTTGCGAGGGCAAGCAAAAGTTTCCGATACTGGAAACTTTTCACCCTTGGGGCCAGGTTCGGTTCCTGCTGCCGCTCGTCAGCAGACGGGTCAGGGGCGGACCCAGAATTGGCACACTCGGAACGGAGCAAGTTCCCTGAAACCTGCCGGAATCCCTGCTGCGCCAAAGATTTCAGGGTCGTGCAAGGACCCGCTGTTGGCGCCCAGGCTCTCGCCGCGCGCTATATGGCTCGCCGCACGGAGGGCCTCAGCGTCGCAGCAGGGGAGGATCGTCGGGGGGCGTGGGAAGCGTCGCGAAGGTCATGGCGCCAGACGGTCGCCCTCCGACAACGGGGATTCGAAAATCCCCAACTGCGAACGGCCCTCTGGGGGCTGTGGGCTTCCGTGGCGATGCGAGCGCGGAGCCTGCCCACCATACCGCGGACAAGGCTGTGCATTGCGTTCCGCTCGCAACTTGCCGGGGCAAGCCGGCTACGGCCGCAGCAAGATCTGCTTGGCCTGCTCGATCGTCGCCCGCGCATAGGCGGCCAGCCGCTCGTCCGAGGCGCTGCTGATCGGGTGATCGATCACTGCGAACTTGAAGTCGGGCACCCCGAGCACGCGGCACATGAGCTCCGCCGCGCTGACAAAACGCGTCGTCATCACGCCCACGGCGGGAACGCCATTGCGTTCGGATGTTATCGTGTCATGCAGACTGCACGACGAGCAGCTGCCTCAATCTCCGACACCGGTGAAGACCGCGTGCCAATTCGTGAGCTCCCGCACGATGTGTGCGTCCATCGGCGCGCTGTAGTTGGACTTCTCCCGCCACACCACGTCGGCAGCGCCCATTGCCTCGCGCAACATGCGATCGAGGTGGGTGAAGTAGCCCTTCGTGCCTTCTTTGGCGTTGGTGATGATCCCGACCGTCAGCCCCTCGAAGGATGCAAGCCTCGGCGCGAGCACCATGCCCGTGATCTTCGTCTCGTTGGTCGGGTCGAGCACTCTCATGGACCGTGTCCCTGCATTCGCTTGCTCCAGTCTACCGCGGCTCTCCGCGCTTCGGCGGCTCGCAATCCATGCAGACGCCGATGGCTGCCGTGACCGCCCGCGTCTTGCTGCCCATCCAGGGCGGGATGACGGCCCCGAAGCCGCCAGCCGGGCCGCCGGCCGCCACAACCAGCAGATCATCGGGTGACTGCAGCGCCGGGTGCACCTTGGTGGCTCGATCGCGTACGACCGAGCCCTTGCCGACATTCGCCCACTCACCGCGCTGAACACGCGCGCGCTCGAAGAGGAGCTCGGCAATATCCCGCTTGGTCCAGCCCGCGCCCTGAATGTGATCCCTCAATTGCTTCGGAATGACGATCACGTAGTTTCCGCCATAGATCGAATAGTGCAGCTGATTGGCGCGCATCTCAGCAGCGAACGTCTCCAGGATCTCTCTTGGATCGGTCGTCCACTCGTTCATGATCTGGCGTGGCGCCATCGCGGCGAATACGGTCGCACTCGACGAGCCCGGCGGCATGCCACGCTGGATATGCAGCGGTTCCCACGTCGTGTCCTCCTCGTCCTCGGCGAGGCAATAGGAGAACTTGCCGGGATGACCGAGCGTCGCGCGATCGACCTCGCCCGGTCTCAGGTCCATCAGATTGATCAACGCGAGCCTGATGGCGCGGCCGATCACGGAGGTGGCGCGATCGCTGTTGCCAAGTGCGTTGAACGTTGCGCTCGCACCGATCTCCAGGCGCACCGGACCATTGATGATGACCAGGATCGCGCATCCGCCGGTACTCGATGTCACGCCGTGAAGAAGGAACTCGTCCTTCATCATCGCCTGCCACGCCGTCGCGACGACCGGAAAGTGCATCGGCAGGCACCCCGCCATGACGGCGTTGACGGCAAGCTTCTCCGCCGTGATCGGCTGCGTGCGCACGGGCTCGATGCCGAGCAGCTGCTCCGGCGGCATGCCGGCCCATTCCAGGCAGGCCTCGACGGCCGCTTGCGTCGGCGGCACGACAGGCAAGCCGTCGGTCCATCCCCGGCTGTGATAGAGCTCCTGCGCGGCCGCGAAGTCCTCGACCTCGTGGATCCTCGACGTCAGTGGCGGCCTGGTCGAAAGCTGCATGGGCGTACCGTGCTCCGAAACAATGCTGCAGGCTCACTTGGCGCGTGCCGCCTGTCAACAGCGGGCTCATACCTGCCGCCCGATGGCCTTTTCGGACCGCAACGCGGACAGCTCCTCGCTCGAGAACCCCCAAGCCTCGAGCGTTGCCTCGGTATGTGCGCCGAAGGCCGGCGGACCGCCCTTGACGCTCGATGGCGTCCGGCTGAAACGCGGCGCTGGCCCCGGCTGGACGATGCCGTCCACGGTGACGAAGCTGCCTCGTGCCTTGTTGTGCGGATGCTCGGCGGCTTCGGAGAAGCTCAGGACCGGCGCGAAGCAGATATCCGTGCCCTCCATGATCGCGCACCACTCGTCCCGTGTCTTCTGCTTGAAAAGCTCTGCAAACCGCTCCCGCATGGCGGGCCAGCGCGCGCGATCGAGCTGCTCGGGGCATTCGGCAGGATCAAGGCCGAGTGTCCGCAGCAGGATCTCGTAGAATTTCGCTTCAACGGCGCCAACCGAGACGAATTTGCCGTCCCTGGTCTCGTAGCAGCGCCAGAAGGGCGCCCCGCCATCGATGAAATTGTCTTCGCGCTGCTCGGACCATTCGCCGACCGCAGCCAGGCCGAAGCAGGCGAGCGCGAGATAGGCAGAGCCCTCGGTCATCGCGACATCGACGACCTGTCCGAGACCTGACGTCCTCGCCTCCAGGATACCCGCCAGCAAGCCGGCGAGGAGGAACATCGCGCCCCCGCCCATGTCGCCGACAACGTTGAGCGGCGGCACCGGCTGCTCGCGCGGGCCAATGGCGTGCAGGACGCCGGAAAGGGAGATGTAGTTGATGTCATGCCCTGCAGCGGAAGCGAGCGGCCCATGCTGGCCCCAGCCCGTCATGCGGCCATAGACAAGGCGCGGATTGCGCTTCTGGCAAACCTCGGGCCCGAGGCCGAGCCGCTCCATGACGCCCGGCCGCATGGGATCGATGAGGGCGTCTGCCCTCTCGATCATGCGCAGCAGCGTCTCCACACCTTTGGGGTGCTTGAGGTCGATCGCGACCGACGGGCGACCGCGCCGGCGCACATCCGCTCTGGGGCCGGCAAACTCGAAGCCGAGTCCTGTCGGCCGAGGCCGGTCGATGCGAACGATGTCGGCTCCCATGTCGGCAAGAAGCGACGAGCACAGAGGTGCCGGGCCAATGCCGGCAATCTCGATGATCTTGATGCCTGCGAGCGGTCCGCCCTTCATTTCCGCCACCATTCACCTTCCCTATCATGCACGATTGCCGACCATCACAATGGGATGCCGTCCAGAACGGGCGCGAACCAGGTGCATCGATTGACGCCACGGCTGTTCCGATTCGCAACCTCTCGTGCGAAATGCATTGATCTTCCACAGCTAGTCGGTCTTCGCCGCGATGGTTTCGATCTCGACTTCGACACCCGAACGGGGAAACTTCTTGACGACCAGAAGCGTGGCCGGCGGATTATGGCCGCCCATGCATCGCCCGCGTATGCAGAAATAATCGTCCAGGATGGCTTTGTCTGTGACGTAGACAGTGAATTTCACAACGTCCTCGAATGTCATGTTGGACGCGGCGAGAATTATGCGGATGCGCTCGAAGATCACCTCAATTTGCTCCAGCGGGTCCTCGGGTACCGTACCGTCCAGGCGCGCACCAACCTGTCCATTGCAGAACAGGATCCTGGCGTTCGGGGGAACTTCCGTGCCGTGGGCAGCATTGTTGGAATGGGCGCAAAGTCGGTCGTTGAGCGTATGGACCGTCAACATCGTCGCAATCCTCCTCAGCAGAGTGACTGGCTCATGTCGGCGACCTCATGAGCGGCTTCTGTCGTGCGGCGTGGAAACCGGAAATACCGCGCAACGCGCCGGATCGATGCGCAGCGAGACCGGCTGGCCGGCAGCAATCGGATCGGAGGGCTTGGCCAGAGCGCGCACCTGCGTGCCGCCGATGTCGATGCCGCATTCGATCTGGCTGCCCATGAAATGCACGTGGGTGACGACCCCATCCAGAGCGTTCTGCCGGTCTCGCCCGGGCGTCACGATCACATCGATGTCCTCGGGCCTGATCATTACCTCCACATCGCCTTGTCCGCGGAGGCCGGCGCCGTTCAGCTCGAGGCTCTGTCCGTTGGCATTTGCCAGAGCGATGCGCAGCCGGTCCTGAGACGGCTCGGTCTGGCCGCGCAGCAGGTTCGCCGCGCCCAGGAACCCGGCGATGAACGGCGTGCCGGGCCTGGCGTAGAGGTCGCGCGGCGCGCCTTCCTGCACGATTCGCCCGCGGTCCATCACCGCCATGCGCCTGGCGAGCACAAAGGCTTCCGCCTGATCGTGGGTGACATAGAGCGCCGTCACGCCGACGCGCGCGATCATCTCGGCCAGCTCGTCGCGCATGGCCTCGCGCAATCTCGCATCCAGATTGGAGAGCGGCTCGTCCAGCAGCAGAAGGGCGGGCTCGCGCACGATGGCCCGCGCCAGGGCGACGCGCTGCTGCTGGCCGCCCGAGAGCAACGGAGCGGGTCTTTCCGCTGCCGCCTCCATCCCCACCAGACGAAGAACTGCCAGCACCTTGTCCCGGATCGCCGTCTTGCCGGGCCGCGGCCTTTGCACCCGCAGGGGGTAGGCCACGTTCTCGAACACGTTGAGATGCGGCCAGATCGCGTACGACTGGAACACCATGCCGATCGGGCGCTCGTGCACCGGAACGAAGATCCCGGCCTCGGGATCGGACACGACCGTGCCGCCGATCTCGATGCGGCCACAGGAGGCCGTCTCGAGCCCGGCCACGCAGCGCAGCGTCGTGGTCTTGCCGCACCCGCTCGGGCCCAGCAGCGCGTAGCAGAGGCCGTCCGGAATGGCGAAGGAGATGCGGTCGATGACCGTGACCGGGCCATCCCGGCCCGGAAACGTCTTGACCAGATCGGAGACCTTCAGCATCGGCGTCAGCCTCCGGCCCGCATCAGCGCGCGGCGTGCCAGCGCCACCACGGGCACCACCAGCAGAATGATGATGGTGGCGAGCGCCGCCGCCTGGGGCGCGTCGCCGTTCTGGAACAGCTTCCAGAGCAGCACCGACAACACGATGTTGTCCTGGCTGTGCAGGATCAGCGGTAGGGTGAACTCGCGCACGCCGACGATGAACAGGAGGACAAAGCTGGCAAACAGCGGCGCGCGCAGGAGCGGCAGCACGATGCGCGCTTGCGTGCTCATCCAGCGCGCGCCCGAGGCGGCCGACGCCTCCTCGAGCTCGCGGTGGAGCTGCATGAGGCCGGCCTTGGCGAGGCGCGTCGACACCGCAAGGCGATAGCTGTAGGCGACGATCAGGATCATGAAGGTGCCGTAGATTCCGATCGGGATCGTCAGGTAGAGCAGCATCACGGCAAGGCCGGCGATCACCGAGGGAATGCCGATCGACATGAACGAGAAGAAGTCGAGCAGCGTGCGGCCGGGAAAGCGCAGCCGCAACAGGGTCCAGCCGACCAGGCCTCCGAGCAGGCTGATGATCAGCGCCGAGGCGCCGGCCACAACCAGCGTGTTGCGCACCGCGAGCCAGAACGTCGGGTCGGAGAGCAGCCGGCCATAGGCGGCGAGCGAAGCCTCCCTGAGCGCCGACAGAGAGGGCGGCACATAGCCGAGCAGGCTGGCCCAGACCAGGATCGCCGCCGGCAGCAGGGCGCCGATCATCACGTAGGCGCCCACGAACGCCAGCGCCGGCACCCGCCAGCGGCCGAGCGCCAGGCGGCGCTGGACATAGGCCTTGCCGGTCACGGTCACGAACCTCTCGGCGCGCCGGACGGCGAGATTGTAGAGGGCGAGCATGGCGATGCCGAGCACCAGGAACGGCAGCGCAACCGCCGCCGCGCCGCCGTAGTTCGGCAGGCCGTCGGCCGGGTTGAGCTCGTAGAGGATGCGGTAGCTGAAGATGTTCACCTTGGCCGGAACGCCGATGATGCTCGGCAGCTCGTACTGCTCCAGCGTCACCAGGCAGACGAGGATCAGCGGCGCCAGGACGCCCGGCAGCAGCACGGGCATGGTGACGCGCCGGAAGGTGGTCATGGGCGAGGCGCCCGACGCGCCGCTCGCCTCCTCCAGCGCCGGGTTCATGGTGCGCAGCGCGGCGGTGAGCAGGATGAACACGAACGGCACCGAGGCGAGCGCCTGGCAGACGATGAGACCGCCCATTGTGAACACGTTGATCGGCCCCTCCCCCTCGCCGCCCAGCACCGAGCGCAGCGCCAGGTTGAGCCAGCCCGCCTTGGGCCCCATGAGGAAGATCCAGGCGATGCCGAGCACGATGGTCGGCACCAGGAACGGAAACAGGATCAGCGTGAACCACACCTCCCGCCCCGGCAGATCGGTGCGCTCGATGAGCCAGGCGAGGCCGAAGCCGATCGTGAAGCTGAGCGCCACCGAGCCGGCAACGAACACCAGCGTGTCGGGAATGATGCGCTCGTAGAGCGCCGCATCGGTGTAGACCTGGATGACGTTGTCGAACGTCCAGCGCGCACCCGGCTCGAAGGGAAGGAACTCCACGGGGCCGCGGAACGCCGTCACCAGCAGCATGGCCAGCGGCGCGGCGATCAGGTAGACCGCGACCGCGACGCCGGCGATCACGACGATCCGGCCCCAGAGATCCAGGCCGGATTGCTGGCGGACGACGCGGCGGGCGCGCCTCGGCGCGCCCAGGGCCAGATCGGTCATGTGCGCCTACCCGGCCGTGCTATTTGGCCTGGCCGGTCAGGATGTCGGCGGCCTTCTTGTAGAGCGCGGCGCGCGCTTGCATCAGCTCGACCGAGTCCTCGACCACCGGCACGCCGCTGGCGTAGATCTTCTTGGCATCGGGATGGTCCGACCCGGGCCGGTAGTCGACCTCGAAGTTGCCCTTCTCGCGCGCCGTCTTGCCTTCCTTCGAAGCGAGCCAGCCGGCGAGGAGGCGCGCAGCGCTCGGATGCGGCGCCTTGGCCAGCACGGCCGCGCCGAACTGGCCGAGCACGACCGGCGCCGGAATGACGTACTTGACCGGCATGCCGCCCGCGGCCCACAGCTTCGGCAGGGTATCGACCTCGGCCGCCGCGATCACGCGCTCGCCCGACTGCAGGAGCGATTCACGCGGCGCGCGCGTCAGGAGGATGCCGGTGTCCTTGGTCAGCTTGCGCGCGAAGGCGAGCGCCTTGTCCTCGCCCCACTTGATGCTGAGCGCGCTGACGAGGCGCGGCATCAGGAACAGGCTGCCGGCCATCTTGTCCTTGTATTTCGGGTCGAGCAGCTCATCCCACGTCTTCGGCATGTCGGCTTCGGTCATCTTCCGCGTGTCGTAGGCGACGACGTAGACGATGTTGTTCGTGAAGCCCATCCTGCCGCCGAACGCGGTGTTGTCCTTGGCAACGCCGAACATCGACCAGTCGATCGGCGTGGGCAGCTCGCGCTGCACGATCGGGGCGACGCCGGTGATCGAGCTCCAGTAGACGTCGACCGCGTGGCGGCCGGCGCGCGTCTCGGCGATGATCTTGGGGGCAATGTCGTTGTCGCCGAGCACGTTGACCTTGACGCCGGGCCACTCGGCCGCGAACGCGCCCGGAATCCAGTCGACCTCGCGGGCGTTGGTGCCCCAGATCACCACCTCGCCTTCCTTCTTGGCCGCCTCGTAGAGCTGCTTGACCGCCGGCGACTGCTTCCAATCGGCGAATGCCGGCGTCGCGGCGATCACGGCGGCAAGCCCGAGCAGGACTGGCCCGAGCAGGACTGGCCCGAGCAGGACTGGCCTGCGCAGGACTGGCCTGAGCAGCAGCTTTGTCATGGTGGTTCCTCCCCTGTTCTTTCGTTGGCGCCGGCAGATGCTCAGCGTCTTGGGTGCGTTCCCGCCAATGCCGGCGGCCCGCCCTCATTCCAGAAAATTGCCGGCCTCGAAATCGATCAGGGCCTGGCTCTCGTCGAAGACGACGCCGATCGGGTCCCGCCCCGCCGCCACGGCGTCGAGCTGGCGCTGGAACAGGCGGCGCAGCATGACGATGCCGGTGTCCGTCGTGGCGAGATGCTCCTCGTCGTGGAGCGTGATCGGGCCCTGGCCGACCTGCGCCTCGTAGTCGCCGGGGAAGCGCTGGTGCTCCTCCTCGGCCAGCTCCTCCCAGAGCTTGCCGTTGAGGCGGGAGCGCATGCGGCTCAGCTCGCCGGGCTCGCGCACGCGGGCGGCGGTGTAGATGCGGAAGCTGGTGTCGTCGATCGGCAGCACCCAGCCGATCGACTCGACGCGGCCGTAGCGGCCGACCCTGGGATTGGGGATGACCCGCAGCGTCGGCAGCACCGCCTCGCTGACGCGGCGGAAGGTGCGGCCGTTCTCGACCTTGCGGATGCTGACGGTCTTCACGCCCTTGTCGGTCGGGTGCCAGGAGACCTCGGGCATGATGCCCATCGCCTCGACGAACTGCACGCCGCTGAAGGTCGTGTGCAGCACCTGGACGTGGAACGTGTCCGGCAGGTTGTCGTAGTGCTGGAACCAGTTGCAGGGGATGATGGTCGGCCCGCCGCCGCCGATGCTGGTGTCGTTGGTCTCGAGGATCTCGCCCGCGTCCAGCTCCTCCAGGCACCGATAGCGCGGCAGCACCGGCTTGCGCTCGGGCGGTCCCATATAGGCGAAGATCAGTCCGTACTGCTCGCGCACCGGATACCAGGGCTGGCGCACCCGGTCGCGATGGCGCCCGCCCTCGGGCTCGCACGGCTGGTCCAGGCAGCGGCCCTCCACGTCGAACAGCCAGCCGTGATAGCAGCAGCGGATCCCCCGCTCCTCGATCCTGCCGTAGAAGAGCGTGGTGCCGCGATGGGCGCAGCGGTTGTGCACCAGGCCGGGCCGGCCGGTCTTGTCGCGGAACAGGACCAGGTCCTCGCCCAATACCCGCACGGCCCGGGGCGTGTCGGTGGCGTGGCTGGAGAGCCCCAGCGGATGCCAGTAGCGGCGCAGCAGCTCGCCCATGTTGGTGCCCGGCCCGACCAGCGTCCAATCGGCATTGAAGCCTGCGGGCTTGCGGCCATATCCGGTGCCAGTGTCGATGCCAGTGTCGGGCGCGGCGCGTTTGGGTTCAGCGAGGCTCATGGCGCGGGTCTCCGTCATGGATACGAGGTCTCACAGATCGAGCACGAGGCGGTCGCTCTTGGCGCCCGACACGCAGATCATCATGGTGCGGTTGTGGGCGCGCTCCTCGGGCGTCAGGATGGCGTCGCGATGGTCGGGCAATCCGTCCAGCACGCGCGTCTCGCAGGTGCCGCATACGCCCTGGATGCACGAGCAGGCGGGCTCGATGCCGGCTGCGTTGAGGGCTTCGAGTATGGTCTTGCCGGGCGGCACCGCAACGGTCCGGCCGCTGCGCGCCAGCACCACCTCGAAGCCCCCCTCCGCCGCGACCGGCTCGACGGCAGAGAAATGCTCCACGTGAATGCGAGCGGGATCGCGGCCGGCTGTCGCCGCGGCGAAGGCATCGAGCATGCTGCGCGGACCGCAGCAGTAGAGCTCGGAATCCACCGGCGCGGCGTCGACGATAGCGGCGATGTCGAGGCGGCGGCCGCCGGGCTCGCGGCTGAAAGCCATCCTCATCCTGTCGCCATGGCGCGCAATGCGGTCCTGGAACGGCAAGGTCCTCCGGTCGCGACCACCGTAGTGGAGAACGAAGTCGCGTCCGAGAGCGGCGAGCCTTTCCGCCATCGTCAGGATCGGCGTGATGCCGATGCCGCCGGCGATGAAGACGGTCGCGGCCGCATCCTCGACGAGCGGGAAATCGTCGATCGGGTGGGAGACCTCGATCAGGTCGCCGACGCGCGCCTCCCCGCACAGATACTGCGATCCGCCGCGGCTCTGCGGGTCGCGCTGGACGCCCAGGAGATAGCGGCCGCCATCGGCAGGGTTGCCGATCAAGGAATAGCTGCGCGCGAGACCGCCATTCAGCCTCATGTCCACGTGCGCGCCCGGCCGGAAGGCGGGAAGGGCGCGGCCGTCGGGGTCGCGCAGATCGATGAGGCGCACCGAGGCGGTCTCGAAAGCGATGGCGTGAAGACGCAGGCGGGCGTGCTCTGGGCTCACGTACGCAATCCCCCGCCGATCCGCCATGTCGTAGGCATGGCGCGCAGCCCGGCCTTGTGACGCATTCCTCACCGCACCCGGTCTTGACGCCGGGATGGACTGGCGGAGTATGCTGGGCGTGCGTTGATTTTGTCAACGTTGTGCCCCGACACGTTGTGCCCCGACACTTTGTGGCCAAGAGCATTCGGCCTCTGTCATGCGACGGTCGAGCTGACCTCGTGGGCTTGCAGGTCTGTCGCCGATCGCCCATACCGCCCGTGCCACGACTCAAGGGGAACGAGCAGCTCATGAGCAAGCCAGCCTCAGCTTCCCAGCCTGGCAGGCGGATTCGGCACGCCGGCAAAGCGCTCGTTTCCAACAGGCTGTTGTCGCTGGCGACGCTGCTGCGCCGGAGCGCCAACCTGCTCTACCGTAGGGCGCTGGGCCTGTCGGAGGTCGAGTGGCGCATCCTCGCCATCGTCGGAGACTACGCGCCACTTACCCTCGGCGCCCTGGTCGAGATCCTCGGCCTGGACAAGGGCCAGCTCAGCCGCGGCGTCACGGCCCTGGTGAAGCGGCGCATCCTGGTGCGCACCGCCGGCCCGCAGGACAGCCGGGAGGTGCACATCGCTCTTGCGCCGCACGGGCAGGCGACGTTCGCGGCCCTCATCGCGCTGGCGCTGGAGCGCAACCGGGAGCTCGTCGCCGGATTGAGCCAGGCCGAGGTTGCCGCGCTGCTTGCGGCGCTCGATCGGTTGCTGGCAAACGCCAAGATCATGGTGGCGCAGAGCCAGGCGCAAGCGCGGCGCTTCTGACCCTTCGCGCCAAGGGCCCCCAGGGCTGGCCTGCGAGGCGTAGTCCTGACCCGGCGCTGACGTCGGAGGCTCCTCTACGTGCTGCTGTCTGCGAGACTCCGCGCGCCCAGATAGGCGGCAACCACATTCGGGTCGCTGAGCACCTGGCCGGGCTTGCCGCTGGCAAGGGTGCGCCCATAGTTGAGCACGTGCACGCGGTCGGCGAGATCGGCAACCATCTGCATGTCGTGCTCGATCCAGATCATCGGCAGCTTCAGGTCGTGCTTGATGCGCAGGATGAAGCGGGCGAGGTCGTCACGCTCGTCGCGGGTCAGCCCGGCGGAGGGCTCGTCCAGCAGCAGCAGCGACGGCTCCAGCGCCAGCGCACGGGCGACCCCCACGATCTTCTGAATGCCGAACGGCAGCGCGCCCGCAGGCGCGTGCCGGACCCCCTCCAGCTCCAGGAGCTCGATGATGCGTTCCACGGCTTCGCGATGCTGCACCTCCTCGCGGCGCACGGCAGGCGAGAACAGCATGCGCTGCAGCGGATTGGTGGAAAGCCGCGCGTGCCGCCCGGTCATGATGTTGTCGAGCACGCTCATGTGGGGGAACAGCTCGACGTGCTGGAAGGTGCGGGCGATGCCGAGTCGCGCCACCGCGCTCGGCGAGAGGCGCGAGATGTCCTTCCCGCGGAAGCGGATGCGCCCCTCGCCGCGATAGATGCGGCTGATGCAGTTGATGGCGCTGGTCTTGCCGGCGCCGTTGGGGCCGATGAGCGCGAACAGCTCTGCCGGCTCGACCGCGAACGATAGCCCTTCCAGGACTGTGAGGCCGCCGAAGCGCAGGCTCAGGCCCTCCACCTCCAGCTCAGCCATACCACCTCCGGCTGCGGCGGTATTGCTTCACGTCGCGGTAGCTGCGGCGCGTGCCGCCACTGGCCTGACCGAGGTAGAACTCCTGGATATCGGGATGATTGCGCAGCCGGGCGCTGTCGCCGTCGAGCACGATGCGGCCGTTCTCCAGGACGTAGCTGTAGTCGGCGACATCGAGCGCCACCGCTGCACTCTGCTCCACCAGCACCACGGTGATGCCGAGATCGCGCCTGATCTCCAGGAGGCGCACCATCAGGTCGTCGACCACCACCGGCGCCAGGCCCAGGGACAGCTCGTCCACCAGCAGCAGCTCGGGCCTGCACACCAGCGCCGAGGCGATCGCCAGCATCTGGCGCTCGCCGCCCGAGAGGAGCCCGGCGAGGCGATGGCGCAGGTCGGCGAGGCGCGGGAAGAACTGCGGCAGCGCGCTCCTCGCGCCGCCGCCGCTCGCCGGCCTTCTCGCGCGCTACGGCCGGCACAGCCAGGTTCTCGGCGACGGTGAGGTTGGGGAAGGCCTTGTCGCGCTCCGGCACCAGAACGATGCCGGCCCGCGCGATGCGGTGCGGCTCGCCGTTCTCGATGCGCCGGCCCTTGAAGCGGATGGCCCCCTCGGTGACGCGCGCATCGTCGATGCCGTGGAAGCCGGAGATGGCGCGCAGCAGCGTGGTCTTGCCGGCGCCGTTGGTGCCGAGGATGCCGACGATCTGCCCCTGTGGAACGGCGAGCGAGATGCCCTGCACCGCGGTGATGGCGTGCTGGTAGACGACCTCCAATTTGTCAACGGCGAGCAGCGGCCCAGGCATCTCGCTCATCGCGGCCGCCCCGCCATGGGCCGGTGCCTGAACGGCCACATCAGGAAATAGGTCTGCACCCGGCGCCAGATGCCGACGAGGCCCAAGGGCTCCAGCACCAGGAACAGGATCATCACCGCGCCGAACGCGGCGTAGTTCACCGCGAACAGCGCGCCGGCATAGCGCTGGGCGCCGGGCAGCGCGCGCAACCCGGCCTCGATGACGTAGGGGAACAGGGTGACGAAGACGGCGCCGAGAATGGCACCCAGCAGCGAGCCCATGCCGCCGATGATGATCATCGCCACGTACTGGATCGACAGGAACAGCGAGAACGCCTCGACCGACACGAAGCCGCGGTAGTAGGCGAACAGCGCGCCGGCGAGCGCGGTGAGCGAGGAGGAGATCACGAAGGCCAGGAGCTTGTGGGCCGCCACGCCGATGCCCAGCGCCTCCGCCACCGTCTCGTTGGCGCGGATCGCGGCCCAGGCCCGCCCGGTGCCGCTGCGCAGCAGGTTGAGGCAGAGCAGCAGGCTGGCAGCGGCCGCAGCGAGCAGCACGAAGTACCAGGCCCGGCCGCCGTAGACCTCGAAGGAGCCGATGGCCGGGGGGTCGATGACGATGCCGGTGGAGAAGCCGCGCTTGGTCTCGTACTCGCCGCCCAGGTAGACCACCAGGAAGTGCAGGGCGAGCGTGCTCACGGCCAGATAGAGCCCGCGCAATCTCAGCGACGGCAGCCCGAAGAGGACGCCGAGCACCGCGCCCACGAGCGCAGCGGCGGGCAGCGTCGTCCAGAACGGCGCCTGCAGCTCCTTGAACAGGATGCCGACGGTGAAGGCGCCGGCGGCCATCAGCCCGGCATGGCCGAGCGACACCAGTCCCGCGTAGCCGGTGAGCAGCATGAGCGCGAGCGCGCCGATGGAGGCCAGGAGCACCTGGTTCGCCAGGTCGATCAGCAGCGCCGATGCCAGGAACGGAAAGAGGGCCAGGGCGGCGAGCAGCGCGACCAGCGCAGTGCGCTCGGTGCGCGACTGAACGAGCGCGAGGTCCTGCGCATAGCCGGTGCGGAAGTAGCCGCTGGCGCGCGGTCGCCTAGACACGGTCGAGCTCCTCGCGCGTTCCAAACAGCCCCCACGGCCGCACGATCAGCATGACGATCAGCACCAGGAACGGCACCACCTCCGACAGCAGCGGATCGACGTAGTGGATCAGCAGCACCTCGGCGGCGGCCACGATGAGCGAGCCGGCGAGCGCGCCGACGAGGCTGTCGAGCCCGCCCACCAGGGCCGCCGGGAACGCCTTGAGCCCGATGATGGCCATGGTCTGGTCCAGCCCCGCGTCGAGCGCGATCAGGATGCCGGCGAGCGCGCCCGTGAGCGTGGAGAGGCCCCAGGCGAGCGCGTAGATGGCGTGCAGGTTGATGCCGCGCTGGGCGGCAAGCAGCGGGCTCTGGCCGGCGGCGCGCATGCGCAGGCCCCAGCGGCCGAAGCGCAGGAAGGCGAGCAGGGCGCCGTAGACCAGCGCGGTCGTCGCCACCAGCAGCGCCGCGCACAGCGAGATGCGCGCGCCGCCCGGCAGCGCAATGGCGAAGTTGGTGATCTGGAGACGCTGCGCCGGATACTGCTGCTGCGCGGACCAGACGAGCACCATGGCGCCTCGCAGCAGGATGCCGAGCGCCACCGTGGTCAGCACCGCGGCCAGCACCATCTCGCCCGTCATCTTGCGCATCAGGAACAGATAGACCAGCACGCCCACCAAGAGGCTCAGCCCCACGGCCGCTGCGATGGCGACCAGCCAGTGGCTGCTCACCGTGGCGGCCGTCGTCATCAGCAGGTAGGCGCCGAGCATCATCAGCTCGCCGTGCGCCAGGTTCAGCACCCGGCTCACGCGGTAGACGAGCACGTAGCCGCACGCGATCAGCGCGTAGATGGCGGCCAGCACCACGATGTTGACGGCGAGCTGCATGGCGATAGCGCGCGAATGGCGAAGGGCGAATGGGGAGCGCGAATGGACTCGACCATTCGCGATTGGCCATTCGCCATTCGCCCGGATCACTTCACGTCGAATACGACCCAGTCCTTCACCTGCACGATCGCGCCCTTGCCGGGGTCCCAGCGATAGACGCGGTAGTACTGGCGCGTGCGGAAGTGGTTGTCCTTGGTCCACTCGATGGGGCCGCCGCGCAGGCCCTTGGTGTCGACCTCGAGGTTGGACATCGCCGCAGCCAGCTTCTCCGGCGTGGCCGGCCAGCCTGTCGCCTTCAAGGCCGCCTCGATGACCATGCCGGCGATCCAGCCCTCCGCCATCTGCTGCGGCGGGTATCGCACGCCGGCCTTCCTCGTTGCCTCGGCGATCTCCTTGTGAATCGGCAAATCGTCCTGGAACAGCGCGTTGGCGCCGATCACGTAGAACTTGCCGTCCTTGAGGCGGGCCAGTTCGCCCTCGGCCTCCAGATGCGACCAGGCGACGTAGTCGCCTTCCCAGCCGAGCCGGCGCAGGGCCTCCAGCGTGCGCACCTGCGTCACCCACGGTGCCCAAGAGAACACCCAGTTGGCGCCGGCATCCTTGAGCTTGGTGGCGAACGGCGTGTAGTCGGGCGTCGGCGGCGGGATCACCTCCTTGCCGACCACGGTCATGCCGAGGCCCGGCGCCTGCTGCGCGGCGAAGTCCATCTCACCGCGCGACAGCGGAATGGCCATGGCCGAGAAGCCGATCTTCACCGGCGCCTTTGCCGTTTCCTTGATGAAGGCCAGCGCGGCGCGGCTGTCGTAGTTGGCGGCGAACGCGGTGGTGCAGAACTGCAGGGGGTTGGCCGGCGGATACACATCCTTGGGGCACACCGAGGCGGCGAACAGCAGCGGCACACCGGCACGCTTGGCCTCGGCCGCCACAGGCGCATAGGTGGAGGACAGGCTGGTGTTGATGAGCAGGATCACCTTGTCCTGGGTGATCAGCTTCTTGGCGTTGGCGGTCGCCTTGCCGGGCTCGGCCGAGTTGTCCTGCAGGATCAGGTTGACCTGCTTGCCGTTGATACCGCCCGCGGCGTTGGCGCGCTCGATGTAGACGCGCAGCGCCTCGATGGCGGGCGCGTAGGTGCTCGCCGGCGGGCCGGTGAGCCCACCGGTGAGGCCGATGTTGTAGGTATCCTGCGCGACCGCGGGCAGCGGGGCTGCGAACGCAGCGACCACCACGGCTGCAGCGAGGCTGCGTGGTTTCATAGTCTCCTCCCGAAAGCTTGTTGCGTCTTCGAAGTATCAGGAAAGTGCGCCAGCGGCGCTGCCGGCGAGAAGCTGCTCCTCCTTGTCGTCGTACATGTCCTCCACCAGCGCCTTGAAGCGCTCGTACATGAGCTGGCGCTTGACCTTCCGCGTCGCCGTGACCGGCTCGCCCTCCTCCTCGGGATCCAGCGCCTTCGGCAGGATGCGAAACGCCTTGATCTGCTCGACGCGGGCAAGCTCTTGGTTGGCCTTGTCGATCTCGCGGCGGATCAAGCCCTCTACCTGCGGGTGCCGCGTCAGGCTGGTGAACCCGGTGTAGCCGACATCGTGCGCGCGCGCCCAGTCGGCGACGGTCTCGAAGTCGATCTCCACGAGCGCGGCGAGGTACTTGCGGCCGTGGCCGAACACCACGGCCTCGGCGAGATACGGGCTCGCGCGCAGCGCATTCTCGACGAACGCGGGCGAGATCGTCTTGCCGCCCGTGGTGACGAGGAAGTCGCGTGCGCGGTCGATCAGGCGCAGGCGCCCCTCTCGCCATTCGCCGACATCGCCGGTGCGCATCCACCCCCCCTCGCCCAGCACCGCTGCTGACGCCTCCGGGTCGTTCCAATACCCCTCGAATAGATCGGGCGAGCGGACCAGAATCTCGCCGTCGTCGGCAAGCTTCACCTCGAAGCCTTCCGGCACGGTGCCCACGTCCCCCGGCCGCGGGAACGGGCCGCGCTGGCCGGCGACGATGCCCCCGGCCGTCTCCGTCTGTCCGTACATCTCGCAGACATTGACGCCAAGCATGTGCCAGACCGCCATGGTCTCCGCAGGCAGCGGCGCGCCACCGGAGACCACCAGCTCCAGCCGGTCGAAGCCGACCTTGTTGAGCACTGGCCGGAAGACCGCGGCGTTCCACAGGCCATGCATCAAGGCCGCAAGCCCGCGCGCCTCGCCCGACCAGCGGCGGCGCGCATGTGAGCGCGCGAAGGCGATGGCGCGGTTGTAGACGAAGCGCTTGATCGGCGATGAGCTTCCCACCTGAACCAGCACGTTGGCCGCCATCTTCTGCAGGTAGCGCGGCACAGTGAACAGCACGGTCGGCGCCGTCTCGAACAGCGTCTCGGGCAGATCCTCGGCGGTCTCGCCGATGTGGGGCACCATCCGGGTGATCAGGGGCAGCGTGACGGCGATGTCGCGTCCCAGCACGTGGCAGAGCGGCAGATAAGCGACCGTGCGGTGCGGCTTGTCGACGAGCGTGGGGTATTGTGCCGCGACGGAGCGCGTCGCGGCGAGATGCTTGCCGTGCGTGACGAGCGCTCCCTTGGGATGTCCCGTGGTGCCCGAGGTGTAGACGATGAACGCGGGCTGATCGGGGTGCACCTTGCGCACTTCACCTTCGAGCCACGCAAGATCTGCGTCGCGCCCGGTTTCGCAAAGTGCCCGGTAGGAGACGACCTTGTCGTGGCTGAAGGCGAACAGCGCCGTGTCGTCGACGACGACAATGCGGCGCAGGGCCGGCAGCCGGTCGATCAGGGGCAGGATGCGGTCGACGTACTCCTGATCCTCGGCGATGAACAGCACCGCGCCGCCGTCGCGCATCTGGTGCTCGACCTCCTGCGGCGAGGCCGTCGGATAGATGCCATAGACGATGGCGCCGAGCGACTGGGCGGCCTGGTCGCAGATCAGCCACTCCTCGCACACGTCGGCCATGATGGCGACGCGCTCGCCGGTGCACAGCCCTTCCGTTGCCAGCGCCTTGGCCGTGCGCGCGACCATCGCGGCGTAGTCGCGCCACGAGCGCTCGCGATAGATGCCGAGCTGCTTGGCGCGGAACGCCGCCTTGTCCGGGCAGAGCCGTGCGCGCTCCAGCAGCAGGCCCGGCCCCGTCATGCGGCGGAGC
Organism: uncultured Alphaproteobacteria bacterium; assembly: GCA_963840075.1. Taxonomy (GTDB): domain Bacteria; phylum Pseudomonadota; class Alphaproteobacteria; order Rhizobiales; family Hyphomicrobiaceae; genus AWTP1-13. Next base: position 63,567 of record CAWIXS010000017.1, on the reverse strand, counting down.
TCAGCGGCCGAACGAAGCTTGACGGCGGGGCCGCTCATGCCGCCGGCTCGGCTCGGCGCTTCGGTGCACCCTCGGTGTCGGCCAGGCCGTTCGCGACAAGCCGCGCAAAGCCGGCGGCGATGCGGTGCGTGTCCCTGCTCCTGTCGGACTCGCGCCAATTGATCGCGGCGTTGCACATGCCGAGCACGGCCAGCATGGCAAGGCGCGCATCCGTATCCGGCCTGATGCTGCCGTCGTCGATGCCGGCCTGGATCACCTGCTCGAAGCAGCGCTCGATGCGCCGGCTCTTGCGCCCGATGCGCTTGCGGCTCGCGTCGGGCAGATAGCGGCGCTCGTTGATGAACACCCTCACGTAGTCCGGCATCGTCTCGATCGGGGCAAGGTGCGATGCGATCAGAAGCGTCAGCTTCTCCAGCGCCGGCACATCCTGCTGCAGGGCGCGCTCCGCGTCCTCGACGAAGCCGTCGGTCCCGCGTGCGCACACCTCCTCCAGCGCCGCCTCCTTGGAGGGGAAGTAGTAGTAGAGGCTGGCCTGGCGCATGCCGAGCACGTCGGCGATCGCCTGGGTGGTGGTGCCATGATAGCCGCGCTCGGCGAACACGCGCGCGGCGGCGTCGATGATCTCGTCGGCCCGGCGCAGCACCCGGCTGTTGCGGAGGAGGCGTGCGCGGGGCGTATGGGTGGTCACGAGATCGTCCCGATACCGTTCGGTCCCGGTTGCCCTATACAAGCATGGAATCTATACGTCTATCGAAAATGCGTCCCCACACCGCGAGGAGACCCATGGCCTCAGCCGCTGCCCAGCGCCCGCCTTTCCGCGCCGATCACGTCGGCAGCCTGCTGCGGCCCAAGGGGTTGCGGGAGGCCTTCCGCCGGCGCCTGCAGGGCGAGTTGGACGACGCTGCATTCGCGCAGGTCCAGGACCAGGCGATCCGCGACGCGGTACGGCTTCAGGAGGATGCCGGCCTGCGGGTGGTGACCGACGGCGAGTTCCGCCGCAGCTCGTACTGGGGCCGGTTCGTGGAGCGCTGCAACGGCTTCGAGATCAAGCCGGCCTTGCTCAAGTTCCGCGACGATCACGGCCGCGAGGCCGATTTCACCGCGACTTATGCATCCGCCAGGCTTTCCCGCACGCAGGCGCTGGCCACCGACGAGTTCGCCTTCCTGAGCACGGTGACGAAAGCAACGCCCAAGATCACCATGCCGGCGCCATCCACCATGCACTTCTACCGCTGCACGGACTTCGCCGATCCGAAAGTCTACGCCGACGCCGAAGCCTTCTTCGCCGATCTCGCCGCCATCTACCGGAGCGAGATTGCCGACCTTGCCGCTGGCGGCTGCCGCTACATCCAGCTCGACGAGGTGGCCATCGCCGTTCTGTGCGATCCGGCGATCCGTCAGAAGGTCGCCGGCACCGGGCAAGACCCGGACAGGCTGGCCGACCTCTACGTGAAAGCCATCAACGACTGCATCGCCGGCGCTCCGTCGGACATGGCGGTCGGCATCCACATGTGCCGGGGGAACTTCCGCGGGCGCTATCTCTCGGAGGGTGGCTACGAGTTGGTTGCGGAGCGCTTCTTCACCGGAGCCAACGCCACGCATTTCCTGCTCGAGTATGACACGGCGCGAGCGGGTGATTTCGAGCCGCTGCGCTTCGTGCCGAAGGACAAGGGCGTCGTTCTCGGCCTCATCAGCACCAAGACTCCGGTCCTGGAGTCCCTCGACGATCTCAAGCGGCGCGTGAACGAAGCGGCTCGGTTCATAGAGCTCGACCGCACCGGGATCGGTCCACAGTGCGGCTTCGCGTCCACGGCCGGCGGCAATCCCCTGAGCGAGGACGATGAGCGTGCGAAGCTCAGCCTGCTCGTCGATGCCTCGCGCGCGCTCTGGAAATGAGATCGCAGACCAACACAGTGTGCACCGGCACCCTGCCCCGTCGTCGGCGTTCCTCCGCCCCGGCAGAAGCCGAAGGTGTCTTCCCCGGTCAGTGGCCCTCTGCGAGGGTGGCCATGGTCCTTTTCGCAGCCTCCCTTTGCCGCCTTGGCCTCGGGCACGGCGGTGCCGCCTGCCTTTTCCTTCTTCATTGGCAGCGCTTTCTGCGGATCGGCAGTCTCCAGGGCCTCGGGCTTGTCCTCGAGACCGTTGCCCGAGGGCTTGCGCAGGGACGGGCCGTCGAGCACCAGGCGGTAGGCGTTGTGCACGAGGCGATCGAGAATGGCGCCGCCGCAGGCTCTCCAGTGTCCAGTCGGCATGGCGCCGATGGCTCGACGGCATGTGCTCACGCACCGTCGTGTGGCGGCGGTTCGAGGAGGAGCGGACATGCGCGGCGACGCGTTGGCCGCGATGGAAGACTTCGACGGTGCGCGCCGTGATGCGCACCCACACCTTCTCGGGCAGCAGCTGGTGCGGCGCGGAGTAGTAGTGCTTCTCGACCTCGACGTGATAGTCGAGCCCGAGCCTGCATTGCTTCCACTCGGCGTAGACGTAGGGCTCTGCCGGCAGCGCTTTGAGCGCCGACCGCTCCAGCTCCTCCAACAGCGCCCTGCGGCTCGCGCCCCGGTGCCGCGTGACGCGGGCATTGAGGGCTGCGACCTCGACGGCGATGGCCGCATTCAGCTCGGCGAGCGAGAAGAACTGCCGCTTCCTGAGCTTGGCGATGATCCAGCGCGTCGCCACCTGCACGCCGACCTCGACCCCGGCCTTCGCCGGGGCAGGCTCTTGGCCTTGTCGCGCGGCCTATAGGGCCTGGCCGGCACGATCGCGGTGTCGTAATGCGCCGCCATCTCGGCGTAGCTGCGGTTGACCGACGGCTCGTAGAAGCAGGCTTTGGCGATCCCGACTTCAGGTTGTCGGACACCACCATCGCGGCCACGCCACCGAAGAAGGCAAAGGCGCGCGTGTGCGAGCCGATCCAGTCGGGCAGCGTCTGCGTCCAGGTCGCTTCCGCCCAGGTGTGGCTGGAGGCGCCGAGCACGGCGACGAACAGCTGCACCTTGATCACATCACCGGTCGCCCCGTCGATCACCTCCATCGCAGAACCGGCTGTAGCCATAGCCTTGCGCGTGCCCGGCCCGATGCTCCTCCCAGACGAGCTGCAGCGTCACGCCCTTGCGTTTGAGCTCGCGGTGGACCGCTGGCCAGTCCGGCTGTGGGCGGCGGGCCCTGATCCCGGCGAGCACGGTCGAGGCCGGATAGAGCCGCGCCTCCAGTCCGGCATCGGTCATGTCGTCGGGCAGCGGCCAACCGACACCGGCTTCGCGCGCGCGCCGCAGGCACCCGCGCCTCCGCCGAGGTTCACTGAGGATCGCATGGTTGAGCTGACCAATCGCTTCGACGTTCGACCCGGGCGCACGTGGTACCACACCACACACCCACGTCACGGTCGACAATCTGAAGGGCGAGACGCGGGTCAACGGCAAGGCGCTCGCCGAAGCGGGCTGAATGGGTGGCCGCCCAACGCTTGCCGCGGGCAGAATATGCGACACTTGGTCGGGTGCGGGGCCTTATGCGCGTGTCCGGCAGCGCCGAAAGGGCACCCTCCTGCCACCCGTCACGCTCACGACGGTCGGTGTGATCTGATACCTGCCTGCCATCGGTCGTCAGCGTGACCTGCCAGAAGCTGCCGTTCCAGAAGCAACACTGGCGATCAGCGGCGGTCCAATAGTTCTGCGTATCGCTTCCCAGGGTTTCTCCCGATTTGAGGTGGCAATATCTCCGGCAACAATGGTCGGCGGCGCTCCTTCGTTGCTCACGTCCTATGGCAGCGACGAGGCGTCGAGGAGTGCCCCTATGCTTAGGCATGTGCCCGCTGTGCGCATCGCGTTGACGGGAGGTGTTTGACGGCCTGCGGACCCCCAAGAAGCGCTCGCAGTTCTACAAGAATCTGCCCCATATTTTCTGGGCGCCGCTCGCCGGACGCCAAGGTCTCGCAGGGCTGCGCCGCACGACATCACGGCCACGGATGAGGATCGGGTCAACGCCGATCTACTCGCTTCATCAGGGCGCAACACTCAAGGCATACGGGTCTGACTTGGGGCCTGCAGGGCTTCCACGTAGCCGTTATCGAACGGAGGTCGTCATGAAGATCGTGGTCATTGGAGGCAGCGGGCTCATCGGAACGAAGCTTGTGAGCAGACTTCGTCAGAAGGGCTATGAGGTGGTGGCGGCGTCACCCAATTCGGGCGTGAATACCATCACGGGTGAGGGCCTGGCCGACGCGCTTGCAGGCGCTCAGGTTGTCGTCGACGTGGCGAACTCGCCGTCGTTCGAGGACCGGGCCGTCCTGGAGTTTTTCCAGACCTCAGGTCGCAACCTTCTTGCTGCAGAAGCGGTCGCCGGCGTGAAGCATCACGTGGCGCTGTCGGTGGTTGGGACCGACAGGCTTCCGGACAGTGGTTATCTCCGCGCGAAGATGGCCCAGGAAAGCCTGATCAAGGCCTCCAAGATCCCCTATACGATCGTCCGCTCGACGCAGTTCTTCGAGTTCGTAAACGCCATCACCCAATCAGGCACCGTCGGACAAACGGTTCGCCTGTCACCCGCTCACCTGCAGCCCATCGCATCGGATGACGTGGTAGCATCTCTGGCCGACGTCACGCTCGGCGCGCCGGTCAACGGCATGATCGAGATTGCCGGTCCTGAACGGATACCTCTCGACGAGCTTGCCCGGCGCTACTTGAGGGCGACCAAGGACGCACGCCAGGTGGTCGCAGACGCCCACGCCCGCTACTTCGGCACGGAGCTGAACGATCAATCCCTCACCCCCGGCGATAATCCGCGCCTCGGCTCGATCCGTTTCGAGGACTGGCTCAGCCGCACTTCCCGAAAGAACTGAAACAAGCAAGACGGCGCTGATGGTCGATCGACCGGCAGGATCGAGATCCTCTATGCGACCGATCAATCATCCTCACTGACGACCAATCCACACCACCGGAAGGACCCAGGCATGAGCACTGTCACGACCACGGATGGCGTTGAGATTTTCTACAAGGACTGGGGCCCGAAGGACGCCCAGCCCATCGTCTTCCACCACGGCTGGCCGCTGACCGCCGACGACTGGGACGCGCAGATGCTGTACTTTCTCGGCAAGGGTTACCGCGTTATTGCGCTTGATCGCCGCGGCCACGGCCGATCGACTCAGGTCAGCGATGGCCACGACATGGATCACTATGCGGCCGACGCTAACGCGGCCGTTGAACACTTGCACTTGAAGAACGCGGTCCATATCGGCCACTCCACCGGCGGTGGACAGGCCACGCGCTACGTCGCCCGCCATGGGCAACCGCAGGGTCGTGTCGCAAAGTTGGTGCTGATTGGCGCAGTGCCGCCGCTTATGGTCAAGACGCCGGCCAATCCGGGCGGCTTGCCGATCGAGGTATTCGACGGCTTGCGCAAGCAGCTCGCTGAGAACCGGTCGCAATTCTACATCGACCTTCCCAGCGGTCCTTTCTATGGCTTCAACCGCCCTGGCGCAAAACCTTCGCAACCTATCATCCAGAACTGGTGGCGCCAGGGGATGATGGGCGGCGCCAGGGCACATTACGAAGGCATCAAGGCCTTCTCGGAAACGGATTTCACCGAGGATCTCAAGATCATCAATGTGCCGACGCTGGTGATGCATGGCGACGAAGACCAGATCGTGCCGATCGCCGCATCGGCGCCGCTCTCGGCCAAGCTTCTCAAGAAGGGCACGCTCAAGGTCTATGAGAAGTTCCCGCACGGCATGTGCACCACCCATGCCGATGTTGTGAACCCCGACCTTTTCGCCTTCATCAGGGGGTGAGGATTAGCAATGCCCGCGATGACCGGCACGCAGACAATTGGGGACGTTGTCGTGCCTTGCGAGAGCCACTGACCGTGTCGGCCGTCCCGCCGTTTGATCTGTTCCGCCAGCTTGGGTTCCAAGCTGCCCATACCCCTCGCAGTTCGCTATGATGCTCGGTGGTCGCTCGGTAGCCTATCGGCACAAACCCTGACGCACACGGGAAAATTTTGCGGTGCCAAGGCGATAGACGGTGCGCGAGCCAGCACCTAGCCCGTTTTATTCGCTTTGGATGCGACTCGAAGGACGGCGACGAAGCCGTTGGATTCGCTTGACGTTCTGGTGTCGAAGCAGAGCGTGCGCGACTTCCGCCGGAACCGCCGCCATCATGACCGAAGCTACGCCGTTTCTGCCCGGGCTGTCACCCCTGAGGGGCAAGCCGCTCACAGCCGCGGAGCAAGGGGATAGGGATTCCGGCGACAAGCGCCGGAATGACACCTGTATGGAGACGGAGCACTACAGCCCGTAGTGCTGCTCGACAGTGCCCACTGCCAACCAACTTCAGGCTGGCGATGCACTTGTGTCCGAGTTGCCCTAAGCGCTCGCCGCGTCGAGTTGGGCGATCGCCTCCCTGTCGAGGCTCAGCCGCGTCGCGGCGATCAGCTCCTCGAGCTGCCTCAGGCTGGTGGCGCTGGCGATGGGGGCGGTGATGCTCGGGCGCGCCATCAGCCAGGCGAGGGCGACGCTGGCCGGGGTGGACCTGGTGCGGGCGGCGACCGCGTCGAGCGCGGCGAGGATGCGCAGGCCCCGTGGGTTGAGCATGGCCTTGACGCCGGCGCCGCGCGGGCTCTGGGTGAAATTGCCGTCGGGGCGGTACTTGCCGGTGAGGAAGCCGCTCGCCAGCGAATAATAGGGGATGACGCCGATGCCCTCCTCGAGCGCCAGCGGCTCCAGCGCCTCCTCGTAGCCCTTGCGCTCATAGAGGTTGTAGTGCGGCTGCAGGCTCTCGTAGCGGTGCAAGCCCTTCGCCGCGCTCACCTTGAGCGCCTCCGCCAGGCGCGGCGCCGTATAGTTGGAGGCACCGATGGCGCGCACCTTGCCCTGCTTGATCAGCGTCTCGTGCGCTGCCAGCGTCTCCTCCAGCGGGGTTGCCGGATCGTCGAGATGCGACTGGTAGAGGTCGATGTAGTCCGTCTGCAGGCGGCGCAGCGAGTCCTCGGCCTTGGCGAGGATGCGGTCCTTGGCGAGGCCACCCTGCTTCTGGTCGAAGCCCACCTTGGTGGCAATGATCACCTTGTCACGGCCGCCGCGCGCCTTGAGCCAGTTGCCGAGCACGGTCTCGGATTCGCCGCCCTTGTGGCCCGGAACCCACCTCGAATAGACATCGGCGGTGTCGATGGCGTTGAGGCCCGCCGCCACGAAGCGATCGAGCAGCTTGAAGGAGGTGGCCTCGTCGGTGGTCCAGCCGAGCACGTTGCCGCCGAACATCAGGGGCGCGATCTCCAGACCGGAGTGGCCGAGGCTGCGGTTCTGCATGCGCGGACTCCGGGAGTAGGGATTGGGGAGCGGGAGTGGGGAGTGGAGAATAGCCAAGGAGGCGATGCTGCACCACTCCCCACTCCCCAATCCCTGTTCACGATGCCCGACGCAGCGGCAGCGTCAGAACCAGCGCCAGGGCCGATGCCGCCAGCATGACGATGAAGGCGGCGTCGTAGGTGCCGGTGGCGTCGAAGACGAGTGCGCCGCCCCAGGCGCCGATGCCGCCGAAGATCTGGTGCACCATGGTGATGAGCCCGGTGAGCGCGCCCAGATGCTTCAACCCGAAGTGGTCGCGCACGAAGAGAACCGTCATCGGCGCCGTGACCAGGAACGTCGCGCCGAACACCAGTGCGAACACCGCAATCGACAGCGGCGACTGGTCGACGGCGATCAGCGCGAACACGGCGACGCGCGCGGCGAAGGCTATGGCCGAGGTCCACGCGGGTCCCGAGCGGTCGCTGACGAGGCCGGTCGCGATGAGGCCGATCAGCCCGGTCAGGCCCATGAAGGCCAGCAGGTTGCCGGCGAGCAGCGCATCGACGCCGCGGTCCTGGGCGAAGGCCACGACGTGCGTGGCGACGAAGAAGTCGTCGAACCCGCAGATGGCATAGACCGCGAGCAGCAGCCAGAATTGCGGCGTGCGCGCGGCCTCGCCCACCCCGAGCCCGCCGTGCGCGGCGACCGGCCCGTCGTGATCCATGCGCCTGGGCAGCGCCCAGACGAGGAACGGGATCAGGGCCAGATGCGCGAGGCCGAGCCAGACGAACACCGAGCGCCAGCCGATCTGAGCGAGCACCGCCGCCAGCACCGCGATCACGACGAGCTGGCCGACGCACATGCCGGAGATCACCGCGGAGTTGACGAAGCCGGTGCGGCCCGGGAACGCGCGCGTCACCATCACCCCCACCGGTGCCAGCGAGGCCATGCCGTTGCCGAGGGCGAAGATCGTGCCGTAGAGCAGCAGCGCGTGCCACGGCTCCCCGATGAGGCACATGAGCCCGATGCCGAACCCGCTGACGGCTACGCCGGCGTTGAGCAGGAGGCTGGGGCTCGCGCGGTCGGCCCAGCGGCCGGCGAGATAGGTCGCGAACGCCGAGACCACCATGTAGGCGCCCACGGCGAGCCCGAGCTGCCCACGCGCCCAGCCCAGCTCGTCCGCCATCGGCTTCAAGGTGAGCCCGATGGCGAAGCGGGCCCCGCCGCCGATGAACAGGATGAAGAAGCCGGCGGCGAAGATGACGTTGGGATGCATGGAGGCTTTCGGCGGCGTGAAGCCGTGAGATCGAATTCACGATTTCACGATTTCACGCTTCTCAGGATAGTCGGCGGTAGGGTGTCCCCCCACAGCCCCTCCCCGCACCTGCGCCGAAGGCGCACAAGCGAGCTTGGCTCGCTTTGGCCCCTGCGGGGCCAGAGGGAGGGGACCGGTCGTGCGTGGGGCCGGCGACGTCGCTTCATCAGGCGATGTGGATGGTCTTGGTCTCCAGGTAGTTGTCGAAGCCCTCGGGGCCGCCTTCGCGGCCGATGCCCGACTGCTTGAAGCCGCCGAAGGGGTGCTTGGGATCGACGATCATGCCGTTGACGGTGACGCTGCCCGTGCACATGCGCCGGGCGATGCGGTAGCCGCGCTCCGGGTCGCTTGTGAAGACCGCGCCGGAGAGGCCGTAGGTGGAGTTGTTGGCCTTGGCGATGGCATCGGCCTCGTCGCTGTAGCCGATGACCGAGACCACGGGGCCGAAGATCTCCTCCTGGAAGATCTTCATGTCCGGCCGCACGTCGGTGAACACCGTGGGCTCGATGTAGTAGCCCCTGGCGAGGCCCCTGGGCCGCCCGCCGCCGCAGAGGAGGCGCGCGCCCTCGGCGCGGCCGGCCGCGATGTAGCCCTGCACCCGGTCGAGCTGGCGCGCCATGGTGAGCGGTCCCATGTGGGTCGCAGGATCGAACGGGTCGCCGACCTTGATGCCCGCGACGGCGCCGAGATAAAGGTCGAGGAACTCCTGCTTCCTGGATTCCGGCACCAGCACGCGGGTGAGCGAGAAGCACACCTGGCCGGTGATCGGCATGGTGTAGATCATGAGGGCGGGCATCGCCGCCTTGAAGTCGGCGTCGTCGAGCAGGATCGCCGCCGACTTGCCGCCCAGCTCGAGGCTGACCCTGGCGAGGCGCTCCGCGCACACCGCCGCGATGTGCTTGCCGGCCGCGGTGCTGCCCGTGAAGGCGACCTTGTCGATCCCCCGGTGGCGCACCAGGTAGTCGCCGCTCTCGCGGCCCGCGGGCACAAGGTTGAAGACGCCGGGCGGCAGGCCCGCCTTCTCGATGCACTCGGCCAGGATATAGGCCTCCAGCGGCGTCTCCGGCGACGGCTTGGAGACGATGGTGCAGCCGGCCGCCAGCCCGGCCGCCACCTTGTAGGAGAGCAGCACGAGCGGCGCGTTCCACGGCGTGATGGCGGCGCACACGCCCACCGGCTCCTTGACCACCCTCACGGCGCCGCCGTCGTCGCGCCTCCTGTCGTCGACGAACGGATAGGTCTCGGCGAGGCCGGCGTAGTAGTTGAAGAGCGTCGGGTTCTGGCCCACCAGCTTCTTGGTCAGCATGATCGGCGCGCCGACCTGGAGCGTCCAGGAGTGGGCGATGTCGTCGAGCCGCTCGGCCAGGAGGTCCGCGACCCGGCGCAGGCAGCGCGCGCGCTCGGCCGGCGCCATCCGCGGCCAGGGCCCGTTGTCGAAGGCCTCGCGCGCGGCGGCGACGGCGCGGTCCATGTCGGCCTCGCCCGCCTCCGGGTAGCTCAGGATGCGCTCCTCCGTCACCGGCGAGATCACATCGAGGCGCTTGTTGGAGAGCGGCTGCACCCATTTGCCGGCGATGAAGAATTTGTCCGGCGCCTTGGGCGCGGCGATGGTCTTGGCCATCATGCTCATGGCGTTGTCCTTGTCCGTGATCATCACCTCGAGGAGGCGCGGCCCCTTCTCGGCGAGGAGGGTCCTCAGCACATCGGTGAGCTCGCCGCCACGGGCGCAGCGCACCGCGCGCAGGCCCTGGCCCTCGGCGATCTTGACGAAGTCGGTGTGCCCGATGTCGACGCCGTCGATCCGGCGCGGCTGGCTCTTGGAGGCGATCGCCTCCAGCACGCGGTAGCCGCCGTTGTTGAGCACGACGATCAGGATATCCGCGCCGTACTCGGCCGCCGTCCACAGCGACTGGATGGTGTAGAGGCTCGATCCGTCGCCCACCACGCAGATCACCGGGCTCGACGGGGCGGTGAGGGCCGCGCCGACCCCGGCCGAGAGCCCGAAGCCGAGGCACCCGCTGGCGGTGGCGAGGAAGCCGTTCGGCCGCAGAATCGGGAAGTGGTCGTGCAGTGCCTCTTGCGAGCTCGGTGCTTCCTCCACCAGGATGCTGTCGGGCGACCTGAGCTCGCCCAGCGTCTGATAGAAGAGCTCGTTGGTGATGCCGTAGCTCTGGCTCACCCGGGCCGCCTTGGGGCGCGCCGGCTCGGTGCGGATGCTGCGCTGCTTCACCCGGACGGCCAGTCCCTCGGCCGCCAGCCGCGTATTGGAGACGATCGCGGAGCCGACGGCCGCGCCCGCCACCTGCTTGGGATCGTCGGTGATGAGGCACAGCTCGGCGCCGGCGGGGATGTGCTCGTCGGTGCTGGGGAAGTGGTAGGTGAACACCGGCGCGCCGAGCACGAGCACGAGATCCGCCTGCCCGAGGCACCGCACGAGGCCGGGCTGGACCGCGGGCAGGAATCCCGCGAACAGCGGATGGCTCTCGGGGAAGCTCGCGCGCGGCGACTTGGGGCTCGCCCAGACCTTGGCCTGCAGCCGCTCGGCGAGGCGCACCGTGGCCTCCCACGCGCCGTCGATGTCGACCACGGGGCCGACCACGATGACGGGCTCGCGGGAGGCGTCGAGCCTGGCGGCGAGGCGGTCGAGCGCCTCGGGGGCCGCCCCGTAGGTCGTCACGATCTCGCGTTCGGGCAGCGGGGCTGCGATCTCGTCCCAGTCGGAGAGCGGCACGGAGACCAGCGTGGGCCCGCGCGGCGGCTGCGTGGCGATGTAGTAGGCCTTGGCGATGGCCGCCGGCACGTCGGCGGCGCGCGCGGGCTCGGACGCCCACTTCACGTAGGGCTTCGGGAACTCGGTGGGGCTCTCGTTGAACAGGAACGGATCGTGCGGCAGCAGCGCGCGCGATTGCTGGCCCGTCACGATCACGAGCGGCGCCCGGTCGCGGTAGGCCGTGTAGATGCTGCCGAGCGCGTGGCCGAGGCCGGCGGCGGAGTGCAGATTGACGAACACGGCGCCGCCGGTGATCTGGGCATAGCCGTCGGCCATGCCCACCACGCTCGCCTCCTGCAGGCCCAGCACGTAGGAGAAGTCGGGCGGCAGGTCCACGAACATCGGCAGCTCGGTCGAGCCCGGATTGCCGAAGATGCGCGTCATGCCGTGCCGGCGCAGAAAGTCGAACACCACCTCTGCGACGGTCTGCGCGCGCGTGCGGGCGCCGCGCAGGAGCTCTCTGTCTATCCGGTTCACCGTTTCCTCCCTCGGGCAGCCGAGAAGCGCCTTCCCAACGCCGGGCAACGCGACGATCTTGGCAGATCGAGCCTTGTCTTGGAATCGATCAATTGCGGAAAGTTGGCCGCCTGCCTACCGGGCCCAGCGCGCGCGCATCCGCTCCAATGCCTCGATGGTGATGCAGAGGCGCCGGGCGGCCTCCGCGGGGCCGTACTTGGCCACGATGCCCTCGACGTGGACGCAGCGCTCCTGCGAGCGCCTGAGGCGGCGCTTGCGCCGGCAGGCGAGGCAGCGGTTGGCCCGCGTCGCGATCTTGCCCTCGGCCTCCTCGTACCACCACTTCTGGTCGGCGGCGGTCCACACCTCCTGCTTGCCGCAGTCGATGCAGGTGAAGGGCTGGTCCACGTAGAAGCGCGGGCGCGGCCCGTAGGTGTTGTCGTGGACGAGCTTGGCCTGATCGGCCGGCAGCGCGCCGTGTGGCACCCGGTCCGGCTCCAGCCACGGCGCGAGGCTGGTGCGCTTGGCGACGCGGACGCGCTGACGCCGCCGCTCGCTGATCTCCGCACGGCGCTGCCGTCCGCTCTTCATCGTGCACGCGATCGGGGCGCAAGGGGTTGGACGAAAAGCATGGGGCAACTCAGGCTCAGGCGATGGCTCAAGCTAAGCAGGCGCCAGGCATTCGTCTACATCCGCGATATCAGCGGAATTGGACCTTGCCGAGCTGGATGCGGAGCCGAAACTGCCGGCAAGGATCAGAACCTAGTGAGATCGATGCCGGACATCGGCCCGCCCGTCGCCTTGCTGACTGGAAGCACGACGGCGCCCGCGTGGGAACTTCATGACGTTGGAGGATCAACCACGAGAAAGGCCGCATCTTGGCTCTTCTCAAAGAACTCGATGTCCGGAAAACGACCTCGCAGGAGACGCTCGACGACTGACGTGGCGCAATTGCCGACGCGAAGCCAGATCACTTGGGGCGGCGCCCCCAGCACAAAGCTCATCCGGTGGAAGTCGCTGTCCTTGGAGACGATCGTAAAGCCATTGTCGCGCGCATGGCTCCAGATTGACATGTCGTCGGCAACCAGATCGCCGACTTCGAACACATGAACGGAGCCGGGAAATATGTCGCGCAATGGCGCAACCAGTCGCGGCGAAAGATTGGCGTCGAAGAGAAGCTTCACGGCCCCGACGCGGCCATCAGGCGCCGTTCGCGATCGGCTGCGAAAGCAAGGCAGGCGCGGATATCCTCGCGCGTCAGGTAGGGAAAATCGCGTAGGATCTCATCCTCGGTCATGCCGCCAGCTAGGTATTCGAGGACGTCGGAAACGGTGATACGCATACCGCGAATGCACGGCTTCCCGCCGCGCTTGCCCGGCTCCATGGTGATGATCTTGCGGTAGTCCATGTCGGCAATTTAGGCTTCACGGCGGATCCGGTCAATCCGCCGTCACCAACATCACTTCATCGTCGGGATCACGAACTCCGCGCCCTCCTTGACACCGGAGGGCCAGCGGGAGGTCACCGTCTTGGTCCGGGTGTAGAAGCGCACCGAGTTCGGGCCCGTGCTGGTTCAGGTCGCCGAAGGCGGAGCGCTTCCAGCCGCCGAAGGTGTGGTAGGCGAGCGGCACGGGGATCGGCACGTTGATGCCGACCATGCCGACGTTGACCCTGGCGGCGAAGTCGCGCGCCGCGTCGCCGTCGCGGGTGAAGATGGCGACGCCGTTGCCGTACTCGTGGTCGCTGGCGAGCTGCAGGCCCTCCTCGTAGGTCCTGGCGCGCACCACCGAGAGCACGGGGCCGAAGATCTCCTCCTTGTAAATGCGCATGCTGGGTGTCACCTCGTCGAACAGGCAGCCGCCCATGTAGAAGCCGCCCTCGTAGCCCTGCATCTTGAAGTTGCGGCCGTCGACGCGCAGCTTGGCGCCCTCCTCGATGCCCAGCGCCACGTAGTCCTTGACCTTCTTCAGGTGCGCCGCCGTCACCAGCGGGCCGAAGTCGGCGTCGGCCGAGTGGACGGCCCGATCTTCAGGCTCTCCACGCGTGGGATCAGCTTCTCCACCAGGAGATCGGCGGTCTTCGGCCCGACCGGTACTGCCACGGAGACGGCCATGCAGCGCTCGCCGGCCGAGCCGTAGCCGGCGCCGATCAGGGCGTCGACGGCCTGGTCCATGTCGGCGTCGGGCATGACGACCATGTGGTTCTTGGCGCCGCCGAAGCACTGCACGCGCTTGCCCGTCGCGCAGCCCTGCGCGTAGATGTAGGCGGCAATCGGCGTGGAGCCGACGAAGCCGATGGCCGCAATGTCCGGGTGCTGCAGGATGGCGTCCACGGCCTCCTTGTCGCCGTTGACGACATTGAGGATGCCCGGCGGCAGCCCCGCCTCGAGGAACAGCTCCGCCAGCATCAGAGGCACGCCGGGGTCGCGCTCCGAGGGCTTCAGGATGAAGGCGTTGCCGCAGGCGATGGCCGGCGCGCACTTCCACAGCGGGATCATGGCCGGGAAGTTGAACGGCGTGATGCCCGCCACCACGCCCAGGGGCTGGCGCATGGAGTAGAGGTCGATGCCCGGGCCGGCGCCCTCGGTGTACTCGCCCTTCATCAGGTGCGGGATGCCGATGGCGAACTCCACCACCTCCAGGCCGCGCTGGATGTCGCCCCTGGCGTCGGCGACGGTCTTGCCGTGCTCGCGCGCCAGCACGTCGGCGAGCTTGTCGTAGTCGCGGTTGGCAAGCTCCAGGAACTTCATGAGCACGCGCGCGCGGCGCTGCGGGTTGGTGGCCGCCCAGGCCGGCTGCGCCACCTTGGCGTTCTCTACGGCGGCGGCCACCTCGGCCTTGGAGGCCAGCGGCACGCGGGCGCGCAGCGTGCCGTCCATCGGCTGGTAGACATCGCCGAAGCGGCCCGAGGTGCCCTTCACATGCTTGCCGCCGATGAAATGCGTGAGCTCTGCCGGCACGGTAGACATGGGCGTTTCCCCGATCGCTTGGTTGGAGAAGGATCGCGAATATCCTAAGCAAAGTGCGGCTGCTCGTCCAACGCCTGGGCTCGTTCCTGTTTCGCCGCAAACTGCGCCGCTTTGGGGCCTGACGCGCAAGGCCCGAGCCACAGCGTCTCCTCCTCCTTGTGGCAGGGGATTGCAGAACATCTGTTGGCGATGGTTCCCCCCACCCCTAACCCCTCCCCGCGTCATGTCGAAGACATGCCTTCGGCATGATGGGGAGGGGAATCCGCGCAGCGCTTGCCTCAGAACGGCCCGTTGTCCGGGACGATCAGGGGCACGAAGCCGAATACGCCGGGCGCGTCGGGATCGACCAGGATGCGTACGGCATGCACGAGGCTGTCGCCCGGCACCTGGAGCCTGAAGGTATTCGGAACCGGCCGCAGCATGGACGTCCTTGAAGCTCTCGAGCTCGAGCACGTGGTGGTCGCCGTGCACGATGAGCACCGGCTTGCCGAAGGCCCGGGCCCCCCGCGCGATCGCGTTGACCGTGTCGAGGAAGCCCGAGGCACGCGGCATCGCCGGATACGGCTGGCGCAGCTCGTAGACGTTGGCGTGGAAGGCGATCACCACCGCTTTCGCCCCCGTCTCCGTCGCCACGCGGAACCCGTCGGCGATCCAGGCGACGGTGGCGGCGTTGCGCTCGAAGAACTCCACCGCCGCCTGCGGGTCGCGCGGCTCGAAGCCGTTGTTGGAGCCGACCACGTGGGCGACGACGAAGACCACGCCGCTCTTGGCGAAGCGCTGGTTCTCCACGAACTTGGCGTGCTTGAAGCTCAGCTTGGCCTGCAACTCGACCAGCATCGGCGTCTTGCCGAGCGTCTTGCCCGGCGCCGCGAAGGCGAGATCGCGCAGCCGGGCGAGCCGCTCGCGCGGATTGAACCTCTGCCCCCTGACCTCGCGGTGGCAGTCGGTCCACTCGTTGTCGCCGATGGCATAGACCACCGGCCCTTCGAGCGTGTTGATCTGGTCGATCGCCCGCTCCAGGTCGGCGTCGGCGCAGGGCGCTGCCCCCGACTTGATGTCGCCGACATGGATGGAGAAGGCGGGCTTCAGCTTGTTGATGGCACCGATCAGCCGGTCCACCTTCTCGACGTCGGCGTCGCGGTAGGGCATGTCGCCGAAGGCGACGAAGGTGAAGGCATTGGGCCCGGTCTGGGCGGAGGCGGGTGCGCCTGCCAGGAAGGCAGACACAAAGAGAGCAAGTGCAACACGCAGCACGGTGAGATCCCCCGAAAGAGCCGAACGGCCCGACAACGCCAGCCTTGAAGCATCGCGGGCACCGGCGCGCAACCGGGCGGTGCGCCGGCCGTCGCGCGGATGGGCTGAGTGAGGGTTGGAAGCGCAACCTGTGCAGCCGCCTGGGAAGGTCCAGGAACGCCGGGGGCATGCGGCGGGCCTCACCCCCTTGCCGGCCCCGCGAGGCCCCTGGAAACGCACGCTACGCAGCGGGAAGGGCACTTCCGCCAGGCCCTCGGAGCCAGGATGTGCATGGCGTGCATCAAGGGACGCCGAACAGCTGGAAGGTCTCAGGGTGCGGCCTGGAACCGGAATCCAGGCGGCTGCCCGGGAGAGCGCCTCTGGTGCCGTACGCAGCGCCGGTTGACTGGCATCAACGACAGCCCCGCCGTCGCCGGCTATCAGCGGCAAGCCGGTATGAGACAAAAGGACTGTTGGCTTGCGGACCACCTGTCGACTAGGACAGGACCCTGCGGCGGGCTGCCGCGTCCCGACACGCCCGGCGGACTGTCGGATTGTCAGATCTGAGCGCCAGCGATAGAACAAGCAAAAAGCGCTTGGCAAAAGGGAGCCAAGGCCTGGAGGAGGCGTCGCGAGGTGTCCGTCACGTGAATGCGACCCAGCCGGCATCGGCCGCACCCGATGCCTCACTCGACACGGTGCCGAAGCTGCTGCTGCGCAACGCAGTGCAGCATGGCACACGCCCGGCCATGCGGCACAAGGATCTCGGCATCTGGCAGACATGGACCTGGGCCGGTCTCAGGGACGAGGTGCGCGCCTTTGCGGTCGGCTTGCGCAAGCTCGGGTTGGAGCGCGGCAATGCCGTGGCTGTCATCGGCGACAACCGTCCGCGCCTCTATGCCACCTTCGCTGCGGTGCAGAGCCTGGGCGGCATCGCGGTGCCGATCTACCAGGACTCGGTCGCCGACGAGATGGCCTATGTGCTCGACCACGCGGAGGTGACCTTCGCCGTGGTGCAGGACCAGGAGCAGGTCGACAAGCTCATCTCCATCTCGGACCGGCTGTCCAAGCTCAGGACCGTCATCTACGAGGAGGAGCGGGGGCTCGCTGCCTACGACCACACCCACCTGCACGCCTTCGCGCACGTCGAGGAGCTGGGCCGGCAGGAGTTGCGCGAGAACGCCGGAGCGGCCGGCTGGTGGCTCGACGAGATTGCCAAGGGCAAGGGCTCCGACGTGAGCGTGATGCTCTACACGTCGGGCACCACGGGACGGCCCAAGGGCGTCGTGCTGAGCCACAAGAACATCGTGGTCTCGGCCCAGAACGGCAACAAGTTCGACCGCTTCACCCCCGACGACACGCTGCTCGCCTATCTGCCGATGGCCTGGGTCGGCGACCACATCTTCTCCTACGGGCAGGCCATCGCCGGGGCCATGTGCGTCGCCTGCCCCGAGAGCCCGGAGACCATCATCGAGGATCGCAGGGAGATCGCGCCCACCTACTTCTTCGCGCCGCCGCGCGTCTACGAGAACCTGCTCACGCAGATCATGGTGCGCATGGAGGACGCGGGCCGGCTCAAGAAGCGCATGTTCGACTATTTCCTGAAAGTCGCGCGCCGGTCGGGCGAGCAGATCCTCGACGGCAAGCCAGTGGGCCTCGGGGAGCGGCTGCTCTACGCGCTGGGCGACATCTGCGTCTACGCGCCGCTCCGCAACCGCATGGGCTTCTCGAGGATCCGCGTGGCCTATACCGCCGGCGAGGCGATCGGGCCGGAGCTGTTCCGCTTCTACCGCTCGCTCGGCATCAACCTGAAGCAGCTCTACGGCCAGACCGAGGCCAGCGTCTACATCACGCTGCAGCCCGACGGCGAGGTCTATGCCGACACCGTCGGCAGGCCAGGGCCCGACGTGGAGATCAGGATCGCCGACTCGGGCGAGGTGCTCTACCGCAGCCCCGGCGTGTTCCTGAAGTACTACAAGAACGAGGAGGCGACGGCGGCCACCAAGACGCCGGACGGCTGGGTCCACACGGGCGATGCCGGCTTCCTCGACCAGCGCGGACACCTGAAGATCATCGACCGCGTCAAGGACGTGGGGCGCCTCAACAACGGCGCGCTGTTCGCGCCCAAGTACCTCGAGAACAAGATGAAGTTCTATCCCGAGATCCGGGAGGCGGTCGCCTTCGGCCAGGGGCGGGACTATGTGACGATGTTCGTCAACATCGATCCGACCTCGGTCGGAAGCTGGGCCGAGCGCAACAACGTCTCCTACGCCAGCTACCAGGAGCTTGCCGCCCATCCTCAGGTCTACGACATGGTGGCGAAGCGGGTCGACGCGGTGAATCGGGGGCTCGCCGAGGAGCCGCAGATGGCGGCGTCCCAGATCCGGCGCTTCCTGATCCTGCACAAGGAGCTCGATGCCGACGACGGCGAGATGACGCGTACGCAGAAGGTGCGGCGCTCCACCATCACCGAGCGTTACGCGCCGCTCATTGCCGCTCTCTACGACGGCTCGACGCGATGCCATGTCGCCACCGAGGTGACGTTCGAGGACGGCCGCAAGGGTGTGGTGGAGGGCGATCTGCGCATCGTCGAGATGCCGGCCTACCCGTCGCGGGCGCCTGCGGCGCCTCTGAGGGAGGCGGCTGAATGAAAGCCGACGTGGAGCCGAAGCCGCTCGTCGGCCAGAAGGTCGAGCCGGGAGGCGTGCTGCTCGCGGTGGAGAACGTGTCGCTGTCGTTCGGCGGCGTGAAGGCGATCCGCGACGTGTCCTTCGACATCAGGAAGGGCGAGATCAGGGCCATCATCGGCCCCAACGGCGCCGGCAAGACGTCGATGCTCAACGTCATCAACGGCTTCTACCACCCCCAGGAAGGCACCATCACCTTCAAGGGCGTGCGGCGGCGCGACATGCGCCCCTACATCGCCGCCAGCCAGGGCATCGCCCGCACCTTCCAGAACGTCGCCCTCTTCAAGGGCATGTCGACGCTCGACAACATCATGACGGGCCGCACCCTCAAGATGCGGCGGGGGCTGCTGGCGCACGCCATCCATTTCGGGCCCGCGAAGTGGGAGGAGATCCGCCATCGCGAGGTCGTGGAGCGCATCATCGACTTTCTCGAGATCGCCCATATCCGCAAGACGCCGGTCGGCAAGCTGCCCTACGGGCTGCAGAAGCGCGTCGAGCTCGGGCGCGCGCTGGCGATGGAGCCGGAGCTCCTGCTGCTCGACGAGCCCATGGCCGGCATGAACCTGGAGGAGAAGCAGGACATGAGCCGCTTCATCCTCACCGTCAAGGACGCCTTCGACACCACGATCGCCCTCATCGAGCACGACATGGGCGTCGTCATGGATCTGTCCGACCGCGTGCTGGTGCTCGACTACGGCCGCAAGATCGCCGACGGGACGCCGGCCGAGGTGCAGAGCGACCAGGCCGTCATCGACGCCTACCTGGGCGTGGCGCACTGAGGGGATGGCAGGAAAGAGCCGTGGACTTCCTCTACAAATTCCTGGTCGAGCCGTGGGTGTCGATCCTGACCGCGCCGCTGTTCTTCGGCGAGGTGGTGATCGGCGGCGTCATGGCCGGCGTCATGTACTCGCTGGTCGCCCTCGGCTTCGTGCTGATCTACAAGGCGTCTGGCGTCTTCAATTTCGCCCAGGGCGTCATGGTGCTGTTCGCGGCCCTCTCGCTGGTCGGCCTGATGGAGAAGGGCGTGCCGTTGCTGCTCGCCATCGCGCTGACCGGCGTCATCATGCTGGCGCTGGCGTTCGCCATCGAGCGCGTGATCCTGAGGTACATGGTGAACCAGGAGCAGATCATCCTGTTCATGGCCACCATCGGCCTCACCTACTTTCTCGAAGGGTTCGGCGAGACCATCTGGGGCTCCAACGTCAAGAAGCTCGACGTGGGCCTCCCAGATGGGCCGCTCAACGTCTCCGGCCTGGCGATCGGCAACGCCGCCCTCGCCGCCGCGTTCGCTGCCGCAGCGGCCGCAACCCTGGCGATCCTCTTCGTCTGGCGCACGCGGGCGGTGCGCCGCTCGCTGGACATCGGCGGCCCTCCCATCCTGCCGGGCCCGGCGGCGCTCGTGGTTGCGGTGCTGGGGCTCGCCTTCTTCGTCACCCGCTTCTTTTTCGGGCCGGAGGCCGACTTCATCGGCGGTAGAGTCGGCAGGACGGCCACGTTCCTGGCGACCCTGTCGTGGACCGGCCTCGCTATGGTGTCGGTGGTGGCGTTCCAGGCGCTGTCCGGCCGGCTCGGTGCGCGCCAGGCGATGCGGGATGGCGGCAAGGAGTCGCCACCACTGCACTACGCCTGGTTCATCCTGCTCGGCATCGTCGGCGCGATCGCTGTGGCGGCCGGGATCGTGTGGGCCTCCAAGTCGGGCATCCTCATCAATTCCTTCGAGCTCTCGGCGGCCGTGATCGCGGCCATTCTCGTCATCGGGCTGGCGCTTTTCTTCCAGAAGACGCGTGTCGGCCGCGCGCTCAGGGCGGTCGCCGACGACCACGCCGCTGCGTTGTCCGTGGGCATCTCGCTGCGCGGCATCTGGGTGATCGTGTGGGCCGTCGCCGGCATGGTCGCGCTCGCCGCCGGCATCATCTGGGGCGGCAAGAGCGGCGTCCAGTTCTCCCTGTCGCTGATCGCGTTGAAGGCCCTGCCGGTGCTGATCCTGGGGGGCTTCACCTCGGTGCCGGGCGCCATCGTCGGCGGCCTCATCATCGGCGTGGGCGAGAAGGTGGCCGAGGTCTACTGGGGTCCGGCGATCGGCGGCGGCATCGAGAACTGGTTCGCCTACATGCTGGCGCTGGCGTTCCTGCTGTTCAGGCCGCAGGGGCTGTTCGGCGAGAAGATCATCGAGCGGGTGTAGCAGGCAATGGGCAATAGGCAGTAGGCAGTAGGCAATGGGCAGTAGGCGTCTGAAGAGAAGCGAATGATCCTGCTTCACGAGAAGAATTTCGCTGCCAGTCGGGCTCAGTTTTGCCGCCCCCTATTGCCTATTGCCTATTGCCTACTGCCTTCACGCGGAGCGTGAACGATGCTCTATCGCGAAGCCGGGCAGTTCAAGACCTCGTATTCCGCCGACCAGGCGATCTTTCCGATCGCCCAAGACCGGTGGCTCGTGCTGGCAATACTGCTGGCCGCCTACCTCGTGCCGCCGGCGCTTCTCGGGCCCTACTGGTTCAACGCCATCCTGATCCCCTTCCTGATCTTCAGCATGGCGGCGCTGGGCCTGAACATCCTGGTCGGCTACTGCGGCCAGATCTCGCTCGGCACCGGCGGCTTCATGGCGGTCGGGGCCTATGCCAGCTACAAGCTCACCACCGTGATCTTCCCGGATCTCGGGATGATCTTCATCTTCCTGCTGTCGGGGCTGGCGGCCGCCTTGGTGGGTGTCTTGTTCGGTCTGCCCAGCCTGCGCATCAAGGGCTTCTATCTGGCGGTTGCCACGCTCGCCGCCCAGTTCTTCCTCATGTGGCTCTTCAACAGGGTGGGGTGGTTCTATAACTACAACCCGAGCGGCACGATCGAGTTGCCGCCGCGCACGCTGTTCGGCTCGATCCTGGAGCCCGGAGGCGCGCTTGAAGCGCTGAGTTTCCTGAACCCGCTGGTGACGAGCCCGCGGGCGAGCCCGCAGGCAAAATACTTCTTCGCGCTCACGCTCGTCATTGTCTTCGCAATGATCGCCAAGAACCTGGTGCGGGGCCACATCGGGCGCTCGTGGATGGCGATCCGCGACATGGACATTGCCGCCGAGCTGATCGGCATTCGGCCGATGCAGACGAAGCTGCTTGCCTTCGCGGTAAGCTCCTTCTACTGCGGCGTCGCCGGCGCCATGCTGCTGAACCTCTACCTCAACAGTGCGGAGACGCTGGCGTTCGGCATCAACATTTCCTTCGACGTGCTGTTCATGGTCATCATCGGGGGGTTGGCCAGCATCATGGGCTCGTTTCTCGGTGCCGGGTTCATCGTCTTGGCGCCAATCTTCCTCGTCAACTTTCTCCCCGCCATCGGCCTGCAGGTCGACACCGCGATGCAAAAACACATCGAGCTGATGCTGTTCGGGGGGCTGATGATTTTCTTCCTGATCGTCGAACCGCACGGCTTCGCGCGGCTGTGGCAGCTCGGTAAGGAGAAGCTGCGCCTGTGGCCGTACCCCCACTGAGGCGCATGGCTATGGGAGATTTACGTAGGGGATTTACGTAGCGTGTGCCGGTTTACCTTGGTCGGGGCACGATGCTACGGTCCGTCCAGCAACCGTGCTCGCGCGCGGTTTATGGCAAATCCGGCCAATGACAGTGAAGCGTCAACTCGCCAGGGAGGTCCGCATGATGTCGAGATACCTGAAAATGGGGGCTCTGGCCTCCGTCGTTCTGGCCTGCCCGTGGACTGGAACCGCGGCCGTGGCACAGGATGGGTTGTTCATCCCGACCCTTGTCTATCGCACCGGCGCCTATGCGCCGAGCGGCATCCCGATCGCCAACGGCTTCAAGGACTACCTCGCGCTCGTCAATGAGCGTGATGGCGGTATCGAGGGCGTCAAGATCATCCACGAGGAGTGCGAGACCCAGTACGACCAGAAGCAGGGCGTGGAGTGCTACGAGCGGCTCAAGAACAGGAATCCGCTCATCATCAACCCGTACTCGACAGCTATAACTTACGCGCTGATCCCCAAGGCGCCGGTCGACAAGATTCCCATCCTGTCAATGGGTTATGGCCGTACGGATGCGGCTGTCGGCAGCGTCCATCCGTGGGTTTTCATCACGCCAACTGGCTATTGGAGCCAAGCCTCGGCCAAGATCAAGTATATCGCTTCCAGGGAAGGTGGCCTCGAAAAGCTCAAGGGCAAGAAGATTGCCAACATCTATCACAACAGCGCCTATGGCAAAGAGACGATCCCGGTTCTTGATGTGCTGGCGAAGAAATTCGGCTTCGAGATCGATCACCTGGCCGTCGACCATCCCGGACAGGAGCAGAAGGCCACCTGGCTGAAGGTCCGCCAGACCAGTCCGGACTGGATCCTGTTCCGCGGCTGGGGCGTGATGAACCAGGTCGGAATCAAGGAGGCGGCTGCCATCGGCTTCAAGATGGATCACATGATCGGCGTGTGGTGGTCGGGTACCGAGACCGACGTCCTTCCCGCCGGCGATGGGGCCAAGGGGTATATCTCGGCGACCTTCCACGCGCCCGGCAAGGACTTCAAGATCTACGACGACATCAAGAAGTACGTCCATGACAAGGGCAAGGGCGCCACGAGCTGGGACAAGACCGGCGAAGTCCTCTACAACCGCGCGCTGGTGAACGCCATGATGACTACAGAGGCAGTCCGCAACGCCGTCAAGAAGCACGGCAAGAACGTGACGGGCGAGCACGTGCGCGAGGGCATGGAGACTCTCGATCTCACCCAGGCGCGCCTCGATCAGCTCGGCTTCGGCAAGATGATGCGGCCTATCAAGAACACGTGCGACGACCACGAAGGCAAAGGCGCGGTCATATTCCAGCAATGGGACGGCAAGCAGTGGAAGCTCGTCTCCGACTGGATCGACGCCCATGCACGACGTGGTGCGGCCGATGATGGAGGCCTCGGCGAAGAAGTTCGCCGACGAGAACAAGGTCACGCCGCGGCAGTGTCCGTCCTCGTAATGGCCATGCGATAGCCGAAGGCGGCGGCTGCGGCCGCCGCCTTCCCCGAAGATCGACCGATGCCGCAAGAGTCCACACTGACCGCCGAGACCGGCGCCTCGCCTGCCACCGACGCGGCGGCGCCGATCCTTGCCCTCAAGAGCATCGAGGTCATCTACGACCACGTCATCCTGGTCCTGAAGGGCGTCTCGCTCGCGGTGCCGGGCGGTTCCATCGTCGCCCTGCTGGGTGCCAACGGCGCGGGCAAGAGCACCGCGCTGAAGGCCGTCTCCAACCTGCTGCTGGCGGAGCGCGGCAAGGTGACCAAGGGCGCGATCGAGTTCATGGGTGCGCGGGTGGACGGGCTCTCGCCGAGCGACCTCGTGCGCCGCGGCTGCATCCAGGTGATGGAGGGCCGGCACTGCTTCGGCCACCTCACCGTGGAGGAGAACCTGCTGACCGGCGCGTTCACGCGCGGCGACGGCCGCGGCGCGATCGCGGCGGACATCGACATGGTCTTCGGCTATTTCCCGCGCCTCAAGGAGCGCCGCGGCTCGCTCGCCGGCTACATCTCGGGCGGCGAGCAGCAGATGACGGCGATCGGGCGCGCGCTGATGTCCCGGCCGAGGATGATGCTGCTCGACGAGCCGTCGATGGGCCTGGCGCCGCAGCTGGTCGAGGAGATCTTCGAGATCGTGCGGCGGCTCAACGCCGAGCAGGGCGTCTCGGTTCTGCTCGCCGAGCAGAACACCAACATGGCCCTCAAGTACGCCAACTACGGCTATATTCTGGAGAACGGGCGCATCGTCATGGACGGCGACGCGCAGGCGTTGCGCGAGAACGAGGACGTGCGCGAGTTCTACCTCGGCATCGGCGGCGGCGACCGCAAGAGCTTCCGCGACGTGAAGTCCTACAAGCGGCGCAAGCGCTGGCTGGCGTAGGTTGGCGCTCGCGGAGGGCTGGATACCGGGGACAAGCCCCGGTATGACAGGCGCGTTGGTTTGCTTCGACCGAGAGCTTGACAAGGCATGGCCGACTATTTCGATCAGCTCGAGACCCGCCACCCCGAGCAGCGGGAGCTGGCACAGTTCAACCTGCTCCCGGACCTGATCCGCCACACGGTGACCGCAGCGCCGGGCTGGGCGGAGCACCTGAAAGGGGCCGACCCGGGCGCGGTGACCTCGCGCGAGGCGCTGGCCGCCCTCCCGGTGCTGCGCAAGTCGGTGCTGCACACGCTGCAGGCCAAGCGCCCGCCGTTCGGCGGCTTCGCCACGGCGGCGGTCTCCGAGGTGGCGCGCGTGTTCATGTCGCCGGGGCCGATCTTCGAGCCCGAGGGTCGGGGCGAGGACTGGTGGCGCGCGGCGCGCGCCCTCTACGCCGCCGGCGTGCGCAAGGGCGACATCGTGCACAACACCTTCGCCTATCATCTCACGCCGGGGGGCTGGATCCTCGACTCCGGCGCACGCACGCTCGGCTGCGCCGTGATCGCCGCCGGCCCCGGCAATACCGAGCAGCAGCTGGAGGCCATCCAGGCGCTGAGGCCCTCCGTCTACGTGGGTGTGCCCGACTATCTCAAGATCCTGCTCGACAAGGCGCGCGAGGCGGGCAAGGACGCCACCTCGTTCAAGAGGGCGATGGTGGGTGGCGGGGCGCTGTTCCCCTCGCTAAGGGCCGAGTACAAGCAGCGGGGCGTTGCGACCTTCCAGACCTATGCGACGGCCGACCTCGGCATCATCGCCTACGAGAGCGAGGCGCTGGAGGGCATGATCGTCGACGAGGGCGTGATCGTGGAGATCGTGCGGCCGGGCACCGGCGACCCGGTGCCGGGGGGAGAGGTGGGCGAGGTGGTCGTCACCTCCTTCAACCGCGACTATCCGTTGATCCGCTTTGCCACCGGCGACCTCTCCGCCGTGCTGCCGGGGATATCCCCCTGCGGGCGCACCAACACGCGCATCAAGGGCTGGCTCGGGCGCGCCGACCAGACCACCAAGGTCAAGGGCATGTTCGTGCACCCCGAGCAGGTGGCGGAGGTGGCGAAGCGCCATCCCGGCGTCGGGCGGGTGCGCCTGGTGGTCGGGCGCGCGGGCGAGCAGGATGTCATGACGCTGCGCGCCGAGGCCCGGGATGACGCGGGCCTCAAGGCCAAGCTGGCGGAGGCGCTGCAGGCGGTCACCAAGCTCAAGGGCGAGGTGGAGATCGTGGCGCCGGGCTCGCTGCCCAACGACGGCAAGGTCATCGCCGACGAGCGGACGTATACCTAGGGGAATGGGGAGTGGGGAATGGCCCGCAACGGCCCCGCTCCCCACTCCCTATTCCCTACTCCCCCACGGAGTGCTTGCCTTGGTTCCGATGCTCTTGATCCTGGCGCTGGTGCTCGGCCTTGCGGTGCTGCCGCAGGTGTGGGTGCGTCGGGTGATCGCCCAGCATTCGAGGGATCGTCCCGACTTTGCGGGCACCGGCGGCGAGTTCGCGCGCCACCTGCTCGACGGCATGAAGCTGCACCACGTCAAGGTGGAGACGACCGATCTCGGCGACCACTACGATCCCGACGCCAAGGCGGTTCGCCTGCTGCCGCAGCATCTGAAAGGGCGCTCGCTGACCGCGCTCGTCATTGCCGCGCACGAGACCGGGCACGCCATGCAGGATGCCACCGGCTATCGGCCGCTCAAGGACCGCACGCGGCTGGCCAAGCAGGCGATCTGGTTCGAGAAGGTCGGTGCCGTCGTGATGCTGGCGGCACCCGTCGTGATGGTGCTGGCCAAGGCCCCGCATCTCATGCTGATGCAGGCGCTCGCGGGCGTGCTGATCCTCGGCCTGTCGATCGTCATGCACGCCTACACGCTGCCGGTGGAGTACGACGCGAGCTTCCGCCGGGCGCTGCCGCTGTTGGAGGCCGGCCGCTACATCCCGGATCGGGACTTGCCGGCGGCGCGCCAGATCCTGCGCGCCGCGGCCTTCACCTATGTGGCCGCGGCGGCCATGAGCCTGCTGGACGTGGCCCGCTGGATCCGCGTGCTGCGGTTCTAGCGGCGGACGCGCAGCGTCAGGGAGGTCACGCCGGCAGCGATGTTGAGGCCCTCCTGCGACTGCACGCTCAAGGGCTGCAGCACGATCGACTTGTCGGAGCCGCCGAGGAGCGCATTGGCGCCGACGCCGACGCCGACCGTGGCCTCGGCGCTGACACCGCCGTAGCCGCCCACCAGCGAGCGCCTCGGCAGGTTGGAGGTGGGCGCCAGTACGGCCCAGGCGATCTTCGCCTGCTTGGTGACGCCGAGGTCGAGGCCGAACTTGTTGATGGTGCCGCTGTAGAACTCGTCCTTGCCCTGGCGGTTGAAGCGGCAGCTGAGGGTGCGGGTCGAGCCGACGATGAAGCCGGTCGAGCCGGAAGCGGTGCAGGTGAGCACGCCGACCTCGACGCGCGATTGCGCCTGTGCGCCGGAAACGGCGGCCAGGGCGGCGATGGCCGCTGCACCGACTGAAAGGGTGAAGGCTCGTGCCATTGGGATCCTCCCGTGAAATGTGCCCGAATCGGGCACTACAACATCATGAGTTCGTGGCTACGCCGTGTCAGCAGCAGAACAAACATCGCATGCCAGAGCGCATCGGATATGCCACACACAGCCGGATGGCGGGCGACAGTGACCTACGATAGAGATTTCTTCAGGCTGCAACTTGCGTTTGCAGACGGGGCCGCGGCCTTGTCCGGGCTACCGCTGCCGCGCTGCTCGCCTACACCATTCCTGGAACGTCTCGAAGGCCAGGAGAGCCTCGAAGGACTGGACCAATGCTTCCCTTTGCAAGTGCTCGCAGTCGAGGCTCCCGCGGATGAGTTCTATGCTCTCTTCCGGGTCTGAGCAGACTTGGCAGAGCCTCGCCGAGATAACGGCGCGCGATCGTGCTACCGGCCTGCATGGTGCGGCTCGCTCGCGAAAGGGTGCCAGCAAGCGACCAGAGGCGAGCCGCCTGATGATGACGCGACGCACGTTTCAGTGGGGCATGTTGCTGGCCGTCGCCTCGGGCTCTCCAGCCACCTCATCCGCGGCGCAGGGGGCAGCCGTGCGCGGCCTGGATCACATTCCTTTGGCGGTGAAGGACCTGGAGAGAGCAAAGGCCACCTTCGAGGCGCTGGGCTTCACCCTGAAGCCGGGGCGGCCACACGCGAACGGCCTGCGCAACACGCACGTCAAGTTCCCGGATGGGACGGAGATCGAGCTGATCACGGTGCCGGCTGCCACCGACGCGCTCACGTCGGAGTATCACAGGTGGCTGGAGGGCGGAGACGGCCCGGCCTTCCTCGGCCTCTACGCACCCGACTTTCGCGCATTGGCTGAGCGCCTGTCGAGACTTGGACTGACCCTTCACAGGAGGGGCAATCTTGCGACGCTCGATCAGCCGGCCGCCCTTCGCCGGCTGTTCTTCTCCCGTCGTCAGCACTCACCGACGGACCGGCCCGAGCACTTCGCCCACGCGAATACCGCATTCAGCCTGGCGAGGGTTTGGCTCGCCGGCGCCGACGCCGAGCAGCGGCTGCTCCCAGCGTTGGGTGCTGTGGCGATTGAGACGCCGCCCTGTGGACCATTCGGCTCCGGCACGGCTGCGTTCGCACTGGCCGAGGCTGAGATTGTGTTTCTCCCGGCAACCGCTCAATTGGCGCCCGGTCGACCGATCGTCGCCGCCACTGTTGCAGTGAGGAGCCTCGATTCGTCGCGGCGCATTCTGCGCGAACGCCGCATCCGCCATGCGTCGGCCGGCTGCACTCGCGACAGCCTCTGGGTCGGCCCCGCTGACGCCCACGGTCTGTGGCTGGAGTTTTTGCAGCGATCCGTTTCGCACTGAGGACGGCGCCCGCAGGTTGGTCGCGCGAAAAATTCTCCCAGTCCGCTTGTACCTTGTCCCCTTTTCGTTGCCCGCGATGGGCGCTACAAGGCCCGCCATGTCAGGATCTGCTGTCAAAGCCAGGCCGCGCCCGAAGAAGCGCCCCACCACCAGGCCGGCCCCGCGCGTCGGCCTCGTCTCGCTCGGCTGCCCGAAGGCGCTGGTCGATTCGGAGCGCATCATCACCGCCCTGCGCTCGGAGGGCTACGAGCTGTCGCCCGACTATGCCGGCGCGGACGTGGTGCTGGTCAACACCTGCGGGTTTCTCGACTCGGCCAAGGCGGAGAGCCTGGAGGCGATCGGCGAGGCGATGGCCGAGAACGGCCGCGTCATCGTCACGGGCTGCCTGGGGGTGGAGAAGGAGCGCATCCTGGCGGCGCACCCGGGCGTGCTGGCCGTCACCGGCCCGCACCAGTACGAGCAGGTGGTGGCCGCCGTGCACGCGGCCGTGCCGCCGCTGCACGATCCCTACATCGACCTGGTGCCGCCGCACGGGCTGCGCCTCACGCCGCGGCACTACGCGTATCTGAAGATTTCCGAAGGCTGCAACAACCGGTGCTCGTTCTGCATCATCCCGCAGCTGCGCGGCAGACTTGCGAGCCGTCCGGCAAACCAGGTGATGGCGGAGGCGGAGCGGCTGGTTGCGGCCGGCGTGAAGGAGCTCCTCGTCATCAGCCAGGACACCTCGGCCTACGGGCTCGACATCCAGTTTGCGGAAAGCGCCTGGAAGGCCCGCCCGCTTGCGGCGCGGTTCCTCGACCTGTGCCGGGCGCTGGGCTCGCTGGGCGCCTGGGTGCGGCTCCATTACGTCTATCCGTACCCGCACGTGGATGCGGTGTTGCCGCTGATGGCAGAGGGCAAAATCCTCCCCTATCTCGACATTCCTTTCCAGCACGCCTCCCCGCGCGTGCTGAAGGCCATGCGCCGGCCCGCGCACCAGGAGAGGACGCTGGAGCGGCTGGCGCGGTGGCGAGAGGCCTGCCCGGATCTGGCGGTGCGCTCGACCTTCATCGTCGGCTTTCCAGGGGAGACGGAGGAGGACTTCCGGCTGCTGCTCGACTGGCTGAAGGCGGCGAGGCTCGCGCGCGTCGGCTGCTTCAAGTACGAGGCGGTGGAGGGCGCCGCCGCCAACGCACTCCCCGGCGCCGTGCCCGAGGAGGTGAAGGAGGAGCGCTGGCACCGCTTCATGGCCGCACAGCGCGAGGTGAGCCGCGAGGCGATGGCGGCGCGGGTCGGCCGCACGATCGATGTGATCATCGACGAGGTGGACGAGGACGGTGCCACGGGCCGCTCGATGTGGGATGCACCGGAGATCGACGGGTCGGTGTTCCTCGGCGGCGCAACCGATCTGGCGCCTGGCGACATCGTGCAGGCGCGCGTGACTGCCCCTGACGAGTATGACCTGCGCGCAGAGCTCGTGGATGCCCGTGCCGAGCTCCGACGCATTGCCCAGATCGGCAGGGCCCGCCCGGCGTAGCGCGCCGCGCGCTCGCCTCGCTTTGCGCCGGCGCGAGAAGAGGGCCAAGGTGAGGGGCGGCTGCGGACTCCGGCACTGGGGATGACGGGAGCCTCGCCGACTGCTACGTATGCCGTCGGCGTGGCCTCGGATGAGGGGCCACGCCATTGCTATAACGATTGCGGGGCACAGACATTGCTACGGCGGGTGAGCATGGTGCGGAAGATCTTCATAAGCTACCGCCGCGAAGATGATCCGGGGTTCACTCACGCACTTCGCGAGCGCTTGGAAAGTGAGCTTCCCGCCAATGACTTGTTCATGGACGCCGACATAGAGGCGGGTCACGATTTTGTCGCGGTGTTGAACAGGGCAGTCGCTGCTTGCGATGTGCTGCTCGCCGTCATCGGGCCTCGCTGGTCAGAGCTGCTCGCAGCACGCGGGGGCGACCTCGATGATTTCGTAGTCATCGAAATCAAAGCCGCGCTTGATCAGGGCAAGCGAGTGATCCCCGTGCTGGTCGGCGCCGCCGCCATGCCACGCGCCGACACGCTGCCAGTGTCGATACGCGCGCTAGCTCGGCTGCAGGCGGTGATCCTTCGGCCTGATCGCTTCCGGAACGATTGCCACAGCCTCGTCACGGCCCTCAAGGAGCACCTCGCATCGGTGGAGCGGGCGCCCGCCGCCCGCGCCGAGGCCGAGCGCACCGCTGCTGAAGCCAAACAGCGCAGGCGCGGTTCCATAGGCAAAATTGGTTCCATGGGTCCGATTCTTCTAGGCGCGATCATTACCGGCCTCATTGCTCTCCTCTTTGCGTACGTCGGCAAGCACTATTTCGGGCTGCCGTCGTTCTCCTGGGCGACGATCAGCATCGATGCCCCGAAGAAAAAGTCGCCCGAGGTTGAGGACCAGGAGAGACGCGCGGTCGAGGCCCAGAAGCGCCACGAGGAGCAGCTCGCAGCGGCGAAACGTCAGGAAGAGCGGGCGCGCGCCGAAGCCGAAGCCACCAAGCGCAAGCTCGAAGCGGCGCGGGTAGCCGCAGAGCTCGAGGCAACCCAGCGCCACATGAGAGAGGCGGCCGAAGCGGAGGCCAACAAGCGCAGGCTCGAATCGGAGCGCGCGGCCCAGGAGCTCGAGGCCGCTCAGCGTCGCAGACGGGAAGCTGCGGAGGCGGAGCGTCTTGCCCGGGCGCGGCGAATCCAGGAATGGCGCGATGCCAATGGGGGCTGTGATCCGCCGCTCAGAAAGCAATGCATGACGATCGGGTCGTCGGGTGGCGGCCCGAGACAGGTTCTCGGCTGCACCTGCGTCAATTGAGCGCCGAGGACGGCTCGCTCTCGGCCGGGAGCAGCTTGCTCAAATCCGGCACTGGGCGCGCGGTGGCCCGGTCGGCGGCCAGCACCTGCTCCAGGGCGTGGGCGACCTCCAGGACCAGGGCGTCGGCGCCGTTGGGGCCAATCACCTGGATGCCGAAGGGCAGGCCCGCGTGGTCCACGCCGCAGGGTATGGCGGCGGCGCAGCACAGCGCCGTGGTGGGCGCGTAGGTGATGGCGAGCCAGCGCATGTAGGTGGGCATCCGCTCGCCGTTGATCTCCTCCACGAAGAGCTGGGAATGCGGGAAGGGCGAGACGGAGGCGGCCGGGCAGATCAGCACGTCCACCTCCCGGAAGAACGCCAGCACGCGCTTGTAGAGCCTGGTCTGTTCCACATTGGCGCGGGCCACGTCGGCGAGCGACATCTTCAGGCCCCGCTCGGTGTTGTCGGTGACGTTGCGGTCGAGGAGCTCGCGCGCGGTCTCCAGCCGCTCGCGGTGCGCGGCCACGAAGTTCACGGCGCGCAGCACCTCGAAGGTCTCGTGCACGCCGGCGAAGTCGGGCGCCCGCTCCTCGATCGCGCGGAAGGCGTGGCGGAAGCGTTGGGCGCGCTCGGCGAAGACGGCGGCGATGTTGCGGTCGACCGGCGCGCAGCCGAGATCGGGCGTGACGGCAGCGGTGAGCTTGCCCAGCTCTGCGCCGGTGAGCCGAGCGGGGATGCTCTCGATGTCGCGCGAGGAGAACGGGTCGCGTCGGTCGATGGCGATCTGGGCGCGCAGGAGGAGGTGTGCGTCGGCGACCGAGCGGCCCATCGCGCCGATGACGCCGAAGGGGCTCAGGCTTGCGGCCTTGTCGACGCCGGGCACCAGTCCGGGCGAGGGGCGGAAGCCGACCACGCCGCAGAAGCCCGCGGGCGTGCGCAGGCTGCCGCCGTAGTCGGAGCCGGTGGCGAGCGGCACCTGGCCGAGCGCCAGGGCCACCGCCGAGCCGCCGGAGGAGCCGGCGCAGGTCCTCGACGGGTCGAAGGGGTTGCCGGTCGGGCCATAGACGCGGTTGGTGGTGTTGGCGCCGGCGCCGAACTCGGGCGTGTTGGTCTTGCCAAGGATCACGGCGCCGGCCTTGCGCAGGTTGGCGACGCCGTGCTCGTCCGCGGCGGGCACGTTGTCCTTGAACAGCAAAGACCCGAATGTGGTCCTGAGGCCGGCGGTCGGCTGCAGGTCCTTGATGCCGATCGGCAGGCCGGCGAGCAGGCCCACGTCCTCGCCGCGCGCGATGGCCTCGTCGATCTCCCGGGCGCGCTTGCGCGCCGCCGCCACGTCCATCGCCACCATGGCGTTGACGGCGCCGTTGGTCCGCTCGATGCGGGCGAGGCAGCTCTCCAGGAGCTCCACGGGCGAGAGCTGGCGCCGGCCGATGGCATCGCGCGCGTCGAGGGCGGAGAGATCGCAGGGCTCGGTCATGTCCAGGCTTCAGGTGTCGGGTTTCAGGGCAGGCTATCGTAGTCTCTGAAACCTGGAACCTGAAACCCGAAACCTCCCCGGCGCATGCCCGTCATGCGCAGCGAGGCCGCGGGCTTGCCAAATGTCACCCCCGAGCCGAATAGCTACAGGGTTGCCGCGAGGGCACGCACAACAAGAAACGGGAGGGTCTTGCCTCATGCCGGTGCCCGATCTGAAGCTCCTCGCTCGGGTGCCGGCGAGCGGTCCCATCGCGGGCGTCTTCTGGGTGACCATCTCCATGGCGATGTTCGCCGGGCTGGCGGCGTTCTCGCGCGCGGCCATGAATGCCGGCCTGCACCCGTTCGAGGTCGTGTTCCTGCGCAACCTGTGTGCCTGCCTGATGCTGCTGCCGCTGCTGGCCTGGCGCGGTGCATCGCTCCTGCACTCCGACCAGCTGCCGCTCTACGGCGTGCGCGTCCTGGTCTCGCTGCTCTCGATGCAGGCCTGGTTCTATGCGCTGTCGCTCATTCCGATCGGCGAGGTGACGGCCATCGGCTTCCTCGCGCCGGTGTTCGGCACCATCGGGGCGATCCTCCTCCTGGGCGAGCGGGTGCGCCTCAGGCGCTGGACCGCCGTCATCGTCGGCTTCCTGGGTGCCATGATCATTCTGCGGCCGGGCATGGCGCCGCTGGGCCTGGGGCAGCTGCTCGCCGTGGTGTCGGCCATGTCGCAGGGCCTCACCGTGATCATGGTGAAGCAGCTCACCGCCGCCGACGATCCCGACAAGATCGTGTTTCTCACCAACATGGCGTTGCTGCCGCTGTCGCTCGTCCCGGCGCTGCTCGTGTGGAGCTGGCCGACGCTCGATGCGCTGGTGCCGGTGCTGGGCATGGCGGTCACCGCCGTGCTGGGGCACGTGGCGCTGGTGCGCGGCTATGCCGCCACCGAGGCGTCGCTGGCCATGACCTTCGAGTTCTCGCGCCTGCCGTTCACCGTGGCGGTCGCCTATCTGGCGTTCGGCGAGCTCATCGACAGGTGGACCTGGATCGGGGCGCTCGTCATCTTCGCTTCCGCCGCCTACATCACCCGCCGCGAGGCGAAGCTTGCCGCGCTGCGCCGCACGCAGAAGCCCGGCGCGTAGGCGGGGAGGCGCGTGGCGACGGAGGCGGCGGTCAGTCCTCCAAGTCCATGACGCGCAGATAGTGCGCCTTTACGCGGCGAATATGGTCCGACAGGCAGGTGGAGGCACGGTAGATCTCGCCGGCGCGGACCAGCGCCGCGAGCTCGCGGTGCTCTCGCATCGACTGACGGTTGAGGACGGGATCGAGCGTCAGCCGGTTGCGCAGCGCCTGGATGCGGACGGTGAGCGTCTCGTAGGTCGCCCGAAGGACGGCGTTGCCGGCGTGCTCGACGATGCGCTGGTGATAGGTGCGGTCCATCATCCGGTATTCCAGGATATTCCCGCTCCTGAGCGCCTCGTGCATGCCGGCGACGATCTCCTCCAGGGCGTCGGCAAGCTCTGCGGAGCGGCGTCTGATGGCGATGCGTGCCGCGGCGATCTCCAGCACCTCGCGCAGCTCGCAGAGGTCGCGCACCTCCTCCGCGCCCATGTCGAAGACGAAGGTGCCGCGCTGCGGCTTGATCTCGATCAGGCCCTCGGCCTCGAGGCGCAGAAACGCCTCGCGGATGGGTGTCTTGCTGACGCCCAGCTTGACGGCGAGCGCGGTCTCGGAAAGGGGCTCGCCGAGCTCGAGCTCGCCATTGACGATGCGCGACCGGATGGCTTCGGCGGCCTGCTCGATCAGCGCGCTCGGGAGCTGCGGACGCAAATACGTGACATTGCTCAAGGCCAACTCCAACCGACTGACAACTCATGTCTGCCCCGCGCCGCCATTCTAACACGGGCGCCGGCCGGCACCGCAATCGATCCGGTGAGTGGATCGGTGCGATATAGGTCATCCGCTGTATGAAAGCGCACTGAGAAAAGCTCGGGCGCGCAGGCTATTGCAGGGGCCGCCGGGCAGGCGGGTGGGGTGCGCGGCAAAAGTGCGCACCCGGACTCTCGCCCCCGCACTCTCGCCCCCGGGCTCTCGATGCGGCCGGCATGGGTCCGCCATGGCTCCGGGCGCGGGCACAGCTGCGTTGCCAGAGACAGGGGCGGATCGCCATTCGCACGGCGGCGGATCGCGGCGGCCGGGCGCTCACGATCGATCGCATGGCAGTGCGTTGCGCCGGGAGCCCGTGGTCCCTGTGCGGCTCAGTGCTGCATCAGCACGGCGCCACAGCCCTGTGCGCCCGCCGCCGGGACCAGCGTCTTGATGGCGCTGTAGCGGGGCGTGCGCAGGCCGCGGTTGTGCTCATCGCGCTCCGCCTCGGCCTGATGCTGCGTGGCGTGTGTCGACACGAGCTTCACCTCTCCGGCGGCGAGCGCCTCGACCACGAGCCAGGTGTCCCGCGGCAGATCGACGACCCTCATTGCTGCATCTCCTCTTTGCGTTTCTTCTCTCCCGTGCCGTCCTTCTTGACGCTCGCGCGGCGAACGAGCAAGCCCTCGAGCGTCAGGTTGCGTACAGAAGGTTAAGGGCGTTGCCCCGGAGTGACAAGAAGCCGAAGCTTGGTCGTAGGGCAATGCTTTCAAGCGGTTGATGCACAGCCGTTGATGACGCAACGCAACAGAGATGCGTGCACTGCACAAGGACAGGAGGCGCTGGTTTTGGCAACGGGAGCGCCATGAGAGGCGGACAGAAAGTCGTGGAGGCGCGCCACCGTCTCCCGGCGACGCGCGCACGACCCGCTATTCCTCGCCCTTCAGCCGCTCGCGCAGCTCGGTCTTGAGGATTTTGCCGTAGTTGTTCTTGGGCAGCGACTTGACGAAGCGGTAGCCCTTGGGGCGCTTGAAGCGGGCGATGTTGTCGAGGCACAGGCGGTCGAGGCCGGCGGTCGCAAGCTCCTCCCCCTCGCGGCATACGATGAAGGCGATTGCCTCCTCGCCCCAGTCGGCATGCGCGCGGCCGACGACGGCGGCCTCCAGGACGGCGGGATGGGTGAGCAGCACCTCCTCGATCTCGCGCGGATAGATGTTGGAGCCGCCGGAGATGATCATGTCCTTGGAGCGGTCCTTGATGGTGAGGAACCCGTCCGCGTCCATGCTGCCCATGTCGCCGGTCCAGAGCCAGCCCTCGCGCAGGGCGCGGGAGGTGGCCTCGGGGTTGTTCCAGTAGCCGGGCATGACGCAGTCGCTGCGGGTGACGATCTCGCCGACCTCGCCCACGGGCAGCTCGCGCCCGTCCTCGTCCACCACCTGCACGGCGACTCCGGTGCGGGCAATTCCGGTGCTGCCGAGCCGCTCCTTCCACCTGGGGTGGCCGCGGTCGGCGTGCAGGGCCTGGTCGAGGCCGGTGATGGTCATCGGGCTCTCGCCCTGCCCGTAGAGCTGGTAGAGCTTGGGCCCGAGGAGCTCGAGCGCGCGCTCGAGGTCGGAGACGTACATGGGTGCGCCGCCGTAGATCAGGGTCTTGAGGCCCGCCGTGCTGGACGAGCCCGCGGCGGGATGGTTGATCAGCCGCGAGACCATGGTGGGGGCCGCGAACAGGCTGACGTTGCGGTCCTGGGCCAGCGCCTGGAAGACGCGCTCCGGCTCGAACGAGCCTTCCAGGATCAGGTTGCGCGAGCCGCGCGCGATGTGGGCGAGGCCGTAGAGGCCGGAGCCGTGGGTAAGCGGCGCGGCGTGCAGGATGGTGTCCTGCGGGCCGACCCGGTCGATGTCGGCGTAGTAGCAGTGGCAGGCGAACAGCAGGTTGCGGTGGGTGAGCATGGCGCCCTTCGGCCGGCCGGTGGTGCCGCTGGTATAGAACACCCAGGCCTCGTCGCCGGGGTTGGCGGGCGCGCTGGCCAGAGGCTCTCCGTTGCGCAGCGCGCGATGGTCGGCCGAGCCGAGGGCGACGATCGGCGGCAGGGGGCCGAGGTCGGGCGCGGAGAGGGCGTCGGCGTGCTTGGCGCCGGCGAGGCACAGCTTGACCGCGGAGTCGGCGAGGATCCACGCCATCTCCCGGGCGTGCAGCTTGCTGTTCATCGGCACCGCCCAGAGCCCGGCGCGCCAGATGCCGTAGAGCAGGGGGAGATACTCGGCGCAGTTGTCCATGGCGAGCGCCACGCGGTCGCCGGGCCGCAGCGCGTGCCGCCCGGTGAGCGCGCCGGCGATGCGCTGCACCTGGGCCTCGAAGCCGCGGTAGTCGAGGACGCCGCCGTCCCAGGCGATGGCGGGGCGGTCCGGCCAGACCTTGGCAACGGTCTGCAGGGTCAGGGAGAGGTTCATGGCGGTGCCTTCGTGTCAGCCCCGCCGTTCAGCATATACCGGTGAGTGGTGAGATGGTGAGATTCGGCGATGGGCGCGCGGCGCCCGCTGTTGCCATCCTCGAACGGGGTCTGGCACCTTGCCTCGTCGAACGGGGTCAGACCCCTCGCCCCACCGCACAATGAAACTGCAACGGCGTCGCGAGGGGCCTGACCCCTCAAAATGGAAAGTGACAGAGACGCAGGCTCCGGCCCACACTCACCATCTCACCACTCACCGGAGAAACAGGGCGGTTGCGCATGAGCCAAGAGGCATTGAAAGTCTACGAGACGCTGAAGATCGAGATCGGCGAGGACCGCGTCGGGATCGTCACCATGAACCGGCCGGCGGCGCGCAACGCCATGAGCACACGCATGATGGAGGAGCTGCGCGACTTCTTCTCCGGCCTCTACGTCGAGCCGGACACCGCGGCGTGTCTCGTGCTCACGGGAGAAGGCAAGGGCTTCTGCTCGGGCGCGGATCTCAAGGAGCGCAAGGGCATGCCGGACGCCGTGTGGCGCCGCCAGCACGCCATCGTGGAGCAGATGGCGCGCGCCATCATGGACTGCCCGGTGCCCGTGATCGCCGCGGTCAACGGCGCGGCCTTCGGCGGCGGCATGGAGCTGGCGCTGGCGTGCGACTTCATCTACGCGGCGCAGTCGGCCCGCTTTGCGCTGACCGAGGTGACGCTCGGCATCATTCCGGGTGCCGCCGGCACGCAGAACCTGCCGCGCGCGGTGGGCCAGCGCCGCGCCAAGGAGATCATCCTGACGGGGGCGCCGATCACGGCCGAGGAGGCGGCGGCCTACGGCATGGTCAACAAGGTGTGTGCGGACGACAAGTTGCTGGCCGAGGCGCGTGCCACGGCGCTGCGCATCGCTGCCAATGCGCCGATCTCGGTGCGCCAAGCCAAGAAGTCCATCGACAAGGCGACCGAGCTCGACCGCATGTCGGGCTATGCCTTCGAGATCGAGGCCTACAACCGCACGGTGGTGACCGAGGACCGTCAGGAGGGCATCCTGGCCTACAACGAGAAGCGCAAGCCGAGCTACAAGGGGCGCTGACGGCACGCGGACTCCCTCTCCCCATCGGCCTCGGCTATCCACACGAGCGCGCTC
Organism: uncultured Alphaproteobacteria bacterium; assembly: GCA_963840075.1. Lineage (GTDB taxonomy): Bacteria > Pseudomonadota > Alphaproteobacteria > Rhizobiales > Hyphomicrobiaceae > AWTP1-13. Next base: position 25,396 of record CAWIXS010000017.1, on the reverse strand, counting down.
TCCACAATGGCCCGAGGGCGACGGGGAGAGGGCGGGGGTGGGGGCAGCAAAGGGCCCCGCCCTGTCAGCGCGGAGCCTCAACGAATAGACGAAGCGCGTCGAGCGTGGTTGGAGGCTCCCCGCGGATGGGGATTTGCTTGGGGGTGCCCCTCACCCTAACCCTCTCCCCGCAAGCGGGGAGAGGGAACCGGTTGGCGCTCGTGACGCGCGCGTGACGGTCACTCGCTCATCCCTTCTTGCAAGCCGGCGCTCCTCCCTCTCGGCGAGCCGGTCGGCCTGGGCCTCGTCCTGGGCGGTGACCATGTTGGGCCCCCGCAGCAGGTAATGGAGGACGCCCGCCGCGGCCGTGAGCCCGATTGCCGCCAGGCCCGCGTACTTGCCGACGCCCTTCCAGGCCTCCACCCCCGGCTGATGCGCGGATTGGCCGGCAGCGCGGCGTACACCTCGGGCTTGTCGGCGTGCTGCAGAACGTACATGACATGCGTGCCACCCACCCCGGGAGGATCGTACAGGCCCGCGTTGGCGAAGCCGCGGGACTTGAGGTCCTTGATGCGCTCGTCGGCCCACTGCTTCATCTGGTCCTTGGTGCCGAACACGATGGCCTGGGTCGGGCAGGCCTTCTGGCAGGCCGGTCCCTGGCCGATGGCGATGCGGTCCGAGCAGAGCGTGCATTTGTAGGCCTTGTTGTCGACCTGGGAGATGCGCGGGATGTCGAACGGGCAGCCGTTCACGCAATACCCGCAGCCGATGCAGTTCTCCTTCACGAAATCGACGATGGCGTTGGAGTACTGCACGATGGCGCCGGGGGCAGGACAGGCCTTGAGGCAGCCCGGATCGGCGCAGTGCATGCACCCGTCCTTGCGGATCAGCCACTCGAGATTCCTGGTCTCGGGGTTGATCCACTCGGTGAAGGGGCTCGACCTTCGGATTGGGGATGGGAGGGAACATGTGCGCCTCCTCAGGCCACCGGCCCGCCAATGGGCTCGATGTCGACCAGGAACGCCTTGTATTCGGGCGTCTCGATGTTGGCGTCGCCGACGTAGGGCGTGAGCGAGTTGGGCCCGAAGCCGTTGCGCGCCACGCCCGTGAAGCCCCAGTGCAGGGGGATGCCGACGATGTGCACGGTCCTGCCGTCGCAGATCAGCGGCTGCACGCGCTTGGTGACTACGGCCCTCGCCTTCACCGAGCCGCGCTTCGACCACACGCGCACCCACGAGGCCGGCTTGATGCCCTTCTCTGCGGCGAGCTCCTCGCCGATCTCGACGAAGAACTCCGGCTGCAGCACGGCATTGATCAGCGCGTGCTTGGTCCAGTTCTGCACGCCCAGCAGGAAGGCGATGTCGGTGCCTTGCCGGATCGGCGCGTACACGTCCGCCACCGCGGCCGACCGGGTGAAGCGCGGATCGACCACGATCAGCCTGGCGCCCCGGTTGTGCTTGGCCTCCGTGACCCATTTGAAGCCGCAGGGGTGGGCCTCCGCGGCATTGCCGCCCATGACGACGACGAAATCCGTGTTCTTGATGTCGGTCCAGGAGTTGGTCATCGCGCCACGGCCGAACGTCGGAGCCAGACTGGCTACCGTCGGGCCGTGTCAGACCCGCGCCTGATTGTCGACGGCGACAATCCCGGCGCTGCGCACCACCTTGTAGGTCGCCCAGGCCGTCTCGTTGGTCGTGGCCGAGGCGGCGAGGAAGCCCGTGGTCGTCCAGCGGTTGACCGCCGTGCCGGCGCCGTTGCGGACCACGATGTTGGCGTCGCGGTCGTCCTTCATGAGGCGGGCGATGCGATCGAGAGCGTCATCCCACGTCACGCGCTCGAACCTATCGGAGCCCGGTCTGCGGAGCTGCGGATAGAGGGTGCGTGTTCTGGAGTGCACGAAATCGAGCAGCGCCGCACCCTTCGGGCACAGGGTTCCGCGGTTGGTGGGATGGTCGCAATCGCCCTCGATGTGGAGGATTTGGGCCCTCTCGCCCTTCCTGAGGTCGCCGCGGGTGCAGAGAATGACGCCGCACGCAACCGAGCAGTAGGGGCAGGTGTTGCGCGGACCAGATGCGGTCCGGTTCCCCGTTCACGCAAAGTTGTTGCAGGTCCGTTGAACCGCGGAGCTGCGGCGGCGGGCTGCGCCTCCTCAGCGGCCCGGGATGCGCCGCGGGCTGGGGCTGTCGGGCTGGCGGTCGGGCTCGGGCGCATGGCCGGCGAGCTCGGGCGCGCTGGCGTCGGGCGGCCCCGTCGGCGGTGGCAGCGGGTCGATCGAAACGGTGCCGGGCAGCGGCAGCGGCGTGCGCCCCTCGTGCGCCAGCAGCATCACGTCGCGCCAGATTTTGGCGGGCAGCGTACCGCCCATCACCCGCTTCATGGCGCGGCGGTCGTCGTTGCCGACCCACACGCCGGCGACGAAATGCGCGGTGTAGCCGATGAACCAGGCGTCGCGGAACTCCTGCGCCGTCCCGGTCTTGCCGCAGGCGGGATGCAAGGGCAACGCGGCGCGCTTGCCGGTGCCGAAGATCAGCGCCGCGTTCAGCATGTCGTTGAGGGCGCCGACGTGCCGGGTCGCCGCCACAACTTTCTGCTGCGCGACCGGCCGCCGATAGAGGATGCGGCCGGAGCCCGTGCGCACCTGCTTGACGATGTGCGGCTCCACGAGCCGGCCGCCGCTGGCGAAGGCGCCGTAGGCGCTGGTGAGCTCCAGCAGCGTCACCTCGGAGGTACCGAGCGCCAGCGTGGCGTCCGGGCGCAGCTCCGAGACGATGCCGACGCGGCGCGCTGCCTCCGCGGTCTTGCGCACGCCGACGGTCATGGCGAGCCGCACCGCCACGGTGTTGATGGAGGTCGCCAGCGCCTCGCGCAGGGTCACGTCGCCCTTGTAGCGGCCGTCGAAGTTGCGCGGGTGCCAGCCCTTCGCATGCACCGGCGCGTCCTTGACGATGCTCTCGGGCGTGAGCCCGCTCTCGAGCGCGGCGAGATAGACGAACGGCTTGAAGGCCGACCCCGGCTGGCGCTTGGACTTCAGGGCGCGGTTGAACTGGCTGTCGCCGTACGAGACGCCGCCGACCAGCGCGGCGACGCCGCCCTGCAGGTTCATGAGCACGAGGGCGGCCTGGGTTGCGTCCACCTTGCCTCCCTCGCTCTTCACGAGGTCGTGGACGATCTGCTGCGCGCGCTGCTGCAGCTTGGCGTCGATGGTGGTCTCGACCACGATCTCCTTGTCGTTGCCCGCGATCAGCACGGGCAGCCGCTCGAGCGCGGCGTCGACCGCGTACTCCACCCCGGTCTCGCCGCGCATCACCTGCAGCTTGGCGAAGCGCACCTCCGCGACCGGGTTGAGCTGGGCCTCGATGGGCGTCACGAACCCCGCCTCCAGCATCTTGGCGAGCACGCTCTCGCCGCGCTGGCGGGCGAGGCCCGGGTTCCACGCCGGCGAGTAGCGCGAGGGCGCCTTCAGGAGGCCCGCCAGCACCGCGGCCTCCGCCATCGTGAGGTCGCGCGCGCTCTTGTCGAAGAACCGGCGCGAGGCGCCCTCCACGCCGTAGGCGCCGAAGCCGAAATAGACGCGGTTCAGGTACAATTCGAGGATGTCGGGCTTGCTCAGGCGCGTCTCCAGCCACAGGGCCAGGACCAGCTCGGTCGTCTTGCGCCACAGCGTGCGCTCCGAGTTCAGGATGATGTTCTTGGCGAGCTGCTGGGTGATGGTCGAGCCGCCCTGCACCACGCGCCCGGCGCGCAGGTTGGTGAGCGCGGCGCGACTGAGCCCGACGAGGTCGACGCCCCAGTGCGCGTAGAAGCGGCGGTCCTCGATGGCGAGCACCGCATGCACGAGGTGGCGCGGCAGCAGGTCGATGGGCATGTACGGCGCGCTGCCGCCGCGCTCGGCGAGCAGCGAGCCGTCGGCCGCCAGGATGCGCACCACGGGTGCGGCGTCCTTGTGGCGCAGCATCAGTGGGTCGGGGATGGTTACCGTGAAGTAGACGAAGGCAGCCAGAATCCCGGCCGCGGCGACGAACGTGACATGGAACACGAGCCAGCCCAGCAGGCCCAATCTGCGGCGGCGGAGCGGTGCGGGCGGCCGGGCGGGGCCACTGTGCGCCGCCGGGGTCCGAGATGCACCAAAGATCCCCATCGCTCCGGCGCTGCTCCCTCGACGCAACTCCCGCGCGTGCAGCGGCACGGGCCGGCGCGCCGGGAGGACGCTAGATGCAGATGCCTAAGGGGGGGTTAATGACGACGCCCGATGGCTTCGGGACGGTGCAGGGCGAGACGATCGCTGGCGCTCTTCCGCACGGGCCGGAGACCCGGTCTAGCCGCGGCCAAACAGCGCCCTGATCGGCAGGGCGAGCACGCCCAGGGCCACCCGTACCGCGAGGACGAAGCTGATCAGCAGCAGCTGACGATCCTCCAGGAGGAAGCGGATGATGCTTTCCGTGCGCGCCGACCAGGGGCGGCCGACGATCCAGTCGCGCACCGTCGATGAGGACCGCTGCAGCTGCACGAACGCTTCGGGAAAATAAAACCAGAACAAGCCCATGGCGACGAGGCCGAGGATCAGCGAGAGGAACAGGTAGCTGAACGACCCTATGAAGCGCAGGGTCAAGGACTTGTTGAACACGTGGGGCTCCCCTGCGATCTTCCCGAGTGATCCTCGCGTCACGCAGGCTAGCATAGCACTCCGAGGCCCGGTTCCCAACTGCTGTCAGCAGGAGAAATCTCTATGATGATGGAAAAGGCCCTGCGGGAGATCACGAGCGGTCTCAGCTTTCCGGAAGGGCCGGTGGCACTCGCCGACGGCTCGATCCTGTTGGTCGAGATCGCCGCGGGGCGGCTCACGCGGGTGGCGCCCGACGGCGCCAAGACCACGGTGGCCGAGCTGGGCGGCGGGCCCAACGGGGCGGCCATCGGGCCCGACGGCAAGGTCTACGTCACCAACAACGGCGGCTTCCGCTGGCACGACCTGCCGGGCGTCGGCCTCATCCCGGCCGGACAGGCGGACGACTACTCGGGCGGCCGCATCGAGCGCGTCGACCTCGCCACGGGCAAGGTGGAGACCCTCTACACCCACTGCGACGGCCACCCGCTGAAGGGCCCCAACGACCTGGTGTTCGACGCCGACGGCGGCTTCTACTTCACCGACCCCGGCAAGAGCCGGCCGCGCGACATGGACCGCGGCGCCGTCTACTACGCCAAGGCCGACGGCAGCCTGATCAAGCCCATCGCCTTCCCTTCCGTCCACCCCAACGGCTGCGGCCTGTCGCCGGACGGCCGCACGCTCTACTTCGTCGAGACGGAATCGGCCCGCCTGTGGGCGCTGGACATCCTCTCCCCCGGCGAGGTGAAGCGCGCGCCCTGGCCCTCCGTCCACGGCGGCCGTTTCCTCGGCTGCGCCGACGGCTACCAGCGCTTCGACTCGCTTGCCGTCGACAGCGCCGGCAACATCCTGGTCGCCACGCTGATGCACGGCGGCATCACCGTATTCGGCCCCGACGGCGCGCGCCTGCGCCGCCTCTCCATGCCCGATCCGATGACCACCAACCTCTGCTTCGGCGGCCCCGGCCTCAGCACCGCCTACGTCACCCTGTCGGGCTCGGGCCGCCTGGTCGCCTTCGACTGGGAGCGCCCCGGCCTCCGCCTCAACCATCAGCAGGGGTAGGTGGGGTCAGACCGGTCAGACCCGCAGGGTCTGACCCGTCCACCGTTTCACAATCGGCGAGCTATGGGTGGCAGCTTGATCTGTGTGACAAGATGTGTGTAAGATTACACATGGCAACAAATCTGTCGATCGATCCGAAGCTGATTGAACGCGCGCTGGAGGTCAGCGGTGAGCGCACGAAGAAGGCTGCCGTTACCAAAGCTCTGCAGGAGTTCATCGCGCGAAGACAGCAGAAGCGCCTGCTCGAGCTGATGGGGAAGCTCGAATGGGATCTCTCTTACGACTATAAGGCGGAGCGCCTGCGCGATTGAGCCTTTTCGTCGACACCAGCGTCTGGTCGCTCGCCTTTCGGCGCGATGCGCCGTCGTCGGCGCCGGAGGTGGGGGCTCTCATCCAAGGCATCGAAAGCGGGCAGACAATTCTCGCGACCGGCCTTGTCCTGCAGGAGCTTCTCCAGGGCTTTTCGGGCCCCAAGGCCCGCAATCAGATTTTGGAGCGGTTTTCTGCCGTACCGCTGTTGATGCCCGATCGCGAGGATCACATTCGGGCGGCGGAGTTGCGAAATCGCTGCCGACGCAGCGGCGTGCAGGTCGGAACGATTGATGCCCTCTTGGCCCAGCTGTGCATCCGTCACGACCTGCGGATGCTGACAACCGACGATGATTTCAGGCACATGTCCGATCACTGTGCATTGCGTGTCTGGAAAGCCCTGCCGTAGGGTTCGGTTCGCATTGCGCCGAGCCGCCCGCGGTCTGACCCATGCCGAGACCTCAATCCGCGATCCTTTGGCGCGTCTCACGGGGTCAGTTCCGCTGGGCCTGACCCTGTCCCGTGGCGAACGGATCGAGCGGTGTGAACCGGTAGAGGTCGCCGAGGCGGCCGACGGTGCCGATGTCGGGGAAGATCAGCGCGGCACCCGGCCTTGTGAGTTGGCGCCGGCGCCAGCGTCCGCCGGCTTGGCGGTCGTGCTGAACGGCGCCGACCCGGTCCTGTCGGACGAACAGTACACAGCGGTTGTGCTCGTGCTCCTGGTAATAGCGCAGCTTGGCCTCCAGCACCGCTTTCTTGTCGCCCTCCGAGAGCACCTCAGCCACGAAGTAGAAGCGTTGCGCGTAGATCTGGCCGAGCGCGATGGCGGTGTCGATCACCGTCACGTCGGGTTCAGGATTGTACTTCTCGTCCCCCTTCAGCCACACGCCGATCTCGAGGTCCGCGCGCCACTCGGGCCTCGCACACTCGAGGTGAGCATTGAGCAATGCCTCGAGATTGCGGCTGATGCGCTGGTGCACCAGTGTAGGCGGCGGCATCATCATGGGCACACCGTCGATCAGCTCCCACTTCTCCTCCTTCGGGCGCTCGTCCCGGAAGGCGTGGAACTGCTCCATCGTGAGCTGCGGCCTCCGCCGCAGAAAATCGCCGGGCATGGTGGGCTACTCTGCTTTGGCAGTCAGCGGATAATGCTCCGGATTGCGGATGATCTTCAAGCTCAGATCGACGTTGAGGTCCGGCCAATGGTAGTGACCCGGACGGGGCTCCTCAACATGGAGAATGTACCGCGCGGGCGCATCGCGAAACCTGGGGAACATTGAGAACGGCAGGAAATGTTCACCATCCAATGCTCGAAGCCAAAAACCATGCGCGGTGATGTAAGTTACAGCCGCCGATTTGTTCAGCGGGTGAGAGAAGAGATCAGCATGGTCAGCGAGCAGAAGAATCCGCGTTACATCTGTATGGTCATATTCTGGCAGCTCATACGTAACGCCTTTGATGTGCTTGTGAAGATGGCAAAGCAGTCGGAAGCCTGCGTCTACCGCCTCATCAAATTGCCGTCCGGTGATATTGGCTCGACGCCATATCGCCGAAGGGTCAAGAACACCCCCGGCATCGAGATGAAAGAGAGTCTTATTCCGGATGAACACAAGCCCACTCGCTATGCGGCGCACGTGCCCAAGAAAAATCGATTGCTCAGCGCAGATGCGCGATGTCTCTTTCGGATATCGTCTGACGAGGTACCAAAACCCAGCTTTTTCGCGTGGGTGCAGGACCTTTATAGCGTGAGCAAAGAGTTGGTCGTAAAGCGCAAGGGAGCACAAGCGAACGAAATCGACGCCGTGATATGTTTGCGCGCGATGCAAGCCGCGTAGCGCGCGCTTGAAGAGAATTGCGCGTGCTAGTTCATCCACGGAGCGGTCAATCGCTCGCGCTTCAAGGCGGGCGTGATAGTCGGCTGCTCCCATCAAACGTCCACGCTGGCGGCCAGCGCGTTGGCCTGGATGAACTCGCGCCGCGGCTCGACGATGTCGCCCATCAGGCGCGAGAAGATCTCGTCGGCCTCGCCGAGGTCGCCCAGCTTCACCTGCAGGAGCGTGCGCACATCCCGGTCGAGCGTGGTCTCCCACAGCTGCTCGGGGTTCATCTCGCCCAGTCCCTTGTAGCGCTGCACCGAGATGCCCTTGCGGCCAGCCTCGTAGATGGAGTCGAGCAGCGTGCGCGGCCCGAACACCGGCGTCTTGCCGTCCTTGCGCTTCAGCTTGGCGGGCAGCGCGTAGATCTCCTGCAGATGCGCCAGCCGCTCGTTGAGGCGCCGCGCCTCGAGCGAGCCGATCATCGCCCGGTCGAGGGTGTGCACCTCGGTGACGCCGCGCACCTGGCGGCGGAACACATAGCCCTCGTTGCCGAACAGACCGCTCCAGTCGCGCTCGGTCTCCTCCGAGAGCACGTCGAGCCGGTCCGCGATCGCCCTGGCCTTGGCATTCGCCTTCTCGGCCGAGTGCACGATCTCCGGGTCGAACAGGCCGCCGATCGCCGCCTGCTCCACCACGAAACGCGTGTAGCGCGAGTGCAGGTCGTCCATCACCCGGGTGATGCCGCGCGCCTGCTCGACGATGTCGCGCAGGTCGCGGCGCGCGCGCACCTCGCCCGTGCCCAGCTCCAGCGCCGCCTCCTCCAGGCCCGCATCGATCAGGTAGTTCTCGAAGGCGGGCTGGTCCTTCAGGTAGGTCTCCGACTTGCCCTTGGACACCTTGTAGAGCGGCGGCTGGGCGATATAGAGGTGGCCCTTCTCGACGAGCTCCGGCATCTGCCGGTAGAAGAACGTGAGCAGCAGCGTGCGGATGTGGGCGCCATCGACGTCGGCGTCCGTCATGATGATGATCTTGTGGTAGCGCAGCTTCGACAGATTGAAGTCGTCGCGGCCGATGCCGGTGCCGAGCGCCGTGATCAGCGTGCCGATCTCCTGGCTCGACAGCATCTTGTCGAAGCGCGCCCGCTCCACGTTGAGGATCTTGCCGCGCAAGGGCAGCACCGCCTGGAACTCGCGGTTGCGGCCCTGCTTGGCAGAGCCGCCGGCCGACTCGCCCTCGACGATGAACATCTCGGTGTTGGCGGGGTCGCGGTCCTGGCACTCGGCGAGCTTGCCGGGCAGCGAGTTGATGTCGAGCGCACCCTTGCGGCGCGTGAGCTCGCGCGCTTTTCGGGCTGCTTCCCGTGCAGCTGCCGCCTCGATCACCTTGGTGATGATCACCTTGGCTTGCTTGGGGTGCTCCTCGAGCCAGGCCGCCAGCTGGTCGCCGACGATGCCCTCGACCACCGGCTTGACCTCGGAGGAGACGAGCTTGTCCTTGGTCTGGCTGGAGAACTTGGGGTCCGGCACCTTCACGGAGAGCACCGCGGTGAGGCCCTCGCGGGCGTCGTCGCCGGTGAGCGACACCTTCTCCTTCTTGCTGGCGCCGCTCTCCTCCGCGTACTTGTTGATGACGCGCGTCAGCGCCCCGCGGAAGCCTGCCAGATGCGTGCCGCCGTCGCGCTGGGGGATGTTGTTGGTGAAGCACAGCACCTGCTCGTGGTAGGCATCGTTCCACCACAGCGCCAGCTCCACGCCCGTGCCGTCCTTCTCGCCGCTGACCATGATCGGCGCCTCGATCAACGCCGCCTTGGAGCGGTCGAGATAGCGCACGAACTCGGTGATGCCGCCCTCGTAGCGCAACTCGGCGCTCTTCTTGTCGGCGTGGCGGAAGTCCTGCAGCACCACGCGCACGCCCGAGTTGAGGAAGGCGAGCTCGCGCAGGCGATGCTCCAGCGTCTCGTAGTCGAACTCGGTGACGTTGTGGAAGGTCTCCTGGCTCGGCCAGAACGTCACCTCCGTGCCGCGCTCACCCTCCGCGTCGCCCAGCACCTTCAGAGGCGCCTCGGCAACGCCGTTGCGGAAGCGAACGAAGTGCTCCTTGCCGTCGCGCCAGATCTTGAGCTCGAGCACGATGGAGAGCGCGTTCACCACCGACACGCCGACGCCGTGCAGGCCGCCCGAGACCTTGTAGGGGTTGTCGTCCTCCCCCTCGCCGAACTTGCCGCCGGCGTGCAGCTGCGTCATCACCACCTCGGCGGCGGAGATGCCCTCCTCGTGGATGCCGGTGGGGATGCCGCGCCCGTTGTCGCGCACGGCGCAGGAGCCGTCCGGGTTCAGACTGACCACCACCTCCGTGGCAAAGCCGGCCAGCGCCTCGTCGATGGCGTTGTCCACCACCTCGTAGACCATGTGGTGCAGGCCGGAGCCGTCATCGGTGTCGCCGATGTACATGCCGGGCCGCTTGCGCACCGCGTCGAGCCCCTTCAAGACCTTGATGGCATCGGCGCCGTATCGCTCGGCACCGTTGGTCTTTCTCGCCGGCGTTGCGCTCATGTCGGAAGGCGTCCTTTTGGGGGGATTTTTAGTTGGCTGGAGACTACCTTAAGATAGGTATCGAGGCACGCAAAAAGAAGGTTTGCAGACAGCGAAATATTCATTGTTTATCAACTAGTTATTTGGCGGCGTTTGGAGCCGTGTCACGGCTCCGTCGGGGGCACGATCCGGCCCTCTTCGAGGCGGTGGAGCCGGGCCTTTCCGGCGAGGCCGGAAAATGTCTCCACATCGGTCCCCGTCATCCACGTCTGGTTGCCCAGCGCCACGATCTCCTCGAACAGCGCGGCACGCCGCACGGGGTCCAGATGCGCGCTGATCTCATCGAGGAGGAGAAGGGGCGCAACGCCGTTGCGGTGCCGGCGGACCATCTCGGCGTGCGCCAGCACCAGGCCGACCAGCAGCGCCTTCTGCTCGCCCGTGGAGCAGATGGCTGCGGCCATGCCTTTGGGGCCGTGGCCGACGAGGAGGTCGGAGCGGTGCGGGCCGTCCAGCGTGCGGCCGGCGGCCCTGTCGCGCTCGCGTGCGCGCTGCAGCTGGGCCGCGTAGGCGTCCTCGACATCGAGGGCGGGGCGGGCTGCCAGGTCGGTCTCCAGCGTGCCCGCGATCGCCAGCGTCGCCCACGGGAAGGCGCCTTGCGGGGTCGCGGCGCGGCGGGCCTCGATCAGGGCGGCGAGCTCGGCCACGGCGGCGGCACGCGCGGCGGCGATCGCCACGCCGGTCTCGGCCATGATGCGCTCGAGGCCCGCAAAGCGCGCATGCTCGCGCACGTCCTCGGCCAGGAGGCGGTTCCTCTGCTGCATGGCCCGCTCGAACTGGCCCAGCCGCAGCCGGTAGCCCGGATCGAGGCTCGGCGCGATGCGGTCGAGGAAGCGGCGCCGCTCGGAGGCGGGGCCGGTGAAGAGCCCGTCCATCGCCGGCGTGAGCCAGAGGATGTCGATGCGCTCGCCGAGCGCACCGGAGCCGGACTGGCTCTCGCCGTCGATGCGCACGCTCCGGCCCGAGCGCGCCCCGTCCTGGTGCTGCAGCCCGGTGCCGATCCTGAGGCGGCCCAGCGGGGTCGCAACGGTGGCGGCGACGGCCCACGCCTGAGCGCCCATGCGGACCAGCTCCGGGTAGGGGGCCCGCCGCAGACCCTGGCCGGCGGTGAGCAGGGAGACGGCTTCGAGCAGGTTGGTCTTGCCCGAGCCGTTGGGACCCGTCAACACGATCGGGCCCGGGCCGGCGGAAAGCACGAGGCTCGGGTAGCTCCTGAAGTCGGTGAGGCGCAGCTCCTCGATCCACACGCGAGAGCCCACGGCGCCGGCCGGGGCAGGGGCGCCGCTGGTCGAGGCGTCGGATGGCAGCATGAGGTTCGCGTGCAGGCTCCGTCAGACGCGCATGGGCATCAGCACGTACAGCGCGCCTTCGTCGCTGTCGTCCTTCACCATGGTCGGCGAGCCGGCATCGGCGAGCAGGAAATGCGCCATCTCGCTCTCGATCTGGCTGGCGATGTCCAGGAGATAGCGGGCATTGAAGCCGATCTCCAGCGGAGTGTCGCTGTAGTCGGCGCCCAGCTCCTCCGTGGCGCTGCCGCCTTCGGCATTGTTGACCGACAGCACCAGCTTGTCGGGCGCGAGGTTGAGCTTCACCGCGCGGCCGCGGTCGCTGACGATGGTGGACACGCGGTCGACCGCGCTCGTGAACTCCGCGTTGCGCACCCTGAGCGACTTGTCGTTGGACTTGGGGATGACGCGCCCGTAATCGGGGAAGGTGCCGTCGATCAGCTTGGTCGTCAGCGTGACGCTGCCGATCTCGAAGCGCGCCTTGGAGGCCGACACGCCCACGGTGACGCCGGCGTCGCTGCCTTCGACCAGCCGGTGCAGCTCGTGCACCGTCTTGCGCGGCAGGATGATGCCGGGCATGCCCTCGGCGCCGCGCGGCAGGGGCAGCTCGGCCTGCGCCAGGCGATGCCCGTCGGTGGCGACGGCGCGCAGCGTCTCCTGGCCGGCCTGTGTCGCGGGGTGCAGGTAGATGCCGTTGAGGTAGTAGCGCGTCTCCTCGGTGGAGATGGCGAAGCGGGTCTTGTCGATCAGGCGCTTCAAGTCACCGGCGCCGATCTCGAACCTGTGGCTCAGATCGCCCGGCGACAGATCCGGGAAGTCCTCCGGCGACAGCGTCTGCAGCGCGAAGCGCGAGCGTCCGGATGCGAGCACCAGCCGCTCCTTCTCGGCATCGCGCCTGATCTCCACCTCCGCGCCGTCGGGCAGCTTGCGCGCGATGTCGTAGAGGACGTGCGCGGGCACCGTGGTGGCGCCGGGCTGGGAGACATCGGCACGCGTCTCCTCCAGCACCTCCCGCTCGAGGTCGGTCGCCTTGAATTGCAGGCCGCGTTCCGTGGCCTTGAGCAGGACGTTGGAGAGAATCGGGATGGTCGTGCGCTTCTCGACCACGCTCGTCACATGGCCGAGGCCTCTGAGCAGCTCACCGCGATCGATCACAAGCTTCATGGCCCGGGTGTTCTTTCTCTTGGTGCACCTCACCCTCGGAGGGCGGTGGATCTCTGCGCGGGTGGCCGCAGCAGCCAGCGTCCGCGAAGAGACTCACTTGCCATGTGAACGTGGACCGCCCTCCGCCTTTTGGCAAGGATGGCATGACAACTCGCTGGGAATAAAGCAGACGGGCGGCGCCAGCAGCGCCGCCCGCCTCACAGCCTGTCCGCCCGCTTTTTGCGGCTACCTGTTGAGCTGACGCTTGAGCTCCTCGATCTCGTCCTTGAGGTGGGGATTGTCGCCCATCTCCCGGTCGATCTTGCGGATCGCGTGCAGAACGGTCGTGTGATCGCGGTTGCCGAAGCGGCGGCCGATCTCCGGCAGCGAGCGCGATGTGAGCTGCTTCGCCAGGTACATGCCGATCTGCCTCGGCCGCACCACGGACCGGTGGCGCCGGTCGGAGAGGATGTCGGCCTTGGAGACGGCGAAGTGGCGCGAGACCACGCGCAGGATGTCCTCCACCTTGATGCGCTTCGGCTCGTTGCCGAGCACCAGATCGCGGATGATCGATTCGACCAGCTCGATGGTGATGGGCGCGTGCGTCAGCTGCCACGTCAGGTAGAGGCGGTTGATGGCGCCCTCGAGCTCGCGGCCGCTCTCGGTCAGGCGGCCGGCGAGCAGCGTGAGGACCGGACCCGACAGCTCGAACGCCGGGTCGGTCGCGCGCTTCTCCTGCACCCGCCGCTCCAGGATCTTGAGCCGCAGCTCCTCGTCGAACTCGCCGATCTCCGTGGTCAGGCCGCGCTGCATGCGCGAGCGCATGCGGTCGTTGAGGCGGTCGAGCTGTCCCGGCGGACGCGCCGAGGCGACCACGACCTGCTTGCCGCCGTCGAGCAGCGCGTTGATGATGTGCTCGAACTCCTGCTCGGTCTTCTCGCCCTGCATGAACTCCAGGTCGTCGATCAGCAGGATGTCGATGGCCCGGAACTTCTCCTTGAAGGCCATGGCATCCTGGCTGCGCACCGCCTCCACGAACTGATAGCGGAAGCGCTCCGCCGTCAGATAGAGCACCTGGGCGCGCGGGTGGCGGCGCCGGGTCTCCCAGGCGATGGCATGCAAGAGGTGCGTCTTGCCGAGGCCCACCGCCGAATGCAGGAACAGCGGGTTGAACTGGCGCCGCTCGTCGAGCACGGTCGCGGCCGCCTGCGTGGCAACGGCGAGCGCGATGCGGTTGGCCTTGCCCTCGACGAAGCTCTCGAACGTATACTTCGGGTCCAGCGGCGAGCCCTCGAAGCCGTTGACGCTGGTGCGCACGGGCGGCGCGACCGAGCCGAACGCCGGGCGCGGCGCGGGCTTCGCTGCCTCGGTGTGGCCACCCGGTCTGGTGTGGCCGTGCCCAGCCGCAGCTGCGCTGGCGGCCGCGCGCGCTGCGGCGGCACCGTATTCGCGGACGAAAACGTCGAGCCGCTCGGCACCGGTGAACTCGGCCCTGCAGCATTCGAGCAGGGCGTCCGCGTAGTGCGACTGGATCCAGTTCTGCAGAAACTTGGTCGGCAGCGACGCACGCACCGTGCGCCCGTCGAAGCTCTCGAACTCCATGAGGTGGAACCAGGAGCCGTAGACTTCCTCGCCGAAGCGGGCACGCATCAGCGCGCGTGCCTTGACGCCTAGTGCGGGGGATGGCTTGGTCCCCGCAGCATCGGGTTTGCCTGCCGGCTCGCCGGCTTCATGAGAAACGCCAGGCGCATGCGTGCTGATATGCATTTTCGACCCCGCCGTTGCTGTACATTTCGCCGCCTCCGACCGCCGCCTCTGCGGTCATCTCTGCGTCCGGACTCCACCGCCGCCCATGGCCTCGGGCGAGGCAGCCTCCGCACGCGCTACCGGCACCGGGTGCAGGTCAACCCTGCCCCCAAGGGAGCCCCTTGGCCTTCCAGCCGCCAAGCCTCCCTCTGTGGCGTCCGGGATCGAGTGGCCCCTCGAACCCATCCGCCACGTTGCGGCAGCGGGTATAGCCCGCTGCTGCCATCGCCCGGGCAGCACTGAGGCTTCGGCCGCCCGATCGACAGATGAAAAACAGCTCGCTGTCCTTGTTTGCGCCGATGGCTGTGAGCGCGGCGGCGGCCTGGTCGAGGAAGGCAGCGTTCACCCGGTTGACGGGAAACCCCTGCCACTCCACCTGCACGAGCTTCTTGCCGATCGAGGACAAGTCCGGCAGGCCGACGAAGGCCCACTCAGCGTTTGTCCGCACATCGATCAGCACCGAATCCCGGTCGCGCTCGAGCCGTACCCAGGTCTCGTCCACAGAAACGGAATCGATGTGGACCTCACCACCCACGCTGCAACCACTCCCTCTACGCCGCGTTGACTTCTAGAGGCAATGCAACGCCCCGCCTGACCAGCGAAGAGCTAACCTCGCCAACTCAAGCACTACCCACTACAAAGGCGTGTCTTGCCGCAGATTACGCAACGCTTCCCGAGCTACGAATACTTGGCCTGCACTCGGAAACGTCACAACGCAGTACTTGCTGGCGCCGCAACAGCGCGTCAGCCCGAGGGGTTGTAGGCCAAGTCCTGAAGACCGGTCAACCGCAGCATGCCCAGGCCCTGGGGTAGCGCGAGTCTGCCAGCGGGCCTACAGTCTTGACCGAAACTTGGGGAAAACAGCTGAGTCATCAACTGGATTCGCCCCGGTGAGGCTGGATTGCCAAAGCTCGGCAACTTTGAGTCGTTCAGGTGCAAGAATCCGCTTTCGGGAGGCGGACTCAACCGGGCAGCCAGCCAGTGTCCCATATTGATACGTTCCCAGAATTGATTGAATTACAATGGAAATACGACCGCTTCATGCTGCTCGGCAAGTCTTGAGGATTGCGGTATTTTTGCAACTTGGGGGCGGTCAAGAAAATGTTAACAAACGGTTTAAGGCATAGCCTTGAGACGCGCCGTCAGGCGGGACACTTTGCGCGACGCGGCGTTCTTGTGCACGATCTGTTTCTGGGCCGAGCGCATGAGAATCGGCTGGGCCGCGGCCAGCGCGGTCTTGGCGGCGTCCTTGTCGCCCGACGCGATCGCCTCCTCGACCTTGCGCACAGAGGACTTGACCTGCGAGGTGCGCGACTTGTTGATCGCGGTGTGGCGGACGGTCTGGCGCGCGGCCTTGGCGGCCGATTTGGTGTTGGCCATTGCAATCGGGCTCCTGGCTGGAAGATCGAGAAAGACTCGAGCGCCCGGGACATCCCGAGCAGCGGTCGCCGCTCTCATAGCCCGGCGCCTGCGAAAACGTCAACGATCCCTGTCAGTTGTGTGTGAAGTCGGGCTTGCGCTTGGCCACGAAGGCGGCCATGCCCTCCTTCTGGTCGGCGAGCGCGAACTGCGAGTGGAACACGCGGCGCTCGAAGCGGATGCCCTCTGCGAGCGACGTCTCGTAGGCGCGGTTGATGCTCTCCTTGGTCATCATGGTGACGGGGAGCGACATGGCGGCGATCGCCTCGGCCGTCTTCATGGCCTCCTCCATGAGGGCGGCGGCGGGCACCACGCGGGCGACCAGGTTGGCGCGTTCCGCCTCGGCGGCATCCATCATGCGCCCCGTCAGGCACATCTCCATCGCCTTGGCCTTGCCGACCTGGCGGATCAGCCGCTGCGTGCCGCCCGAGCCCGGCATCACGCCGAGCTTGATCTCCGGCTGGCCGAACCTCGCGGTGTCGGCGGCGATGACGATGTCGCACATCATGGCGAGCTCGCAGCCGCCGCCGAGCGCGAAGCCCGCCACCGCCGCGACCACCGGCTTGCGTACGCGCGCGACGCGGTCCCACTTGGAGATGAAGTCCTCCTTGTAGGCGTCCATGTAGGTCTTGGACTGCATCTCCTTGATGTCGGCGCCGGCGGCGAATGCCTTGTCGCTGCCCGTGATGACGATGCAGCCGATGCCGGCGTCCCCCTCGAAGGCGTCCAGCGCCTGCGACAGCTCGCCGATCAGCTGCGCGTTCAGGGCATTGAGCGCGGCAGGCCGGTTGAGCCGGATCAGGCCGACGCGGCCCTTGGTTTCAACGATGATGGTCTCGTAGGCCATGGGCATGCTCCGTTTGCGATGGCGGGCGCCGCAGTTGACCGCCTCCCGCGCCGCGCGTCCATCTTTTCTGGATTCGTGACGCGGGGATTGGCGGGGGTTGAATGGCAAGGCGGGCGGCGCCGTATAGCGCCTGGTGGCGGCGCTCGCCCCTCCCCACTGGCGTCATTCCCGCGAAGGCGGGAACCGAGCGCACCTCGCATCAAGCGTGCGCCCGCAGCTGGCTCAGGAGGTGGCGACCTCCGATGTCAACGCTGGCAGACGGTGCAGTAGAAGGTCGACCGGCCGCCTTGCGTCCTGCGGCGCACCGTGCCCTGGCAGCCGGGCTTCAAGCAAGGTTCGCCCTCGCGGCCGTAGACGCCGAGCTCGTTCTGGAACAGGCCGCTGGTGCCGTCGGCGCGCTTGTAGTCGCGCAGCGTGGAGCCTCCGGCACGTATCGCGTCGCTGAGCACCGCCTTGATCTCGGCGGCCAGCCGCTCGGCCGCCGGCGTCGCCTTGCCGCCCCTGGTCGCCAGCCGCGCGGCCGCCTTCCAGGGGCTCAGGCTCGCCCGGAACAGCGCCTCGCAGGCGTAGATGTTGCCGAGGCCGGCGACGATGCGCTGGTCCATCAGGAACGCCTTGAGGTCCACCTTCCTGCCCAGCGCGCGCTGTGCCAGATAGGCGGCGTTGAGCTCCGGCCCCAGCGGCTCGACGCCGAGCCCGGCGAAGAACGGGTCGGACGCGAGCGCCGCCTCCGCAATCAGCGTCATGTAGCCGAAGCGGCGCGCGTCGTTGTAGGTGACGACGGCGCCGCCCGACATGGTGAACACCAGGTGGTCGTGCCTGGTGTCCTTGCCGTGGTCATGCTCGTACTGGCCGAGCGTCACGCTGGCATCTGGGCCGCCCGCGCCGCCGCCGCCCGAGACGATGAGGCGCCCGGTCATGCCGAGATGCACGGCGAGCACCTCGCCCTCGTCGAGGTGCACGAGGATGTACTTGGCGCGCCGGTCGAGCCGCAGCACGCGCCGTCCCGTCAGCCGCTCGGCGAACCGCTCCGGCAGCGGAAAGCGCAGGTCGGGGCGCCGCTGCTCGACCCGCACGAAGCGCCGGCCGGCGAGCACCGGCTCCAGCCCTGCGCGCACCGTCTCGACCTCGGGCAGCTCGGGCATCGGCTCAGGTCTCAGGCGCCGGTATCGCCCTTGAGGCCGGCGGCCTCGATGCCCGCGAGCGCCGCGATCTCGTCGTTGTCGGAGGTGTCGCCCGACACGCCGACGGCGCCGACGAGCGCCCCCGCAGCATCCTTGATGAGCACGCCGCCCGCCACCGGGATCAGCGATCCGCCGACGGCGTGCGTCACCGCCGCCACGAAGTAGGGCCGCTCCTTGGCCATCTTCTCCAGCGCGCGCGTCCCGAGCCCCATGGCGAGCGCGCCGTGCGCCTTGCCGATGGCGATCTCGGCGCGCTTGAGGCTGGCGCCGTCCTCGGCGGCGAGCGCCCGGAGCGACCCGCGCGCATCGAGCACGGCGACGGCCAGCGGCTTGAAGTTGCGCTGTCTGGCGGCGCCGAGCGCCGCGGCGAGTATCGTCTGCGCGTCCTGCAGCTTCATGGGGCTCTCCCTGAAGGGTGTCGCATTGGTGTCAGACCCTCCGGGTCCGACACCGTTGCACAACCGATGTTGGAACCACGGTGTCAGACCCAGAGGGTCTGACACCGAGACTAGCCTTGCCTCCGGCAGGGCGCGAGGGCCTATCCGCTGCCGCTTGCGCATAACTCTGACGGTCCGCTTGACTGCGCGCGCCCGTGGGTGTGCGTCCCGTGCGACGCTGAAACAGGGGAGCGCACGCCGATGCCGGCCTCCAGCGCGCAGAGGAGAGGCAAGCCCGACTGGTCGGAGCGCGGCTCCGCCGCCGTCGACCTCGGCGACCTCGATGCCGCACGCCGCTGCTTTGCCGAGGCCGTGCGCCGCGACCCCGGCGACGCCCGGCACCGCTATCATCTGGCCGTCGTCGAGGAGGGGCTCGGCAACCTCGCCGCCGCCGCCGCGAGCCTCACCGAGGCCCAGCGCCTCGATCCCAAGATGGCCGACGCCGCGCGCAGGCTCGCCCTGCTGGCCGGCCGCGGCGCGCTTCCCGCCGATGCGCCGCTCAGCGCCGCCGGGCTCATCGCGGCCCTCGCGCACGAGAGCGTCGACCGCGAGCTCATCGCCGAGCTGGCGCTGCGCCACCTCGCCGCCGCCGGGCCGCTCGGCGACGTGCTCGCCAGCGGCCGGGCCGAGGGCTGGCTCGCCGCCGCGCGCAGCCTCAGCCTCGACAAGACGGCGCCGCTGCTGGGCGACGCCCTGCTCGTCGCGGTGCTCCGCAGCGGCTGCTTCCGCAACCCGGAGGTCGAGCGGCTGCTGACCGCGCTCCGCCGCGTCCTGATGCAGGAGGTACCGCCCCAGCGCCTCGAGGAGCGCCCGCTCTTCGATTTCACCCTGGCGCTGGCGCAGCAGTGCCAGATCAACGAGCACGTCTGGGCCGCGAGCGCCGCGGAGGAGAGGCGGGTGGAGGAGCTGGCCCTCTCCATCGGCGGCCTCCTCGACGGCGATCCGGCGGCGGGGCGCCGGTTCCTGCTCGCCTCGCTCTATCTGCCGTTCTCCGCGCTGCTCGGCGACGACACCCACCCTCACGCGGCCCGGCGCATCCGGCCGCGGACGCTGCGCGAGGTTGTGGTGCGACACCTCGCCGAGGCCGCCGACGAGCGCGCGCGCGCGGCCCGCATGCCCCGGCTCGGCGCCATCGCGGAAGCCACGGCGTGCAAGGTCGCGCTGCAGTACGAGGCGAGCCCCTACCCGCGCTGGACCAGCGTCGGCCTGATCGCGCCCGCGCGCATGCGCCGTTCGCTCGGACGCTACTTCCCGGTCGAGGCGATGGCGTTCCTCGACCGACCCTCGGAGGTCCTGATCGCCGGCTGCGGCACCGGCCAGCAGGCCGTGCAGGCGGCGCTGGCCTACGGCCCCCAGGCGCGGCTGCTGGCCATCGACCTCTCCGCGGCAAGCCTCGCCTATGCGGCGCGCATGGCGGAGCGCTTCGGCGCCACCAACGTGCAATTCGCGCAGGCCGACCTGCAGACCCTGCACGAGGCCGGCGCCGGGCTCGCCGGGCGCTTCGACGTGATCGAGTGCACCGGCGTCCTGCATCATCTGGCGCAGCCGCTGCGCGCCTGGCGTGCTCTGCTCGAGTGCCTGGCCGAGGACGGACGCATGTTCCTCGGGCTCTACAGCGCCGTCGCCCGGCGCAGCCTCGCCGCGCTGCGCAGCGATCCGGCCTACCCCGGCCCCGGCTGCAGCGATGCGGCCCTGCGGGCGTTCCGCCAGGTGCTGCTCGACCGGGCGGCCGATGCCATCGGCGGCGATCTCGCGATGAGCCGGGATTTCTATACCGCGAGCAATTTTCGCGATCTGGCGCTGCATGTCAGCGAGCACCCCCTGACGCTCCCCGAGATTGCCGGGTTCGTCGGCGCCAACGGCCTTGCCTTCCGCGGCTTCCAGCTCGAGCCGGGTATATTCCACCGGTTTCAGGAGCGCTTTCCCGGCGAGACCTGGCCCGGATCGTTGCACTGCTGGGCGCAATTCGAGGACGCCAATCCGCACACCTTCGCTGGAATGTACAACTTCTGGTGCAGTCGCCGTTGACGGTTGCCGGGGCCTCCCGGGTCGCAGCTGCGCGGAGCCGGGCCGCCGAGCCGGGGGGAGACCGGCGGTGGCCATCGGCAATGGCCCTGCGGCTGCGCAGCGTGCGTTTCCAGGGCCATCGGGCCACGGCGGGTGTCAGGGTGCGGGTCGAGCCTGAGGCCCGTCCTGGGCCGCGCCAGGCGGCCTGGGATCGATGTCCCGAAATTAGATCACCACCAGCCTGCTGCGAGGGGCACAGGAGCTGGTGCGGTGCGGACAAATGGGCGAGGAATGATATCTGCTGTCTTATAGCTTGCTGTCCGATCAGTTATCCAAGACATTAAATCGCGACCTGTTATTTTTCTGTCCGCTGTCTCAATTCCAGAAATCGCATTCGACCTGGCAATGTTGCTGGCCGGGACCAGAATATATTCCTGCCTGGTTTAATATGGGCCGGAATTCTGATTCGGCTGCGCAGCAGCCGACGCGTATGGCCGCGCAACAATCGCGGCCTTCACGCGAGACACAGCGGCACTCCGGCATCCGGGGAATGGACCATGACAACGTTCGGGAGACTCTGCGGTGCCGGCGTCCTCGCAGGCGTGATCGCGTGCGCGGGGCTCATCGGGGCGGCCCATGCCGGCGGCTTCAGCGTGCGCGAGCAGTCGACCACGTTCCTCGGCACCGCGTTCGCGGGCTCCGCGGCCGGCGGCGACATCAGCTCCATGTACTGGAACGCGGCGGCGGCCGCGGCATCGCCCGGCTGCAGCACCCTGTCGAGCTACACGCTCATCCTCGGGAGCAGCGACGTGAGCGCGGACTCCGGCGCGTTCGTCACCAACCTCGTGTCCAACTCGACCGACGTGGGCAGCGATGTGACGGTGCCCGCCTCGTACCTCTCCTGCCAGCTCTCCGACAAGCTGTTCGTGGGGCTGGCGCTGAACTCGCCGTTCGGCCTGCTCACCAAGCCCGACGACGTGGGCTGGGCGGGCTCGCCCATCGCGGTCACCTCCAAGGTCTTCACGACCAACATCAATCCCACCGTCGCCTACAAGATCACGCCGGCGCTGACCCTCGGTGTGGGCCTGCAGGTCGAATACTTCAGGCTGCGCATCAATCACGCAGCCTTCGCGCCGACGGGGATGCCGCTCGCCGGCAGCCGCTCCTACGAGGCCGACGACTGGGGCATCGGTGCCACCGTCGGCCTGCTGTGGCAGCCGCTGCCCGGCACCTCGCTCGGCCTCGGCTACCGCTCGGCGGTGGGCCTCGACGTGAACGGCGCGTTCACGCGCGGCGAGGGCAAGAACACCGACCCCGGCTTCAGGGCCGACGCGACGGCGGGCCTGACGCTGCCCGAGCTGGTGACGTTCAGCTTCCGCCAGGCCGTCGCCCCGGGATGGGCCGTGCTCGGCACGGTCGAATGGCAGAACTGGAGCCGGCTCGGCGACGTTTCCGCACTGGGCCCCGGGTGTGGCCCAACCGGCGTCTGCGAGGTGCTGAACCTGAACTTTCGCGACGGCTGGTTCTTCTCCCTCGGCGCGGAATATGCCTGGAGCCCGACGCTGCTGCTGCGTGGCGGCGTCGCCTACGAGATCTCTCCCATTCAGGACAGCACGCGCAACATCCTGCTTCCCGACAGCAACCGCGTGTGGCTGAGCTTTGGCGCCTCCTACAAGTATTCCGAGCA
The DNA here is from genome assembly GCA_963840075.1 of uncultured Alphaproteobacteria bacterium. GTDB lineage: Bacteria > Pseudomonadota > Alphaproteobacteria > Rhizobiales > Hyphomicrobiaceae > AWTP1-13. Next base: position 3,225 of record CAWIXS010000017.1, on the reverse strand, counting down.
CATCATCATCGATTTCGCCTACTCGCACATCTTCTTCGAGAGCGCGCCCTACTGTATTGCGGCGCCGGACACAGGCAGCACGCATTGCAACGCCGGCACGCCACCGGACGCGGTTCTGCTGCGTGGCGACTCCGACAGCTCGGTCGACCTCGTCACGGTCGGCCTGAGATACAGGTTCTGACGCGTGCACGAGGGCGTCCGCCTGTCGCGGATCGCCGCGTGGGGCGCCGTGCTTCCGGTCTGGTGCGACCGGCGCACGCGTGCGCTAGCATGCACCTCCAACGAGAGCGTTAGGAGGATGTCGTGTGCGCGCCGGGATGCATCGAGCACGTCAGGTCCAGGCTTTCGCGCCGGGGCTTCTTCAAGGGGGCCGGAGCAGCGACGGCGGCCGCAGCCGCGGCGTTGGCGCCGGGCGAGGCGGAGGCTCAGTCGTTCCCACGCTTCTCGCGGGTCGTCGACCTCACCCACATGCACTCGCCGGAGTTCCCGACCTTCTTCGACACCCCCGGCATCACGCTCAAGCAGCTCAAGCGGTTCAAGCCGGACGGCTTCAACCTGAACGAATGGACCGTGCTGGAGCACTCCGGCACGCACATCGATGCGCCGCTCCACTTCGCCGAGACCGGCGCCGGCCCCGATACGCTGCCTGTCGATCAGCTCGTGGTGCCGCTCGCCGTGATCGATGTTAAGGAGCAGGCGGCGCAGAACCCCGACTACCAGCTCACCCCGGCCGACCTGCGGCGCTGGGAGCGGCGCTTCGGGCGGCTGCCGCGCGGCGCCTGTGTCGCCCTCAACTCCGGCTGGGCCGAGCATGTGGGGAGCTTAAGGTTCCTCGGCAAGGACGCCCGGGGCGGCCTGCACTTCCCGGGCTTCCACCCCGAGGCCGCCGACTGGCTGTTGAAGGAGCGGCGCGTGGCCGGCATCGCGGTCGACACGCTCTCTCTCGACTACGGCGCCTCGAAGGACTTCAAGACGCACTACGCCTGGCTGCCGTCGGGGCGCTGGGGGCTCGAATGCGTCGCCAACCTGGACCAGGTGCCGCCGCGCGGAGCGACGCTGGTGGTCGGCGCGCCCAAGATCCGCGGCGCTACCGGCGGTCCCACGCGGCTGCTGGCGTTGGTCTGAACGTTGGTTGCGATAGGGCCTTGACCCGCATTGCACCGATATGCGCTGGTCGGAGGAATCATCGGTGCTATCGGGCCAGCGACTGAGCACGGAGGATCCATGCAACAGCAGCTCTCCGTCGTGACGCTCGGCATTGCCGACTTGGCCCGGTCGAAGCGGTTCTACTGCGAGGGCTTCGGCTGGACGCCGGTGTTCCAGAACGAGGAAATCGTCTTCTACCAGATGAACGGTTTCGTCCTTGGCACCTGGCTCACCGGGCGGCTGGAGGACGACATGCGCAGGCCCCTGGCACGGCCCGGCGCGTTCTCCCTTGCCCACAACGTCGCCACCGGCGAGGAGGTGCAGGCGCTGCTGGACCGGCTCGCCAAGTTCGGCGGCCGCATCCTGCGACCGGCGGATGCGCCCCTGCACGGTGGCTTGCGCGGCTACATCGCCGATCCCGACGATCACGCTTGGGAGATCGCCTGGAATCCCGCGTGGCCTATCAGCTCCGAGGGCTATGTGAGGTTCGCGCCCGCCTGACCACGCCCGCTGGGAATGCGTCTCCCCGCGCTCCTCGCGCGACAGGTGGCGATGCTCGGCGATGCGAAGGTAGAGCGCGAGGGGTCTGACCCCGCTCGACTGCACCTATCTCGGGATGGTGAAGTCGCGCGGGACCCGGCGCATGAAGTAGCGCTGGCCGCCGACAGTGGAGGTGTAGCGCATGCCGCCGGCATCCAGCGATTCGATGCTGTAGTCCGAGCGCGGAATGCGCGAGCAGTCCTGCAGCCCGCGAGCGTCCCGCAAGGTGGAGCACTCGACCCACCACACGTTGGTGTCGACGCCCCATACGAACGACATGACGATCTCGGTCTGGAACCTGGAGCCCTGATAGAAGCGCATGATCTGCAGCCCGGTCCCGTCCGGCGTGTGCACGATCGTCCATCGCCGGCTGTCGAAGGGGATGCCGTCGAGCTGTCCGTTGTCCTGGGTCTCGCCGTACCAGGTGCCGAGCAGCTCCTCCCGGCTCGCGGCCCCTGCCATCGCGGCGTTGAGGCCGAGCAGCATCAGGGCCAGTGCCAACCTGAAGCGCCACAGGTTCGAAGCTCTGCTCACGGGAGCACCCAATCGAAAAACAGGAATGTGCTGGATGACATAGCCCGCCGCTTCAGCCCGGGCAAGGTTGCTGGGCTACAAGCCAAGGTATCGCGCAAGGGTGCAATTCTCCTTTGCGCCGTTCCGGCCCTAGGGGAGGTGGGGGTAAGCTGGCGTCAGAAAAGAGAACGGAGGAACGCCATGCGACTTGCAGGCAAGATTGCCATCGTCGTCGGTGCCGGGCAGGGACCGGGCGAGGGCTTGGGGAACGGCCGGGCGACGGTCCTCCTCTTCGCGCGCAACGGCGCCAAGGTGCTGGCCGTCGATCGCATCCTGGACTCGGCCAAGGAGACGGCGGCGATCGCGGCCGAGGACGGCGGGGCGTGCGTTCCCTTCGAGGCCGATGTCACCAGCGAGGCAACCCTCAAGGCCGCCGTGGACGAGGCGGTGAAGCGCTGGGGCCGCATCGACATCCTGCACAACAACGTGGGCGTGAGCCTCGCCGGCGGCGACGCGTCGCCGCTCGAGATCACCGAGGAGGCCTTCGACCGCGTGTCGGCCATCAACCTGCGCGGCACGATCATGGCCTGCAAGCACGTGCTGCCCGTGATGCGCCAGCAGCGCTCGGGCGCGATCGTCAACATCGCCTCGGTGGCCGCGTGGTCGGCCAACTATCCGACCGTCGCCTACAAGACCACCAAGGCGGGCATGATCGCCTACACCGAGCAGCTCGCGTGCCAGAACGCCGAGTTCGGTGTGCGCGCCAACGTCATCCTGCCCGGCCTGATGGATACGCCGATGGCGGTCGACACCCGCGCCCGCGAATGGGGCAAGACGCGCGCCGAGGTGGCCGCCGCGCGTGACGCGCGCGTGCCCCTGCGCCGCAAGATGGGCAGCGCCTGGGATGTCGCCAACGCGGCGCTGTTCCTCGCCTCCGACGAGGCCAACTTCATCACCGGGGTGGCGCTGCCGGTGGACGGCGGCTCGAGCCTGCGGCGGGAGTAGGCCCACGCACCCGTCGTCGCC
>CAWIXS010000016.1:0-79775 GCA_963840075.1 uncultured Alphaproteobacteria bacterium | reverse complement strand
CACGCTGTCGCGCAACCTCAAACGGCTGCTGAAGGACGGGCATATCACGATGGATTCCGCCCGCCGGCCGACGCGGTCGCGGCCTGCATCTGACCCCCAAGGGGGCGCAGGTCATCCAGCTCGGCTATCCGGTGTGGCGCGAGGCGCAGTCGCGCACCATCGACGTCATGGGGGCGGAGAGCCGCAACACGCTCGACGCCTTCCTGACCCAGGCGGAGCGCCTCGCCGCGGCGTAGGCCTCCGTCTCCCGCAGAGATGGATCGGGCGGTCCGACAGACAAGCGCTGTCAGGCCGCCTTCCTTGCTTTGGCTGGTTTCGCTGACAGGGCCCGGCGCACCGCATCGGGCTCGTGCGCAATGACCTCGAGGTAGGCGAGCGCCGTCTCGTCCGGCTCGCGCAGATGGTGCTCCCACTCCCGCAGCGCGGCGAGAGGGATATGGAACGTCCGAGCGAGCTCTGTCTCGGACATGCGCAGCTTCCAGCGAATTCGCTTGGCAACCGACAGACGCCGCGCGGGCGTCAGACTGGCGGGATCGCGGTCCTCCACGTCACCGTGTCGACGCCGGCGCACTGTTGCGGTCGCGCCGCAAACCCCCGGCTAACCATCGCGCGCGTTGCAGCGTTCGCCGCCTTCGCCCGTCGGCTAGGCTCCGGGCGCAATCCCCGCGCCGGGGAGCGGTTGGCAGGGCCCGGCGCGCGAGCCTTTCCGTGCGCCCATGATCGTCAGGCTTGCTCTGCAGTAACCTGTTCCACGACCGCATCCGGCTGGCGGCGACGACTCGTCGGTCTCGTCTTCTCGACGTCCCTGGTGACGATCCAGCTCGGTCTCTACGCCGGCTCCGAGCGGATGATCGCGACCCTGATCGACCATGCGCAGGCCGACCTCTGGATCGTGCCGGCGGAAACGCGCAGTTTCGAGAACGGCGCCACGCTGCCCGGCCACGAGCGCCACCTGGCGCTGTCGACGCCCGGCGTGGCGGGCGCAACCGAGGTCGTGGTGAGCTTCGCCGAATGGCGCAAGCCGAGCGGCGGCGTGATCCCGGTCGTCCTCGTCGGCGCCGAGCCCGGGGCCGGGGGCCCGCGCCCTGGGACATCGTCGACGGCTCGGCCGCGGCGATCGCGACGCCCGACGCCGTGATCGTCGATCGCACGTATCTGAGCGACCTCGGCCTCGGGCGCGGCGGCGACGAGGCGGAAATCTTCGGGCTGAAGGCGCGGGTGGCAGCGGTCACGCGTGCATCCGCTCGTTCACCACGCTGCCCTACGTCTTCACCTCGCTCGCCGGAGCCCGCGCCTACCTCGGCCTCGAGCGGCACCGGGCAACCTACGTGCTGGTGCGCCTGCGGCCCGGCGCCAACCTCGACGCGGTGCGCTCCGCCCTGCTGGCAAAGCTGCGGCAGGCCGAGGTGCTGACGACGGCCGAGTTCCGCCGCCGCACCATCGGGCACTGGCTGTTCGGCACCGGCGCCGGCTCGGCGCTGATTGCCGGCGCGGCCCTCGGCGTCCTGGTCGGCGCGGTCGTCGTCGGCCAGAGCCTCTATGCCGGCACGCGCGACCATCTGCCCGAGTTCGCCACCCTGCGCGCGCTCGGATCGAGCGCCGGCTACATCCACAGGGTCATTCTGGCACAGGCCGTCCTGTGCGCGGCGATCGGCTCCGCCTGCGGCGCGCTCGTCGGCCTGCTGGTGGTCGCCTTCAGTGCCGAGACGGCGATGCCGGTGGTGCTGACGCCCTCGCTCTCCCTGCTGATCCTCGGCATCACGCTGCTGATGTGCTGCGGCGGCGCGCTCTCGGCGATCGTGAAGATCGTGCGCCTCGACCCGGCGAGCGTGTTCGCACGATGAAGCTCGGAGCCGGAAGCAGCCGTCTCCTGCTGTGTGCCGCCCTCGCCGGCGCGGCCGGGCTGCTCGGCGCAACCTGGCCGACCGGCCGGCCTGGATCGCCCAGCTGCGCGCCGTTCGCGCCCGCCGACCCTGCGCCGCGAGGAGGCCCGGCCGCCGCCGGAGGCCGCCTGGGTTGCATCCGCACCCGGCAGGGTCGAGCCGGTGTCGGGCGAGGTGCGCATCGATGCGCTCATCCTCGGCCGCGTCGCGGAGGTCCTCGTCAAGGTCGGCGACCGCGTCGGCGCGGGCGACCTCCTCGCCCGGCTCGATGACGAGGAGGTCGGCGCGCGCCTCGTCGCCGCCGAGGCCCAGGTCGCCCTGCGCAAGCAGGAGCGCGATGCCGCCCCGGCGCCGCGCGGCGCCCTGGCGGACCTGCGCAAGGCCGAGGACGGCGTCGCCGACGCCGAGCGGGCCCTCGCCGCGGTCCGGCGCCGTCACGACCGCCTGGTCACGGAGCGCGGCGACCCGGCAGCCCTGGACCCGGCAGCCCTGGCGGACGCACGCAGAGGCGTCGCCGAGGCCCTGCGCCGGCTCGATACCGCGCGCGAGGTGCTCGCCCGCCGCAAGGCCGCCACCGGCAAGGCGCCGGACGCGCGCGACATCGCCCTCACCATCGCCCGCGCCGACCTCGCCAGCGCCGAGGCCGCGTTCGAGAAGACCAGGGTGCGCGCGCCGTTCGCCGGCACCATCCTGCAGGTGCCGGTGCGCGCCGGCGAGATCGCAGGCACCGCGCGCGACCGCCCCCTCGCGGTGCTTGCCGATCTGTCCCGGCTGCGCGTGCGCGTGGACCTCGACGAGCGCAACAGGGGGCAGGTGCTCGTCGGCCAGGCGGTGCTCGTCCGTTCGGAAAGCTTCGCCGGCGCCGCCAAAGGCACGGTCGCGGCGATTGCCCCGGCGCTGGTCCCGGCGCAGACCGCATCGGGCAGCCGCCGGCGCCCGCAGGCGGGAAGCGTCGTGGAGGTGCTCGTCGACATCGCCGACCCGGCCCCGCTGATGCCCGGCATGCAGGTCGATGTCTACTTCCTGGCGCCGGATGCAGGATGAGGCGGCCGTCTCACACCGGGAAAATCCCACCACTGCATTAACTGCATCCCGCCCGGCGCATTGGAGCGGCCGGGGATTGGTTGCACAGTTCAGCCTCTCTCCTCGGAGACCATCGTGCAGAAACCGTTTCGCCAGTGGGAAGCCGCAGTCCGGACCAGGTTCAAGGTCGAGATCGCCGCGGTCGCGTGCGTGGTGCCCGAGCACAACGTCTCGCAGCAGATGATCGCCGACAGCGCCAGGCGCTTCTTCCCGCATCTGGAAGGATCGAGCGGCCTGTTCGCCAACACCGGGATCGAGAGCCGCTACGTCTGCGAGCCGCCCGAGTGGTACTTCGTGAGCCGGGGCTGGGAGGAGCGCACGGCCTCGTTCCAGCGCCACGCGCTCGACCTCCTGGAGGAGGCGACGCGGCGGGCCGCCGAGGCCGCCGGCATCCGCATCGAGGAGATCGCGGCCATCGTCACCAACACGGTGACCGGGCTCGCGGTGCCGAGCCTCGAGGCCCGGCTGCTGGACCGCCTTCCCTTCTCGCGTCAGGTCGAGCGCCTGCCGATCTTCGGCCTGGGCTGCGGCGGCGGGGTCGGCGGGATGGCGCGCGCGGTGCGCCTCGCCGAGACCATGCCCGGCGCCTACGTGCTCTTCCTCACCGTCGACCTGTGCAGCCTGTGCGCCCGCGGCGACGATCCGAGCCTCGCCAATTTCGTGTCCATCGCCCTGTTCGGCGACGGGGCAGGTGCGGTGCTCCTGCGCAACGCGCGCGGCGGCCCTCCGCCGCGGCGCCCGCGCGGGCGCATCGTCAGCCATCGGCGAGCACTGCTGGCCCGGCACGCTGCAGATCATGGGCTGGGACGTGAAGGAGAACGGCTTCGGCGTGGTCCTGAGCCCGGAGCTGCCGTCGCTGCTGCGCCGCGAGCTGCGCCCGGCGATCGAGGCCTTCCTGGCGCGGGAGGGGCTGAGATACGACGACATCGCCGGCGTTCTCCTGCATCCCGGCGGCCGGCGCGTGCTGGACACCGCCCAGGAGGTCCTCGGCCTCGACCGGGAGGCCCTCGTCCACTCCTGGGAGATCCTGCGCCAGTACGGCAACATGTCCTCGGCGACGGCGCTATTCATCCTGGAGCGCGCGCTCGGCTGCGGCGCCCGCGGCCGCCATCTCCTCACCGCCTTCGGCCCCGGCTTCTCGGTCTACTTCATCGTCCTCGACCTCTGACGCCTGCCTGTCCCCGAGCACAGGCTCGTTGCCGCCCCAACGCGAGCAGCGCCCGTCCACGGCCCTTCCACCCGGGAACCCGATGAACGGGAGAGGGGGGACGCACGTAGAGTTGAGGATGGGCGCGGTAGCTTGGGGCCTATGGCCAACGCTCCGTTTCCCATCCCCGCTCATCGAACCGGACATGCCGATCTCCGGCATCCGGCTCTCCGACTGGCTTCACCGCAAGGCCCACGACGAGGCAGCTCGAGGCAAGCGCTCCAGGCCGAGCACACCGCGTTCACCATGGATCACGCCGAAGGTGAACCGCCGGTTGCCGCGGCCCTGCACCTTGTGCCGCCGGGCGAGGAATGCGCGTACGCGCTCGGTGACGTAGTGATCGATGCTGCGGAATGCCGCCCCTCGCGTCCCGTAGCAGAAGTAGTTCGACCAGCCGCGCAGAGACCTGTTCAGCGTGTCGCGCACGTCCACCCACGGATCGAGGTTGTTGGGCACCAGCAGATCACTCACTTTCGTCTTGAGCCGTTGCACGCTCTTCTTGGACGGGCTCGCGCCCAGGTACCACTTGCCGTTCGACTTGAACCAATGCGGGCCGAACGAGTAGCCAAGGAAGTCGAAGCGTTCCTGCCGAGCGTTCTTCAGCGAGGTCTTGGCCTCGTTGATGGTCAGCCCGAGCCTCATCATCACCGCCTTCGTCCACGCCAGCGCCTCGGCCGCACGACCGCGGCTGAGGATGACAAAGTCGTCGGCATAGGAGACGACATGGGCACGGAACGCTTCGCCACTTCCGCTCAGACGCCAGTGCTTCAGGAAGCGGTTCATGTAGATGTTGGCGAGCAGCGGGCTTGCGACGCCACCCTGCGGCGTGCCGCGTGTGTTGCCCTTGCCACCAACGATCCGCCGCTTCCCGTCGCCATCCCGCTCCTCGACCGGCGCCTTGAGCCACATCTTGATGAGGGCCAAGACGTGCCGATCGACGATGCGCCGGGCCACGCACTGCATCAGGTCCCGGTGCGGAATGTTATCGAAGTACTTCGATAAATCTGCGTCCACTACGTCAGTGTAGCCCCGACAGAGATGCCGGTGAACCTCCTTGACTGCGTCTACCGCCCCACGTCGGGGACGATAGCCGTACGCATTGTCCTCGAAGTCGGCCTCGAAGATCGGCTCCAGCACGAGCTTGGCGGCGGTCTGCACCACCCGGTCCCGGATGGTTGGAATGCCGAGCGGACGCTCGCCTCCATCCGGTTTCGGGATCATCACCCGCCGCACCGGATCGGGCCGGTACGTCTTCGAGACCAGTTCCTCACGCAGGCCCGCCAGCCATGCCTCCAGGCCCTGCTCCTCGATCTCAGCGAAGCTCACCCCATCCACACCCGGAGCGCCCGCATTGTCACGGGCCAGCCCGTAGGCGTGGCGCAGGATGTCCTCCCTGCAGATCTTGTCGTAGAGCACGTAGAAGCGGAAGGCGGGCTCCACCTTCGCCTTGCAATAGAGCTTCCTCTGAAGGCTCCGGATCTTCTCAGGTGTTGCCAGGCTCATCGCCAATCACCTTCACCTCACCATCTTCGAAAGCGCACCAGAAGTCAGGGTCCTTTGCTCCGCCGGCGTTACCCGGCCTCGTCATGTCGGAGACATGCTCCGCATGTACGCTCATACGACCCTGTCCGACTCCCGCCATGGCCGCCGCCTTAAGCAACGTTGAGGCCGCTACCCTCGCCACCGACGGGTCTCCCCCGATTACCCGAACCACCTTTCCGTCATGCCGAAGGCGTGCTTCGCACGATGGCCGTGCCCACTACCCCGGCGGACCGAGCGGGTGCGCGTGTCGATTGCTTCCCCGCCCATGCAGCCTTCCCCCTCTGGCAGGTGGGTCGGCATCCGCATTGTCACTTTCGAGGCCTGCTCAGGCTTCACTCGCGTTACGGCCCGCCGGATCGCTCAGCCGCCCAAGGCGACCTTTGTCGCGAGGCTCCGACCCGGCCAGTTACCCGACCAAGCCGCTCGCCAGCTTCCGGACCTATCGACAATTATCCGGGTGGAACCCTCCTCCACTGATGATTCGCGCCTTCGGGGCGCACTGCCAGATTCGGAACCTGGCTGCGTGACAGCGAGTGTCTGGCTACAAAGCCTGCGCCGTTCATCCCGTCGCCGCATCGCGAGCGCAAGGTCGAAGCAAATCAGGTCCCTTGCAGCGGCGACACTGTCACGGCTTCCGCTGACGACGTTCCTTCCTCGCACACGAGGGCGATGGCCCCGGTCAGCAGTGGCCGATCGGTATCTTCAAGATCGAACAGTATCCGATCGTCGACGAACGCGCGCAGATGCGCGGCATCGACCTTCAGGCGCAACTTGTATGTTTGTCCTTCCTGCCAGTGGAACGGGACGCGGGCGAGCTCCCTCTCGCCGTCGAGCACCTTGACCAGCGCTGCGGTGTCATCCTTGCGGAGGAGGAGCGCGTAATAGCGGCGCAGCCCCTGAACGCGCGCGGCGAGCCCTGCCGCCTTCGCCATCTGGGGTATCAAATCAACACCCACGGCGTAGTTGCCCCACTCGCGCGTCCCTTGGATCAGCAGGCCGCGTCCTTCGTCTTGCGACAGACGATAGGATGCCGGCGACCAGGCGTGCCAGTGATCGACGGCTTTGACCCACGCGCGCCGCCACTGCATGCCACTACCCGCCGGTCGGCTCAGGCTCAAGTCCGGTGCGCCACCCCAGCCCAGCGAGTCAAGATAGACAGTCGCAGTGGGGTCGGCGGTCACGGTCACGCCGACGTCCGTAATGGGTGCGCCATGCGTGTCCGTCACCCGCCACTCCAGCGTCGCGACCTCGCCGGGTTGCAGCAGCTTGGTCGTCCCGTACAAGTTGACCCGAGCGTCATCGGGGCTGAAGGAGCGCGCGATCAACTGACACGACACCGGCGCCGCATTGCTAAAATCGGCCTCCACGCCGGCGCGCAGCAACTGCCCAGGATAGAGCGTGGGCGACTGCGACAGCAGGTAGGGCTGGGGCGCCGCGTCGTCGGTAGCCTCGAAGGTCGGCGTTGTCGCCATCAGCGGCTTGCCTGCTCCGCTGTAGCGCAACGCCAGGCTGCGCGTCCCTGCACGGCTGTGACCGACTACGTTTTCCAGTGTCAGGCCAGGCTCGGCCTTGAAGCCCTGCGTCGCCCCGGCAAGCTCAAAGTGAAAACGCGCTCCTCCCTTGGGACTCAGAGGCTGCTGCTGGCGAAGCGCCCGCGCGGCATTGACGATGGCGTAGGTCTCGCTGACAGCGTCCGTGACCGAGCGCCCGCCGTCTGCGCTCGACACCAGCATCCGGTCGTTTATCGGCCCGCGCCAGTCGGGACCGCCCCCGATCGCCGCCAACCCCCCGCGAATGCCAAGCAGGCAGCCCACATTGCCGGTGTTACAATCGGTGTCCCAGCCAGACGTGCTGATGATACCGAGCGAGCGGTGGAAGTCGCCGCCGCCGTAGAGCAGCGATAAGATGATCAGTGCGTGGTTCGGCACGATAGGGCAGTTGCCGGCGTATTTATCGTAGCCGTAGGTCTCCTCGATCCTCTGCCGCGTCTTACGCCAGTCCGGCTCGGCGGCGTGCCATCTGCGCACGTCGTCGATCAGCCGACGAATGGTCGAGTCGGACGGGACGAAGCGCAGGCCGGTGTCGATCAGCGCGTCGATGTCGGATTCGACGAACGCCTGTGCCTCCATCGCCGCCAGCACCTGCGCGCCATAGATCGCTTCGCCGTCATGGCTGACGGAGGACGCGCGCCGGGCCAGATCGGCAGCCAATTCCGGGTCGCCCGCCGCAAGCATCGCCCAGCCGTCCACAAAGATCTGCGCTTCGATCTGCTCGGCGAGGATCTTCCCGTTGCGGACAGTCGAACCGCTGGCCGGCGCCTCGATGCCGGCCTTCAGGCGAAGATAGGTGGTGTGCGCCGTCGAGTGGCCCATGCCGCCCCACCAGAGGGTCGTCTGCCTCTCGATCACATAGTTGAGCCACGTCTGGCCGATCTGGGCCGGCGACAGGTCGGGTCGATAGTCGTAGTCCGCCAGCGCGCGTGAGAACGTGAACATGCCGGAGATGTCGTCGTCGGTGACGACCAGCGGCCGGTTCAATTGATCGTTGACGTAGTAGGTGATTTCGCCAAGATCACCGATAATCTCGTGGTAGTCCCAGCCTTCGACTGGTCGGCCCAAGAAGACCCCGATCAACTTGCCAAGCACGCCTGCGTAAACACGCTCTATGTAGTCGGCTGTGGCAATGGCCGAACATGCCTGCAGGGTATGACGAAAAGGCGAGCGATCCCGGCTGGCACTTTCCAGCACTTGCGCGCCAGCAAGGGCGCCCACGAGCAGAGCGCGTCGGCTGATGTCTGCAGACCCCGACATAGCATCACCATTTGTCCGTAAGGGCTGAGCCCCGCCCGAGTTCATCGTCCGGTCTATCCGGAGTGAATGGCTGAGGCCGTGCACCGTCAAGCCCGAAGCGAATCCGCGCTGCCAGTCAACGGCGGGAACGGGTCAGCATCCTACTTGCTCCCCCGTCCCCTCCGCCAGCAAGAGGCCGAAAGCGGACACCGGTCCCTGGCCGAGCGTTGGCCCGGCTGGGAACCTCGGCCTTGTCGCCTCGGTCGCCGCGGGTGAGCGGCTCCATGGTTCGTTCGGCCTGGATGGGGAGAAGAAGAACGGGGAGCTCGGCGCCCGACCAACCGAGAGCCCGAGGGAGGCTGCACAGCTCCGGCCCGGCCCTGGCGCACGCCGGCAGACCGAGGCGGCATTGGTCGGCGCTACTCGAGCTGATCGGCGGTCGCCCGCGCTGGGTGCGCGCGCCGGTACTCGCCGGAGGCCGGCCAGTGCCGGCCCGCGCTGAGCGGCACGATCGCCATGATGGTCGTGCCCTGCGCGCCGCTGCGGATCTCCAGGCGCCCGCCGAGCTCGTGCAGGCGCGCCTTCATGCCGGGAATCCCCATGCCGGTGCGGAGGCTCCCTTGCGCCCGGCCTTCGCTGCCGGGCATGCCGCGCCCGTCGTCGGCCACCACGAGCCGCAGCGCGTCGGACCTCCGTCTGAGGCCGATCGAGACCTGCGACGCGGAGGCGTGCCGGTGCACATTCGCGAGCGCCTCCTGGATGATGCGCAGAAGCGAGCACTGCAGCGCGAATGGCAGGCGCTCGACATCGCCGGCGACCGATAGATGCGCCCCGAGCCCGGTACGGCGGGCAAAGCCGTCGAGATAGGTGCGCAAGGTCTTCTCGAGCCCGTCCTGCTCGAGCGCGAGGGGATGCAGGAGGTAGGTGAAGGTGCGCAGCTCGCGCGTCGCCTCCTCGAGCGAGCTCTCGATGCTCTCCAGCAGAGCGTGCACCCCGGCATGGGTCGCGCACTTGGCGCGCAGCGTCATGAGGTTCAGCGTGGCCGCCACGAGATGCTGGGCCGTGGAATCGTGCAGCTCCTGCGCGATGCGCTGACGCTCCTCCTCACGCAGCTGACGGAGGCGCCCCGAGAGGTCGCTCAGCGCCTGCCTCGCCTGCCTGACATCGGTGAGGTCCCGGCTGGCCACCAGGACCTTGGAGACCTGTCCGTCGGCCGTGCGCGCGAGCACCGTGCCGCGGCTGCGCAGCCATCGGTAGCGCCCGTCGGGGCCCTTGATGCGCAACTCGTGGCTCAGGCTCTCGCCGTCGCCCGCGCACTCCAACGCCGCCAGATACTCGCGAAAGCCCGACCGGTCGGCCGGATGCACGAGCCGCTCCAGATCGGCGAGCTCGAGGCGGCGCGACGGCAGCGCCGCCGGGCCCAGCATCCCGTGCCCCTGCCGGCCGAGGACGGCGATGCGGTGCCAGCGCACGTAGTAGAGATAGATCACATCCGGCGAGGCGTCGACGAGACATCTCAGCATGCGCTGCGCACGGTGTTGGCGGTCCGTCGCGACGCTGTCGGGGGTCATGCCGCATACCCTCTCTTGCGGTCAGCCTTACGATGGGCGCGCGTCTGCCGACGGCATGCGCACGCCACCTCCACGTCACTCGACGAAGCGCTCAGCGCTCGCGCCCCCCGCGCTTCGACCGCAGCCGGCTGCAACGCATCGCTCCCGGGAACTTGGGGCTCCCGCTGGATCGGTGTGGAACGGGGTTGAGCCTTGGCCTAGGCAGTGGACGAAGCACCGAGGCTGATCGCACGCCGCGCGCCGAGACCGCGTCGCTCCGAGAAGCAGTTTGATCTGGCGCCCGCGTACAAGTGGACATCGCAAACAGTACCCGGCCGGCACAGCCGGGTCTACGGGCAGCCCATCTAAGGTACTGGAATAGTTGGACTAAGGGTTAATCACTAGGGTTATCGCGGGGTATCGGGCACGGGCCCCGGCCGCGCGCGGGCGAACCCCGCCAGGGCCAAGCGCGACCTGGGCAGCGGGCACGGCACGACCGAGCACGCTCATTCCTCGGCGGCGTCGGGCGCTCTTCTCGCCCCGCCGCGTCGCGCCAGCCGCTTCAGCGCCGCGATCTGCCGGGCGTAGTCCATCATCGGCACCGCCGGCGTTCCGCCGACGCGCATTCCGGCCGGGAGATCGTGGGTGAGATGCGACCAGCCCGCGATGTGCACGCCGGACCCGACCGTGACATGGCCGACGACGCCTGATTGTCCGCCCATGACCACGAAGTCGCCGAGCTCGGCGGAGCCCGCGATTCCCACCATGGCGACGATCATGCAATGGCGTCCGATCACTACGTTGTGGCCGATCTGGACGAGGTTGTCGATCTTGGTGCCCTCGCCGATCACGGTATCGGAGAGAGCCCCGCGGTCGACGCAGCTGTTGGCGCCGATCTCCACGTCGTTCTGGATGATCACCCGGCCGACCTGCGGCACCTTGAGATGCCCCTGCGGCCCCATGGCGAAGCCGAAACCGTCCTGGCCGATGCGCACGCCGGCATGCAGGATGACGCCGTCCCCGACCAGCGCGTGCGTGACGCTGGCGCCGGGGCCGATGTAGCAGCCTCTGCCGATGGTCACGCGGTAGCCCACCACGGCGCCTGCGGCCACCGTCGTCCCGCTGCCGATGCGCGCCTCGGGCCCCACGATCGCGCCCGGCTCGATCCTCACGTCGGCCTCCAGCCGCGCGCTCGGATGGACGGGTGGATCACCGACGTTGCCGAGCGCCGCCTTGGGGGTCAGCGCATCCGGGTAGAACAGGGCTAGAGCGCGCGCGAAGGCGTGGTAGGGGGCCTCCACCTCGAGCGCTGCAGTGCCTTTCGGCACCCGCTCGGCGAAGGCCGGCGCCACCAGGCAGGCCGACGCGCGGGTCGCACCGAGCCGGCCCAGGTACTTGCGATTGTCGAGGAAGGCCAGGTGGCCCGTGCCGGCATCGGTCAGCGGCCGCACGTCATGGATCGGAACGTCGGGGTTGGCGCCCCGCGCGAGCTGCGCACCGAGCTTCCCCGCCAGCGCACCAACGGGGATCGGGGCTACGCGCTGGAAGAATCCAGGATGGTCCATCGAGCCACCTCGAGAGATGTGAACACGGCATGGAAGTACGCTACGCAAGCGCGATACGGAAGCGCGATATGGAGGTGCAATATGGAAAGGCCGCGCGGCTCTACGCCACGCGGCCACGAAGCTGGCACCCCGGGCCGGTGCCGTCCTGCGGCCCGGTCCCGGCTGGAACGTCGGCTAGAACTTGGTCGAGGCGCCGAAGCGAATCAGCTGCTCGTCGTCGTAGCTCTTCTTCAGGAACGCCTTGGCAATGTCGAGCCGCAGCGGCCCCAGCGGCGAGTTCCAGATCAGGCTGAAGCCGGCGGATGCGCGGATGGACGTGTCGTCCGCGAGGCAGACCTTGGTCAAGTTGTCCGTGCAGGTTGGGTCTGCGATGCTCTTCGCGAACGCACCTGCTCCGAACAGCGAGCCCGCATCGACGAACACCGCTCCGCTCATGCCCAGGTCGTCCGGGATGAGGGGAAGCGGGAAGCGCACCTCCGCGGTCGTCGCCCAGAACGTACTGCCGCCCAGCGCGTCGTCGGTGAACAGGTCGCGTGGTCCGAACCCGCCTCGGTTGAAGCCGCGGATCGTCTCGCCGCCCTTGTAGAACAGGTCGATCAGCCGCACGTCGTCGTCGCCGTATCCCATGATGTGGCCGCCGATCACCCGGCCCACAAGGGTGACCTTCTGCGTGAGCGGGTAGTAGAGCCGCGCCTCGCCGGTCATGCGGATGTACTTCACGTCACCGCCGAGACCTGCAAAGTCGCTGCCGATCTGGAAGTAGTAGCCCTTGGTCGGGTTTTTGGGATGATTGCGCTGGTCATAGGCCAAGCTCATGCCCCAAGCGGAGGTCAGTGCCGAACCCTCCGCCTGCTTGATCGCCAGCGACGCCTCGCTCGTCACGTCGTAGATCTCGCCCTGCGAGAGCGTGTAGGCGTTGGTCAGCCAGAGGTTCTCCGCCAGCGGGAAGCCGATGCGCAGCGACCCGCCCGAAGTCTTGCTGCGGAACGCCGATACCGCCGACAGGTTCACGTCCTTGTGGAACAGGTCGAAGCCGGCCGACAGGTTGCGGTCGAGAAAGCGCGGCTCGGTGAAGCTCAAGTCCACCTGCATGCGCTCCTGCGAGCCCGCCAGGCGGAGGCGCAGGAACTGGCCTTTGCCCATGAAATTGCGCTCGGTGATGCTAACGTCACCGATGATGCCCTCGCTGGTCGAATAGCCGGCACCGAACGACAGCTCGCCCGTGGACTGCTCCAGCAGATCGACGTCGAGGATCACCCGGTCGCGCGCGGAGCCCTGGCGGCGCTTGATATCCACCGCCTTGAAGAAGCCGAGCACCTGCAGGCGCCGCTTCGCCTTGTCGACCATGAGCGGGTTGTAGGCATCGCCCTCGGCCAGACGGAACTCCCTGCGGATCACATGGTCGTGCGTGCGCAGGTTGCCGCTGATGTTGATGCGCTCGATGTAGATGCGCTCGCCCTGATCGACCACGTAGGTGACGTTGATGATGCGCGTTCCCGGCTCGCGCTGAGCGCGCGGACGCACGCGGGCGAAGGCGAAGCCCTGCTCGGAGACCGCGAGCGTGAGACGCTCCACGGTGCGGTCCATCGCCGACTGATCGTAGGTGCTGCCGGAGCTGGTGAGCAGCTCCGTGCGCAGAGCCTGCGCGTTGACGCCCGGCAGAGCCAATTCGATCTCGATCTTGCCGAATGTGTAGGGCTCCCCTTCGTCGACCACGAAGGTGATGTTGAACCCGCTGCCGTCGCGGCTCAGCTCCGCACCCGCCGACACGACGCGCGCGTCGGCATAGCCGTTCTTCAGGTAGTACTGGCGCAGCAGCTCGCGATCGAGGGCCAAGCGGTCCGGATCGTAGATGTTGGTGCCCTTGATGAAGTCGAACCACCCCGACTGGCTGGTCGAGATGATGTCCCTCAACTGCGAATCGGAGAACGCCTTGTTGTTGATGAAGTTGATCGCCTGGACCTTGGTCGCGCCGCCTTCGTTGATCTCGAAGACGACATTCACGCGGTTGTTCTCGAGCTCGATGATCTTGGGCTCGACGGAGGCGGCAAACCGCCCTTGCCGGCGGTAGATGTCCAGAATGCGCTGCACGTCGGCTTGCGCCTTGGCGCGCGTGAAGACCGAGCGCGGCTTCAGCTGGACCTCGGCGGTCAGCGTCGCCTTGTCGACCTCGCGGTTGCCCTCGAAGGCGACCTGGTTGACGACCGGGTTCTCCACCACGGTCACCAGCACCCCGGTGGCCGTCCGGTCGATGCGCACGTCGGAGAAGAGGCCGGTGGCAAACAGGGCCTTGATGGACTGGTCGACCTTGGCGGCGTCGTAGGGATCGCCGACGTTGAAGCGCAGATAGGTGCGGACCGTCTCCGGCTCCACGCGCCGGTTCCCGTCGACCCTGATTTCCCTGATGGAGCCGCTCTGGGCCTCGGCAGGCCCGGCGGAGAAGATCACTGGCTCGACGACGCTCAGCGCAAACAGCGCGGCCGCGACGCCGATGAAGTGCCAGCCCCCCAACTTGCACATCCAATGCTTGGGCATACGTCCCGTCTGCCTTTCGCTTCGCCGATCCCCCTCCCGCTACCCCAATCCGTCGGCGTCGAATGGGTGCTTCCGCAATCCAGACCAAATCCCAGCAGGAGCTTCTACGCGGACCCCTCGCTCCCCGTGCCCAGAGGTCGAGTATCTCCATGCGATGCTGATTGTTTAGCCGCTCGCTAACCTTGTTGGGAAGTGGCAATAATACGCCAGCATCGCGCAAAACTTAGGCTGCCACAATGTTATCCGATTCGGTTCGCGCGAAGCGACTACCCGCGTAGCGCCGCGCGCTTTTCACTGATCGCGCAGGCACACGCCGGCGCCAGCACGCCGGGCCGGGCGATCGAATATCGGCGGGTTGAAAAGGCCCTTGCAGGGCTGGGCGTGGGGCTGGGCGGTCGCCGGCGGCGCGCCCCGCCTGCCGCCGCCGCGCCACCACCGAATTGGGGGCGCGGCCTGTCCCAAGCGCCGCTGCCGGCTGCGTCAGCCGGTCCAGCGGCGTACGTCGATGACCGTTACGAACACGAAGAGCAGGAGAACCAGGGCCAGTCCGATTCGGAAGCTGATCTCCTGCGTCCGTTCGCTCAACGGCTTCCGGCGCACGGCCTCGATGGCGTAGAACAAAAGGTGGCCGCCATCCAATACCGGGACCGGCAGCAGGTTGAAGAAGCCGACCGCCACCGAGATGATCGCCACGAACGTGATCAATGCGATCGGCCCCCACGTAGCCACCTGCCCGGACATTTCTGCGATGCCCAAGGGCCCGTGCAGCTGATCCGCTGGCATGCGCCGGGTCGCGATCTGGTACAGCCCGTTCAGGCTGTCGACGATGATGGAATAGGTCTTGCTGACCGCCTGGCCCAAGGCCTCCACTGGTCCATAGCGACGGAACTCGCCCTCCTGCGGCATGCTCTTGATGCCGATCGTCCCCAGCTTGACCTTGGCACCCGTGGCACGGTCGGTGGCGTCGCGCCCCACCGGCGTCGCCTTCAGGTTCACCAGCGTGCCCCCGCGCTCGACCTCGAATGTGAGCTCTTTCTCGGCGCTGACGGTCACGATCTTCTGCATTTCCGTGAACGACCGTATCGGCTTGCCATCGATGCGCAGGATGACATCGCCGGCCCTGAAGCCGGCGTCGGCCGCCGCCCCGCGCGCCATCACCTCTGCGACGCGCGGAGGCACCGCAGGCGGCTCGATACCGAGCGTGACGCGTCTGCGCTTGAACTCGGCACTCTCGCTCCAGACCGGCGTTGCCTTCAGCTCGACCGCCCTGCCCCCGCGCTCGACCTCGAACGCAAGGCTGCGATCCGCGTTGAGGGTCAGGATCCTGTCAAGATCGGCAAACGACCTCACCTTTTGACCGTCGATGCTGATGATCAGGTCGTCGACCTTGAAGCCGGCGCTCGCAGCCGGGCCGCCGGGCTCGACGGCACCGACCCGCGCCGGCACCAGGCGCTCGCCGACCAAGGTGAACATCAGCGTGAAAATGGCGATGGCGAGCAGAAAGTTGGCCATCGGCCCGGCCGCAACGATCGCCGCGCGCGCCGCCAGCGGCTTGGTCTGGAACGCCCCTTCCCGCTCTGCGACCGACAGCCGCTCCAGGTTCTCGCGCGAGGGGAAGCTCGAGGCGTTGTCGTCGTCCATGAACTTGACGTAGCCGCCCACCGGTATCCAGGCGAAGCGCCAGCGCGTGCCGTGCCGGTCGTAGAAGCCGAAGATCTCCTTGCCGAAGCCGATGGAGAAATCCTTCACCTTCACGCCGCACCAGCGGGCGACCAGGAAGTGACCGAGCTCGTGAATGAAAACGATAGGGGTGAGCACGAGCAGCAGGGCCATGACGTAGAAGGTCACGGTCCCCAGCCACCCGATCCCCAGATCGAAAATTCCCATCTAACGCCTCCGACCTCTCGCCGCGACTGCGTCGCGGCTGCCGCCATGCCGGCGACTGGCAACCTCAATCCTGCAGCTCAGCTCTGCATTCGCCCTTCCAGCGCGCCATGCGCCAGCTGTCGGGCCGCGGCATCGACCCCCAGCACCGCCCCCAGGTCCTCGGCCTCGGCCAGCAGGCCGCGCCCTGCCGCTTTCTCCAGCACCTCTCCAACCAGTTGGGCGATATGCAGGAACTTGATGCGCCCGGTCAAGAACGCCTCGACTGCCACCTCGTTCGCGGCATTGAGCACGCACGGAGCCATGGCGCCGGCTTGCATGGCCTCGCGGGCGAGCCGGAGCGCCGGGAACCGGGTCTCGTCGGGCCGCTCGAAGCTCAGCATGGCGAGAGCCACGAGGTCGATGCGCTTGGTCGGCGCGGCCATGCGGGCGGGCCAGGCAAGGCCCGCCGCAATGGGGGTACGCATGTCCGGATTGGCGAGTTGCGCGAGCATCGAGCCGTCGCGATAGCCGACGAGGGCGTGGATCACCGACTGCGGATGCACCACCACCTCGAGCTGGTCGGGTTGCACCGGGAACAAATGCCGAGCCTCGATCAGCTCCAGGCCCTTGTTCATCAAGGTTGCGGAATTGATCGTGATCTTGCGCCCCATCGTCCAGTTTGGATGCATCAGCGCCTGCTGCGGCGTTGCGTGCTCCAGCTGCTCCAGGCTCCAGGTCCGGAACGGGCCGCCGGACGCCGTGAGCACGATGCGCTCGATGGCTGCGGGCTCGCAGCCCGCGATCAGCTGGAAGGCCGCCGAATGCTCCGAATCGACCGGCAGCAGCTCTGTGCCTGCCTCGCGCACGGCCTCCATGAAGATCCGGCCGGCGCAGACGAGGCACTCCTTGTTGGCGAGCGCCACCCGGCGGCCTTGCGATACCGCCGCCAGCGTCGGGCCCAGCCCCGCGGCACCGGCGATGCCCGCCACCACGCAATCTGCCGGCCTGGCAGCAGCCTCGCGCAGCGCCGCCGCACCCGCAGCCGCCTCGATGCCGGTGCCGGCGAGGTGCTCCTTCAGGTCGCCAAAACGGCTCTCGTCGGCGAGCACGGCAAGCCGCGCGCGGTGGCGCACTGCGATCCGCGCGAGCATCTCTGCGTTGGAGTTCGCGGTGACCGCCATGACCTCGAAAAGATGGGGATTGCGCCCGATAACGTCCAGCGTGCTCTGCCCGACCGACCCGGTCGCTCCCAGCACGCTTATGCGCTTCAGTCCGGCGTGCGCGATACCGCCCGGCGCCGACGGCTCCGGCTCGGTCTGCGTCAGGCCGGGGCTCACGGTCCGCAGCACCTGCTCATGCCCTTTCATGACCCGAGCAACAACGCCCGCGCCGGCGAAGAAATATCGATCGCGGCCGCCACCAGCCCCGCGGCAGACACCGCAAAGAGCAGGCCATCGACGCGATCCATCACGCCTCCATGCCCTGGTAATATGGAGCCGGCATCCTTGGCGCCAAAGCGGCGTTTGAGCGCGGATTCGGCAAGGTCGCCCGCTTGCGCGACCAATGCCAGCACGGCGCCGGTCGCAGCCAAGCGTACGGCCGACGCGCCCGGAACCGCCAGCCAGAAAAGGCCGCCGACAACCGCGCTCGCGACCAGGGCGCCGATGAAGCCCGCCCAGGTCTTGTTGGGCGAGATGCTCGGGCTGAGCAGCGGCCCCCCCAGCAACCGCCCGCATACGTAAGCGGCAGTATCTGCGGCCACGACGATCAGAATCAAGAAAATTACGGCTTGCAGGCCGAGCGCCGCGTCGTAGCGCAGCCAGATCGCCGCGACCGCCGGAAATCCCGCGTAGAATACGCCGGCAGCGGACAGGAGGCTGTTGCGGCCCAGGCTCAAGAGCGTGGCCAGGATGGCGCCGATCGGCAAGGCCAGGAGCCCCAGCCCGACCGATACGAACGCGGCCAGCAGCCCCGACACGGCCGCGGTCCCGATCTGCACCGCCACCAGGAGGCCTGCGTCAGGTCCGTGCACCAGGCGCCCCCACTCCCAGCTCACGAGCAGCGCCACCACCACCACGAGCACTGCAAACGAGGCCGGGCCGGAGAACATGAAGAGCGCCACGCCTGCGGCCATCGCCAGCCCGGAAGCCAGGCGCGGGGCAAAGTCCTCGCCCAGCCGCGTCAGCCAGCTCCTGCCGCCATGCTCCTCGTCGAGATCGTTCATGCGCTTGCGATCTTCAGCGGCATGCGCCCGCGCACGCGCCTGCTGTGGCGTCGCCCGAGCACGTCGATGGCCTGCCGGCTGGCCGCGACGCGCACACGGCCGGTGCAGGCCGGCTGCCCAGTGTGCCGGATAGCGAGGACGTTCATGGATCGAGCGCCACGCACCGACGACGGCTGCGGCCGGCGCAGCGAGCAACCGGTCGGGCCGCGGCCGCCGGCTTCAACGTCGTGCTCATACCTGCCTGATCTCGACCTCCTTGGCGGCGAGCAGCTGATCGATGTCCTTGATCAGCCGGTCGGTCAGCTCCTGGACCTTGGAGGAGTTCTTGTGATGGTCGTCCTCGCTCATCTGCCCGTCCTTGTCGAGCTTCTTGAGCAGGTCCATGCCCTCGCGCCGGACGTTGCGCACGGCGACGCGCGCCTGCTCGGTGTACTTGTGGGCAACCTTGACGAGCTCCTGGCGCCGCTCGGCGTTGAGCGACGGGATGGGCAGGCGCAGGACGGCGCCCTCGGTCACCGGATTGAGGCCCAAGTTCGCCTCGCGGATCGCCTTCTCCACCGGTCCCACCTGGCCTTTGTCCCACACCTGCACCATGATCGTGCGCGCGTCCGGCGTGGACACCGTGGCCACCTGATTGATCGGCATGCGCGCGCCGTAGACATTGACCACGATGGGCTCCAGCAGCTGGGTGCTGGCGCGACCGGTGCGCAGCCCGCCGAGCTCCTTCTTGAGCGTGTCGATCGCCCCCCGCATCCGGCGATCGAGGTCCTTCAAGTCGAACTTGGCAGCGGCCATGGGTCCTCTCCCTTGCTTGCAGGTGCCGCGCCCGCTCCGTCAGCGACGGACGCCGCCCAGCGCATTGCCCCGCAGAGGCTACGACAGGCCCTCGATCACCGTGGCCCGGGCCTCGCCCTTCAAGACCTTCAGAAGATTACCCGGTTCCTGAATTGAGAATACCACGATCGGCAGATTGTTGTCCCGAGCCAGAGCTATGGCGGCACCGTCCATCACCCGCAAATCCCGGGCCAGCACCTCGCCATAGGTCAATTTCTGGTAACGAACAGCCTTGGGATTGGTTCTGGGATCGTCGGAATAGACACCGTCGACTTGGGTCGCCTTGGCCAGCACATCACAGTTCATCTCGATGGCGCGCAGCGCCGCCGTGGTGTCGGTCGTGAAATACGGGTTGCCCGTGCCGGCGGCGAAGATCACGACGCGCTTGCTCGCCAGATGATGCAGCGCCCTGGAGCGCACGAAAGACTCGCACACCGTCGGAATGGGGATAGCCGACAGGACGCGCGCCGGAACACCGTGGCTTTCCAGGCCGCTTTGCAGGGCCAGGGCATTCATCACGGTGGCCAGCATGCCCATGTAGTCGGCCGTCGCCCGGTCCATGCCCGACGCGGCGCCGGCGAGACCGCGAAAGATGTTGCCGCCGCCGACCACGACGGCGATCTCGGCGCCTGCGTCCCTGGCCTCCTCGATCTCGCCGCAGATGCGCATCACGACGTTCACGTCGATGCCGAAGCCGGCCTTGCCCATCAGGGCCTCGCCCGACAGCTTGACGAGCAGTCGCCTGTATCGGATGCCGTGTGCCGAGCCGCTCATGGTTGCAGCCATCCCACGCCGCCAAGCCAGCTTATGCCGCCAGCTTATGCCGACTGCGGGGCGCGACGCAAACGCCCCGGCGGTACAGCACTGCGAGGACGGTACGGCAACGCCTGCGCGGCCACAGGGTTGCTCAAGCCTTGCCCGCGGCCACCCCTTCGGCGGGCTCGGGCGCGCCCTTGTCGCCTTCGCCCAGCTGATAGCGCACGAACGCGGCTATCGCGACCGGTGCACCCGTGGTCTTCTCGGCGCCTTTCAGCATCTGCTGCACGGTCGCCTTGCCGTCGCCGCCTGCCCCCAGGAAGGTCTGCTGCAGCAGCACGACCTGCTGGAAGAACTCCTTGCGCAGGCGGCCCTCGACCATCTTGGCGGCGATCTCGGCCGACTTGCCCGAAGCCTTGGCCTGCTCGGTGTAGACCGCGCGCTCCCGCTCGATCAGCACCGGGTCCAGGTCCTCCACCCTGACGGCTGCTGGGCTTGCAGCGGCGATGTGCATGGCGAGCTGCCGCCCCAGATCGCCGAGGGCGGCCTTGTCGCCCTTGCTCTCGAGCGCCACCAGCACGCCGATCCTGCCCAGGCCGTCGGCGACCTTGTTGTGCACGTACGCGCTGACGACGCCTTCGCCGACCGGGGCCACCGCGGTGCGACGCACGCTCATGTTCTCCCCGATCGTCGCCACCATCGCCTTGACATGCTCCTCCACCGGCACGCCCTTGCCGGGGTAGGGGACGGCGAGCAGCTTGGCGAGGTCACCCTCGGCCTGCGGCGCCAGCGACGCGATGGTGCGCACAAGCTCCTGGAACTGCGCGTTGCGGGCCACGAAATCGGTCTCCGAGCTGACCTCGACGATGGCACCGATCTTGTCCGCGGTGACCACGCCGACGAGGCCGTCCGTGGCCGCCCGCTCCGCCTTCTTGGCCGCCTTCGACAGGCCCTTCTTGCGCAGCCAGTCGACGGCCTGCTCCATGTCGCCCTGGGTTTCCGTCAGGGCCGTCTTGCAGTCCATCATGCCGGCGCCGGTCCTGTCGCGCAGCGCCTTCACCATCGTGGCGGTGACTGTTGTCATAGGATTTCTCTTTGTATCCCCGCGTGGAGCGGTATCCCCGCGTGGAGCGCTCGCGGTGCGCAAGCCGCATTGCCGGGCGTCCGTCAGGCGGCCTTCGAACTCGGTGAGCTGCTTGGCCGCCGCAATCCAGCCGTCACGCACGATGCGGCCCTTGAGCTTCAGCGTGCGGTCGAGGCTTTCGGCCGTCTCCGCATCGAGGTCCGCGATCTGCCAGAAATGATAGACGCCCAGGTCGTTCAGCCGCTGCTCGAGCTTGCCGTCGATGTTGGGCAGGCGCTTCAGATCGTCCGCCTCTCCACGCGCGGCCTCGATGCCCCTGAACGCCGGCAGCGACACTTCCTCCGCGGGCGGCGCCTCCGAGGCGCCGATGTCGACGCCAGCCTGCACCTGGCCGCGCTCGATGCCGTCGATGGCAGCGCGCGCAAACAGATCGCAATAGAGCGTAATCGCGCGTCCGGCGTCGTCGTTGCCCGGGATCGGAAAATCGATGCCGTCCGGATCGCAGTTGGTGTCGACGATGGCGACGATCGGGATGCCGAGCCGCTTGGCCTCGGCAATCGCGATCTCCTCCTTGTTGGTGTCGATCACGAACAGGAGGTCGGGCAGGCCGCCCATGTCCTTGATGCCGCCGAGCGACTTGTTGAGGCTGTTGCGCGCCCGCGTGAGCTGCAGGATCTCCTTCTTGGTGCGCCCCTTGGCCTCGCCCGCCAGGGTCTCCTCGAGCTGCTTCAGCCGGCGGATGGACTGGGAGATGGTCTTCCAGTTGGTCAGCGTGCCGCCGAGCCAGCGGTGATTGATGTAGTACTGGGCCGAGCGCTTGGCGGCCTCGGCGATCGCGTCCGACGCCTGCCGCTTGGTGCCAACGAACAGCAACCGGCCGCGCTGCGCCACCACGTCGCTCACCTTCACCAGCGCCTGGTGCAGGAGCGGGACCGTCTGTGCGAGGTCGATGACGTGGATGTTGTTGCGGGCGCCGAAGATGTACGGCGACATCTTGGGGTTCCAGCGATGACTCTGATGGCCGAAGTGGACGCCGGCCTCGAGGAGCTGGCGCATATTGTAGGTGGGGAGCATGCGAAGTCCTAAGGTTCCGGTTGATCCTCCGCGGAACGCGCGAGGCCGGTTGCCCGGCCCACCGGAGCGCCGGACGGGGCTTTAGGGTCCGCTCAGCGCCATTGTTCCGCGTGTGTGATGGCCGCTGTCTAGCCGCTACGCGCCCGGTTTACAAGGGGCGAGGCTGCGGCCGCCGGCTGGCCCGCCGCAGCGTCAGCGCAGGACCTCGAACGCCCGATCGCGGCGGCGGCCGTAGCGGTAGATCGCGAAATCGCTGTCGAAGCTCGCCAACGCGAGTGAGGCCCAACCGCTCCATCACTGCGAAGCTCGTGCGATCGACGATGGAAAACTCCTGGTCCGGAAACGCCTCGCCGATCGCCCGGGCGTGGTCGAGATCGGCAAGCCTGACTTTCTCGACGACTGCCAGCCCCCTGCGGATGCCCTCCCAATACCCTTCCGCCGCCCGCCGATGGATGTGGCGCTGCATGACGAGCCAGCTCTCGACCAGCACGTGATCCGTCGTGATCAGATTGGTCGAGCCACCGAGGAGTTGTTTCGCCGCTGCATTGTTCCGATCCTTGATATTGGCTGCAGCGAACCATACCGAGCTGTCCACAAATACGCTCACCGCCGTCTACGACGAGGCGCACGCCCGACCTTTCGCAGGTAGTTGTCCCACACCGCCAGTGAGCTTGTCCTTGTCGCGCGCGATGTCGGTCGGCTTTGCCGAGGCACCGAGGTCAAAGATGCTGGAGATGTCGGGTTTGGAGTCAGGGCCCGTCTCCGCAAATCCCGGCGTTTCAGTATCGCCCAGATCCTGGGTCACCAACCGGCGCATGTACTCCGCCAACGAGATGCCGAGCTCGGCGGCCCTCGCATGGGCGCGCCGCAGCATCACAGGATCCATGGCAATGTATGCACGGGAGCTCATGTCACATCATCGCACCATCCTCCGCACACGTCAATCGAAGTCGCGGGTGATGTCGAAGGTGCGCACGCCGGCCAGGTCCCCGGGAGGGCTGAGCCACAGCTGCTCGTGGCGCAGCGTGCGCCGGGTGTCGTTGACGCCGGCCTGCCAGTGCTCCTCCATGGAGACGCGCGAGAACTCGTAGTCCTTGCTCTGCGTCTCGTAGTTCTTCTCGCGGTATATGAGATGCACGACACTCATGTGCGCGTTGCTGGCGCAGGTCCGGCCGATGAAGCGCACGTCGTCGTCGTCCCGCAGGCTGGCCGGCAGCTTCTGCAGCAGACGTGCAACGGCACAGCGCAGCCCCTGGACGCCGCGCGCCGCATCGGTGTTGAGTCGGGTTCGCGACGAGTAGAGGATGTCCTTGTGGCGCTCGTAGACGTCGAGCATGCTGCGCGGCATGCCGCCGCGCGCGCTGAACAGATCGACCTGGAACACCAGCACGCTGGAGTCGTGCTCGGCGTCCAGGAGATGCTGCAGCGGCGTGTTGGAGACCACGCCCCCGTCCCAATAGTGCTCGCCTTCGATCTCGACGGGCGGGAAGCCCGGCGGCAGCGCGGCGCTGGCCATGATGTGCTCGGGGCCCAGCCGCCGCGCGCGCGTGTCGAAGTAGACCGAGTTGCCCTTGCGGATGTTGGCGGCGCCCACGCTCAGGCGCGGGTGGCCGGCGTTGAGCAGGTCGAAATCGACGAAGTCCTCGAGGGTCGATCGTAGCGGGGTGGTATCATAGAGGCTGAGGGCGCCGTCGGTGCCCCAAGGCTGCAGCCACGGCGACGGCACCCGCAGCCGATAGAAGCCGGCAACGCCCGAGGCGATGCTCGCGAACGCGCTCCACTCGTTGAAAAGCCCCCGCAGAGCGTCGCCGCCCACGCAGGGCCTGGCCGCGACGCCGTTGGTGATACGCTCCCAGAACCCGCGCAGCCGTTCGGCGCGCCGCTCCGGCGGGTTGCCGGCAATGATGGCCCCGTTGATGGCTCCGATAGAGATCCCCGCGATCCAATCCGGCTCGTAGCCGGCCTCGGCGAGGGTTGCATACGCGCCCGCCTGGTAGGCCCCCAGCGCACCGCCGCCCTGCAGCACCAGCGCCACCTTGGCGCAATGCGGCGGCAGCGGCTTGTGCCCCGGCGGTGCGGCCTCGCAGACAGTGACGGGAGCCCCGGTGGTGTCGGGTGGGCGTGCCGGCGCCTTGCTGCGGCGGCGCACGGCGGCCGCACCCTTCGCCACGGCCTTGGAGCGCTTGGCCACCGGGGAGTCCCCCTCGTCACCGGATTGCGGATTGATAAACGATGCCCTCCCCCGTCGGGGCCGGCAGGGCTAGCCCCTCAGGGTTAACATGTTTTGATCCCGCGGCTCATTACGAAGCGCGGCCACGCCGCGCGGGGCAGCGTCCCAGGCGCGCAGGACGCATCCGGGGTCCCAGGTACCTGCCGGGGCTCCGCTGGCCCTGGCGGGGCTCCGCGTGCAGCGGGAAGCGCGGTCTGCCGCGGACCCGGCGCCGCCGCGCTCGACGGCAAGGCGTCGCCCGCCGTCCGGCCATTGACCTCTTGTGAACCCTAACGCCCCGTGCATCCGATCGCGAGGCGCCGGCCTACCTTTTCTTCTGGGCCTGGCGCGCTTTGCGGGCGGCATATCTGGCGTCACGCGCAGCCTTGCGCTCGGCCGCATCGGCAGAATCACGGATCAGCTTCTCGACGGCCTCGCGCCGCTCCCGCGCCTCCCGCTCGGTCCGCTCGATGGCGTCCTGCTCGGCACGTGCCGCCGCCTCGGCCTCCTTCGCTGCCTTGCGGGTCGCCGTGCGCTCCTCGCGCTCCGCCGCGACGCGCATCCTCTCCTCCCGGCGCTTGACGACGTCGGGATCGTCGGCCGACGGTCGGGCCTTGAAACGCACGAGTGCCGCTTTTCTCGCATCGGCCGCCTCCTGCAGGCGGTCGGAAAACGTCTTCTCCTTGAAGCCCTTCATGCCAACCCTTCAGAGATCCCTCTTCGCACCGGCAGCACCAATCCGATCCCCGCGCCCGGAGAGCCGCGTTTCGGAAGGCACCCAACTGAAGCCGAAGGCCTGAAATAGGGCCATCGCAGGGCGATTGCAATAGCCGCGGGGCGATTACCCAGGGCAATCCGACGCGAGCGCTCGTGCCCGCTACCCGACGCTCGACCTCACAGCCGCGATGACGAGGAGATAGCAGAAGGCGACCGGTGCGGCGAGAATCAGGAGCACCGGCCATGCGCTCGCGCCCGCCGCATAGGCAAGTCCCGCCTCGACCGCGAGGGGCGCCATGACGGCGAGGGGCAGCAGCGCCAAGCGGCGCCAGCGCCCGCGATAGCGCGCGGCCATCAGGACCTGAAGGAAGAAATACGCAGGCCCGGCCAGCGCGATAAGCTCCGCTATCAGCCATTCCATGGTCGGCGCCGCTCCTCAGGCCGTCGCGATCTCGTCGTAGCCCCGGCCGCGGAACTCGATCAGGCACAAGCCGTGCCCGAACGGATCGGCCAATTGCGCAATCCTGCCCCACACGTGTGTTGCCGGCTCGCCTTCCAGCGTGGCCCCGGCCGCGAGCGCCGCATCGAGAGCCGATTCGAGGTCGGCTACCACGAAGTCGAGGTGCACCGGAGTCCAATGTCGCGCGTAATGGCGCAACTCGCTCGTCGCGGGGCTCGCGCACGTCCCGGCAGCCTTTGTCAGCAGGTAGATCGGCGAGGTGGCGCCCGACAGCTCGACTACGCTTGGGCCGAGCTTGCGGCCAACGCTCAATCCGAGCGCTGCCGTGTAGAAGGCAACCGCGCGCTCGAGATCGTCGACATCAATGTTGATCAACGCAACCGCTGTCATGTACACCCTCCGTCGTCATCCCGTCTGCCAGCTTGCGAGCAGCACCATGCCTCCCCTTCGTGGCGCCACAATCGCAGACTACCGCCGCTTGCCGACCAGGCGTGTCAGGAACGAGCGACGGGAGGTCCGAATGCCCCAGCTCACGCTCTATCATGCCGCTCCGTCGCGATCGTCGGTCGTGCTCTGGATGCTGGAGGAGCTCGGAGAGCCCTACGACATGCACGTCTTGAACCTCGGGAAGGGCGAGAGCCGCGAGCCCGCCTACCTTGCCGTCAATCCCATGGGCAAGGTTCCGGCGCTCCGGCACGGCGACGCGGTCGTCACCGAGGCTGCAGCCATCTGCTGCTATCTGGCCGACGAGTTTCCCAAGGCGCGCCTCAACATTCCCGTCGGCGATCCACAGCGCGGGGTGTATCTCAAGTGGCTGTTCTTCGGCCCGAGCTGTGGGGAGCCCGCGGTCGTTGAGCGCGCCTTTCCTCGCAAGGAGCCGGCGCCGCGCTCGACGCTGGGCTTCGGCGACTTCGAGACGGTCATGGACGTGCTGGCGCAGGCCGCGGCTGCTGCAGGCCCTTACCTCATGGGCGAGCAGTTCACGGCCGCCGATGTCATCATCGGCTCGCAGCTGCGCTGGGGCATGAGGTTCGGCCTCATTCCCCAGCGGCCCGAGCTCTCCGCCTACGTGAGCTGCCTCGAGAAGCGTCCGGCGCTCGAACGTGCCACTGCGAAGGACGCCAGGCTGAAGGCGGAGCAGCAGTCCGCCGGGTGAGGCCCAGGAAGGGCGCGAGCGGCCGGCGGCTGCAGGCTGGCAACTACTGCCTGGGATGCTGCCCCTGCAGAATCGTGCGAACCTGGTCGGCGCCCATTTGCAGCTCGATGTGATCACCCTTCCAGCGCAGGTCGTTGGGGCTGATCAGCACGCCCCTGGTTCCCAGGCCGAGCGGGCTGCCGAGGTCGGCCTCGATCAGCTCGATGCTGCCGTCGGGCCTGCGCTTCACGCCCGTCACCTCGCCGAGCTTGGTGCCGTCCATGCTGTAGATGGCAAGGCCGGCCATGTTCTGGCCCGGCTGCATCTGGCCCGGTTGCGCCTGTCCCGGCTGAGTTTGGCCCGGCTGAGTTTGGCCCGGCTGGCCCGCTGGGTTTGGCCCGGCTGGGCCTGCCCGGCCCCCGACTGCGTCTGTCCCACGCGGTTGCCGACCTGGGTGGCGGCAATGATCGCCTGGCATTGCGCCGACAGCGAGGAGCGGTTGTCGACGACGCACTGGGTGACGGACCCGCCTGCCGTCCTGCAGTAGATCTGGATGTCGTTCCAGCAGGCATCCGCGAAGCGCTCCACGCGGCGGATGGCACTGCCTATGTTGCGCGACGTCTCCAACAGCGCCAGCTCGCAGCCCCGCCCGAGCTTGTCCTCGTGCGCCTGCATGCACAGGAGGAGCCTGCCCTCGCCGGGCGAGACCGTGTAGCAGAACTTGCTCAGCTCCTGTGCGCAGGCCGACCGCAGCTGCTGCATCGCGCCGCTGATGCGTTCGCGCATCTGCGTCTTCTGCTGCTCCCACAGCTGCTGCAGGTCCTGCTGCTGAAACGGCTGCGCGTCTCTCCTCTCCATCTGTTGAGCTTGGGCTCCGGCAAGTGAGAGCGAGCCGACACAAACAGCGATGGTCGTGCCCCATCGCAGCATCCGCAGGCCTTTCGACATGATGATTCACCTCCGCTCCGAACGGCAATCCGGCTGGCTGGCGCCGTGAGCAAGTGCGTGGACCAGGTGGATGGATTGGCGATATCGGGACAAACCCCCGGACAAGCGCGGGGAGGCCCGGAAAGATCGGCGCAGGTTGCCGTGCGAAGGTGGACGGCGCGAGGCTGGGCGGTGACGGCGCGCGAGGCGCCTCGAGATCGAGGTCGCATTGGCGGCCTTTCGATCCAACCTGGGGTGTCGGGATGTCCAAACTGCTGATCGCGCTCGGCTTGATCCTCCTCGCCGTCGGGCTGGTCTGGATGCTCGGCGAGCGGCTGGGGCTCGGCCGCCTGCCGGGAGACATCGTGATCGAGCGCGAGGGGATGGTCAGCTATCGTGCCTCGCCACCTTCATGATGCGCTGGCTGATCCCGCGGCTCTACGCCTTCGGCGGCACCCATCCGGGCATCGAGGTGCGCCTCTCCGCCTCGCATCGTCCGGTCGACTTCCCGCACGACGGCATCGATGTCGCCATCCGGCTCGACACAACGCGTCAGAGGCGCAGCATCGCCGTGCACCGGTTCCTGCCGGACCGCGTGGGGCCGTAGCGGCCCCTTCCCTGCTGGAGCGACACCGCGTCCGGCGGCCCGGCGACCTTGCGCGGCTGACCCTCCTGCATACGCAAACTCGACCGCAGGCCTGGTCCGACCGGCTCAGTTCGCGGGCGTCGAGGGCATCGATGCGACCAAGGGGCCGCGCTTCGAGCACACCTACTTCCTGCTGGAGGCCGCCGCCAGCGGGCTCGGCGTTGCCATCGGCTCCCATCCGCTGGTGGCGCAGAACCTCGCCAGCGGGCGGCTCGTCACACCGTTGGGCTTCGTGGCGAGCGGAGCCTCCTACTGTCTGCTGCATCCGCGGGACACGGCCAAGGCCGCCAAGGTCGCCGCATTTCGCCCGCGTGGATCATGAGCGAGGCGCGGTAGCGGTGTCGGTAGAGGTGTCAGACCCTCCGGGTCTGACACCTATCCACCACGCGATGGCGCCAGATCTTGCGCACCAGCATGATGAGGGCGGGCAGGAACACGAGGTCTGCGATCAGCGACGCAACGAGCGTCGTGCCGCACACGAAGCCGAAGATGCGCAGGGAGGGCAGGTCGGAGAACACCGTCACGCCGAGGCCGAAGGCCAGCACCAGCGTGGTGAGGATGATCGCCGGGCCCACCAGCACGCGCGCGTTGCGGATGGCGATGTCGGCGCGCGGCTCCTTGCGCTCCTCGAGGCTCAGTCGGTTGAAGAAATGGATGAGCGAATCGATGGCGAGGCCGAACACCACGAGCAGCGCCACCACCGAGGCGAACTCGAGCCCGCCGTCGAGCCACCGCAGGATCGCGCCGGAGACCACCACGGGATAGAGCCCGGGCAGGAGGCTCACGAGGCCGACGAACACCGACCGGAAGGCGATCGCGAGCAGCACCGCCGCGAATGCCACGCAGAGCGGCAGCGCCTCGTTGAGCTGCCGGATCATGCGCGCCGAGTTGCGTGCGGCGACCGCCGGCAATCCGGTGACGGAGATGTTGAACTCGGGATACGCCTTGCGCAGATCGTCGAGCGCCCGGTCGACCTTCTCCACCACGGGCAGGATCTGGCTGGAGTCGACATCGGGGAGCCGGCCCGTCACCAGCACCGCGTTCGCCTCCTTGGCGATGAAGCGGCGCACCAGATGCTCGGGCAGCACCTTGACGTAGCGCTCGACCGTCTCGATGCGCTCGTCGCCCGCGTCCTTGAGCCAGCGGCGCAGGCTCTCCAGCGACCAGACGTTGCCGAGGCCCGCCTGCTTCTCCAGGATCTCGTGCGCCTTGGCGATCACCTCGATGGTGCCCGGCGCGTAGAGCGACGCCCCGGTCTTCCATTCGATCATGACGTGCACGGGGTTGGCGCCGGTCAGCTTGGTGTCGATCTGCTTGGTGGCGCCCAGCGCCTGCTCGCGGTCGGGCACCTGGTCGGCCAGCCGATAGCGCGGCTCGAGCTGCAGGTAGGCGTGCCCCAGCCAGAGGAACGAGGCAAGGGCCACTAGCGTGGTCTGGAACGGCCAGTGCACCACGCGGTCGACGATCCAGCCGACCAGCGTGCCGAGCCCGTCCATCAGCCGGTCCGCGGGCGAGCGGTCGCGCGCGAGCTTCCCCTCGTTGCGGATGAGATAGAGGCCCATCAGCGGCAGCACCAGGATCACCGCCACGAACGAGATCGTCACGGCGAGCGCCCCGGCGATCGCAAAGGTGCGGATCAGCGCCGACTGGGAGATGAGCAGCGCGAGAAACGAGAGCAGCGCGACGCCGTGCGCCAGCACGCAGGCGGGCCCGACGACCCGCACCGCGAAGCGCATCGCCTGGGCCTTGGTGTCGCCCTCGCGCAGGCGGATGCGGACGGCGGAGACCATCTGCATCGAGTCGGCGAAGCCCATCACCATTACGAGAGGCGTCATGACGTTGAGGAACAGGTTGAGCTTGAAGCCGAGCCAGCCGAGCAGCCCGAGCGACCACAACACGGCGAGCACCGGCGGCAGCGTCGCCAGCAGCATCAGCGACACGCGCTTGAAGAAGATCACGGCGATGGTGGCGCCGAACAGGAGCCCGAGGCCGTTGTAGACGATCTGGTCGCGCTCCACCGCGTTGCGGATCTCGAGCTGCATCACCGGCGCACCCGTCAGGTGCGACTTGAGGCCGACCGGCTCCAGCTCCTTGCGCAGGATCTCGTTGATGGTGGCGATGACCTGCTTGGCGCCCTGCTCCGCCACCGCCTTGCGGTCGAGCGCCAGCACGGCGAGGGCGAGCTCGCCGTCGGCCGAGAGGAACTTGCCGGCCACGATCTCGTTGGCCTTGAGCTTGACGATGATGTCGTCGTAGGCGGGCCCCTCGGGAAGATCGTCGGGGACGATGGGCGGGGCGTAGCCGCTCTCATCGGGTTTGCCGCGCGCCGAGAGCATCGAGACCAGGCCGTCGACGCCGTCGGCGAGCTGGAGATCGACGATGGCGCGGCGGAATGCCTCCAGCTGCTCGCGCTTCAGGAGGCGCTTGCCCTCGACCACGGCGAGCACGTCGTACTCGCTCGACGGGAAGCGCCGGTCGATCTCCTCGTAGCGGCGGAACTCATCGGTATTGGTGCGGAACAGCTCCGAGAGCGAGTCGTCCACCTTGAGGCGCATCAGACCCAGCGCGGCCAGCACCGAGATGGCGAGGACGAGCAGGATCGTGATCCGCGGCCGGCCCAGCCCGACGAGCCCCGCCCGCTCCAAGCCGAACGCAAACGAGCGTCGCGGCGGGTCCGCAGTGGCGTCCATGGGCTCCCCTCGAATTGCTGGCGCCGGCGGCGTCGGCTCATTTGCCCCGCCGTCGCATGAGGGACGGGAAGTGCCCCACATCGTGGCGTGGCGCCCCTCCCCACGCAAGTGCAACGGCCCGGCAAAACCCGGCCAAGCGCGTTGCCAGGGGTTCCCGATCGTTGCTAGGCTTTGGTGTCGCAACGCTCGGAAAGGCCGCGCCTCTATGCCCGATAAGACGCTCGATTTGAAGGGGCTCGCCTGCCCGCTGCCGATCCTGAAGACGAAAAAGGCACTTTCCCAGCTGCCCAAGGGGGCCACGCTCGAGGTGCTCGCCACCGACCCCGGCGCCGTCGCCGACTTTCTCGCCTTTGCCGAGTTCGACCGGCAATGCTCTCATCGAGCACAGCGAGTCGGGTGGCGTCTACCGCTTCCTGCTCCGCCATTCGGCCTGAGCGGCCACGCCACCACACGAGAAGGAGCGATCCCTTGGCCCAGATGCGCCATCGCGTGCTCGGCTCCAGCGGCATCCAGGTGTCGGAGCTGTGCCTGGGCTCCATGATGTTCGGCGGGCCCACCGCCGAGGCCGATGCGCGGCGCATCGTCGACCACGCGGCCGATGCCGGCGTCAACTTCATCGACACCGCCGACGCCTACGCCGAGGGGCGCTCGGAGGCGATCGTCGGATCTGCCATCAAGGAGCGGCGCGGCCACTGGGTGCTGGCGACCAAGGTGGCCCAGCAGATGGGCCCGAGCATCACGGATGCCGGGCTGTCGCGGCGCCATCTCATGCGCGCCGTGGAGGCGAGCCTGAAGCGGCTTCAGACCGACCACATCGACCTCTACTACATCCACCGCGTCGATCCGCGGACGCCCTGGGAGCAGACGATTGCCGCGTTCGGCGACCTCATCCGCGCCGGCAAGATCCGCGAGTGGGGCCTCTCCAACGTGCGCGGCTGGCACATCCCGCATGTGGTGCATCTGTGCCGGCAGATGGGGGTGCCGCAGCCGGCCGCGCTGCAGCCCTACTACAACCTCATGAACCGGCAGCCCGAGGTGGAGCTTTTGCCGGCGGCCAGGTTCTTCGGCCTCGGCGTGGTGCCCTACAGCCCGCTGGCGCGTGGCGTGCTCTCCGGCAAGTACCGGGTCAACCAGACGGCCGCGCCCGGCAGCCGCGCGGCGCGCGGCGACAAGCGCATGCTGGAGACCGAGTGGCGGCCGGAGAGCCTCATCGTCGCCGAGACGCTCGAGGCGCATGCCGAGGCGCGCGGCACGACGCTGGTGCACTGGGCGACGGCCTGGGTGCTCAACAATGCCGCTGTCACCTCGGTGATCGCCGGCCCGCGCACCTTCGAGCAGTGGACGGGCTACCTCGGCGCGCTCGACGTCCAGTGGACCGCCGAGGACGAGGCCTTCGCCGACAGCCTGGTGACCCCCGGCCATCCCTCCACCCCCGGCTTCACCGACCCGGCCTATCCGATCGAGGGCCGGTTCAGGCGTCCCCGAGCCGGCTGAAGCAGAGCTTCCTAGGCAGGCAGACGCCGGGCCAAAGCGCTCCCCTCGTCTGCTTTCGGCCCGTTGCCGCCGAACGCCCCCACGTGTCACGGTGAAATGTGACCCCTAGGCGACATGTCCGCCCGCATGGACAGCGCGAGGCTCCACCGTTACAATCCAACCGGACTTGATAATACGTGTACGGTGACCGCACAACGCGGCCTCAAGCGTTCGTCCGATCGAGCACATTGTCAATGGAGAGCCGAGGCAGCCCGGCAATGCCCCTATGGCAGACGTTTTTATCAGCTATTCCAAGACCGACCGCGACAAAGCCCGCCTTCTTGCAGCCATGCTAGAGGCAAACGGCTACTCAGTTGGGTCGAGCGAAGCGAAGATCGAACGAAACTATCCGATGGGGTGTTGGGTGTTCGGCTTCGCCTCGACCCTACGAGGCTACGACTTGTTTTGCCATCAGCGCGCCCATCTTGCCAAGCATCCGGACCGTCGGCATCGACCACGGCGAACTCGACCTGCGGCGTGCAGGTTCCAACTCCAGGGATCGAACGCCGGCACACCAGCGGCGACGAAATGGCGGGTGTCGCGGCTCACCACGATCAAGCCAGCCTGCGCCGCCAGTGCGGCAATCAACAAGTCAGGGTCAGAGAACGTTTTCCCTTCTTGCGCCCCCCTCGAACATCAGGCGCCAGCGCAGGAGCACATCTTCAGTAACCGACAACACGCGCGTCAGCAGCTCCATGCCGATGAACGAGACGAGGGTGTGGCGAGGATGCCGAGGATCTCGCCGTAGCCTTGCGCACCGAACGATCGCCGGCCCGCGCAACTTAGAGCAGTGGACGAGCAATTTCGACGCGCTCGACGACCAGCGGACGGCCGAGGACGAGGCGCTGGCCGACAGTCCGGTGACCCCGGGCCATCTTTACACGCCCGGCTTCGACGATCCGGCCTACCCCGTCGAGGCGAGGTCCAAGGCGTGGGTCGAGCGGCTGCGAAGACCCAACACGCGCAAGCACGAGCGGTCGGGCCCCGGACCGGCGTCGGGGCTTGCGCAAGGAGGCTCGTAGCATGGCTGGCATTTCCCCCTTGCAATGGCCAAGCAGGTGCATAGGCGATGCGCGCCGCGCGGGGAAGGGGTATGAAAATCGGCAAGCCTCGATCGCCGGTGAAGGAAGAGGTCAGCCTTCTCACGCAGGCGCTGGAATTGAACTGGAATGGTGGAGGCGAGGGTCTGCCCCCTTCTCCGCCGGCAAGTGTCTGGGAGACGCCCGTGAACCTCGAACACGCCATCAACATCGAAGACCTGCGGCGGCTGGCGAAGCGACGGCTGCCCAAGATCGCCTTCGACTTCATCGAAGGAGGCCTCGAGGACGAGCGCGGTCTTTCCCGCAACGAGCGCGCCTTCGCCGGCTTCGATCTCGTGCCCCGCTACGGCGTCGATGTTACGGACGTCCGATCAGACCACCACCCTGTTCGATCACACCTATTCGGGACCGCTCGGCATCGCCCCGACCGGCCTCGCCGGCCTGTTCCGGCCGGGCGCCGACCTGATGCTGGCCGACGGCGGCCAAGGCGGCCAACGTGCCCTTCATCATGTCGGGCACCGGCACCGGGCTGATCGAGGACCTGGGCAAGGTCGCGCCGCAGCACGGCTGGTACCAGCTCTACGTCGCCCGCGAGCGCTCCATTTCGGAGGACATGATCCGCCGCGTCGGCGATGCGGGCCTCTCCACGCTGGTCGTCACGGTGGACGTGCCGATCAACTCCAAGCGCGAGCGCAACCTGCGCAACGGCTTCACCCGGCCCCTGAAGATGACATTCAAGACCAGGCTCGAGGCGCTGCGCCATCCCGGCTGGCTCGCCGAGTTCCTGCGCACGGGCATGCCGATGTTCTCCAACTGGAAGCAGTACGCCAGGACCGGCGCCACGGCATCGGAGGTCGCCGACTTCGTCGCCCAGCAGACGCCGTCACCCGTGCTGTGGCGCGACATCGAGACCTTTCGCCGGCTGTGGCCGGGCAAGCTCGTCGTCAAGGGCATCATGCACCCCGACGATGCCGTGCGCTGCGCCGCGCTCGGCTGCGACGGCGTCATCGTCTCCAACCACGGCGCGCGCCAGCTCGACAAGAGCCCGGCGTCGATCGAGGTGCTGCCCGCCGTCGCCGCGGCGGTCGGCGACAAGATGACGGTGATGCTCGACTAGGGATCCGCCGCGGCTCCGACGCCCTCGTGGCTCTGTGCCTCGGCGCCAGGTACGTGTTCGTCGGCCGGCCGACGCTCTACGGGGCCGCGGCGGGTGGCACCGCCGGGGCCGCGCGGGCGCTGGCGATCTTCAAGGACGAGATCGGGCGCACCATGATGCAGATGGGCGCGCCGAGCATAGCGAGCCTCGGGCCGCAGTTCCTCATCTGGCAGCAGCCCGACGAGCCCAGGCGCAACGCGCCGTGGGCCCAGACCCTGCGGGCATAGGGGGGTCAGACCCTTCGTGAAATCGGTGAAGTCGTGAGATCGTGAAATCGATCTGGCGAGGCGATGCTTCACGACTTCACGCGCGAAGGAAGGGGCTTTGAACCTCGCGCCGCAGTCCTGCGACCAACGGGCCGAAGTGCAGGCATTGCCAGAGGAGATCACGCCATCAGGTCGAGGCCGATACCAGCATGCCGGCGGCCGAGAAGGCGGAGAATTTCCCCTTCTTCCAGGAGATGCTCCCCGGGCTTCCCAAGCGGCTGCCGCCCGAGCACCTGGACCTGATGAACGCCAACCGCGACCGCATCTTTGCGGCCATCGATCAGGCTCAGGCGAAGCAATAGGCTGGTCAGCCGAGCAGGCCGGATCGGGTTTCAGGTTTGGGTTTCAGGGGTAAGCCGTCGACGGCTCCTGAAACCTGGAACCTGAACCTAATGCTTGGCGAAGACCTCGGTGCTGCCGTCCTCCTTCAGGAGCAGCACCTCGTAGGGCTCCTTCCTCCTGCCCACCTCCATGCCGGGCGAGCCGATCGGCATGCCGGGGACGGCGAGGCCGATCGCCTTGGGCCTCTCGGAGAGCAGCCGCTTGATGTCGTTCGCCGGCACGTGGCCTTCGACGACATAGCCCTCGACCTTGGCGGTATGGCAGGAGGCGTACTTCTCGGGAATGCGCGCCTCCGTCTTGACGCGATCGAGCTTGTCCGTCGACATGTTGTGCAGGCGCACCTTGAAGCCGTTCTTTTTCAGGTACTCGGCCCACTTGCCGCAGCAGCTGCAGTCCTCCGAGCGGTAGACGTCGATGTCGGCGGCCTCGACCAGCGCGGAAGCGCCGATGACGAGGACGGCGGCGAGCACGAGCATGCGGAGCATGGCATCAATCCTCCTCGACTAGGTGGCACGGACGGCGCACCGGGCATCAGCCAATTCTATGCCCCAGGCGCTGCCGCCCCAAAATGACGCCGGTCAACGTCCTTGTGAACTCGGCTGGTGCTGCTGCAGGCGATACCAGCGCGCCATCACCTCCATGCCAAGGAAGGAGACGAGCCCGGCGCCAAAGAGAATTGCCTCTCCCGTGCCGTAGCCCCAGCGCTCGACGATGAGGGCGAAGGCCCCCGGCGCGATCGCCGCAAGCAGGAGGTAGGGCGTGGCAAGGATGCCGAGGACCTCGCCGTAGCCCTTGGGCCCGAACAGCGCGAGCGGCACCGCGCCGCGCATGATGGTGACGAGCCCGTTCGACACGCCGAAGAGCAGAGTGAACGCAAGCGCCATCCCGAAGTCGGCCCCGCCCAGCATCAGCACCGCGAACGACAGGGGCATGAAGCCCACTGACACGCGGCCGACATCGATGGGGTGCCACCGGCGCGCCAGCGTGAGGTCCCAGATGCGGCCGGTGACCTGGGCCACGCCCTTGAGGGAGGCGACGAACACGGCCGTGGCGGCGGCCAAGCCGGTGGCCTCCAGGATTGGCACGAGATGCACGGCCAGCGCGCCGAACACGACGGCGCTGGCGGCCACGATCACGCTGAACAGGACCATGGCAACGGTGCGCGTCGTCCCTTCGAGCGGCGGGCCGGTGGGCGCGGACGCGGTCGTGGATGCCCGGGCCTCCTCT
Source organism: uncultured Alphaproteobacteria bacterium (assembly GCA_963840075.1). Taxonomy (GTDB): domain Bacteria; phylum Pseudomonadota; class Alphaproteobacteria; order Rhizobiales; family Hyphomicrobiaceae; genus AWTP1-13. The sequence continues at coordinate 43,435 of CAWIXS010000016.1, read as the reverse complement.
GCCTGCGCGGCTGTCTCGCGCCGCGCCAGCCCAAGCCAGTGCAGCGGCAGGCATACGAGGAGATTGGCCGCCGCGAAGATCAGGAGCGTCGTGCGCCAGCCGTAGGCCGCGTCGAGCGCATGGCCGATCGGCCAGAACACGCTGGAGGCAAAGCCTCCGAAGAGGGTGAGATAGGAGATCGCGCGCCGGCCACGCGAGGGCGTCACCTGCACCAGCGCCGCAAAGGCGGCATCGTAGAGGGACAGGCGCATCGCCAGGCCGAGGAAGGCCCACACCGCGAGGTAGGCGTAGGGGCTCGTGACGAGCGCGAGCATAACGAGGCCGACGGCGGTAAGGATCGAGCCGGCCACCATCGTGATCTGACCGCCGCGGCGGTCGATGAGACGGCCGACGGACGCGGAGATCGCGCTCGACACCAGGAGGCCCACCGTCAGGCCGCCGAACACGAGGCTCTGGCTCCAGCCGGTGTCGGCGGCGATCGGCTTGCCCAGCACGCCGAGGGCATAAAGCGTGGTGCCCCAGGCGACAATCTGGGTGACGCCGAGCGCGACGATGGCAGCGGTGGCGGGATGGCGCACCATCCGTCCGAGCGCCGTTGGCGCCTCATGCACATGACGTTCCTGCATTCTCTCGCCCGATCCTGACTGGGCCAAACGCGCCAAGGTAGCACGCGCTCGTCCGGCGCATATTGCCCTCTGGACGCAGGGCAGCCGCGCTCCGATATTGCAAGGGGACAGGAGGGCCAGCCCGTGAACGACCGCAAGGACGACGAGGAGAACCGGCTCTCCGCGCGGGCCGCACGCTACGTGCGCGTCGGCGCCAATGTCGGGGCGGTGGCGGCGCGCGTCGCCGGGCAGCGCCTGTTCGGCCGCGAGGGCAACGATGCCGCCAATGCGGCGGCGCTGGCTGCGGCGCTCGGCGGCCTCAAGGGGCCGATCATGAAGGTGGCGCAGATGCTGGCCACCATCCCCGAGGCACTCCCTGCCGAGTACGCGCAGGCGCTGACCCAGCTGCAGTCGCAGGCGCCGCCCATGGGCCCCGCATTTGTGCGCCGCCGCATGGTGGCGGAGCTGGGTCCGGACTGGGCGGGGCGGTTCAAGAGCTTCGAGCAGCAGCCGTCGGCCTCGGCGTCGCTGGGCCAGGTGCATCGTGCGGTCGCGCACGACGGCGCTCTACTGGCCTGCAAGCTGCAGTACCCCGACATGCAGTCGGCGGTGGAGGCCGACCTCAACCAGCTCAAGATGGTGTTTGCGCTGCACGCGCGGATGAACCCCGCGGTGGAGACGGCCGAGATCCTCAAGGAGATCACCGCGCGCCTGCGCGAGGAGCTGAACTACGACCTGGAAGCGCGCCACATGGCGCTCTATGCGGCAATCTTCAAGGACGAGCCCTCCATCCGGGTGCCGGAGTGGAGGCAGGAGCTCTCCACCAAGCGGCTCTTGAGCATGGCGTGGCTCGAGGGCCGGCGCCTGCTCGACTTCAAGGAGTCGCCGCTGGACCACCGCAACGCCATCGCCCGCGCGCTGTTCAAGGCCTGGTGGTTCCCGTTCTCGCACTACGGCGTGATCCACGGCGATCCGCACCTCGGCAACTACACAATCTTCTCCGGCGAGACGCCGAACGGCTCAGCCGGGGGCTCGGAGGGCAGCCTGGGCCGACCCGCCGGCATCAATCTGCTCGACTACGGCTGCATCCGCACTTTCCCGACACCGTTCGTGCAGGGCGTGATCGACCTCTACACCGGCCTGCTCAAGGGCAACCGCGACCTGATGATGCACGCCTATGAGATTTGGGGCTTCAAGGGCCTTTCCAACGAGCTGATCGACACCCTCAACATCTGGGCGAAGTTCATCTACGGGCCGCTGCTCGACGACCGCGAGCGCGAGATCGCCGAAGGCACCACGCCCGGCCAGTACGGGCGCAAGGAGGCCTTCACCGTGCACAAGCAGCTGCAGGAGAAGGGCCCGGTGAAGGTGCCGCGCGAGTTCGTGTTCATGGACCGCGCCGCGATCGGGCTGGGCGGTGTGTTCCTGCACCTCGCCGCCAGGCTCAACTGGCACGACATGTTCAACGAGACCATCGAGGGCTTCGTGCTGGACGAGGTGGCCGCGCGGCAGAAGGCGGCGTTTGCCGCCGCCGGCGTACCGCTGCCGGAGGCGGCGTAGGCCGGTCGAAGCGGCAGCGAAGACCCACGTCGGTCTCGCGGACGCTCGGCCCTGCTTGTCAGTTCAGCTTGACGAGCTCGACGTGGCGGTTCCTGGCGCGGCCTTCCTCGCCGTCGATGCTGGCCGCGGGAGCGCTCATGCCGACGCCGGTCGCCTTGAGGCGGGCGGCGGCGATGCCGTATTGCGAGACGAGGGCGGCGACGACGGCCTGAGCGCGCCGGCGCGAGAGGTCGACGCTGTAGTCGAAGCCGCCGACGCTGACGGTCTGCCCGACGACGAGCACGGACAGCCTGGGGTCGGCCTTCATCAGGGTGGCGATCTCGGCGAAGGTTCGCCTGTCCCCCCGCTACGTGCAGGACTTGCTGGACGAAGCCGGTGCCAGCTTCACCGAGCGCGTGCTCGAGCTCAGGCTGCAAAATGCGCGCGCCACGCTCGCCGACCGCCGGCACGACCGTATGCGGGCGGTCGAGATCGCCTACGCCAGCGGCTTCGACTGCGTCTCCTGCTTCAACCGCTGCTGTCGCCGCCGCTTCGGCGCCTCGCCGACGCAATATCGCGCAAGTGGCGGCGCATCCGATTGACGCGACGCCTGCGCGGCCTCGCCGCCCTGCGACCCTCTAGGCTCTGCGGCGCGCCGGAGCTGGCGGTTGACGGGCGGCGCAGGGCCTCATGTGGGGCTCAGTCGATGGTGCCGAACTGCTTGGCACCGAGGTTGCGGAACAGCGCCTTCAGGATGCCCTCGTCGCGGGACGGCGTCGGCGTCTTCTGCCTGGCGTAGTCGAACACCTTGCCGTCCTTGATCCCGTAGTGCGCGACCCGGTCGACGGAGCCCAGCTGGTTGAAGTAGACCGCCAGCACCTTGCGGTCCTTCTCGACCGGCTTGAAGAAGGACGTCTGCCCCTGCGTGCTCGAGATGTAGTAGTAGGCGCTGCCCTGCCCCACGGTCGCAGTCGTCGTCGGCGTGCCGAGGGCGCCCTTGACCTGCTCCTGGCTCATGCCGTTGGAGACCTGCTTCAGGTCGTTCTCCTGGAAGTGGTGGCCGTGCTTGGTTATGGTCTCCCCGCAGGCGGCCAAGGCCAAGCTCAATATAGCGGCAAGGCCCAGCGCATTCGCGGCCCGCAAACTGAGACCAGACCGGCGGTCGGATCTCGACACGTCCCCTACCTTGCGCGGGCGGGCCAGCAGGCGCATCATTTGTAGTTCCCCCGAGACTGGTCGCAGCACCAGCGATTCGAACAGGTTACAGCGACTCCCCTCGCGTCACCAGCTGAGGTCCAACCCTGACTATCAACCAACAGGCGCATGCCGCGCTCACACCGGAACGCACACATGCTGACGTGGCTGAAACAAAGGCAGGACCAGCGCCAGAAAGCACGCTCCCTTTATGGCTCGATTGTGACGCAAGCGCGGTCGCGCGGCTTCTACGCCGAGTGGGGCGTGCCAGACACGGCGGAAGGGCGCTTCGAGATGATCGCTCTGCACCTGGTCCTGGTGTTGCACCGCCTGGCGGACGCCGGTGATCCTGGGCACCGCCTCGGCCGGGCCTTGACGGAGGTGCTCGTGGACGATCTCGACGATACGCTGCGCGAGATGACAGTGGGCGATCTGGCGGTGCCCCGGCACGTGAAGCGCGCGGTTGCCGCTCTGCACGAGCGCCACGCGGCCTACGGGGCAGCATTGGCGGAGGCTTCGGACGGCCCGCTGACTGCCGCCATTCTCGACCATCTGGCGGGCGCCGGCGCTGCCCAGGGCGCGGATGCCGATCGGCTCGGCGGATACACGCGCCAGGCGAAACATCGCCTCGATCTGCTGCCGGGCACCGAGGTTCTTGCCGGACGCCTGGCTTGGCCGCAAATTGGCAAACCGGACGCGACGTGCGGGCGATCGCTTGACGACGGAGGGGGCTATGCCCGGTGAGATTGCCTGGGAGCATGTCAGTGCGGGAGATTCCCGAGGCCGGCCTGACGGTCGAGCGCTCCGCGACACGTGAGGAATGCGAGGCCGTCGCCCGCGCCTTGGAGCTCGTCGCCTGCAGGAGCCTGACGGCGCGCTATATTGTGGCCCCGAAAGGCGGCGGGCACGTCCACGCGTCGGGTACGGTCGAGGCGGAGGTGGAGCAGACCTGCGTTGTGACCCTTGAGCCGCTGGTCAACAGGGTCGCGGACAGCTTCAGCGTTGACTATTGGCCCGAGACCGAGATGCCCGAGCCCAGCGCCGGTGGCGCGGTCGATATGCGCGACGAGCCCGATCTGGAGCCGATCGTCGCGGGACGCATCGAGATCGGCCGGGTGATCTTCGAGGCCGTGGCCGGCGCCATCGACCTGTTTCCGCGCAAGCCCGGCGTGACGTTCGAGCCCTCGACGACAACGCCGGAGGGTGGCGGGTCGGACAGCCCCTTCGCAGCCCTGGCGAAAATGCGGGGCAAGCGCTGAGCTGGCGCGGGCGACGCCTTGCGAGGGCGTGAAAAACAGGTTGTTTCGCGAGCGTTAACGGCTATGGTCTGGCCTTTTCGGGGGGCTGCGGGGCCGGCGTTGGGGCGTCTGCCCACGGCTGGGCTCGCAGCAAATCATGCAGGGCGAAGATGCCATGGCAGGGCCGCGCACGATTTCGCTCGATGCCATGGGCGGCGATCGAGGCCCTGCGGTCGTCGTGCCTGGAGCTGCCCTGGCGCTCGAGCGGCATCCCGACATCGACTTCCTCCTCATCGGCGACCGCGCGCGCATCGAGCCGCACCTCGCCGGGCATCCCGCCCTCGCCGAACGCTCGCGCATCGTGGACACCGACATCACCGTGGAGATGCAGGACAAGCCGAGCCAGGCCCTGCGGCGCGGCCGCGGCTCCAGCATGTGGCTCGCAATCGATGCGGTGCAGAAGGGCGAGGCGGCGTGCGCGGTCTCGGCCGGCAACACCGGCGCCCTGATGGCCATGGCCAAGCTGATCCTGGGCACGATGCCCGGCATCGAGCGCCCCGTCATCGCCGGACAGTGGCCCACTCTCGGCGACAATTGCATCGTGCTGGACCTCGGCGCCAACATCGGCGCCACGGCCCGCCAGCTCGCCGATTTCGCGCTGATGGGCGCCGCCATGGCGCGGGCCCTGTGGGGCATCGAGCGGCCGCGCGTCGGGCTCCTCAACATCGGCGTCGAGGAGATCAAGGGCATCGAGGAGGTGCGGCAGGCGCACGCCTGGCTCAAGGAGAACGACCTGCCCATCGACTATCGCGGCTTCATCGAAGGCGATCAGATCGGGCAGGGCATCGTCGATGTAGTCGTCGTCGAAGGCTATGCCGGCAACATCGCGCTCAAGACCGCCGAGGGCACGGCCAAGCAGATGGCAGCCTACGTGCGCGAGGCCCTGACGAGCTCGCTCGCGGCAAAGCTCGGCGCGCTCCTCGCCGAACGAGGGTTGCGGGCGCTCAAGGAGCGCATGGACCCGCGCGGGTTCAACGGCGGACCGTTCCTGGGGCTGAATGGCATTGTGATCAAGAGTCACGGGGGCATGGACGCTTTCGGCTTCGCCAGCGCGATCGGGGTCGGCTACGACATGGCCGGGAGCGATCTGCTCGCGCATTTGGCTGCCGACCTGGAGGCATTGCACGGAAAGCTCTCCAGCAGCAAATCACCGGAGGCGAAGCAAGCATGACCGGGACGAGGGGATGGAACGGCGAGGGCGAGGTGCAAGTTGGCGATCGTTAGATCTGTGATCCGCGGCGTTGGTGCCCATCTGCCCAAACGGGTGGTCACCAACGACGACCTCGCGCGCATTGTGGATACCAGCGACGAATGGATCAGGGAGCGCACCGGCATCGAGGAGCGCCACATCGCGGAGGAGGGTGAGTTCACCTCCGACATGGGCATTGCGGCCTCCCGCCAGGCCCTGGTTCGCGCCGGCATCGACCCCATCGACATCGACCTCGTGATCTGTGCCACGGCCACGCCCGACCGCACGTTCCCCGCGACGGCCGTCAAGATCCAGTGCGGCCTCGGCGTCACCAAGGGGGCCGCGTTCGACGTCCAGGCCGTCTGCTCGGGCTTCATCTTTGCCCTCGCGATTGCCGACAACTTCATCAAGACCGGCCAGTCCAAGCGCGCGCTCGTTGTCGGCGCCGAATCCTTCTCGCGCATCCTCGACTGGAAGGACCGGGGCACGTGCGTGCTGTTCGGTGACGGTGCGGGCGCCATCGTCCTCGAGGCCCAGACGCAGATCGGCAACCGCGACGACCGCGGCATTCTCGCCACGCGGCTGCGCTCGGACGGCCGTTTCGAGGAGCTGCTCTACGTGGACGGCGGTCCGGGGTCCACCAAGACCACCGGCCACCTGCGCATGAATGGACGCGAGGTCTTTCGCCATGCGGTACAAAAGATCTCCAGCGTGATCGAGGAGACGCTGGTGATGTCGGGCTACGCACCCGACGAGATCGACCTCTACGTTCCGCATCAGGCCAACAAGCGCATCCTCGACGGCATCGGCAAGAAGCTCGGCATTCCGCCCCACAAGGTGGTGGTGACGCTCGACAAGCATGGCAACACCTCGGCAGCCTCCGTGCCGCTTGCGCTCAATCAGGCCTTCGAAGATCATCGGATCAGGGAAGGATGCCTGGTGCTGATGGAGGCCATGGGGGGAGGCTTTACCTGGGGGGCGGCCCTGGCGCGCTGGTAGGGCCACACCGATGCTATTTCAGTGTGCGATATCAGACTGTTGCTGTTGACCCTCGGGAGGGGCGCGGGCTAGCATCAAAAAGCACCAATAGGGGAGGGGTGGTAGGAACCATGAGTGGCAAGACACTCACGCGCGCGGATCTTGCGGAGTCGGTCGTCCTGAAGGTCGGATTGCCTCGAAACGAGTCGCAGGAGCTGGTGGAGCTCGTGATCAAGGTGCTTTCGGAGCGGTTGGCGGAAGGCGAGGCCGTCAAACTCTCCTCGTTCGGATCGTTCAACATACGCAAGAAGGGCGAGCGCGTGGGCCGCAACCCCAAAACGGGCCAGGAGGTGCCGATCACACCCCGGCGCGTGCTGGTCTTTCGACCGAGCAACATCATGAAGGACCGCATCAACGCCGGGCTAGCACGGCGTCGAGCTGCGGAATAACCGGGTCCACGAAGCGATCGAAGCGGGGTGAGCCTTGCCAAAGGCGGTGGAGGCATTTCGCAACATCAGTGAAGTGTCCGACGAGCTGGGCGTCAAGAAGCACGTGCTGCGCTTCTGGGAAGCGCGATTCCCGCAGCTGAAGCCGATGAAGCGCGGCGGCGGCCGGCGCTACTATCGGCCCGCCGATATCCAGCTCCTGCTCGGCATCCGGCACCTGCTGCAAGCGGAAGGCTACTCGATCAGAGGTGTGCAGAAGATTCTGCGTCAGGGCGGCGTGGAGGACGTGAAGCTGATCGGCCGGGTGCAGGCGGGGGAGCGCAGCGCGCGCATGCGCCAGCAGCCACCGGCTCAGCCGCACGACGCGCGGCGCACGCTCACCGAGGCGGAGCTGGGCGTGCTGCGCACGGTGGTGGCGGAACTCGGCGCGCTCAACGCCATGCTGCGGGACGTTCGAGACGGCGGCCCCGCCCGTTCAGCGTCCGAAGAGGGCGGCGGCGGGCGGCTAGCCCGCCTGTCTCGGGCGACGGCGGGGGCGGGCTCGAAAGACGCCGCGCCCGTTGCCTGCACTGCCGCCCCCGGTCACTCTCGGCCCCGCCTGCGGCTGAGGAACGCCCCCAGGATATCGGAGTAGTCGTCGGTCCAAGCCCGCAAGGGCGGGTCTCGCTCCACCAGCTCGCTCACACCGTCGAGCTCCCGGTAACGCTCCAGCGCGGCCTCGCTCTTGGTGAAGATCACCACGGAGGAGCCCGTCTCCCCGGGATATTTGTTCTTGTCGGCATTCACATCCTGCATGATCAGCCCTGCCGTTCCCTCCGGCAAGATCTTCAGTGTCGAGGCCAGCACCCCCTCCAGGTCGAGATGCCGGTTCGAGGTGTGCAGCAGCACCGCTCCCTCCGGCTTGAGCTTGCGCAAGAACAGCTCGATTGCCTCCTTGGTCAGCATGTGCACGGGTATCGCGTCGGAGGTGAACGCATCGATGACGAACAGGTCGAAGCTCTCGTCCTCCTCCTTGCCGATGGTGAGCCGCGCATCGCCGACGGCGATGTCGATTTCGGGCTGGCACTTGCTGATGAAGGTGAAGTTCTTCGGGCTCTTGGCGATCTTGATGACCATCGGGTCGATCTCGAAGAACCTCCAGGTCTCGCCCTCCTGCTTGTGACAGGCGCTGGAGCCGGTGCCCAGACCGACGATGCCGTATTGGCCCTTCTCCTTGCCCAGGACCTCGCGCCGCTTGGCGATCGTCAGGCCAATCGGGCTCTTCGGGTAGTAGTAGGTGGTCGGTACGGTGTCCTCGACGAGGTTTGCCTTGGCGTCGGCGATACGCTGCGCGCCGTGCAGGGTCGTGCCGTGGATCAGTGAGCGGAAGAAGCCGGTCGGGTAACGATCGACATTCATGCGATAGACGCCGAAGAAGCTGCGTTGCGGCGCAGGGTTGAGCGGGTCCGCGCGCCTCACCTCCGAGGGCAGCCACACGAGCGCCGCACAGATCATGCCCGCGGCCACCAGCTGGCGCGGGGGATGGCGGACGAACGCGAGCAGGGCCAGTGCCATGGTAATGACGACCAGCGGGGTGGCCCCCAGGTCTCGCACGATTTCCGCACGCCAGTTCGGCACGCCCCAGATGAGCAGCACCCCGGCGGCGGCAATGATGCCGAGCACGAGCAGCTCGTCGCGCTGCTTCTCCTTCGGGAGCGTCAGCGCGCCCGGCCGGCAGGCCATCGACAGGGCCAGCAGCAGCGGGTACTCGTAGATCTCGATGAAGAGCTTGGGCGCCACCAGGGCGGTGAACATGCCGCCCAGCGCGCCGCCGAACGACATCCACAGATAGAACTCCGTGAGGTAGCGCGGCGCCGGGCGCACCTCGTAGAGGGTGCGGTGCGCCAGCATCGCCGTCGTCAGGAACGCGGCGGCACCGGAGAAGCTCACCGTGAACCAGTCGATGGTGGGTCGCGTCAGGGCAATCAAGGCGACCACCAGGGCGACGAGGTGCAGGAACAGAAGGGCAGCGCGCGGGATCAGGGGCGGGTCACGGAACACCAGGACGAAGGTGAGCAGATAGAGCGCCAGCGGGATCACCCACAGCAGCGGCGCGGAGGCAACGTCGGTCGTGATGTGCACCGTGAACGCCGTCACCAGGGCGGCCGGGACGAACGCCAGCCCGATCCAGGCGAGCCGGCTGAGCCAGGTCGGGGCCTCGGCCGAGGCGATGTCGGTGTCGGGCGGGGCCGCCTCCTCCGGCACGCCGCCGGCCTGGGCGCCGCGCATCAGGAAGAACGAGGCGGCGAGCGCCAGCACCAGGAGGCCGTAGGCCCACGCCCAGTGCACCTTGAGCTGGGAGAGGCCGAACGCCGGCTCCAGCAGGAAGGGATAGCCGATGAGCGCGATCAGGCTGCCGAGGTTGCTCGCCGCATACATGAAGTAGGGGTCGCGTGCGTCGGGGTGGCCGCTGCGCGCGAACCACGCCTGCAGCAGCGGCGCGTTGGCCGACACCGCCATGAACGGCAGCCCGATCGACACCGTGAACAGGCCGAGCTGCCACAGGTAAGGCTCGCGGTCCGATGGCGGCTCGTCGAACCACGTCGACGTGCCGATGGGCAGGCAGACGAACGCCAGCACGCACACCGCAAGGTGGATGTACCCCGTCAGGTGCGCCGGCGCCTTGTTGATCAGGAGGTGGGCGTAGAGGTAGCCCGCCAGCAGCGCCGCCTGGAAGAAGAACACCGACACCGACCACACCGACGGCGAGCCGCCGAGCACGGGCAGCACCGTCTTGGCGAACATCGGCTGGATCGCGAACAGGAGCAGCGCGGAGAGAAAGGTGGTGGCCGTGAAGGTCCACATCATGGCCGGAGCGTTCCGGGCCAGGTCGACCAGGAAAGCGGGCGCGCCTCCCGAGCCGCCGCCATGGCCGCCCGGCTGCTTGCCCTTGCCGATGGTATTCTCGGTCATTGCCTTGCCCCTCTCCCCCGGCCCCCTCGGGGGCGCCCCTAAAAAAATGCTCGCCGCCGTCACAGCCCGGCCGGCAGCGTACGGTTTCCGTGTCGGCAACAAAAATGTCGGCTTTTGGGTCGAACCCACGGTAGATGCTTTAAGATTTCGTAAGGCATGCTCGAATCGATCACAAGCAGATCCCACGGCGGCGCCGCGAAGGGGACAGGGTGGGGCAGCCGCGGTTGTATGGCGGCGCAGATGCCGCCCGTGACTGCCGTCGCCCGCACGCACGGGGCCTGCCCCAGCACCTTGCGGGAGCCCCCACGGCGCTGCAGTATCCACGAGGGTCACGATGACACCGGCGCAGACACGCATCGAGCTTTGGCTCGTCGACCTCGCGAGATGCGGTCCGGCGCTCGAGCAGCTCGAGCGCGAGACACCGCGTCTCGCCGACGACGAGCGCGAGCGCGCCGGGGCGATCCGCGACCCCGTCATCCGGCGGGAGCGCCGGACGGCCTATACGGCGTTGCGTGTCCTGCTCGAGCGCGCCGCCGGCTCCGGCGCGCGCCGCCGCCCCTTCGTTCGGGGCCAGGGAGGAGCGCCGCGGCTGGCGGACGGCGGCGCATGCTTCAGCCTCTCGCATACCGAGGGGTTCGGCATCGTCGGTCTGGCCGCCGCGCCTCCCATCGGCGTCGACGTGGAGAGGACACGCCGGGTAGCCATGCCACCACGCCGCCGCGCGGAGCTGTGTGCCGCAGCTGTGGGCATCGGCGGCGGGGCGCCGTTGCCGCACGCGGAGGCGGATCGCGCCATGGTGCAGGCCTGGGTGCGTCTGGAGGCCTTCACCAAGGCGCGCGGGCGAGCACTGCGCGGGACGCTCGCAGACCTCGGCCTGCGCGGCACCGGGCACCCGCCTCCGCCGCCGGCGCATCTCGAGGCGGCGGCCCGGGACCTGGTAGGGCGGGTGCGCCTAACCGTCTCGGACCTGAGCCTGCCCGACGGTCTGCAAGGCGCCGTCGCCTCAGGCCTCGGCGGGCGTTTGCCCGCCCTCCGCGAGCTTCCGGCCGACCGCGAGGGTCTCGACGAGTTGCTGAGCCGCCCCTGGCCGCGCCTGGAGCGCGGTTCCGGTTGACCCCGCCGCCCAGGCAGGGCATGACTTCGCCGACGGCTCGGAGCGTAGCGCAGCCTGGTTAGCGCACCAGTCTGGGGGACTGGGGGTCGGGAGTTCAAATCTCCCCGCTCCGACCAATAAAATCAAGCACTTACGGGATCGAAGCGTTCCGCAGAAATGGCTCTGCGGAACGCCAGCGGAACGGTGAATGTGGGGTGGCGCCATGACCGCCCCTCTCATCGTGTGCGGCTGGTTCACGCCGGACTATCGCCATTGGGCTGACAAGCTCATCGCCAGCCTCGATGCGGTCGGCGCACCTCATGACATCGTCGAGGTGCCGAAGCTCCCCGGCACCTGGGAGGCGAACACCATGGCGAAGTCGGCGCAGCTGCTGGCCGCCATGGATCGGCATCCCGACAAGTGCATCGCCTTCCTCGACGTAGACTGCAGGGTACTCGGCGATCTCTCGCCGCTGGCCGGCATCGGCGGAGGCGTGGGCTTCTACATGCGCACGAAGTGGCGCCGGTCCGGCGGCATGCGCTTCGGGGCGCGTTCCGGTGAGTCGGCTGGTGCCGGAACGCAAGGGCGTCTCGATCAAGGACGAGATGGCAGCCGCGAGAGCGACCGCGACAATCACGATCAAGACCTGCTCGTACGGTACGAGCGGTCGCGCTACGCAAAGCCGCCAAAACACGATCACCGGCCAATGCGCAAGGTAGATGGAATAGGAGAGACGCCCGATCGCCACCAAGGGCCTGGATGCCAGCATGGCCGCGACTGAGCCGCGGCCCGAACCTCCGGCGGCAATGACGGCCGCTGTACTGAATACCGAGATCAGCACCCATTGCTGCCCGCCGGAACGGCCGTCCAGCATGACGATGGTTCCCGCAATTCCGATCACGCCGAGAATGGCGATGGCACCGGAGCCCTTGCGGATCAGCCCGAAGCGATGCTCGGCGAGCGCCACGCAGCCGCCTACGGCAAACTCCCAGAAGCGGGCCGGCGGCATGTAGAAGGCATGGTCCTCGCTGATCCCCAGTGCGATGAGCGAGTATCCGAACGACAAGATTGCAAGGCTTACGAGGAAATGGCTGCGCCGGCCGCACGGTGGCGCACGAGGACGGCAAGCGACAAAGGGACGACGATGTAAAATTGCTCCTCCACGCCAAGCGACCACGTGTGCAAAAGCGGAGGCGGATACTGCGGGTGGTCGAACTCGCCGCCGTCGAGCGCAAGCGGGCCTGATGGAAGGGTAGCACAACGGCAGTGCCGCCACCTCATAAGTGCTCGATGCCGGTTCGAGTCCCCCTTCCATTAAGGCCAACCCTGCTCACGTGTCATTTTCCATCTCGTACGCTTCCAGCTGGGAGCAATCATCGTTAACGGCGCAACCTGTTCTCGATTCTCACGTTCATCCAGCAAGCTGGGCGGCATGGGCACCGCGAACAAGGATGCCTCAAATGCGAAACGTTTTGACGTTGAGCACCGCTGCGTCGCTGCTCGCCTTCGGTATTGGCGCTCACTATGCCGCGGCGCTCTCACCGGGCACAACGGCCGTGAGCCCCGATAGACTTGTGCAGGAGGTGCAGAAGGGCGGCGAGTTGACTGGCCCCGGCCAGACACCTGGCGCGGGCAAGGCTGACGACCGTGGCAAGGACGGCGCCCGCGGCAAGGATGGCGCGAAGGATGGTGGCCCTGCCGCAAGGCAAGGTGAGCGCAGCGATCGCGACGCGAAGATGCGCTCGGGCGATAAGGGCGCGCGTGGTGCCGACGCGAAATCAAAGCAACGTACCAACGTGGATGTTGACGTTCGCGGAAGGCGCGGCGACAGAGCCGACAGGCGCACGAAGGTGGACATCGATGTGGATCGCAGGCGACGTTCCGGACGGGATGTCGATGTAAATGTCAGAGGCGGCTATGGGTATACCCCTACCGGCTGCCAAGATCTTTTGCGTCGCTACAGGCAATGCATCGCCCGCTAGTGGGCACATTCTGCGGCGGGGCCATGGAGGCGCCGTCGTCATATCGATCGCACGTCGCCGGAGGCGCCTGATCAATAGGAGGAAACAGAGGGCTCCGGCGACGCTCCCCATCTCTTAGGGCGGGTCGATTGTTAACCATATGCGCTCTGCTCCGCTGGAGTGCAAAAGACCCTGACGAGAGTGAGGCAACTTGGCGCCTGGCCCCAGTGGGCGCCTTTTGTCTGAGGAACTCCCATGTATTCGCGGCCGTTTTTCCAATGCCCCGCAAAGGGTGCGCGTCATCGCGGGGCGTCGGCTCGCGCCTGCTCCCCGCAGGGCGGGTCGGCGCCCAAGCGATGGACCAGTGACGATATGCGCGGCCGAGCGTTTGACGCGCTGCGCGCGCACAGCATACTCTTTCGTCGCGGGGACGTTGGGGACACCTGCGATGAAAGCTCGGAGGCTCATCGAGGGCGTAAGCTACGACCCTGACACCTTGAAGATCCTTTTCCAGGCGTTCGATGACGCTTGGATACAAATCGCACCCACGATCAGCACACATCCAACTGCGGTAGAAGCGGCGCGCCTGAAGCTTGCCGACATCATCCTTGGCCTGGCTCAAGAAAACAGCCGGGACGCCAAACAGCTCACTGATGCGGCAGTTCCAATGATGTTCGCCGATCCTACGAAGCTGCGGTCGTGAGCAGTCATTCCATCTAGGGGCAACTCTGGTTCCCCGAGCCCTGGTGCGGCTGCCCTTGGGCTCCCATGAACCATGAGGCCCCGGTGTTGTCCACGCGCCGGGGCCTTTTGCTTCTCCCAGCGGGATACACGCGACGGTCAGCCCCACAGGGGAACTTCGGGCCGTGCGGCAGCGTTGACGCATTGCCACCCTCAGAGGAGTTACCCGTGGATCGCCCCCTTGTTGGGCGGTAATCTCGTTGTTGAGACGACCCGATCGCGATGGACGTTGCGCAAAGCCTTGAGACCGCGGGCGCGTCTGTGTCTGTGGCCAGAACGCTCAGTGTGCCCTGAATAAGGTTGAGGCGCCGGGACTATCGGCTGCCGTCCTGGATCATCGCCTCAACGATGGCGACAGCTCCCAGAGCTGCGACCGGCTGGACGCGAGAAACATCCCGTTCGTCGTCTATAGCGGATACGCCAAGCTCGATGGCCTATGCAGCGAGGGCAAGCAGGTGAGCAAGCCAGTTCGACCTGAGGAGCTGGTGGGAACGCTTGTAGATCTACTTCTCGATCGAGAGACCAGGGGCCATCGGGCAATGTGATCTCACCCGACCGCCGCCTATCGTGAAGGAGACGACAATGCAGTGTCCCGTTTGCGGAGCAGTCGCAGAGAACACCAGCCCGATTTCGACGGCCTCGCTGTTCGCTGTCATAATTGCGGAGAGTTCGACGTTGCTGGACCTGCGCTGAACGATCCTTTGCGACTGGACGGGGCGCGCCGCGGCATTGGATGAGGCCAAGCGCCATAGTTCGGCTGGGTCGCGGCCCACGATCGGAACGACCTGCTTAAGCTGATAGGAGCGCCTGATGCCCCGCACTGTCTGCACCATGAGCGAAGGCGAGGCACACCAACGCACCGCCATTTACCCGGCTTATGGCTTGAGCTCCTCGAGGCAGGCGACGATGTCGAGCCGGCCATGTCCCCAGCGCGGGGTGAAATTGTGCGGGCCCACGCGCCTGGCCGATTTGATGAGGGCGGTCTGGATATCCGACGCGGTGAGGGTCGGGTGGCGCTGCAGGATGAGCGCAACGGCGCCCGCGACGTGCGGCGCGGCCATGCTGGTTCCGCTCTTGGCAACTCGCATGGGGTACTTGCCGCCGTCGCCATCGGGACGCCCGCCCAGCGCGCAGCTCGCCACGATAGCGGTGCCGGGCGCGGCCAGCTCAGGCTTCCTGCGGCCGTCCCTGGTGGGTCCCCGGCCGCTCGATCCGGCGACATTGACCGGGACCTTAAGGTGCTCGTAGTTGGCGACCACGATGGTACGGACGCCTGTGCCCGGAAACGAGAGCGTCGTCCGGCTACCACTCACGTGCTCGCCGTCCGGCTTGACGAAGTAGGATTGGTTCTCGCTTTTACGGTCATCCCGCTCGATCCAGGCGTGGAATCGACCATCTTTGAGGTCCTGCACATCCAGCTCGATGAACCAATCCCCTGCCGGGATCTTCCGGCCGCTGAGAGGCTTGACCTCGATAAAGATCAAGGCATCGCCGTTGAGCTTGGTGGAGCGGTCGGAGAAGATGCTGATGTGCACCGGGTCCCGATCGCCCTCGAATTCGTCGTCAGGGTCCACCCATGGTGTCGTAATCCCGCCGGGGCCTTTCAACTGCGCGCGCACGCGATCCCGCGAGCTGTACCAGATCTCGATCTCGTTCTCAGATCGGTCGTTGTCATGCACGCGCCAAGTCAGGTTTTGCCCGCCAAGCCTCAGTTGGTCGGAGAAGTGGGTGGACTTGCCGTGCAGGTTACCGGCTGACTTGACGAGGACGCGGCCGGGCTGCTGCAGCATGTCGTCGAAGGCGCGCTCGACAAGGCTCTGGCCGTCATGGCTGCCGCCGGCGCTGCCGAGACTGATATTGATGACGCACGGCATGCCAAGCTCATCGGCCTTCTGGAAGATGTACTTGACGGCCCTTGCGAGGTTGGCGGTGTTGTCGTTGTAGGGGCTCGCCCCACTCACGAAGATGATCTTGGCCTTGGGGGCAATGCCGACGTATTGGCCGATCGGGAACATCGCATCGTGCGAGCGCCCATTACCGACCGCGATGCCGGCCACATGCGTGCCGTGCTCCGCGGCTTTCGGCTTGTGGCGCACCACGCTCCACGGCTCGATCGGGTGCTTCACCTCCAGCGCGTCGTCGATGTGGCGCGCGGTGTACTCGACGCCGAAGTCGAAGCCGGCCGGCGGCTGCTCGGTCCCTTGTCTCGTCAGGGCCTGATCCCACAGGAAGAGGACGCGCGTCTTGCCGTTCTCATCGCGGAAATCGTCCAAGGTGAAATCCAGGCCGCCGTCGATGATGCCGACGATCACGCCTTCTCCCGTCAACCCCAAAGCATGACCGGAACCTCCCCCCTGCGGCGCCTGAACCTCCGTTGCCCTGATTTCCGTGCGCGAGGTATCGATTGTCGGCCGGACGGCATGGCCCCCCTCCACGTACAGGACTTCAGGGTCGCCTTCGAGCTGCCGGAAGGCGTCGCGAGACAAGTCGGCCGCATAGATCTGCCTGGTGATCCGGTCCCACTTGTGGTGCCGAAGGCTGCCGGGGATGGCGTCGCTGCGGAACAAGGCTAGAGTGGGTATCCTGACTTGTGAGGGCCCGCTGGCTGCCGCGGGACCGGCCTTGACGAGTCCCCGCGCGATGTCGAGATCGAGGGTGCCGCGTGATCGCAGGATCCGCCGGATACGGGGATCGATCTTTGGCCCGCTTCCCGACACGCGGGCAACGGCGGGGCTTGCCCCCTGCGCTGCTGCCCCCGTCCCTGCAAGTTCGATGAGTCCCAGAACCGAGCAACCGATGCCGCCCGTAAACGCCCGCCGCGTCAGCACGATGTTCTCCATTAAGTATTGTATTCGAGCCAATTCCCGATTCTGACTTGCAGCCAAAGGAATAGGCAAGCGAAGCCATATTCCCTACACCACCTGAAAAAGACCGCCGCGTCAACTCCGGGCGGCTGCGGTCACAAGAAACCGCGCAACAAGTCCACCGTCTCCGTCCGGCCGATGCTGCCGCGGTGACGGGCAAGCCACTTCTCCGTCTCGCTGCGGCCGGCGCCGAAAAGGTAGGTGAGCTGCTCGATGTCGGGCTTGGCCTTGCTCTCAGGCGCCAGCGCGCCGGTGAGGCCGGCCTCGATCAGGTGGAGGCGGTGGCCCTCGAGCCGCGCGTCCACCGCGCTCTGAGGGCATCCAGCGGTTGGGACGGTGGTTCCGCCGCACCGCCTCGATCACCTCAATGTCGCGCGGCATGGGGTGCCTGACACGCCCGGCGATCTCGCGCGCTGGTCGGCACGCCGTTGTGGTCGAGCACCGGGAGTACCGACAAGGACGATAACGAACTCAGCAGCTGGCCTTGCTCAGCCGTAGGTCGCCCCGGTGTTCAGACAGGCCCCTGCCGCATACGCCGGAGCGAAGCTCTGCAGCTCACAAACTAGCGCAGCCCGGGCAACAGCGTGTCCAACGTTTGGTGGACGTTCGCCGTTTCAGCCATTTCGTCGATGGCGTGTCAGCAGAGCAATCAGTCGCCGTGGTTTGGTGCGTCGCACCAGTCAGGTCCTCGCACAAGGCCGAAGGGGATCGAACCGGGATGACACGGGTTTGTTGCCGAGGGGTTGGCGGCCACGTGAACGACGCTCCACGTCCCGGTTCAAGCGAACAAAGCTCGATAGGGCCGTGGTTGCCCGATCAGCCGCAACCTTACCGCTATCGCGCTCCAGATCGTCGATCACGCCAACAATGTCGGTGCGGGTGATGCGGTCGATCGGGCGGTCGTGGAGAGGCTTCCAGTGCTTACCGATATGACGCTTGACCTCAAGGTAGGTACGCGGGCGTAGCTCGCTCTCGCGGGCAGCAAGGTATTTCTTGGCCACGGCGCCCAGGGTGTTCACGGCCGTCCGCAATCGCCAGCGCGGCGAGGCTCAGCGCCATGACCGGCAGCACCTTCAGAAGCGGGCGCGGGAGGACCGGCGTTGCGTCGGCGAGCGCGACGCCTCAGTCCAGCTCCAGAACCGACACGACGTAGAAGGTGCGCAGGATGCCGTCCTGCTCTTTGATCGAGACGTACTCGCCGGGGATGAAGGCGTGCCGCTCGAAGCGGTAGCCGGCCTCGTCGTGGGCCGGATCGCCGTGGATGTCGTAGTGGAATGCCCAAGCCCCGCCGGACTTGTGCACGACGTGCCCGACCTGCTCCGGCTCGTAGGTCCAGAAGCGGCGCACGCGGCAGCGGTCCCTGAGCTGCTTCCAGGCGTCGAGCACGATGTGGCCCTCGACGTCGATCGGCGCAATCAGCTCGTAGCCACGCTCCCTGCTGCCTTCGGGGAACTCGGGGTCACGCGCCAGCTCCAGCCGCACGCGCCGCAGCAGCTTCAGGGCCTCGGGCTTGCGCATCGGCGACACTCTCCTCGCTCTGCAAAGGCGGCGACGCTGCACGCCCCGCGTTGAGCCCGAGCATGCCGCCGTCCGGTGCGTTACAGCCTTGATCGAGGTCAACGCTCCCGCCGCCCGATTTCGCCAGCTATGGTGCCAGCTATGGGGAAGGAGAGGCCGTCGGAGCGTCGAGTGCGGCGGCATGCCCGGCTGCGCCGTGGTAGACACTTGCAGCGTCCTCTGGAGGGAGCCTTGTGACATGCCCCGTCAGCGACCGGCTGCCGGCAAGCGCGCCAGGGTGGCGAGGCAACAAGCGATGCGGTCCTCGACGGCCGCCCGAGGCCGCGGCGGGGACGACGCCCAGGCCGACGTGATCGCCTTCCTGGCCGATCCCGCGTCCTATCCCGCCAGGCCCGACCGGGTCGATTGCTTCGAGACGCACGGCGCCCTCGTCTTTCTCGTCGGCGAGGATGCCTGGAAGATCAAGCGCGCGGTGCGCTTTCCCTACATGGACTTCTCCACCCTGGAAAAGCGCAGGGCCGTGTGCGAGCGCGAGGTGGAGATCAACCGCCGCCTTGCGCCCGAAATCTACCTGGAAGTCATGCCCGTCACGCGCCGCGCCGACGGAGGGTTGCAGCTGGGAGGTTACGGCACAACCGTCGAATGGGCGGTGCACATGCGCCGCTTCGACCAGGCTGACCTGCTGAGCGGGATAGCGAACGCGGGCCCGATGGCGCCGGAGCTCGCGCGGAGCCTCGGCGACGCCGTCTACGAGAGCCATAAGGGGGCAGAGCCTGCGGGGAGCAAGGACGGGGCCGGCCGCGTCGGGCGGCTCCTCGCCTCGGTCTCGGCGACGCTGGCGGGCCTGCAGGAGACGCTCGACCCTATGGCCGTGCGGCGGTTCGCCGAGCCCGCGCGGGGCGCGCTCGCCCGCTGCGCCGCGCTGCTCGATCGGCGCGCCGCGGGCGGCTGCGTGCGCCGCTGCCACGGTGATCTGCATCTGGGCAACATCGTGCTGTGGCGCGGCCGCCCGGTGCTGTTCGATGCCATCGAGTTCGACGACGAGCTTGCCACCATCGACACGCTCTACGATCTCGCCTTCCTGCTGATGGACCTCGACCGCAGCGGGCAGCGGCCGGCGGCCAACGCCGTCCTGAACCGGTACCTGTGGCGCTCGAACGCCGAGCTCGACCTCGACGGCCTCGCGGCGCTGCCGCTGTTCCTGGACCTCAGGGCCGCTATCCGCGCCATGGTGAGGGCAGAGCGCGCCGAGCAGGAGGAGGGCGCCGCCAGGACCCGCGACCGGCAGACGGCCCGCGAGCTGTTGGATGCGGCGGGCGCCTATCTCGCTCCGCGCGCGCCGCAGCTCATTGCCGTTGGCGGCTTCTCGGGCACCGGCAAGTCGACGTTGGGGCGGGCACTGGCGCCCGGGACGGGGCCGGTGCCCGGGGCCGTCCACCTGCGCAGCGACCTGGAGCGCAAGAGCCTCTGGGGCGTCGAGGAGACGGCGCGGCTCGGGCCCGCCGCCTACACCCAGACGGCCAGCGACGCGGTCTACGCGGTGCTGCGCGCGAAGGCGCGGCGCGTGCTCGCCGCCGGCCACGCAGCGATCGTCGATGCGGTCTTTGCGAGCGCCGAGGATCGCGCGGCGATCACGGCCGTGGCGGCCGAGTTGCGCATCCCCTTCCGTGGCCTCTGGCTCGAGGCGCCGCCGGGCAAGCTGGTCGATCGGGTCGAGGCGCGCACCGGCGATGCGTCGGATGCCACGGGCGCTCTCGTACGCCTGCAGCTCGCCGGCGATGCCGGCGCCTTGACGCCGGGCTGGAGCCGCATCGACGCCGGCGGCAGCGCGGCGGCGACGCTCGAGAAGGCACGCGAGGTCCTCGCACGGTCGTGAAGGTCCACTCCCCATGACAATCCGCAATCTCGATCGGCTGCTGGCGCCGCGATCGGTGGCCCTGATCGGGGCCAGCGTGGAGGAAGGCAGCGTCGGCCTGATCACGACGCGCAATCTCCTGCAGGGCGGCTTTACCGGTCCGGTCTGGCTGGTGAACCCCAAGTACCCGGAGATCGAGGGCCATCCCTGCTATCCCTCGATTGCCGCGTTGCCCGATGCGCCGGAGCTGGCGGTGGTGGCGACGCCGCCGCACACGGTGCCGGGCGTGATCGGCGAGCTGGGCAGCCGGGGGACGCGGGCGGCGGTGGTGATCACGGCGGGCGTGCGCAACGATCTGAGGCAGCAGATGCTGGACGCCGCCCGCCCCCATGTCCTGCGCATCCAGGGCCCGAACTGCCTCGGGCTGATGGTGCCGGGGATCGGGCTCAACGCGAGCTTCTCGCATCAGCCGCCGCTGGCGGGCGACCTCGCCTTCCTGTCGCAATCCGGTGCTCTCATCACGGCCATCGTGGACTGGGCGCGGGGGCACCGCGTCGGCTTCTCTCACGTCGTCTCGCTGGGCGACATGGCCGATGTCGACTTCGGCGACCTCCTCGACTATCTCGCCGGCGACGCCAAGAGCCGCGCCATCCTGCTCTACATGGAGGCGGTGACGCACGCGCCGAAGTTCCTCTCCGCGGCGCGCCGGGCGGCACGCTCCAAGCCGGTGATCGTCGTCAAGGCGGGCCGCGAGGCGGCGGGCGCCAGGGCGGCCATGTCCCATACGGGCGCATTGGCCGGCGCCGATACCGCCTACGAGGCCGCCTTCCGGCGCGCGGGGCTCCTGCGCGTGCGCGAGCTCGACGATCTCTTCAGCGCCGCCGAGATCCTGGCCCGCAATCCCCGCCTCGCCGGCGAGCGGCTCGTCATCCTCACCAACGGCGGCGGTGCGGGCGTGATGGCGGCCGACCGGCTCGCCGAGCTCGACGGCCGGCTCGCCACCCTGTCCGACTCCGCCAAGGCCGCCCTCGATGCGGTGCTGCCGCCGACATGGTCGCGCGACAATCCGGTCGACATCATCGGCGATGCCGGCCCCGCCCGCTACACCCAGGCGCTCGAGGTGCTGCTGGAGGACCCCGGGTCGGATGCGGTGCTCGTCGTCAACTGCCCGACGGCGCTCGCCTCGAGCACGGCGGTCGCCGAGGATGTGGTCGCGGCGCTGGACGCCCGAAAGACGGCGGGCAAGCCGACGAAGCCCGTGCTCGCCAACTGGCTCGGCGACGAGGTCGGCCGCGATGCCAGGGCGCTGTTTGCGGCGCGCGGAATTGCGAGCTTCGAGACGCCCGCCGAGGCCATCGATGGCTTCATGCAGCTCGTGCGCTACGCCCGTGCGCAGGAAGAATTGATGCGCACCCCGGCCTCGCTGCCGGAGGACTTGGGCCTCGATACCGACGCCGCGAGCCGCATCATCGCCGACGCGCTGGCCGCCGGCCGCACCGTTCTCTCGGAGGTCGAGGCCAAGGCCCTGCTCGCCGCCTACGGCATCCCCGTGGTGCCGACCGACATCGCCGCCACCCCCGCGGAGGTCGCCACGCATGCCGCGCGCTGGATCGACCGCACCGGCGCCTGCGTGGTCAAGGTGCTCTCCGACGACATCTCGCACAAGTCCGATGTCGGCGGCGTGCGCCTCGGCCTGGAGCACCCCGAGGAGGCGCAACGCGCCGCGGAGGATATCCTGGAGCGCGTCGCGCGCCTGAAGCCGCAGGCCAAGGTCAAGGGCTTCACCGTGCAGCCGATGATCCGCCGCCCACGGGCTGTGGAGCTGATTGCCGGCATGTCGGTCGATCCCACGTTCGGGCCGCTGCTCATGTTCGGCGCCGGCGGCACCGCGGTGGAGGTGGTGCGCGATGCCGCCCACGCCCTGCCGCCGCTCGACCTCAACCTGGCGCAGGATGTGATGCGGCAGACGCGGGTGTGGCGCCTGCTGCAGGGCTATCGCGGCCGGCCCGCGGCCGACGTTGCGGCGCTCGCCGAGGCGCTGGTGCGGCTCGGCTATCTCGTGGCGCGCCACCCCGAGATCCGCGAGGTCGACATCAATCCGCTGCTCGCCGACGAGGCGGGAATCATGGCGCTGGATGCGCGCGTGCGGGTCGAGGATGCCGTGCGGCGTCCGCGCGTGCCGATGGCGGTCCGCCCCTACCCGTCGCAGTGGGAGACCGAGGCGCACATCGAGGAGCTGGGCGCGGTGCGCATCCGGCCGATCCGCCCGGAGGATGAAGCCCTCTACGCGGCGTTCGCCGGGCGTGTGACGCCGGAGGACCAGCGGCTGCGCTTCTTCAGCGCGCGGGCCGACCTCTCGCACCGGTTCCTCGCGCGCCTGACCCAGATCGACTACGCCCGCGAGATGGCCTTCGTTGCCCTCGAGGCGGAGACCGGCGAGCTCCTGGGCGTGGTGCGCTTCGTCACCGACCCCGACTACACCAAGGGCGAGTACGCCATCCTGGTCCGGTCAGACCTCAAGGGACGCGGGCTCGGCTGGCGCCTGATGCAGCACCTCATCGCCTATGCCCGGGCGGAGAAGATCGCTGAGCTCTACGGCTCGGTGCTGGCCGAGAACACCACCATGCTGCGCATGTGCCGCGAGCTCGGCTTCAGCGTCGAGCCGGAGCCGGACGATGTGAGCCTGAGGCATGTGCTGCTGCGGCTGATGTGACCACGTTCCCTCGCCCCGCCTGTTGCGTTCGTGGAGGTCGGCGATGGCGGGGAGAGGGAGTCCGGCGTTATTTGGCCCTCTTGTAGAGGTTGAAGGCGGAGCCGCGGCCGCCGGCCACGGCCGCGGTGTTCCTGAACTCGTCCGCGGTCAGCGTCTCGATCGTCCGAGCCTGCACCGCGCCCGCCATGTTGGGGAACGTGCTCGCTGTGATCTTGAATGTCACCGTCCGCTTCTCCTCGTCCACCGTGTAGGTGCCGAAGATCGACAGGCTCTTCTGGCTGACGGCCGTGTATTCATCCGGCGTCCCCTTCAGTCGGTTGGCGGAGGCGAGTTTCGGCACCTCGCTGGCGATGTGGATCTGGGTGAAGTGCCCGGTCGGCGCGAACATCAGGATGCCGTTCGGCGTCTTGCCGAAGGGCAGCGATTTCTTGCCGTCAGGCGCCGTGACCTCCGAGATCACGTGAATCCAGGTCCCGACCAGCTGGTCTTTGAGCGTCTTCGTCGACTGCGCCAGCGCACCGCCGGCCATCAGCCCCAGCCAGCCCTGCCAGAATCCGCGCCGCCCAGATGTCGCCCTCCCGTCTACCTACGAGGTTCCAGGTGTCGGAAGTATCGTAAGTCTGCGCCCTGAAACCTGATCCCTGAAACCTGAAACCTTGTGGTCAGACCAGGTAAGACCCGCAGGGTCTGACCCCTCTACGCCTGCGCCATGGCGACGATGCGCCCGAGCAGCGGGCTGCCGGGGCGCACCAGCTCGTCGACGATGGTGAAGTGGTTGGTGCCGGCGACCACCTCGGATTCCGCCTTGACGCCGACCTTGCTCCAGCTCTCGGCGATCTCGCGGGCCTGGCGCTGGAACTCGGCGCTCTCCTCGCCGCCGACCGCGGCCACCAGATGCTTGCCCTTGGGCGGCGGCGGCCGGAACAGCGGGCTCGCCGCGCGGGCGGTGCCCTTGGAGAGGCCCAGCGCCTCGTTGAGGCTGGTGCCGATCAGCGGCCCGAGGTCGAACACGCCGCTGATGGCGCAGCCGGAGCGCACCAGGTCGCCCGGCACGCCTGCGAAGCCTGAGAAGTTGCGCGCCAGCATCTCCGCCGTCAGATGGCCGCCCGCGGAATGGCCGATCACCACGGGATGCTTGCTGAGCTTCTTCCACAGCGCCGCCAGGCATTGCTGGATCTCGTCGCCGATCTCCATTACCGAGACCGCCGGGCACAGCGTATAGGAGGGGATGGCCACCGTGATGCCGGCGGCGTTGAGCTCGCGCGCGACGAAGGAGTAGTCCTTGCGGTCCCCGCGCTGCCAGTAGCCGCCGTGGATGTAGACGACGAGCGGGGCGGCGGCCTTGTCGGCGGCATGGAAGAGGTCGTAGCGCTGGCGCTCGCGCGTGCCGTACGGCTGGTCCAGCTCGGCGTCGCCGGCGAGCCGGTAGGCGTTGGCGAGCAGCGCCCAGCGCTCGGCGATCTCGGGATACCCCGGCACGCGCCTGCGGTTGTTGTACTCGGCCTCGTAGTCGATGCCTGGCTGGTCCGTCATGGCAGCGGTGCTCCGGCGCGCGCGTCCTCCCGGATCATGTCGGCCGCCTTCTCGCCGATCATGATGGCTGGCGCATTGGTGTTGCCCGACGTGAGCGTCGGCATGATAGAGGCGTCGGCGATGCGCAGGCCGTTGATCCCGTGCACCCTGAGGCGCGCATCGACCACCGCCTTGGCGTCGCTGCCCATCTTGCAGGTGCCGACGGGATGATAGACCGTGGTCGCATAGCCCCTGGCGTAGGCCATCAGCGCCTCGTCGGTGTCGGCCTCGGGCCCCGGCAGGTGCTCGCGCAGCACGTACTTGGCGAACGCCGGCTGGCTGGTGGCGCGGCGTACGAGCTTCATGCCGTCGAGCAGCACCCGCCGGTCGGTCTCGGCCGCCAGGTAGTTGGAGACGATCCTCGGATGGGCCGCGGGATCGGCGCTGGCGATGGCGAGCGTGCCGCGGCTCTCCGGGCGCAGCTGGCACACGCTGGCCGTTACGCCGGAGAACTTGTGCAGCCCCTGCCCCGGCCGGTCGGTCGACAGCGGCATGAAGTGGAACTGCACGTCGGGCAGGTCGACATCGGGGCGCGAGCGCGCGAAGGCGCCGGCGACGCCGGCCCCGATGGTCAGGATGCCCTTGCGGGTGAAGAAATACTCGAGGCCGGCCTGCAGCTGCTTCAAGGGGCTGTGC
The DNA here is from genome assembly GCA_963840075.1 of uncultured Alphaproteobacteria bacterium. Taxonomy (GTDB): domain Bacteria; phylum Pseudomonadota; class Alphaproteobacteria; order Rhizobiales; family Hyphomicrobiaceae; genus AWTP1-13. Next base: position 18,281 of record CAWIXS010000016.1, on the reverse strand, counting down.
CACACGTCGTTGAGGCTGTCGCCGCCGCTGCAGTCGTAGACGAAGCGCACCTGCAGGTGGTCCTGCAGGTTCTCGCCGACGCCGGCCAGGTCGTAGCGCACGGGTACCCCGGCCCCTGCCAGGACCGCGCCGGGGCCGATGCCGGAGAGCTGCAGGATATGCGGCGAGCCGATGGCGCCGGCGGCGAGGATCACCTCGCGCCGGGCCGTGATGGTCTCGACACGCCCGCCGCGCTCGCAGCGGATGCCGGTGGCGCGCCGGCCATCCAGCTCGATGCCGTGCACCAGCGCTCCGGTGACGATCTGGAGATTGCTCCGCGAGCGCGCCGGCCGCAGGTAGGCGACGGCGGTCGAGCAGCGCCGCCCGTTGCGGTTGGTGAGCTGGTAGTAGCCGGCCCCCTCCTGGCTGACGCCGTTGAAGTCGTCGTTGTGCGGGATGCCGGCCGCCTGGCAGGCCTCGATGAAGGCGTCGCACAGCTGGCGCTGGCGCAGGTGCACGTCGGAGACCCGGAGCGGGCCGCCGGCACCGTGCAGCTCGTCGGCGCCGCGTTCCTGGTCCTCCGCGCGCTTGAAGTAGGGCAGCACGTCCTCGAAGGACCAGCCGACGTTGCCGAGCTGGCGCCAGACGTCGAAATCCTGCGCCTGCCCGCGCACGTAGAGCAGGCCGTTGATGGCACTGGAGCCGCCCAGCACGCGCCCGCGCGGCCAGGGAACCGTGCGCCCGTCCAGATGCGGCTCGGGACCCGACCCGAACTGCCAGCTCACGGCCGGATTGAAGATGTTGCGGTAGAACCCGGCCGGGATGTGGATCCACGGGTTGGTGTCGCGCCCGCCCGCCTCGACGAGGGCCACGGTTGTGCGCTGATCCTCGCTCAGCCGGTTGGCCAGCACGCAGCCGGCCGACCCCGCCCCGACGATCACGTAGTCGAAAATGCCCCCGTCCATCGCTTCGACGTTCCCCTGCGTTGCTCGCGGGGAACTGTACGGCCGCCACGGCCGGGTGCCAAGGCGGCGAGCAGCGAATAGCGAGTAGGGAATAGGGATTGGGGGAGCAGCCCTATTCGCTATTCGCTATTCGCTGGGAGTAGTTGATCACACGCGACATCGGTCGTCCCATCGCCGCCACGATTCGGCCGCAGGTGTTATCGGGGTCTGACCCCTCGAGTTCGATCTGGGGTCAGACCCCTCGCGTCGACGCTGGAATTGAATCTCGAGCGCTGGAGGCGAGGGGTCTGACCCCATTCCACCATTCCAGGGAAACCGCGCATGCTCTGGCGCAAAAAGCCCGACCGGGGCTTCGAGTGGCACAAGTACATCCGCACCACCATCAAGCTGCGGCGTGATGCCCGGCGGCAGCGCATCGTCGACGCCAGGCGTGCCGCGGGCCAGCAGATGCAGGCTGCGGGGGTGGCGCTGGCCGCCGGCTCGCGGGCGGCGGGAGGCGCAGCGCGCCACGGAGCGCGCGCCGGGCTGGGCGCCCTGGGCCTCGCGCTGCAGGCTGCCTGGTCCTTCCTGGTCCATGTGCTGCGCAGCCTCGTGCGTTTCGTCGTCGGGGCCGTCTCGCGCCCCTACATCGGCATCCCGGTGGCGCTGGCGGGCGCGGTCGCCGTGGGCGCCGGCATCGGGCGCTGGCGCATCCTCGGCTTCGACCGGGAGGCGACGGCAACGCTCGTCGTCGGCTTCGTGCTGATGGCGAGCCTGGTGGCGGTGCTCGCCAAGCTGAGAGCATGGCGCCTGCCCGGCTGGAGCGCCGCGGCGGTGGGGATCGTGGCCGTGCTTTCGCTGATCGGGGGGGCGGCCTGGTACGCCGGCGCCGGCGGCTTCAGCCAGCTCGCTTCCCTCGCCGCCAACCTGCCCCTGATCGGCGCCGGCAAGTCGGTCACGGGACGCGCCTATGCCACGGGGGCCGACACCTTGCGCATCGGCGGCGTCGCCGTGAAGCTCAGCGACATCGAGGCGCCAGAGGGCGACCAGCGCTGCGGCGGTGGAGCCGGCAAGTGGCGCTGTGCCCAGGTGGCGGAGAGCGTGCTCTCCCGACTCGTCAACGGCCGCAAGGTCAGCTGCTCGCTCGACGGCAGCGACGAGGCCGGGCGCCAACTCGGCCAATGCTCGGTCGGACAGAAGGACGTGGCCGCCGAGCTGGTGCGCCAAGGCTACGTGTTCGCCGACGGCAGCTTCCTGGCGCGCTATTCCAGCGAGGAGCGCGAGGCGCGTGCCGCCAAGGCGGGGCTGTGGAGCGGCGAGGCCGAGCGGCCGGCCGACTTCCGCGCCAAGCGCTGGGAGGAGGCCAAGCGCCGCGCTCCCGAGGGCTGTCCGATCAAGGGCCAGGTGAGCGGGGCCTCGCGCATCTACGTTCTGCCGTGGTCGCCGGACTACGAGCGCATCCGGGTGCAGAAGGGGCGCGGCGAGCGCTGGTTCTGCTCCGAGCAGGAGGCCGTCGCGGCCGGCTTCAAGGCGGCGCAGCGCGGTTGAAGGTTTCAGGACGACGGCCCACTTCCCTGAAACCTAATCCCTGAAACCTGACACCTATTTCTTGGGTGGCTTGGCGAAGAGGCCAACCGTGATGGTGCGGGCGATGTACTGCGCCATGCAGTTGAAGCCGGCCTCGGTCAGGCCGAAATCCTCCTGGTCGCGCTGGCCGTTGCCCGCGGTGGTGCGCGCCAGCACCTCCATGGCCTCGTAGCGGCCGATGCGCAGGACGTTCTGATCTGTCGCGATGCGCCGCAGCGTCTGCCGGATCGCCTGGTAGTGCTGGTCCTTCGCGGCCTGCCTGCGGTAGTGCAGCCCCACCAGGATCACGTCCACGTTGTGGTCCTTCAGCCAGCGCACGGTGCCGCCGACGCTGAGCTCGAAGCTGTCCACCGGCACGTGCGCCAGCGCGTCGTTGGTGCCGACCTGCCAGAGCACGATATCGGGCTCGTTGAGCGCCACCTCGATCTTGAGCCGCTCGCCTGAGGCGTCGGCCAGCTCGCCCGAGAAGCCGCGGTTGATGATCTCGACATCGAGCCCCTTGATGGCGCGCTCCAGGATGCGCTCGAGCAGCGGCGGCGCGCCGCTGCGTCCGAACCCGAGCACCGCCGTCGAGGATGCGCCGATGGCGAGGATCTTGATGCGCTTGCGCTTCTGCAGGGCGGCGGCGCTATTGGGCAGGGGCCTGTCGGCAAACCTCGCCTCGCCGCATTCCTTCGCCACGAGCGGCGGATCGGGTGGACCTTCGGCCGCAACCGTGCCCGCTGCCAGAGCCAGTCCGGCGGCGAGCAGTGCGACCCATGGTTGCAGCACGTGCATGCTCAGCTCTCGTCAGCCCCGGGGGCCCAGCCGCTGTCTCCATTCCGACATCCACGCGGTCAGCCAAAGTAGCCCGACCCCGGCGATCACCACAACCATATCGACGACAAGCGACCCCGAATAGAGCGAGCGGACGATCTGCCCGGCGAGGCTCAGAAGCGAGCCGACGCAGAACACATTGAGAGAGTTGCGCCCGAGGATCGACAGGGGCTCGGTCAGCCAGGGCAGGAACCGGGCGATGAGGGGGAAGGCCGCGGAGAAGACCGCAGCCAGCGCCAGGAACTGGATGAGACGGATCGGCGTCAAAAAGCCCTTGCCGTTGAGGAACAAGAGCTTGGGCTCAGGCAGCCTGGTCGGGTCGGGCAGCCAGTTGAAAACGACGACCAGCGCCGCCAGCAGCACGATCGGCGCGGCAACATATCGGATCACCGTGATATTGCAGCGCACCACCCGGCCGAGCCCCTGGTCCCGCGACAGGAGCGAAGCCCAGCACGAAGATCGCCTGCCAGGTGAACGGGTTGAAGAACCATTGGCCCTGCACCGGCCATGTCGGCGCCGTGAAAGGAACCGTGAGCGCGGCGAAGTAGAGCGCCAGGGAGACCGGCAGGAGGAGGGACCGCGCAAACCTGTCGATGATGACGAAGGCCGGCGCCACCAGCATCAGCACCACGTAGAGCGGCAGGATGTCGAAGTAGCCGAGCTGGTGGGTCAGGAGCACGATGCCCATCTGGGTGCGCGCCGGGTCCTGGAAGAACGCGGCGGCGTTGTGCCATTCCAGGATCAGCGGGTTTTCCGTGAGGTGGGCGGTGCCGGCGAGCAGCGCCAGCGCAAGGCCGCTGATCAGGATGTGCGCGGCGTAGATCTGCACGGACCGGCCGCCCAGCCGGAACGCCAGGGGGGCCGCGCCGTTGCCGGGCTTGCTGCCCGCCACCAGCAGCCCCAGCGACCAGCCGGCGAGAAACACGAACAGCTCCGCCGAATCGGAGATCGAGAAATTGCGATGCGTGAAGCGCTCGAAGTAGATGCCCGGGACGTGGTTGATGAAAATCGAGACGAGGGCAAAGCCGCGCCAGAAATCCACGGCGTTTGCTTCACGGGGCATGCGGGCCTCGACCTTGGCGAGGGAGGGTTCGTCCGGCTGCGGCGCGGGCGGAGCCGGGCGCGCGCGCATCCTTGCCTAGAGCAGCCGGATAGCCAACCATGGGCCGTACCGTTGGTTTCCATCGACTAGCGGAAGCTTCGCTGTCCCGTCTGGCGACGCCCATCAAACCGCGTCGAGGAAGCTCGTGATCAGGGCGTTGGCGATCGCGTGCTTGCCGGGCACGCCGAGGCCCTCGGGGTGGCGGCGCTCCATCATTGCCCGCGCGTCCTCGCGGGTGAACCAGCGCGCCTCGGCGAGCTCGCCGCTGTCGATGCTGATCTCGGTGGTCTCGGCGCGGCCGATGCAGCCGAGCATCAGCGAATGCGGGAACGGCCAGGGCTGGCTCGAGTGATACTTGACCTCGCCCACCTTGATGCTGGTCTCCTCCAGCACCTCGCGGCGCACCGCGTGCTCGATGTCCTCACCCGGCTCGATGAATCCGGCCAGCGTGGAGTACATCTTCTCGGCGAAGCGGTGCTCGTGCCCCAGAAGGCAGCGGCGCGCCGTCGGTGATGAGCATGATCACCACCGGGTCGGTGCGCGGAAACCAGTTGGTCTTGCAGGCCCAGCACTTGCGGCGCCAGCCGCCGTCGAGGACGAGGGTCTGCCCGCCGCAGCGCCCGCAGCAGCGGGCGTTCTCGTGCCACTGGGCGAGGGCGCGCGCCTGGCCGCAGAGCGACAGCTCCTCGGGCGACATGGTGCCCTGCATGGCGAGCGATCTGAGATCGACGATGGGCCGCAGCTTTTCCACGGCCCCCGGAACGTGGCGGGTGCGATGCTCGGTGACGGCGACGGCGAAATGGCCGTTGGAGGCATCGTCGACGCCCAGGAACAGCGCCTCCTCGACCGGCAATCTGAACTCGGTGAGCTCGTCGAGCGAGAACCACGCCAGCGTGGCGGTCGTGCGCTCCGGGTTGGAGCGGATCACGGGCTTCAGATCGGCGAGCAGGAGGAAGCGCGCTCCGGGAGCATTGTGCGTGGACTTGATGAAGTCCGCATCGCTGCGCTTCAGTGCAAGCCGATCGAGCATCAGCGTGGCACCGACGGTGGGCATAGAGGAGGGCTCCCTGCTGGACGGGCGAGATTGTGCATAGCCCGCCCGGCCGTGCAACGCATTGTGTGCACGAATGCAGCACAATAGCGCATGGGTTGATATTGGGGGGACAATCGTATGATAATTCGGCGGGAGGTTGGCGGCGGACGTGTCCCTCGCCAACCGGGTCAGATCCGGAAGGAAGCAGCCCTAACGAGCCAGATGCGGGTCGTTGTCCAGCCTCCCACTGCCGACCTTCCAGGCAATGCCGACGATGGGCTGCCGGAGGGGCTGGCGGACGAACGACTTGGGAACCGAACGTCACAACCGAACGTCATGCCCGCCGAGGCGGGCATCCAGCTCAGCCAAGCCCCTTCGGATCGGCGGCCTGGACTCCCGTCCCGCGGGGGATGACGGCGGAGCGAGGCGACCGCACCAGCCATGGCGAAGAAGAAGACACCGACCACGCCGGAAGGCGGCGCCAGGCCCGCCGCCGAGGCTCCGCCGGCACAGGCCGAGGTGCTCCCCGTCGCGCCAGCGAAGCCGGTGCAGGCCCACTACGTGGTGCTGGCGCGCAAGTACCGCCCGGCCACCTTCGACGATCTGATCGGCCAGGACGCCATGGTGCGGACGCTGAAGAACGCGTTCGCCACCGACCGTATCGCCCAGGGCTACATGCTGACCGGGGTGCGCGGCGTCGGCAAGACCACGACCGCCCGCATCCTGGCGCGGGCGCTGAACTACGAGCGCGAGGGCGTCGAGGCGCCCACCTTCGACATGCCGGTGTTCGGACGCCATTGCGCCGAGATCATGGAAGGCCGCCACCCCGACGTGCTGGAGATGGACGCCGCCTCCAACACCGGCGTCGACAACATGCGCGAGATCATCGAGAGCGCGCGCTACCGGCCGCTGCTCGCCCGCTACAAGGTCTACCTCGTCGACGAGGTGCACATGCTCTCCAAGGGGGCGTTCAACGCGCTTCTGAAGACGCTGGAGGAGCCGCCGCAGCACGTGAAGTTCATCTTTGCGACCACGGAGGTTCGCAAGGTGCCGGTGACCGTGCTCTCGCGCTGCCAGCGCTTCGACCTGCGCCGCGTCGAGGTGCCGCTGCTCGTCGACCACTTCCGCACCATCGCCGCCAAGGAGGGCGCAAGGGCCGACGACGCGGCGCTTGCCCTGATCGCGCGCGCCGCCCAGGGCTCGGTGCGCGACGGGCTCTCGCTCCTCGACCAGGCGCTGGCCATGGGGGCCGGAAGCATCGAGGCGGCGCAGGTGCGCGGCGATGCTCGGCCTCGCCGATCGCGGGCGCCTGTTCGACCTCGTCGAGCGCCTGCTTGCCGGCGCCGCCGCCGAGGCTCTGGAGCTGTTCTCGCGCCTGCATCGCGACGGCGCCGAGCCGCAGCAGATCCTGGGCGACCTGGCCGAGGTGGTGCATGCCATCACCCGCGCCAAGGCGTTCGGCAGCGACGCCGCGAGCGAGAGCCTCTCGGGGGAGGAGAGGGGCCGCGCCGCACAGCTGGGCGGGCGCCTGTCGATGGCGATCCTGTCGCGCGCCTGGCAGCTGCTCTTGAAGGGCCTCGAGGAGACGGCCAACGCCCCCAACCCGACGGCGGCGGCCGAGATGGTGCTGATCCGCCTCTCTTATGCCGCGGACCTGCCTCCCCCCGACGAGATCGTCAGGGCCTTGCATCGCGGCGGCTCCGCCGACCGAGGCGGCCCGCAACCGGCAACCGGCGCGACGCCGCGAACGGCTGCCGCCGCGCCGACGGCCGCCGCATCGAAGATCGCGCCGGCGGAGGACCGGGGCGACCCGGTCGACGACGGCGAGGACGGAGGGGAGCTGGAAGCGGACGCCGACGACGATCTCGACGCCGGCCCGCCGGTGCCGGTCGCGCGCTCGTTCGCCGAGGTGGTGGAGCTGGCGGGGGCGCGCCGGGAAGCGAAGCTCAAGTACCATCTGGAGGAGCAGGTGAGCCTCGTGAGGTTCGACCCCGCGGGGAGCATCGAGCTGCATCTGCTTGCCGGGGCGCCCAAGGAGCTTGCCAACGAGCTGCGCGAGAAGCTCAATGCCTGGACCGGCAAGCGCTGGGTGGTCGCGCTCGGCAAGACGCCGGGCGAGCGCCCGCTGGGCGAGGTGCAGCGCGAGCGCGAGGCCGCCGAGCTGCGCGCGATCAAGGACCATCCGGCCGTCGCCGCCGTGCTGCGGCAGTTTCCGGACGCGGAGATCAAGCTGAAACCCCTGCCGGGCGCGAAGCCCGGCGATGCCGGCAGCGGGTGAGATGGTGAGTGGCGAGATGGTGAGATTTGGGTTGCTGCCTGTGGGTGGCTCCGCTTTCCACCTTCGACGGTAAGTGTGCCAGCTCACCACGTACGCCAGCCTGAACCTCACCACTGACCATCTCACCACTCACCATCTCACCACTCACCAAGACACCGAGGCGGACAGTCATGAACCTGATGAAAATGATGAAGCAGGCCCAGGAGCTCCAGGGCCGCATGCAGCAGATGCAGGAGGAGCTCGGCTCCCTGCAGGTCGAGGGGCAGTCGGGCGGCGGACTCGTCAAGGTCACCCTCAACGGCAAGATGGAGGCGCGCGGGGTCAAGATCGACCCGAGCCTCATCAAGCCGGAGGACGCCGAGGTGCTGGAGGATCTGATCCTGGCAGCGCTCCAGGACGCCAAGGGCAAGGTGGAAGCCGCCGTGCAGGCCAAGATGCAGGAGGTCTCCGGCGGTCTCGGCCTGCCCTTGCCCCCCGGCCTCAAGCTGTTCTAGTGAGCGCTCCCTCTCCCCGGGCTGAGTAAGCATGGGAGAGGGGATTTGGGAGCTACCCATGGCCAGGCAGACCGCAGGCCCCGAGATCGAGCGGCTGATCGCGCTGCTGGCGCGGCTGCCGGGCCTCGGGCATCGCTCCGCCCGCAAGGCGGCGCTGGCCCTCATCAAGCGGCGCTCCGACCTCATGGAGCCGCTGGCGGCCGCGCTCGCCGAGGCGGCGTCCAAGGTCGTCGCCTGCTCGAGCTGCGGCAACATCGACACCCAGAGCCCCTGCGCCATCTGCCGCGATCAGCGCCGCGACGCCTCCCTGATCGTGGTGGTCGAGGAGATCGGCGACCTGTGGGCGCTGGAGCGGGCGGGCGTGGTCGACGGCCTCTACCATGTCCTGGGCGGGCATCTTTCCCCGCTCGACGGCATCGGGCCGGAGCATCTCCACATCGGCCGGCTGATCGAGCGCGCCCAGCCGCCCGCGCAGGAGATCCTGCTGGCTCTCAACGCCACGGTCGAGGGCCAGTCGACCGCGCACTACCTCACCGAGCTGCTGCAGGGGCGCGGCCTGAGGGTGACGCGCCTCGCCCAAGGCGTGCCGATCGGCGGGGAGCTCGACTACCTCGACGAGGGCACGCTCGCCGCCGCCATCAAGAGCCGCCGCACGCTCTGACTGCCGCACCCGACGCCACGGCAGGGGCCGGACTTGGCGGCGGGGCCGGGCCGCGGAGGGGCGTTCCGCGAGAAGGCCCGCGGCGGGCGGATTGTTCACGATGTCAAAGAGCGCGGTGCCGGGCACCGATCGCCGCCCCGCGCCTTGGGCGCCGGTGGAGAGCGCCCGGCCACGAGAGCGGCGACGAGCGAATTGTAATGCGGCTGAGACGGGTGGGGAGAATGGGTCAAAGGCCGGAGCAATGACATCGCGTATTAACCTTTATGGGACGCTGCAATCACGGCAAGGTGCGCTGCGCGGCGGGCTGCAAGCCGAGGTTCGCGCCAGCTTGCGGCTGTGAGCGTGGCGAGCCCCCGATTGCATTGCGCTTTGAACTCCATCCGGCCGCCGGGGCTCGCGCAACGCGTCGAAGATGGCGCCGATGACGATGCTGCCGACGGCATGACTGGCATCGTGACGATCGAGCCCCTCGTCCATCAACCTGGCCAAGGTCGCTGCGAGGGAGCGAGGGCCGCCGATGACGATGCTGCATAGCGGCTCGCGACGGCTGTCACGGCGCGACGCGTCCTTCCACTCTTGCTTGCCGGGCTTCGTGCGCTGCGAACCGCTGCGGCAGCCGGGCGCCGGCACCCGTCCACGCGAAGCTTGACCTGCGCCGCGGTTCGATGGATATTTCTGTCATGACAGAACTATCAGGAACAACAGGCGATCCCGAGAGGCTGCCGCCCGCCGTCGAGCGGTTCATCCTGCACTGGGGCGACATGGGCAGCCAGTGGGGCGTCAACCGCACGGTCGCCCAGATCCACGCCCTGCTCTACGTCTCGGAGCGGCCGCTGACGGCGGAGGAGATCGCCGCGCGCCTCGGCGTGGCGCGCTCCAACGTGTCGAATTCGATCCGGGAGCTCATCGCCTGGAACCTGATCCGCCGCGTGCCCGTCAAGGGCGACCGGCGCGACCATTTCGAGGCGGAGTGCGACATCTGGGAGCTGGTGCGCCGCATTGCCGCCGGGCGCAAGGCGCGCGAGATCGACCCTGCGCTCGCGGCGCTCAAGGCCTGCGTGGCCGAGGCGGAGCAGGATCGCTCGGGCAATCCGGTGGCCGCCAGGCGTCTCAAGGAGATGCTGGCCTTCACCGAGACCGTGGACCGCTGGTTCGTGCAGATGCTGACGATCCCCAAGTCGCAGCTGGCCGCGCTCATGCGCCTGGGCGCGCGCATCGTGAGGTTCCTGCCGGGCGGAAAATCCAAATAGGCCGTTGTATGTCCAAATTGGGGGTTCCGGTGAGCATTGCAATTGCCGCGCGCAAGGCAGAAGAGACAGCGCCCTCGGAGCGGGCCGGCGACGCCCAGGGCGAGCAGCGCTTTCGCGCGCTGCTCACCGAGGAGGAGTGGGCGGCGCTGCCGACTGCCGTGCGCCGGCGCTTCTCGGAGCGTCCGGCCGACGGGAGCACCGCCGTCTACGTCGGAACGGTGGTGGATGCATGGATGAGCCGGGCGGGCTGGCTGCTGGCGCAGTCCCTGCGCCTGATTGGCGGCCCGTTGCCGACCGCCCGCGACTGCGGCCTGCCAGCGGTGGTGGCGGTGACGGAGGAGGAGGGCGGCGGCGGCCAGATCTGGACCCGGCTCTACGCCCGCAGGCGCGGCTTTCCGCAGATCATCCATTCGGCCAAGCGGTTTTGCGGGCCGACCGGCATCGAGGAGCACGTCGGGCGCGGCGTCGGCATGACGCTCAGGGTTGTTGTCGAGGAGCGCGCTCTGGTGTTTCGCAGCCACCGGTATTTCATCGCGCTCGGCCGCCGGCTCATGATGCTGCCGGCCTGGGCGACGCCCGGAGCGCTCACCGTGACGCATCGCGAGGAGACGGGCGGGCGCTTCTTGTTCTCGCTGGAGATCGTCCATCCGCGCCTGGGCCCGCTGATCCGGCAGACGGTCTCCTTCCAGGAGGCGCGGCTGTGACTCTGCTCGCCGGCCGGCGCCGCCATGGGCTAAGCTCGGAGCGATGCCCCGCTATCGCGTCATCCTCGAGTACGACGGCACGCCGTTCGTCGGCTGGCAGGTCCAGGCGCAAGGGGCCTCCGTGCAGGGCCGGCTGGCCGAGGCGGTGCGCAGGTTCTCGGGCGAGGCCGTCTCGCCGCGCGGGGCGGGGCGCACCGATGCCGGGGTGCATGCTCTGGGCCAGGTCGCCCACTTCGACCTCGAGCGGGCGTGGCCGCCGGAGACGGTCAGGGCGGCCGTCAACTTCCATCTGAAGCCGGACCCGATCGCCGTCCTCAGGTGCGACATAGTCCCAGAGGGCTTCGATGCGCGCTTCAGCGCACTGGCGCGGCACTACCGCTATCGCATTCTGGCGCGGCCGGCGCCGCCGGCGCTCGACCGCGACCGGGTGTGGTGGGTGCCGCAGCCGCTGAGCGCCGCGGCCATGGGCGCGGCGGCCCAGGTCCTCGTCGGGCGGCACGACTTCACGACCTTCCGCGCCGCGGCCTGCCAGGCGAGGTCGCCCGTCAAGACGCTGGACCGGCTGGCGGTGACGTTGGCGGGCGAGGAGATCGTCATCGAGGCGTCGGCGCGCTCGTTCCTGCACAACCAGGTGCGCTCCATGGTGGGCTCGCTGAAGCGGGTCGGCGAGGGCAAATGGAGCGCCGCCAATCTGCGGGCCGCCCTCGCGGCCAGGAACCGCTCCGCCTGCGGCCCGGTGGCGCCGGCCTGCGGGCTTTACCTCGCACGGGTGGACTACGCCGCCGACGCGCAAGCCGGATAGCCGGCGCCGCCGCAATCCTGCCGATCTGGTGCTCCACAAAATCCGCGCCCATTCAGTAGCGCGTTCATTGCCGGCCCGTGTCAGTCGCTTCCGCAGTCCTCGTCCGCGAGCCCAGAGCAGCGCCGTCGCGCGACGGCAAAGGCGCCGAGATCCGCGCCAAGATTGCCGCCAATCGGGCCAAGCGCCTCGGCATCGCCGCCGCCATGAAGCGCGAGGCCGGCGTCACCGAGCACACCGTGCACAAGGAGGATTACGGTGGGCTTGCGTATATCGGGACCGGCCGAATCGTCTCGCCGGAGGGGCGCAAGATCGTGCAGCTCTACACGCTGGCGCACGCATGCGGCCACATCTTCCTGCACAACTCCGGGGACGGCTACTGGCTGGCGGGCCACATCAAGGAGTTTGAGGCCGAGGGCCATGCGCACAAGGCCTTCCGCGAGCACGGCATGACGCTGTCGCGCAGGCTCTCCAAATCGGGCCGCGAGTACGTCGCCTCGTGGAGCGCCAGGGATCGCGCCGCCGGCATCCCGATCGACCCGCGCGTCAGGACCTATGCGGCGGGACGCTGGTCGCCCTACGCACCTCTGCGCATGGTGCCGTCGACCTGGCGCATGTTCCGCGCGGGGGGGGCTCTGGCGGCCCCCGCCAACGTCGCCCGGTCGGCGTGGCGGCGCTCGCTCCTCGATGGCCTGCGCGCCGCTGCTCGCCGAGCCCTCGGGCGCTCCGGGCAGGCCGCGCCGAAGGGTCTCGCCGGCGAGGCCGCCGCTGTCCTCCGCCTGGCGGCGGGATGGGCGCTCCACGGGACGGTCTTGTGCCATCTCGGATTGCAGATCGCCCAGGCATACCATCCGATCCTGGATGTATTTCCGAAGCAGCCGGGCGACGTACCTGGGCCGAGCTGTGGACGGCACTCACCGGCGGCCTCCTGCTCGCCAACCTCGCCGTGCTTTGGCGCACGATGATGCGCCAGCCGCGCCTGGCTTTGCAGCGCCCCGCAATCTTGCCGCCTGGCCGCGACCTCAGCTGCTCATTCGTGCCCGTTGGGGTAGTCTTGGGGGTAGTCTGGACTCGCCAACGGCCGGGTGGCTCCCTAGCTAGGTTGCCGCTCGATCCGCTGCGGACGTGGTGGAACCGGTAGACACACAGGACTTAAAATCCTGAGGCCGCGAGGCCGTGCGGGTTCGACTCCCGCCGTCCGCACCAGCACTTAGGTTGTCACAAAGGCCGGATTTCATGTCGCACGTGGTGCGATGCGTGTGCAATAATTTCAATGACTTGTCCATAGTCGCCGATAGCGGGCTGCAACATGCGCTCGACATGCGCGACTTGCTCGCCGGCGCACTTGGGCAGCCTGACAGCCAGGTTGCTGAAGCTCAGCGGGGCGGTGATGCCCTCCATGTCGATGCCGCCGAACAGCACCAGGTCCTCCACCGCGCCGATGCCCACATTGCGCTTGAGCTCGTGCAGGAAGTCGCGGACCATCTCGGCGCGGCTGGCGCCCACGCCGTCCGCCGCATCCGACAGGAACCGGCGGGTGACCGCATCGGAGCTGACGTTACCGGCCAGCCAGGCCTTGAACGCGCCGTTGATCGTGACGCTCAGGTTGGGGGTGGCGGTGTTGATCCACATCGGATCGGCTTCGGTGTTCACGTCGCCCTCGTCCACCTGCATCGTGATGCCGTCGGAGGCCAGCACGCCCGGTTGCCCGTTGCGCAGGGTCGAGGAGTTCAGGAACCTGACATCGCCCTTGGTCACCTTGACGGTCAGCTTCGCCATTTGCGACAGGTTGGCGGCGTCCACCGTCAGCGCTCCGGCCGAGTTCAGCGTCACGTTGGCGCCCGCGTCGACCATCATCTGGTTGACCACGAACGGCGTCTCGGGGCTGAAGTCGGACAAGGTGAGCCTGGCGCTGCCATCGACCTTTACCGACCCCTCGTAGTTGCCGGCAACGTCCACCGTTCCGGTATCGGTCATGCGGAAGGTGGTGCCGTCGCCGATCGTCGTGGCGGCCGCGTCGGTGGACGACAGGTTGCCCGCCGCCTCCAGCGTGGAGCCTGCTGCGGTGCTCAGCGCACCGGTGTACGTCTGCGCCCCGGTGGTGGTGACGTTGCCCCCGTAGGTGGCCGTGCCGGCGCTGGCGATGCTGCCGGCGGAGATGGCGCCGGTGGTCTTCAGGGTGCCGCTGTTGGTCACTGCGCCCGTGCCCAGAGCCTGGGCCGCTGCGCCGGTGTCCAGCGTGGCGCCGGCGGCGATGGCGACCGTGGTGGCGCCCGTCAGCCGGTTGGCGGTGCCACCCAGTTGCAGCGTTCCGCCGTCGACGTTGACGGCCGAGGCGGCCGAGGTTCCGGCCAGGGTGGAGACGCCACCGACCTGCGTCAGGGTGCCCGCGCCGAGATTCCCGTTCACCGTGGCGTTGGTGAGGTTGTAGCCGTTGGAGGCCGTCAGCACGCCGGTGCCGTTGACCGTGCCGCCATTGACGTTGACGGCGGTGACCGTCTCGGCATTGGCGCCGGTGTTCAGCGAACCGGTCACGTTGACCGTGGCGCCGTCGGCGATCTGGTTGGCGTTGCCAAGCGTCGGTGTGCCTGGGCATTCACGGTCGAAGCGTTCAGCGCACCCGCGCCGGTGAGTGTCGTCGTGCCCTGGGTGGTCAGGCTGGCGACGGTGGACGCCGCGCCCAGGTTGAGGTTGCCGTTGTTGTTGACCGTCAGGGCCCTGTTGCCGCCAATGCCGCCCGTGAGGGTGACGTCGCTGCCGCTCTCCAGCGTGGTCGCTGCCGCCGTCTGGGTGACGGCGTCGCCGTAGGTCTGCGCGCCGCTGGTCTTGATGCTGGCCGCGCCGATGCTGGTGGTGCCACCAGCGTCGGTCGTCACCGAAGCAACGTCGACGTTGCCGTTCAGCGCCGTGGTGCCGACGGTGTTGATCGTCAGCGCGTGGGCACCGGTCACAGCTGCCCCGAAGGTCACGTTAGCACCCGCAGCGGTGGTAGCCGCTGCGAGGGTGACGGCACCGATGCAGGACTGGTTGCCCCGTCTGGTGATCACGCCGCCGCTGAGCGTCGTCGCAGTGCCGCCATCGGCGATGGTGCCCGCCACGCTGCCGCCCGCTCCGGTGAAGCTCGAAACCGCAGTGCCCCGCAAGTTGTGCACGCCCTGGAAGCCGACCCCATCAGCCGCGCCGCTGTTGGCGCCCGTGATGCTGATATTGCTGCCAGTCAGCGTCGTCCCTGCGTCGTTGCCGGAGAACAGCTCGATGTTGCTGAACGACCCCATGCCGGTAGCAGTGCCGGCCGCGGTGTTGATCGCAACCGGCCCGGTCTTGGCGGTCAGGTCGATCGAGTCGCCCGGCGCAGTGGCCGGATCGCCGCCGTTGACGGCGCCAGTGATCGAGCCTGCATCGGCGAAGACGAACGAATCCTGGCCGGCTCCGCCCGTCAAGTTGGCAACCCCGGTGAAGTTGATGTTGGCCACATCGACCACGCCAGCGCCGGTGATGTCGAAGGTCGTGCCCGTGCCCGAGCCCACCACCGTGCCTGTAGCCGTCACGGTCTCGATGCCCGTAGCCGCGATGCCGTTCGCCGTCACCGGCGTTGTCCGCGCCGGTCAGCGTGTAGCTGTTCGTACCCGCTGAGCGTGTCGTTGCCCGTACCCGCCGTCAGGTTGGTCACGCCGGCGAAGGCGATACCCGCCGCCGTTCACCGTCACCCAGCGCCGCGCCCGGGGCGTAGCTCGTGCCCGTGGCGGAGCCGACGATCGTGCCGCCCGCAGCCGTCACCGCATCGATGCCCCTGGCCGCGACCCGTTGGCCGTCACCGCGTTGGCCACACCGGTCAGCGTATAGCTGTCCGTACCCGTGAACGTGTCGCTGCCCGCCCCGCCGTCAGGTTGGTCACGCCGGCGAACGCAATGTCCGCCGCCGTCACGTCACCCAGCGCCGCGCCCAGGACGTAGCTGGTGTCAGCGGCAGAGCCGGCGATCGTGCCCGTGCCGGTCACCGTGTCGATACCGTGGCCGCCACCGTCTTGGCCGTCACTTCCTTGGCCACGCCCGTCAGCGCGTAGCTGGTCGCCCCGCTGAGCGTGTCGCTGCCCGTGCCGGCGTTCAGGTTCGTCACCCCGCTGAAGGCAATGCCCGCCGCCGCCACGTCACCGTCGGTGGCGCCCAGCACGTAGCCGGTGGCGTTGTTCGAGCCCACGATCGTGCCCGTGCCAGTCACCGTCTCGATGCCCGTGGCCGCCACCGTCTTGGCCGTCACAGCGTTGTTCACACCCGTCAGCGCGTAGCTGGTCGCCCCGCTCAGCGTGTCGCTGCCCGTGCCGGCGTTCAGGTTCGTCACGCCGCCGAAGGCAATGCCCGCCGCCGTCACGTCACCGTCGGTGGCGCCCAGCACGTAGCCGGTGACGTTGTTCGAGCCCACGATCGTGCCCGTGCCAGTCACCGTCTCGATGCCCGTGGCCGCCACCGTCTTGGCCGTCACTTCCTTGGCCACGCCCGTCAGCGCGTAGCTGGTCGCCCCGCTGAGCGTGTCGCTGCCCGTGCCGGCGTTCAGGTTCGTCACGCCGCCGAAGGCAATGCCCGCCGCCGTCACGTCACCGTCGGTGGCGCCCAGCACGTAGCCGGTGGCGTTGTTCGAGCCCACGATCGTGCCCGTGCCAGTCACCGTCTCGATGCCCGTGGCCGCCACCGTCTTGGCCGTCACAGCGTTGTTCGCACCCGTCAGCGCGTAGCTGGTCGCCCCGCTGAGCGTGTCGCTGCCCGTGCCGGCGTTCAGGTTCGTCACCCCGCTGAAGGCGATGCCCGCCACCGTCACGTCACCGTCGGTGGCGCCCAGCACGTAGCCGGTGGCGTTGTTCGAGCCCACGATCGTGCCCGTGCCAGTCACCGTCTCGATGCCCGTGGCCGCCACCGTCTTGGCCGTCACAGCGTTGTTCGCACCCGTCAGCGCGTAGCTGGTCGCCCCGCTGAGCGTGTCGCTGCCCGTGCCGGCGTTCAGGTTCGTCACGCCGCCGAAGGCAATGCCCGCCGCCGTCACGTCACCGTCGGTGGCGCCCAGCACGTAGCCGGTGGCGTTGTTCGAGCCCACGATCGTGCCCGTGCCGGTCACCGTCTCGATGCCCGTGGCCGCCACCGTCTTGGCCGTCACAGCGTTGTTCACGCCCGTCAGCGCGTAGCTGGTCGCCCCGCTGAGCGTGTCGCTGCCCGTGCCGGCGTTCAGGTTCGTCACGCCGCCGAAGGCAATGCCCGCCGCCGTCACGTCACCGTCGGTGGCGCCCAGCACGTAGCCGGTGGCGTTGTTCGAGCCCACGATCGTGCCCGTGCCAGTCACCGTCTCGATGCCCGTGGCCGCGACCTTTTGGCCGTCACCGCCTTCGCCACGCCCTCAGCGCGTAGCTGGTCGCCCCGCTGAGCGTGTCGCTGCCCGTGCCGGCGTTCAGGTTCGTCACGCCGCCGAAGGCAATGCCCGCCGCCGTCACGTCACCGTCGGTGGCGCCCAGCACGTAGCCGGTGGCGTTGTTCGAGCCCACGATCGTGCCCGTGCCGGTCACCGTCTCGATGCCCGTGGCCGCCACCGTCTTGGCCGTCACAGCGTTGCTCACCCGTCAGCGCGTAGCTGGTCGCCCCGCTGAGCGTGTCGCTGCCCGTGCCGGCGTTCAGGTTCGTCACGCCGCCGAAGGCAATGCCCGCCGCCGTCACGTCACCGTCGGTGGCGCCCAGCACGTAGCCGGTGGCGTTGTTCGAGCCCACGATCGTGCCCGTGCCAGTCACCGTCTCGATGCCCGTGGCCGCCACCGTCTTGGCCGTCACAGCGTTGTTCACACCCGTCAGCGCGTAGCTGGTCGCCCCGCTGAGCGTGTCGCTGCCCGTGCCGGCGTTCAGGTTCGTCACGCCGCCGAAGGCGATGCCCGCCGCCGTCACGTCACCGTCGGTGGCGCCCAGCACGTAGCCGGTGGCGTTGTTCGAGCCCACGATCGTGCCCGTGCCAGTCACCGTCTCGATGCCCGTGGCCGCCACCGTCTTGGCCGTCACAGCGTTGTTCGCACCCGTCAGCGCGTAGCTGGTCGCCCCGCTGAGCGTGTCGCTGCCCGTGCCGGCGTTCAGGTTCGTCACGCCGCCGAAGGCAATGCCCGCCGCCGTCACGTCACCGTCGGTGGCGCCCAGCACGTAGCCGGTGGCGTTGTTCGAGCCCACGATCGTGCCCGTGCCAGTCACCGTCTCGATGCCCGTGGCCGCACCGTCTTGGCCGTCACAGCGTTGTTCACGCCCGTCAGCGCGTAGCTGGTCGCCCCGCTGAGCGTGTCGCTGCCCGTGCCGGCGTTCAGGTTCGTCACGCCGCCGAAGGCAATGCCCGCCGCCGTCACGTCACCGTCGGTGGCGCCCAGCACGTAGCCGGTGGCGTTGTTCGAGCCCACGATCGTGCCCGTGCCAGTCACCGTCTCGATGCCCGTGGCCGCGACCTTTTGGCCGTCACCGCCTTGGCCACGCCAGTCAGCGCGTAACTCGTCGCCCCGGTGAACGTGTCGATGCCCGTGCCGGCGTTCAGGTTCGTCACGCCGCCGAAGGCAATGCCCGCCGCCGTCACGTCACCGTCGGTGGCGCCCAGCACGTAGCCGGTGGCGTTGTTCGAGCCCACG
>CAWIXS010000015.1:0-184194 GCA_963840075.1 uncultured Alphaproteobacteria bacterium | reverse complement strand
TCAAGGTGCACTCGGCCTACTCATTGTTGGAAGGCGCGCTGCAGATATCAAGCATCGCCAAGCTGGCCGGCGTACTCCGCATGCCGGCTGTCGGGCTCACCGACACCAACAACATGTTCGGCGTGCTGGAGTTCTCCGACAAGCTCGCCGCCGCCGGCATACAACCCATTGCCGGCTGCGCGCTGCAGACCGACTTCGGCGACGGTCATGGCTCGGGCCCCGTCTCGGGCCCTTGCGGCTTGGTACGCCCGACGCCGGCGCCCGACCCGCCGGCCCTCTTGCGCTCCTGTGCCGCAGCGAGGCGGGCTACGCCAACCTCATGAAGCTCGGCAGCGCGTGCCACCTGAAGCCGGCGCTCACCGAGCCGCCGCACGTCAAGCTCGCCGACCTCGCCCGGCACAGCGCCGGGCTCATCGCCCTCACCGGCGGCCCCGACGGCCCGGTCGACAGCGCCATCCGCGCCGGCCAGGAGCCGCTGGCGCGGCAGCGGCTGGAGCGGCTCGCGGCGATGTTCCCCGGCTCGCTCTACGTTGAGCTGCAACGCCACGGGCTGCCGCACGAGCAGGAGGTGGAGCCCAGGCTCTTGCAGCTCGCCTACGAGCTGGGGCTGCCCGTCGTCGCCACCAACGAGTGCTACTTCGCCAAGCCCGACGACTACGAGGCGCACGATGCGCTGATCTGCATCGCCGGCGGCAACTACGTGGTGGAGGACAACCGCCGGCGGCTGTCGCGCGAGCACTATTTCAAGAGCGCCGACGAGATGGCGAGGCTGTTCGCCGACCTGCCGGAGGCGCTGGCCAGCACCATCGAGATCGCCAAGCGCTGCGCCTTCCGCCCGAGGGGGCGCAAGCCGATCCTGCCGCGCTTCGTGCAGGCCGCGCCGGGGACGAGCGAGGAGCAGCAGCTCGCCATCGAGGCCGAGGAGCTGCGCCGCCAGGCCGAGGCCGGCCTGGAGGAGCGGCTCGCCGCGCAGCAGCCGGCGCCCGGGTTCGCGGTCGAGGACTACAGGAAGCGCCTCGATTTCGAGCTGGGCGTCATCGCCAAGATGGAGTTCCCCGGCTACTTCCTGATCGTGGCCGACTTCATCAAGTGGGCCAAGGCGCAGGGCATCCCGGTGGGACCGGGCCGCGGCTCCGGCGCCGGCTCGGTGGTGGCCTGGTCGCTCACCATCACCGACCTCGATCCGCTCAGGTTCGGTCTCCTGTTCGAGCGCTTCCTGAATCCCGAGCGCATCTCGATGCCGGACTTCGACATCGACTTCTGCCAGGACCGGCGCGACGAGGTGATCCGCTACGTCCAGCAGCAAGTACGGCGCCGACCGCGTGGCGCAGATCATCACCCACGGCAAGCTGCAGGCGCGTGCCGTGCTGCGCGACGTGGGCCGCGTGCTGCAGATGCCCTACGGCCAGGTCGACAAGCTCTGCAAGCTCGTCCCCAGCAACCCGGCCAACCCGGTGACCCTGGCGCAGGCCATCGAGGACGAGCCCAAGCTGGAGGAGGCGCGCGACAGCGACCCCATGGTGGCGCGCCTCCTGGAGATCGCGCAGAAGCTCGAAGGCCTCTACCGCCACGCCTCCACGCACGCCGCCGGCATGGTCATCGGCGACCGGCCGCTCGACGAGCTGGTGCCGCTCTACCGCGACCCCAAGTCGAGCTTCCCCATCACCCAGTTCAACTGGAAGCTGGTGGAGGCGGCGGGCCTCGTGAAGTTCGACTTCCTGGGCCTCAAGACGCTCACGGTGCTCAAGAAAGCCGTCGAGAACATCAAGCGCGGCCGCGGCATCGAGATCGATCTGTTGAAGATCCCGCTCGACGACCGCAAGACCTACGACCTCATCGCCAGGGCCGACACGGTGGGCGTGTTCCAGCTCGAAGGCACCGGCGTGCGCGATTGCCTGAAGCGCCTCAAGCCCGACCGCTTCGAGGACATCATGGCCATGACCGCGCTGTACCGGCCGGGCCCGATGGACAACATCCCGACCTACATCAGCCGCAAGCACGGCGAGGAGCCGGTCGACTGCCTCCATCCCATGCTGGAGCCGATCCTGAAGGAGACCTACGGCGTCATCATCTACCAGGAGCAGGTGCTGCAGATCGCCGCAGGTGATGGCCGGCTACTCGCTCGGCCAGGCCGACATCCTGCGCAAGGCCATGGGCAAGAAGGACAAGGCCATCATGGCCAAGCAGCAGGCCGAGTTCGTGGCCGGCGCCGTGAAGAAGGGCGTGAAGCGCGAGGAAGCCGCCTACATCTTCGAGCTGGTCGACAAGTTCGCGGGCTACGGTTTCAACAAGGCGCACACCGCAGCCTACGCGCACGTTGCCTACTACACGGCCTACCTCAAGGCGAACTACCGCGAGGAGTTCCTGGCGGCGTCGATGACGCTCGACATGGGCAACACCGACAAGCTCGCCATGTTCACGGCCGAGGCCCGCAAAGTCCGGCATCGCCATCGAGCCGCCGTGCATCAACGCCTCGGAGGTGGATTTCCTGCCCGCGGAGAAGCGCATCCGCTACTCGCTGGCGGCGCTCAAGAACATCGGCGCGCAGGCGGTGGAGAGCCTGGTGGCCGAGCGCACGGCCAAGGGGCCGTTCGCCGACCTCTCCGACTTCGCCGGCCGCTGCGACCCCAAGGCCCTCAACAAGCGCGCGCTGGAGACGCTGGCCGCCGCCGGCGCCTTCGACGGCTTCGACCGCAACCGGGCGCTGGTGCAGGGCAACGTCGAGGCCATCCTGGCCTTCGCCAACCGCACCGCGGAGAACGCGGCGCAGGGCACGGGCGATCTCTTCGGCGGCGGCGGAGGGGGCGACGCACGCCCGCGGGTGGACCTGCGCCCCGTCAAGAATTGGACGCCCATGGAGAAGCTGCAGCACGAGTTCGACGCCGTGGGCTTCTTCCTCTCCGGCCACCCGCTCGATGCCTACGCCGGCGTGCTCGGCAAGCTCGGCGTGGTCTCCTTCTCGGAGCTGGAGGCGCGCGCCGACCGCGGCGCCACCGCCGGCCGGCTCGCCGGCGTGGTGGTGAACGCGCGCGAGCGCCGCTCGCAGAAGGGCAACAAGTTCGCCTTCGCCATGTTCTCCGAGCCCACCGGCCAGTTCGAGGCGGTGATCTTCTCCGAGACGCTGGCCCAGAGCCGGCAACTGCTGGAGCCCGGCACTGCGGTGCTCATCAACGTGGAGGGCGAGCGCGACGGCGAGGCGCTGAAGCTGCGCGCCCAGAGCATCGAGTCCCTCGACAAGGCCGCCGAGGGCGTGCAGAAGGGCGTCAAGGTCGTGCTCGACGGCCGCAGCCTCAAGGGTGGCTGCGGGGCGCGGCCCGAACGGCAGCCCAGGTGGCGGCAACGGGCCCCTCGCCGACCTCAAGGCCCTCCTCAAGCCCAACGGCAAGGGCACCATCTGCCTCAGCATCGCCCTGGAGGAGAAGGGCCGCGAGGCCGAGATCGCGCTGCCGGGGCTCTTCGACATCTCGCCGGCGCAGAAGGGGGCGATCTCCACCGTGCCGGGGGTGCTGGAGGTGTTGGACGTGTGAGACCTATTCTCTGCAACTTGCAGAGGTTCCGAGTTTTGCGTATATTTGTGAGAGCAGGAGGAGGTTCGGATGACGAGTGACAAGAAGAGGGGCGCAGCGGTAGCGGCATCGGAGTTCGCTCGCAATTTCGGCGAGTATAAGCTCAAGGCCCAGAAGGGGGCCGTTCCGGTATCGAGCCACGGCAAGATTGCGGGCTACTTCATCGCCGCAGATGAGTACGAGGATTACCTGCGTTACAAGTCGCAGCGCCGCAGCTTTGCCACCGTGGACCTTCCGCTGGAAAAGCTTGAGGCGATCGGCAAGACGCGCATGCATCCACGCCACAACCACCTCAACGCCTTGCTCCGTCGAAATACGAAATAGGGCTCAGCAAAGATGTCGATACCTGCGCCCGAGCCAGGTCTCGTCATCAGCTACGCTTATCTCTGGCATCACGAGTTCAGTGCGGGTCACGAGGAAGGGCGAAAGGATCGCCCGAGCGTCATCGTGTTGTGCGTGGACGAGCCGGGGGCTGGCCTAACGGTTGTGACTGTCCTGCCGATCACGCACGTTGCGCCCAACAACAAGGACGAAGCCATCGAGATTCCGCCTGAGGTCAAGCGTCACCTTGGCCTCGACGACCTGCCGTCGTGGGTAGTGATATCGGAGGGCAACGAGTTCATGTGGCCAGGTTATGACCTAAGAAAGCGCAGCAAGGGTGGCGGCTATTCCTACGGCCTGTTGCCACCCCGCCTTTTCGCACGAATTGCCAAAGCATTCGTCGATTGGGGAAAGGCGCACGGAGGACGGATGGTGCCACGTGATTGAGGTGCCACCAGACGTGCCCGACCGATTTCAGCGTCGCAGCCGAGATGCGGATGGCGCTTGTCCCTTCGACCATGCGATCAGCGTGTCGAGTTCGGTGTCGCTCGGGTCTACGTGATAGAAAAGACGATAGAACGATCGCGTGGTCTCGCGCAGGTCATGGGCGAGGCGGTCGGGGTAGAACAGGCCGGCGAGCCACTCGAGGCCGATCACGCGGTTGAGCGAGGGCGGCCGATCGACCCAGCCGAATGGCGCCGTGGGCGCGAGATAGACACGGGCATCGCGCACGGCCTTGATGCCCGCCCACAACGGATCGTTCTGCACGCGCGCAAAGAAGTTGCGGTCCCACGTGACGATGATCTCCGGGTCGGCAGCGATCACCTGCTCCATGGAGGCGCGCACGAGCCCTCTTTGCCCGGCAGCCTGCATCACGTTGCGACCGCCGGCGCGCTCGATGATCTCGGTGTTGATCGAGCCCCTCACGCCGGTCTCCAGCCCGTCCGGACCGCGCGCCAGGTAGACGCGCGGTCGCTTGTCGGCTGGGACACCCTCGAGGACCGCGTCAATCTCGGCGAACGTGGCCTCGACATAGGCCGCCTGGCGCTCGGCGCGCTCGGGAACGCCGAGGATCTCCCCGAGCAGCCGCAGTGCCTTCGGCGTGGCCTACAGCTGGCCGTCGATCAGGACGTAGGGGATCCTGGTCTGGGCCTTCACGTTGTCGGCCAGCGAGGCGTAGGTGCCGCGCACCGAGCCGAAGTCGACGATCAGGTCGGGGGCGACCTTGAGCACGACCTCGAGGTTGGCGGTGCCGCCGCGCCCGGTCAGGCGGCCGAGCGCGGGAAGGTCGCGGTATCTCTCGGCGATGAAGGGGCGCTCCTCGGGCCTCGGCGGATCGGGCCAGCCCGTCATCTTCTCCGGCGCGAGCATGTAGATGAGGATCGATGCCGGAGGTCCGGCCGCGAACACCTTCTCGATCCGCTCCGGGATCTCGACCTTGCGTGCCGCAGAATCGACGACCGTACGTGCATGCCCCGCGAGAGGGGGAAGGAGGAGGGCCAGAGCTGTTCGCAACGAGAGCCTCCTTCCTCGTTCCATTCTTCGAGCCGATCCGGCTTGTGCTCAGCCGGTCGGCGCCGCATTGGGGAAGAACAGCTGGTGGTCCTGGATCTTGCAGGCGCGGATGGCGTCTTGACCCTCCGTCGAGATCACCCAGTCGATGAACTGCTGGCCGAGGTCCTTCTTGACGTGGGCGTGCTTGGCGGGATTGACGAGGATGATGCCGTACTGGTTGAAGAGGCGCCCGTCGCCTTCCAACACGATCTCCAGGTCGCCCTTGTTCTTGAAGGAGATCCACGTGCCACGGTCGGACAGCACGTAGGCGCCCATGCCGCCGGCGGTGTTGAGCGCCGCACCCATGCCCTGCCCGATCTCGCGATACCAGTCGGGCTTGCTGCCCGCGGGATCGAGGGCCGCCGCCTTCCAGAGCCCCAGCTCGGCGGCATGGGTGCCCGACTTGTCGCCGCGCGACACGAAGGGGCTGCCCTTGTCGGAGATGGCCTTGAAGGCCGCCACCGCGTCCTTGCCGTCCTTGACCCTCGCCGGATCGGACTTGGGCCCGATGATGACGAAGTCGTTGTACATCACATCGAAGCGCTTCACGCCGAAGCCCTCGGCCACGAACTTCTCCTCCAGCGCCTTGGCGTGGACGAACACCACGTCGGCGTCGCCGCGGCGCGCGGTGTCGAGCGCCTGGCCGGTGCCCTGGGCGACCACCTTCACGTCGATGCCGGTCTTCTCCTTGAACTTCGGCAGGATGTAGCCGAACAGCCCGGAGTCCTGGGTCGAGGTGGTGGACGCCACCACGATCGACTTGTCCTGGGCCAGCGATGGGGCAACGGCAATCGGGCCTGCCAGCAGCAGGCCGGCGGCGACCGCGAGTGCGGCACGGGCACGATGCATGGTTCCTTTCTCCCTTCGAGGCTTCAGTTCAGATGACGAGATCGCCGGCCAGGAAGGTCCTGGCCTCCGGGGTGGCCGGCGCGGTGAAGAACATGTCGGCGGGGGCGTGCTCGATGAGGCGCCCCTTGGCGAGAAACACGGTGTCTCCGGCGAGACGGCGCGCCTGGCCCATGTCGTGGGTTGCCATCACGACCTTCACGCCGCCCGCCGCGGCGCCGGCGATGATGTCCTCCACCGCCTTGGTCGCGGCCGGGTCGAGGCTGGCCGTGGGCTCGTCGAGGAACAGCACCTCCGGGTTGCGCGCGAGCGCGCGGGCCAGCGCCAGGCGCTGCTGCTCGCCGCCCGACAGGCGCCGCGCCGGCCTGCCGGCAAGCGCTGCGAGGCCGACGCGGTCGAGCAGCTTCTCGACCGTCGTCGAATCGGAGGGACGGCCCGCCGCCTTCAGCGCGTAGGCGACATTGCGGCCGGCGGACCGGCGCAGCATCACGGGCTTCTGGAACACGATCGCCCGGCGGCTTGCTGCCAGCTCCGGCAGCGCGCAGCGGACGCTGCCGGCCGTGGGTGCCAGCAGGCCCATGGCCAGCTTGATGAGCGTGGTCTTGCCCGACCCGTTGGGTCCGATCAGGACGGTGGGCGGCCCGGCCTCGATCGACAGCGCCACGTCGCGCAGGATGCATGATGCGCCGGCGGCAAAGGCGACGCCGTCGAGGACGATCGGGAGCGTGCTGGTGCGGTCGCGCATCGGCCTATCCCGCATGACGCTCGGACCAGCCGCGCACCGCCCAGGCCATGGCGTTGACCGTCAGGATCACGGTGATGAGCACGATGCCGAGGCCCATGGCGAGCGGCAGGTCCCCCTTCGAGGTCTCCAGCGCAATGGTGGTGGTCATCACGCGCGTGAAGCCGTCGATGTTGCCGCCGACGATCATGACCGCACCGACCTCGGCCGCCGCGCGGCCGAACCCTGCAAGAGCGATGGTCACCAGGGAGAAGCGGGCATCCCACAGCAGCGTCGCCACGCGCTGGGCCGGGCCGATGGCCATGGCGGTCAGCTCGTCGCGGTATTCCGCCCACAGGTCCTCGATGAGCTGGCGCGTCAGCGCGGCGATGATCGGCGTGATCAGCACGGCCTGGGCAATGATCATGGCCCGGGGCGTGAACAGCAGGCCGAACGGCCCGAGCGGCCCGGAGCGCGACAGCATGAGATAGACGAGCAGCCCGACCACCACCGGCGGCAGGCCCATGCAGCCGTTGAGCACGACGATCAGCGCATTGCGGCCCGGAAAGCGGGTGAGCACCACGGCGGCGCCGAGGGGCAGGCCGATCAGGCAGGCGGCGACGGTCGCCGCCAGGGTGACGTACAGCGAGAGGGCGACGATGCTGAACAGCTTCTGGTCCCCGGACAGGACCAGCTCGAGCGCACTCATACCCGCAGCCCTGCATGGCGTTGCGTTGACTGCCTGCAATATCGCCGCTCTGTGCTGAGGGATGTCAAACAATAGAATCAGCGCATGAAGATGCAAGCAAACGCAGGATTGGAGCTCCTGACGACTGCAGAGGCCCGCCGACTACCTGCGGCTCAAGGAGCGCAAGCTCTACCGGGAAGTGGCTGTTCTCACGTGCCGACCTGGACCGCTGGCTTCTCGCCGGGATGCAGCGCCCCCACGGCGCGCTACCCGAGCCGCGCTGATCGTCGGCGGCAGCCACGATCTGCTCCTGCAGTGGACGTTGAGCGAGAGCCGGGCGGGACTCGCCTATCTGCCGAGGGGAGCGAGGCGGGCTTCCAGCGCTTCCGCAAAGGCGAGGTGGTCGCTGGCGCCATCCACTTCCACGACCTCGGCAACCCCGACGCGGACGCCAATCCCGAGAGGCTCGTCAAGGAGCGGGCGCTCCTGGACACGGGGCTGATCGGCTTCGCCGTGCGCGAGCGGGGCCTGATCGTCGCGGCCGGCAATCCTCTGCACCTCGGATCGCCGCGCGAGGCGCACGACCGCAGGCGCAGGCGCCCAGCTGCTCCTGCTCGCTCTGTTGCGCAGGGAAGGCCTGTCGATCGAAGGGCTCCGGGCTACGCATGTCGCGCCGACCGGGGCGGACATCGGCCAAGCCATCCGCGCGGGCCACGCCGATTTCGGGATCACCACGCGCGCGGTCGCGACGGCGGCGGGGCTCGATTTCGTCCCGCTCTGCACTGGGCGCTTCGACTTGGCTGTGCGCCAGCGCGACTACTTCCGTCCTCCCTTTCAGGCGCTCCTCGCGCTGTTGCGCGAGCCGCGCTTTGCAGAGCGGGCACAGGAGCTGGGCTGGCTCGACGTGAGCGGGACCGGCAGCGTGCGCTGGGCGCCGTGATTTGCCCGCGCTGCCTTTTCCTTGTTAATCAAAGGCGGCAATTCGATCCCTTGGCTAGGTAAGCGATGTCGCGACGAGCCCGCCTGCTCCTTCTGCTTCTTGCACTGTGCGGCGCCGCTGTACCGGTGATGGCTCAGCTACGTGGCCATGGCGGCCCGGTCCGCGCGGTTGCCGTCTCGCCCGACGGAGCCCGCGCCATTTCCGGCAGCTTCGATGCCACGGCGATCCTCTGGTCGCTCTCCTCCGGCGCGGCCGAGCGTGTGCTGCGGTTTCACGACAGCTCCGTGAACGCGGTCGCCTTCCTTGAGGACGGCCGCCTAGCGACCGGGGGAGAGGACGCCAGCATCGCCATCTGGCGGCCGGGAGCCAGCAAGCCGGAGCGCGTGCTGAAGGGGCACACCGCGCCCATCGCCGGCCTGGCCGTCTCGCCCGACGGCGGCACACTGGCCTCCGCATCATGGGACCGCACAGTGCGGCTATGGTCGCTGGCGGACGGTGCCTCGCGCGTGTTGGAGGGGCATCAGCAGAACGTCAACGGCGTTGCCTTTGCGCCCGACGGGCGTTCCGTGATCTCTGTGGGATACGACTTGACGCTGCGCATCTGGCCGCTGGTAGGCGGCTCGGCACCGACGGTGGTCACGCTGCCGGCGCCTCTCAATGCTGTCGCCGTCACGCCGGGTGGCGACATCGTCACGGCGAGTGCAACGGGCAACGTCTACTTCCTGAATGCCCGCGGCGGGCTGCAGGGCGAGGTGGAGGCGGCTGCAGCGCCCATCGTCGCGCTGGCGATCTCGGGGGATGGCAAGCTGGCGGCCGCATCGAGCATCCGCGGCTCGGTGGCCATCATCGATATAGCCGGCCGCTCGGTGCAGCGCCTGCTGGTTGGCTCGGGCCTGCCGGCCTGGTCTGCCGCGTTTCTTTCCGACAACCGGACTCTCCTCACGGGTGGCAGCGATCATCTGGTGCGGCGATGGAACGTGGCGACGGGAGAACGCATCGGCGAGGTCATCGCTGGAACTCCGGAGGACCCGCTGGCAGCGTACGGGAACGATCCCGGCGCCAGGGTGTTTCGCGCCTGCGTCGCGTGCCACACCCTGAAGGCCACCGATCCGCCGCGCGCGGGACCGACGCTGGCCGGCATCTTCGGGCGCAGGATCGCGACTGCGCCCAGCTACGATTTCTCGCCGGCGCTCAAGAAGCTCGACATCGTGTGGACGGCCGAGACGGTGTCCAAGCTGTTCGAGATTGGGCCTGCGGCCTACACGCCCGGCACCAAGATGCCGGAGCAGCGTGTCGGCGCGGAGGACCGCGCCGCGCTCGTCAAGTTCCTGGAGACGGCGACGAAGCAGTAGAGGTGTCAGCCCCCTTTATCGCTTCTTCTCCGCTTCCGCGCGCTCGCGCAGATAATCCTCCGTGGTGCGCGGGTGCGCGCGCGGCGGGGCGCCGTGGGGGTCGAAATCCTGCTCGGTGACGACGGCGATGCGGCAGTCGTCGCACATCTTGATGAGGTCGAGGCGGTTGGCGACGCCCTGGTACATCCAGTGCTGACCTGCGAGCTTGGCGGTCACCCGCTCGATGGTGCTCTTCACCCCGAACGGCGCGCCGCAGCGGATGCAGCAGAACGGCCCCTCCTCCTTGAGGGTGCGCGGCGAGGCCGTGTCGGCGCGGAAGTCGAGCTGCGGCACAAGCGTCACGACCTTCTCGGGGCAGGTGGCCTTGCAGAGTCCGCACTGCACGCAGGCGTCCTCGGCGAAGCGCAGCATCGGGCGCTCCGGATTGTCCGTGAGCGCGCCTGTCGGGCAGGCCGAGACGCAGGCGAGGCAGAGCGTGCAGCCGCCAGCGTCGATTTCGACGGCGCCGAACGGAGCCTGCTCTGGAAGTGCCACGACATCGACCGGGGTCGGAGCGGCGCGGTGCAGTTCGCGCAGCGCCACGCGCAGCACGTCGCGCTTGCCGCCGGACGGCATGAACGCGGCCGGCCGAGGCGCACACGGCAGCGGCTCGACGGCACGCATGATGGCGCCGAAGGCCTCGGGGTCGTCCGTTTCGACGGTGGCGACGCGCACGCCATCGAAACCGAGCCCGTGCAGGATCGGCTCGGCCAGCGCCACGGTCCGCCTCAGGCCCGTTACGTCATGGCGCGGGCGCTCGCGCAGCAGGAAGCGCACGGCCGAGGCGCCGAAGGCGAACGCCGCGGCGATCGCCTCGAGGCCGACCTGTGTGACCTCGTTGACCTCGAACGGCAGCACGTTGGCAGGCAGGCCGTCGCCATGGCGCGCCAGCGCATCGATCAGCGCGGCGCCGTGCCCGGCATCGTGCAACAGGACGATGGGAGACGCTCCACCGGCCTCGCGATAGGTTACGAGCAGCCTGCGCAGCTTGCGCATCAGGGCATAGGCGGGCGGCAAGGCATAGGAGGCGGCGCCCGTCGGGCAGGCGGCGGCACACTCGCCGCAGCCGGCACAGATCGCCGCGTCGATTTCCACCGTTTCTCCGGCGGGCGCGATGGCGCCGGCCGGGCAGAGGTCGAGGCAGCGATGGCAGCCCACGATCTGCGAGCGTGAGTGCGCGCAGAGGTTGGCGTCGAACGCGATGTAGCGCGGCTTCTCGAACGTGCCGACGAGATCGCGTGCCCGCAGCACCGCATTCAGGACAGCCGCGGGATGCTTGGGGTCGGCGCGCAGATAGCCCTCGCGCAGGTCGTCGGCGGAGAACAGCGGCGGGTCGCCGGTCAGATCCAGAATGATGTCGCACTTGGATTGCGCGCCGTTGCGCGCAGGCCCGAACGCCAGTACCTCGCGCGACGACGGTGCCGGCTGGGCGAAATCGTCGACGGTCAGCTCGAAGGCACCCACATGGCCGACGGCCCGGCTTATGACGCCGCGCACGACGGGAAACTCGGTGCTGCGCGGGGGCTGAACGGCCGCGGGAGGCTTCAGCAGCACGGTGATGTCGAGGTGGTCCTTCAGGAGGTTGGCGGCCTCCACGGCGCTCTCGTCGCGGCCATAGATGAGGATGACACCCTCGCTCTCGAGGCTGACGACCGGCACGATCGGCATGGGCTCCGCCGCCACTGCCAGCAGAGCCGCCATCTTCGGCCCGGCGCTCGCGCCATCGCGCGACCATCCCGCCGTCTCGCGGATGTTGGCGTAAGTGATGGGCGCCTTGCGGCCAACCTCCTCCGCCACCTCGTCGAACAGCGTGGATTCCTGGGTGCAGGCGACCGTGACAAGGGCTTCGTTCGCGACGGCGGAGCGGAAGCGGGCGATCTCGCTCCGGCACAAGTGGCGCGCCGTCGCAACATTTGCGCCCACGCAGCCGACGCGGATCGCCTCCACGTCCAGGCGCATCGTGTCCTCGCACGAGCAAACGAGCACAGTGCGCGGCGAGGAAGCCGTTCTGCGGGGCCTTTTCGTTGTCGTCAGCGCATACCTCCTGCAGACGCTTGTGTGTCCGAGGCGTTCTTGAATTATAATTGTCCTGAACCGATTGCAAGGCAGGAAGCTTGACCCACGCCATGCGAGGCCCGTCACCAGCCCGTTCCGCAACTGCGCTCGACTTGCCGCCGTCGTTCCAGCTTGTGACCCTGCGCGAGGTCGGCGATGCTTTCGCACACGCACAGGCGATCGCCTCCGAGCAGGGCGCGGGCACGCTGGTGCACGTTGGCCGCTTCGACCTTTCCGAGTTCGCGGTGGTGCTGGAGCCGGAGGAGACGCTGTCGAGCGCACGCCGCGTGTTCTATGCCGGCATGGTGGCGCTACGGGATGCCCTGCTGGCGCACGCCCCGCCGGAGCGGCCCGTCAGGATCGGCTGGCCTGATGCGATCTACGTCGACGGCGGGCTGATCGGCGGGGCGCGGATGGCCTGGCCGGCCGGGACAGCCGAGGACGCGGTGCCCGATTGGGTCGTCTTCGGCGCCACCGTCCGCCTCGTCGCCCTGGGAAAGGACGAAGCGGGGCTGCGGCCGCTGGTCACCGCCCTCGACGAGGAGGGCTTCGACGATCTGGGCTCCGGCCGGCTGGTCGAGAGCTTCGCCCGCCACTTCATGCTGGCGCTCGATGCCTGGCGCACGGGAGAAGCTCTCCAACCTAACCAGGCGATACGTGGAGAGCCTCCGGGTCGAGAAGGGCGCGATCCCATCTCTCAGCCCCGAGGGGGACCTACTGCTGAGATGGCGCGGGCAACAGGAGCCGGATCGCCACCCGTTGGCCGCCACCCTCGCCGTCCCATCGTGGCTCGACCCGGACACCGGAGGGCCCCGCTCGTGAAGTTGCTGCGCACCATCCGCCTCGACACGTCCGACACCTATGTCTTCGAGCGGGCGGCAGAGCCTGGCGAATGGGCGGTCCCCGGGACCTTCGCGTTCGCGTCCCTTGACGTGGCGGGGCTCGCAGGGAAGGCACGGGTGGCTTTCCGATCGGGCTTCCTTGGGATCGACTCGCTCGGTTGGTCCACGCTGGTCGAGGTCGCGGAGGCCAGTGAGCAGGAGCGCGCGACAGCCGTCGCATTGCTGGCCCAGCGTCTGGTCGAGCAATTCGGCGCTCCGGACATCACAGCTGCGAGAGCAGCGGCAGAGCAGGAGATCACCTTCGCGGAGTCGCTGAGCAAGCACCCGCAAGGCATGGTGATCGCCCTGGCGCGTAAGCACGAGAACGGCGACATCCACGAGTTGTTCCGTTCGCTGGCACCCGGTCCCAAGGCCAGGTCGGATCGGGCCTTTGCGTTTATCGAGACCACGGACGAGGAGGCGCCGGTGGAGGAGATCGACCTCACGCGCCTCGCCAGGGAGAGGCGCCCGTGAGCCAGCCGCTGAGCGAAGCACGCGACTTCTGGCTGTCCTGCGGACATCACCTGCTCGACCGCGATGCGGCTGGCGGGCTGGTGGTCACGGACGAGTTCCTCAAGGCCTACCTGGCCCGCCCGGAGCTCGCGCCGCCGCCCGAAACGTGCGCGGCGGAGCGCGCGCTGCACAAAGCCCTGCTGGCGGACCCGCGCCAGCCGGTGAGCCCCGCGCAGATCGGGGCAATCGCCGATGCAGACGCGCGCGAGAACTGGGAGGTGATGCTGGCCTTTCGCGACCAGCTCGCCAGCCACGCCACGCTCGAGGCGGCCTATATCGACATCGTGCGGCGCAACCTCAGGTTCCCCCAGCTGTTCCTGAACCAGATCGTTCACGTGCTGCTGCGCAACATCCTGAACGGCTGCGACGATGCCTTCGTCCTGCGCGCCGCCGAGATGCTGTTCAGACCGCAGAAGCTGACCGAGCATCAGGGCTCGCTCGTGGCCGCGGACGAGGAGGTCCTCTCCGGGCTCGGCCGCGGGCCGATCTCGCCGCTGGTCTCGATGCTCGGCCTGCCGGCTGCGGCGGAGATCGACGTCCTGAGCGGGGAGAACGCCGGTGACTATTGGCGGCGCAGCGACCAGTTCGACATGGCGCTCGACCTGAGCACCGGCCGGCACGGAGTGGCGGCGCTGGGCGAGGTGGTCGCTCGCTGGATCCGGCACCTCCTCCGCGTTGCGGTGCAAATCGAGCCGCTGACCACGCTGGAGGACGCCCGCCTCGTGTGGTATGTTGGCCTCGATGCGGAGGCGACGCGCATCGGCGACTCCCTGTGGAATGGCGAGGAGATCGACGAGGCGGCGCGGTGCCGCGTGGTCGGGCTCTACCGGCTCACCTTCGAGGATCCCGGCGACGCGGAGGAGAAGGTCCGGGGTGAGCCTGTGTACCTGATCGCCGCGATGAGCGCCGACAAGGTGCTGCGGCTGAAGCCGCACAACCTCCTCGTCGGCCTCCCCGTGCGACACTTGGAGGCTGCAAGTTGAATACGCCGGCCCTGGTAAGCATTCCGGTCGGGGTGGTCGTGGAGCGGCACAAGGCCACTAGTCCGTGGCTCGATTTCGTGTGGCGGCCTGTCTCCGTACTGTCCGGCATCCCGGCAGCGGCGCCGTGGACCCCTCTGGGTCCCGTCGGGGACACGACGACATTCTTTGCCGGCACGGCCACCATCGCGCTCTACCGGACCGAGACCGCGAACTACATCGATAACATCAGCTCGGGCACGCCCTTGCTGTGGGTTGCGCTGCGTCCGACGGACAAGGAGCCACCCTACGACGTGCTGACCGTCACCGCGGACCCGGCGGAGGGCGAGGCGCTTACCGAGGCTGGCAACGACTTGGTCGAGACGGTCCCAATGCCCGGCGACATCAGAGACTCCGTGGAGGCCGTCATCGCCGAGCACCACGTCGAGCGACCGTTCTTCAAGCGGCAACGCGAAGACGATGGGGTCGGCGGACGGCGGCGCGGCCGCAAGGCGCGGGAGAACGAGCGATGAGCGACGACAACTTCGTCTCCCGCTGGTCGCGCCTGAAGCGGGAATCGGAGCAACGCCGGAAGGTCCCACCCGAGGCCGAGGCGTCGGACGCGCGGCCGAGCGATGGCCGGGATGAGCGCGCCGCCGAGGCACCCGGAGAAGCGCGACCGACGCCAGAGCCGCCTTTCAATCTTGCCACTTTGCCCCCCATCGATTCCATTGTTGCCGGCAGAGACATCCGCGCCTTCCTGCAGAAGGGCGTGCCTGCGGAGCTGACCAAGGCCGCGCTGCGGCGGGCCTGGACGAGCGACCCGGCGATACGCGATTTCATCGGCCTTGCCGAGAACCAGTGGGACTTCACCGACCCCACGGCAATCCCGGGGTTCGGGGCGCTCGAAGCCACCGACAACGTCGGGCAGCTGGTCGCCCAGGCGATGGGAAGGTTGCCGGATGTGCCGGATGCCGTCGGTCTCTCGCAAGAGGAGCGTAAGGACACGAGCTCGGAGCCAGACGTGTCTCCCGCGCTCCCGCCACCGGGTGCGCCCGACCACCAACCATCATCCATCGATGCCGAGAGACCTGTCGAGGTTGCTGCGGCGCAGCATCCAGAGCCGCTCCAGAAGGGCAACGTTGTGCCGAGCCGTAAGGGGCATGGGCGCGCGCTGCCGCGGTAAGTGCCCATAGCCGCACGCTATCTGCGCGATCCGTCTTCGACCCATAGCCCTACGATTGTGCACCGCCGAATGGGATCCATAGCTTTGAGCCATTGCGAAGCTTCATCGCGAAACCATAGCTGCTCACTATTGACGTGAACTCTGTTGTCCCACTACGGTGTCAGGATTGATGTTCGGATTGTTTTAAGAATTAGGGGGAAATGCCCAAGATATATACACTCAGAACACCGCGTGAGGAAATGCGCGACCAAGGGCTCGATCAGGCGATCCGCGCTGCCGGCAGTGTGACGGAGCTTGCGCGCCGTCTCGGCGTTTCCCAGCCCTCCGTATCCAATTGGGACCGCATCCCCGCTGAGCGGGTCCTGTCGGTTGAGGCTGCGACCGGCGTCGCGCGCAGCGCGCTCCGTCCGGACCTCTTCGGCGCCAATCGGAAAACGCCCGACGAGACCGATGCGGCGCGTGCCCGGGAGTACGCGCTGCTGGCCACGTTGCTGGCACGCGCACCCGATGCCGACCTGATGGGCCGCCTGGCGCAGCTGCGTGGCGATGCGAGCCCTCTCGGCTTGGCGCACGCTGCGCTCAGCGAGGCGGCGGCGAGGCTCAGCGTGGAAAGCGTGGGGCGCGAGTACTTCGACCTGTTCGTCGGCCTCGGGCGCAGCGAGCTGCTGCCCTACGCGTCCTACTACCTGACCGGGTTCCTCTACGAGCGCCCGCTGGCGCGGCTGCGCGCCGATCTCGAGCACCTGGGAATCGCGCGCGCCAGGGGGCTGTCCGAGCCCGAGGACAGTGCGGCGATCCTCTGCGAGATCATGTCGAGCCTGGCCAGCGGCGCCATCGAGGCACCGCCCGATGCCGACCGCGAGGTTTTCGAGAATCACATCGCGCCATGGATGGGGCGTCTTTTCGCCGACATGGCAACCAGCCCGACGGCAGACTTCTATGCGCGCGTCGGCGCGCTGGGTCAGGCCTTCCTGGACATCGAGGCCGAGGCGTTCAAGCTGCTGCGGTAGCGGCGGGAAGAGAAGCGTTGAGGAGGAGGCGAGCATGAAGGGTGAAGGCAAGACCCCCCGCGCGGGACGAGTCGGGCGCCGCGACTTCCTTCGCATTCTGGGCGCAGGAGCGGGCGTCGCGGCCGGGGCAGGGACGTTCGCGGCGAGCAGCGCGCGCGCCGACAGCGAGACCGAGGACGAGAAGAGAAGGCCTCGCTACCGCGAGACGGAGCACGTGAAGACGTTCTACCGGGTCAACCGGTATCCAGGCAAAAGCTGAGGGGAGGGCGATACCCATGCTGACGAAGAAAAGCGATCGCCAGGCGCGTCGCGGCAGCCTTGCCGCGGCCGTCGCCAATCAAGCGGGCGGTGTCGTCGACCGCCGTACCTTCCTGCGCCGTTCGGGGCTCGCCGCTGGCGCTCTGGCCGCCGTGGGAGCACTGCCGCTCGGCGCCACGCGCAAGGCCGAGGCCGCCACACGCAGTCCGGCCCCGCGGAATGGCGTCGTCAGGAAGAACGTCTGCACGCACTGCTCGGTCGGCTGCACCGTGCTGGCCGAGGTCGAGAACGGCGTTTGGGTCGGCCAGGAGCCTGGATGGGACAGCCCCATCAGCCGTGGCTCGCACTGTGCGAAGGGCGCAGCCACTCGCGAGCTGGTGCACGGCGACCGCCGCCTGCGCTATCCGCTCAAGATGGTGAACGGGCAGTGGCAGAAAATCAGCTGGGACACCGCGATCAACGAGATCGGCGACAAGCTCCTGCAGATTCGCGAGAAGTCGGGGCCCGAGTTCGTCTACTGGCTGGGGTCCGCCAAGTTCACCAACGAGTTCGCCTACCTCAACCGCAAGTTCGCCGCGTTCTGGGGCACCAACAACTCAGACCACCAGGCGCGCATCTGCCACTCCACCACCGTCGCCGGCGTAGCCAACACCTGGGGCTACGGCGCGATGACCAACAGCTACAACGACATCCGCAACACGAAGACCATGGTCTTCCTCGGCGGCAATCCTGCCGAGGCGCATCCGGTGTCGCTGCAGCACCTGCTCGAGGGCAAGGAGCTGAACCGCGCCAACTTCGTGGTGATGGACCCGCGGCTGACGCGCACCGCCGCGCACGCCACCGAATATGTGCGCGTCCGCCCGGGCACCGACATTCCGGTGCTCTGGGGCATGCTCTGGCACATCTTCGAGAACGGCTGGGAGGACAAGGAGTTCATCGAGCAGCGTGTCTACGGCATGGACCAGATCCGTCAGGAGGTCGCCAAATACACGCCTGAGGAGGTCGAGCGCATCAGCGGCGTGCCGGGCGAGCAGCTCAAGCGCGTCGCCAGGATGATGGCCCAGGAGCGGCCGGCTTGCCTGATCTGGGCCATGGGCCAGACCCAGCATACCGTGGGGACGGCCAACGTCCGCGCCAGCTGCGTGCTGTTGCTGGCCACCGGCAACGTCGGCCGGCCGGGCGCCGGGGCCAATATTTTCCGCGGCCACACCAACGTGCAGGGCGCCACCGATCTCGGCCTCGATATCGTGACGCTGCCGCTCTACTACGGCCTCGACGAGGGGGCGTGGAGGCACTGGTGCCGGGTTTGGGAGGTCGACTACGACTGGATGGCCTCTCGCTTCGCGACCTATACCGGCCCCGACGGCAAGCCGGTCAAGATGATGAACACACCGGGCATCCCGTCGACGCGGTGGTTCGACGCGACGCTGCTCCCCAAGGATCAGGTCTCGCAGCCGGACAACGTCAAGGCGATGTTCGTCATGGGGCACGGTGGTAACACCGTGGTTCGCATACCGGAAGCGGCCAAAGGCATCGAGCAGCTCGAGCTGCTGGTCGTCGTCGATCCGGTGCCGACGAGCTGGGCCGTGGTCTCGGAGCGCAAGGACGGCACCTATCTGCTGCCGGCCGCGACCAGCTACGAGATCGCGGGCTCGCGCACCGCGTCGAACCGATCCATCCAATGGGGCGAGAAGATCGTCGAGCCGATCTTCGAGGCCAAGGACGATAACGAGATCATGTATCGCCTGGCCGTCAAGCTCGGCTTCGCCGACAGGATGTTCAAGAACATCAAGGTCGAGAACAACGTACCGGTGGCTGAGGATGTCCTGCGGGAGATCAACCGCGGAGGCTGGTCGACCGGTTACTGCGGCCAGTCGCCGGAGCGGCTCAAGCTGCACATGGCCAACCAGAAGGACTTCGATTTGGTCACCTTGAGGGCCAGCGACGGACCATGCAAGGGCGACTACTATGGCCTGCCCTGGCCATGCTGGGGCACGCCGGAGTTCAAGCACCCGGGCACGCCGATCCTCTACAACACCACGCTGTCGGTGAAGAACGGCGGCGGTACGTTCCGCGCCCGTTTTGGCCTTGAACGCGAGGAGAAGCTCCCAGACGGCACGACGCGCACGGTCAGCCTTCTCGGCAACGGGTACTACTCAGTGGACTCGGAGATCAAGGACGGCTACCCACAGTTCACCTACGGCATGCTCAAGAAGCTTGGCTGGGATACCGAGCTGACCGAGGCCGAGAAAGCCACTATCGAGCGCATCGGCGGGGTGAACCCCGACGCGGTTTCGTGGGCGATCGACTTGTCGGGCGGCATCCAGCGCGTGGCGATCCAGCACAACTGCATCCCCTACGGCAACGGCAAGGCCCGTGCGGTGGCGTGGAACCTGCCCGATGCGATCCCGACCCACCGGGAGCCGATCTACACGCCGCGGCCGGAGCTGGTGGCCCAGTATCCGACGCTGCCCAATGCGCGGCAGTTCCGGGTGCCCAACGTCGGCTTCGACGTGCAGAAGGCGGCTGTCGAGCGGGGCATCGCCAAGGAGTTCCCGCTGATCCTGTCTTCGGGACGCTTGGTGGAGTACGAGGGCGGCGGCGAGGAGACCCGCTCCAACAAGTGGCTCGCCGAGCTACAGCAGGACATGTTCATCGAGATCAATCCGGCCGATGCAGCCGCGCGCAACATTACGGACGGGTCCTGGGTCTGGGTGTTCGGCCCTGCCGATACGAAGCCCAAGGCCAAGATGAAGGCGCTGGTAACCGAACGCGTCGGCAAGGGCGTGGCGTGGTGCCCGTTCCACTTCGCTGGCTGGTTCCAGGGCGTCGACCAGCGGCCCAAGTATCCCAAAGGTGCCGACCCGGTCGTGCTGGGTGAGAGCGTGAACACGCTCACCACCTACGGCTTCGACCCCGTCACCGGCATGCAGGAACCAAAAGCCACCCTTTGCCAGATCAGAGCGGCGTAAGGAGGACACAGCCATGGCTCGAATGAAGTTTCTCTGCGACGCCGATCGCTGCATCGAGTGCAATGCTTGCGTGACCGCCTGCAAGAACGAGCACGATGTCCCTTGGGGCATCAACCGCCGGCGAGTCGTCACCATCAATGACGGCAAGCCCGGCGAGCGCTCGGTTTCGATGGCCTGCATGCACTGCACGGACGCGCCCTGCGCGGCCGTGTGCCCCGTCAACTGCTTCTACACGACGGCCGACGGGGTGGTGCTGCACTCCAAGGACCTGTGCATCGGCTGCGGCTACTGCTTCTACGCCTGCCCGTTCGGCGCGCCGCAGTATCCGCGCGTCGGCAACTTCGGCTCGCGCGGCAAGATGGACAAGTGCACCTTCTGCGCGGGCGGCCCGGAGGCCGACCTGACGCCCGCCGAGTACGGCAGCCGCGACGGCGGCCGGTTCACCGGCTACGGCTCCAACCGGCTCGCCGAGGGCAAGCTGCCGCTGTGCGCCGAGATGTGCTCGACCAAGTCGCTGCTTGCCGGTGACGGCGAGATCATCGCCCAGATCTTCCGGGAGCGTGTTGTGCGGCGCGGCTACAGCTCGGGTGCGTGGGGCTGGCAGACCGCCTACCGGGAGACCATCGAGTCCTAAGCGACACGGGGCGGGCGGCGGGAGCCAACCTGCCGCCCTAGTCGTCTCCGGCAGGGGGCGGAAAACAGCAGGATCAGGGAGGCAAGAGAATGCCAACGAGCGCGTCGCTCCGGGTCTTCGTCGCCGCATTGATGCTCGCGCTGGTCGCGGCTTTCACGGTGCCATCGGCCTCGGCGCAGCAGCCCACGCAGGTCAACCCGACCGCGCAGTCGGTGAAGGAGAAGGAGCTGCTGAAGGAGCTGCAGAGAATCCAGGGGCGCGGCACGCTGCCCGACACGCGCGCGCAGGTGCTGGAGCAGCCGGAAGGCCGCAACTGGCGCCAGTTCCACCAGGTCACACTGCGCTGGATCGGGGCCATCGCCATTCTCGGCATGCTCGGCCTCCTGGTCGTGTTCTACCTGATCCGCGGCATGGTGCGCATCGAGCAAGGCCGCTCTGGCCGGACCTTGGTGCGTTTCAACGCCTTCGAGCGGTTCGTGCACTGGATGACGGCCACCTCGTTCGTGGTGCTGGCGCTGTCCGGGCTCAACATCACCTTCGGCAAGGATCTGCTCACCCCGCTGATCGGGCCGGTGGCCTTCGCCGAGTGGTCGCAGTGGGCCAAGTACGCCCACAACTACCTGAGCTTCCCGTTCACGCTCGGTGTGATCCTGATGTTCCTGATGTGGCTCGCCTGGAACTTCCCCACGCTCACCGACGTCCGATGGATCGCCCAGGGCGGCGGCATCGTCGGCAGCAAGCATCCGCCGGCCAGGCGCTTCAATGCGGGCCAGAAGGTGATCTACTGGGTCGTGGTGCTGGGCGGCGGCGCCGCCGCCGTCACCGGCTACCTGTTGATGTTCCCATTCTACGCGACCGCCGTTGGGGGCTTCACGGTCGGCACCACCGACATTGCCGCCGTGCAGCTGGCGCAGATGGTGCACGGCATCGTCGGGCTACTGTTCATCGCCATCATGCTGGCCCACATCTACATCGGCACGATCGGCATGCAGGGCGCCTTCGAGGCCATGGGCAAGGGCGAGGTGGACGTGAACTGGGCCCGCCAGCACCACAGCCTGTGGCTCCAGAAGCAGGCTGAGAAGGGGCGCGTGAAGGGTAGCACCCCGGCCCCGGCGG
Organism: uncultured Alphaproteobacteria bacterium; assembly: GCA_963840075.1. Taxonomy (GTDB): domain Bacteria; phylum Pseudomonadota; class Alphaproteobacteria; order Rhizobiales; family Hyphomicrobiaceae; genus AWTP1-13. Next base: position 162,583 of record CAWIXS010000015.1, on the reverse strand, counting down.
AATAGAGGAGGTCCAAATCGATGCGCGTTTTCCTGCTCGCCTGTCTCGCTACCGTCGTGTTGGCCGTTGGGTCGGCCTTCGTCCTCAACAGCGGGTATCTGCCCAATTCCGCATCGGCAATCTTCTCGACCACGGGCGTGCGTCTGAACTAGGACCATGATGCTCGGCCACCCCAACCGTAGTCGTCGGCCCGGGCCTGTGGCCGCATCGAGATGGTGTCTCGATCGGAGCGTCGGGCATCGGGGCCCGGCGCTCTGCACAGGCGTAGCGCTTTGGTGGATGCTGACGCCCCGGCGTACCGATGCACGGACAGAAAGGCGATGATCTGCTGACGGTCGGGGAGGTCGCGGCCTTCCTCAATGTTCGCACGCGTACGATCTACGAGCTGGTGCGTACGAGGCGGATTCCCAATCGTACGCTCGGGGGCGACTGCTGTTTCCGCGCGAGCTCGTTGAGCTTTGGGCGTCCCAGTTTCCAAGGTTGCGACCAGCGGGCGCCCATCCATCCCCACCGCCCAAAATCATCTCCGGCAACCACGATCCGCTCCTCGAGTGGAGCGCACATCAATCAGGCAGCGGGCTCGTCCTCCAAGGCGATGGCGATGTCGTCGGGGTCGACAGGCTGCTCGCCGGGCAGGCTGTGGCATGCACGGTCAACCTGATCGATCCGGTGAGGGGAACGTACGATGCCTCGGTCGCAGCCGAGCGGCTTGCCGGTCTCGACGTTGCAGTGATCGGGAGGCTATGGCGTCGCGCGGACCGGCTGTGTGATACTCAGCGTTCGAATGTAGCTGCCCGCCTCGGAGGGCGGTTCGAGGACAGCCGCCGGCGCGAGCCCCAATTGCGAGTGCTCCTGCAGCAGATACTGCGGTGCGCACGGCATAGATGCCATCGTCGGCCTTTTCTGCCCTGCGCCGATTTCCTTCCGCCCTCGACGAGCGTGCGTAGCCTCCCCGCGCGTGACACGAGGGTTCGAAATACGGATCGTTCGAGATGGCGGCGTACAACTCGGGGCGCCCATGCGCAGATCAGATTCCGAATCCGCCGGCGGCCAGCTCTGCCTTCAACGCGGCGTCTTCGAGCAGGGCGCGGAATCTCCGGACGGGTGCCCGGTCGAACCGCAGCGCGGGCACGACGAAATCGTAGTGCTCGTCCTGCACGGGGATGAAACCGAGATCGACTGGCGTGCCACACTCTCGATGGTCATGCCCCAGTCGGCGCGGCTCTGGGCCACCGCCACAGCGACGGCGTTGTGCGACCTGGGCTGCGACCAGTATCCCGCCGGTCGGGCGCCGCCCAGCAGGCGATCGAGCAGGATGCGCGTGCCGCTGCCGGCGTTGCGGCCGATCATCAGGCAATCCGGGTCCGCCAGCGCCGCCTCGACCCAATGCCCTTCGAACCGCGGGTCGCCCTTGCGGAACACGATCCCCTGCAGCCGTCGATAGCCCGGGACGAGATCGAGCCCCGGCGTCAGGAAGGGCCGATTGTATGCGCCCGTGTCGGGGTCCATGAGGTGGATCGGGGCGAGGTCGCATTCGCTGCGCTTGGCGCCGGCGAGCCCCCCGGTGCTGCCCACGTTCATGGCCTTGACGGCTACGCCTTCTGCCTCCAGCCGCTCGATGATGAGATCGAGGCCGACGCAGTGGCTGCCGATGATCACGAGGTCAGCGACCCGCCGGGACCGGCCGATGAGCTGCACCGTGACGGGCGTCTCTGCCGGCACGCTCTCGACGTGCTGGCCGATGGCGATGAAGCCGTCCGCCTGGCTGAACGAGGTGACGGAGCCCGAGTCCTTGGCGATCGGGTAGGCGGCGAGCGCCCCGCCTTCGGTGCGCTCGACGAGCGATACCATCTTGAACTCGGTGCGCCCAGGCACCGACGATATGCCGAGCGGCAACGTCGCCTCCATGCGATCCGCCTCCTGGTGCGGCAGGCCGGCCAGGGCGCGGATGACGGGGGCCACGAACTCGTGGAAGGTGAAGATCGCCGAGGTCGGGAACCCCGGAAGGATGACGAGCGGCTTGCCGGTCGTTGCCGCGAGACAGACCGGCTTGCCCGGCTTGATGGCGACGCCGTGCACGACCACTCCGGGGTCGTTGAAGCGTGCTACCGCGCGATAGCAGAGGTCGCCCACGCCTTTCGAGGTGCCTCCCGACATCAGCACCATGTCGCAGGTGGCGAGCCCCTGGTCCACGAGCTTCGCCAACACCTCCTCGTCGTCGCGGCCGATGCCGAGCGGTACGGCGACGCCGCCCGCCTCCTCCACCGCCGCGGCGAGGATCGCCGCGTTGGAATCGTAGACCGCCCCTGGCGGCAGCGGTACGCCCGGCGCCACCGGCTCATGGCCGCTTTGCAGGCGGCTGCGTTCCCATCTCGCCCACGCTCCAAAAGCAATGTGGTGGGTTCCCGAGGACTTGAACCTCTCGACGCCCCTCCCCTGTTTCGTAGTCGGACGGGCTACAGCCGCCCGGGGAGAAAGGAACCCTTGGTGTGTAGCGGTTGGGTCGAGCGTCAGCGAAGACCCAACCATCCGACGCTGTTGGGTCTGCGCTTCGCTTGACCCAACCTACAATGGCGAAACGTGGCGTTGGTGCACCCGACAGGATGAAACTGCGAACACCTATGTGATTGAGATTGCAATCTAATTCTTGGAGTCCATGACGCACTCCGTCGTTCCTTTCAGGATGTCGATGTCGGCCACATCCTGGCGGCGCTGGGCGACGCGCCGCTCGTAGCTGGCGCGGTTCTTTCGGCAGATCAGGCTGTAGGGTCTGCCGCGCTCCTCGGTCCGCACGTCGAGATCGGCGCGGGCTATCCTGATCTCTGCCTCGACGTGGCCGCGCACTTGCTGGGCCGCCTTGAGCGTCCAGGTCTCAGTCGCGGGACTCGCCAGGAAGCGGCCGAGCACCGTGCAATGCTCGCACTTGCATCGGATGCGGCTGGCGCGCGTCCAGTCCTTGGGGGCCTCCAGCGGCTCCGCCGCACGCGCCTCCAGATGCTCCAGGCATGCGGCATGGAGCCTCCGCATTGCCGCGCCCGAGCGTTGTGTGCCGCTCTCCAGCAGGCGCTTCACGGCCGGAACCAGGACACGGTCGCGGCTGTAGGTGCCAAGCCAGGCCAGCACATGCTCGACCAGCCGCTTGGCAAGGGCGGCATCGACGGCTTCGGCAGTCTTCACGAGGTCGACGACGACGCCGGCGCCGGGCGCAATGTGCCGCCGGCGCCCCCACTCGTCCACGGGAGCGAGCGCGGGGTCGCCAGGAAGCTCGGAGATGAGACCCGTGGCTGCGGCGGCCAGATGCCTCGGTTCGGCCGCGAAAGGTCCCTCGATCGCGGCACGCAGCGGGCGCACGACGGCGCGAGGGCAGCGCCGGCGTGGCGGGTGACGATGGCTTCGATCATGCGGGCCGAGCGCTCCGGCGGAAACAATGCCACCGCGCCGAGAATGGCGCCGTTGTCGGCCTTGTCATGGCCTCGGCGCGCTGTGAGCAGATCGAGGCCGCTGCGGTACGCGCTTCATTCCTGAGCTTCGCGAGCGCAACGAGCAGACGCGCCAGTCCCGATCGGTTGTCGTCAGCCGCGATGCCGTCAGCCTCGCCAGTCTCGTCCTCCTGGTCGTCGCCACGGCTGTACCAACCGCCTGCGGGCCAAGTCTCCAGCATATGTCCGGCGAGATCGTTGGCCTCTGTCCAAAGCGCCGAATCCCGCTGCGCGCCTTCTTCGATCCACCTCGCCGCCAGAGACTCGATATAGGGCAGCGTCGCTTTCGGACCGGCCTGATTGATTACCGCGAGCCGTCGCCGTTGCAGCCGGAGTACCAGGGCCGCGGCCGATACGTGCGCTCGAACGAGGCTCCCTCGTTTCCCGTGGCCTCGTGGAAAAGCTCTTCATCGGGCTCCATATCCTCCAAGGCATCGGGCGGGGAGACTTCGCCGTCCTTGATCGGAATTTCTCCAAGCGCCGCCGGTCCGCAGTCCGGATGCCGCCACTCGGTCAGGCGCTGCCACCGGTCGTGCACCTCGACGACCTCGAACTCGTCGCTGTCATCGTCATCGTCGTAGCCTCTGTGGCGGCGTCGATAGGACCCGTTGTATTGCGCCAAGCCGTTCTCCTCGATGGAGAGTAGCGCTAGGTGCAGGTCGCAGCCCGCCAGCGGCGCTGCCGACCTGAAGAGGGCCGCCGCGGCCGCATCGGCGCCTTTGAGCCTGGCGAAGTCGAGTTCAACCAGCGAGTAGGCATGCTCCAGCGGGTAGACCACCTTCTCGGGTGCGCCGTCCTCGGCCACACCTGCCTCCGGTATCGCCTTGCGCTTCGCCCAGTCGCGGAGCAGCGCCGCGGCGCGCGCCGTCTCGCGCTCGTAGCCCGGCGGCCTGGGCGTCGCAGAAGATTGTAGATCAGCGCCGCTCGGCAGCCGGCCGTAACCGGGAGCACCTTGTGCACGCAGTCGGCGTAGAAGGCGGCAAACGCCATCTCGGACGGCTCGTCGCCCGCAAGATCGAGCTTGGCCTCGCGGCCCTTGTGGCGCACCACAAGCTCCCCGCCCGACGGACGGCAGCGCCAGCACGAGCGTGGCGAACATGCCCGAAGCCGGTATCGCGGTGGCTGACGAAGAAGCTGCCCTCGTCGTAGACGAGCAGCTTGTAGAGCTCGGCCGAGACTGGCTCGCTGACGCCGAGCCCCTCTGCGGCCAGCGCGACGATGCGGTCGAGCGCTGCCTGCCAGTGCTTGCCGCCCAGGCGTACCTGCTCCGGCCCGATCTGCCACGTGCGCCGCACTTCGGTATCGACAATGGTCTCGGCACCGCGTCCGTAGGGCGCGCTTCGCCACGGCGATCAGCTGCTCGGCTTGGAGGGGAAGCAGCGGCAACGCGAGCTGGCCCACGCCTTCCACCTCCAGGCGCGGGGCCAGGATCTCCAATCGGCCGGAAGCATGGAAGTCGCCCGGCCGCCGGACCGTGGACAACAGCTGCGCAAGCGATTCACAGATGCCCGACATTGGCCTCTCTCGCGCGTGCGCCAGCCGCCGTCGCGGCGACGGGCATGGCCGCACCGCATCCTGCCCAACCGGCGGCGCGCCCATCGCCAGGAGATATCGCGAAGTGATGCCACCTGTAGGATCGGCGGTCTCGTTTTCCACAGTTGAAACGGGGGGCGGCGACGGACGATGTGACAGCGTATCTCAGACAACGGCGCGGAAACAGGCCGAGGCCGAAATGGCTGCCGAAGCCCAAGGCAATGGGGCCGGAGACCGGCTCTGGGAAGGTGAGACGCAGTGCGGTGCCGGTGCAGTCCGGTTGCGCGAGCCCGATCAGCCGGTGCGCTTGAGTCGCTCGGCGCGGTACTCCTCGATGGTGAGGTTGCGCAGCCGGGAGCGGCGGCCCTCCTCGTTGTGCACGAAGCCGACGGCGGCCACGTAGGGCTCGATGATGTGGATCTTCTGCAGCGGCGTGACGATCAGGAGCTGCAGACCCATCTTCTTGAACAGGTCGAGCCCGAAGCGGGCGGACTCGTCGGAGCCGCGCCCGAACGCCTCGTCGATCACCACGAAGTGGAACGCGCGCGAGCGCGGCGCCGGCGCTCCGCCAGCTCGAGGCCGAACTGGTAGGCGAGGCTGGCGGCCAGGATGGTGTAGGCGAGCTTCTCCTTCTGGCCGCCGGACTTGCCGCCCGAGTCCGAGTAGTGCTCGTGCTCGCTGTCGTCGGAGCGCCAGCGCTCCGAGGCCGAGAACACGAACCAGTTGCGCACGTCGGTGACCTTGCGCGTCCAGCGCCGGTCGAGCTCGGTCGTGCCCTCGCGGCCGCGGAAGCGCTCGATGATGCGCTTCACCTCCAGGAACTTGGCCTCCGAGTAGGCCTGATCGTCCGAGCCCGTCAGCGCGCCCTCGGTGCAGGCGCGCAGGTCGCTGCTGGAAGTCGCGCACCTCCGCGTCGGTGCGTCGGTCTCGCGCCTCCAGCACGATGTAGCGCCCGCGCTCGTAGTCGATCTCGCGCAGCGACCGGTTGATGATGCCGATGCGCTCGCGGATCTCCTCGGCCTCGCGCCGGAGCTGCGACTGGAAGCCCGCCACCTCGCGGATCGTGTTCTCGTTGAGCAGCGTCCTTGAAGCGCGCCTCGAAGCGCGGCAGGCCATCGCTTTCCAGCGACGCGAGCATCTGCCGGTACTCGCCGGCGGCCTCCACCGAGGCGTCGACCTCGCGCGTCTCCTCGGGCCAGAGGTGTGGCGTAGTCGCTCATCGCCTTCGATGATCTTCTCGCGCAGGCGCGTCGAGCTTGTGGGTCTCGGCGTCGATGCGCGCCTGCAGCCAGTCGCGCATCTCGCGCTCGTGGCCGTCGCACGACTCCACGGTCAGCCGGTGCTCGCCCAGCGCCTCGGGGCGCATGGCTCGTCGAGCCTGGGGAAATACCGCGCGCGCAGGTCCTCGGCGAGGGCGGCAAGATCGGCGTCGGCGGCGCCCTTCTGCTGCTCGGCCTCGGCGCGGTCGCTCGTCGAGCGCGGAGCGCTCGTCCGTGGTATCCTCCAGCCGCTTCTGAGCCTCGGCGATCGCCTGCTCCAGGCGGTCGAGCTGCGCCTTCAGCGTCTTGAGCTTGTCGGAGCCCTCCTCCAGCTGGCGCCGCTCCGCCTCCAGGCGCTCGATCTCCAGCGGCGACGGTGCGCCAGTCGAGATCGTTGAAGCTGGCGCAGGCCGAGAGCTGCTGCAGCAGGCCGAGCCGGTCGCGCAGCGCCGCTGCGCTCGCTGCCGAGACGCGGCGATCTCGGCGCCCAGCGTCTGGATGCGCGCCTGCAGCGCCGCCGCGTCCTTCTCCAGCGCGGCGATCTTGGCGGCGTTGGACCAGCCCAGCACGTAGTTGGCGCGGTCGTCGATGCGGGTGCGGTCGTCCTTCTCGTGCCGCTGCCGCCCGGCCTTGATCTGCCCGGTGCGCGTGACGGCCTTCTCCTCGCGCCGGAACTCGTCGAGACTCGCGCAGCAGATGTGGTCGTAGCGCTCGCCGAGCTGCGCGCTGCAGCCAGTCGTAGAACGGCGAGTCGTCCTTGATGGCGAGCTTGTTGGCCATTGCCCTCGGGTCGCGCCGGGCGCGCACGCTGCCGGACGCGGCTCTGCACCCGGTAGTAGACCAGGCGGCCGTCGAGGTGCGTGGCGTCGACCCAGCCGGCCACGGCCGCGTAATGCTCGTCGGGCACCAGCAGCGACAGGCGCGAAACCGTGCAGCAGCCGCTCGGCCGCGCCTTCCCAGTCCGCTCCTCCTGGCGCACCTCGATCAGCTCGCCGGCGAACGGCAGGTCGTCGGCATCGAGCCTGAGCGCCTCGCACAGGCGCGTCGCGGATCGCCAGCATGCGCGCGGGGATGTTGGAGCGGCGGCTCTTGAGCGAGGCGATCTCGTCGGTGAGCTCGCGTGCCTGCGCGTTGAGCGTGCGGAACTCGATCCCTGCCTCGACCTCCTTGTTCTGGATGTCGGCCTCGCGCGCGCCGGCGGTCCCGATCTCGCCGGCAATGGCGTCCCGATTGGCGAGGAACGCGTCGGCATCGCGCGGCTCCGGCAGGCCGAGCCGGCCGGCGATGTGGCCGTAGCTCTCCGCGCGCTGCTGGCGCTCGGCGCGCGTGGCCGCCTTGGCGTCGATCTCGCGGCCGAGCGCGGCGATGCGGTCGCCGCCGTTCTCCAGGATCGCCTGCTTGAGGGCAGTCGCGCTCGCACGTCCTGGTCCCGCCGCGTGTCCCTGAGGGCTGCGATGCGCTCGTCGAGCCGGTCGATCTCCGTGCTGAGGCCGGCGATGCGCTTGTCGAGCAGCGCGATCTTGTGTCCGGCGAAGAACGCGCGCAGCGCGTCGCGGCTGGCGCGCAGGTCCTCCGCCTGCGCCGTCACCTCGGCGTGGCGCGTCGCAGTCGGCGACGATGGGCGTGAGCCGCTCGATCTGCGCGCGCGCCTTCAGCACCGCCTCGTGCGCGCGCGTCAGGTCGTCGAAGTGGGCGATCATGTGCCGCGATGCGGTCCTCCACCGGGAACGGCTCCAGCATGTGGCGTGCGCACGAAGTCGGTGAGGTCGCCCACCGCCTTCATGGACACGGTCTGGTGGAACAGGTCGAGCGCCTGCTCGCTGCTCGATGCCGAAGCGGCGGCGGAAGGCGGCGCCGTAGGGCGGGAAGCTGTCGAACAGCTCCACGTGCGGCAGCTTGCGCAGGCGCTTGCGCAGCGAGTTGATGTCGCGGCCGAAGCCGGAGAAGTGCTCCTGGATCGACAGCGCCCGGTCGGCCACCACATAGAAGCGCGCCGGCTGGCCGTGCGGCTCCTTGAACCAGAACACCTGCGCCAGCGTGACGGTCTCGCCGTAGCCCTCGTTGCGGAAGCGGCCGAGGATCACCGAGTAGCTGTTGTGGTCGCGCAGGGCCACCGGCTTGGCCGACAGCCCGGCCTCGCCGCGCTCCGACTTGTAGTGGCCGAGCACGTAGGACCGCGAGGTCGCGCTCGCGCGTCTCGGCGCCGGCCGCCTTGTTGTAGGCGACCTTGTGCGCCGGCACCAGCAGCGTGGTGATGGCATCGACCAGCGTGGACTTGCCCGAGCCGATGTCGCCGGTCAGCAGCGCGTTGTCGCCGCCGAGGTCGCAGGCGCCAGACCTGCCTGTCGAAGGTGCCCCAGTTGACGATCTCGACGGCGTGCGAGCCGCACGCCCGGCCGCGCCTTGCGCCGCGTCCACGACAAGGTCGAGCTCGAGTGCGAACTCGCTCCTCGTCACTCATTGGCGCCCCCCGCCTCGCTCTCCGACTCATCGCCCGCGTGCCCGGCATAGGCCGCCAGCCGCTCGTTCAGCTGGCCCAGCCACTGCGCATCGACGAAGGCCTGCAGGATGCGCCGCACCTCGAAGGTGTCGTCGCGGCCCTTGAGCGGACGCAGGAAGCCCAGCTCGACGACCCTGTTGATGTCGCGGTCCACCCGGTCCTTGCAGCCGCGCCTCGTTGGCCGTGGCGGGCAGGAACACCCGCACCATGTCGACGATGTCGCTCGCGCGTGACCACGAGGCGCGTGTCGCCGCTCATGGCGTCGTGCTCGGCCAGCTTCTTGCGCAGCAGCGCCAGCAGCAGGCTGAGCGGGAAGCCGAGCTGGCGGCGCGTGACGAGGCGCGGCAGCTCCGGCTCGCCTTCGACCTGCGGGCTTCTGGCGCAGGTAGGCGTAGCCCTCGGCCTCGTCCATGACGAGGTCCAGCCCGACGACGCCCACGTGGTCGCGCACGCGCGCCTGGTGCGTCAGGAGCCCCTGCCACAGGGCCGGCGCGTTCTCGCGCTCCAGGATGCCCTTCATCAGGGTGATCAGCACGTGCGGCAGCTCGTTCGGGGCGGTCGCCGTGGCCTGTGTCGCCTCAGTCTCGCCGTGCACGGCTGCTCATGCCGCTCATGGCGTCGCCCCCTGCGTGCCCACCGAGACGGCGCGGGCGAAGATCACGAGCGGCACCGTGGCCTGCCGGCGCCGGCCCTCGGCGTCCGTCCACCGATCGCCTCGCGCCGGTCGCTCGTCGATGACGGCGGCCGGATCGTCCGAGGCGAGGCTGAGGTAGGCGACCAGCTCGGCCAGCCCGTGCTCCAGCGGATGCGCCGCCGCCACCTCGGCGAGCGAGACCTGGGTGCGCCGCTGCAGCAGCCGGCGGATCTGGCCGGCGAGCCGCTCCTTGTCCACGTAGACGCGGTCGAACAGGGCGTCGGCCGGGATGTCGTCGGCGCGCGACAGCTCGAGGGTCGGCGTCGATCTCGGGCTTCAGGGGCGGGCTGAACAGCGGCCGGTCCATGACGAGGCGGATGTCGGGCGCCATCTCGTCCAGATCCATGAACGGCCCCTCGGGCGGCTCGTCGCGCACCTCGAGCGCGCGCGCCTCGATCTCGCGCAGGATCTCCATGATGCGCCGGTTCTCCAGCCACGCCTTGTCGTCGAGGTAGCGGCGCAGCTCCGCCGAGAGCCGCGCCACGGTGCGCTGCGTCACCTCGCCGGCCGTCGAGCCAGTCGTGATGCAGGCGCAGGAAGCGGCGGTCGGGCGGCGAGGCCCTGCACCGGCTCCAGCGCGAACACGCGCGCGAGCAGCTCCGACAGCTCCTCCTGGCGCTGCGGCGACATCAGGAAGTCCCAGAACGCGCGGAAGCTCTTGCCCTGGTCGCTGTCGGCGATGGCGTCGCGGTCGCCGAAGATCTCGTCGAGCAGCGCGCCCTTGCTGCCCTCCCAGGTGGCGATGCGCTCGCGCACCGGCGCGGTCGAGGTCGCGGAAGTTCTGCTCCACGGCGCGGAAGTCGGAGAGCAGCGCCGCGGGCGGCGTCGGCGATCTGCAGGAAGCGCTCGCGCACGCTCGGTGGCGTCGAGCAGCGGCGAGCGCGCCGTCCGCGATGCGCGCGATCTCGGCGTCGATCTCGGCGCGGCGCCGCTCCAGCTCGGCAATGCGGCGTGGCGGGGTCGGCGTCGGTGCCGTCGGCGAGCTGGCGCAGCAGCTCGAACAGCGTCAACAGGCGCGACTGCGGTGCCGACGAACGGCCGGTGCGTGAGGCCCGCCAGCCAGTCGAGCGCCTGCTCGGTCGCCGGCGTGATGTCGAAGACCGGCTCGTCGCTGTCCTCGGCGTAGTACTTGCGCAGCCAGCCGTGGCGGTCGGAGGCCCAGTCCTCCAGATAGGCGCCGGCGGCGCGGGGGAAGCTGTCCTCGCCCAGGTCGCGCCGCAGGTGGAACAGGTGGTCCTCCAGCTTCAGGGTGAGCTCGGATTCCGGCAGAGAGCGGACGTTGGGCTTGACGTAGGTGCGGTGGAGAAAGCTCGCGATCAGCGGCGCATGGTCAGCCCTGAGGAGGCGCCACGCCGGATGGCCCTGCCGCAACCGATCGAGCGTCTCGAAATCCATGCCGGCCCACCCCGCGGCCTGTCTGTGCCCGGCCCCTGCCGAGCATCGGCCATCCGGCCAGCCCAACGCGGACATCTGGTGAATCGCGGCGGGAACGTAGCATGAATCCGCGCCGCCCGGTCAATTGCGCGACACTCCGCGAACACGTGGGCTGACCCGCGCAAGCCCTACATCCCTCTCGAGGCTCTGAATGAGTTTCACGCCGCCGAGCGCGAGCTAGACTCGAACTCACACTCCTTCAGAACCGCTGCTCCTTCCGCGGCCTGACCGCCGCGGCCTCATTGAAGGCCAAGCAGCGCCTCTACGGTGCGGGCGCTGCGCGACGGTAAGCAATCAGGAAGCGCACGTTGGCCAACCTGTCGTCGCTGCCCATCGAGCAGATCGAGGCGATCCGGCGCATCCTGAAGGGCGGGCGGCTCGGCCCCATTGGGGACGCCCTGGAGGTGGTGCGCTCGCGCGCCCACGGCCACGTCGAGGCGGTGCTGACGGCCATGCGCCGGCTGGGTTTCGACAAGCTGATCGACCCCAAGGCCTCACGCGAGCGCGCTCTCGTCGCCGCCATGGTGGCGGAGCGCATCCTGGCTCCGGAGGCGAGCAAGCTCGGCATGACACGGGCGTGGGCCGACACCACGCTTGCCGAGGAGCTGGGCATCACCGATGCCCGACGAGGACGCGCTCTACGATGCCATGGACTGGCTCGCCGGGCGCCAGGACGCTATCGAAGCGGCTGGCCAGGCGCCACCTCAAAGCCGGCGGTCTCGTGCTGCTCGACCTCACCTCGAGCTATTTCGAGGGCGTCAGCCGAGGCCGCACTCCGTAGTGTCGGTGTCCGACACAACCATCAACGCCAGCGCGGCTCCACTCCAAGAAACACGCAGCTACAGTGGCAACAATCGGCAGATATTGGTCGAGCATATCAGCCGGTCCAAAGTATCAGGGATCATTCGGTCGCACCGTGAGCTGGATCCCCTCTGCTGAGTTCGAATCTCGTACGGTGTTGACAACACAGCCGCCCGGGTCGGCTCAAAATTGAGGCTCGGCGACATTCCAAGTCACTGTAAAAACTACATAATTTCTAAGTCGATACAGGGCACACCTGCTGACAGTTGGTGCCCCGAGCTGGATTCGAACCAGCAACATCCGCCTTCTGAGGACGGCGCCTCTGCCAGATTGGACTACCGGGGCAATTCTCCGATGGGGCGGACGGGTGCGCGTCTCAAAGGCACGCGCGGGCGACGAACTCAGCGCTGGTAGCGCGAGCTTTGACAAAGTCGGGATAGGGTCGCCAATCGGTCCATGGAGCGTATATGCGCAACGCGGACGGGAATGTCAATCGAGAAGAAGACCGGACATCAGACGAGTTCAGGCCACGGCTCGCTTCGCTCTGCGCGGCGCTTGCCCCAGCGGCGGCAGGAGCAGATCAGCCGGTACGCGGAAACGGGCGCGTCGTCTCTGCACCACGGCCATGCTCGTCGGTGCGGTGTTGCTACTCGTTGTTCACACCTGGCCGGAGATCGAGTGCGAGTGCCCGCAAGGCCACGCCGCGCGAAAGCATAGCCTATGAAGAAGGAAGCTTCTAGACAATTGACTCGAAAGCAGCTGGCGGAGCTCGAGGCACTTGCGGAGTTGCCCGACGATGCCATCGACACGTCGGATGTGCCGGAGCTGCCCGATTGGTCCGGTGCCAAACGCGGCCTGTTCTACCGGCCCGTCAAGCAGCAACTGACGCTCCGTCTCGATGCCGACGTGATTGCATGGTTCCGTGAGAACGCCGGGCCCGATGAGGGCTATCAGACACGCACCAACAAGGTCTTGCGCAACTACGTAGAGGGACAGGCGCGGCGGGGTCGACGTCGGGCCTGACATCCACCATGCCTCTTTCCGCTGCCTACGACGTGGCTACGGGACCGAAGCCAAGTCCGTTCCCCAAGAGGTTCCTCTGGGGCACCGCCACGGCGGCGTATCAGGTGGAGGGGGGCTGGCAGGCGGACGGCAAGGGCCTCTCGGTGTGGGATGTCTACACCAACACCGACAGGATGGCCGAGAACGGCGAGAGCGCCAATGTCGCGCTCAACATGTACGACCGCGCGCAGTACCTCGAGGACATCGCGCTGCTCAAAGCGCTCGGCGTCAACGCCTACCGCTTCTCGCTCAACTGGCCGCGCATCCTGCCCGACGGAACCGGCACGCCCAACGCGAAGGGGATTGCCTACTACCGCGGGCTCATCGCCGACCTGAAGGCGGCGGGCATCGAGCCCCTGGTGACGCTTTATCACTGGGAGCTGCCGCAGGCGCTGGCCGAGAAGGGCGGGTGGGCGAACCGCGACATCGTCGACTGGTTCGGGGGCTATGCCGGGGTCGTGTTCGACAGCCTCGGTGCCGACGTGAAGCTGTTCCTGGCGCTCAACGAGCCGAGCACCGATCTGGGCTTCACCGCCTATGCCAAGCAGCTCAGGGAGACGCCGAGCCGCGAGCCGGTCGCGCTCACGCCGCTGGCGCCGGCGGCCTTCACCTGGTTCCCCGGCGCGCGCATGGTGCACCATCAGCATCTCGCCGCCGCCGCGGCGGTCGAGGAGTACCGCAAGCGCGGCCTTCCGGGGCGCATTGCCGCCGTCGCCATGCTGCTGTTCCCGGCGCTGCCGGCCAGCGAGAGCGAGGCGGACCGCAAGGCGGCGCTGCTGGCCGACGGGCTGATGAACCGGATCTATCTGGACCCGATGCTGAAGGGCACCTACCCCGAGGATGTGGTCGCGGCGCTGCGCGGTGTGGGCGCGGACCTGCCGGTCGAGCCGGGCGACATGGAGCGCATCGCCCGCAACAGGGCCGACTTCCTCGGCGTCAACTTCTACAGCGGCTTCCCTTTCGCGGCCGATCCGGCGGCAGCGGACAACTGGGGCCTGCGCATGACCTGGGCGGCGTCACCCGGCGACGCCTACAACGGGCCGACGCGGCCCGACCTGCTCACCGCCGGCTTGCTGCGCATCAGGGACGAGTACGGCAACCCGCCTGTCATGATCACCGAGAACGGCGCGGGCTTCCCGGGCGACGATGCGCTGGTCGACGGTCAGGTCAAGGACACCAAGCGCACGGATTATCTCGTGCGGCATGTGGCGGCCCTGGGCCAGGCGATCCGGCAGGGCGCCGCCGTGCAGGGCTACTTCCACTGGTCGAGCCACGACAACTTCGAATGGTTCTCGGGCTACGGGCGCCGCTTCGGGCTCGTCCACGTGGATTTCGCCACCCAGAGACGCATCCCCAAGCAGAGCGCCGGCGTCTATCGCGCCATTATCGAGAACCAGGGCCTGCTTCCGCCGGACTGGCAAGGCGGGTCGCGATGAACCCGGCGGAGCGAAGGCGCGTCCAACCCGATTGCAGGACCTGCCGAGCCGTGCCTCAAGGAATTCGCGTGTACTCGACCACCTTGGAAGCCTCGATCCGATTGGCCACCATGTCGGCCTTGTAGCGATTGGCTATGGCAGTCAGCCGCTCGCCATTGGTGGCGTTGCAACGCTCATGGCCCTTGGCATCGGGCGCGGGGACGAGGTCCGTCGGCGCTTTCGGGTCGCAATCGAGCAAGACGAAGGTGAGCTTGTCCGGCGACCGTCGATGGAGCACGCCGTAGTTGATCGGGCGACCCGGCGAGATTGCCGTCACGAGGTAGGACCCGTCTCCAATGGCACGAAACGAGAGGATCACCTTGTCCATCTCCTTCTCCTCGCCGTCGCCGTAGACGTAGAGATTGCCGTGACGCACGAGCTTGACGACCTGCTTGTCACTGGAGGTCTTCATCTCGAAGAGCCCCTCCGGAAGATCGGTGGCGCCCTTGCTGATGTCGAAGACGGGCTTGTTGGAGAAGATGCAGCCCGTGAGTGCAAACGCCACCGTGCACAGAAGGACTGCGCGCATGAATTTGGTCGGCATGATACAGGGTCCTATCATTTCCTGCGCAAGCGCCTTGTCGGGCCAGTACCATGATCGGATCAGGGACCAGTCCTCGTTCGCAGACCGTCAACACAGGTTTTGGCTTACTTTTGCGCGCCGCATCGGTGGCGTGCCGGGAGAATGCCCAATGAAGCCGCAAAGGGAGCGGGTGCAGAAGGCGGGGCCGCAAGCGTGACCATGCGTGCCGCGCTGCCCAGCGGTTAGACGCCGAGCGTGGCGCGTTTAGGGCAGCCGTCGGCTGGTCCCCGGTGAGCAGCGCCAGCCGGAGGGCGATGCGCATGCTCCCGGGAAGATCGATCGCCGGCGACCGTCCGCGGAAATACGACTTCGCGGTGCCCCGGACGGCTATTGTAGCCTCCCCGGAACGACATTGGGCGGAGGGAACGACCGCAAATGACAGCGCTCTGGCACGCGTCGAGGTTGTGCGCACCGGCGGTGGTGCTGGCCGCCTGCCTCCTGGCCGGCGGAAGCCACGCGCAGGGTCCTGCGGAAAACAGTTCGCTCAAGGAGGTGCAAATCGCGGCGGACGCGTTCTCCGTGGGCGATCCGCTTCCCGCCTGGGTGGAGACCGTCGCCATTCCCGAGCCCGGCAAGACCCTGCCGGTCGTGGTGCGGCTGGCGGACACCCAGTATCTCGTCGCTGACACGCCAGTGGTGCACGTGCGGCGCGCCGTCGTCGTCAACGATCCGGGGTCGCTGAGCAGCGTAGGCCAGATCGCTATCCCGTTCGTGCCCGAGTACCACAAGCTCAAGTTGCACGCGGTGCGCGTGCTGCGCGGGGGCGAGAGCCTCGATCGCACCTCGTCGTCGACGATACGCTTCCTGCAGCGCGAGACCAACCTGGAGCGGGGCATCTATCTCGGCGAGGTGACCGCCTCCATCCTGGTCAAGGATCTGCGGGTCGGCGATACGCTCGAGCTCTCCTATTCGCTGCACGGGCAAAACCCGGTGTTCGGCAAGAAGTTCGTCGACTACTCGAGCTGGGACTGGGGCCCGCCGACGCTGCTGCGGCGCGTCGTGCTGCGATATCCCGCCGACAAGCGGGTCTATTGGCGCCTCTCGGGCGGACCCGATGCAAGGCCGGTCACGCCGAAGGAGAGCGTCGAGAATGGGATGCGCAAGCTCGTGTTCGAGGAGCGCAACATGGCGAAGGTGGACCTGGAGCCGCTGACGCCGATGGACTATCCGGCCTACCGCGTGCTGCACTTCTCGGAGTTCTCGGGCTGGCAGGACGTGGTGGCGTGGGCGAGCGACCTGTTCCAGTCCAAGGGGACGATCGAGCAAGGCCTGCGCGATGTGATCGAGCCGCTGCGCCAGAAGGCGACGGAGGAGGAGCGGGTGGTGGGCGCGCTCGAGTTCGTGCAGTCGCAGATTCGCTACTTCTCGGTCTCGCTCGGCGAGAGCTCGCACCGGCCGTCGTCGCCCGATCTGGTGCTGGAGCGGCGCTACGGCGACTGCAAGGACAAGTCGCTCCTGCTCATCACCATGCTCGAGGCGCTGGGCGTCAAGAGCAGGCCGGTGCTGATGTTCCTCGGCAGGCGTGGGGGGCTCGACGGGGCGCTGCCGAGCCCGCTGCAGTTCAATCACGTGATCGTAGAGGCGAGCGTCGGGGGCAAGACCTTCTATTTGGATCCGACCCACATGGGGCAGCACGGCCTCCTGCGCCGCATGGGCCAGATCCACGAGGGCACCCAGGTCCTGGTGGTGGCGCCGACGACGCGCGGGCCGTCGACGATCGCGACCGACCATGCGTCACAGGTGCTCCACAGCGAGGTCAGCGAGACGGCCGTGCTGCCGAAGCTCGACGGCGACGCCGAGCTCGTGGTGCGCCAGACCTTGCGCGGCGCCGTCGCCGAGGGCGTGCGCGTCGGGCGCGAGCGCACGCCGCTCGCGGAGATCGCAAAGACCATCGCCGCCGCCATGGAGCACCGCTACCCGGGGGCGAGGCTGGTCGGCGATCCCGACATCCAGGACGATCGCATCAACAACGTATTCACCATCGTCGGGCGCTACTCCGTGCCCAACCTCGCCATGGAGCGCTCCGGGATCTGGTTCGTCCGCTATCTTCCCGTCAACATGAAGGGTGCGCTGGCGCCGGCACCGCCATCGGCGCGGACCGTGCCGCTGCTGCAGCCGCTGTTCCCTTACGCCGCGCGGTACACCTTCGAGATCAGGTTCCCCGACGAGGTCAGCGTCATCAGCGATCCCAGCAGCGACGGGGTGCGGAGCAAATACTTCACCTACACGGTCTCCTCGTCGTTCCGGGGCAACGTTGCCAAGACCACCGTGGAGTTCAAGACGCTCGCCGACCAGGTGAAGGCTCCCGACCTCAAGAAGTACGCCGAGGACGTGCGCGCCGTCGCCAACGTCGTCGTCGGGGTGGTGGTGGTGCCGAAGAGCGCGCGCCGCCGCGTGGCGGGCGCCCGTGCCGCCAAGAAGCGGGATTTGGGCCAGACGCTGAAGAAGCGGCTCAACGAGACGATCGAGAAGACCGGTCTGGCCATCAAGTCCGGCAAGCTCGGGGATGCCGATCTCGCCCGCGCGCGCTGCCTGCGCAGCAATGCTCACGGCGACCTCGGCAACGAGCGCCAGGCCATGGCCGACGCCGACGCGGCGGTGAAGCTGGCCCCCAGCTCGTCGGAGTTGTTCCTGTGCCGGGCGTACGCGTACCTGGTCGCGGGGCGGTTCGAGGAGAGCATAGCCGACTACTCCAAGGCCATCGCGCTGGGCGCGACCGACCCCCATACCCTGCAGCGCAGAGGGATCGCGCGGCTCTACGCCAGGAAGCTCGAGGAGGCGGCCGAGGATTTCTCGCGGGCGAGCGAGACGGGCAAGACGGCGCACTACGCCGATCTCTGGCTCGGCTGGACCTATCGGCGCATGGGCAAGGAGCTGCCCGCGGCGCTCGTCGAGCGTGCCAAGGCGGACCCGCGCGGCGACTGGCCGCGCCCGGGGCTGGCGCTCCTGTCGGGCGACCTCGCCCCGGAGGAGCTGCTCGAGCAGCTCGGCGCCAAGCGCGGGGAGGAGCGCGAGATGGCGCTTGCGGAAGGCTACTTCTTCCTCGGCCAGCACTATCTCGCGCGCGGGGACAAGACGAAGGCGCGCGAGTTCTTCCAGAAGACGCGGCGGCAGAACATCTTCATCTACCTGGAGCACACGGCCGCCGGGTTCGAGCTGCAGGCCCTGGGTCCGGCGACGGAAACAGCTGCGGCCGAGAAGAAGTCCCCGGCCACCGCCGATCCTCCGGAGCCGAAGGCGGATGCCAAGAAGGCGGCGCGCAGGCAGCCCCGCAAGGCCTCCGACGACTGGACCGCCGACGTTCTGGAAATAGCGGCCGGCGCGGCTGCTCGCCGGGGACGCCACCGCCCGGCGCGCCTCAGGCCGGCGGGGGAGCGTGCGGCCGGGCGAACACCAGCTTCTGGTAGACGAGGCCGATGCCGATCAGCACCACGCCCAGGACGATGACGGAGAATGCGCGCCAGACGCCGCCGATGATGGTGAGATCGTAGAGAAAGACCTTGAGGACCGACAGCACGACCGGCGCGGCCGAGGCCGTACGGGCCTCGCTCGAGCCGCGCCACAGCCCGTAGAGCAGGAGCGCAAGGCCGAGCGCCAGCCACGCGACCGAGTAGGCCCACACCTCCGGCGCGCTGGTGCTTCGGCCGAGCAGGAGGCTCTCGCCCTGGAAGGCGTGGCGCACCTCGAGGGTGACCCAGGCGAAGATGAGGAGGAGGGCCATTGCGGCGGCGCCCGTCGCGTACCCCGCCGGCCGCACGCCGCGGGCGATGCGCGCCAGCACGATGGCGCCGAGCGCCGGCACGACATAGGCGGGCACCAGCGAGTTGAAGAGCACGGGTCCACTGACGCGATCGTTCTCGAGCAGCGGGTTCTCGACCACCCCCAGCCCGAGCAGGATCACGGCGGCGGCGAAGCCGATGAAGAGCGGCGCGGCGGCCCGCAAGGCCGGATCGGCGCCGGCGGGATCGATGCGGATCAGGGCCGCCGCGAAGGCGAGGCTTGCCAGGGTGAGGAGCCCCAGCTCCGGCGCGGTGGTACCCCGCAGGAGCGACAGGCTTGCGCCCTGGAAGGCGTGGCGCAGCTCGAGCGCGACCCAGCCGAACAGCAGGATGAGACCGAGCGCGGTGGCGCCGTTGACGTACCACTCGGGCCGCATGCCGCGGGCGACGCGCGCCAGCACGAAGGCGGCCAGCGCCGGCAGCAGGTAGGCGAGCGTGAGCGAGCTGAGCACCACGGGTCCCAGCACGGGGTCCCCCGCGAACAGCGGGTTCTCGCCCAGCCCGAGGCCGAGCAGGATCACGCCAGCGGAGGCGACGCCGAGGACGAGGGAGGCCGCCCGAAACACCGGATTGGCACGGGCGCGGTCGACGCGCACCAGCACCGCCGCAAAGCCGAGGCTCGTCAGTGCGAAGAGGCCCTGCTCGACGTGGCCGGATGTCGCCGCGAAGGGATCGCCGCCGTTGAGGGCATGGCGGATCTGGAAGAAGAGGAGCAGCGCGGCAAACAGCACGCCCAGCGCGTCGCACAGGCGGGTGGCGAGGTCGTGGGCCTCCCGCTCGAGGACGCGGCCCGCGCCGAGGAAGGCCAACGCCGGCACGCCGTAGCCGAGGAGGAGCCAGTTGAGGATCGGCCAGGTGCCGATGTCCGCGCCCATGATGCGCGGGTCCCAGGCGAGCCGGCCCAGCACGATCAGGCCGATGGCGGCGACCACATAGCGCAGCAGGGGGATGCGGCCGGTGACGGCGACGATGGCCGTGGCAAAGGCGGTAAGCGCGAAGGCGACCGTGAGATAGCCGCGATCGAGCGCCATCACGAGGCCCAGCGACAGGGCGGCTGCGACCCCGGAGGCGAATGCGCCGCGAGCGAGCCCGGTGGCCGCCGTCCTTTCGGGCTCGGCGATCCTGCCAAAGCGGTTCGCCACGAGGTAGAGGATGGCCGCGAGGACGACCGCGACCAGCGCGAACGGCAACGAGCGGTCGAATTGAGTGACGCGCAGCCAGGCCAGCACCAGGGCCAGCAGCGGCGGCACGACGGCGGCCAGGATGTAGAGGCCGGCGGTGGCTGTCGGAAGGGTGCGGCCGCGCCAGACCCGCAAGCTCGCGAGCGCGCCGATCGCGAGGGGGGCGAGCGCAGCGAACGCCAGAAAGCCCGGGACATTCTCCGGCCGGCGCAGGACCTGGCGCAGACGCGCGACGCCCTCGGTCGCGAGCGCCAGAAGGCCGGGCTCGGGCTGCGTGCTCGGGGCCGGCCACAGCGCGAGCGCCGCCAGCGCCACGATGCCCGCCAGCACGGCAGCCGCCGCCGCAGGGGCGCTCAGCCAGGCAGTCAGGCCCAGGATCGCCGGCACGACGGCCGCAAACAGCGTCCATTGCTCGTGCGTGGGCGTGGCGTCGAGGGCCCGGATGGCCAGAATTGCCAGGGCCGTCAGCGCCAGGCCGGCGATCCAATCGGGCTCGGCGGCGGGATCGGCGGCCGTCAGGTGCGGCGCGATGGCCATGAATGCCGCGGCAAGGGCAAGTTGCAGACCGGTATGGACGAAGAGCGCCGACTCCCACGCAGCGGGCGGGCCGGCGCCGATGGAGGCGAGCATCGCAAAGCTCCACAGGACGGCGCCGGCGACCGTCGCGGAGGCGAGCCAGAGCCAGCGGCGCAGGCGTGAGAGCGCGTAGGCCGTGGCGGCCACCACCAGGAGGTAGAGCACGACGGGCCATGGATTGGGCTCCTGCGAGGCGATCAGCAGCGGCACCACCAGGGCGCCGACGATGCCCAGGCCGGCCAGCGCAGGCCCGTGGAGCGCCGCGGCGAGCATGGTGGCAATGGCGATGGCGCCCAGGATTGCGAAAGCGGCAGCGGGCCCGATGAACTGGTGGAGCGCGTGCGCGGCGTAGGCCGTGCCGAAGGCGCCGATGGTGCCCGCGGCCGTCAGGATGCCGGGGATGTGGGCAGTTGGGATGGTCTCGATGGGCGAGGCGTGCTCGCTGCGGCGGAGCCACTCGCCGGCGGCGACGAGGGCGAGCGAGAACGCCGCGCCGAGAGCCACGCGCACCGCCGGGCCGAAGATGCCCTGCTCGATGGAGTAGCGCACGAGCAGGATCGCGCCAAGCGCGAGCGCAAGCCCGCCGACCCATACCGCCCAGCGCGTGCCGAGCTGCTCCTCCAGCGTGGGCGCGGGTGCCGGCGGCGGTGCCGGCGCCGCAGGACCTTGTGGCGCCGCGGCGGCGGGCTCCGGGGTGGCAGGCTCCGCGGCGGTTTGCTCCAAGGTAGGCTCATCCGGGGCGGCTGGACTCTGCACCCGGGCGGCCTGCCCGGATGGGGCGGGCTCCTGCGTGCGCGCTGCCTGTGCGAGCGGCGGCTCGGGCGGCGCGGTCTGCGGGGTAGCGCCGGTCTGCAGTGCGCGCAGCTCCTCCAGCGCCCGGTCGACCTTCCGCTGCAGGGCGTCGATGCTGCGTCGCGCGCCGGACGCCTGGATCAAGGCGATCAACGCCACGAACGGCGAGAGAGCGACCAGCGCGATGATCAGATAGATCGATTCCATGGCTTGCGGCTCTGCTACTGGGGTCCCTGCAACGTCACGTGATTTGTCGAGACGCGGCCGCGCGCTTGCAGCCGGGCGTTGGCGGTGCGTCCTGCCGCGTCCCCATGGATCGGCCACCGGCGGGTTGCCGGTCCGGCCAGCATAGCGGTTTGCGCTGCGGTTTCGACAAAGGCTTCGCGCGGATCGGATTTCCCTTGTGGCTGCCCCTCACCCCCGGCCTTCGCCGGGGCAGGCTCCAACCCTCTCCCCGCAAGCGGGGAGAGGGGGCCGGTCGGCGTCTTTGGCGCGGGCCCCCTCGCCACGCCGCTCACGCTATTTCATCGTCTGGGGCAGGAAGAGGGCGAGGTCGGGGACCAGCATCAGGATGCCGAGCAGCACCACCATGGCCGCCAGGAAGGGCAGGATGCCGCGGTAGATGTCGGCCATCGGCACGTCCTTCACCATGCCCGAGATCACGAACACATTGAGGCCTACGGGCGGGGCGAGCCAGGCGAGCGCGCAAAGGCCGGCGAGGGCGAGACGCCGGAATGATCGCGGCATGGGTTTGCTCCTCGTTGTGTCGTGCCGCAGCACGCTTTCTTGTTCTTATGTTTCAGGTTTCGGGTTTCAGGTTTCAGGCTCCAGGGGCTGCCTTCCTGAAACCCGAAACCTGGAACCTGGAACCTAGTCTGCGGGCCCCAGGCTGGCGCCTCCGTCGATGACGATCTGTGCACCCGTGATGTAGCCTGCGGCGGGCGAGGCCAGAAACAGCGCGAGCCCCATGATCTCCTCGGGCTCGGCGATGCGCTTGAGCGGGCTCGAGCGGGCGTGGAAGTCGCGCACGGCGGGGTCGGTGAGGCGGCCGCCGGAGATGTTGGTGCGGAAGGGGCCGGGCGCGATGGCGTTGACGAGGATGCTCCAGCGGGCGAGCTCCAGCGCCGCCTGGCGCACGAGGTGCGCGGCGCCGGCCTTGGCGGCCATGTAGGGCGCGCCGATGATGGCCTCGGTCCTGAGCGCGGCGATCGAGGTGGTGACGATGATGCGCCCGCCGCCCTTGGGCTTCATGTGGCGCGCCGCCGCCTGGATGGTCCAGAGCACCGAGGTGAGGTGGTGGGCGATGACGGCGTTCCAGCGCTCCTCCGACAGGAGCTCCAGCGCGTTGTCCTCGCTGCGGCTGCCATCGATGCGGAGGAATCCGGGCCCGCCGCCGATGCCGGCGTTGGCGAACACCACGTCGATGCGGCCGTAGGCCTCGGCGGCGGCATCGAAGGCCTTGTCGAGGGCGGCGCGGTCCGTGACATCGGCCAGAGCTGTGCGCACGTCGGCGCCCGCGGGCATGGCCGCGAGGGCGGCATCGAGCCTGGCGGCATCCTTGTCGAGCAGCGTGACGCGCGCGCCGTTCGCCGCCAGCACCCTGGCGCAGGCGAGGCCGATGCCGCTGGCCGCGCCGGTGACGAGCGCCGCCGTGCCGTTGATGTCGAAGAGGTCCTCCGCCTTCACGTGCCTCCCCCCGTCTGCCCGGCTCCGCGCACGCATCGGCAGCGTCCGCAGCAGGGATTTTTTCCTTGGTCTGTTTTTTCCACTGTCTGCGATCGCATTCGGACATGTCAATCGCTGGATGCGATGGCAGACAATCTCCAGGCCGCCAGGCTCGCTACCCCATGGTTGCTCCGCGAGCGTCCGGGCGGAGCGTCGCGCGCCTTCCGAAACCCGGCGAATCTGGAGCTGGAGGTGGAGCCGCAAGGGCGGCAATCATGCCGACGGAGGCATGCAATGAGTCGATCGGAGGGCCGTGCTCTACTTCCGCTTGAGCCCGCCCATGTCGTCGATCTCCTTCTGGAGCGCGGCGGCACGCCGGCAGGCGCGGTCCCATTCCCGCCTGCTCATGTGGGTGGCGGGCTCCCACAGCTTCACGCAATCCGCATACCAGTTGAAGGCGCCCTTGGCGTCCTTGTCCGCTGGCGCCTTCTCGGCCGTCTCGCCGGGTTTCACCTGGCTCTTCTTCGCGGGCCCGGAGGAGGAGGACGGAGGTGCAGTCTGGGCGAATACGGTGCCCGCAATCGCGCACAGGCAGAACGCGACGATGAGCGTGGCTCGCATCGAATTGACCTCCTGTCGGCCGGCAACATCTCGCGTATCAATCACATGCGGCGGCTGCATGCAACCGAGGCCGCCCTTTGCTCTGCCGAGATGCGCCCCGGACAGGCGCACAGAGGTGATCGACGGCGCGCCGGCTCTCTGATAACTCGACCTTGGATTGCGCGAGTGAGAGAGGCAACCGGCGCATGAAGGCGATGCTGAGCAAAGCGGTGGGCGGACCGGGTACGCTGGTGCTGGACGAGCTGCCCGATCCTGCGCCGGGTGCGGGCGAGGTGCTGATCGCGGTCAAGGCGTGCGGCGTCAACTATCCCGACGTGCTCATCATCGAGGACCGCTACCAGTTCAAGCCGCCGCGGCCGTTCGCGCCCGGCGGGGAGGTGGCCGGGGTGGTCGAGAGCGTGGGGGCGGGCGTCACCGGTTTGAAGCCCGGCGATCGCATGATCGGCTCGTGCACCGCCGGCGGCATGGCCGAGAAGCTGGTGCTGCGGGCCGAGCGCTGCATCGCCATGCCGGCGGCGATGCCGTTCGACGAGGCGAGCGCGCTGGTGCTGACCTACGGGACGTCGATTCACGCCTTGAAGGACCGCGCCAGGCTCGAGAAGGGCGAGACCCTGCTGGTGCTGGGGGCAGCCGGCGGCGTCGGCATCTCGGCGGTCGAGCTCGGCAAGGCTTTTGGCGCCCGTGTCATCGCCGCGGCCTCCTCGGAGGAGAAGGTGGCGCTGGCCAGGAAGCACGGCGCCGACGGCGGCGTGGTCTATCCCGCGGGCCCGTTCGACAAGGCGGGTGCCCGGGCGCTCGCCGACCTCTTCAAGGGGGCCTGCGGCGAGAAGGGCGCCGACGTGATCTACGATCCGGTCGGCGGGGACTACTCCGAGGCGGCGCTGCGGTCGATCGCCTGGGAGGGACGCTTCCTGGTGGTCGGGTTCCCGGCCGGCATCCCGAGGCTGCCGCTGAACCTCATCCTGCTCAAGGGCTGCCAGGTGGTGGGCGTGTTCTGGGGCGACTTCACCCGGCGCAACCCCGGCGCCAACGCGGCCAACATCGCCGAGCTGATGCAGCTCTACGCCAAGGGGGCCATCAAGCCGGTGATCTCCGAGCGCTATCCGCTCGCCAGGGCGGGCGAGGCCATCGCCAGGCTGGCGTCCCGCAGCGCCATGGGCAAGATTGTCGTAACCATGGATTGAGGTGAGCGGGGGACAAGGGCCAATGTCAGTGGTGACGCGCTGGTGGTGGATCAGGCACGCGCCCGTGCCGGACGGCGGGCGCATCTACGGGCAGCGCGATCTCTCCTGCGACTGCAGCGATGCGGAGGCGTTCGCCGTCCTGGCGGGAGAGCTGCCCGTGCCGGCCGTGTGGGTGACGAGCAACCTCGTGCGCACCAGCGAGACGGCGGCGGCCATCATTGCGGCGGACCCCGACAAGTTCGCCGGCGTCGCGCCCACCGCCGTTCCCGACCTCGCCGAGCAGCATCTGGGCGACTGGCAGGGGCTCGAGCGCAAGGGGTTCTATGCCGCCCGCGGCGTCGGCACCCGCACCTTGTGGTTCGCTCCCGCAGACGAGCGGGCGCCGGGGGGCGAGAGCTTCGCCGACCTCGTCGGGCGCGTTGCTCCGGCGGTCGAGCGCCTCACCGCGGAGCATCGCGGCAAGGACATTGTGGCGGTGACGCACGGCGGCACCATCCGCGCCGCGCTGGGGCTGGCGCTCGGGCTCGATCCGCAGGCGGCGCTCTCCTTTGTCGCTGACAACTGCTCGCTCACCCGGGTGGACCATCTCTCCGCCGGCGACGGGGCGGGTCTGTGGCGCATCATCGCCGTCAACCGGCGGCCCTGGTCGGGCGCGGGGGCCGGCAGGGACATCGGCCGCGACCCCCTGGTCCTCGACAGGGCCTGAGCCGCGTTGGCACGCAGGGGACCTGAGGGCGTGGTTCCCCCACCCCCAACCCCTCCCCGCAAGGGGGAGGGGAATCCGGGCGCGCCAGTGGCACGGATGGCTGTTCACGATGTCAAAGAGCGGGGCGCCGGATGGCGCCGGTTGCCCGGCCTGCGGCACGTGCTGGGAGCGGCGTCCTGCAGCGAGCCGGGCAACGCGCGAATTGTAGCCCGGCGCAGGCTGGCCGGGAGAACGGCGCAGCCAGCCGCCGGCCTCGATTCAGCGGCGTCGTTAGCGGCGGGTAAAGCGAGCGGGGAGGGTCTGACACCAATGACTGACCGGTCAGTCACAAGTGCGTGAGGGTGGTTGCGCGGGCGCCGGGCCTGCGGCTAGGTTTGGCTACGCATTGTTGACTGACTGGTCAGTCAGTTCCGGGAGGCGGTCGGCATGAGGCGGGATCGCGGGCAGCGGACAACCGGTGCGGACGCCAAGCGCAAGCGCGCCAGCTCTACGCCACGGCGGGGCGCCAAGGCCGACCCTGGCGGCGCTGGGGCTGCGTCGCAGAGGCCGCGCGGCGCGGGCGAGAAGTCCGCCGACGGAGCTGGCGTGCCAGCGGCCCGGCACGGGCGGGAAGCGGCGCGGCGGCAGACCAAAGCGGGTGGGCGCAAGCCCAGAATCGAGCCGGCCGAGCGCCGACAGGCGATCCTGGATGCGGCGCTCGTGGTGTTCGCCGAGCACGGCTTCGAGGCGGCGCGGCTCGACGAGGTGGCGGCGCGGGCGGGCGTGGCCAAGGGTACGCTCTACCTCTATTTCAAGGACAAGCAGGCGCTGTTCGAGAACCTGATCCGCAGCGCCATCGATCCGATCTTCGAGCGCGTCGAGGCGGTCTCGGCCGTACCCGACCTGCCGCTGGCGCAGGTGCTCGAGATCCTCTTTGCGGCGTTCCGCTCGCAGGTCCTGGAGACCGACCGCAAGCTGCTGATACGCCTCGTCATCGCCGAAGGCCCGCGCTTTCCGGCGATCGCGGAGTTCTACTATCGCAACGTGGTGGCGCGCATGCTGCCTCTGATCCGCAGAATTGCCGAGCGGGCCGCCGAGCGGGGCGAGCTGCCCAACGATGCGCTGGCGCGCTTCCCGCAGCTCGCTGCCGGGCCGCTGCTGCTGGCCGTGCTCTGGGACGCCATGTTCGCCAGGAGCGAGCCCCTCGACGTGGCGCGCTACCTCGAGGCCTTCGGCGAGATGCTGACGGCCGGCGCCGGGAGGCGGACGCCATGAGCACCATCGCGCGCCGCGCTGCCATCGCTGCCGTCCTCGCGGCATCGGCTGCCGCCATTGCGCTGGTGCTCTGGCGCCCCGGGCCCGCGGAGGCGCAGTTCCAGGGCTGGGTGGAGGCGCAGCTGATCTTCGTGAGCCCCGACGAGGTCGGCCGCATCGAGACGCTCGGCGTGCGCGAGGGCGACAAGGTCGAGGCCGGCGCGCTGCTGTTTGCGCTCGACGCCGACCTGCAGCGCGCCGCCGTGGCGGAGACCGAGGCGGCGGTCGCGAATGCGCGCCAGGCCTACGCAGCGCACCAGGACCCTGCTCGGGGCGACGGTGGTCACGCAGAAGGCCTTCGACGACGCCGAGGCGGCACTGCGCACGGCGGAGGCGCGTCTCGTCTCGACCAGGACGCGGCTCGACCGGCGGCGCATCGCGAGCCCGGTGGCGGGCGTGGTGCAAGAGGTGTATTTCCGCGTGGGCGAGCAGGTGCAGCCGGGCCGGCCGATCCTCTCGCTGCTGCCGCCGGGCAACATCCGCGTACGCTTCTTCGTGCCCCAGGCCGAGCTTCCCAAGGTGAAGCTCGGCGAGCGCATCAGGGTCGCCTGCGACGGCTGCGCCGGCGATCTGGTGGCGCGCGTCGATTTCATCTCGGCGCAGGCGGAGTTCACGCCGCCCGTCATCTTCAGCCGGGAGGAGCGCGCGCGCCTCGTGTTCCGTGTCGAGGCGACGCCGGAGCGCCCCGCCGACCTGCGCGTCGGCCAGCCGGTGACGGTGGCGCTCGAGACCGCGGCGGCGGCCAGCCATGCCCAGCGTTAGCGACTCCCTCTCCCCGCCGCCCTCGGCCATCCGCAAAGGTGCGCTGGCCACAATGTCCCGAGGGCGACGGGGAGAGGGTCGGGGTGAGGGGCAGCAAAGGGCGCTGCGCTGTCAGCGCGGAGCCTCGACGAGGACACGAAGCGCGTCGAGCGTGATCGGAGGCTCCTCGCCGAGGGGGGCTCACGTGGGGCTGCCCCTCACCCCAGCCCTCTCCCCGCAAGCGGGGAGAGGGGGCCGGACGGCGCTTGTGGTGAGCGGCCTCCCTATCCCCGCGCTCGGCCATTCTGGCTCCGATGGGGCATCTTAGAATGAACCGGAACACCAACGGGGCCGGGAGTGCCGTGGCGGTGGAGGTCGAGGGGCTCACCAAGTCGTTCGGCGGCAAGGCGGTTGTGCGCGATCTGTCGCTCAGTGTGCGGCGTGGCCAGATCTACGGGTTCCTCGGCCCCAACGGCTCGGGCAAGACCACCACGCTGCGCATGATGTGCGGGCTGCTCACCCCAGACGGCGGCCGGGGCACGACGCTCGGCTTCGACATCCTGACGGAGCGCGACAAGATCAAGCGCCACGTCGGCTACATGACCCAGCGCTTCAGCCTCTATGGGGACCTCTCGATTGCGGAGAACCTCGAGTTCGTGGCGCGCGTCTACGGCCTCGCGGCGCCCGCGCGCGAGGCGCGGCTGGCGATCGAGCGGCTGGGGCTCGCAGGGCCGCGAGCGGCAGCTCGCGGGCACGCTGTCGGGCGGCTGGAAGCAGCGTCTGGCACTCGGCGCCTGCATCCTGCCGCGGCCCGAGCTGCTGCTGCTCGACGAGCCCACCGCCGGCGTCGATCCCAAGGCGCGGCGCGAGTTCTGGGGCGAGATCCACAAGCTCGCCGCCGATGGCATGACGGTGCTGGTCTCCACCCACTACATGGACGAGGCCGAGCGCTGCCACGAGATCGCCTACATCGCCTACGGCGAGCTGCTGGCGCGGGGCAGCATCGAGGAGGTGGTGGCGAGGTCGGGGCTCAGGACGTACACGGTGAGCGGGCCCGGCCTGCCCTCGCTCGCCGAGCGGCTCGCCGGGGTTGCCGGCATCGACATGGTGGCCCCGTTCGGGGCCAGCCTGCACGTCGCCGGGCGCGATGCGGCGGCGCTGGATGCGGCCGTGGCCCGTTTCAGCGCCGAGCCCGGGCTGGTCTGGGGCCTGTCGCAGCCTTCGCTCGAGGATGTCTTCATCGATCTGATGAGCCGGGCCCGGGACAACTTCCAATGACGCTGTCGCGCACGTTCGCCATGTTCGTCAAGGAGCTGGTGCAGCTGCGCCGCGACCGCCTGACGTTCGCGACCATCATCCTGCTGCCGGCCATGCAGCTCCTGCTGTTCGGCTACGCCATCAACACCACGCCGCGCCAGCTGCCCACCGCGCTGCTCGTGCACGAGGAGAGCGATCTCGCCCGCTCCATCCTCGCCGCGCTCGGCAATACCTCCTATTTCAAGGTGACGCGGCTTGCGCGCAGCGAGGCCGAGATGGACCGCTGGATCAGGTCCGGGGAGGTGCACTTCGCCGTCGAGATCCCCGCGGGCTTCGAGCGCCGGGTGCGGCGCGGCGAGCGGCCGGCGATCCTCATGGTCGCGGACGCCACCGACCCGGTGGCGTCGGGCACCGCGCTCGCGGCGCTGGAAGGCGTCGTGCGCACGGCGCTGGCGCGCGACCGCGGCCTGCCCGACGCCGCCGCGCCGCCGGCGGCCTTCGAGATCCGCCAGCACCGGCGCTACAATCCGGCGGCGGTGACGAGCCTCAACATCGTGCCCGGCCTGCTCGGCATCATCCTCACCATGACCATGCTGATCTTCACCGCACTCTCCGTCACGCGCGAGCTGGAGCGCGGCACCATGGAGAGCCTGCTCGCCATGCCGATCGAGCCCTTGGAGATCATGCTCGGCAAGATCGCGCCCTACATCGTCATCGGCTTCGTGCAGGCGGTGCTGATCGTCGGCCTCGGCGCGCTGCTGTTCGCGGTGCCGGTGGTCGGCAGCCTCTGGCTGCTGGCGGGCCTCAGCACGCTCTTCATCGCCGCCAATCTGTCGATCGGCTACACTTTCTCCACGGTGGCGCAGAACCAGCTGCAGGCCATCCAGATGTCGTTCATGTTCTTCCTGCCCAACATCCTGCTGTCCGGCTTCATGTTCCCGTTCGCCGGCATGCCGGGCTGGGCACAGTGGGTCGGCGAGATGCTGCCGCTCACGCACTATATCCGCATCGTGCGGGGCGTCATGCTGAAGGGCGCCACGCTCGGCGACATCCAGGGCGATGCGCTGGCCCTGCTCGCCCTCATGCTGCTGGCCATGATCGTCGCGGTACGCCGCTTCCGGCGCACGCTCGACTGATCCGCCGACGCAGATGGGCCTGCCCCCGGCGCAGCCCCTACGGCATTCACACATCCGACTTGCCAGAAGAAGGAGTCGTGGATTGCCACGCTCGGTGGAGAGAAGAAGCGAGCCAGCCAGATGCCCGGCGGCACCTCTTGTGGGGCAACGCCCCCCTGGGCCACTTGTGTGAATGCCGTAGGGCGCAGGCCGGGGTCTGCCCCGGGTCGGCTTAGCGGTTTCTTAACCAAATCATAACAGATGATCAGGCAGCGACCCAATCGACCCACTCTACGGGGAGCATGATGCGCCACGTTGTAAGCGGTCTCGCTGCGGCTGCGCTCGCATCTGCGGCGTTGGCACAGCCGCCTGACCTGCTCGAACGCCACTTCACGCCCGCTGAGCGCGATGCAGCGATCGGCCGGAGACCCGACGACCGGCTGGTGGCTCTCGGGCAGAAGCTCTTCTTCGATGCACGATTGTCCGCAACCGGAGAGACAGCCTGTGCCAGTTGTCACGATCCACGCCACGCTTTCGCGGAGCCGCGCCGGGTCAGCATCTCCGACAATGGCCGGCATGGGCGGCGCAATGCCCCCGCGCTGCTGGATGTCGCTTTTCGCCCCGGGCTCATGTGGGATGGCAGATTTCGCACGCTCGAGGAGCAAGCCCTGAGCCCGTTCCAAAGGGGGGAGATGGGTATCGGCGTCGATGTCGCCCTGCGGCGGGTGCGCTCGGATCGCGGATACGTGCATCTGTTTCGCTCGGCTCTGGGCGGCCGGCCCACCGCACAGGGCATGGCCCATGCGCTGGCTGCGTTCCAGCGGACCTTGATGTCGGGACCGAGCCGCGCAGACCGGTTCCTGCTGGGCAAAGAGCCGATGTTGACAGCGCTGGAGCATGACGGGTTCCAGATCTTCAACGGCGGAGCTGGCTGCAGCAGCTGCCATCAGCTGTTCCCGTTGCGCCGCGATGGCAGAGTCCACGGTCGGCCATTGTTCACCGATTTCCAGTTCCACAACCTGGGTGTCGGCTACGGGTACCGCGGGTTTGCCGATGCGGGTCGCTACACGCTTTCGAGGAGCGACGCCGAGTGGGGTGCGTTTCGCACGCCGTCGCTGCGCAATGTTGCAATGACACCCCCATACATGCACGACGGAAGCCTCGCCACGCTCGAGGATGTGGTGGAGTTCTACAGTGCCGGCGGGCGGCCCAATCCCAATCTGTCGCCGTTGATCAGGCCGCTGCTCCTCGACGCCTACGAGAAGGCGGCGCTGGTGGCCTTTCTGCGGGCCTTGACCGACGAGGGCTACGAGGACTGAGGCGCCGAGACCCCGGTATGCGGGGCTGCGATGATGCGAGCCTGCTGGGAGGTCAACGCGCATGCTGCATTGCAGCATAACGACGCGAGTTTCACGCCACGTGTCACTTCTGTGACACAGCCCCGCCGCCGATCCAGTGGCGCGGCCGGGGGCCGAGCGCGCGATGGCTGTGGACGGGCGTCGGCGGCACGATCAGGCGCAGGTCGGCGGCGCCTGCCTCGATCTCCAGCGGCGTGGCGCCGAAGGCGTCGCCGTCGATCTGGGTCGGCACCGGATGCTGCGCGGTCACCGTGGCGCGCAGGCAGGGGAGCATCTCGACATCGCCGTGGCTGGCCGAGCGGCCGCCGAGCGTGCCCATGGCGAGCGCCATCAGCTGGCCGACCAGCACCGCGCGGTTCTTGGCCTTGAACAGAATCGCCTGCAGCCCGCGCTCCCTGATGCCGGTGCCGCGCGCCATCACAAAGTGGCCGCCGTAGTGGCTGGCATTGGCGATCACGGCCCAGCTCGCCTCGTGGCGGCGGCCGTCGACCGTGACGCTCAGCGTGTCCACGGGGTGGGCGAGCGCGCCGAGCATGGGGCCCGCATACGCCACCTTGCCCACGTGACTCTTGAGGCGATGGTCGAGGGCGGCGATCACGCGCCCGTCGAAGCCGGCGCCCGCCATCAGCAGGAACGGCTCGCCGTTGGCGCGGGCGCATACCGCCTCCACGACCGGGCCGTCGAGCAGCATGCGCACCACCGCAGCGCTCTGATGCGCAAGGCCGATCTCGTGCGCCAGCACGTTGCCGGTGCCGACCGGGACGATGCCGAGCGGCGTCCCGGTACCGATCAGGGTGGCCGCCACCTGGCGGATGGTGCCGTCGCCGCCGGCCGCCAGGATGGCGTCGTAGCGGCCGCTCGACGCCGCCTCGCGCGCCTGGCTGCGCCCGGTCTCCACGTCGGCAGGCTGCGTCAGGGTGAGCTCGGCGCCCGCGCGCAGCAGCGCGTTCACCACCTCCTCGACGAGCGGAGAGCCGCTGAGGCCGGCCCCCGGGTTGGCAATCAGGTAGAAGCGGCGGCGCGTGGGGCGCATCGAAATGACACCAGAGCGATTGGCCGAACGAGGAGCGACCCGACATATCGTGGCCCGACAGACATATCGTGGCCCGACATATCGTGGAACGCGCGCCGGGCGTCAATGTGCAGTGCGGCGCAGATGGGGAGGATCTTGGCGAGCGCTGCCGGCTTGCCCATAATTGCCTCGGTAGGAGGAAACCACACTTGAGCATGGGGGGATTGAGCGTGCGCTTGCGACTTCTAAGACTTGTGCTGGCACTGGCCGCCTGCTGCGGCCCCGCCGGTGCCCAGGACTGGCCGCAGCGAACGGTAACCATCGTGGTGCCGTTCAGCGCCGGCTCGACGCCCGACACCATCACGCGCGTCGTGGCCGAGCGCCTGGCCGCCCGGCTCGGCCAGCCCGTGGTGGTGGAGAACAAGGCCGGCGCCAGCGGCAATACCGGCACGGCCGCGGTCGCCAAGGCCGCGCCCGACGGCTACACCCTGGGGGTGAGCATCGTCGGGCCGCTGGTCATCAACGCGATGCTGTTTCCCAAGATGCCCTACGATACCGCCAAGGAGATCGCCCCGGTCACCATCCTGGCCGCGCAGCCGAGCGTGCTCGTGGCCCATCCCGGCGTTGTCGCCAACAGCGTGCCGGAGCTGGTGGCCGTCTTGCAGCGGGACCCCGGCAAGTTCACCTACGGCTCGATCGGGCGCGGCTCGCTCTCGCACCTCGCCATGGCATCGCTCGCCGGCAAGGCGGGAGTGAAGCTCGTGCACCTGCCGTTCCAGGGATCGCCCGCGGCGGCCACCGCGCTCCTGCGCGGGGATGTGCAACTCGCCGTCCTGCCAGCGGCCTCCGTGGTGCCGCTGGGCCGGGCCGGCAAGCTCAAGCTGCTGGCCGTCACCTCGCCCAGGCGATCGGCCCTGCTGCCCGACCTGCCGACGCTGCGCGAGCACGCCATCGCCGGCGTGGAGGCCGATGCCTGGGTGGGCCTGATCGCGCCTGCGGGAACGCCGGAGCCGGTGCTCGCCAGGCTCCACAAGGCGGCGGTGGCGGTGCTCGCCGAGCCGGAGGTGGTGGCGAAGCTCGCGCAGCAGTTCGTGGTGCCGATCGCCAACACGCCCGCCGAGTTCCGCGCCGTCCTGAAGGAGGAGCGCGACCGCTGGGCCCCGATCATCGCCGCCGCCGGCATCAAGGTGGAGTAGACCGGGCTGGCGCGTCGCGCTGGGAGCAGACCCTGCGCCCCGGCGAAGGCCGGGGCTGACCCAGCAGTGACCGGGATCAGTGTGCGCCGCAATGAGCAATAGCGTTGCGGCCTGAGCCTTTCAGGCCGCACTGACCCTGTCACCGACTTGAACTTGATTGTGTTGAGCCAAAGCAGCGAGGATGCGCTGAAGCGGCTGCGGGCGTCGCCGCAGGCCCGGGGCGCGAGCCCGGGGCTGCGCGCGCCGCGCGTCGCTGGAGGCCCATGCGAGGTAGCGAGCCCGGCGTCGAGGCGCTGTACGGGGTTGCGCCCACGCTTTCCTTGCAACGCGCAGCGGGTCCGCGCGTTGACAGGGGGACATCGGGCCTGCGGGCGATTGCGCCAAAAGGACGGCGCCGCGGGCCAATCCAGCGGAGCACGCCATGAAAGCAGTCGTCTACGGTGGGCCGGGGAGCAAGGCCCTCGAGGAGCGCCCCAAGCCGCAGCTGCAGGAGCCGGGCGACGCCGTCGTAAAACTCACGTGGACGACCATCTGCGGAACCGACCTGCACATCCTCAAGTGACGCATGCCAACGCGGGGTGTGCGACCCGACGGCATAGTCTGGGCGGTATCTGCCGGACAGTACGAGGCCGCCGCGCCGATCGCCATCCATGCAGCTGGGCCGCGGGGAACGGCCCCGCCGACCCCCGGTCAATCGATGGGCTTGAAGCCTGTGGTCTTCACCACGTCAGCCCAGCGTTGCGTGTCCGCGGCGATGATGTTGGCGAACTCGGCGGGCGAGGCTTGCGCGAGGTCGAAGCCGAGCCGGACGAGCGCCGCCTTGAGGGCATCGGTGGCGACGGCGGTGCGGATCGCCGCGTTGAGGGCGGTGACGACCGCGGCCGGCGTGCGCGCCGGGACGAGCACGCCCAGGCGCTCGACGCCCATCTCCGCCAGCGCGGGATAGCCGGCCTCGCCGATGGCCGGCACGTTTGGAAGCGTGGCGCTGCGGCTCGGCGCCGTGGTGGCGAGCGCCCGCAGCGGCACGGTCTGGCCGGGCTGCAGGTACGGCACCAGGCTGCCGATGTTGCTGATGACCCCCGACACGTGCCCGCCCAGCATGTCCTGCAGGCCCATCGCCGCGCCCTTGTAGGGCACGTGCACCAGCTCGATGCCGGCCAGGCGCGCAAAGGTGAGCAGAATGAAGTGCGGCAGCGTCGCGACGCCTGCGGTCCCGATCGAGGCCTGCCCGGGGTTGGCCTTGGCCCAGGCGACGAAGTCGGCGAGCGTCCTCACCTCGGCCGGCACCCTGGGTCCGATCGCCAGCACGAACTGGAACGAGCAGACGACGCCGACGGGGGCGTAGTCGTCGAGCGGCTTGTAGTTCAGTCGGCGGTAGATGTGGGGATAGAGCGAGAGCTGGTCGGCCGGCACGAGCCCCATCACCGAGCCGTCGGGCTCGGCGGCTTTCAGCGTCTCGAGGGCGATGCGCCCGCCGGCCCCGGTGCGGTTCTCCACGATCAGCGACGAGGCGTAGCCCTTGAGGTGCTCCACGAGCAGGCGGCCGACCGCGTCGATGCCGCCGCCGGCCGAGAAGCCGACGAGCATGCGTGCAGGCCGGGCGACGGTCTGGGCAAAGGCGCGCCGGGCGACAAGAAGCGGATGGGCGGCGACCCCGGCCCCCGCGGCTGCCGCGACGAAGCGACGGCGGCTCAGCATGGCAAAATTCTCCCCACACTCACTTGTTGCTGGCGCTCTTGCGTCCGGCAGCAAGCGTCGCCGCTGTTGCAGCGCGCCCACAAGTCAACTCTTTGACACCCTTTCATCCCGATACGCAGCAAAACGGCGCAATGGTTTGACCCCCCATCGAGTTCCACCATCCGCATGCCAGGGTTGCTTCGGGCGGGCAAAGCACGGTCCGCGCGCAGGTCGGGTCGCACAGACGCGCGGACCCCGATGCTGGCCGGTGCGGAGCTCGGGCCCTCGTGAGATCGTGAAGCCGTGAGAGCTGTTTCAATCTCACCATCTCACGATCTCACGATCTCACGGTGTCGGGTCGTCGCTGCGCCCGACCCAACCTGCACGGTGGCTTCGCCGCCGACTTCGGCTTATGACGGCGCATGGCCAAGGAGGGACAGATCCGGGTCGGTGTCGGCGGCTGGACGTTCGAGCCGTGGCGCGGCACCTTCTACCCCAAGGGTCTGGCGCAGGCGCGCGAGCTCCAGTACGCAAGCCGGCACCTCACCTCCATCGAGGTCAACGGCACCTTCTACCGCACGCAGACACCCGCCACCTTCGCCAAGTGGCGCTCCGAGACGCCGGAGGGCTTCGTGTTCTCGGTCAAGGGGCCGCGCTATGCGGTGAACCGCAGCGTGCTGGGCGAGGCGGGCGATGCCATCAAGCGGTTCCTCGACTCCGGCGTGACCGAGCTGGGGCCGCGCCTCGGCCCGCTCCTGTGGCAGCTGGCGCCCACCAAGAAATTCGACGCGGCCGACCTCGGCGCCTTCCTGGAGCTGCTCCCGCCCAGGCTCGGCGACGTGCAGCTGCGCCACGTGCTGGAGCCGCGCCACGCCTCCTTTCTGACGCCGGCGTTCGTCGCGCTCCTGCGCCAGTTCTCCATCCCGGCGGTCTATGCCGAGCACGCGAGCTATCCTGCCATCCCCGACCCGGTCGGCGATCTCGTCTATGCCCGCCTGCAGAAGGGCCGCGACGACATCGCCACCGGCTATCCGCCGCAAGAGATCGACGCGTGGGCCACGCGCGTGCGGGCCTGGGCCAGGGGCGGCGCGCCCAAGGATCTCGCGCTGGTGGAGCCGGCGAGGAAGGCCAAGGCCGAGCCCCGCGATGTGTTCGTCTACTTCATCCACGAGGGCAAGGTGCGCGCCCCGGCCGCCGCCATGGCCCTGATCGAGCGGTTGCAGCGCTGACCGGCCGCACTGTTGGGGGTTGCCGGCATGCTCGCGATTTTGTGTTCGCAGCCGCCAATCCGCGGGGGTTGCCTGCCGCGTAATCGCGTCACTGGCATTGGACACCCATTCGAGAAACGCGAGGTTCCGCCATGACGCGCGCACTTGCCCGGCCGCTGCTGCTTGCCGGCCTTCTGCTGGGGACGACGGGCCTCGCCACCGTCGCGGCCACGGCCCAGGAGAAGGTCGGGCTTGTCACCTACAAGAACGACCGCCACGGCTTCACGCTGACCTATCCCGCGGCCCAGCTCATCGCCTTCCCGTCGGCCACGCCCGACGGCCTGCAGTTCCTCGCCAAGGACGGCAAGGCGCGCGTGCTCGTCGGCACGCTCGCCAACTTCGACGGCAAGAGCCTCAAGGACTACCGCACCTTCCTGCTGAACGAGAGCTATCCGGGCGCGAAGATCACCTACGCGCCGGTGCGCGACACACAGGGCTGGTTCGTGCTCTCCGGCATCAAGAGCGACGGCGTCACGGCGTTCTACCAGCGCGTCAACTTCGTCTGCGGCGGGCAGAACATCAACAGCTGGACGGTGATCTTCCCGGACGCCCAGAAGAAGGACATCTACTCCCCCCTCATCGAGCAGGTGCACCGCGACTATCGCCCCGGCAACGGCAACTGCGGGACTGCGAACCCCAAGCAGGCGAACTCCACGAAGTAGGAGGAGCAACGGCCGGCGCCCGAGTGCGTCGGTCGAGCCCTCCGAGACATGTCGAGCCGCCAGGGCGGCGCGAGCGCACGCTCTGTGCCAGTCCCATCCGGCTCCCTCTCCCCGTATTTGCGGGGAGAGGGTTGGGGTGAGGGGCAGCCCGGTTCATACCCCAAGGAAGCTTCCTCCACGGGCGGCCTCCGATCATGCCCGTCGCCCTCGTGGCCTTCGACGAAGCCCTGCTGACTGGGCGGCGCCTTTGGCTGCCCCCCGCTCCCACCCTCTCCCCGTCGCCCCCGGATCATTGCGGCCACCGCACGCTCGTGGATGGCCGAGGGCGGCAGGGACAGGGTGTTCGTGCGCAGCCGAATTGGGGATGTGTCCAACCTGCCACGTGTCATCCCTTCCGTGCACGACAGAGGCGCCGGCGCCGGTTGTCCACAGCGCTGGCCGCCTAACGCATTGATCGTCCGGGCTGACCTGTCCACAGACAAACTTGTGAAGGATGCACGCTATCCTGCGTGGGTTATCGCTATATAACCGGGGGCAGCGGGGGGCTGATGTGCCCATCCGGATCTCGCGGGGAATCCGGATGGGCACGCCTCTTCCACAGGGGCAGCTCCACGGGGGCGCAGCTCCAGAGGGGGCAGCTCCAGAGGGGGCAGCGATGAACGACCAGCCAGCCAGGATGTCGGACGGGCAGATGGGCCTGTGCGCCGTGCTCGTGGACGTGCTGATCGACAAGGGCATCGTCACGCAGAGCGAGCTCCTCGATCGCCTCCGGCAAGCGCTGGCCGCGGGCCGCTGGTCCGGCGGTTTCGGCGCCGCACGCGCGCTGGCCGACATCATGTCCATGCGGGAGCCGGGGGAGCGCGGCGCCACGGCGCCTCAGCGCCTGGATGGCGAGACCGTGCTGGTGGTCGAGGAGGATCCCTCCATGGCGGACCGCATGATGGCCGTCCTGGAGCGGGCCGGCGCCGAGGTGCTCATTGCGCGCGGCGCGGAGGAGGCGCTCTCGCGCCTGGCGCAGTTCGATTTCTCGGCCGCCGTTCTGGACTGGCGCCCCGAGCGCAACGCGCACCGCGCCGTGACGCGTTGGCTGCGCGAGGACGGCGTGCGCATCCTCTTCCATGCTGCGCACCCTCCCGAGGACGTGGTCTCGGCCTGCGGCGACCCGATCCTCGTGAAGCCGGCGCCGGCGGCCGAGATCGTCGGGGCGCTGGCACGCCTCACCGGGCCCCTCGGCCTCAAGCGCGCAGCCGGGGCGGTGTAGGTCGGGTCAGGGCCGAAGGCCCGTAACCCGACGATGGGCAGTCCCGTCGGTGCAAGTGGAGCCGTGGGCCCCTACTCGGCCACGCTCTTGGCGCCGGCCGCGTCCGGGCCCGGCATGGCCGCGACCCTGTCGTACCGGTTCGGCCTGATGGTGTTGAGCGGCACCCTGAACCTGCAGGAGAAACCGCCCGGCTCGAAGTCGATCACGGGCTCTGCCGCCGGGCTGGTGGCCATCGCGCCGATGAGGGAGAGGCCGAAGCCCTGGTAGGCGGCGGGCTCCACCGGCGGACCGCCGCGCTCCTGCCAGGAGAACTCCATGTAGCTGTCGGTGCCGCTGCCGCCGAGCGTCCACTCGGCCACGACCTCGCCCGTTGCGTTGGAGAGGGCGCCGTGCTTGGCGGCGTTGGTGCACAGCTCGTGCACGATCAGCGCGAACGTCTGCACCCCGGAGGGCCCGAGCGCGACCGGGGGGCCCGAGATGCGCACGCGCTCGGAGAAGCCGGCAATCTCCGCCTTCACGGCATCGCGCAGCTCCGCGCCCTGCCAGCTCGCGTCGGTCAGGAGCTCGTGCGCGTGGCCCAGCGACTGCAGGCGGCCCATCAGGACCTCGTGCGCCTCCTCGAGCGAGCGTCCGCCCGTCAGTGTGCGCGAGGTGATGGACTGGAACACCGACAAGAGGTTCTTGACCCGGTGTGTCAGCTCCTGCACCAGAATGACCAGCCGCTCCTCCGCCTGCTTGCGCTCGCACACCTCGGCGCGCAGCCGCTCCGCGGCCTGCTCGAGCTCGGCGGTCCGATCGGCAACGCGCCGCTCCAGCAGGGCATGCGAGCGCGCCAGCTCGGCGCGCATGCGGTAGAGCTCGACGAACACCTTGACCTTGGCGCGCAGGATCTCGGGCACGATCGGGGTGAGGATGTAGTCCACCGCCCCCAGCGCGTAGCCCTCCACGGCCTGCACGTCGTCGGCGAACGCGGTGACGAAGATGATGGGCGTATGCCGCGATCTGCTGTGGCTGCGGATCGCGGCGGCGGTCTCGAGGCCCGACATGCCGGGCATGTTGACATCGAGGAGGATGACGGCGAACTCGCGCGCCTGGAGCAGCTGCAGCGCTTCCTCGCCCGAGGTCGCGGACACGATGTTCTGCCCGAGCTCCTCCAGGACGACCTGGTAGGTCAGGTGCTTCTCGCGCAGATCGTCGGCGATCAGGATGTCGGCGCGGTCGACGTTGGGCATCATCGTGCGGCTATCGACTCCGGCGCAGCAGCCACGAGCGCAGCGCCGCCAGCAGATGCCGCGCGTCGGCCGGCTTCCACGGCTCCGCCTCAGCGCGCATCCGGGCGAGCGCCGCGGCGGCCTCGATCTGCGGTGCTCCCGCTCGCGCAGGCCCAGGGGGCGGCGGTGTCTGCGTGCAGTCCACCGGCAGGTAGAGCGTGAAGCTCGAGCCGTGCCCGGGGCTGCTGACGAGCCAGATCTCGCCGCCGAGCAGCCTGGAGAGCCCGCGGGCGATGGCGAGGCCCAGACCCGTGCCGGCATACCTGCGGCCGATGCTGCCGTCGGCCTGATGGAAGGCCTGGAAGATGATCTCGTGCTTGTCGCCGGCGATGCCGATGCCCGTGTCTGCGACCCGCAGGGCGATGACGCCCGCGGCGCTGCCGAGGCCGGCGTTGTGGGGGCTCCAGCCGGCCGCGGCGGGCTCCAGGGTGAGCGTCACCTGCCCGCGCTCGGTGAACTTGAAGGCGTTGGAGAGCAGGTTGACGAGGATCTGCTGCAGCCGCCGGGCATCGGTGACGATCGCCCCCGGCAGGCGCGGGTCGATGCGCAGGAGGAAATCCAGGCTCCGTGACTGCGCGATCGGGCGGAAGGTGCGCTCCAGGTAGCGGCAGAGGTCGTCGAGGCGCACCTCGTCGAGATCGGCCACGACGGTGCCCAACTCGATCCTCGCCAAGTCGAGGATGTCATCGATGAGGTCGAGCAGGTCAGTGCCCGAGGCGTGGATGGTCTCGGCAAACAGGACCTGGCGCTCCGTGAGGTTGCCCTCCGGGTTGCGGGCGAGCTGGCCGGAGAGGATCAGGAGGCTGTTGAGCGGGGTCCTGAGCTCGTGGCTCATGTTAGCGAGAAGCGCGGACTTGCGTCGCGCCGTGCGCTCGAGCTCGGCCGCCTTGTCCTCGAGCGCCCGGCGCGCCTCCTCCACCTCGCGGCTCCCGCGCTCGCTGGCCTCGACCATGGCGTTGAAGGCATCGGCGATCCTTCCCGCGAGCCCAGGCCAGCCGGTCGGCAGCCGGACGGCGGCATCCCCCTCACGTGCCGACAGGAGGGCCTCGAGGATCGCCGCGCCGTGGTCGGCGCTCGAGCGCGCCGCCGCGCTGGCGTTGACGCCGGCCCGCCGCCGCCTGCGCAGCCGCAGGCCAGCCTTGGCGGTCGGGCGCTGCCCGGCCATGGCGGTGACGAGAGCGGCGATCTCACGGGCCATTCCGGACCAGTCCGCGGGCAGCCGCACCGGGCTATCGCCGGCCTGCAACGCGCGCAGGGCCTCGAGCACCGCGCGCAGCTCTCCGTCCCGATCGGCGACTATGGTATGCAACCGAGCCCCCTCCGCCAATTCTGGCCCCGGCCGGGGGCACATCACCCGCCTGGATCAAACGTCCCAACGTGTGGTTAGTTCCGGGTCGCGAGATCGGCTCCAGGTCACACTCCGGGTCACAGATGCGCACGCGATGGCACGGCCCGGCACGCCCGGGCCGGAGGGAGAGCTTGAACGGAGCACCGCCCGGGGCCGGCGCTGGCGGCGCGCGCGGCTTGCGTGGGCCGCGCGCATGACGTGGCTTGCCGTGCTCGCGCTGGGGCTGGTGGCGGGCACGCTGTCGGGCGTCGTCGGGTTCGGCTCCTCGATCATGCTGTTGCCGGCGCTGATCCTCGCCTTCGGGCCGCACGAGGCGGTGCCGATCATGGCGATCGCGGCGCTGCTCGCGAACCTCGCGCGCGTCCTGGTCTGGTGGCGCGAGGTGCACTGGCGCCCCAACGCCTACTATTGCGCCACCGCGGTGCCCTGCGCCGCGCTGGGCGCGCGCACGCTGCTGGCACTCGATGCGCGCATCGTGGAGGGGCTGCTCGGCGCCCTGTTCCTGGTGATGATCCCGGCGCGGCGCTGGCTCCAGGCGCGCGGGCTGCGCATCAGGGCCTGGCACCTGGCACCCGTCGGCGCCGGCATCGGCTTCCTGTCGGGCATGGTGGCTTCCACGGGGCCGATCAACACGCCCTTCTTCCTCGCCTACGGGCTGGTCAAGGGCGCCTACATCGCCACCGAGGCGGTGGGATCGATGGCGATCGGCATCACCAAGACGCTCGTGTTCCAGCGCTTCGATGCCCTGCCGCTCGATACGGTGGTGCGCGGCCTCGTTGTCGGCGCCGCGCTGATGGTCGGCTCACGCCTGGCCAAGGGCTTCGTGCTGCGCCTCGATGCCAGCCGGTTTCGCCTGCTGATGGACCTCCTGCTCGCCCTCGCGGCCTGCGTGCTGCTTTGGACCGCGCTCGCGTGACGGTCGGTTGCCTCGGCGGCGAGGGTCTGACCGGGTCTGACCCCGTCGTCATCCACGTCCCACGGCGACGGAAGCGGGGTCCGGGCCCGTTGCTGCACCAATAGCACCTCCCGCCGGCGCGCGCTTTCGGCTACGCTCCAGCTCGTTTCCATGTCGGGTTCCATTGCAATGAAGCAGCGCGCCATGCACGCGGACAGCAAGCAGTCCCTCGCGCTCTCGCTCATCAAGACCGCGATGATCGAGAAGAAAATGACGCAGGCCGAGCTCGCCGACGCCGCCGACATCCACGAGAAGACCATCCAGAACCTGCTGTCGGGGCGCAGCGTGCGCGACCAGACCCTGTTCGACGTGTGCATGGTGCTGGGCCTCGATTTCGCGCGCGTGAAGGGCGCATGGGCGGGCGAGGGCCGCAATGCCCCCGAGCCCAGCGGTGCCACGGTGGGCCGCGCGGCCCCGGCCTACATGGGCGCCTACACGC
Source organism: uncultured Alphaproteobacteria bacterium (assembly GCA_963840075.1). Taxonomy (GTDB): domain Bacteria; phylum Pseudomonadota; class Alphaproteobacteria; order Rhizobiales; family Hyphomicrobiaceae; genus AWTP1-13. Next base: position 120,406 of record CAWIXS010000015.1, on the reverse strand, counting down.
GCGCCGGCGTCGACCACTACATCGGCAGCTATCTCACCCTGCGTCCCTCGTTCTCGGTGCCCGGCGGCGTCATGGCCTACCGCACGGACGTCACCTGGGACGACGAATGGCCGAGCCTCCTGTTCCAGGAGCGCGACCGGCCGGACAAGCCCTACATGCACCGGGGCCGCCTCTACATCCCGACCTCGTCCATGTACATCCACCTGGTGTCGCTGACCAAGGGCGCCATGCGCATGGTGATGGTCTCGCAGCTCGGCCCCACCGAGCAGATGCACGGCCTCATCACCACCCTGCACAAGCAACGCGCCGCGTTCCTACCGGTCAGCGCGCCCATCGTCTATGTCAGGCGCGACGACTTCAAGGGTGCGCCCATGGGCGAGATCCCCGCGGGCCGCGCGGGCGACTACCGGCGCGTCCTCGCCGAGTCGATCGAGCAGGGCTACGCCCGCCTGCTCGCGCCGTAGAGCCACCTGTGCGCTCGAGATCCACGGAGCCGCCCGGGGCGTAGAGACGGCGTAGAGAATCTGTGCATTTTTCACCGGGCGGGTGTGTCGCTGCGCCGATTGTGCCGGGCAGGTCCGCACCTTAGGCTCGATCATTGTGCGAAGGAAAAGGGGGGATTGCCGATGCGCCCTTTCGTCCGACTGGCTCGTTGCTCCAGGCTTGCCCGGATCGCGATGCTCCTGCTCGCGCTCCTCTGCGCCGGCGCGGTGCTCGCTCCCCAGGCACAGGCCGCCAGGTTCGGGACGTCGGAATATCTCGAGAAGATCCAGGATACCGCCATCAAGGGCGACAACGGCGAGGCGCTCTATCTGGGCTACAAGTACTCGCATCATTTCTTCATAGCGCCCTACCGCATGACCGACGACGGCTACATCCTCGGCGTGGTCGGAGAGCAGCGCCGCTACCACGCGCTCGATGCGGCCTTGATCGCGCGGCTCCAGGCGCAGAAGCTTCTGCCGACGCCGCTGCCGCCCTACAACCTCTCGCTGATCGACTACCTGTTCGGCCACCTGCTTTGGCTCATCGTGGCGGGGATCGGCGTCTCCATCGTGTTCGCCTTCCGCAGGGAGGGCCGGCAGAAGCAGGCGGTGCCTTTCGCGGAGGCCGGCCTCGCCCATCACCAGACGGGTAACCTCGATGCTGCCATCGCCGAGTACGGCAGGGCGCTCGCGCGCAGCCCCAAATTCATCGATGCGCTGATGCTGCGGGGCGACGCCTACAAGGCACGCGGCGAGATCGATCGGGCGATTGCCGACTATTCCAAGGTCATCAACGTCAATTCCAGACATGCCGTCGCCCTGGCGGCGCGCGGCACCGCCTTCGAGGCCAAGGGCCTGTCGGCGCGCGCCATCGACGACTACACGCGCGCGATCAGGAGCAGCAAGGCGCCGGTCGCCTACTTCCTGCGTGCCAACGCCTATCTGACGAGCGGTGACGCGGCGGCCGCGATCAAGGACTACACGTCGGCCATCGGCGCGCAGATCGACTTCGCCGAGGCGTACCAGAACCGCGCCGTGGCCTACGAGCACGCCGGCAGGTCCGATCTCGCCCAGGCCGATCAGCAGACGGCCGCCGTGCTCGCGGCCGCGAGACCGGGCGTCCAGACCGTGTGAGCCATCGATCGGCGGCAACCCGAACGGTGCCACGGGGTCAGCCCCCCTCGCCTCCAATGCTCGAGGCTTCGCTCCGGCGCTCATCCGGCGCTCGGGCGAAGTCTTGACCTCGCGAGGTCCCGGCTCGGAGCGCTGCTCGCCGATGGCGCGCAGCGCTCCGTCCGGGATGACGGGTGGGAGAGCACCTGTGCGGGCAACGCCTCGTGCAGCACGCCGTCGACATGACGGCTGGCAACCTGGCCGGGCGGCAGGCGTGCGCCCCGGTCGTTCCAATAGAACGGGGTGCCGGCGAGCAGCCGCGCACCGGGTCCCGGGTCGCATCGGCCCATGCGATCCGGTGGCTCTCACTCATCTCTCGCGTCTCTCGCGGTCCTCGCAGCAATCGCGGCATCGACTCACCGATGGCGCCTGCGGCGTGGCAAGAACGATGCAAGACTGGAAGATGAGCTGCAGGCAGCCTCTTGACGCGAGGCGCGGAAAAGCGCCGGACTGCGAGAAGCTGGCGGGTGCCGGGGGCGAGGTTTTCCACAGGCGCTGCCGCAGCGCTCGACCCTAGCCATCCAACCTTTAGCAGATATTTAACATTGAGGGGCCATGAATCGGCCCCGTGACGGTGATCCGCAAAATGCCACGTTCCGAAGATACTTCGACGACTGTCCCGCCATTCGTGACGCGTTAGACGGGGGTCCAAGGCATGGGAATCGGCAGGCGATTGCGTTCCGGCGTGAGCTGGACGGCGCTGGTGGCTGCAGCTTTGCTCGCACTTGCTCCGGTGGCGGCGTCCGCGCAACAGGCGTCCGCCCAGCGACCCGTCCGCGCCTCCAAGGCGCCCGACAAGCAGGCGCCCGACAAGCAGGCGCCGGCCGCGGCCGAGACCACGCGCACGCGCTTCATCGTCGGCGTCGAGCGGCCGGTCGAGTTCAAGGTCTCCGCCCTCGCGAATCCGAACCGCGTGCTGATCGACCTGCCGTCGGTCAAGCTGGAGCTGCCGAGCCCGCCCGGCAAGACGCCCGTCGGTGTCGTGAAATCCTTCCAGCACGGGTTCTCGGCGCCGGGCCGGATGCGCATCGTGATCGAGGTGACGGGCCCGGTGGTGATCGAAAAGTCGGCGCTCGAGAAGTCGCCGGACGGGAAGTCCGACAACCTCGTGCTCGATATCGTCGCCGCGTCGGAGACGGCGGCCGCCACCGAGGTGCGCGCTGGGGCGCGGGGGCTCGGCGCCGGGGGCTTGCAGCCGCCGGTGCCCAAGCCGGCCGTCTCGCGCAACAAGCGCGCGGCAGCCTCGTGCAAGCCGGTCATCGTCATCGACCCGGGTCACGGCGGGGAGGATTCGGGCGCCAAGAAGTGGGGCACCGTCGAGAAGAACGTGGTGCTCTCGTTCAGCCTGAAATTCCGCGAGAAGCTCGAGGCCAGCAGCCGCTACCGGGTGCTCTTGACCCGGGAGACCGACGTGTTCGTGCCGCTCGACGAGCGGCGCATGTTCGCCGAGCGGCAACGCGCGGCGCTGTTCATCGCCATCCACGCGGACTACGCGGCGCGCGCCTCCGCCCGCGGTGCAACCATCTACTCGCTGCGCCCGCACGTGGCCGACGCCCTGCGCCGGTCGGCGGAGCGCGAGTCGGCCGAGCGGATGCTGTCGGGCACGGAGATGGCGCCGCTCAAGAAGGCCAAGGACATCGCGCCTGCCGAGGACGGCACGCTGCGCAACATCCTCGCGGACCTGGCGCACCGCGATATCGAGCTCACGAAGGCGCGCACCAGCGTGCTCGCCCGCTCGATCATCGGCTTCATGGGCTCCACCACCAACCTGATGGACAACCCGGACCGCAACGCCGCGTTCAACGTGCTGAAGACCGCCAAGGTGCCGGCCATCCTGCTCGAGCTCGGCTACCTCACGAACGAGGCGGACGCCCAGCAGCTCAAGTCCGACCAGTGGCGCGACCGGGTGTCGAGCTCGCTGGTCACCGCCATCGAGGAGTACTTCCGCAACGAGGTGGCGTTGCGCGTCAAGGAGGCCGCGAGCGATCTGGAGTTCGCCGGCGCCTGCTAGCGCCGCCCCGATCCCCTCTCCCCACTTGCGGGGAGAGGGAGCACCTCAGACAGAGTGACGCGTCACCCCGCGTCCCCCGTGACACGGGAGACGCGGGCGGGCACTCTCCGGACGAAGCTGAACCGGAGGCCAAGCCGCTCGACGGGCTGTCCCGCGTTCGGGACCGTCGCAATCGGGCTCGCGCCACACATGATCGTCCTCGACGGAATCGACAGCGTGCCGCCCGCCGCCAGGGGCGCCGTGCTGGCGATCGGCAACTTCGACGGCGTGCATCGCGGCCACCAGGCTCTGCTGCGCACCGCCAGGGAGCAAGCCGCGAGACTCGGCGCGCCCGCGGGCGTCATCCTGTTCGAGCCGCACCCGCGCGAGTTCTTCCAGCCGGACAAGCCGCATTTCCGCCTGACCCCGCTTGCGCGCAAGCTCGAGCTTCTGGAGCATTTCGGCCTCGATCTCGCCATCGTTCTCGCCTTCGACGGGACGCTGGCCGGGCTCTCCGCCCAGGACTTCATCGATCGGATCATCGTGCGCGCGCTGGCCGCCCGGCATGTCGTGGTCGGCTACGACTTCCGCTTCGGCCAGGGGCGGACGGGCGACCCGGAGACGATGCGGCGCGCCGGCCGCGCGCTGGGCTTCGGCGTCACGGTGGTGGAGCAGGTCGCGGACGCGGGCGAGGTGTTCTCCTCCAACGCCGTCCGCGCCGCGCTGGCCGAGGGCGACGTTGCGAGCGCTGCACACATACTTGGGCACTGGTGGCGGGTCTCGGGCGAGGTGATCGGCGGCTTCAAGCGCGGGACGGGCATGGGCTTTCCTACCGCCAATGTCGCGCTCTCCTCCGGCACTGCGTTCGCGCATGGCATCTACGCGGTGCGGGTGCACCTGGAGGGGAGGGTCTACCCGGCTGCCGCCTATCTCGGCACACGCCCGACCTTCGACGACGGCGCGCCCATGCTGGAGGTCTTCCTGCTCGATTTCGACGGCGACCTCTACGGGCGGGAGATCGGCGTGGAGTTCATCGCTTACGTGCGCGCCGACGCCAAGTTCGATTCCATCGACGCGCTGAAGGCCCAGATCGCCAAGGACTGTGCGCAGGCCCAGGCCATCCTCGCGACCGCTCCGGCCGATCCCCTGTAGGTGCCCTGACCTGCGGGCACCCTGCCGACCGCGCAGACGTCGGCACGTTTGTATGCAATCCGACACGGCGCGGTGCATTTCCCGCCTGGCGCAGTGCCCGAAGGTTGCCCGCGGCTGGCGAGGCGGCTACAAGGAGCCCCATGTCGCGGTTGAAGCCACAGCTGGCGCGAATTGCGCGAATTATAGGCCCGGTCGCCCTGGACTAGCTCCGGGCGTCCGGGGCAATCCCCTTGTCTCGAAGCCCGCTTCGCTCAGCTTTTGCACACGGCATCCCCATGACCTCCACCAAGCCCGCCTCGCGCGATTGGAGCGCGACCCTGTTCCTGCCCAAGACGGCCTTCCCGATGAAGGCCGGGCTGCCCGAGCTCGAGCCCAGGCTCCTGGAGCGCTGGGCGAAGCTCGGCCTCTACAGCCGCGAGCGCGCGGCGGCCAAGGGCCGGCCCAAGTTCATCCTCCACGACGGGCCGCCCTTCGCCAACGGCCACATCCACATCGGCACCGCGCTCAACAAGATCCTCAAGGACATGGTGACGCGCAGCCAGCAGATGCTGGGCTTCGACTCCAACTACGTGCCGGGCTGGGACTGCCACGGGCTGCCGATCGAGTGGAAGATCGAGGAGGAGTACCGCGCCAAGGGCAAGGACAAGGACAGTGTCCCGGTCGTGGAGTTCCGCAAGCAGTGCCGCGAGTTCGCCGAGCACTGGATCGGGGTGCAGCGCGCCGAGTTCAAGCGCCTCGGCGTCGAGGGCGACTGGGAGCACTACTACTCCACCATGGCCTACAAGGCGGAGGGCACGATCGCGGCCGAGCTCATGAAGTTCGCCATGAACGGCGCGCTCTACCGCGGCTCCAAGCCGGTGATGTGGAGCGTGGTGGAGAAGACTGCGCTGGCCGAGGCCGAGGTGGAATATCACGACTACACCAGCGACACCGTGTGGGTGAAGTTCCCGGTGACGTTCCCCAAGGGCTTCGTCCCCGAGGGCACCTCCGTCGTCATCTGGACCACCACGCCCTGGACGCTGCCGGGCAACCGCGCGATCGCCTTCTCCCCGCGCATCGAGTACGGCCTCTACGAGGTGACGGCGGCGCCCGAGGGCAACTGGGCCAAGGCCGGCGACAAGCTCATTCTCGCGGCAAAGCTCGCCGACGCCGTGATGAAGGCCGCCAAGGTTGAGGCCTGGGAGCGCCGCGACGACGCCATCGACGGCGTCAAGCTCTCCAGGATGGAGTGTGCCCATCCCCTGCGCAGCCTCGGCTACGACTTCAAGGTGCCCCTGCTCGACGGCGACCATGTCACCGACCAGGACGGCACGGGCTTCGTGCACACCGCGCCCGGGCACGGCCGCGAGGACTTCGAGATCTGGATGGAGAACGCCGCCAAGCTGCGCCAGCGCGGCATCGACACTGCCATCCCGTTCACGGTGGACGGCGACGGCCGCTTCACCAAGGAGGTGCCGGGCTTTGCGGGCAAGCGTGTCATCGACGACGAGGGCAACAAGGGCGACGCCAACGACGCCGTCATCGCGGCGCTGATCGAGGCCGGCGCGCTGATCGCGCGCGGACGCCTGAAGCACCAGTACCCGCACTCCTGGCGCTCCAAGAAGCCGGTGATCTTCCGCAACACCCCGCAGTGGTTCATCGCCATGGACAAGCCGTTGGGTGCTCCCTCTCCCCGCGCAACGCCGACTCCCCCCCGACCCTCTCCCCGCAAGCGGGGAGAGGGAAGCCGGTCGCGCACTCAGCAACCAGACGCTGCGCGAGCTGGCGCTGCAGGCCATCGCCGAGACCGAGTTCGTGCCGGCCTCGGGCCAGAACCGCCTGCGCGGCATGATCGAGGCGCGGCCCGACTGGGTGATCTCGCGCCAGCGCGCCTGGGGCGTGCCCATCACCGTGTTCCAGCACAAGGAGACCGGCGAGGTCGTCCCTTCGGCCAGCTTCGCCAAGTCCGGCGAGCTGATGGCGCGCATCCGCGCAGCGATCACCGAGAAGGGCGCCGACGCCTGGTTCGTGGCCGGCGCGCAGGAGCGCTTCCTCGCGGGCCTGGTCGACAACCCCGCCGACTGGGAGCAGGTGACCGACATCCTCGACGTCTGGTTCGAGTCCGGCTCCACCCACACCTTCACCCTGGAGGACGCCGAGGCCTTCCCGCAGCTCGCCGGCATCCAGCGCCAGCGCGACGGCGGGACCGACCGCGTCATGTACCTCGAGGGCTCCGACCAGCACCGCGGCTGGTTCCAGTCGTCGCTGCTCGAAAGCTGCGGCACGCGCGGTCGCGCGCCCTTCGACGTGGTGCTCACGCACGGCTTCATCCTCGACGAGAAGGGCGAGGAGAAGATGAGCAAGTCGCGCGGCAACACGCTCTCGCCGCAGGAGCTGATGAAGACCAGCGGCGCCGACATCCTGCGCCTGTGGGTCGCCTCGGCCGACTATTCCAACGACATCCGCTTCGGCCGCTCGATCCTGCAGGGCACGGGCGAATCCTACCGCAAGCTCCGCAACACGCTGCGCTGGATGCTCGGCACGCTCGCGCACTACGAGGGGCGCCAGCAGCTGAGCCCCGCCGCCATGCCCGAGCTGGAGCAGGTCATGCTGCACCGCCTCGGCGAGCTCGACGAGATCGTGCGCAAGGCCTACGCCGAGTACGACTACAAGCGCGTCGTTGCGGTGCTCTCCCACTTCATGAACACCGACCTCTCCGCGTTCTACTTCGACATCCGCAAGGACGCGCTCTACTGCGAGCCCTACTCCAGCGCCAAGCGCCGGGCGGCGCTGGAGACGATCGAGCAGATCTTCCGCCACACCTGCCTGTGGCTGGCGCCGCTGCTCTGCTTCACGGCCGAGGAGGCATGGCTCGCGCGCTACCCTTCCGAGGAGGGCTCGGTGCATCTGGAGGTGTTCCCCGAGGTCCCCAAGTCGTGGCGCAACGAGGCGCTGGCCGAGGACTGGGAAGCCATCAAGAAGGTGCGCCGGGTGGTGACGGGCGCCCTGGAGATCGAGCGCGCCAACAAGCGGATCGGCTCCTCGCTGGAGGCGGCGCCTCGGGTCTACATTGCGGAGCACGAGCTTCTGACCGCGCTCGAGGGCGTCGACTTCGCCGAGGTGTGCATCACGTCGGGCATCGAGGTGATCGAGGGCGAGCCGCCGGACGGCGCCTTCACCCTGCCCGACGTGCCGGGCGTCGCCGTGGTGCCGCAGAAGGCCACCGGCCGCAAGTGCGCGCGCTCGTGGCGCTTCACCGACGACGTGGGCAGCGACCCCGACTATCCGGACCTCTCCGCGCGCGATGCCCTGGCTGTGCGCGAGCTCGATGCCCGGGCGGGCGCGGGGGCGGCCGGTTGACGCCCGCCGGTCGCGGTATTATACGTGTGCTGCATGAACAAGATGTCCAAGACCTTGCTCGTGCCAATCACCAATGCCGATCTGCCTACGCTGGAAGCACTGATGGCCCGCTACGCAGACCGGCCCATGGACTTCGCGGATGCCACACTGGTGCATGTGGCGGAGCGCGAGGGGCTCAGGACCATCCTCACCATCGACCACAGCGACTTCGAGACCTATCGCATTGGACGCAGCGCCAAGTTCCGGATATTACCCGCACGCTGAGTCGGCGACCGCCGCGCGGCGCGAGGCGCGCGAGCCTCGGGGAAGCTCTGGAAGCCTGGGGACCTGATGCCGGTGGCGCAACTGAAGCGGTGGCTGTGGGGTCCTCTGTCGGCGCTGGGCGCCTGGGTCGCGCTTCTGACCCTGGCGCTGGACCAGGCGAGCAAGTGGTGGGTGCTCCTCGTCTATCGCCTGCGGGACGCCCCGCGGACGGTGGAGGTGACCCCGTTCCTCAACTTCGTCTATGTCGAGAACCGCGGCATCAGCTACGGATTGTTGCAGCTCGACAGCGCATTGGGGCAACGGCTGCTGGCGGGCTTTGCGGTGCTCGCCGTGCTGGCGATGGCGGTCTGGCTCGCCTGGGGTGTCACCGAGAGGCTGGTCGCGGCAAGCCTCGGGCTGATCATGGGCGGGGCCGCCGGCAACGCCATCGACCGCCTCGTTCTGGGCGGCGTGGCCGACTTCATCCAGCTGCACGCCTTCGGGTTCTACTGGTACGTGTTCAATATCGCCGACGCAGCCATTGTTGCCGGGGTCTGCGGGCTCTTGTATGAATCTTTCGTTTCGAGTCGCAATCGCGCCGCAAAGTCGCCGTAAGCCTTTGAAGCAGCGGGATTCGAGGGGGACGAGACGAAGATGCTGTCGCGCCTGAGCCTCACCGCCTGCGCCGCTGTCGCCGTCACATTGGCACTCACGCTGAGCGCTTGCATCGACGGGCTCCAGCTCGAGGGCAAGGTCTTCGACTGGATGGGCGTCAGCGGGTCGGCCCTCGACGCCAATAAGCGCGACCCCAAGATGGCCGATCGCGCGCCGCTGGTGGTGCCGCCCAATGTCAGCCGGCTGCCCGAGCCAGGGTCCGGCAAGGCGTCCGACACCGATCTCACGGCCCTCAAGGACCCCGAGCAGAACAAGCTGGCGGCAGCCAAGGAGCGCGAGCGTCTGCATCTCGCTTATTGCCGCGGCGAGATGCAGTGGAAGGAAAAGGCGCTCAACCCCAACGACGCGGGGGCCAACCGCAGCCCGTACGGCCCGTGCCCCGGCCTGTTCACCGGCATGACCGAGAAACTGACCAAATAGCGTGCCAGCAGCTCACGGGGTGCCCCGCATTGGGTGCGGCGCGGGCATTGTCCTCCGGCCGATAGACCGTCGGCGGCCGAACCTCCCGCCAGCACCCCTGCGCAGCCAGCAAGGTGTTGGCGCAGCGACATTAACTGCGTTTCATTTGACTTGGGGTTGCGGCCGACCAACAACAGCGTCATGCTCGCTCGTACCGCAACGTCCGCCTCGGCAGCCGGCCCGGCCTGGGGCCTCACCCTGGGAGGCACCAGCCTCGCATTCAGGATTAGCCCCATGTGGACCGCCGACAGAGCACGAGGCTGGCGCCTTCCCTACTTCCTCCTTTTCCTCGCCCTCACGCTGATGACATCGATCTTTGCGACCGCGCAGGCCAGCTCCGGCAGGCGTGTCAGTGAATTCAAGCTGGCCAACGGCCTCACTCTCGTGGTGGTGCCCGACAACCGGGCGCCCGTGGTCACGCACATGGTGTACTACCGCGTCGGCAGCGCGGATGAGCCGCCCGGCGTGTCCGGCATCGCCCACTTTCTCGAGCACCTGATGTTCAAGTCGACGGAGAAGCTCGCCAACGGCGAGATGTCGGCGATCGTCTCGCGCCTGGGTGGCCAGCAGAACGCCTTCACCACCCCCGACTACACCGCCTACTTTCAGCGCGTCTCCAAGGACCGGCTGAAGCGGATGATGGAGATGGAGGCGGACCGCATGATGAACCTGCGGCTCGACCCCAAGGAGGTGGACACCGAGCGCCAGGTCATCATCGAGGAGCGGCGCGTGCGCATCGAGAACGTGCCGTCGAGCATCCTGGGCGAGCAGATGGCGGCCGCGCTCTACCAGAACCATCCCTACCGCATCCCGGTGATCGGCTGGATGCACGAGATGGCGAAGCTCTCGCGCGAGGATGCGCTGACGTTCTACCAGCGCTTCTATGCGCCCAACAACGCCATCGTGGTCGTGACCGGCGATGTCGTCCCCGGGGAGGTCGAGGCGCTGGCGGAGGCCACCTACGGCCTGCTGCCGGCAAACCCGAGGATCGGGCCGCGCGTGCGGCCGCAGGAGCCGGAGCACCGTTCCCCGCGCCGGGTGGAGCTGAAGGACCCGCGCGCCGGCAACGCATCGGTGCGGCGCTACTATCTGGCGCCTGCGCTCACCAAGGCGGCGGCGGGAGAAGCGGAGGCCCTCTACCTCCTGATGAAGATCGCGGCCGGCGGCAGCACCAGCCGGCTCTACCAGACGCTCGTCGTGCAGGAGAGGCTCGCGTCCAGCACCGGCGGCTGGTACTCGGGCCTCAGCCTCGACAGCGGCGCCATCGGCGTCTCCGCTGTTGCGGCTGAGGGCGTGTCGCTCGACCGCGTCGAGCAGGCCATCGACCGCGTCGTGCGTGACCTGCGCGAGAAGGGCGTCACCGCGGCCGAGCTCGATCGGGCCAAGAAGCAGTTCCTCGCCGAGTTCGTCTACGAGACCGACAGCCAGGTGACGCTGGCGCGCCGCTACGGCGCGGGCCTGTCGCTCGGCCTGACGCTGGAGCAGATCGAGCGCTGGCCGGCGGCGATCGCCAAGGTGAGCCTGGAGGACGTGCAGAAGGCCGCGAGCAAGTACCTCGATATCCGCCGCTCGGTGACGGGAGCACTGATCCCGGGCGAGCCGGGGCCCGACAATATAGCGGCATCCCCGCCGACGGTGACCCCGGCGTCGGTCGGCAAGACCGGCCGGGAGGTGCGATGACCATGCCTCGCCCCACCTCGAGACGTACGCGCAGCGGCTGGATGGCGTCCGCTGTCTTGGCCCTCGTGCTGGCGACGCTGTCATTTTTCCCGCGCGAGGCGCACGCCATGAAGATCCAGGAGGTCAAGAGCCCCGGGGGCATCACCGCCTGGCTGGTCGAGAGCCGCGAGGTGCCGCTGATCGCCATGCGCTTCGGCTTCGGCGGCGGCGGCAGCGCGCAGGACCCGCAGGGACGCGAAGGCGTCGCCAACTTCCTCTCCAGCATGCTGGACGAGGGTGCAGGCGACCTCGGCGCCAAGGCGTTCCAGGAGCGCATGGAGGAACTCGCCATGCGCATGAGCTTCGATGCCGCGCGCGACGCCTTCTACGGCAGCTTCGCGACGCTCACGGAGAACCGCGACGCCGGCGCACGCCTTCTGGCGCTGGCGATGGCCAAGCCGCGCTTCGACGACGAGGCCGTCGAGCGCATGCGCAAGCAGCATCTGGCGAGCCTCGCTTTCGCCGCCCGCGATCCCACCCGCGTCGCCACTGAGCAGTGGATGGCGCAGGTTTTCGCCGGACATCCCTACGGCCGGCCGGCCAACGGCACGCCCAAGTCGGTGGCCGACATGACGCGCGCGGACCTCGCCGACTTCCATGCGCGCGTTCTTGCCAGGGACAACCTGCACGTCGTGGTGGTCGGCGACATCGACGCGGCGACGCTGGGCGGCATGCTCGACAGCGTATTCGGCGCGCTGCCGGCCAAGGCCAGGCTCTCACCTGTCCCGAAGACCGAGCCGAAGGCGGCCCAGAAGCTGAACGTCATCGACATGAACGTGCCGCAGTCGGTGGTGCGCTTCGGTCTGCCCGCCATGGCGCGCGACGACAAGGATTTCATCCCCGCGTTCGTGCTCAACACGATCCTCGGCGGCGGCTCCTTCACCTCGCGGCTCTACCAGGAGATCCGCGAGAAGCGCGGCCTCGCCTACGGGGTGGACACCACCATCATCCCCATGCGCCATGCCTCGATGTTCTATGGCGGCGTGGCGACGAAGAACGAGGCGGTGGGCCAGTCGCTGGACGTGGTCCGCTCCGAGCTGAAGCGCATCGTCAGCGAAGGCCCCACCGAGAAGGAGCTGGCCGACACCAAGGCCTATCTCACCGGATCGTTCGCGCTCAGATTCGATACCAACACCAACATCGCCAACCAGCTCCTGTGGATGAACGTGGAGGGGCTGGGCCCGGCCTACGTCGACAGGCGCAATCCCCTGATCGAGGCGGTGACTGTCGACGACGTGCGGCGGGTCGCCAAGCGCCTGTTCGAGGGCCAGGACCTGCTGGTGACCGTCGTCGGCCGGCCCAAGGGGCTCGGCTCCGGAGGCTGACGCTCCAGCGGGTGGTGCAACCCGGAAAAGAGCGGGTGGTGCAACTCTGCGTGGCTTTGCGCTGCCGGTGGGTAGCAGCGAGGGCCGTCTGGGCCAAGATCGAGCCCGGCTGTCGGAAGGCCCTTGCCGACGCGAATTTTGCGTTTCTGGCGGCCTCGCCCGCCAGGGCAGGTCAGGGTAGCGCTCCACGCCGCGCCCCCTCCTGCGCCCCGCGAGGCGGCCAGGACGCGATATCGCCAAGAGCGAGGATCTGGGCTTGGACGTCTCCGTCCGTTGCCGGTCCTGCATGCAACACTACGGGCTATCGATCTTCCGGTTGAGCTTGCAACACCGGTCCCGGTGACAGCCGGCCCAATTCGCGCTACGGCTCGGCCCATGGTGGACAATCCGGCCAACAGGCGCGCCGGCGACGGCGCAGAGCGGCCCTATCGGCAGTCGATCGCCGGCGGCCTCGATGCCGCCATCGGCCCCTACGGCCTCTCCGAGGCGGAGCTGGGCCGCTGGCTGGACAGGCTCACGCCGGCCGTCGCCAGACTCAAGGAGGACTATCGCAGCCGGCGCCTGCCGCACCTCACCATCCCGGAGGAGACCGCCGACATCGCCGAGGCCGAGGCCGCCTACGCCCGCCTCGCCCGCGACGCGCATGCCATCGTGTTCTTCGGCACCGGCGGGTCGAGCCTCGGCGGCCAGACCCTGGCCCAACTCGCCGGCTGGAACATCCCGGGCTCGGCCGACCCTGCCCAGAAGCGGCGCCCGCGCACCCGCTTCTACGACAATCTCGACGGCCATACGCTGGCCGCGTCGCTGGGCTCGTTCGACGATCTGGCGGCGGTGCGCTTCGTCGTCATCTCCAAGTCGGGCGGCACGCCCGAGACCCTGGTGCAGGCGCTGGCGGCTCTGGCGGCGGTGCAGGCGGCAGGGCTCGAGACGCGCATCCCCGAGCTGTTCCTCGGCATCACCGAGGCCAGGGTCGAGGGCAAGGCCAACGGCCTGCGCACGCTGTTCGAGCAGCACGGCATCCCGCTGCTCGACCACCATCCCGGCATCGGCGGGCGCTTCTCGGTCTTGACCAACGTCGGGCTGCTGCCGGCGATCGCGCGCGGGCTCGATGCGCGCGCCGTGCGCGCCGGCGCCAGGAGCGTGGTGGAGGCCCTGCTGGCGGCCGAGGCGCCGCGCGGGCTCGCGCCGGCCGAGGGCGCGGCGTTGGCGGTCGGTCTGGCGCGCGAGAAGGGCATCCGGGTCCAGGTGATGCTGCCCTACAGCGACCGGCTCGGGCGCTTCGCGCACTGGTTCGCCCAGCTCTGGGCGGAGAGCCTCGGCAAGAACGGGGAGGGCACCCAGCCCGTTGCCTGCCTGGGCCCGGTGGACCAGCACAGCCAGCTGCAGCTCTTCATGGACGGGCCTCACGAGCACCTGATCACGCTGGTGCGCGCGCCCTCGGCCGGCACTGGCCCGCGCATCGATGCCGGCCTCGCCAACGCTGCCGGTCTCTCCTACCTCGCCGGCCGCACCGCCGGCGACCTGGTGGCGGCCCAGGCCGAGGCCGTGCCGCAGGCGCTCGCCCGCGCCGGCCGTCCGGTGCGCACCTTCGACCTCGCCCGCCTCGACGAGACGAGTCTCGGCGCGCTGATGATGCACATGATGGTGGAGACGATGCTCGCCGCGCATCTTCTGGGCGTCGACCCGTTCGATCAGCCGGCGGTGGAGCTGGCCAAGCAGCTCACGCGCGAGCGCGTCGCCGCGCTGTAGGCCTGAAGTCGTGAAGTCGTGAAGTCGTGAGACCTGTTTCGATTTCACGATTTGACGATTTCACCATTTCACTGGCCCGGTTGGTCGGCCGGATTGGTGCAACTTCTCGTGGAAGTGCTGATCTCGGAGGCACAGTCGCGCGCCATTCCAGGGCTGTGGTTGCGTGAGCCCGGCCAGTACCTGCATGATGCCCTGCCACGGGCGAGGCAGCTCCTCGCCCGTCTGCCAAGGCCGCCGGTCTGACCCGACCGGATCGCGCTGGACGAATTTGATAGACGGGGCAAACCTCTGCCGAAATAGGTTGTGACCAATGCAACGGGGATGGGGGTCGGACCCCCAGACGATGGCGGTGGATGCTCAGCGGAAAGGTCGGTGTCAGGGGTCTGAGCCCCGCATCCGCCAGCTTGGGCCCGAGACCGTCAACCGCATCGCTGCCGGCGAGGTGATCGAGCGGCCCGCGAGCGTGGTGAAGGAGCTGGTCGAGAACGCGCTCGACGCCGGAGCGACCGACATCGAGGTGGTGACCGCGGCCGGCGGCATCTCGCTCATCCGCGTCACCGACAACGGCGCCGGCATGAGCGCGGAGGACCTGGCGCTGGCGGTGGAGCGGCACGCCACCTCCAAGCTCGCCGACGACGACCTTCTCAACATCGCCACGCTGGGTTTCCGCGGCGAGGCGCTGCCCTCGATCGGCGCGGTCGCCCATCTCGCCATCGCCTCGCGGGCGCGCGATGGGACGCTGGCGCACGAGATCGTTGTCGATCGGGGCAGGAAGCACGGCGTGCGCCCGGCGGCGCTGAGCCGCGGCACCCGGGTGGAGGTGCGCGAGCTGTTCTCGGCGACCCCGGCACGCCTCAAGTTCCTGAAGTCCGAGCGGGCGGAGAACATGGCCATCTCCGAGGCGGTGAAGCGCCTCGCCATGGCCAACCCGGCGGTTGCCTTCACGCTCACCACCGGCGAGCGCACGGGGCTCAGGCTGCCGGCGCAGCCGCCGGGCCAGGACGGGCACCTCGCCCGGCTCGGGCGCATCATGGGGCGCGCGTTCCTGGCCGACGCGCTGGCCATCGACATCGAGCGCGACGGGATACGCGTGACGGGCTTCGCCGGCCTGCCGACGCTCAACCGGCCGGATGCGGGGCAGCAGTACCTGTTCGTCAACGGCCGCCCGGTGAAGGACCGCCTGCTGATCGGCGCGGTGCGTGCGGCCTACGGCGACCTCGTTCCCAAGCTGCGCCATCCGCTGCTCGCGCTCGACGTGGCCCTCCCCCCGCACGAGGTCGACGTGAACGTGCACCCGAGCAAGGCCGAGGTGCGTTTCCGTGACGCGGGCCGCGTGCGCAGTCTCATCGCCGGCGCGCTCAGGGCTGCGCTGGAGGCGGCGGGGCACCGGGCGACGGTGGCCGGCGGGCTTGCCGCGGCCGACGTGCTGGCACGCGCGGCGGCGCGTTCGATGGGGTCAGACCCTGCGGGTCCGACCCCCGGCTCCAGCGCCGGCAGGCGCATGGGGTCAGCCCCAGCCTTCGCCGGGGCGCAGGGTCCGGCCCCATTCCAGCGCGGCTTCGCCGAGGACTGGCAGGCGCCCCTCGACGGGCTCGCCGGGCCCAGCGCCGATACCAGGGCCGCCGCGGAGCCTGCGCCGGGGGAGCTGCTCGACCGGCCGCTGGGCGCGGCGCGCGCGCAGCTGCACGGCACCTACATCGTCGCCCAGACGCGCCATTCCGTGGTGATCGTCGATCAGCATGCCGCGCACGAGCGCCTGGTCTACCAGCGCCTCAAGGTGGCACTCGCCGACGGCGGGGTGGCGCGCCAGGTCCTGCTCGTCCCCGAGGTGGTCGATCTCGACGCCGACGAGGTGGCGGCACTCGCCGAGTCCGCGCCAGACCTCGAGCGGCTGGGGCTGGTGCTGGAGACCTTCGGCCCCGGCGCCATGCTGGTGCGCGAGGTGCCGGCGCTGCTCGGCGACACCGACGTGAAGGGCCTGGTCAGGGACTTGGCGCGCGAGGCCCTGGGCGAGAGCGAGGGCAGCCTGCTGAAGGAGCGGCTGGCGGCCGTCTGCTCCACCATGGCCTGCCACGGCTCGGTGCGCGCCGGGCGCCGCCTCGCGCCCGAGGAGATGAACGCCCTCCTGCGCGAGATGGAGGCGACGCCCCACTCGGGCCAGTGCAACCACGGCCGCCCCACCTACGTGGAGCTGAAGCTCGCCGACATCGAGCGCCTGTTCGGCCGGCGTTGAGATCGAATGGTGAAGGTGCGTTCGGTCGGGCAGGATTGACGGGCCTGATCGCCGGGCCGGTTGTCGGATGGCCATTGCTGCAACTTGGATGCGAAGGATGGCAGGCATGCGATGTCGCCCGCACGCCTTGATCAAGCCGCGAAGGCATCGGAGAGTAGGGTGGTCACGAGGGGCGGGGGGAACGCCCAGGCTGTGCCGCGCTTTGAGGGGCCGACCCGTGCGGCCGTGGCCACGATGGGGAGGGCGCCGCGATGCGATGGCTGAGAGACAAATCCTTCTGGATCGTCCTTCTCGCAGCGATTGCCGCGGTGTCGAGCTCCTACAGCGCCTACAAGATCTACCAGATGACCGACGGCAAGTCCGTTCCGGCCAAGGGCAAAGCCAAGCGGTAGGGCAGGACTGACGCTGCGGCACGCGCTTTGCTATGCTGGGGCGCCAGTTCCGCTGTGGAGGCCATCGCCCGTGCCAGATCTGAAAGGCCTGATCAGGACCATCCCGGACTATCCCAAGCAGGGCATCCTGTTCCGTGACGTGACGACGTTGCTCGGCGATGCCCGGGGCTTCAAGGCTGCCGTCGAGCAGATGGCGGCGCCGTTCACCGGCACCGGGGTGCAGGCGGTCGCCGGTGTCGAGGCGCGCGGGTTCATCCTCGGCGGCGCCATCGCCCACGAGCTGGGCTGCGGCTTCGTGCCGTTCCGCAAGAAGGGCAAGCTGCCCTGGAAGACCATCGGCCAGGAGTACACGCTGGAGTACGGCGTCGACATCATCGAGATGCACGAGGACGCCATCCGCCGGGGCGAGCGCATCCTGATCGTCGACGACCTGATCGCCACCGGCGGCACGGCGGAGGCGGCGGTGAAGCTGGTGCAGCGCTCCGGCGGCGAGGCGGCGGGCGCGACCTTCATCATCGACCTGCCCGACCTCGGCGGCTCCAGGAAGCTCGCGTCGCTCGGCATCAAGTGGCACGCCCTGATGGCCTTCGAGGGGCACTGATTAGGGATTAGGGATTGGGGATTAGGATCAGGGAAGCGATTGGACCTAATCCCTAATCCCTAATTCCCAACTCACGCGGGGCCGCCTCTGCGGAAGGCGGTCGAGGCCGCGAGGCCGGCCCCCACGGCAATGAGCACCGTGGTGAAGCCGTAGAGCGTCGGCAGGCCGTAGGCAAAGGCGTACAGGTAGCGCTCCAGGCCCTCGCGCTCCAGAGTGTGGTTCACGCTGAAGCTGCTCAGGAGCTTCTCCTCCCGGAACAGATAGACGCGCGTCCAGAACGGCCCCACGGACACGTTGGCGGGCAGCACCACGCTGGCGAGGAAGATGCTCTTGCCGGTGAAGGTGACCCCGAACGGCTTCTTGTCCACGTAGAGCCCGGCATTGCCCTTGAGGCGGATGATGGCCGCCCGGTAGTCCTTGATGTCCTCGTTGGAGAGCGGCACGCTCTGGCCGACGGCGGGCGTGAACTTCAAATGCCCGAGCCCGATCCCGTACAAGGCCAGGTCGCTTTCCGTGGCGATCTCGTCGACCGGGCGCGTCGAGGTCATGGCGTAGAAGGTGGGCACGTTGTCGAACGCCACCGAGGCGGTATTGAGCCACAGGCCGGCGACGTTGCTCTTGCGCCGCACGACGGCCCGGCTCGGCGCGCCCTCGACCACGACGATCACGTCGTAGTAGCCCGATTCCGCGCTCGGCTGCTGGCTGCCGCCGATGGCGCCGAAGATGAAGACCTCGGTGCCGTTGAAGCTCGAGGTCACCGCGATGGTGCGCTTGGAGACCGTCGCCTCGACGAACTCCTTGGCGCCCGGCTGCTGCTCGCGCTTGACCTCGGGCCGCCTGACCCCGGGCGCCTCCTCGGCGACGGGAACCGGAGCCCTGCGCTTCTGCGCCAGGGTCTCGCCGATGCCGGGTGCGAGGAGACCGACGGCCAGCACGGCGAGGAAGGCGAGGATGCCGCGGCGGCGCCGAAGCAGCTGCATCAGATCGCTCCCATTTCGGTGATGGAATAGAGCTCCGTCGGCCGTGCGATCAGCTGCCAGGCGAAGCGGGCGCAGACGAACAGGATGAAGGTGGCGAGAAGGAAGCGCAGCTCCTCGCCCTTCAGGCGCTCGCCGGCTGCCGCGCCGAACTGCGCGCCGACCACCCCTCCGATCATCAGGATCACGGCCAGGATCACGTCGACGTTGAAGTTGACGGAGGCCTGCAGCACCGTGGTGGCTGCGGTCAGGAACACGATCTGGAACAGCGACGTGCCGACGACCACGTTGGTCGGCATGCGCAGGAGATAGATCATGGCGGGCACCATGATGAAGCCCCCGCCGACGCCCATGAGCGCCACCAGCAGGCCGACGAAGAGGCCGAGAACGAGCGGTGTGAGCGCGCTGATATAGAGCCTGGAGCGGTGGAAGCGCATCTTCAAGGGCAGGCCGTGCACCCAGTTGTGCTGGCCCGAGCGGCGCCCGGTGACCACCCTGCCGGCGCGCACCTGGCGAATGGTGTTGGTGCTCTCGATCAGCATCAGCAGGCCGATCACGCCGAGGAAGATGACGTAGCAGGCGGCGATGGAGAAGTCGAAGAGCCCGTGGTGGCGCATCAGGCGCACCATCTCCACGCCCAGCGCCGAGCCGACGAGGCCGCCCATCAGCAGCACCGTGCCCATCTTCACGTCGACGTTGCGGCGGCGCCATTGCGCCAGCGCGCCCGAGACCGAGGAGGCGAGAATCTGCGCCGCCCCGGTGCCGACCGCCACCGCGGCCGGGATGCCGGCGAAGATCAGGAGCGGGGTCATGAGGAAGCCGCCGCCGACACCGAACATCCCCGAGAGGAAGCCGACGGCGCCACCCATCGCCAGGAACAGCAGGATGTTCGCCGACATCTCGGCGACCGGCAGATAGAACGTCATGCGACCCACGTCCACGAGTTGCGGCGTGCGGCCGTTTTGGCTGCCCCGCTGCGCGGGCATGGCGCTGTCGCATCGCGCTGCGACCGTCCGCCCGACGACCGCCGTTCGGTCGAAGAGCCGACGTCGAAAGAGCGGGCGTCGAAAGCGCGGACGTCGAAAAAAGTGGACTGGGCGCCCGCAGATTCGGCACCGAATTCGTGTCGATCCAGGAGGCTGGCACCTCACGGCTCGCGGCCGGACGGCAGCCCGTGGCCTCCTGGTCGCCCCGAATTGCCCGGCCACCGATAGGGACACCATGCGGCACTGAAATGCAAGCGTCGATGGCGCGGCGCGGCTTGGATCAGCCCGCGGCGCCGTCTTTGTTGTCCTTGGGCCGCGGCGCCGGGTCCGCCAGGTCCGGATTGGCGCTCGGGGGCTGCGTACCGGGCTCGGTGCGCGCCGGCGTCGCCCGCGGCGGCGGCGTTGCGGCCGTCAGCGCGTGCACCAGCAGGTAGGTCCCTCCGGCGAGCAGCGCAATTCCGGCGAGGAGCAAGAGCCCGGGGCGCGTGCGCTTGCCGGAGGCGGGCTCCACAGCGTCCTCGCCGGCGGCCGGCGGAGGCGCGCCCTCCGCGCTCGCGGTCTCGCCCGGCGCGGTGCCGGAGCGCCGCAGCTTGGCGCGCACCGCCATGATCCGGGAGGCCCTGGACTGCGACTCGGCGTCCTCCGAGCCTGCCTCGGAGGCGTCCGCAGGTGCAGTCGACCACGCGACGGCGGCGCCGGGCAGCGCCAGCAGCCTGCGTTTGCCTCCGCGCGGGCGCAGGGTCGCCGGCCGGCGGCTCGTCGGAAGCTGTCTTCGGCGCATAGTCTGCCGCATCGAGCGTCGAGTGATAGGACTTGGGACCGGCAGGAGCTTGCGCCAGAGGATCGCTCGCCGTGCGGGCGCGTGCGGGGTCCGGGACGGCGAGCGTGGCGAACGAGAGGTCGGGCGCGGGCTTCGACGCCTCCATGGCATCGACGGTATCGCCGAGGCGGTTTATCGCCTCCTCCAGGCTGTGCAGCGCGCTGGCGGTGCGCTGCTCGCTCTCGCGCCACTCGCCGATGTAGTCGCGCAAGAGCTTCCCGAGCGCACCGATGTGCTGCTGGTCCGGGGTATCGAGCCGCTGGATGAGGCCGCGCACCTCCTCCTGCAGGGAGCCGATCTGCTCCATGCGGTCGCGCGTCGTCTCGAGGTGGCCGGCAAGCTCCAGCACGTGGGTCTCGATGGCCTGCAGCCCGTGCACGTCGGCACGCTGGGCGACGCGCTCGAGCGCGCGGCCGAAGCGCTCCTCGATGGCCTCGAGGCGGCCGTTGAGGCCGGCGAGCGACGCCTCGGGGCGCGCGAGCGCGATCTGCAGCCGCTCGGCCAGATCCGAAAGATGCGTCTCGAGCCAGGCCCGGTCGTCTGCTCCGGCCTGCTGCCCAGCGGAGGGCTCTGCGGCGATGGCACGCTCGCCGGCGTGCGGCTTGTGCAGCTGGCCCTCGTCAGACTCGTAGAGCCGCGTGAGCGTCTCGGCGGCCTCGCGATCCCAAGGCTCGGAGGCGCGGGCCCTGGCGGCAGTGGCAGCGGGGATCGGGGCATTGCGCCGGGCCTTGCGCCGGCGCCGGCGGCCCGAAGGCTCGACGCGATCGGAATGGAGCATAGTGGTCCCTGTGGTCACGCATGTGATGGCAGATGCGGGAAGCCTGCGTTGCCCAGAGGGAATCCGAAGCGCGCTCGCTTCCGCTTCGGTCGTGCCGGCTAGCGCAAATTGCCCGGAGGAACGCGGCACCCAGTCGAACGCAGACGACTCAAGGTCGCAACCCCACGTAAAGTTTTCGTTAAGGTCGCGCCGCACGCAGGTCGCGCTCCGGAGTCGGCGGCCGCGCTTCGCGCAGTCCGGGGCCAGACCCCGGAACCCGCTCTCGCCGCGGGGCATTGTGCGAAGGGGCGCAACGGGTGTTCATGCGGCGGCGCAAGACCGACCGGCAACGTCAGAGGAGTCACTCGTGCTGCAGCAAGCGCATCATTGCCTGGCGGTGGAGACGCAAGGGTCCGGCTTCACCGACGTGACCCGCCGGGTGGCGGGCTGGCTCGAGTCGATCGGTGCCGTCGACGGACTGCTGACGCTCCTCCTGCGCCATACCTCGGCGTCGCTGACGATCCAGGAGAACGCCGACCCCGACGTGCTGCACGACCTGTCGCAGGCGCTGGAGCGGGCGGCCCCGCGCACGCGACCATACCGGCATCGCACCGAGGGCCCCGACGACATGCCGGCGCACATCAAAGCCATGCTCACGAACGTGAGCCTCGGCGTGCCCGTCCGTCGCGGCAAGGCCGAGCTCGGCACCTGGCAGGCCATCTATCTGATCGAGCATCGGGACCGTCCGCATCGGCGCGACATCGTCCTGCACTTCGTCGGAACGCTGAGCGCATAGTCCGGCGGCGGCCGACGCCGCGCGCGCCATCGAGGCGCTCGGCCAGCGGAGCGCCGGCTGCAACGGTCCCGGCGGCGAAGCTCTGCGCAGGAAGCATGGCTCGCGCTGCAGATGAAATGAACCTGGGCGCGACAGCTGGCGACTAAGCATCGCGAGTGGAGGAGTGTAGGATGGATCGTCGAACCACCGCCGGCTGCGACGCGCCAGGGTTCATCCCAGGTTCAGTAACAGCCCGGCAAGACTCGGGCAACGGGCCGTTAGGGGCCGGCTTGCCTCGGTGTGGGCGAGGGAGGATTGCCGCAATGGATGACCGTGGGAGTTTTCCCAGCAGCGCCGTATCTGCTGAAGCGGGTATTCCGGTCCTCATCGCGACCGAGGTGGTCGGCGGCACGGGCCTCTTGATTGCAGCGCTCTTCGCCTATCTCAAGTCGTCGCTGATCCGCATATTCAGCGTCGCGGTGTGGCTGCTGAGGGGCCGCGATTGCCTGGAGCGCAAGCTGGCCGAGGCCGGTGTCAGCCCGGCGCTGGCGCTCAGCCCCAGGCTGGCGGCCATTGTGGACGCCGCAGCTGCGGAGGGGCGCGCCGTCTATTTCCTGGCCCGGCGGTGCTCGCCCCTGTTCGAGGCGATCGCCTCGCGCCACCCCGCCATCGCCGGGGTGGTGATCGATCCGCGTGCCGGCGGCTCGGCGCTGAGGCGCGGGTCGGTGAAGCTGCTCGACCGGTTTCCTGAAGGGTACGATGCGCTGGTGCGCCGGCGCCGGCGTGTCGAGGTCGTCAGGCATGCGCCCGACAGCGCGCTGGCGCGGGAGTTTGCAGCGGTGCCGTCCCTCGCGAAGGAGGAGTTCCCGCACGGCTCGGTGCTGCGCCAGCTTGCCAAGTGCCTGCGGCTGCACCAGTGCGTGAAGAACGTCGTGGTGTTCGTGCCCCTCGTGCTCGGCGGTGCGCTGACCGATCTTCTGTCCTTCTCGCAGACGCTGCTGGCGTTCGTTGCCCTGTGCCTTGTGGCCTCGGGCACCTACCTCCTGAACGACATCTGGGATGTCGCCGACGACCGCAACCACTGGTCCAAGAGAGAGCGCCCGATCGCGAGCGGCGCCCTGTCCGCGGCCACGGCACTGGCGGCCGCGCTCCTGCTCATTCCAGCCGGCGTCGCGCTGGGCGCGCTGGTGTCGATGGCGACCTGCGCCGTCCTGCTTCTCTACCTGGGGTTGACGCTCTGCTATTCCCTGCACCTGAAGACCGTTCCGTTCGTCGACGGCCTTGCCCTCGCTGCCCTGTTCACGATCCGGCTCGGGATCGGCGCCGCGGCTGCGGGCGTGCCGCCGTCGGCGTGGCTGTTCGTGTTCTCCATGTTCCTGTTCGCCTCGCTCAGCTATGCCAAGCGGTACACTGAGATCAGCCGGGCCATCGTGCGCCAGAGCCAGAGCATGAACGTGCGCGGCTACCGGCCCGTTGATGCGCCGATGGTGCTGACCATCGGCCTGTCGACCGGGGTCGGCGCCGTCATGATCATGGTGCTCTATATCGTCGAGGAGGCCTTCCGCAGCAGCTTCTACGGCAGCACCGGCTGGCTGTGGGGATTTCCCCCACTCGTGTTCCTGTTCGTCATCCGCATCTGGCTGGTGAGCGCGCGCGGCGAGATGATGGACGATCCGGTGGCGTTCGCCATCAAGGACCGCATGTGCATCGGTCTCCTGGGCCTGCTGCTGGTCTGCTTCGGCATGGCCTGGCTCGGGTTGGCCGGGCCGTAGGGCCGCGGACTCCAGCGCTCGGGACTGCGGCGCTCGCGGGCTGCGCGCCCGGCCCTAGTGGTCTGCACCACCTAAATTGATCAGTTGCACGTAGCTGCCAAGCACGGCAGCTGGCTCGACATGGCGGAATTGGAGCTGGCCATTCTGTCCGGGCAGTGCCTCAGCCGGCGCATTCCCGACCGCGCCACGCTCGAACGCGAGGTCGCGGCCTGGGTCGAGCGGCGCAACACCCACCACGCCAAGGCCGACTGGCGCTTTACAGCCGCAGACGCCCGCATCAAGCTGAAGAGCCTGTACCCGTCACTTTAGGTGATTCAGGCCACTAGGGGCGGGACAAGGTCGGCCAGTAGGGGCCCGGCGCCCCAGGCGCCAGGCTCAGTAGGGCCGGCAGGGGCGTGCCTCGACCGCGCAACGCCAGGTCGTGCTCTCCCCCCGCGAGCACGTCGCCTTCCTGCTCGCCGCGATGGAGTAGCGGCCCCACGGGGTGCCGTACTCCCAGGCCGTGAACTCGGCCCAGGAGCGGACGGCGGCACGCTCGGCCATGGCGCGCGTCGGCCCGGTGCCGCTGCCGTCGTGGAAATGATCGGCCATGCAGGTCCTGCGGCCGACCTTCACCCAGCTGTGGATTTCCGCGATCCCCGTCTCCTGCGCCCTCAACGACTGCTGCGCCACAGCCGCGCCGGCAAGCAGCGCGATGCCCAGCGCCGCTGTGCCAACTGCAAGTATTCTCATTGATGCCCCTGCCGCGAATACGACGATTGACCCTCACGCTGCCTGATCCCGGAAGCTCACGCGATTGACCGAGGGTCGCACGCGCAACTTTTCGCTCCGCCAGCAGCAATTGCGACACAGCGAAAAGCTTCGCCAGGAAATCAAGAAAGCGGCACTATTGCACGTGAGGGCCGTTAAGATTTCGTCACTTGGCGGCGACGACGGCGATCTCCACGAGCGCGCTCGGATGGGCGAGCTTGGCCTCGATGCAGGCGCGGCCGGGCAGGTTCTGGCCGCCGTTCCACGCGGTCCAGGCCTCGTTCATGGCGTCGCGGTGGCGGATGTCGCTGACCCAGATGGTGGCCGACACCACGTGGGTCTTGTCGGTGCCCGCGAGCTTCAGCAGGCGGTCGATCTCGGCGAGGATCTGCTGGCTCTGGCCCCTCGCGTCCTGCTTGATGTCGTCGGCGACGATGCCGGCGGTGAACACGAGGCCGTTGGCCTCCACGACCTTGGAGTAGATCTTCGACGGCTCATGACGGGTGATGGGCATGGTGGCTCCTTCTGGTCGATGGAATGGTCGTTCCCGCAGGGCCACTGCGCGACCCCTCAGAACAGCGGTTCCTCGTACTGCAGCTTGCCGTCGATGATAAGCCCCTTGATGGCGGCGTTGCCGGTCTTGTCGACAGCGACCAGTACGGCGAGCTTGCTGTCGCGCGCCATTCCTTCGAGCTTCGGACCCTGGCCCTGGGGCACAAAGTAGCTCTCGATGCCGTAGCGCATCCACGTCGAGCGCGACGGCCGGCCCTTCAGCACGATCCGGTCCGGACCGGTCGCGGCCGGGAGGGCGCGCGCGGTTCCTACGGTACGCCATGCTCCGTCCTCCTTCTTCTCCAGGGTGACGTAGAGCACCTCGTTCGGCTTCGGCCCCGGGCCTTCCAGGAAACGCAAGGGGTCGGTACCTGTATCGTAGCCGAGCCGCACGTACTCGCCGCGGAAGAGGTCCCGCGGGTCTATCGGACGGATGGGCAGCGTGATCTCGCGGCCTGTCCTCAGGAGCTGCACCCGGCCGATCACCATGTAGGCGAGCACCGCGGTCTGGACGAGCGCGACGGCGGCCAGCGCGAGCAGGGTCTTGCGTGAGGTGGTCATGCCGCGGCCTCTCTTGCCGGCGTCTGCAGCTGGTGCAGCCGGTAGGCGGCCCAGGCCAGCGCGCTGACGATCAGGGCTGCAATCAGGAAGAACAGCGAGGTGTTGAGCAGCGTGCCCAGCATCTTCCAGTAGAGCGAAAAGATCTGCAGCGTGAAGGCGACGTAGCCGAGCCACAGCGCCCCCCGGTTGTCGGTTGCAAGCGCCCAGTACATGGCGGCGACGAGCAGGACGAGCGTGAGCGCAGCGAGTGCGGCAAGCTGGCCGATCGGCTGCGCTCTGAGTCCCCGAAGATTGCGTAGTCGTCGATGAACTGTATGATGAAGAGGCCGGCGAAGGCCGTGACGACGCTATAGGCAAACACGGCCTGCGAAGCCCGCAGGCGGCGCTCAATGCCGCGCTCGCCGAGAGCCGCCGCCGCCAACGCCGTCCCTGCGCCGATTGCCGCAACCAGCCAATGGGCGTGCCTGTCGAGCACATAGTAGCCCAGAGGCACGAGCCAGATGACGAGGCTCAGCGCCGCCAGGTGAAGTCCGGGCCGCCAGCCGAGCCAAGCGGCAACAGCGGCTGCCGCCACCAACGGCGCCAGGAAGAGCCAGTGCGCATCCCAGCTCAGCGCACGTTCCCAGCCGGTCCACATCGCGAGCAGCACGAACGCGGCCGCCAGGGCCGCGTTGGAGCGCACCAGAAGGGCAGCCAGCAAGGCACCCAGTCCCCAGGCGAGCATCGCGTCCGGCGCGTTGCCGTCCATATGGTACATCTGCGCGATCAGCATGATGCTGGCGCCGTAGACGGCGATGCCGCCGAGCACGGCCGCGTGCGCGAAAATGCCGAGCTGGCGAGCAAACAGGTAGGCGGCACCGCCGTAGCAGGCCCACAGGGCTGCCAGCAGCAGCAAAAGGCGCGCAAGCTTGCTCATGGCGTTCCAGTTGGCCGCCACGAAGCTCATGACGGCGAACCCGAGCAGCACCGCTGCCAGGATCGCCAAGACCTCCGCCGCGCCGACGGCCGCCCTGCGTGCGGCAAGCTCGGCTCTGATGGCCGCGGCGCCCGCGTCGCTCACCCACCCCGCGGACTGCCAGCGCGCAACGTCACGCTCCACCCTGGTTCGGTACCACGACACGGGACGACCTCCCTTGGTCCTGTACTATCGAATCGAACTGCAATATTGGTCGCCGCGCCGGCGAAAAGGTTCAGGCGTTGCCGCGGTCCTCGCGCCACACGCCGATTTTCTCCTGCACCGGACGGTCCGAGAAGGAGAACAGCACGGCCTCCTCCTCCGCCTCGTGCACGACCGGCTTCCAGCTCGGCACCACGAAGATGTCGTTGCGTCCCCAGGTTAGCTCCTCCTCGCCGACGCGCGTGCGCCCGCGGCCCTCGGCGGCGACGTAGACGGTGGCGTCGGTGCAGCGGTAGCGCGCGGTCTTGAAGCCCTTGGGCAGCAGCTGGATGAAGGTGCCGATCGACGGCATGGCGTGATCGCCGGTGACCGGGTTGGTGTAGCGCATCTTGATGCCGTGGCAGGCATCGGGCGCGCCGGCCCTGGCGAGCTGGGCCAGCGCCTCGCGCGTGCGCGCCCAGGGGTAGTTGAAGATCGGCGAGGTGGACGCGCCGCCGCGCTGGTCGACGGGCAGCAGGTTGGCGCCGTAGCGCGCCGAGGAGTCGCCCGGCGGCTTGGAGATCGGCTGCTCGTCCGCGCCCAGCTGCTCCATGAACGAGGCGTCGAGCATGGCGATCAGCGGCAGGTCGAGGCCGTCGAGCCAGAACATCGGCTCGTCGGTGGTGTTGCCGTGGTCGTGCCAGGTCATGGCCGGGGTGATGACGAAGTCGCCGGGCGACATCAGCGTGCGCTCGCCGTCGACCGAGGTGTGCGCCCCGTTGCCCTCGAGCACGAAGCGCAGCGCCGAGGGGGAGTGGCGGTGCGCGGGGGCGACCTCGTGCGGCATCACGAGCTGGACGCCGGCGAACAGCGAGGTGGTGATGCGCGACTGCCCGCGCAGGCCGGGGTTCTCCAGCACCAGCACGCGCCGCTCCGCCTCCTTGGCGGTGATGAGCGCGCCCGCCTCCAGCATCGCCGCGCGGATGTCGGCGAAGCGCCACAGCGCCGGCCGGCAGGCGCTCCTGGGCTCGGGCGTGACGAGGTCGTGCAGCACGCTCCACAAGGGCGCGAGGTTGTGCTTGTCGATGCGGGCGTAGAAGGCCTTGCGCTCGGGCGTCTCGGCGGGGGCGTGGTCCATTCTTCTCACCCTGCGGTTCCCTGGGTTCCTCTGCGCCCAGTCTAGGCCGACGCGGCGCCCCGGTCCATCGAGGCGTCCTGGCGAGGCGTCCTGGCGAGGCATCCTGGACGCCAACGGCAGGAAGCTCGAGATCACGACCGAGGGCGAGAGCGACCGGATCGAGCATCTGAAGCTTGCCAACTGGCACCTCGAGTAACCGGGCTATCGTCCTGGAGCGGACGAGGCGCCTGTGCTATGGCTCGCGGGGCTCACAGGGCCGGATCGCCGGCCCTGCCTCGCGTTTGTGGAATCTGCAGTGCCGATGGGGAGCGAGAGCGCAAAGGTCCGGGTGCTGATCCCGACCACCACGGGCGTCGTGGAGATCCTGCTGCTTGCCGAGGAGGACCCCGTCATCGGCCGCTCGGTGGCCTGCATCGGCGGCACCACGCAGGTGGCGGACATCGATGCCGGCTACCACGCCTTCGTCGCCCGGCCGACCGGCGTGGTCGAGCGCCTGTTCGGCCACTCCTGCTATCGGCTGGACGTGTCCGGGCGCATCGATGCCGGGTCGAGCTGGCAGCTCGGTGTCCTCCTCGCGCATGCCCTGCACGCCGAGGGACGCCTGGCGCAGGAGGGTGACGCTGCCCAGTGCGTGATCTGGGCGACCGGCACGGTGCGCTCGGTCGACCTCTCCGTCGGCGCGGTGTCGCACGTTGGCGAGAAGGTCGCGCTCTCGCTCGACCGGCTGCAGGAGGAGGCCGGGGCAGGACGGCGCGTGGTGGTCGCCGTGCCGGCGCACAACGCGGCGGGCCTTTCGCGCCAAATGAGGGATCGCCTCGCCACACTCGACATGGAGGTGGTGGAGGTCGACACCCTGGGGCCGCTGTGGAAGCGCCTGGACCTCTCTCTGCGGCCCATCGAGGGCCAGGATGTCCCCGGCGCTCGGGCGGCCGCTGATGCGGCGCGTGGCTGGAGGCGCGCCGGCGGCGCGTGGCGGCGGCGCCTGCCCTGGGCGGCCGGCGCGGTGCTCCTGGCGCTGCTCCTCGCCGGAGGCGGCCTGCAGGCATGGCTGGCTTTGGACGAGCTCCAGCTTGCCTACTACCGCACCCTGGTGTGGCGCTGGGGCCTCCCCGAAGGTCTTGGCCGCGTCGACGCCGGGACGCGCGCCCGTCGGCTGGGCAGCTACCGGATCGCCACGCGGCGCGGCAGGGTGGTGGAGGTGCGGTGGGAGAACAGCGCCGGCACCCTGCGGGACGACGAGGATGGGCACGCCCGCTGGGTCGTGCACTACCGCGAGAATGGCAAGGCGGAGAAGGTCGAGGTCTACCGCCGCAACGGCCGGCTCGTGCGGGAGGAGAGGCTCGAGTGGTCGGCCA
Organism: uncultured Alphaproteobacteria bacterium; assembly: GCA_963840075.1. Lineage (GTDB taxonomy): Bacteria > Pseudomonadota > Alphaproteobacteria > Rhizobiales > Hyphomicrobiaceae > AWTP1-13. The sequence continues at coordinate 91,335 of CAWIXS010000015.1, read as the reverse complement.
ACACGCTGATCGTGCATTTCGCCTACGGCAGCGTGCCGCACGCGCAGGCCGCCATGCAGATGCTGATGGCGGATCCCTTTGCGAAGCGTGGGAGCGCCGAGGGCAAGAGCGACATCACCCGCCACGAGGTGACATTCGACAGCGATGGCTTCGTGAGCGCGCGGCGCTACCAGAACGCCTGGGGCACGCCGGTCAAGGACGGCCAGGGGAGCTTCGGGCAGCGCCTGACCTCCACGCTGGCGGGCCGCGTACAGCGGCGCGCGGAGATCGGCCCCGACGGCGCCGAGATTGTTCTGAGGAACGGCATTCGCGCTGTCGTCACCGGCTACGACCGGCACGACAGGCTGGTTCGCCGCACCTTGATCGGCGCCGACGGTCGGCCTTTCGACGGCCCGGAATGGTATGCCTACTACACTGTGGAGCATGACCCGTGGGGCAATACCACGACCACGCGCTATTTCGGCTCGGACGGCAACCCGGCGCTGCGCAAGCAGGGCTTCGCCGCAGTCATCCAGGGCTACGACAGGCGTGGCAACGCTGTGGAGGAGGCCTACCTGGGAGTCGACGGCCGGCCGACGCTGCACGAGAACGGCTATGCGAAAGTGACCCGAGCCTACACCGCGCGCGGCAGCGTGGAGGACGAGGCGTACCTGGGCACCGATGGCGGGCCGACGCTTCACAAGAACGGCTTCGCCAGGATGTCGCGCAGCTATGACAGGCACGGCAACCTCGCGGAGGTTGCCTACTTCGGCATCGACGGCAGGCCGACGCTCGACAAGGAAGGGTACGCCAGGGTGACCTTTCGCCACGATCCGGCGGGCAACATGATCGAGGAGGGCTACCACGATGCCGAGGGGATGGCGACCGTCGACCGGGACGGCGTCGCAAGGATCGCCAATGCCTACGATGCACGCGGCAGGATGATCGAGCAGAGATACTTTGGCATTGATGGCAAGCTGACGCTCGACAAGAACCACCGCGCGGGTCTTGCCTGGGTCTACGACGAGCGCGGGAACCTGACCGAGGTCACCCAGTTCGGCATCGACGCCGCTCCGATGCTCGGTAGAGATGGCTATTGGAAGGAGACGCGACGATACGATGCGCGCGGCAACCTGACGGAGATCGCGTTCTTCGGCGCCGACGGCAGGCCAGCGCGTCACAGAGAGGGGGTCGCGAGGTTCACACGGATCTATGACGCCCGCGGCAACCTCGTCGAGGGCGCTTACTTCGACATCGACGGCAAGCCGGTGCTTCACGCGGACGGCGTCGCCAGGGTTACGCAGGTCTACGACGCCCGTGGCAACCTGATGGAGCATGCGTTCTTCGGCATCGACGGTAACCCGACGCTCGACAAGCTTGGCGCCGCCAAGGTCGCCTACACCTATGACGTGCGCAACAACCTGATAGCGGCTGCCAGCTTCGGCATCGACGGCAAGCCGGCCCATGGCAAGGGCGGCGTCGCGAGGTCCGAGTGGACCTACGACGCACGCGGAAATCGGACGAGCTCCGCCGTGTTCGACGCGCAAGGAGGTCCGACGCTCGACAGGACCAGCGGCGTCTCGAAGTCCACGCAGGTGTACGATGCCCGTGGCCAGTTGCGGGAGATCACCTTGTTCGGCACCGACGGCAGACCGCTTGCCGAGGGTGTTGCGAAGGCGGCCTGGAGCTACGATGCGCGGGGGAGGGTGACGCAACAGGCATTTTTCGGCGGCGACGGTGCCTCGACGCTCCATCCGGACGGCATGGCGAGGGCCGTGTTCACCTACAATGCGCGCGGCGAGGCGAGCGAGGAACGCTACTTCGGGGTCGACGGCGCACCGGTCCTCAACCAAGACGGCTTTGCGAAGGTCACCCAGACCTACGACGCGCGTGGCAACGTGATCGAACGGCGGTACTTCGGCGTCGATGGCAAGGCGACGCTGCGGCTGCCCGACCGTCTGGCGGCGAAGATCCGTTTTGTGCGCGATCCGCGCGGCCGTCTGATCACCGTCGAATATTTCGGCGTCGACGACGTTGCTGTGGCCATCGAAGCGGTCGTGGACGAGGCTGCCCCCGGGTCGCTTGCGCATGCGATCGGTCTCAGGGCCGGCGACCGCCTGGTTTCCTGGCGAGGCGAGAAGATCACCTCCGGAGAGCACTTCGTCTATGTGCGAGAGATTCGCTCGATGGGTGACGCAGTGATCACGGTTCTGCGCGGCACGGAGACACTCGACCTGGTCGCGCCGGCCAACCAGCCGCTCGGCCTGCAGCTGCGCAACGTCGCGGCCCAAGCTCGCTCCGCGGAGCGCTGAGGGCTTCGGACGCGAATGCGATCGGCCGCCGATCTGCGCGATGCGGCCAGCGGCGCCGGGGCGGTGCGCTACTCGCAGAGCGCCTTGCGCTTGCGTGTCGCCAGATCGAAGTGGAAGTGGTTGCGGTGGGCCGCGTTGGCCTCGGGGCCCAGCACGGTGGTGAAGGTGCCGCAGGCCCCGTTGTGCAAGCGGCGCAGGAAGGCCGCCTCGGGGGTGGGGGTCGGACCCTTCGCGTCGGCGCCCTTCTTTTCGTCGCGGCGCTGGTGGCGCGGGGGCTGACCCCCGAGTGCGGCCGTTCGCGTCAGGGTCTTGCGCCACGCGGCGCCCTTCTCCCGGGCCTCCTCACGCTTGCGCTCGGCCTCCGCCTTGGTGCGGGCGGCTTCCGCCTTGGCGGCGACCTGCTTTGCGCCGCGCGCCGCCTTCGCGGCGCTGGCCGCTTCGGCCGCGAGCTTCTCGGCCTGGCGTGCGGCGGCCTCGGCTTCGGCCGCAGCTTCTGCGGCGCGCTCCTGCTCCTCGCGAAGTTCGCGCGCCGTCGGGCCCCATTGGCCGAGCACGTCGATGCTGCGGCCGTCGGCGGTCGCGAAGCCCGCGATGTCGATGGCATTGGCGAGCGCATGCTCGCTCAACCGCTCGCTGTGGAGGAGGCTTCCCACCCGGTTGCGGCAGACGTAGCCCGAGGCGTTGCGGATGCGCACGACGGGGCTGCCGAGGAGCTCCTGGGCGGCCGGCTGGAGGGTGTTCTCCACCCACGCGTGCAGGCTCGCCACCATGGCGCAGTTGAGCACGGGAGGCGGCTGGAGCTCGACTGAGCCGATGCGCTTCAGGACGACGGGGGCCGGCGCCCCGCAGCGCTCCTGGCGTATCGGCTCGGCAATCTCGACCTGGGTCCCGAGCGGCGCCAGGCGCCTCAGGCAATCCTTGAGGGCGGCGATGACCTCCTGGTTGGACCATTCGTCGGGGGCGGGCGGCGCGGCCGCCTTGGGATCGGCGCGAGGGGGTGGCGCGGCCTTCTCCGGGGCCGGGGCGGCGCCCGCCTTGCCGAGCGCGCCGCTCTCGGCCCGGGGCTGCGTCAGCTTGCGCTCGCGCGGGCGCTGCGAGGCGACCTCGAGGAGGGAGACCGGGCTTTTCGTCTCCGGAGGGGTGGTGGGATCGGGCGGCGGCACAGCGCCCGGGATGAGGACCCGCTTGGTGCGCACGATCGCGACGGGTGCGCCGGGCGCAGCCGCCGTTTCGAGCCTGGGCGGGGAGACCGGCGGCGGAGGGGTTTGCCGCGCCGAGGCCGGGGCGGAGCCGCCATCAGGCAGGAGGGCAGCCAGCGCAAGCCCCAGGACGGCCGCAATCGACAGCTGGCTCGATATCAGCGTGGCAGCCCGTGCCAGGGCCGCAACGCACTGTGAACGGAGCTCCGACGCTGGAACCATGCTCTCCCGGCAGTCCGCATGGGCTGGGGCCCGATCCGTGTCGAGCCCCACGCCTGGAGGTAGTCGGGGTCAGACCCCTCGCCTGCAACGCTGCGGCGTATACGCTGCGTCGACGCGAGGGGTCTGACCCCGCGGCAACGGAGTTTGGGTCGCCTTTGTGGTGGAACCAAGGTTGGCGGCGCGAGCGACCGGCGTCAGCTGGTCGGTGCGTCGAGCTTGCGCGTGAGGTTCTCGAACTCGCGGCGCAGCTCCTCGTTCTTGAAGATCTGGTCGAAGGTGGGGGCCTCGAGCTTCTGCAGCGCCTCGAAGGAGGCCGCCGCCTCGCGCATCAGGTTGCGCAGCTGGAAGCTCACCTCGACCGTCTCGAAGGTGTTGTCGGCGATCTTCAAATCGTGCGTCGTGCGCTGGCGCGCCTTGGCCACCTGCTCGCGCTGCTGCAACAGGTAGCGCCGGTAGCCCCGCGCGGCGTCCTCGGCGAGGCGCTGGCTCTCGCGGTTGGCCTCGAGCACCCGCTTCTGGCTCTCGCTGTTCTCCCCGCCCAGGAGCTCCGCCGTCCTGACGCGGGCCATGCGGATGTCGGCTTCGATGGTCGCGAGCTTCGGCAGATAGAGCTTGTCGATCTTGCCGATCACCGTGTCCTGCGCGTGCACCAGGAGGGCGAACAGCGCCGCGTGCATGGCGAAGTACTTGCGCGCCGCTCCGATGTTCTCGCCCGATGCCACCAGGAGCTTGCCGAGCTGGCCATCGATCACCTTGGCGGAGTTGAACACGGCGACGAGGCGCAAGAGGTCGCCCGAGAGCACGCCATCGAGCAGGAGGTCGACCTGCTCCGCGGAGAGCTCGAGCCCGACCTTCCTGAGCGCCGCGTGGATCTCGCCCTTGGTCTTGGCGACCTCCTCGCGATTGAGGGCGAGACGCCTCTTGGCGTCGTCGATCTCCTTGCCGAGGCTGGCCGCCGTCTCCGTCAGGACGCCCGGCAGCACGCCCTCCTTGGGTGCCATCAGCTGCTTCTCGCGCAGGCGGACGATGCGGTCGTCGAGCTCGCGCATGGTCTTGCGCAGGCCCTCGATCTTCTTCTGCAGCCCGACCACCGGGGCATCGGAGACGATGCCGAGGACCGCATCGAGGAGGTCGCGCACCTTGCGCTCGCGGCCCTCCTTGGTGTCGGCCCAGATCGGCTTCAGGAGGTAATCGTTGTCGGAGGGAAGCTTGCGCGCCTCGCTGCGGTCCTTGGCGGCATCCTGCAGGATGGAATCGATCGCCTTCATGAGGCGCTGGGCGTGCTCGTCGCGCGACGCGGCTTCGAGCGGGTCGGGCGGCGCGTCGGCGCCTGCGGGCGGCTGCGCGCCCGCCGCCGGGGTCAGGATCGGCGGCGGCGTGGTCCTGCGCGGCGGGCGATGCGTGTTGCCGGCCGTGTCGCCTTTGGCGTCGCCCTTGCCGCCTTTGAAGAGCGCGTCGAGGACGTCGCGCTGCGTTGCGTCGAGTGCGAGCAGGCCTGTCACGGCCACGCCGAAGCCCACGATCACCAGAGTGTTGCGTAAGCTCCACCGCATAGCCCGCACTCCCTGTTGCACATGGAAGATGGGAACCCGATTCGGGCTTTTCCATGCCATCGGGGCGCCCGGCCGCCACGAGGATACACCCCCGCAGAGGCGCTTCAGCGTGTTCTTGCGGCCTGAGGTCCCCGGATAGCCTCCCCCGGCCCGCGCGGGGTCGGCTTCCGGGACGACGCGTGGGTCAGGACTTGCCGGCGATCTTGAGGGCGAAGGCGAAGTCGACCGCCAGCTCCTCGAGCTGCGCGAAGCGCCCGGAAGCGCCGCCGTGGCCGGCCGTCATGTTGGTCTTGAGCAGGATCAGGTTGTCGCTGGTGTTGTGGGCCCTGAGCCGCGCGATCCATTTCGCCGGCTCCCAGTAGGTCACGCGCCGGTCGGCGAGCCCCGTGTAAGCGAAAATGTGCGGATAGGGCCTTGCCGCCACGTTGTCGTAGGGCGAGTAGGAGCGGATGATGGCGAAGTCCTCCGCGGACGTGAGCGGGTTGCCCCACTCGAGCCATTCCGGCGGCGTGAGCGGCAGGTTGGCATCGAGCATGGTGTTGAGCACGTCGACGAACGGCACATCGGCGATGATGCCGAGGAACAGGTCGGGCGCCATGTTGGCGACTACGCCCATCAGCATGCCTCCGGCCGACCCGCCGTTGGCCACGATGCGCCCGCGCCGCGTGTAGCCCTGCTCGGCGAGGTGCTCGCCGGCGGCGATGAAGTCGGTGAAGGTGTTGGGCTTCCTCTGGCGCTTGCCGTCCGTGTACCAGCGGTAGCCCTTGTCCTTGCCGCCGCGGACGTGGGCGACGGCGAAGACGAAGCCGCGATCGACCAGCGAGAGCCAGACGGTGGAGAACCCCGCCGGGATGGCGATGCCGTAGGCGCCGTAGCCGTAAAGGAGGAGCGGCGCGGAGCCGTCGAGCGGCGTGGATTTCCTGTAGAGCAGGGTGATCGGCACCGTCTCGCCGTCGGGGGCCGGGGCGTGCACCCGTCGCGTGACGTAGTCGGCGGGGTTGTGCCCGCTCGGCACCTCCTGGGTCTTGCGCAGCGCGCGGGAACGGGTCTGCATGTCGTAGTCGTAGGTCTGCGTCGGCGTCGTCATCGACGAGTAGGTGAAGCGCAGCGTGGTGGTGTCGAACTCGTAGCCGCCCGACATGCCCAGCGCGTAGGCCTCCTCGTCGAAGGCGATCGCATGCTCGCTGCCATCGGCGAGCTGGCGCAGCACGATGCGCGGCAGGCCGTCCTCGCGCTCCAGCCGGACGAGATGGCCGGCGAAGGCAACGATGTCCAGGATCAGGCGGCCGGGCTTGTCGGGCAGAACCTCGCGCCAGCTCGACGGGCCGGGATCGGCGAGCGGCGCCTCGCAGACGCGGAAGTCCTCGGCGCCGCCGGAGTTGGTGAGGATGAACAGCCTCTCCCCCTGGTGATCGACGGAATACTCGTGGCCCTGCCTGCGCGCCGCTACCAGGCGCAGGGGGCCTTCCGGTGCCTCCGACTCGATCAGATAGACCTCATTCGTCTGGTGATCGTGGGCGTCGACGATGACGTACCTGCCGGACTGGGTCTGGCTGACGTCGACATAAAAGCCGCTGTCTTTCTCCTCGTAGACCAGCGCATCCTCCTGCGCCGCAGCGCCCACCCGGTGGCGGTAGACGAACAGCGGGCGATGTTTGTCGTCGAGGCGGACGTAGAACAGGGTCTTGCTGTCGTGCGCCCACACCAGCGAGCCGTGCGTATCGGTGATGATGTCCGGCAGATCGGTGCCCGTGGCGAGGTCGCGAATGCGCACCGTGAAAAGCTCCGAGCCCTTGTCGTCGACCGCGTAGGACAGCAGGCGGTGGTCGGGGCTGTGGGCGGCGGCGCCGAGCAGCCAGTAGGCCTTCCCCTCGGCCTCCTTGTTGCCGTCGAGCAGCAGCTCCTCGGGGCCGCCGTCGCGCGGGCACCGGCTGAGCCGGGGGTGCTGGCCGCCGGTGACGTAGCTCCTGAAGTAGGCGAATGGGCCGTCCGGGGCGGGAACCGAGCTGTCGTCCTCCTTGATCCGGCCTCTCATCTCGGCGAACAGCCGGACCTGCAGCTCGGCCGTGTCCTCCAGCGCGGCCAGCGTGTAGGCGTTCTCGTCCTCCAGATATTTTCGGATGTCGGGAGCGAGGACGCTCGGGTTGCGCATCACGTCCTGCCAGTTCCTCGCGCGCAGCCAGGCATACTCGTCGACGAGCTCGACGCCGTGGTGGCGCTCGACCTTCGGGCGCCGCGCGGCAACGGGGGGCGATGGGCGGACGAGAGGGCGATTGAAACCGTGCATGACAACGACCTTTCCTGAAACAGAGTGCCGGCTTCGCCGGGTGAGATGGTGCGTGGTGAGACGGTGAGTCCGGTCGGCGCCCCACGCGCACCCGGTCTTCTCGGGTGAGAGTGGAGCCCTCCGCTGCGGCGCTCGAGCCGGCCTGCCACCGCGGGAGCATCTACACTCGGCTTTTCACCCTCTCACCACCCGCCACCTCGGCAATGCGAGCGGGTGGTCCTCAGCGTCAGCCGTCCTCCGGCCTGAACTCGAGTGCGGCGCCGTTGATGCAGTAGCGCTGGCCCGTGGTCTCGCGCGGCCCGTCGGGGAATACGTGACCGAGATGACCGCCGCAGCGCGCACAGCGCACCTCGGTGCGATGCATGAAGAGGGAGCGGTCGTCGTGCTCCATCACGGCGGCCTCCGAGGCGGGCCTGTCGAAGCTCGGCCAGCCGGTGCCCGATTCGAACTTGGCGCCGGATGCGAACAGGGGCATGGCGCAGGCAGCGCACCGGAACGTGCCCTTGCGCCTCTCGCGGTTGAGGGGCGATGAGCCGGGCCGCTCGGTGCCGTGCTGGCGCAGCACATAGTACTGCTCTGGTGTCAGCTGGGCGCGCCACTCGGTGTCGCTCTTGACGACCTTGTCGGCGCTCTCGGCGGTCGAGCTCTTGGACATGCTGAGGGCCTTGTGCGGGGTGGCACCTAGGTGGGGGCGGACCACGGCGCCATTATGGCGGCAACGCCACGCCGGGGCGACTTCAAGTCTTCGTGTCGGCCAGTGGCACAGCGCATGGCCGCTGGCTGGTAAGCCGAGGTCACGGGGGGCCTTGCAAAGATATGCTCGACCGCACCCGGTTGTGCATTTCTTTTTGTTAATCTTCCACTGCGCGCTAGACGAGCCAAATAGTCTGGTTTCCCGCGGGACGTTTTGTTTTCCACCGGTGCTATCTACTGAGCAAATCTATTGTAAGCGTAGCATGAATAGTGTAGAAGATCGCGTCTGCATGGCATCATCCGTCGCCACAGTATGCGTCGGGATGGACCGGGACGGCGTTGGGCCGCTCAGTGACGGAGGGCCGTGTGGGATTATTCGGCGGTCTGCAAGTAGACAAGAAGTGCCGACGGAGCTGACATTATGGAACAAGTAGATAAATCAGACCTGGTCGCGCTCACGGCTGACATCATCTCCGCATATGTCAGCAACAACTCGGTAGGCAGAGAGGATTTGCCGACCATTATTGCGGATGTACACGAGGCTCTCAGCAAGGCATCGCAACGCGTCGGCGGCGCCGAGCGCGAGGAGCTGAAACCCGCGGTTTCGCCGAAGAAATCAATCCACGACGACTATCTGATTTGTTTGGAGGACGGGAAGAAGTTCAAGTCGCTGAAGCGGCATCTGCGCACGCATTACAACCTCTCTCCCGAGCAATACCGGGAGAAGTGGGGCCTGCCGCACGACTATCCTATGGTCGCCCCGAATTATGCTGCCGCACGCAGCCATCTTGCCAAGCAGATGGGGCTCGGCAAGCCGAAGGACAAATAGGCAGTTTCAGGTCCCGGGTCGCAGCTCGGCGCCGAGGCCTGCTCCGGCCGGTCAGCGCCAGAGGTAGCCGGCGGCTGCGAGGGCCAAGCCGGCGACGATGAGGACCAGCGCGGCGACGGCCGCGCCCTGCGCCAAGAGATGCGCGATCGCGGTGCCGGCGGTCCTGGTCGCCTTGCCGGTCAGGGTTGCCTGGGATTGGATATCCCTGAGCTTGGCTTCGATGGCGGTTGGATTGTCGGCTGTGCGCTTGCCCCGAGCGAGCGTCCAGGCAGATTGGATGGCGGCACCCTTGAGATCGTGACGTGCGCTCCACCGGCGGAGGAGAACGCCGATGAGCAGCAAAGCGGCACCCGTCACAATCAGCCACGTATTCGACCCGAGCATCTCATGTCCCCCTGCACAGCGCCGGCGAGGCGGCGACGGTCTCTCGATCGGCGTCGAGCCTACCCGCAGATCGCTCTGGCCAGGAGATCACTCTGGCGCGCGTGCGACCTCCTGCGCGGCCGCCGCCTGCACACGGGTTGGCCTCGGCAGGATCGTGCTATGAGGGGCCATGAGTGTCCAGCCGATTCGCATCATAGGCATCGATCCCGGATTGCGCCGCACGGGCTGGGGCATCGTCGAGGCCGACGGTGTGCGCCTCGTATACGTGGCAAGCGGGCTCGTCACATCGGACAGCGAGGGTGAGCTGGCCCACCGGCTGCGCGAGCTTTACGAGGGGCTCAGCGCCGTGATTGCGCGGTTCGCGCCGCAGGAGGCGGCGGTCGAGGAGACCTTCGTCAACAAGGACGCGCGTGCCACCCTCAAGCTCGGGCAGGCGCGCGGCATGGCTCTGCTGGCGCCGGCCTGCCGCGGCCTGCGCGTTGCAGAGTACTCGCCCAACGTGATCAAGAAAACGGTGACCGGCACGGGGCACGGCGAGAAGCGCCAGATCGCGGCCATGGTCGGCTTCCTGCTGCCGAAGGCCAGGTTCGACAGCGCCGATGAGGCCGATGCGCTGGCGATTGCCATCTGTCATGCGAGCCACCGCCAGACCGCCGGCGCAATTGCCGCCCGCACCGTCCTGCCGGAGATCGTGCGATGAGCTTTCGCTGCAGAGCAAGCCACACGTGCTCCCCTCTCCCTTGCGGGGAGGGGTCGGGGGTGGGGGTTCAGCAACGCGACGCGCGGGAGTCTCCCTCCACCCCTGACCCCTCCCCGTCAAGGGGAGGGGAACCGGTCGGCGTCCGTGGAGAGGGCGCGTCATGATCGGCAAGCTCAGAGGCATTGTCGATGCCGTCGGCGAGGCGCACGTCATCATCGATGTTGGCGGCGTCGGCTACGAGGTGCAGGCCTCCGCGCGCACGCTGCGCACCTTCCAGATCGGGCAGGAGGCGAGCCTCGCCATCGAGACGCACGTGCGCGAGGACGCCATCCGCCTCTACGGCTTCGCCAGCGAGGCGGAGCGCGCGTGGTTCCGGGCGCTGCAGACCATCCAAGGGGTGGGCACCAAGGTGGCGCTCGCCGTGCTCGGCACGCTCTCCCCGCAGGACCTCGCCAATGCCATCGCCCTGCAGAGCTGGGCCGCGGTGGAGCAGGCGCCGGGCGTCGGCAAGAAGCTCGCCCTGCGCATCGTCGCCGAGCTCAAGGACAAGGCGTCGGCCCTGTCGGTGACGGGTCTCAGCGTGCCGGCGGCGCTCGCGGGAAAGGCGGCGACGCCGCCGCCGGGCGATGCGGCAGGCGAGGCCATTTCGGCGCTGACCAACCTCGGCTACCTGCCGGGCCAGGCGAGCCAGGCCGTCGCCGCCGCCATCGCCGAGCTGGGGGCCGCGGCCGATACGCCCAAGCTGATCCGGCGGGGGCTGAAGGAGCTGGGCCGGTGAGGGGAGCAAGGCAGTAAGGCGGTAAGCCTTTCTGTTCCCCGTCATCCCTGAAGCGTTGGCGCCAGGAACGCGCCGCAGTGGCCGCGCCGGCGTGCTTTGGCCTCCGCCTCGGGCTCGAGCCAATGCGCCCGGGTCTCGCCGTCGTAGGGCACCCACTGCCAGCTCACGGGGACGTCCGCCGGCCGCCAGCTGTGCGCGGTGGATGCGGCCCGGTTCTTGTGATGGGTGGTCTTCCGCTTCGGCTCGATCTCGCCCCAGCGCCAGGCCATGCAGAGCGAGGCGATGCAGCTGCAGTCAGCGGGGGGTGCGTCGGCGTCCGTCTTGAAGGCACGGTTCTCGCCGGCGCTCCCGCGCGCATACGGGCACCACTTCTTCTTCGCTTCGGCCTCGGTCAGCAACATCGCACGACCCTCGCAGGAGACAGGGAGCAGAAAATCGCAAGCAGAGTGCAGGCAGTAGGGAGTAGCCGGATCGTCAGCTTATCATTCTTTGCGCGCCCGGTGTCAGGCCCGGTGTGCGTCCGGTAGGTGCGATACCGCGCCAGCTCGAGCCGGTAGACGCGCAGCAGCTCGGCGTGGCGGGCGAGGTCGTAGGTCCAGTGGCCGGCGCTGCCGCGGCGACGCTCGGCCCTCAGCGCCCGCCGCAGCTTGGCGAGGATCAGCCGGCGCCCCCGTGGGGTGTCGTCGGCGAGCTCGTCGCGCCACAGGGGCAGGATGGCGGGAAGCTCGGTGCCACGGTCGTAGGTGCCGAGCGGTGTGGCCGCCGGCCGCGCGCGAGCGTGGGGCTGACGGCGGCGGGGTTGCGGCGGCGGGTGCAACCGGGCGTGTCTGGTGCTGGGCATGCCGAAGGCGCCGGTCGTTGGGAGCAAGACGGGACCCCACAAGCATGACACGGGATGGCCCGGCAGGAATTTCGCGGCGGCATCATTGGACCGCGGGAGGCCGCACGACATTTCCCCCTGGTTCACCATGCCGCGTGGCCGCGCTGGTGCCGCCCGCTCCGTATCGGTATGGTCCGCCCGCTGCCCTCTCCTCGCGTCGACTCAACCTGGACGGACCTCCTCCATGTCGGGCAGCCCTTGCGTGGACCTCGGTCCACGAGCCCGGCGGCAGCTCTGCCGCCGTTCCCCACCGGTCACCGATCAGCACCTGCGCTGCGCCCTCGAGGCGGCGGTGGCACCGGTTTTCGCGGTTGCCCGCGCGCGGCTGTGGGGCCGCAGGCGCGGAGGGCCGATCGAGGCCCTGGCGCGGGAGGTTGCGATGTATCTGGCGCACGTCGGCTGCGGCCTGACGTTTGCCGAGGTCGCGCGCCTGTTCGCGCGCGACCCCAAGACGGTGGCGCGCGCCTGCGCGCTCGTCGAGGACCGCCGCGACTGCGCCAGCTTCGACCGGTCGCTCGATCTCCTGGAGGGCGCTCTGCGCATGCTCTCCCCGCGCGTCGCGTGAGGGGGGCCATGAGGAAAGCCAAAGGGACGCGCCCGCGGCGTGCAGCCCCGGGGCCAGCGCGGGGAGCTGTGCGCGAGTACGAGACGGCGCTGCGCTGGCTCAGGCGGCGCAGTGCCACCGGCGAGCGCGCCCTGCTGACGGAGCCGCAGCTCGCGGCCGGCGAGCGGCTCGCCGCCGACTTCCGCCACGCGCAGCTCCTGCCCAGGGTCACGGCCAACTGGTCGGCGGTTGTGCCCGGCGTGCGCCGGCGCCGCTCGGCCCCCGGCGCCGGCGTGGAGACGAGCGACGCGGCGGTCGCGGCGCGCCAGCGTGTTCATGCGGCGCTCGATGCCGTGGGCCCGGAGCTTGCCGGCATCCTCCTCGACGTGTGCTGCTTCGAGGCTGGCCTGGAGGCGACCGGCCGGGCGGCACGCTGGCCGCGCGGCGCGGCGCGCGTGGTGCTCGACCTCGCGCTCACGCGCCTTGCGCGCCACTACGGGCTCGTCGCCCCCGAGCGGCCGGCGGCGGGCCACCTGCGCCACTGGGGCGATGCCGACTACCGCCCCACCATCGAGCGATGGCGGTAGGTGCGAAGCCGCACCGGCGGGGTCGAGGGGAGCAACGGGCAGGTGCGGTGCATCCGGCGAAAGCGCGGCGCAACATGGTAGCTACGCGGACGAGCCCGCTCGCTCCAGAGCAGGGCAGCACCGGCTCTCAGTCGGCAGCGTTGTCGCCTGCTCCCCGCGCTTGCGATTTTCGCCCGCCGCTCTTGCAGCTCGCGCCCCTCGGCGCGCGTCGCCATCTCGTGCTGCTCGGCCACGTCGGCGGCCATCTCCGCCACGCGCTCGACCAGGCCGACGCCGGGCGTGGAGAGCCACCCCGCGACGAACTGCAGGCCGGGCAGGCGCGCCTCGCAGCGAAGCTCGACGAAGCGCCCTGCCGCAATCTGCTCGCGCACGATCGTCGGCGGAGGACGGCCACGTATGCTTCCAGAACGGCGGCAGCCAGGTGTGGACGATGGTCTCGCCGGCAAGGCTATGCCGGGGTCGCGCGATACGAGGCGCTCGCGGGGCTCTCGCCGGCCGAGCTGCGGCGCTGCGGCATCCCGGACGGCGATCTTCTGAGGCGTATCGGCGACCAGCTGGGCAAGCCATCCAGGCGATAGAGCGCGCCGGCGGCCGGGCGCAACACGAACCCCGGTGCCCCGCGCGGCTCACGCGGCAGCGGCGCGGGCATCGGCGCGGATGCGCTCCACCATGGAGAAGAAGCCGTTGGAGCGCTGGGGCGTGAGGTGCTCCGCGAGGCCCAGCTCGGCAAACACGGCGCGCGCGTCGGTGCGCAGGATCTCCTCCGGCGTCCTGCCCCGCACCAGGGCGAACAGCACGGCCACCAGCCCGCGCACGATATGGGCGTCGCTGTCGCCCTGGAGCTGCAGGACGGGCGCTGCATCGGCTCCGTGGCGCTCGAGCGTGCTCGCCAGCCACACCTGGCTCACGCAGCCGCGCACCTTGTTGGCGTCGGTGCGCAGCGCCTCGGGGAAGGGCGGCAAGCCGCGCCCCAGCTCGATCAGGTAGCGGTAGCGGTCCTCCCAGTCGTCGAGCAGCGCAAAGTCGGAGCGTATGGTCTCGATCGCCATGGATTTGTCTTGGCGCATGCGTTGTAGCGCACGGGTTGTGGCGCACGGGTCGTGGCGCACGGGTTGTTGTGCCACCGGCACGCCCGCCGATGCTGTGGCGGGCCAGGCTGCGCCCGTCGGATTACATATGGCCGCCGCGCGCCACAAGGCAAGCATGGGTGCATCGCCCACTACTCGTCGCCGGGCGCCGGCCCGCGCCACGGGGGCCGTTGCGAGTCCTGGGGCGGCCGGGGGCGGCGCGGGTCGGGCCTGCCGTTCCAGCGCCTGTCCTGCCGCGCCGGCGGCTCGTCGGGCGACGAGCGCCCGCCGCCGCCACCGACGATGTCGCCGATGAGGCGCAGCCCGAACTCGGCCTTCTTGACGAAGGTAAACCAGAGCTCGCCACCCGCCGCCCCACAGGTCCTGTCGCTGGGGTCACAGTACGTGTTGACGCGCCCCAGGGCGCTCATCACGATCGAATGCAGCCGGGCTTGCTGCTGCGGGTCGGACGGCAGCAGGAACACCACCACGGCCAGCCAGAACGCCAGTCTCAGCATGGGCACCCCCCTGCTGCATCGCTCCCGGTTTACCTTTTGTTAAGCGAAGCGGCGGGGTTCTATGCACAACGCCCCCGCCCGGCAAACGCACTCTCCGCGCATGGCTAACGCTTCGTTAAGAAACGGTTTCCAATACTGGGCAACGCTGGGCCGAGGGAGGACGAAGAGGCCGAGAATGACGCCGCGGCAGGCCCGCGTTGCCCTGGGCGCGTTCCTTTTGCTTGCCACCGGCGTGACCGGCAATGCCCTCTTCTTGCAGAGCGCGGCGCCCCTCGACGCTGGCGCACGCAAGGGGCGCGTGACCCCCAAGCCCGATCCACCCCCGCACCGCACCCCGGCCGGGCCGGCCGACGGGCCCAAGCGCGCGACCCTCGTCAAGCCGGGCCCCGCCGGCGCGGAGACGAACCTCGAGGTGCCGCCGGACGAGGCCGATGTCGAGGCCGTGCGCAGCATCCAGCGTGAGCTCGAGCGCCGCGGCTACGGGCCCATCGTCGCCGACGGGGTCATGCGCCCTGCGGCGCGCGCGGCCGTCATGGCCTTCGAGCACGAGCACCGCCTGCCGCTGACCGGCGAGGCGACCCAGGCGCTCCTGAAGCGCCTGGTGTTCGGGATCTCGCCTGCGGCGCAAACAGAGGGGGCGCCGGAGGTGCAGTCGGCTCACGCCAGGGCGCTCGTCAAGGACGTGCAGCGGCTGCTCGCGGTCCGCGGCTACCGCCCCGGCGCCATTGACGGCCGCCTCAGCGCCGAGACGGTCAAGGCCGTCCGGGTGTTCGAGACCGACCAGGGCCTGGAGCCCAAGGGCCGCATCTCGGCCCAGATCGTCACCCGGCTGCAGGACGGCAGATCGGCACGCAAACGCTCCAAAGCGCGCTGACGCCGGAAGGTGTCGCCGTCTCCACCCCCCGTGGGCTAAGTTGGCGGGACCGGAAGGCCGGCTCCCTGCAGCCTTGGGACTTGTCGATGCGCCTTAAATCGGAGCTCTGGGTCAAGGCCTACATCAGGCGCTGCCAGATCGAAGGCGCCGACGCCCTGCTCGTGCGCCGTGGCGATGCCGACGCCGGTGCCATCTACATCAAGGTCAGCCGGCTCGACGGCACTGCGCTTCTGTTCGGGCCGGCGCCCGCCGGCCTCGAGGAGGCGCGCGAGGACCGGCGCTGGCAGCCCTGCTTGGGGTCCCCGCCCGCCGCCGAGGCGGCGGCCGATGCCTGGCTCGAGCGCCAGAAGAGCTTCGATTCCGACATCTGGATCGTGGCTGTGGAGGACAGGGCCGGCCGGCATTTCCTCGACGGCTGGCTCACCGAGTAGGCTTCAGGTTCCACGATTGCCGGCCTCAGACCCTGGAGCCTGAAACCTGGACCTGACGCCCGTTTACCTTTCGTTAACCCCTTGGACGTTCAACTTGGGGGACTCGCCGGTACAGTGTGGCGTCGATGGCGATCTTGGATCATCGGCCGCACGTTTCCGCGGCCATCGGCTCGGGGGAGAGCGATGGCACACATCGTACAGTTCCGCACCGGCCTCGTGCGCAGCGAGGCCGGAGGCGAGGGGGAGGCCCAGGACGGGGCCCAGATCATCATTTTTCCCGGAGTGCGGCGCGAGTACCACGCCGAGCCGGCTTCGTCCCGGCGCACCGAGAAAGGGCAGCCCAAGCGCGACCGCCTCGTGCTCCCGGACTGACGCCACCGGTGGTT
Source organism: uncultured Alphaproteobacteria bacterium (assembly GCA_963840075.1). Classification (GTDB taxonomy): domain Bacteria; phylum Pseudomonadota; class Alphaproteobacteria; order Rhizobiales; family Hyphomicrobiaceae; genus AWTP1-13. The sequence goes on along the minus strand of CAWIXS010000015.1, from coordinate 75,112 downwards.
GCGGGCGGGCAACGTTCACAACAGGCAATCGCCGACTCCATTGCCTCGCGACGGCCGGTCGACTAAGGACTAGCCGTTTTTCGGGGTCGTCCGGCGCCGCGCGTGTGGTGAGGTGCGAGCCACAGCGCCAGGCCGGAACGAGCCCACGCGAGGGGAGACATCATGTTCACGGTGATGGGGCGTGTGGCGGCCGCGCTGGTCGCGCTGATGTTGTTCGCCTTGGGCCCGGCCCTTGGTCCGGCCGTGGCGCAGGGCTCCGAGGACGAGTTGCGCGTCGTGACGCGCGTCCTGCCGCCGCTGGTCGTGGAGCAGCCGGGCGGGAAATTCTCCGGCTTCAGCATCGAGCTGTGGAACAAGATCTCCGAGAAGCTCAATCTGAAGTTCAAGTATCACGTCGCGGCGAACGTCGTAGCGCTGCTGGAGGATGTCCGCGCCGGCAAGGCCGACGTCGGCGTGGCGGCGATCTCGATCGTCTCCAAGCGCGAGGCCGAGTTCGACTTCTCCCAGCCGATCCTGAACGCGGGCCTGCAGATCATGGTGCGCGGACGCGGCGAGGCGGACTCCAACCCGCTCTGGGAGCTGCTGGGCCTCCTGTTCTCGTCGGCGATCCTGGTGTGGCTCGGCATCGCGCTCCTCTTGATCATCATCCCTGCGCACGTCGTCTGGTACCTCGAGCGGCGCCAGCCGGACGGCATCATCCCAACCAAGGACTACATCCCCGGCATCTTCTATGCCCTCTATTGGGCGGCGGCGACGCTTGCCACGCAGGCCGAGCAGGCGCCGCGCAACTGGATCGCACGCGGGGTCACCGTGCTGTGGATGTTCACAGCCATCGTGTTCGTGGCGTTCTACACCGCGCAGCTCACGGCGAACCTGACGGTGCAGCGGCTCGAGGGCGGCATCAACGGGCCGGACGACCTGCCGGGCAAGAAGGTCGCCACCACGAAGGGCAGCACGGCCGCCAAGGCCGCTCGCGAGCTGAGGGCCGAGGTGATCGAGGTCGAGCGCATCGACGACGCCTTCAAGGCCCTCCTCGACAGGCAGGCCGACGCCGTCGTCTTCGATGCCCCGGTGCTGCTGTTCTTTGCCGCCAAGGAGGGCAAGGGGCGCGTGCAGATGGTGGGGGCGCCGTTCCGCAAGGAGGACTACGGCATCGTGTTCCCGCGCAACCATGCGTTGCGCAAGCGGGTGAACGTGGCCCTGCTCGGCCTGCGCGAGGACGGCACCTATCAGCAGATCTACGACAAGTGGTTCGCCGCCAAGTAGGGCGGCCTCGTGGAGAGCACCGCACCGGGGCTGCAGCTGCCTCGGAGCGGCCTGGGCGTCGCTCCGGTGCTCGTTGCGGTCGCTGCGTTCGGCCTCTACTGGCTGTCGTCTCTCGTGCTCGAGGCGCGCAATGCAACGCTCGCCTTCGGCGCCGATACCTGGGTCTACGCGGAGCTCGCCAACGGCAAGGTGCTGGAGCGCATCGGCAGCGACTATCTCCACGACCGCATCATCCGCTTCCACCCGCTGACCGTCGCCATGGCTGCCGCTTGGATGGAGGTCCTGGCGCCCGTCGCGTCCTGGATCGAGGCGCAGAGCCTCCTCAAGGCCATGTTTGCCGCGGCGGGCGCCCTGGGCGTGTGGGCGGCGATGTGGGCCTTCGCCGCCGTCGTGCCGCGCCGCTACGTGCTGTCGCTGGGCGCCATCTATGCCGTCACGCTCGGTGTGTGGTATTTCTCCAGCGTCGAGGAGTCGAAGGCGGTCACGGCGGCCCTCACCGCGCTCTACATCGCCGCCTATCTGCACCTGCGGGCCAGTTGGACCGTGCGCGGGGCCGCGTTTCTGACGGCGATCCTGCTGCTCGCCTGCCTCAACGAGATCGTCGCCGCCTTTCTGGTGATCATCCCCGTGGCCGACACACTGGTGCGGCGGGGCTGGGACGTGCGCCACGGCCGGTGGATTGCCTGGCACGGCCTCGCGGCGCCGGCAGCCCTCGTGCTCCTCGAGGTCGCGATCAAGGGGCGCCTCGTGGGTGCGGGGCCCGATGCCGAGAATGCCTCCCATGTCAGCATGCTCGTCTTCTACGTCAGTCAGAATGACTTCAGCGCGGCGAGCCTCTACACGTTTCTGCTGAATTGGCTGCTCTTCAACATCGCCGCTCCAGGCCCGGCAACCTCCCACGCGCTGCCTGCCCAGCCCGACTATCTGGCCTACTTCGAGCCGGCGCTCGGGGGCTATTTCGCCTCGCCCGTGTCGGCCGCCTTGATCCTCCTGCTCGCTGCCGTGCTGGCGGCAGGCGTCCTGCTGCGCCGCCGGGGAGAGGGGCACGCCGGCCTGACCGGCGTCCTCCCCGCGCTGGCTGCCTACGCACTCGCGCGTGGCCTCTTCTTCTTTCTCGTCAATCCCGGCGAATGCATTCTCTTCGCCTCCGGCGCCACGCTGCCTCATCTGCTGCTCGTCGGCATCCCGCTTGCCACCTCCAGGCTGCCGGCGAAGCAAGGACTTCTCGCCGCGCTCGCCATGCTGCTGCTCGTCGTCAACGGGACCTTCATCGTCGGCGTGTGAGGTCGGGCAGCCGCAGCCACCCAGTCTGGCGCGAGCAATGTCCCGAGGGCGACGCGGAGAGGGGTCCGGGTGGCGCCTGTGGCACGCCTGCTCCTCCACCGGCATCGGTCGAGTGAACGGGCCGCAGAACGGGCCGCAGCACTGGCTGGCCCGCGGCATCCTCTGTAAGATTGGAGCGAAACCATCTCGTAGCGCTCGTTGGCGTATTGCCGGAGGTCGGCGGAGATGACCGTGACTTTGGCAGAAGCTCCGGCCGCCGGCGCGGTGCTGGGCAAGGGCCGGCGCCCGACCGGCGCCCGCAAGGCAGGCCTGCGCCTCGGTTTCGTCCTGATCGCGCTTGCGGCGTTGGGGCTCTACTGGCTTTCGGCGCTCGTCCTGCAGGCGCGCGGCAAGGTGAATCTCTTCGGCGCCGACAGGGTGCTCTACGCCAAGCTCGCCGGGAGCAACGTCACCGAGCGGATCGGCAGGGACTATGCCCTCGACCGCATCACCCGGTTCCATCCGCTTACCACCGGCATGGCCGTGGCCTGGATGAAGGCGCTCAATCCGCTCACGCAATGGATCACGCCGCGCCAGCTTCTGAAGGGCTTGTTCGCCGCCATCGGCGCAATCGGGGTATGGGCGGCGATGTGGGCCTTCGCGGCCGTCGTTCCGCGCGGTCAGGCCATGCTCTGGGGCGCCGTCTACGCCACCTCGCTCGGTGTGTGGTATTTCTCCAGCATCGAGGAATCGAAGATCGTCTCGGCCACGCTCACCGCGCTCTACATCGCCGCCTACCTGCACCTGAGGAGGAGGTGGACCCTGCCCGGAGCGGCGCTCCTGACGGCCATCCTGCTGCTCGCCTGCCTGAACGAGATCATTGCCGGTTTTCTGGTCGTCATTCCGCTGGTCGACACGCTGATGACGCGCGGCCAGAGCCTGGACCAGAGCCTGCACAGGAGCCTGCACAGGAGCCTGCACCGGCGCCTGCCCCACGGCCGCTGGATCGCCTTGCACGCGCTCACGGCTCTGGCGGCCCTCATGTTCCTGGAGCTCGTCGTCAACCGCCACATCGTGGGGACGACGACCGCGGGGCCCGGCGGCGGATTGGAAGGGGCCTCCCACCTCGCGATGCTCGTGCACTACGTCACGCGGCACGACTTCGGTCCCGCGGCCCTCCATGCGTTCCTCGTCAACTGGCTTTGTTTCAGCGTCGCCGCGCCGACCTCCTTCACCACCCTTGCACCCGCGGAGTGGCCCCTGTACACGGCCTACTTCGAGCCGGCGCTCGCCAACTATTTCTCCTCACCCGTGTCCGCCGGCCTGATCGTCCTGCTCGGCGTTATCGTCGCTGCGTGCGTGCTGCCGAAGCGGCAGGCCGAGGGCGGCAGCGGCGTGGCCGCCATTCTCGCCGCGCTCCTGGCCTACGCGTTCCTGCGCGGCCTCTTCTGGTTCGTCGTCAACCCGTTCGAGTGCATTCTCTTCAGCCCGGCCGCGACGCTCGCGCACCTGCTGCTGATCGGCATACCGTTTGCCGCCTCCAGCCTGCCGGCCAAGCCAGGGGTTATTGCCGCCTTCGTGTTGCTCTTGTTCATCACCAACGGCACGTTCATCATCGGCCGATGATCCCCGCGCAGCACCGCGGCCGTTCGCTGCCGGACCTCCGGCGCGCGGCCGTTCGGGGCGTTGCCTTCGCCGCCGCCTCTGTCATGAATAAGCAATGAACGGTGCTACTAGCGGGCATTCAGCCGTCCGCTGTAAGGTGCGGCGGTGAAGCGCAGAGCCCTGGGGGAGGGTAGAGCACGTGCCAGCAACGCTCGACAGTCGAGGTGTGCACGGCCGGGAGGCCTGCCATCGGTCCACCAGCAACGCGGCGCCTGCCGCAACATGCGCGCAGGCCGTGCCGTGACAGCGAAACGAAGAGCGGCAGCCATGGCGGTGATGTCGGCCGAGGAAGCGCTCGTCGCGCGGATGCAGGCCCCAGGCGAAGCTGGCGCGCCGGCCGGGGAAAGCACCCGGCACGCCGTTTTTGCCCTGTTCGCGCTCGCGGCATTCGCCGTCTACTGGGTTACGGCCGTCGTGCTTCAGGCGCGCGCCGGCACCACACACTTCGGGGCCGATGCTCATCTCTACTCCCGGCTCGTCGATGGCAGCGTCAATGACCGGATCACGCGCTTCCACCCGCTGACGACCGCCATGGCGGTCGTCTGGATGAAGGCTCTCGGCCCGCTCCTGCCCTGGGTCGGCGCGCAGAGCCTGCTGAAGGGGATGTTCGCGGCCGCCGGCGCCTTCGGGGTATGGGCGGCTCTGTGGGCCTTCGCGGCCGTCGTCCCGCGGCGCTACGTGCTGCTGCTGGGGGCGATCTACGCCACCTCGCTCGGCGTCTGGTACTTCTCCAGCATCGAGGAGTCGAAGATCATCTCCACGACGCTGACCGCGCTCTACATCGCCGTCTATCTGCGTCTGCGCACCGATTGGACGCTGCGCGGGGCCCTGCTCCTGACCGCGGTCCTGCTGCTCGCCTGCATGAACGAGGTCATTGCCGGCTTTCTCGTCGTCATTCCCGCGGTGGACACGCTCGTGCAGCGCGGCTGGGACGCCTTGCGCGAGGGGCGCTGGATCTTCTGGCACGCCCTCACCGCTCCGCTTGCCCTCCTGTTTCTGGAAGGCGTCGTCAACGGCCGCCTGACCGACGCCGGAACGACCGCCGAGGGGGCATCCCACATCAGCATGCTCATCTTCTACGTCACCCGGAACGAGTTCGACTTCGAGACGATCTACGGTTTCGCGATCAAGTGGCTGTTCTTCAACATGGCCGCGCCGTCGATGGATGCCACCCTGTACCCGAGCCTCCCCGGCTCGAACGCCGGCGACTTCGACGAGGTGCTGGGAGGTTATCTTTCCTCGCCGCTGTCGATCGCGCTCGTGGCCCTGTTCGGCCTGGTGCTGGCCGCGACCGTGTGGCGGCGCGGTCGCGACGAGGGCGCTCCCGCCGTCCCGGCCGGCCTGCTGCCTGCCCTGGGCGCCTTTGCGCTTGCCAGAGGCGTGTTCTTCCTGATCTTCAATCCAGGCGAATGCCTGCTCTTCAGCTCCGGCACGACGCTGACGCATATGCTGCTGATCGGCATACCTTTTGCGGCATCGCGTTTCCCGGCGAAAGAGGGCATCCTGGCGGCCTCGGCGGCGCTGCTGCTGATCGTCAACGGTTCGTTTATGATCGGCCGCTGATCGCGACCGTTCTCTAGGGGAGGCAACGTGTCGTCCGTGGTCCTGCGCGGCCTGACCAAGCGTTTCGGCGATGCCGTTGCGCTCGACAACGTGTCGCTCGAGATCGAGCACGGCACGCTGGTGTGCCTGCTCGGGCCTTCGGGCTGCGGCAAGACGACCGCACTGCGCCTGCTCGCCGGCTTCACCGAGCCGAGCGCCGGCGAGATAAAGCTGGGCGATCGCCTGGTGTCGTCGCCCAGGCGGACGCTGCCGCCGGAGCAGCGCAACGTGTCGATGGTGTTCCAGAGCTACGCGCTGTGGCCGCACATGACGGTCGCGCAGAACGTCGCCTACGGCCTGGAGATTCGGAAGCTTGACCGCGCCGCCATCGCCAGGAAGGTCGAGGGCATTCTCGCCACCGCCCGCCTCGCCGAGCTGGCCGGGCGCTATCCGGCCGAGCTGTCCGGCGGCCAGCAGCAGCGCGTCTCGCTGGCGCGCGCGCTGATCGTCGAGCCGGACACGCTGCTGCTCGACGAGCCGCTCTCCAACCTCGATGCCAACCTGCGCGAGGAGATGCGCTTCGAGGTGCGGCGCCTGCACGATGCCTACCGCTACACCACCGTCTATGTGACGCACGACCAGAGCGAGGCGATGACGACAGCGGACCTCATTGCCGTCATGAATTTGGGGCGCATCGAGCAGATCGGCAGTCCGCGCGAGGTCTACGATCGGCCGCGCTCGGAGTTCGTCGCCCGCTTCCTGGGCGGCAGCAACATCGTGCGTGGCGCGGCGCTCGATGCGGCGCACATCTCGTTCGCCGGCACACCCATCGAGTGCAACGGCGCGGGCCTCGTTGCCGGGACGCCAACGTCGGTCTCGATCCGCCAGCACGACATCGCCATCAGTGCCAGCCGGCCGCAGGCCGACAACAGCCTCGAGGGCACGGTCGCACGCAATGTCTTTCTCGGCAGCACGCGCGACTATATTGTCGAGGCCAAGGACGGCACGCAGCTGCGCGTGACCACGGCGCCGGAGGAGGATTTCGCCTCGGGCGCGGCCGTGTGGATGACGCTGCCGACGGACAAGTGCCGGGTGCTCGCCAGCTGAAACAATCGATATGTAGGAGGAGGAAATCGCATGCCGATAAAAGTCTCGCGCCGCCGCGTTCTCGAGGGGCTTTCCGCTGCTTCCCTGGCCGCGCCGCTGCTCGGCCGGCGTGCGTTCGCCGCCGCGCCCGCGCCGAGCCGGGTGACACCGGAGCTGATCGACGCCGCCAGGAAGGAGGGCAAGGTCGTCTGGTACACGTCGATCGACCTGCCTGTTGCCGAGGGCATCGCCAAGGCGTTCGAGGCCAGGTATCCAGGCGTTGCCATGCGCGTCGAGCGCTCGGGGGCGGAGCGGGTGTTCCAGCGCATCGGCCAGGAGTACGCCAGCAACATCCACGCCGTCGACCTCGTCAACAGCTCGGACGCGGCGCATCTCATCGTCTGGAAGCGTGAGGGGCTGCTCGCGCCCTACGTGCCGGAGGACGTGGCGCAGCACTATCCGGCCGAGCACCGGGATCCGGACGGCATGTTCGCCACCTGTCGCGCGACGCTCAGCGTCGTCGGCTACAACACCAGGCTGGTGACGCCGGAGGAGGCGCCCAAGAGCTTTGCCGACCTGCTCGATCCGAAATGGGCCGGCAAGATCGTGAAGGCGCATCCCGGCTACAGCGGCACCATCCTGACCGCCACCTTCCAGATCGCGCGCGACCTCGGCTGGCAGTTCTTCGAGAAGCTGGCCCAGCAGCGGGTCATGCAGGTGCAGTCGGCCACCGATCCGCCCAGGAAGGTCGCGGCGGGCGAGCGCGCCGTCATGGCCGATGGCTCCGAATACGTCATGTTCCGGCTCAAGGAGAGAAGCGAGCCTGTCGAGATCGTCTATCCGACGGAGGGCACACCGCTCGTCATCGGCCCCAATGGGGTGATGAAGGACGCGCCCAACCCGAACGCGGCGCGTCTCGCGCAAAGCTTCATGTTCTCGCTCGAGTGTCAGCAGCTGATGGTCGACACCGGCGGCCTGCGGTCGTTTCACGCGCTCGCCAAGGAGAAGTCCGGCCGCAAGCCGCTCTCCGAGATCAAGCTGATGAAGGAGGACGCCGAGGCGGTGGAGAAGCAGGCCGAGGAGATCAAGGCCCGCTACACCCGCCTCTTCAAGGTGTGAGGCTCCTCGCCGCTTCCCGCAGGCGTCCGCACGCCTTGCAATGATGCTGCAAGCCCGAGCGGGTCGGGCCTCTCGCCGAGGGGGCCGACCCGTGCCTTTTCCAAGGTCGCGGCGGCAAGATCCCCATCCGGTGCAAGGGTCCCGGTCCCGCATCCTACAACCGTTGACGACTCTCTCGATCTGCCGACCGCCGCAACCTTAAGTTGCGTGCATGCATCGGTGTCGCATCAACCGTTGAAGCTCCGGGTTTCGAGCTTGTGCCTATCCCGCCGTGGCCGGATCGTTCGGCTGCGGCCTGCGATGATTCGCAGCCGGCCAACTTGCGGGGGGGCTTCATGGACATCCTGCGCGTGGGGACTGTTGCGCTTCTGGCAACGTGGGGGCTCGCGGCCGCCGCCGTGCCGGCCGGCGCCGACGGGCCGCCGCACCGCGTATCCAACCTACGATGCAACGCCCGGCTTCTACGACTTCCAATGGAGCGGCTTCTACGTCGGCGCGCACCTGGGCCTGGCCCATACCGAGGCCGAGGCCACCGACACCGACTTCAATCCCCCCAACGTCCTCGTCTTCGGTCCGCTGATCGAGACCTACAGCCAGAGCTCCACGTCGGTGGCCGGCGGCGTGCAGGTGGGCTGGCAGAAGCAGTGGGAGAAGATCGTCGTCGGCGCCGAGCTCACCTACACGGCCCTGCCGTTCGAGGAGACCACGGCATCGCCCGTTCTGGACGGCGTCTTCCGCACTGCCGAGGTGCGCGACCTCGTCACGCTGACGGGGCGCCTCGGCTATGCCGACGGGCGCTGGCTGGCCTACGGCAAGTTCGGCTGGGCCGGCGCCCAGATCGACATCACGCTCGAGGATACGAGCACGAAGTATGTGACCTCGTCAGGCGAGTGGGCGAACGGGTGGAACTTCGGCGTGGGCATCGACTACGCGTTGACGCACAACCTGTTCCTGGGCGTCGAGTACAACTACCTCTACTTCCGCGCCGACGTGGAGCCGCTGCCGATCCCGCAGACCCACTTCAGCGACGCCGAGGTGCACATCCAGTCGCTGCTGGTGCGTCTGAACTACCGCTTCGGCGGCCCTGGCTGCGGTGGGGGCCCGCCCGGCTGCCATTAGGGCGGCAGCCCGCGCCACAGGCGCCATCCGGATTCCCTCTCCCCGCTCTTCAGCGGGGAGAGGGCTAGGGTGAGGGGCAGCCACAGGGGAAAGCCTCTCCGCGCAGAGCCTCATATCCTGCTCGACGCCGTTTCCGTTCCTTCATCGAGATCCCGCGTTGAGGGGGGCGGAGCCCCTTGCTGCCCCTCACCCCAGCCCTCTCCCCGTCGCCCTCGGCAAATTGTGGCGAGCGCACTCTCGCGGATGGGCCGAGGGCGGCGGGGAGAGGGAGTCCGGCCTTGATTTTGGCGCGCCGGGCGGCCACTTTGGCGGCAGGCGGGCCCTCCTGTGGCCCAAGCGCCCCGATCATGGTCAACATCCTCGACAACCGTCCCCGGCATCCCGAGAAGGCACACAAGCCGGACACGCCGGTGCTGAAGAAGCCCGACTGGATCCGCGTGCGGCTGCCGCCGTCCTCGCCGCAGTACGCCGAGACGCGCGCCATCCTGCGCCGCCACGGGCTGCACACCGTGTGCGAGGAGGCGGGCTGCCCCAACATCGCCGAGTGCTGGGCCGGGCGCCACGCCACCATGATGATCATGGGCGACACCTGCACGCGTGCCTGCGCCTTCTGCAACGTCAGGACCGGGCTGCCCGGCGCGCTCGATCCCGCCGAGCCCGAGAACGTCGCGCAGGCGGTGGCCGAGCTGGGCCTCGATCACATCGTCATCACCTCGGTCGATCGCGACGACCTGCCCGACGGCGGCGGTGCGCACTTCGCCGCCACCATCCGCGCCATCCGTGCGCTGACGCCCAGGACCACCATCGAGGTGCTCACCCCCGACTTCCTGCGCAAGGACGGCGCGCTGGAGACGGTGGTGGAGGCGGCGCCCGACATCTACAATCACAACCTCGAGACGGTGCCCTCGCTCTATCTCCGGATCCGCCCCGGCGCCCGCTATTTCCATTCCCTGCGTCTGCTGCAGCGGGTGAAGGAGCTGGCGCCAGCCATGTTCACCAAGTCGGGCATCATGGTGGGCCTCGGCGAGACCCGCGACGAGGTGCTCCAGCTGATGGACGACCTGCGCTCGGCGGACGTGGATTTCCTCACCATCGGCCAGTACCTGCAGCCCAGCCGCAAGCACGCCGAGGTGAAGGAATTCGTGCCGCCCGAGGAGTTCAAGGAGTACGAGGCCATCGCCTACGCCAAGGGCTTCCTGATGGTCTCCGCGAGCCCGCTGACGCGCTCCTCCTACCACGCCGGCGACGACTTCGCCCGGCTCAGGGCGGCACGGCTGGCGCAGCAAGCGTAGGGTGCAATAAGGCGTTAGCCGCATTGCACCGATTGACTGACCACAACGCCGTGGCGAGGGCGCATCGGTGCAATACGCGCTGACGCGCTATTGCACCCTACGATTCGGGGAAACTTCCATGCAGCGCGTGCTGGTGATCGGCATCTGCGGCGCCGGCAAGAGCACCTTCTCGCGGGCGCTTGCGGGGAAGACCGGATTGCCCCTCATCCATCTCGACAAGGAGTACTGGAAGCCCGGCTGGACCGAGACGCCGAAGCCGCAGTGGCGGGCCAGGGTGGCGGAGCTGGTGGCCGCCGAGCGCTGGATCATCGACGGCAACTTCGGCGGCTCGCTCCACCTGCGCCTGCCCCGCGCCGTCGCCGTGTTCTGGTTCGACTACCCGCCGCTCCGCTGCCTGCGCCGGGTGCTGTGGCGCAAGCTGGTGCACCACGGCCGCGTGCGCGAGGACATGGGCGCGGGCTGCCCCGAGCGGATCGATCTGGAGTTCCTGCGCTACGTCTGGCGGTTCAACGCCAACTCGCGGCCGACCCTCGCCGCCGCCTTCGCCGAGCATGGCCGCCATCTCCATCCCGTCATGTTCTGCCGCGACCCTGAGGTCCGGCGCTTCCCTCGGCGCGCTGCCCTGACGCGGAGGCTTGTCCGGCCGAAACAAATCGGCTCGTGACGTGGCTCGGCCGCCACTGTGAGCATCCCACGCGCTCAAAATAGTCGTCAGATCCAGTGTGAGCCTCGGCAACTGATACTCTCGCTCGGTATCGAGTAGGCTGACGACCTCGGAGAAACCGATGAGCGCCGACGATTTGACTTGGCTCCTGCTCCAGGTGAGCGCGGTGGCGATCGTGCTCGGCATGCTGGCCATTTGGCCACTGTCGTCCGTGCTGGCCCGCCGCATGGCTCGGCGCGGCAAGGTGCGGGTTGAAGCCGGCAGCGGACACACCCGCTTGTCGCCCGTGATCCCGCTCATGGGCGTCATCAGCGCGGCCTTCGCTGTGTTCGTTCTGGTGGCGGGCCTCTTCGACACCCGCGACCAGTTGCGCGATCCGCTCACGTTCTACCTGTGGGCGGGGCTCCTGGGCATGTTTGCCTTATTCTCTCCGGTGCTGTTTCTCGGCGTGCGGGAGACCTGGGAATGGGACGCGACAGGCCTGCGCTGGCGCGGCGCCTTTAGGAGCCGGCCCGTGGAGATGCGCTGGCACGACATCCTGCATCTCGGCCAGCGGAGGAACGGGATGCTCTACGTGTCCGACAGGACGGGCAGAAAGATCGGCTGGTACCCGCATTTGACCCTGCAGCACGAGGCCCTGTTGCGCGCGATCCGCACGGCCCGCCCCGACCTCCGCCTGCCCGGATAGCGGCTCCCACCCCTCCACGTGCGCAGTCCGTCACGTCTTCGGGCCGCCAAAATTCGGACAGAATATCGCGGTCCACCACAACTCTGTCGCGACTCTGCCGGTGCTGCGAACGAGAGGCACGGGCGTTCGATCGCAGACTGTTCGATCCCAAACCAAGGAGGCGCAGATGCCCAAGCTCTTTCTGGCGTTGCTGTGCGGGACACTGGCTACCCTCGGCTCTGCGGCAGCCGTGCCGGTGCCAGCGCCCGGCACGCTCTCGATCGAGAAGGCCGTCGAGCCGGTCGTCTGCGTCGGCGACCGCAGGAACTACCGCAGCTTCAACCACTGCTGGAGGGTGAACATCAAGCGTTCGCCGCCGGGGGTGGCTTCGAGGTACTGCAGCCGCATCTGCAGCCGGTGAGAAGCGGGGCGCGGGACGACGTGGGGTGAACTCCCCGGCGCAAGCAAGCGTAGGGTGCAATAGCGCGTCAGCGCGTATTGCACCGATGCGCCCTCGCCACGGCATCGTCCCTTGGGATAGGATGAAGCGGTGCAATGCGCTTCGCTTATTGCACCCTGCGCTTCCTGCTGAGGGAAACGACATGCACGCGCGCGCCAACGAGCGGGTCGCCTGGTTCAACGGGGAGTTCATGCCGGAGAACCAGGTGCGCATCCCGTTCCGCGATTTCGAGCTGGGTCTACGGCGACGGCGGGTTCGACATGACCCGCACCTTCGGCCACCGCCTGTTCAAGGTGAAGGAGCACGTGGATCGCCTCTACCGCTCGCTCAAATATCTGCGCATCGATCCGGGCTTCGGGCCCGAGCGCATGTGCGCCCTCACCGAGGAGCTGCTCGAGCGCAACCGCCACCTCCTGGGCCCCGACGACGACTACTGGGTCGGCCAGCGCATCAGCCGCGGCGTCAAGGAGGCGCCGGGCGACAACCTCGACTACCACGGCCCCAACCTGGTGCTGGAGTGCTCGCCGCTCCCTTTCGTGCAGCGCGCCAAGCTGTTCAAGGAGGGCATCCGCGTGGTGGTCCCCTCGCACCGCCGCGTGCCGCCCAATTCGCTCACCCCGCGCGCCAAGACCCACAACTATCTTAACCTGGTCGTCGCCAACCAGGAGGTGCAGAGCATCGATCCCGAGGCCTGGGCGCTGCTGCTCGATGTCAACGGCAACCTGTGCGAGGGCATGGGCTCCAACATCTTCGTCGTGCGTGACGGCGAGATCCTGACCCCGCGCGAGAAGTTCGTGCTGCCGGGCGTCAGCCGCCAGACCGCGATCGACCTCGCGCGCAGCGAGGGCCTCACCGTGCGCGAGGCCGACATCGACCTCTACGACGCCTACAACGCCGAGGAGGCGTTCCTCACCTCGACCTCGCTCTGCATCTGTCCGGTGACCCGGCTCAACGGCGTGGAGATCGGGCCCAAGGGGCAGGTCTGGGGCCCCCTGACACAGCGCCTCACCGACGCCTACCGCCGCCTCGTCGACCACGATTTCGTCGGCCAGTACCTGAAGCGCTACACCGAGGGGATGCAGGCTAGCGCGTTCTAGCGTCATGTTGACTGGATGCCGGGGACAAGCTGCGGCATGACACGGAACGACCCGGCGCATTGACGATGCCAGCGCAGCACCGTGCGGTCATAAGCCCGCTGATCGCGCGCCTGCCGTTCTTCTACGGCTGGGTCATCCTCGCCTGCACGTGCTGCGCCGGCATCGCGCGCCAAGGGCCGGCGGTGGCGACGCTCTCCGTCTTCGTCGCGCCGATGACCGGCGACTTCGGCTGGTCGCGCACGGCGCTCTCGGGCGCCGTGTCGCTCGGCGGTGTGATGGCCGCCGTGCTGTCGCCCCTGATCGGCCCTGTCCTCGACCGCCGCGGTGCGCGCATGATGCTGTGCACGGCCATCCTGGTGACGGGCGCCTGCACCATGGCGCTGTCGCTCACCCAGTCGCTGCTCGCCTTCTACATCTTCTTCTGCGTCGCCCGCATGAACTTCGCGGGCCCCTTCGACATCGGCATCTACGGCGCGCTCAACACCTGGTTCGTGGCGCGCCGCCCGCTCGCCAACGCCATCGTCAACCTGGCGCACATGGCAGGCCTCGCCGCCATGCCGCTCATCGCCCACGCCGCCATGGCGGAGCACGGCTGGCGCGCGGGCTGGCTGGCTGTCGGCGCCACGGTGCTCCTCGTCGGTTTCGTGCCGTGCTGGCTGTTCCTGGTGCGGCGCCCGGAGGACGTGGGGCTCGTGCCCGACGGACGGCCGCCCGCGCCACCTGCGGCCGGTGAGCAGGCCGCCGCAGGCACGCAGAGCATCCGCGCGGAGCCCACCTTCTCGCGCGCGGAGGCGATGCGCACGCCGGCCTTCTGGCTCCTGTCGCTCTACACCATCGCCATCTTCCCCGTGCAGGCCGGCGTCAGCCTGCATCAGGCCCCGCATCTCATCGAGCGCGGCCTGACCGCAGCGACGGCGGCGGGCATCGTCAGCGTCTTCTCCATCGCGGCGGGGCTCGGCGGCGTGGCCTTCGGCCTGGCGGGCCGGCGCCTCGGCGTGCGGGCAAGCCTCGCCCTCGCGGCAGTGCTGGTGGCGGCCGGCACGCTCATGATGCTGGCCATTGCCACGCCGCTCTCCGGCTATACCGCAGCCGGCTGCTTCGGGTTCGGCCTCGGGGGCGTCTTCACCATCCTGCCGCTCGCCTGGGCCGACTACTTCGGCCGCAGCAGCTTCGGGGCGATCCGCGGCGCCGCGCTCACCATGCAGGTCACGGCCCAGGCCGCGGGGCCGCTGCTCTCGGGCTGGCTGCGCGACCTCACCGGCGACTATACGGTCTCGCTTGCCACCTTCGCCGCGCTCTCCGGCGTTGCCGTGCTGCTGGCCCTGCTCGGCCGCGCGCCGCGTCCGCCTCAGCCTCAGCCTGTGTAGGCGCCAGCGAGCAGCGGGGCGGCGTCGCTGACGTTGAGCTGCACGGCCGCCTCCACGTCCTGCGGATAGCCGCGGGCGATCAGCTCCTGCCCGGAGACGCGGCCGCGCACGAGGTGCGCGAGATCGGCCCGGGCGCTGCGGAACGCCTGCAAGGCAACCTCCGCCTCGGGAGAGCAAGGCAACCCGAGCGCATCGAGCACCGCACCCGCGCCGATCTGGTCCTCGATCGCCGGCCGCAGACCGCCGACAGCTCCGAGACCGCCGCCGTCGGTAACCTTGTCCTGGGATCAGTGGCGACCAAAGTGATCCACCTCACCAAGCTGCCCGTGACGCTCGCCAAGTAGGACGGTCGAGACGCTCCGCCGAGAGGCGCCGGTGCTTGTCGCCTGGTCGCAATTCCTCCTCTGTGCCGGGCTCATCGCAGCCGCCGGCTTCGCGCTCGCGCGCTACGGGCACGTGATCGCCGAAAAGACCGGCTTCGGCGGCACCTGGATCGGGGTGATCCTGCTGGCGACCGTCACGTCGCTGCCGGAGCTGGTAACCGGCATCGCGTCCGTCACCGTCGCCGATGCGCCGGATATCGCCGTCGGCGACGTGCTCGGCAGCTGCGTCTTCAATCTGCTGCTGATCGCCGTCCTCGACCTCCTGCACCGCGAGAGCCCTCTCTACTCGAGGGCGAGCCAGGCCCACATCCTGTCGGCAGGCTTCTCTATCATGCTGATCGGGCTCGCCACCTTCAGCCTGCTGACCGCCGACCAGGCGACGCTGCGGCTGGGGCACATCGGCATCTACACGCCCGTCATCGTCATCCTCTACCTCGCGGCCGTCCGCGCCATCTACAGCCACGAGCGCAGGTCCGCCGCGACGTTGCCTGCGAGGGCGGCAGTCGACGCCTACCCCGACATCACGCTCCGGCAGGCCGCTGTCCGCTACGCGGCCGCCGCCATCCTCGTGGTCGCCGCGGGGATCGCCATGCCCTTTGCCGCGGTGCGGCTGGCGACGGCCATGGGTTGGGGCCAGTCGTTCGTCGGCACGTTCCTGGTCGCCGGCGCCACCTCGCTGCCGGAGGCCGCCTCGACCATCGGCGCGCTCAAGGTGCGCGCCATCGACCTTGCGATCGGCAATCTGCTCGGCAGCAACCTCTTCAACATCCTGATCCTGGCGATCGACGACATCGCCTACCTGAAGGGGCCGCTGTTGTGGAGCATCTCCCCCGCGCACGCCGTGTCCGGCGTCTCCGCCATCATCATGACGGGCGCGGCGGTGGTCGGCCTCCTCTATCGGCCCGCCGGCCGGGTCTTCCAGATCGCGGGCTGGGTGAGCCTCGCCATCGTGCTCACCTACGTGCTCAACGCGCTCGTCCTCTATCTGCGGGGGCACTGAGGCGCTCGCCGTTCGCCGCGGGCTGCCGGGCGCGCAGAGCGTCGGGACGGGCGCGGTATCTCGCCCCGCCGGGGCGGCGACGCAAGCCCCGGGTGCCGGTTTGTGATACGTTGACGGTCCCGCAACCGCCGTTGGGGCCCATGCCGTCCTTTCGCACCACCCGCCGCGTGCCCTTCACCCCGCGCCAGATGCTCGACCTGGTGGCTGACGTGGAGCGCTACCCCGAGTTCCTGCCGCTGTGCGAGGCGCTCAGCGTCCGGCGCCGCGAGCGCGACGGCGACCTCGATGTCCTGATCGCCGACATGACGGTGGGCTACAAGGCAATCCGCGAGACCTTCACGAGCCGCGTTGAGCTCGATCCGCCGCGCTGCGAGGTCACGGTCACCGGCGTATCCGGGGCGATGGGCCCCTTCAGCCGGCTCGAGAACCGCTGGCGCTTCGGCGAGGCCCCCGGCGGCTGCGAGGTCGAGTTCTCGATCGCCTACGAGTTCCGCTCCACCATGCTGCAGATGCTGGTGGGCTCGCTCTTCGAGCGCGCGTTCCGCCGCTACAGCGCCGCCTTCGAGGAGCGCGCGCAGACCGTCTACGGCGCCGCCGGCGCCTCGGCGGCGACGCGCGCGGCCAGCTGAAGCGCCGCCTCCACGCTGGCTGAGCGCACCGCGCCGCGGCCGATGTCGCCGAAGCGGCATTCCCGGTGCAGCACCGCCCCGCCCCTGCGCGCCGCCGCGATATGCACGAGCCCGACCGGCTTGGCGGCGCTGCCGCCGCCGGGGCCGGCGACGCCGGTGACGGCAACCGCAATGTCGGCGTGCGAGTTGGCGAGCGCGCCCTCGGCCATGGCGCGCGCCACCGGCTCGCTGACGGCGCCGTGCCCGGCCAGCACCGCCTCGGGCACGCCGAGCAGCTCCGCCTTCGCCGCGTTGGAGTAGGTGACGAAGCCGCGCTCGACCACGTCGGAGGAGCCGGCAATCTCGGTGAGCAGGCCAATGACGAGTCCGCCGGTGCAGCTCTCCGCGATGGCAAGCTTGAGGCCGCGACTGCGCAGGTCGTCGAGCAGGGCCAAGGCTTGCCCTATCAGGCTGGGTGGGAACAAAGTTCTGTGCTCCTATCCACGTCCACGGACATCAACCTAGGCCGAGCAGCAATCCGGCAGCGAGGGGAGAACGCCAATGCCCGCCGCATTGTTTTTCCTTGGGTTCCTCGTTGTTGGCTTCATCGGGGGGGACATCATAGTGAGTTGACCTGGTATCGCCGGTCCTGACCAGCGCCTTCTTCACCGCCGCGCATCTCATGCACGCCCGCTCCTTCCCTTGACAGACGCGGCCAGCGCGCGCGGATATGGTGGTCGGTTCCCTCTCAGGACGGAGGCAGGCGCCATGGCCGACATCGGCATCCGCGGGCTCTACCACTACGCCCATCCCTGCCGCGACGCGGAGGAGACGCGCGCCTTCTACGAGGACCTGCTGGGCCTGCCGCTCGTCAACTTCATGCAGGCCGACCGGGTGCCGAGCACCGGCGAAGCGAGGCCCTACGCCCACATGTTCTTCGCCATGGGCAACGGCTCCTACGTCGCCTTCTTCGACCTCGGCCGCAACGAGATGCCGGTCCCCTCGCCCAACACGCCCGACTGGGTGCTGCATTTCGCCATGGAGGTGGGCTCCGTGGAGGAGGTGCTCGGCCTGAAGCAGCGGCTGGAGGCGGCCGGCGTCGAGGTCAAGGGGCTCGTCGACCACGGCTTCATCAAGTCGATCTACTTCTTCGATCCCAACGGCCTGCGCCTCGAGGTGACGGCGCGCACCGAGCGCCCCGGCATCCTGGAGGCCGCCGCCCGCGAGGCGCACGAGGCGCCTACGCCAGTGGACCGAGGCCAAGGCCGCGCGCCTTGGCTCCGCAACCGGCCCGGCGCAGCGTTGAAGCATCAACCGATCCGTCCGCGGTCGATGCGAGCGTCGGTTGCGGGATGCCCCGGGATGGCGCTTGTCCGTGGCGCAGAGGGCCGTACAGGGGCACCCGGGGCCTCGGCGGTCCCGGAGTGCCCCGGCGCCTCCCGCGAGCCCTGGACGCTCTGCGCGATCCCCACGCCATCGACATGCAACGCGGGGCCCGACCGCCTGGACTCCGTCCAATTCCGAGGGTACCGACGAGTGACGGGGTCAGACCCCTGACGCAAATCCGCGTATCGAATCTCGGCGCCGAGGTCAGGGGTCTGGCCACGCACCCGTAAGGTTTCAACTTCATGAAGGCCTTCCTCCGCGTCCTTGCCGGTCTCTTCCTCCTGATCGCGGTGATGGCCGCGGTCAACGATGTCACGCGCTCGCTGGCGGCCGACAAGCCGGTGACCATCTCCACCTACGAGCACTGGTCGAGGCTGGCGCCGGTGACGCTCGCCGCCGCGCGCGCCTCCGTCGAGGGCAGGACCCACCCGGTGGTCTGGGACTGGGGGCTCGCGCCGCTGCTGCAACTGCCGGCGTGGGGCCTGTTCGGCCTCCTGGGCCTCGTGTGCGCCTGGGGCGGCCGCCGCCGCCGCGAGGTCAACATCTTCGCCAACTGAGCCGGTCGCGTCGCGGCACCGCCGCCGAATTGCCCCCGAATTGCCCCCGAATTGTCATGGCCGGGCCTATGATCGGCGCCCGAGTTCTCCCGGCACCGCCGTTCCCCGGCAGCAAGGCGATTTCCATGAGCGACAAGCCCGACGGCCTGACGCCCGAGCAGCTGGCGCAGCTCGAGGCACATTGGAACCAGCAGGAGGACGCCAAGGAGGAGGCCAAGCGGCTCACCTGGACGAGCTTCCTGGACTGGCTGCGGCAGCAGACCGACCTGCTGAAAAGGAACCCGGGGCTGTTCGAGCAGATCAGCCAGATCGGCCCGGCGCTGCTCACGCAACTGCTGCGCCTCATCGTCTGACCCGCGAGCGTTGTGCCTTGAGCTCCCTGCCCCAGGCCCTGGCCCAGACGCTCGCCGGCGCCATCGAGCACCAGTTCGCGGCGGCGCCGCCGACGATCTGCGTGATCGGCCTCTCCGGTGTCGGCAAGTCGTCGACCATCAACTCCATGTTCGGCGCCAACCGGGCCGTCTCCGCCACCATCCGCGGCACCAGCCGGTTCGATGCCGAGACCTACGACATCGAGAGCACCAAGGTTGCGGGCCTGCGGCTCAACTGCCGCCTGCGCATCTACGACGCCGTCGGCCTCGGCGAGGACATCGACCTCGATGCCAGGTACCTGCGCCGCTACAAGAGCCACCTGCCGAAGTGCGACATCGCGCTGTGGATCGTCGCCGCCCGCAACCGCGCGATCGCGCTCGACCAGCAGTACCTGCAGCAGCTCTCCCGCGTGCTGCCGAACCTGGTGATCGGGCTCAACCAGGTGGATCTGGTCGAGCCGCTCGACTGGGTGGAGTTCGACCAACCTCCCGTCCGGAGCGCAGCAGCAGGCCATCGGGGAGATCGTGCGTGACCGCCGTGCGAAGCTCGTGCGCTACGCGCGGCAGGGGGACGTGGCGGTGATCCCCTACAGCGCGCTCCGGTACTACAATCTGCAGTCGCTGTATCTGGAGTGCGTGCGCTCTGCGCCGGCCGCGCGCCGCTGGATGTTCGACCTCATCAAGTCCTTCTCCACCGCCGACTGGCTGCAGCGCGCCAAGGGCCTGTCGGCGGCGCAACGCCAGACTTTCCTCGACAAGCAGGAGCCTGCGTCGAACGCGATCGAGCCCGCCGCCCTGGCGCGCCTGCTCGACCGCTCGTGACCCCATGCCGCAACCTCGGGCGCAGGCAGGATGACCGAAGCGCCAATCCGACGCGGTTAGCCTGCTTTTCGCAGAACGCCCGCTGATCCTCGGGCACGCGGCCTCGGCGGCTTGCGCTCAGCGCGGACCCGCAGGCCGGAGCCGGACGACTGCTGCAGCACCCTGATGGCCGAGAAAAGGTTGCGCGCGCTGGGGTTGCCGGCGGGCCCGAGCATGCGCATGAGGCTCTTGACCGGAATGCCGGTCTCCTCCGCCAGCTTCGCGAAACCGACCGTGGCATTGACATAGTCGCGGAGGATGGCTTTGCCGGCGTCCACCTCGCCGGAGAGCAGTGCATCCACACCCTCGGCCAGGAGTGCGTCGCGAAAGGCGGGGTCTGCCTCGGCGCGCTCCTTGACGGTCTCCTTGAACGAGCGGGTCAGGGCCATCCCTCAGCCTTCTTGCGAGCAGCGTCATACCATATATGTTACCATCTATGCAAACGCTGCGGTGCATGGGGTCAGACCCGCAGGGTCTGACCCCATGACCCCGTTTATGGCAGCCGGTACACGGCCTTGGCGTTGGCGGCGAGGATCTGGCGGCGGCGGTCGGGGGCGAGGCCGGCGGGGAAGGTGCGCAGCGGGTCGTCGAAGTCCCAGTGCGGGTAGTCGGAGGCGAACAGCAGGCGGTCCCAGCCCACCAGCTCCATCATCTCGAAGAGCTGGCGCGGCTCGGCCGGCTCCTCGATCGGCTGGGTGGTGACCCAGACCTGCTCGCGGATGTACTCGGACGGCTTGCGCTTCAGGTGCGGGACCTCGCCCTTCATGCGCTCGTAGAGCTTGTCGAGGCGCCACGCCAGAGGCGCGAGCCAGGCGCAGCCGCCCTCGACCAGCACCACCTTGAGCTTCGGGAAGCGCTCGAGCACGCCCTCGATGACGAGGCTCGTCACCACGGTCTGGCACGAGGTGGAATGGCCGGCACCCTCCTCCACGTAATAGGAGGGCCAGCCGGCGCCGGTGTAGGGATGGCCGCTGGCGCCGAACACGTGCAGGGCGACGGGCAGCCCGTGCCGCTCGGCGGCCTCGTAGATCGGCCAGTAGCGGCGGTTGCCGGCGGGCTCGCCGGTGCGCGTCAGCATGAAGACCTGGGCGAAGGACGGATCGGGGGCGCAGCGCTCGATCTCGCGCGCCGCGGCGGCGCCGTCCTCGTAGGGCACCACGATGCCCGAGCGCAGCCGCGGCTCGGGCTTCGTGAAGAAGTCGCGCTGCCAGTCGTTGGTGGCCGAGGCCAGCGCCGCCGCCAGATCGAGGTTCACCTCGCTCTGGCCGGTGATGCCGAGAGGGCCCAGGATGGCGTAGGAGATGCCGTAGGCGTCGAGATACTGGCGCCGGATCAGCTCCACGCTGGAGCCGGGCCGGAAACCGTCGCCGGGCCAGGCGTCGCGGCGGCAGGCAAGCGGCGCCGACTTGGGGTAGGGCTCGTAGCTCATGCCGTGGCGGCGGCGGGTGCCGTAGGTCGCAAGCACCTCCCACCAGCGCGCCGGCATGTAGGGCTTCAAATCGGCGAGCTGGCGCAGCCCGGGGTGGAAGTCGCCGTCGATGACGGCGAGGCGGGCCTGCGTCTCCCGCTCCGGGCGCTCTACGCTGTCGGCTTCCGGTGCCAGCGGCGCATCGAGCATCATGTGGGCCTCCCTGCGCTCAGGCGCGGATAGGTGGCAAGCGCGTTGTCGGTCAGGATCTTGCGGCGTACGGCGGGCGCGAGGCCCGAGGGCAGCATGTCGTCGCCGTCGTACTGCCAGTGCGGGAAATCGGTGGCGAACAGGAGCATCTCGTCCGACTGCAGCTGGTCCATCAGGCGCCCAATGTGCGCCGCGCCGGGCGGGCCGTCAAACGGCTGGGTGGTGAGGCGCACGTGCTCGCGCACGATCTCCTCGGGCGAGCGGTCGACCCACGGCACCTCGATGCGCACGCCGCGCCAGAACTTGGAGAGGCGCCACAGGTAGGGCGGCAGCCAGGTGATGCCCGATTCGATCAGCACCACCTTCAGCCTGGGGAACTTGGCGAACACGCCCTCGGAGACGAGGCTGCCGAGCTGGGTGTGGAAGCCCAGCGCTTGCGCGGCATAGTCCTCGAGGTAGTAGGTGGGCCAGCCGGAGCCGGTGACGGGGTGGTGGTAGCTGGAGCCGGCATGGATGCCGACAGCGAAGCCGTGGCGCTCGGCGGCGGCATAGACGGGCCAGTAGTCCGACTTGCCGAGCGGCCGCTCGCCGAGCACCAGCATCAGGACCTGGACGAAGCGGGGATCACCGGCCCGGCGCTCGATCTCCTCCACGGCGCGCTCGGGCGACTGCATCGGCAGCACCACGGAGCCCCTGAGGCGCGCATCCCTGGCGAGCCACTCCGCGGCCAGCCAGTCGTTGAGGGCGCGGGCGAAGGCGGCGGCGAGGTTCTCGTCGCGGAAGGCCTGGACCGGGAACAGGGGATTGCAGATGGCGTGGGCGAAGCCGAAGCGGTCGAGCGTCGCCTGGGCGGCCTTGACGGGGTCGGCATCGGCGCCGGCCTCGCGCCAGTCGGGGCGCATGGTGAGCGGCGCATTGGGCGGGTAGGCGATGCTCTCCCAGGAGTCGATGCCGCGCACCTCGGCGGTGTGGCGCCAGTGCTCGTCCATGTATGCGCGCAGCGCGCGCGCGGTGGGCATGCGCGGGTGGAAATCGCAGTCGATGGCGCCGGCCCAGTCCTGGCTCAAGTGGCCTTCCTCCCATGCTCGGCGTGCGTATGGTCCCGCGAGTTTTTTGGCCAGCATAGTGCAGAAGCGACGATGGCGGAACGCAGCCCAAGGGATAGCAGCGCTGCGAATTGGTACGCGGCGCTATCAGCCGGGAGCGCGAGGCGGCGGATCGGGGTATCCCGTCGCCGAGCGTTCAGGCGGCCAGCTGCATATCGGCGGCCAAAGCATATCCGAGCTGTGCAAGCACGCGATGCATGACGTCGACGGCGTAGTCGTAATCGGCCGCGGTCCAGCAACGCCGACCGGCCTTGCGGATGCGCCGATTGGCGGCGTCCTCACCCGCCGAGCGAGCGATCCGCAAGGCCTCCCTGTACGATCGGACTATCATGCGGCCGCCGTCTCGCAATTTGTAGCACGAGCACCTTACAATTCGTAGCACGCACGCAGCCGACCGTCAACAATTCTGCGCTGTTTGACCGCTTTTCCTGCGGTGGGTAGAACGCCGTGGGCGGAAGGGGGCGGGGATGACGAATCACCTCTACTACGGCGACAATCTCGACGTGCTGCGCGAGAGCATTCGCGACGAGAGTGTGGACCTCATCTATCTGGACCCGCCGTTCAACTCGAACGCGACCTACAACATCCTGTTTCGCGCGCGTTCCGGCGAGGCGAGCTTAGATCCGGCGTCTTCATCAGTCTCGAGGCGCACACGCAGCCGATGGTGAAGGAGGCCGCCGGGGCCGGACTCTACGAGGGCCCGACCGGCAAGGTCCCGAAAATCCAGCTTTTTACGATCGAGGAGCTTCTCGGGGGAAAGCGCCCGAGAATTCCGCTGATAGAACGAGCCTTCAAGGTGACAGAGGTGGAGGAGACGGAGGAGCAGGAGGAGCTGGACCTGTGATGTGAAGTTGGCAGAACATCCGATGTTGGGAGTCCCGACCACTCCCAGGTCGGGAGTCCCCCCACCCCTGACCCCTCCCCGCAAGGGGGAGGGGAATCCGTCGGCGCAAGGGGGGAGTGCTGGATCGCCGAGGCGTCGAAACCAAGGCTGATTGTTGCAGCAATTCGAGCCAGCGAGGCAGCCTGTTGGCGCACTTGCCGCGTGGCAGCCGATCCGGCACACTTGCAGGCGCGCCTGCACGAGCCACTCGAGCGGAGAGTTGATGTCCGACCCACAAGGCATGGCGATGCTGGAGCGCCGGCGCATCGAGGCGGCGATGCTGAAGCACGTCTACGATGTCCTGAAGGCGAGCCACGGCGTCGAGGCGGCGCAGCGCACCATCGCCGATGCGGTGCGCAAGTCGGCGATGGAGCAGGGGCGGCAGATGGCGGCGGCTCAGGGCCCCGGGAGGAGCCTCCAGACCTTCATCGACGGGCACGAGCCGTGGCTGCGCGGCGACGCGCTCACCATCGAGGTGAAGGAGCGGAGCGCCACGCGCTACCGCTACAACGTCACGCGCTGCAAGTACGCCGAGATGTACCGCGACATGGGCCTCGGCGAGATCGGCCACCTCTTGTCGTGCCAGCGCGATGCCACCTTCTGCGAGGGTTACGACAGTCGCCTCAAGCTCGAGCGCACGCAGACCCTGATGCAGGGCGCCAGCAACTGCGACTTCGACTACACGTTCGAGAAGATGGGCGAGAAGAAGGGCGAGAAGAAGGGCGAGAAGAAAGGCAAGAAGGAGGGGTAGGCGGCACCTTGGCGCCTCGCCGCAGGGCGATCGGCGGCGGCACCGGCGTTGGCAGTCAGGTTGACCCAGGGGGCCAACTCTGTTTCCCTTTCGCTCCTACCACAGAGGAGAGGACCGGCGAAACCTACCGAGCCGGCCTTCACGGTTACGTGCTCGAGATCGCCATCGTGCTTGCCCTCGTCGTTCTGAACGGGGTGTTTGCGCTGTCCGAGCTCGCGATCGTCTCGGCGCGCCGCTCGCGCCTCAACACGCTGGCGGCCGAAGGCCGCCGCGGCGCGCAGCGGGCGCTGGCCCTCGCCGCCGATCCGGGCCGCTTCCTCTCCACCGTGCAGATCGGCATCACGGTCGTGAGCCTCGCCCAGGGGGCCTACTCCAGCGCAACGCTGACGCCGCACCTCGCCTACCAGCTCATCAGGTTGGGCGTGCCCGAGGCGGCCGCCGACTGGCTCGCCTACATCGTGATCTTCTCGCTCGTCACCTATCTGTCGCTGATCATCGGCGAGCTGGCACCGAAGAGCCTCGCGCTGCGCCACGCGGAGACCATCGCCTGCCTGATGGCGCCGCTGATGGCCACGCTGTCGAAGATGGCCGCACCGGCCGTCTGGCTGCTCGATGCGTCGACGCGAGCGGTGTTCTGGCTCCTGCGCCAGCGCCAGCCGCCCAAGAGCACGGTGACGGAGGAGGAGATCAAGGGTTTGATCGCCGAGGCCGAGGGCGCGGGCGTCCTCGAGGCCGGGGAGCGGCAGCTCATCGCCGGCGTGCTGCGCCTCGGCGACCGCCCGGTGCGCGGCCTGATGACGCCCAGGACGGACGTCGACTGGGTCGATGTCAACGCCGAGGCCGCCGACGTCAAGGCGCGCGTGCTGGCGAGCCCGCATACGCGCCTGCCGGTGGGCGACGGCTCGCCGGACGACCTGATCGGCGTGGTGCGGGCGCGCGACCTGCTCGTCGCGCTCGTCTCCGACCAGCCGCTCAATGTGCGCGCGCACGTGCGCCAGGCGCCCATCGTTCCCGATACCACCGACGCGCTCGACGTGCTGGAGACGCTGCGCGACGCGGAGGTGCCCATGGCCCTGATCCACGACGAGTACGGGCACTTCGAAGGCGTCGTCACCCCGGCCGACGTGCTGGAGGCGATTGCCGGCGTGTTCCGCTCCGACGTGGAGGTGGGCGAGACCTACGCCGTGCCGAGGGACGACGGCTCGTGGCTGCTCGCGGGTGCCATGCAGGCCGACGAGATGGCCGAGCAGCTCGGCATCCGCCTGCCGGACAAGCCCGACTATCAGACGGTCGCGGGCTTCGTGCTGGCGGAGATGCGCCGGCTGCCCACCGTGGGCGAGCACGTCGAGGTCAGCGGCTGGCGCTTCGAGGTCGTCGATCTCGACGGGCGCCGCATCGACAAGGTGCTGGCGAGCCGTGTCCCGGCCAGCCGGCGCCAGATTGCTTGAGCTTTGGGCCCAGCCCTGTTGCCACGAGGAGAAGTGAATGCAGATCAGCCTTGCAGGAAAACGCGCCGTCGTCACCGGAGGGAGCCGGGGCATCGGGCGGTCGATTGCGCTCGCCTTCGCGGAAGCGGGTGCCGCCGTCTCGATCTGTGCGCGCGGCCGCGTTGCGCTCGAGAGCACGGCGGCGGAGATCGCCGCGCACGGCGTCAAGGCGCACGCTGCCGAATGCGATCTCGCCGACAAGGACGCCGTTGCCCGCTATGTCGCGGCGGCGGCCGAGGCGCTGGGGGGCATCGATATCCTCGTCAACAACGCTTCGGGCTTCGGTGCCACCGACGACGAGGCGGGCTGGGCCCGCAGCATCGACATCGACGTGATGGCGACGGTGCGGGCCTCGCATGCCGCGATCCCGTTCATCGAGCAGGCAGGCGGCGGCGCGATCCTCAACATCTCGTCGATCTCGGGGTACGACGCGAGCGTGCGCACGGCGCCCTACGCGGCCGTGAAAGCCGCGGTGATCAACTACACCATGTCGCAAGGGTTGATGCTGGCGCCCAAGAAGATCCGCGTCAACGCGATCGCGCCCGGCTCCATCGAGTTTCCGGGCGGCATGTGGGAGCAGCGCAAGACGCAGCACCCACAGCTCTACAATGCGATCCTACGCTCGATACCCTGGGGCCGCCTTGGCCATCCCGAGGAGGTCGCCAACGTAGCCGTATTTCTCTGCAGCAGTGCGGCGTCCTGGGTGACCGGGCAGACCCTGATCGTCGACGGCGGGCAGGCGCTGGGGTGAGCCGGCCATCGCCGGCCTCAGCCTGCCGGCTTCCGGGTATCCCGCGGGATCAGTCGATCCCGCGGGCGCTGTCGAGGCACCTGCCCGATGGGCCGCGCCGGCGCCCGCTGGTGAAAGCTTCTCTGGGTAACGATGCCCGCTCGTCGCGAGTTGTTGGCCTGACAATGCCGAACGGCCTCGCTCCGGCCAAGCCACGCGCCCTCCAATCGGATTGGAGGGCCCTCATTGGATTGGCAGGGGGGAGGGTTCGGGCGTCGCGTTTCAGGGCGAGGGCAGGTCTCAGACAGGGTTCAGGGATGGCCGGTCCAGTGCCGAGCCCCGAGACCTGAAACCTGGAGCCTGAGAGCCTGTTCGGCGGACGAGACGAGCCGCGTCACCATGAAGGTCTTCTCCGCAAGCTTGCGGCCCCCGTGCCAGATCTCCACGGTCCATGGGCCTGTCTCGACCTCCCAATCCCAGTCGAAGGTGTAGCCTTCGAATCTGATCCCTCCGACGACCGTGAGCGAATCGGACTCCTCGCTGGAGAAGGTCTTGCCGTTGGCGGGATTAGTGAGGCCCTGGCGGGGGAACCTGACGACGCATTTCAGGTTGAGGTTTGCGCCGGGAGGCGAGCCGACGGCCTTGTAGCGGAAGCCCAACGTCACTCCCACCAGCGCAGGAATGGTGGTTGTTGTCTCCCGGTGGCGGATGTTCGCCGCACGGTACCTCCTGCCCGAAGGAGAGAGCGGACTGGCAATCTCGCCGACATTGTCCGTGCGGTAGATGCCCCACTCGACGATCTCGATGCGGTCGACCTGCTGGGCCTGGGCATGCGAAGCCGCTGTCAGAGCCAGCACGAGGAGAGAAAATGGCAGCAATCTCGGCATGAGCCAGTCTCCCGGCAATCGAGGCGTTCGATGCAGCGCGAGCGGTCGGCATGCCGGCCGCCCGTCCTATTCGGCGGACGAGACGAGCCGGGTCACCAGGAACGTCTTCTCCGCGAGCTTGCGGCCCTCGTGCCAGATCTCCAGGGTCCAGGGGCCCGTCTCGACCTCCCAGTCGTGGTCGAAGCTGTAGCCGCGGTAGATGATCTCCCCGACCACCGCCTCCGAATAGAACTCCGAGGCGGCGAAGGTCTTGGCCTTGGCGGGATTCGTGAGGCCCTGCTTGGGGAACCTGGCAACGTACTTCAGGCGGACCGGTTGACGGGGAGCCGAGCCGACGACCTTGAAGCGATAGCCGAAACTCATGCCCACGAGCGCCGGAACCGTCGTGGTGGCCTGCTGAAGGCGGATGTTGTCGATGACGTTCCGCGTGCCGCTGGGGCTCTCCGGGGCAGGTATCTCGCCCGTGAGGTCGTGCCGGTAGAGCCCCCACTCGACGATCTCGATGCGGTCGACCTGCTGGGCCTGGGCATGGGACGCAGCGGTCAGAACGAGCACGAGGAGAGAAAATCGCAGCAATCTCGGCACGAGCAAGTCTCCGGCAAAATCGAGGCTTCCGATCGAGCGCGACTGATCGGAGAGCCGCGCCTACTCGGCGGACGAGACGAGGCGTGTCACCATGAACGTCTTCTCCCCGAGCTTGCGGCCGTTGTGCCAGATCTCCAGCGTCCACGGACCGGGCTCGACCTCCCAGTCGTAGTCGAAGGAGTAGCCTCGGTAGGTGATCGTTCCGATGACGGCGTCCGAATGGAACTCCGAGCTGGAGAAGGTCTTGTCCTTGGCGGGGTTGGTGACGCCCTGGCTCGGAAACCTGGTGATGCACTTGAGGTTGACCGTCGCGCCGGGAGGCGAGCCGACAACCTGGAAGCGGAAGCCGAACTTCATTCCCACCAGGGCCGGAATGGTCGTGGTGGTCTGCTGGAGGCGGACGTTCTTCACGAGGTTGGTCGTGCCGGTGACGGCAAGCGGTGCGGCCCGCACGCCGGCACGCTCGTCTTGGAAGATGCCCCACTCGACGATCTCGACCCGGTCGACCTGCTGGGCCCGGGCATCGGGAGCGGCCGTCAGAACGAGCAGAAAGAGCGAAAGTGTCAGCAATCTCAGCATGAGTAAACTCTCCGCAAGCCAAGGCTTTCCGATGGCGCAGCAAGACGGCGGC
This sequence comes from uncultured Alphaproteobacteria bacterium, assembly GCA_963840075.1. Lineage (GTDB taxonomy): Bacteria > Pseudomonadota > Alphaproteobacteria > Rhizobiales > Hyphomicrobiaceae > AWTP1-13. The sequence goes on along the minus strand of CAWIXS010000015.1, from coordinate 46,661 downwards.
ATTTGGGCGTGAGCCCTTGCGGCCGGGCGAATGGATTGCTGCACACGCCCCTGGAGGCGGATTTGCACTCCGAGCGAGCTGCATTGCTGGCTGCGCCCGACCTCGCCTACAAAGCAGGTGTGCGCTCGGATGTGGGCGCGGGGAGGCGGAGGCGGCATGTCACTGCAGGTGCAGAGCGCGATCGGGCTCGTCGCCATACCGCTCGTCGCCTGGCTCCTGTGCGAGCGGCGCAAGGCCATCGGGCCGGCGCGGCTGGCGCGCCTCGTCCTTGCCGGCCTCGGGCTGCAGCTCCTCGTTGCCGGCGTCATGCTGAACGTGGGCGCGGTGCGGGTCGCCTTCGACTGGGCGGCGGGCCTGGTGGGGGCGCTGCAGGCGGCCACCAACGCGGGCATGCGGCTGGTGTTCGGCTACGTGGCGGGTGGGCCGGCGCCGTTCGCGACGGTGCAGCGGCAGAACAGCTTCATCCTGGCGTTCCAGGCGCTGCCACTGATCCTCCTGATCAGCGCGCTCGCCAAGCTCCTCTACCACTGGGGCGTCCTGCAGGGCGTGGTGCGCGTCATCGGCTGGGGGCTGCGCCGCTCGATGGGCGTCTCGGGCCCGGTGGGGACGTCGGCTGCCGCCAACATCTTCGTCGGCATGGTCGAGGCGCCGCTGCTGGTGCGGCCCTACCTCGCCGGCATGAGCCGCGGCGAGCTGTTCGCCACCATGACGGTCGGCATGGCCGGCGTGGCGGGAACGGTGCTCGCCCTCTACGCCAGCATCCTGCAGTCGGTGCTGCCGGGCGCCGCCGGCCACCTGATTGTCGCGTCCGTCATCAGCGTGCCTGCCGCCCTGCTGCTGTCGGAGCTGATGGTGCCGCACGGCCCGCCCGGGCAGGCATCCGACGCCCGGGGCGACGCCCAGGCCGGCAAGGTCGCCCTGGAGGATCGGCGTGAGGATGCGCCGCGCTCCAGCATGGACGCCATTGCGCAGGGCACCTGGGAAGGCGTGGTGCTCCTGGCCAATGTGACGGCGATGCTGATCGTCGCGGTGGCGCTGGTGGCGCTCGCCAATCAGCTGCTGGGGCTCGCCGGACAGCCGTTCGGCGTGGCGCTGACCTTCGAACGCCTGCTCGGCTGGGCGTTCGCGCCGCTGGCGTGGCTGATCGGCATCCCCTGGGCGGAGAGCACGGAGGCCGGCGCGCTGCTCGGGGTGAAGACCGTGCTCAACGAGCTCGTGGCCTATCTGCAGCTGGCGGAATCGGCGCCAGCCGGCCTGTCGGACCGGTCGCGGCTGATCCTCAGCTATGCGCTGTGCGGGTTTGCCAATTTCGGCAGCCTCGGCATCATGATCGGCGGCATCGCGGCCATGGTGCCGCAGCGCCGCGCCGAGATCGCGAGCCTCGGCGCCAAGACGATGATCTCCGGCACGCTGGCCACCCTTATGACTGCTGCGGTTGTGGGGCTGATGACGCCGGGATAAGAAAAGACGAACGGTGGGGGAGGACTGGCGGGCAATGGCAAGGGACAGCATCGTCGCGGAGACCGCGGCTCGCATATTCCGCGACGTGGCAGATCCGGGAGCCGTCAACCGCGCGGCGGACGAGGCGTGGAAGGCGCCAGCCTGGGCGGCGGTGGAGGAGGCTGGCCTGACGCTCGCCTGGGTGCCGGAGAGCCTGGGCGGCGCCGGCGCCGAGCTCGCCGACGGCTTTGCCGTGCTGCGCGAGGCCGGCCGCAGCGCCGTGGCGCTGCCTGTGGCCGAGACGCTGCTCGCGGGCTGGCTGCTGGCGGGCGCCGGCATCGCCTCGCCCCAGGGGGCGATGGCGTGCGGGCCGGTGCGCGAGGCCGATCGCCTCATTCTGGCGAAGGGCGGCACCGTGAGCGGACGGCTGCGCGCGATAGCCTTCGCGCGCGAGGCGAAGCACCTCGCTCTGCTGGTCGAGCGCGAGGGCGGCGGCGCGGCCGCTGCTCTGGTCGAGGCGGGTGCCGCGGGCATCGGCAACGGGGTGAGCATCGCCGGAGATGCGCTCGATACGGTGCATTTGGACGGCGTCAGGCCGGTTGCAGTAGCCGATGTGCCGGCCGCAGCGGGCCGCGCGGCGTTCACGCTCGTGGGTGCCACGGTGCGCTCCGTGCAGATGGCGGGCGCGCTGGAGGCGATCCTGGATCTCGCCGTCGCCTATGCCAACGAGCGTGTCGCCTTCGGGCGGCCGATCGCCAAGTTCCAGGCGGTACAGCACAACCTCGCGCGCTTGGCGGGCGAGGTGGCGGCGGCGATCGCGGCGGCAGGATCGGCGGCGGATGCCATCGCTGCGGCGGCGGGAGCCCCCCCACCCCTGGCCCCTCCCCGCAAGGGGGAGGGCAATCCCGTCGGCGCAAGTGGGGAGGGGAGTGCGCGCGGCGCAGGCTTCGACGAGGGTGTGTTTCTCGAGGCGGCGTCGGCCAAGATCCGCGTCGGCGAGGCGGCGGGCGAGGGCGCGGCCATCGCGCATCAGGTGCTGGGCGCCATCGGCTTCACCAGGGAGCATGTGCTGCACCGCTTCACGCGGCGGCTGTGGGCGTGGCGCGACGACTTCGGCAACGAGAGCGTCTGGGCCGTCAAGCTCGGGCATCTGGTCGCGGCCAAGGGCGGCGATGCGCTGTGGCCGATGCTGGCGGCGCGATAGAGATGGTGCCGGACCCCGGGTCCGACACCAAGGCACAAACCGTTGGAGAAACGGTGTCAGACCCGGAGGGTCCGACACCCTCGGGAGGCACAGCCCCATGGACACCGAGCTGACGTTCGATCCGGTGCGGCTGCCGCCCGAATGCGACCGCCTGCGTGCAGAGGTGCGCGCCTTCCTCGCCGTGGAGATCGAGGCGGGCACGTTCTCGCCCAACATCAGCGGCGGCATCGACGGCGCCTTCAGCTCGGAGTTCAGTCGCAAGGTCGGTCAGCGCGGCTGGATCGGCATGACCTGGCCCAGGAAATACGGCGGGCAGGAGCGGAGCTTCCTGGAGCGCTACGTGGTCACCGAGGAGTTCCGCGTCGCCAACGCGCCGGTGCGGCTGCATTTCGTCGCCGACCGCCAGAGCGGGCCGGTGATCCTGAAATTCGGCAGCGAGCGGGTGAAGGCCGACATCCTGCCGCGCATCTGCAAGGGCGAGGTGTGCTTCGCCATCGGCATGAGCGAGCCGAACTCGGGCTCCGACCTGTTCGCGGCCAGCACCAGGGCCACCAAGACCGACGGCGGCTGGCTCGTCAACGGCACCAAGGTGTGGACCAGCAGCGCCCACCATGCCGATTACCTGATCGGCCTGTTCCGCACCTCGGCCCCGACCAAGGAGAACCGCCGCTACGGGCTCACCCAGTTCGTCGTGGACATGAAGACGCCGGGCATCGCCGTGAACCCGATCTATCAGATGACCGGGCAGCACGACTTCAACGAGGTGGTGTTCCAGGACGCCTTCATGCCCGACGACCACGTGCTGGGCGAGGTGGACGGCGCCTGGAAGCAGGCAACCAGCGAATTGGCCTACGAGAGGAGCGGGCCGGAGCGGTTCCTCGAAACCTACTACGTGCTCACCGAGCTGGTGCGGGTGCTGGGCGACAAGCCCGACGTGCGCGGCGCCGAAGGGGTCGGCCGGCTGGTGGCGCAAGTCCACGCCTTGCGGCGCATGTCGGTGTCGGTGGCGGGCATGCTGCACGCGGGCAAGGAGCCGGTGGTGGAGGCGGCGATCGTCAAGGACGTGGGCACCATCTGGGAGCAGAGGCTGCCGCACAAGGCGCGCGACCTCGCCGCGTTCGTCGAGGAGGGCGCCGCCAACCGCGCCACCTTCGAGGAGGTGAACGCCTACGCCACCCTGGTCGCGCCCAAGCTCACCATCCAGGGCGGGACCACGGAGATCCTGCGCGGCATCATCGCGCGCGGCCTGGGTCTGCGGTGAGGGCGACCATGAAGCCGCAGGACATTCTGGCACTCGAGGAGCAGCGCTACGCCGCCATGCTGGCCGCCGATGTGGTGGCGTTGGAGCGGCTGCTCGACGATGCGCTCATCTACACGCACTCCAGCGGCGCGGTCGACACCAAGGCGAGCTACGTCGCAGGGGTGCGCGACAAGGTATGGGCGTACAAGTCGATCGCGCGCGAGAACCAGCGCGTCGTGGTGCGAGGCTCGTGCGCGCTCGTCTACTGTCGCCTGCGGATGGAGCTGGAGGTACGCGGCACGCCGCGCAAGGTGGACGGCAACGCCCTGGCGGTGTGGATCGTGGAGGGGCCGCAGCCGCGCCTGCTGGCGGTGCATTCCTCGCCGGTTGCAGGGTAGGGATCAGGATGTCGGGTGCAATGGGGCGTCAGCCCGTGTTGCACCGATCTGCGCGAGGCGCTTACGACATGCGAGCTGCGATGATGTCATCCCGGCACTTGTTTCCGGGATCCACCTAACCCATTGCTGCGGCGCTGTGGTTGGCTGGATGCCGGGGACACCGGCCTTCGCCGGTGCAGGCAAGCCCGGTATGACAACGGGAGAAAAGGGGTCTGACCCCAATGCAGATCCGCCTCGATGACCTGCGCGGGCCCGAGATCGCCGGGCTGCTGGCGGCGCACGTGGCGTTCTGCCGGGCGTCGTTACCTCCGGAGAGCAACCATTTCCTGGAGTTGGATGCCCTGCGCGCGCCCGACGTCACTTTCTGGAGCGCGTGGGACGGCACGAGCCTGCTCGGCTGCGCCGCCCTCAAGGAGCTCGATCCGTCCCATGGCGAGGTCAAGTCGATGCACACCGCGGCCCGGTCTCGCGGCCGCGGTGTGGGGCTCGGTCTGCTCGAGCATCTCGGTGCCGAAGCGCGATCGCGGGGCTATCGGCGGCTCAACCTGGAGACCGGATCGATGGAGGCGTTTGCCGCGGCGCGCGCCCTCTACGCGCGTTTCGGGTTTGTCGAGTGCGCGCCGTTCGGCGACTATCGCCTCGATCCGAACAGCGTCTTCATGACGCTCGATCTCGGGAGGTGAGTGGTGAAGTGGTGAGTGGTGAGTGGTGAGTGGTGAGTGGTGAGTGGTGAGTGGTGAGTGTGGCGGTGCAGCGGATGGCGAGCGCCATTTCCATTTCTGGCAATGGAAGCCCATTCTCTGATACGTACACGCCCTATATCTCACCACTCACCACTCACCTGCTACGGTGGAAGATAGAACTCTAACGGTGGAGGAGAGGGGTCTGACCCCCTTAGCGCACATGGGCCCGTTCAAGGACATCGGCGTCGATCTCGACGCCAACATGGTGGCGACCATCGAGATCAGGCGCCCGCCGCACAACTTCTTCGACATCGACCTGATCCGCCAGATCGCCGACGCCTGCGAGGCGCTCGACAAGGACCCGGCCTGCCGCGCCATCGTGCTCGCCGCCCAGGGCACGGCGTTCTGCGCCGGGGCCAAGCTCGGCGACGGCGGCTCCGCCACGCAGGAGGTGCTGGCGAAGCGCTCCGAGCCTGGGCAGGCCGGGCATCTGTACCTCGAGGCGGTGCGCCTCTACCGCACCGCCAAGCCGATGGTAGGCGCCATCCACGGCGCCGCGGTCGGCGGTGGCCTCGGCCTTGCGCTGGTGCCGGACCTGCGCGTCACCTGCCCCGAGGCGCGCTTCTGCGCCAACTTCACGCGGCTCGGCTTCCATCCGGGCTTCGGGCTCACGCACACGCTGCCCGCCCTGATCGGCCCGTCCAAGGCGGCCCTGATGTTCTACACCAGCCGCCGCGTGACCGGCGAGGAGGCCTGCCGCATGGGCCTCGCCGACGTGCTGGTGCCGCAGGCCGAGGTGCGCACCGCGGCCCAGAAGCTCGCCGCCGAGATCGCCGTGAACTCGCCGCTCGGCGTGCTGGAGACGCGTGCGACCATGCGCGCAGGGCTGGCCGACCGCGTGCGCGCCGCCACCGACATCGAGCTCGAGAAGCAGACGCGTTTGCGCCAGACCGAGGACTTCAAGGAGGGCGTCAACTCCGTGAACGAGCGCCGCCTGCCGAAGTTCGTGGGGCGGTGAAGGGGTCAGACCCCTTTCCTCCATCCCTGCGTTCTGTCCTCTGCCGGTAGCGGAAAGGGCTCTGACCCTTTTCCTCGCCCGCGGCTCGACCCGGCCTACACGCGATGCTGGGCCGGGTTCGTGGGACCTGTCGTCGGCGGCCTGCTGTCGCCCGTGATGCGGTCCGATGACATGGATGTGACCTCGTCCGCGGACGATGTTGTGGTCGCAGGGGTGGTGGCCTCGGCTCGCTGGGCTGCGAGCGCGAGTGCGGCAAGGACGGCCAGGCTCATTGCCAGGCGCCTGGACGCCATGTGTCTGGTGGTGCTCATGTTCGGTGCGCTGCTTGTTGTTACGAGCGCACACATATGGTCCTCCCTGCCGGTACAGGAAGGGGCTCTCACGCAGGCTTGAAAGACGGTTGATCGCGGGCTGATGGCGCTCCGGGCCCGCGCCGCTCAGCCCTTGACGCGGTCCGGCAGGTCGAGGCCGACGCCGACGAGGTGGCCGAAGAGGTCGTAGAGCCTCTGCACGTCGGCGGGCGGCAGCGGCGGGCGCAGGATCGAGGCGATGTTGGCCTCCAGATGCGCGATGCTGGAGGTGCCGAACAGGACAACGTCGATGCCGGGCTCGTGGCGCGCGAAGCGGTAGGCGGCATCGATGAGGCTCTCGGCGCCGCCCTCGTGCACGAGGAAGCCCAGCGCCTCCTTGCTCTCGGCGAGCGAGCGCGGCAGCTTGCCCTCGGCGGCGAGGCCGGCGACCGTGCTCCTCCAGGAGCCCCGGCTTGGAGAAGATGTTGCGCACCGCGAACATGCACAGCGTGCCGACCTTGTTGGCCTGCGTGCGCTGCAAGAGATGCTTGCGCGCGTTCTGGTTCATCAGGTGGAAGGCCAGCATGAACACCTCCCAGACCGGCTCCTCCACGGCGCGCTCCAGCATGACGTGCTCGGGATCGCGCGGGGAGGTCTCGGAGACGGCGAGATGGCGCAGCTTGCCCTTCTCCTTCTCGCGCAGGAGGGCGGGGACGATCTCCGCCATGGCCCGGTCGTAGAACTTGGGCCACAGCCCGTGCAGGTGGAAGACGTCGACATGGTCGGTGTCGAGAGCGCGCAGCGAGGTCTCCAGGTTGGCGACCACGGCGGATGCCGGGAGCGGGCTCGTGCCGTCGAGCGCGTTGATGTGGGTCTTGGTGGAGATCACCACGCTCTCGCGCGGGCGGCCCTTGATGGCCTTGCCGACGATGCCCTCCGTGCCGTAGCCGATCGCCGTGTCGATGAAGTTGACGCCGAGGTCGAGCGCCCGCTGCACCAGCGCGATCGACTGCGCCTCGGTGAGACGGGCGCCGAGCCCGATGCGGCTGTTACCGCCGCAGCCGAGCCCCGCCACGCTCACCTTCGAGACCCGTCTTGCCGAGCGTGGTATAGTGCATCTGCGTCTCCGAGCGGTGTCAGACCCTGCGGGTCTGACACCATTGCGCAACCTGTGTAGGAGCTGCGGTGTCGTACCCCGAGAGACGGTGTGACAGCACGGTGCGACGTAGACAATAGGCAATGGACAATGGACGCTATGCACGAGGGAATGGTGCAAGGTGTCAGACCCGCAGGGTCTGACACCGATCCGTCGCCGGAGTCGCGCGGGCTCGACTTCTACCGCTCCGACCGGTCGCTCGGCGCGCTGCTCGGCCTCTACCTGCCGCAGGCGGAGCTCCGCCACGTGGAGCCGCACCTCGAGCGCCTGGGCCGGCTCGTCGGCGACCGCCTCGACGATCTCGCGCGCGATGCCGACAAGACCTCCCCGCGCCTGGAGCCGCGCACGCGCGCCGGCGAGGACCGCCAGACCATCGTCAAGGCGCCGGCCTATCGGGAGATGGAGCGGCTGGCGTTCGGCGAGCTGGCGCTGGCGGCCGTGTCGCACCGGCCTGCGCTCGGCTGGCCGCGGCCCCTGTCGGCAGCCAGCAAGTATGCGCTCACCTACCTGTTCACGCAGTCCGAGTTCGGTCTGCTCTGCCCGGTCAACATGACCGACAGCCTCACCCGCACCATTCGCCGCTTCGCTGCTCCCGAGCTTCTCGAGCGCTACCTGCCGGGGCTGCTGGCGGACGACGTCGACGGCCAGCTGCAGGGCGCCATGTTCATGACCGAGCGCTTCGCCGGCTCCGACGTGGGCGCCACCGAGACGCGCGCGGTGCCTGCGGGCGACCACTGGCTGCTCCATGGCGACAAATGGTTCTGCTCCAACGCCGATGCCGGCCTCGCGCTGGTTATGGCGCGGCCCGAGGGCGCGCCGGCAGGCACCGCCGGTCTCGGCCTCTTCCTCATGCCGCGCACGCTGCCGTCGGGCGAGCCCAACCGCTATCGCATCGTGCGGCTCAAGGACAAGCTCGGCACCCGCGCCATGGCGTCGGGCGAGATCGCACTGGAGGGTGCGGCTGCGTGGCTGGTCGGCGACCTCGGCCAGGGGTTCAAGCAGATCACCGAGATGGTCAACCAGTCGCGGCTCTCCAACGGTGTGCGCTCCGCCGGCATGATGCGCCGCGCGGTGCACGAGGCCCTCACCGTGGCGCTCGGCCGGCGCGCGTTCGGCCAGCGCCTGCTCGACCTGCCGCTGGTGCGGCGCCAGCTCGTCAAGATGATCCTGCCCGCCGAGGCGGCGCTGAGCGTCGCGCTGTTCACCGCCGACTGCCTCGACCGCGCCGATGCCGGTGAGGCGGAGGCGCAGGTCGTGCGGCGCGTCCTCACCCCGCTCATCAAGCTGCGCGCCTGCCGCGACGCGCGCAAGGTCACGGGCGACGCCATGGAGATGCGCGGCGGCAACGGCTACATCGAGGAGTGGATCGAGCCGCGGCTGCTGCGCGAGTCGCACCTCGGCTCGATCTGGGAAGGGACGAGCAACATCATCGCCCTCGACGTGGTGCGGGCCGCCGCCAAGGCCGAGGCGCATCGGGCCCTGGCGCGCCGCCTGGAGCCGATGCTCGCCGCCGCGCCCGCCGCCCTGGCGCCGGCGCTCGCCGAGCGGCTCGATGCGGCGCTCGGCCTCATCGACAGGGCCGGCCGTCGCGATGGCGATGCGCGCGCGGCGCGCCAGGCTGCGACGGGTCTCTATCATGCCACCGCGGCGGCCCTCTTCGCGCGCGAGGCGCACGCGCTGGGCGACGCCGTGCGGCTCGATCTTGCCCGCCTGGTGCTCGCCCACAAGTTGGCGCCGCGCGATCCTCTCGGCGGCTCCGACCCCGAGGACGAGGCCGCCGCCGACCGCGTCATCGATGCTCTGGTCGCGGCCCGTGTTGCCGCATGAAAGGCGGGCAGGCCCCTCCTGCGCATCGGGCGGCGTACCCTCGCCTGCCGCTTCACGCGCCGCGGAGCGCTCCACTGGACGATCCGCCTCGCCGACGCCGGCAGGATCGGCCACCACGGGTTCTTCCGCGGCGACCTCCGCGACACTCTGTGGGCGCCCGCTGTGGATTGGCTGGACGAGGGGTGTCAGTGACTGCACCCGTCATCCCGGAAGTCGAGCCGCAGGCGAGACTATCCGGGACCTCGTGAGGCGGGTCGAGACCTCGTCTCACGAAGTCCCGGTTCGAAGCGCTGCTCGCCTCGGCTGGCATCGCTTCGACCGGGATGACGGGTGGTCACCAGCGCGCGGCGAAGGGCTCGGGCGGCAGGTTGAGCGCGTTCGTCAAGTACGAGACGGTGCGGTAGAAGCCGGCGAGCAGCAGCAGCTCCAGGACCGCCTCCTCGCTGAAGGCAGAGCGCAGCTCGGCCCACAGCGCGTCGCCGATCGTGCAGTCGGCATGCAGGGCGTCGCAGAAGCGCACGAGCAGGGCATCCTCGGGGCTCCAGCAGGGGTCGGCCGGCCCGCCCGAGACGGTCGAGCGCAGGTGATCGGCATCGAGGCCCGCCCGCTTGGCGAAGAACGCCGCGTGCACGCCCCATTCGTACTGCGAGCCGCACCGGGCCGTGACGCGGTGGATGACGATCTCGCGCTGGCGCAGGGTCAGGTGGCCCTTGTCGAGCAGGCCGCCGCCCATGAAGCGCTGGAAGAGGCGCAGATCGCGCGCGAGCACGCGGAACAGGACGAGCGGCGCGACGCCGGGCGGCATCAGCGCATCGAAGCGGGCCTGCACCTCGAGGTGATATGGCGGATCGGCGGGGGCGATGCGCGGGGCTGAGGGCGTGGCGGACATGGGGCGCCTCCTGTGCTATGGAATTATTAGCATGCGCCTCGCGCGTACGCTATGGAAATTATAGCATGGAGGAGCGCGGGGTCAGACCCGCAGGGTCTGACCCCGCACGACGGCATGGCCACGCCCAAGCCTCACGCCCGCGTGCGCGGATCGGCCACCGGCCGGCCCATCATGGCGTTGCTGGACCTGCTCGGGCGGCGCATCGCCTTGCGCATCATGTGGGAGCTGAGAGAGTGCCGCCTGACCTTCCGGGCCCTGCAGCAGGCGGCAGAGACCAATCCGAGCGTGCTCAACGTGCGGCTGAAGGAGCTGCGCGAGGCGCATATCGTCGAGCACGGCCCCGAGGGCTACGGCCTCACGCCGCACGGGCGCAAGCTGCTCGCAGCCCTGCTGCCGCTGCACGCCTGGGCCGAGGACTGGGCCAAGCTGTTCGAGCCGGCGGGGAAGCACCGGGAAGCACGCGCATCCTCGGAGGTGAAGGTGGGGCGTCAAGGTGTTGGCCGGATCGGCGAGATCGTGCCAATTTCACAAGCAAGGCGCAAACGCCGCTGACCACCCACCACGCGCGGAGCCGTCGAGCCATCGATCGACCTTTGCCGGGGTGAGAACGACGCTCTGTTGTGGAAAAACAAAGCTCTGGGAGGCAACGAATGATCCGCAGTCTCGCCGCCGCCGCGGCCATCCTTCTTGCATTGGCGCATTTCCAGCCCGCTGGCGCGGAAGCCACCACCCTGCGAGCTGCCAAGCAGTTCGGGCTCGGCTACGTGCAGTTCATGATCATGGACGATCTCAAGCTCGTCGAGAAGCAGGCCAAGGCGGCGGGCTTGGGCGACATCAAGGTGGAGTGGAGCACCTTTCGCTCTTCCGACGTGATGAACGACGCCCTGCTCTCCGGCAACGTCGACTTCGTCTCCCTCGGCGTGCCCGGCCTCATGACCATCTGGGACCGCACCAGGGGCAACTTCGAGGTCAAGGGCGTCACTGCCCTCAACTCGATTCCGCTGGCGCTCAACGTCCGCAACCCGGACGTCAAGAGCCTCAAGGACTTCACCGAGAAGGATCGCATCGCCGTGCCGGCGGTGAAGGTGTCGATGCAGGCCATCCTGCTGCAGATGGCCTGTGAGAAGGAGTTTGGCGCAGGCAATCACAGCAAGCTCGATCATCTCGTGATCACCATGTCGCACCCGGATGCCACCATTGCCATGCTGACGCGGCAGAAGGACGTGACCGCCAACTTCTCCTCAGTCCCGTTCCAGTACCGCCAGCAGAAGCAGGTCGGCATCCGCCAGCTGATGACCTCCACCGACATCCTGGGCGCACCGGTGGCCTTCAACATCGTGGCGACGACGACCAGGTTCCGCGCCGAGAACCCGAAGCTCTATGCGGCGTACCTGGCGGCGCTCCGGGAGGCCACCGAGATGGTCAACAAGGACAGGAGGTGGGCCGCCGAGGCCTATCTCAGGCTTTCCAAGGACAAGATGCCTCTGGACGAGCTGATGGAGATCATCCAGCGCCCCGAGGTGCAGTTCACCACCAAGCTCACGCCCATCGACAGCATGATCCAATTCATGGCACGCACGGGCAACTTCAAGAACAAGCCCAGCCGTGCGGCCGAGCTGCTTTTCCCCGAGGCGCAGCAATAGCCCAGAGAGCGGCCAGTCGTCGCTCGGCAACGAGGAGCTGCGCGAGCCCGCCTGTTGCCATGTCAGACCCTGCGGGTCTGACCTCTTTGCTCCTCACGCAAATTTAGGGCTGGAATCCAGTCGACCAAAGAAGGCATCACATTGTCCCGCACTGCGACTGCCGATTGCCCGCTCCCGACAGTCCTGGGGTCAGATCCGCAGGGGTCTGACACACGCGGGCCCGACCCCACGCGCAGGGTCCGACCCATTCGGACCCCTATTCCGACAGGGTGGTTTCCCCTATAAGGTGCGCCAACGACTACCGAAACATAAGTGATCACGCCCGACGGCCGCGCGACACGGGTCCGCGCAAGCCGAGGCGTTCGTGCAGGGAGTCCCGCCATGCCCGCCGCCTGGAAGCCCGACAGCTGGAGAGGCAAGCCGATCGTCCAGATCCCGACCTACCCGGACCAGGCGGCGCTGGAGGCCGTGGAGGGGGACCTGCGCAACTTCCCGCCCTTGGTTTTTGTACGCGAGGTGCGCGACCTCAAGGAGCAGCTCGCCGCCGTGGGCGACGGCCAGAGCTTCCTGCTGCAGGGCGGCGACTGCGCGGAGAGCTTCAAGGAGCACAAGACCGACTACATCCGCGACTACTTCCAGCTGTTCCTGCAGATGGCGCTGATCCTGGTGTTCGTCGGCAATCGCCGGGTGGTGAAGGTCGGGCGCGTCGCCGGCCAGTTCGCCAAGCCGCGCTCCTCCGACATCGAGAAGAAGGACGGCCGGGAGCTGCCCTCCTACCGCGGCGACATCATCAACGGAGCCGAGTTCTCGGCCGAGGCGCGCATCCCCGACCCGCGCCGCCAGGTGCAGGCCTACCGCCAGTCCGCGGCGACCCTGAATTTCCTGCGCGCGCTCTTGGACGGCGGCTACGCCTCGCTCGCCAACGCGCACCGCTGGGAATTGAAGTTCATGGAGGGCACGCCGATCGAGGCGCGCTACAAGGCACTCGCCAACGAGATCGAGCGCACGGTGGAGGTCAACCGCCTCCTCGGCATCACCGAGGAGAACAGCCTGGAGCTGCGCACCACCAGCTTCTACACCAGCCACGAGGCCCTGCTGCTGGGCTACGAGGAGGCGCTCACCCGCCGCGACGAGGCGATGGGCACCGGCGACTGGGTCGGCACCTCCGGGCACTTCCTGTGGATCGGCGACCGTACGCGCCAGCCGGACGGCGCGCACGTGGAGTTCTGCCGCGGCGTCGTCAATCCGATCGGCCTGAAGTGCGGGCCGTCGCTGCAGGCCGACGAGCTGCTGCGGCTCGCCGACATCCTGAACCCGAGGGACGAGCCGGGGCGGCTGACGCTGATCTGCCGCTTCGGCGCCGACAAGATCGAGCGGCACCTGCCCGCCCTGATCCGTGCGATCGAGCGGGAAGGGCGCCGGGTGGTGTGGTCGTGCGACCCCATGCACGGCAACACCGTCACCGCCGCCGGCGGGCTCAAGACGCGGCCCTTCGACAAGGTGGTGAGCGAGGTGGAGCAGTTCTTCGCCGTCCATCGCGCCGAGGGCAGCTATCCGGGCGGCGTGCACATCGAGATGACCGGGCAGAACGTCACGGAATGCACCGGCGGCGCCACCCGCATCTCGGAGGCCGACCTCGCGCGCCAGTACGACACCGGCTGCGACCCGCGCCTCAATGCCGGGCAGGCGCTGGAGCTCGCGTTCCGGCTGGCCGAGCACCTGAAGGAAGGGCACGCCGCGGCGGCGTCGAGGGTGGCGGCGGAGTAGGGCGCAATAGGGCGTACCCGTATTGCGCCGAGCCGCCGGCGTCGCTTGCGGGGCGGTGGCATCGGTGCGATGCGCTGCCGCTTATTGCACCCTACGTTGCCCCCAGCTCCTGCACGAAGAATCGCCGCGCGCGCGCCACGGCGTCCTCGAAGGCTGCGGCGTTGGCGGGGATGCGCTGGCGCTTGCGGCCGGGGTCGTCGAAGCCGTGGGTGGCGCCCTCGTAGAAGCGGATCTGAATATCGCCGCCGAGCGCCCTGCTCGTCTCTACCAGGGCGCCGCAGCGGCGCGGCGAGACCTCCTCGTCGTCCGTGCCGTGGAAGATGCGCACCGGCGCATAGGGGCGATAGCCGGCCTCGAAGCGGGCTTTGAGGCCGCAGGCCGGGTAAAACGCGAGCGCGGCGCGGAAGCCGGTCGCCGGCGTCCGTACGGCGATGCCGGGCGCATCGGCCGACATGGCGGCGAGAGTGGCGCTTGCGCCGTTGGACCAGCCCATGAGGCCGATCCGGTCGTGCCGCACGTCCGGGCGCGCGCGCAAGTAGGCCAGCGCGCCGTAGGCGTCGAGCGGCCGGACCGTCACCTCGTTGAGCTCGGGCGGGCGCGCCTCGTAGCTGAAGCGGGGAAAGCCCTGCGGATAGCCACGCGGCCCGAAGCCGTCGACCAGGATCGCGATGTAGCCGTTCTCGGCCCAGAACTCGCCCCACATGGCGTGGCGCTGCGAGAGCGTGGAGGCGTCGTAGACGCCGCCCGCTTTCGACGAATAGGCGCCGACACGGCCGTGCATCATCACCACGGCCGGAACGCGTGCGGCCGGCATCCTGGCCGGCCCGAAGACGTAGCCGACCAGCGTGGTCTTGCCGTCGGCGCTCAGAAAGGTCACGCGCTCGGGCCGATCCGATGCGCCGGCACGGCCGGTCGGGCCCGGGACAACAGCCGTGGTCAAGATTATCCACGCGGACAACAGGGCAGCTCCAATGCGCACGCGTGGCTCCCGGCACTATGCAAGACCCGCGGCACGGCCGCAGAAGCGGCGATCGGACAGCAGCGCGCCGCTAATGATTGCGCGAGATCAGCGTCTCCATGCGGCTGATCTTGAAGTCGGGCCGCCACACGTTGCGGAACACGTGGTGCTGGCTGCCGCCGCCCGGCACGTCGAACTTCACGTCGATGTCGCCGGTGCCGAGGCCCAGGAAGCGCAGGCCCAGGATCTTGTGCACGATGAGGTCGTCGCTGCGCTTGATGACCTGGAAGTTGAGCGGCTTGTAGCTCTCCAGCTGGCCGGTGAGCGGCGAGCGCCAGCCGACCTCGCCCGGGTTCACCACGCCGTAGGTCAGGCGCGCGTGGATGACGGTGATGTAGAACCACATCGCGAACGAGACCGCGAACACGACCACGTAGTAGGCGAGGTTCATGTGCACCTTGATCAGCGTGATCTTGTCGAAGACGGCGGTCCACCCGATGGAGAGATGCACGAGCAGCCCGATCACCGCGACGGCCAGCACGAGGATCACGGCATGCAGGCCGCGCGCGCGCATGTGCGTGAAGATCAAGGTCGAGAACATGACGACGAGGAAGCCGATGCCCACCCACGGGCTGGAGGCCATCCACACCTCCTTGTCGCCGATCAGGACCTTGTTTCCGTCCCAGAGCGTGAGGCCGATGCACGCGAGCGCGGCGAACCAGATGGCCCACCAGTAGACCAGGTCCGAGTACTCGTAGATGCGAACGCTGCGGACCGCCTCGGTCGGAGCAGCAGACTGCGCTGGGGCCTTGGCCGCTGTCGTCATCACCGTCCTCCCCGGGAAATTGGGATGATCCGCAATGCTGTCCGCCACATGGAGCGTCGCTGCGGCGGCTGTCAATAGCGGAAAAGCAGCGTTTCCTGGCGGGCCGGGCGGCGGGGCCGCTCAGCGCCCTTCGCCGGGCGAGCACGACCGCATGCAGGGGAAGCTGCTCGAACTCGTCGCGCGCCGTGCGCCGCCTGTGTGGTCGGCACCTGGCCAAGCTGCCGGACGAGGCTTGGGCGCGATTTCAGGGCGATGCTCGCACGCGCGCACCAGAGATGCCGAGCCGCGCGCAGCGGCAAGCGCCAGCCGCTCGCCGGATGGCCCGAGGGCGCCGGGGAGGGGAGGAGCACCGCCCTCAGTTGGCGCCCTCCAGCAGCCGCCGCGCGATGACCTGGGCCTGGATCTCGGCGGCGCCCTCGAAGATGTTGAGGATGCGGGCGTCGCACAGGATGCGGCTCACGGGGTACTCGAGCGCGAAGCCGTTGCCGCCGTGGATCTGCACCGCGTTGTCGGCGTTGGCCCAGGCGATGCGGGCGCCAAGCAGCTTCGCCATGCCGGCCTCCAGGTCGCAGCGGCGGCCCTGGTCCTTCTGGCGCGCGGCGAAATAGGTGAGCTGGCGCACGATCATGGTCTCCACCGCCATCATCACGATCTTGTCGGCGACGCGCGGGAAGGCATAGATCGGCTTGCCGAACTGGTTGCGCTCCAGCGCGTACTTCAAAGCGAGGTCCATGGCCGATTGCGCCACGCCGATGGCGCGCGCCGCGGTCTGGATGCGGGCCACCTCGAAGGTGGCCATCAGCTGCTTGAAGCCCTGGCCCTCGACGCCGCCCAGAAGCTGCGAGGCCGGCACCTCAAAGCCGTCGAAGGAGATGTCGTACTCCTTCATGCCGCGGTAGCCCAGCACCTCGATCTCGCTGCCCGACATGCCCTCGGCCGGGAACGGATCGTCGTCGGTGCCACGCGGCTTCTCGGCGAGCAGCATGGAGAGGCCCCTGTAGCCGGGCTCGTCGGGGTTGGTGCGCACGAGCAGCGTCATGAGGTCGGCGCGCACCGGATGGGTGATCCAGGTCTTCTGGCCCGTGACCTTGTAGACATCGCCCTCGCGCTGGGCCCGCGTCCTGAGCGAGGCGAGGTCGGAGCCGGTGTTGGGCTCGGTGAACACCGCCGTCGGCAGCAGCTCACCGGAGGCGATCCGCGGCAGGTACTTGCGCTTCTGCTCCTCGGTGCCGGCGCCCAGGATCAATTCGGCGGCGATCTCCGAGCGGGTGCCGAGCGAGCCGACGCCGATGTAGCCGCGGGCGAGCTCCTCGGAGACCACGCACATCGCCTCCTTGCCGAGCCCGAGCCCGCCCCAGGCCTCCGGCATGGTGAGCGAGAACACGCCGAGCTCACCGAGCTTGGCGAGGACCTCGGCGGGGATGTAGCTGTTGGAGAGATGCCAGTCGTGGGCGTGGGGCAGCACCTCGCCTTGCGCGAAGCGGCGCATCTGGTGGCGCATCTCTGAGAGCGTCTCGTCGAGGCCGGTGTCGCCGAAGGTGGTGGCCTCGGGCTGGCCGGCGATCAGCTCGGCGAGCTCGCGCCGCGCGGCGTCCGCGCAACCCTCTGCCACCAGGTCGGCTGTGGCGTCCTCGAAGCGGCGCACCTGCTCGCGCAGGACGCCCAGCGCGGCCGGGCGCACCGTCTCGCCCTGGCTCATGGCGATGCCGCCGGCGATCTGAGCGAGGTACTCGCCGAAGCCGCAGGCGAGGAGCAGCCGCTCGGCCTGGCCCAGGCGGCCCGTCGCGCCGAGCCGCGCCGCCCAGGCGTGCATCTGCCTGAGCGCCTCGACGTAGGTCGCAAGCCACGCCAGGCCGTGCCCCGAGGCTTGCGCCGCGTCGAGACCGCCCGCTGCGGCGACCCGCGCGCGCACGGCCGCATTGGCGTGGTGCGCCAGCCGCTCGGCGGCGGCGACGCCCTCTGCGCAGCGGCCGACGAGGGGGTCGCGATCCTGGCCGGCTGGGGCTGGCGCACTGGTGTGTGACATGAGGCCCTCTCGCATCCCGCGTTGCGGCGGCGCCGGGCGGCAGGGGGCCGCCTTGCTGCAATGCACGATATCGCCAATCCGGCGCCATGCAACGCGTCGTCGCGGCGATGCCGAACGGTGGTGGGATGCAGCCACGCTGCCGCCGGGCGTGAGCCGGCCAGGTCCTGCGGGAGCGGCGCTCCGAGCAGGGGCGGGAGACGATCACCACCTCGGCTTCCTCCACCCCGCCGTCGGCCGGCGCAAGGAGGGGCTCGCCCCGCTCTCGGCCCATTGGCCGGAAGGCGGCCCAGGCTGCTCCTGCGCGCCGCCTTGCGTCGCTTCGGCGCTGGCGAGCGGCGGAGGCGCAGGCTCGCGGATGACGAACGTGACGCTTGCCTCCTCGGGCTCCGGGGCGGGGCTGGCGCAGCCCGCTCGGCCGCGTGAGCCGTCGGGCGCCTCGGGCCGGCGCGCCGTCGGCTCCGGTTGCGCGTGCTCCGCGGTAGCCGCTGCTGCGTCGCCACCCGCGCCGCCTCTCGCTGCTTGTGCTGCCGTTGGCGCCTCGTGCGGGGCCTGCTCGGCCAGGGGCGCTTCGCCCTGCAGGGCCGCAGCCTCGCGGATGTGCTGCAGGACGTGGCGCAGCTCGACCGTCCGTGCGTCCGCCCGGGCGAGGGGGCGTTGGGCGGCCTTGCGACGGAGCTCCAGCAGCGCCGCCTGCTCGATCCAGTTGCGGCGGCTGATCTCGCGGCCGAGCCCCAGGGCCGCGGCGAGGGTGCGCACGTCGTCCGCGCGCCAGGCCGCGATCTCGGCGAAGCGCGTAATGCCCCGGTCGGCAAGACGCCGGGCGAGCGCGGCACTGAGCCCGCGAATGCGCGTCAGGTCGTCCGGCTCGGGCCCCGGCCGCCCCACGCAAAGGCGGTCCCGTGTCGCGTCCTTGGTCACCATCTCTCTCCCTGGCTCTCTCCCTGGCTCTATCCCTGGCAAACCCGTCGGGCTGATGCTCGACGGCGGCGGGCGCGCTCGCTAAGGTCGCGGCGGCTTTGCCAAGCCCGCCAACAACGGTCCGGAGCGGCCATGATATTCCGCCAGATCAGGAACATCATCGCGCAGATCAGGGCCATCATCGCGGCGATCCACAACGTCTACGCCGACAGCGGCTTTGCCATGGCGGGGGCCGTCGCCTTCTCATTCGTGCTGTCTCTTTTCCCGTTCAGCATCTTCCTCGGCGCCATGGCCGGCTTGTTCGGCGGCGAGGAGCGCGCCAAGCAGGGGATCAAGCGGCTGTTCGAGATCGTGCCGGCTCCGGTCGCCGAGGGGCTGGCGCCGGAGGTGATGGCGGTCATGGGCCGCACCCGCTACGACCTCCTCACGTTCGGGGCGCTCATCTCGCTCTTCTTTGCGACCAGCGCCATCGAGAGCCTCCGCGCCGCCCTCAACGTCGCCTACCGGCAGAAGGAGACGCGCTCCTACCTCGTATGCCTCCTGGAGAGCTGCGGCTTCGTGGTGCTCAGCGCCGTGGGCATGCTGGTGCTCACCTGGGGCGTGGTGGTCGGGCCGGAGATCGCCGCGCGCATCAAGCCGGTGTGGCTGCTGTGGCTGGCGGATACCGGATGGCTGCCCCTGATCGTGCGCTACGCGATCGTCGTGGCGGCCATCGGCCTGCAGCTTCTCGCCTATCATCTGTGGCTGGCGGCCGGGCATCGCCGGCTCGCCGACGTATGGCCCGGCGTCCTGCTCAGCATCGTGCTGTGGCTGCTGGCCGCCAGGCTGTTCGGCTCGTGGCTCACGTTCAGCGACTATTCCCGGTTCTATGCCGGCCTCACCTCGATCATGAGCGCTCTCGTCTTCTTCCAGCTCTCGGCCGTCATTATTCTCATCGGCGCCGAGCTCAACCGCGGCATCCTGGAGATCAAGGAGCAGGGCCTCGCTGGGCCCGGCCCTTGAGCCCGATGTGACCCGAGAACGGCGGCCGCTGGTCGGCCTACTACGCCTCGCGACGCCCATCCGAGCCCCGCGCGGTCTCCCCCCAAGCGGGGATCCCCATCCGGCTCGACCTGCGCTATCTTAGCCTCGGCACGGGGCCATCAACTAAGTGTGCGACGCCGCACCCCTCGGCGCGCCCGACCTCCTCGGATCGGGCGCGCTTCCCACTCACGTGTGGTCCGTCCCGGTTCATGGGCTCGCTTCTGCTGCGCAGCCCACACCGACGAGCATGGGCGAAAAGGGCAGCGCACGCTCCCCGTTCTTTCTCCCATCGGATTTCAACGACAATCTGCGAGGGAAAAATGTCGATAGCTTCGATAACGCTGAAAGCTGTGATCGCCATGAAAGTGTCTGCCTTGGCGCTTGTGGGCGTGTCAGCCGCGGCGTGGGCCGAGACCGACACGGGGTCGATGGAAAGGTATGCCGCCGCCATCCGCAAGATCGAGTTCGACGGACCGCTACCACGTCACCGCCAACGCAGGACGCGGCCGCACGGCGCTGGGCGCCTACCAGGTCCTCAACTCGAACCTGCCCTCGTGGTCGCGCGCAGCCCTCGGACGTGCCGTCAGCCGGGATGAGTTCCTGCGCTCGCCGCATCTCCAGGATCAGGTCTTCCGCCATCGGTTCAGCCAGTACGTGAGCAAGTACGGTGCCCACGGCGCGGCCCGCGCCTGGCTGGGTGGCGAAGGGGCGGCCCGCGGCGGCAGGGGAGGCGCGGATCGCTTTGGAAGCACACCGTCCTCGTACGCCGAGAAGTTCTGGCGCGAAGCCAGAGGATAGTGGCTCGGGACGAGCCCCCGGCCCACGCGGCCGGGGGCTCTCTGCTTTTCAGCCGAACCGCCTGCGGCTTTCCTCGGCGGCGTCCTCGAAGGTTCTGAGGCCCGTCGTCGGTGCGTTGACCAGCACCGCCATGTTGCCGGGCTTGTGCTCGTTCTTCCACATGCGCGTGTGCGCCTTGGGGATCTGCTCCCAGGGGAAGACCTCCGACATGGCGGGATCGACGCGGCGCTCGATGACGAGCTTGTTGGCCTGCGCCGCCTGCAGCAGGTTGGCGAAGTGCGAGCCCTGCACGCGCTTCTGGTGCATCCACAGGTAGCGCGCGTCCATCGTCAAATTGTAGCCGGTGGTGCCGGCGCAGATCACCACCATGCCGCCGCGCTTCACCACGAACACCGACACCGGGAAGGTGGCGGCACCCGGGTGCTCGAACACGAAGTCGACGTTGTTGCCCTTGCCGGTGATCTCCCAGATGGCGGCGCCGAACTTGCGCACCTCCTTGAACCAGGCGTCGTACTCGGGCGTGCCGACATGGGGCATCTCGCCCCAGCAGTTGAATTTCTTGCGGTTGATGACGCCGCGCGCGCCCAGCTGCATGACAAAGTCGCGCTTGTCGTCCTCCGAGACCACGCCGATCGCATTGGCGCCGGTGGCGGCGATGAGCTGCACCGCCATCGAGCCCAGGCCGCCCGAGGCGCCCCAGACCAGCACGTTGTGGCCCGGCCGTATCACGTGCGGGCGATGCCCGAACAGCATGCGGTAGGCGGTGGCGAGCACCAGCGTGTAGGAGGCGCTCTCCTCCCAGGTCAGATGCCTCGGCCGTGCCAGCAGCTGGCGGTCCTGCACACGCGCGAACTGGGCGAAGGAGCCGTCGGGCGTCTCGTAGCCCCAGATGCGCTGGCTGGGTGAGAACATCGGGTCGCCGCCGTTGCACTCCTCATCGTCGCCGTCGTCCTGGTTGCAGTGGACCACGACCTCGTCGCCCACCTTCCAGCGCTTCACCTTGGAGCCGACCGCGTAGACGATGCCAGCGGCGTCGGAGCCGGCAATGTGATAGGGGCTCTTGTGCACGTCGAGGGTGGAGATCGGCTTGCCCAGCGCCGCCCACACGCCGTTGTAGTTGACGCCCGCCGCCATCACGAGCACCAGCACCTCGTGGCTGTCGAGCTCCCAGGTGGGCACCACCTCGATCTGCATGGCCTGATCAGGGGGGCCGTGCCGGTCCTTGCGGATCACCCAGGCGTACATCTTGGAGGGCACGTGCCCGAGGGGCGGGATCTCGCCGATCTGGTAGAGGTCCTTGGGGGGCGGACTCGGCGCTGCGACAGGGGCGGAGCCTCCTGCGGGCTTCAGGGGCACGACATTGCCAATGGGCTCGGCCTTGGACATGATTGCCTCCGACGGTGCCCGTCCAGCGCGCACAGGGTCGGACAGTTTCTGGCGCTGCACAAGTGAATTTTTGCGCTGCAAGCAAGGGGACCGATAGATCCTTGCGCAAACATCGTTATCGGCTACCCTAGTCGATCTCGCGCGTGCGAAATGGGAGCGAAGCATGTCCTCGCCGCAGCGGCAGGGGTCAGATCCCTCGCACGGAAAGGGGTCAGACCCCTCGCCTCCAACGGAAGTGTCGAACGAGACGGCCGGCGCGAGGGGGCAGACCCCTGACAAGCCGTGGCTCATCCGCACGTACTCGGGCCACTCGACCGCGGCCACGTCGAACGAGCTCTACCGCAGGAACCTCGCCAAGGGGCAGACCGGCCTCTCCATCGCCTTCGATCTGCCGACCCAGACCGGCTACGACCCCGACCACGAGATCGCCCGCGGCGAGGTGGGCAAGGTGGGCGTTCCCGTCTCGCATCTGGGCGACATGCGCACGCTGCTCGCGGGCATTCCGCTCGAGCGCATGAACACCTCGATGACCATCAACGCCACGGCCGCGTGGCTGCTGGCACTCTACGTGGCGGTGGCCGACGAGCAGGGCGCGGCGCGCGACAAGCTCACCGGCACGACCCAGAACGACATCATCAAGGAGTACCTCTCTCGCGGCACCTATGTGCTCCCGCCCGAGCCGTCGCTCAGGCTCACCAAGGACACCATCGTCTTCAGCTGCAGCGCGCTGCCGAAATGGAACCCGGTCAACGTGTGCTCCTACCACCTGCAGGAGGCCGGAGCCACGCCCGTGCAGGAGCTCAGCTTCGCGCTGGCGACCGCACAGGTGATCCTCGATGCCGTAAGGGCGTCGGGTGAGGTCGCGCCTGAGGACTTCGGCGCCGTGGTGGGTCGCATCTCCTTCTTCTGCAACGCCGGCGTGCGCTTCGTCACCGAGATGTGCAAGATGCGCGCGTTCACCGAGCTGTGGGACGAGATCACGGCGCAGCGCTATGGCGTCGCCGATCCACGGCATCGGCGCTTCCGCTACGGCGTGCAGGTGAACTCGCTGGGCCTCACCGAGCCGCAGCCGGAGAACAACGTCTACCGCATATTGCTGAGCATGCTGGCCGTCACCCTGTCGAAGGACGCCCGCGCGCGCGCCGTGCAGCTGCCGGCCTGGAACGAGGCGCTGGGCCTGCCGCGGCCGTGGGACCAGCAGTGGTCGATCCGCATGCAGCAGATCCTGGCCCACGAGACCGACCTCCTCGAGTATCCCGACCTGTTCGAGGGCTCCCCCGCGGTGCGCCGCAAGGTCGACGACCTGAAGCGGGAGGCGAAGGCGGAGCTCGCCCGCATCGAGGAGACGGGCGGCGTGGTCGCGGCCATCGACGCCATGAAGCAGGCGCTCGTCGCAAGCAACACCGAGCGGCTGCGCCGGGTGGAGTCGGGCGAGCAGGTGGTGGTCGGCGTCAACCGCTGGCCGGAGACCGAGCCGTCGCCGCTGGCGGCCAGCGCCGGTGCCATCGAGGTGGTCGATGCCGCAGTCGAGGCGGAGCAGATCGAGCGGCTGCGGGCGTGGCGCGCCGGCCGCGACGCCCGGGCGGTCGAGAACGCGCTCGCCGGCCTCGAGACGGCGGCCCGGGAAGGCCGCAACATCATGGAGCCGTCCATCGCCTGCGCCAAAGCCGGCGTCACGACCGGCGAGTGGGGGGCCGTGCTGCGCGCGGTGTTCGGCGAGTACCGGGCGCCGACGGGGATTGCGTGGGCGGGGCGCGCGCCGGACGATGGCGACCTCGCCGAGGTGCGCGCCGAGGTCGACCGGGTCTCGGCGCGCCTGGGCCGGCGCATCAAGCTGCTCATCGGCAAGCCCGGCCTCGACGGCCACTCCAACGGGGCAGAGCAGATCGCCGTGCGCGCCCGCGACTGCGGCATGGAGGTGGTCTACGAGGGCATCCGCCTGACGCCCGCGCAGATCGTGCGCTCGGCAGGCGACGAGGCCGTGCACGTGGTCGGGCTCTCCATCCTCTCCGGCAGCCACGCGCCGCTCGTCGCGGAGATCATGCACCGCATGCGCACGAGCGGGCTCTACGACGTGCCGGTGGTGGTCGGCGGCATCATCCCGCCCGACGACGCCGCCCACCTCGAGAGGCTCGGCGTTGCCGCCGTGTTCACGCCCAAGGACTTCCGCCTCAACGCCATCATGCGCCGCATCGTGGCCCTGGTGGATGCGCCGCCTGCGGCGGCGTGATCCGATCTCCGGTCATCCGATCTCCCTGGCGCGCCGGCGCGCCGCGTGGCATGACACGCGTCCGCAACCCCCTTTGAGCTTTCGAGCCCTGGAGGAAGACAGCCATGCGTCCATCCGTGCCCGCTGTTCTCGGCGCGCTGCTGCTGCTTCTGCCCGGAGCACCGGCTGCCCACGAGTATGCGAGGGGCGGCATCACCGTCGCCCATCCCTGGGCGCGCGCCACGCCGGGTGGCGTGAAGGTCGGCGGGGCGTACCTCGAGATCAAGGCGGCGGCCGGCAAGGGCGATCGTCTGGTCGCGGCGAGGAGCCCGGCGGCCGGCAGCGTGGAGATCCACAGCCACACCGTGGAGGGCGGCGTCTCCCGTATGCGCCGCGTCGATGCGCTGGCCGTTGCCGGCGGCAAGTCGGTGGTGCTGGCGCCCGGCGCCTACCACATCATGCTGGTGGACCTGAAGCAGCCGCTGAAGCAGGGCGACCTCCTGAAGCTCACCCTGGTGTTCGAGAAGGCCGGGGAGATCGAGGTCGAGGCCACGGTGGAGCCGGTCGGCGCCATGGGCCCGCACGGCTTCGACCACCAGCCCGGCACCAAGGCGGACGGCCACAAGCATTGAGCCGTTGTCATGCCGGGGCTTGCGTGCACCGGCGAAGGCGGGTGTCCCCCGTGCATCCAGCCAACAACCGCGAGCGCCGGAGCAAGTGTAGATGGATCCCGGCGACAAGCGCCGGGATGACGCGGCTTGGCTGTCGGCGTCACAACGCTCTAGGATGCCGCTTCGGCTCCCGGCCCTGCGTGCCCGATGGCGGCGAGCAGGCCTGCGAGCGCCCGCGCCTCGCTCCTCTGCGAGGTGCTCACCTCCACGTCGGCCTTGGCGTAGAGGGCGCTGCGGCTCTCCAGGATCGCCTTGAGGTCGTCCATGGCCTGCGGCCCCTCGGCCATCGGCCGCAGGTCGCCCTGCGCCAGCACGCGGCCCATGTGCTCTTGCGGCGCGGCGGTGAGCCACACGACGAAGCACGACGACAGCAGCAGGTCGTAGGTGGCAGGCTCCGTGACCAGGCTGCCGCCCGTGGCGATGACGGCACGGTCGTAGCGCGCAATCACGGTCTCCAGGCACTGCCGTTCGAGGCGGCGGTACATGGCCTGGCCGTGGGTGGCGAAAATCTCCGACAGCTCCATGCCGCTCGCCCGCTCCACCTCGCGGTCGAGCTCCACGAACGGCACCCCGAGCGCCTGGGCGGTGCGCTGCCCCAGCGTGGTCTTGCCCGCCCCGCGCAGGCCGACCAGCGCCACGCGGCCCCTGGCAGAGGCGTCGGACTTGCCGAAGCGCTGCGCCAGCAGCCGGCGCGCCTCGGCCAGCTCCGCCGGCGACAGCCGCTCCAGCTGGTGCACGGCGAGCGTCAGGTCGATCGGCTGCTCGGCCCGGTCGCTGACGAGCGCCGCGGCCTCCAGGCCGAGGGCATCGGCAATCTGGCGCAGCACCAGCAGCGAGGCGTTGCCCGCTCCGCGCTCCAGCTCGGCCAGATAGCGCTCCGATACGCCGGAGGCCGCGGAGAGCACCTTGCGCGACATGCCCCGGCGCGCGCGGCCGAGACGCACCCGCTCGCCGACGCGCCTCAGGTAGGCCTCGTCCGCGGGCGCCTCGCCCCGGCGCGTCTCGGAGGTGGAATCGCGTGTGCTGGCCATGCAGTCCTTCGCCCCGCCCCGGGGGGCTCGATGCAACATATTACATCCTTGCCGCCTCTCGGTGCAAAGACATGGGCTTCTCTCGGGACCGACTTGCAGTATGATGCAGCAAGGGCCAGGTCCGAGGCCGACCAAGCAAGCAGCAAGCCCGCCGTCCGAGGGAGGAACATGGACTACCCGCGCATCTACAATGCTGCGAGCGACATGGTCGATCGCCATGTCCCGCTCGGCCGCGCGGCCAAGGCCGCCTTCATCGATCCTGCGGAGACCTTGTCCTACGGGGAGCTGCAGTCCCGCACCAACCTCATGGCCAACCTGCTCGGCACCTACGGCATCCCGCGCGAATCGCGCATTGCGCTGCTGTTGCTCGACACCGTCGATTTCCCGGTGGCCTTCTGGGGCGCCATCAAGGCCGGGGTGGTGCCGGTCTGCCTCAACACGCTGCTGACCACCGAGCAGTACGCCTACGTGCTGGACGACAGCCGGGCCAAGGCCCTCATCGTCTCGCCGCAGCTGCTGCCCGTGGTGCAGCCGGTGCTGGGCCAGCTGCCGTTCCTCAGGCATGTGTTCGTCGCCGGCGGCGAGCCGCCGGCCTTCGCCCTCTCCTTCCGCGGCGAGCTGGGCTTCCAGCAGGGCGAGTTCCAGGCGGCCGACACCTGCTGCGACGAGACCGCGTTCTGGCTCTACTCCTCGGGCTCGACCGGCATGCCCAAGGGCGTGCGCCACGTGCACTCGAGCGCGATGGAGACGGCGCGGCTCACCGGCCAGGCCTGCCTCGGCATGCGCCAGGACGACCTCGTCTACTCGGCGGCCAAGCTGTTCTTCGCCTACGGCCTCGGCAACGCCATGTCGTTTCCCCTCTCGGTCGGCGCCACGGCCGTGCTGGTGCCGGAGCGGCCGACGCCCGAGTTCGTGTTCGCAACCTTGAAGCAGCACCAGCCGACCTTCTTCTTCGGCGTGCCGACGCTCTATGCCTCCATGCTGGCCTGGCCGCAGGGCACGCCGGAGAACGGCTCGCAGCGCCTGCGCGTGTGCGTCTCGGCCGGCGAGGCGCTGCCCGCCGAGGTCGGCAAGGCGTTCCGCGCCCGCTTCGGCGTCGACATCTACGACGGCGTCGGCTCCACCGAGATGCTGCACCAGTACACCTGCAACAACGCCCGCGCGTTGAAATACGGCACCTCCGGCAGGCCGGTGGAGGGCTACGCGATCCGCCTCGTCGACGAGCAGGGCCGCGACGTGCCCGACGGCGAGGTCGGCGAGATGCTGGTCAAGGGCCCGAGTGCGGCGGAGGGCTACTGGAACCAGCGCGCCAAGAGCCGCTCAACCTTCGAGGGCGGCTGGACGCGCTCCGGCGACAAGTACACGCGCGACGCGGACGGCTTCTACATCTACCAGGGCCGCACCGACGACATGTTCAAGGTGTCGGGCATCTGGGTCTCGCCGTTCGAGGTGGAGAGCGCCCTCATCGGCCACGACGCCGTGCTGGAGGCGGCGGTGGTGCCGAAGGAGGACGCCGACGGGCTGGTGAAGCCCAAGGCGTTCATCGTGCTGAAGCCCGGCAAGACCGCCGTCCAACGGCCTGCCCGAGCAGCTCAAGGAGCACGTCAAGGCCAAGGCTGGCGTCTGGAAGTACCCGCGCTGGATCGAGTTCGTCGACGGCCTGCCCAAGACCGCGACCGGCAAGATCCAGAGGTTCAAGCTGCGCGAGGGTTGAGCGCAGACATCTGCTGCGACCAAACACTCTCCTTGTGTCGAGGTTATTTGCGCTCGAGAATGAAGACTCCAGTACCCCCTGGTCTACCTCTAAAATAGATGTTGACGTAGGAGTGCAGATGCCACCCCTGCGCAGCCTCTTGGTTCAAAGAATTCTCCAACTCTGCTACTGCGCTGAAACCAACATACTCCACAACTCTATACTGCTGCCTGGATTGGGCGAATGCGCTCACCGCTAGGACGGCAATTGCCCCCGCCAGGAACCCTGCCAATCCGTAGGCGATGCAACGATTGCTCTTCGACATTGCATCCTCCAACAACACGCAACGAGACTTTGTATCATGAGTATTGGCGCGCAACGACGGGCTCCGAGGCGGCAGCCATAAGCGTGTTGGCGACGAGCCACAGCGCTGGTCGTGCGTTGTGTGTCTGCCAGGGCAAGTCGCTATCTCCTTTTTCGTCATCCCGGCGCCGCTCGCAAGCGAAGCGCGCGAGCGGGAAAAGGCCGGGACCCATGCACCCAACAGCTTGCTCTCGGTGCGGATATTTGCGCCCCTGGACGTCGTAGTGCAAAGATTGAGATTGAGAGCTTGTTTGAACGTGCATGGGTCCCGGCCTAGTCCCGCTCGTGCCCTGTCGGGCACTCGCGGCGCCGGGATGACGTGAGTGTGGATCGCAGCGGCTCGTGCACGCTCGGCGGTCTTGGGCCCAGGCCTTTAGGCACCGGATTTCCTCCGCCTCGCTGCGGGCTGAGGTCGCGCCTTCACCGGCGCCAACTTGAGCCCGAGGGCGTGCATCACCTTGGTGATGGTCGCGAACTCAGGGTTGCCCTTGCCGCTCAGGGCCCGGTAGAGCGCCGGCCGGCTCATGCCGATCTCCACGGCGAGCTTCGACATGTTGCGGGCGCGCGCAACAATACCAAGGCACTTGGCAATGAACGCTGGGTCCTCGGTTTCGAACGCCGCAGCGATGAACTCCTCGATCTCCTCTTCGGTATCGAGCCCCTCTGCGGCATCGAAAGGCGCAACATTTATGACCATCAGTCTATTCCTTTAGCTCTTTGGCAATCCGTTTCGCCGTGGCGATGTCACGGCTCTGCCCCTTCTTCTCGCCGCCGCAGATCAGCAGGATGATCGTCCTTTCAGGTTGCGTGAAGTAGACGCGGTAACCAGGGCCATAGTCGATCCTCAACTCGCTAACGCCCCCGCCAACCGGTTTCACGTCACCAAGATTTCCATCCTCCAGCCGTAGGACGCGCGCCCTAATCCGAGCGGCAGCACGCCGATCCTTCAGCCCGTCTAGCCAATCCTTAAAGATATCGGTGCGGCGCGTGAACATGGCTATCTGTACCCCACAGGGTACAGTCGGTCAATGGTCTGCGGGTTTTTCCGGCGCGATGATAGGCTATGCTTTCGAGCAGATCACAGACCAAGTGGAGGAACCGATGGAAACGCTGCCGAGGCGCGGGGTGTCGAGCGAGGAGATGATGAAGCGCGTGGCGCGCTTTGCCGACCTCGAGGGCTTCGACGGCGGGCTGCCGGACAGCAGGATGCCGGGCTCGATCCGCACGCTCTACAATGTGATCGGCTTCCAGCCGCCCGCCGGCGCCAGGGGCGCCGTGACCTCGCCGGTCGGCGACGACGCCTCGCGGCTCGCCGCCATCAAGATCTCCGAGGGGTTCAACCTCGGCTACTGCCGCGCCAGGCCGGGCCGGGGCCCGATGATGCACAACCACGACACCAACGAGACGTTCATCCCGATGACCGGCACCTGGCGCTGCAGCTGGGAGAACGAGAAGGGCGAGGTGGAGCACGCCGACCTCGGGCCGCTCGACGTGGTCTCCTTCCCGCCCGGCGTGGCGCGGCGCTTCGAGAACGTGACGCCGGGAGACCCGGAGCAGGAGGCGATCCTGATGTTCGTGATCGGCGGCGACGCCCCGCGCGCCGAGTTCACCGACGAGGCCATGCGCGAGATCGAGGCGGCGGGCCTGATGCCGCGCAGGGCGGAGTAGGGCGAAGCCCGCAATCCGCCGTACCGTCAATCACAGTCAAGACGAATACTTCAAGGATGGCGTCGGCATTCAGTCCGCAGAGAGCTTCTTTGCAGTCCTGAAGCGCCAGATGCAGGGAACGCACCACCCGGTCAGTGAGGCACACCTGCAGCGCTACGTGACCGAAAGTCACCTTCAAGTGGAACCATCACGTTGCGCTTGGTGTCGGCGACACCGCTCGGGCAAAGGCCGCTCTCAAGTCCACCGGCGGCAAGCGATTGACGTACGGGGCAACTCGTGGAGCCCAGAACGCCTGAGCAGGAGGCGCGCAAACATGGTCGGCAACGGCGGCGCTGAATTCCGCCTGCGTATCCTGATGCCATCCGATAGCCAAGCTATGTCCCCCGCTCGAGCTATCGGTCAATTCCATGTTGACGATAGGCCGCTCATGGCCCGATTCGCTGTGGAAGAAAGAGGCTTGTGAATTGTGCGAAGAGCCAGGTCTCGACCCGATTGGGCCATGATGCCCGTGTCGGGGGGAGGTGGAGGTCGGGGTGCTTCTCGAGCCGGCGCTCGTTCTTCCTGTGGGTGTCGATGGTCGCCAATGACGGGAATCTCCCGGCCCGGGAAGGTCCACGGTCAAGCTGCCGCGGCCCGGCGAGCGGCACCGAGCCTCCAGCTCCTCCCGATCTTGAAGCACGCCTGACGTGGCATGCAAAGTGGGGACTAGCGGCGCGCCCGATCCCTGGCCGCTGCAGCGGCCGCCGCGTCGCCCTTCCAGCGCCCGTAGCGCCACGGCGCCAAGGGATGGCGTAGGTGGCTGATGTCGGGCACCGGGTCGAACCCGTGCGTGCCCCACCATGGGTTGCAGCGCCAGATGCGCGACAGGGCCAGCCAGCTCCCGCGCCATGCGCCGTTGCTGTCGATGGCCTCCAGAGCATACTCGGAGCATGTGGGCAGGTGCCGGCATTCCATGCCGATGAGGGGCTTGAGGGTCCACCTGTAGGCGCGGACCGGGGCCTTGGCGACGGCCCTGGCCGCACGGCCGAGAGCGGCCTTCATGGTCCGGCTCGCGCCGCGGTCGGGGCCGTCGCCGCCGCGGGCTCCGGCTCGGCCTGCCTGCCTTCGGCGGCGGCGAGCGCGGTCTCCACGGCGTCGAACACGAGCAGCGTGGAGGCGTGCCGCGCCTTGAAGTCCCTGACCGGCTCGAGCACCGCGAGATCGGCCCAGCGCCCCGTGGGAGCCGGCCCGTCGGCCTTGAGCATCCGGCGCATGGCGGCAGCCACCGCGCGCAGCTCGCCGGCCTCGCTGCCGACGATGTTCTGGGCCATGATCGAGGCGGCAGCCTGCCCGAGCAGGCAGGCCTTCACGGTCTGGCCGAACGCGCTGACACGGTCACCCGCCAGCTTGAGGTCCACCGTGATGGTCGATCCGCACAGCTTGGAATGGGCCGCGGCGGTCGCATCGGCGTCCGCGAGGCGCTCGGTCCGCGGGATGCTCGCGGCCAGCTCCAGGATGCGCTGGTTGTAGATTTCGCTCAACTGCGTCATGCGCTTAACATCAGATCTGCAGATCCGCCGATTGCGGCGCGGTCAAGCGGGCCTGCCGCAATTGCCGCGCGTTGCTTGTCCCCTGCGACCCGCCATACTATATCCGCTCGGATCACGTGGCGCCCCGCCATCCCAGGCTCGCGCTGCATAGATATCGCGCGCGCCGACCAGGAATTCAACACCGCCGCGCAGTGGCGCAGCCGTATGTGCGGTCGCGGTTTGGTGTAATGTCGAAGTCATAGCGGCCCTGAAGACCCTGAAGACAGTATCGGACAGCATGGACGAAATCGCAGAAAGACGGGCTGCCACGAGGCCGCCGCCAGTGAAGCGTCCAGCGCGCACAGAGGCGGAATCCGCCGTGCGGACCCTGATCGCCTGGGCGGGAGACGATCCCAACCGCGAGGGCCTGAAGGACACGCCCGGGCGCGTCGCCGACGCGTTCGAGGAATATTTTTCCGGCTACCGGCTGGATCCCGTCGATGTGCTCTCCAAGACGTTTGAGGAGACCGGCGGCTACGACGACCTCGTGATGCTGCGCGACATCAGGGTCGCGAGCCACTGCGAGCACCATCTGGCGCCCTTCCTCGGGGTGGCGCATGTCGCCTATCTGCCCAACGGGCGCATCCTCGGCCTTTCCAAGATCGCGCGCGTGGTGGAAATCTTCGCCAAGCGCCTGCAGACGCAGGAGGCCCTCACCGCGCAGATTGCCGAGGCGATCGAGCATGCCCTGCGGCCGCGCGGCGTCGCCGTCCTGATCGAGGCTGAGCATCAGTGCATGTCCATGCGCGGGGTGCGCCAGCCCGGCGTCAAGACCATCACCACGCGGTTCACGGGCGCGCTGGAGACCGACGCCAGCTACCGCGACCGCTTCCTGCAGATGGTGCACGGCCCGCGCTACTGAGGCGTTCGGGGTCAGCCCCCTCGCCGCAACGTTGGAGTTGAATCACAAACATTGGAGGCGAGGGGTCAGACCCATTGGTGCCCTGACCCCGGTTCACCATGGCTTCCCCATCCGATTTTGCCGAGCGCGGCTCGCCCGCGGAGGTCGAGCGCGGCCTCGCCTTCCAGCCCGCCTTCGATGCCGACGGCCTGATCCCGGCGATCGTCACCGACGCCCGATCGGGCGAGGTCTTGATGTTCGCCTGGATGAACCGGGAGGCGCTGGCGCTCACCCTGGAGACGCGTGTCGGCCATTTCTGGAGCCGCTCGCGGAGGCGGCTGTGGCGCAAGGGCGAGGCGAGCGGCAACGTCCTCGAGGTGGCCGAGGTCCTCGCCGACTGCGACCAGGATGTCGTCTGGCTCAAGGTGACGATTGCGGGGCAGGGTGTTGCCTGTCACACCGGGGCGCGGTCCTGCTTCTACCGGTCGGTGCCGCTGGGCGAGGTGCCGGTTGCAAGCCTCGTGACCCGCTCGTGACGCGGCGCGCGTCAACTTCCGCGCGCAGAGAGGATCGCAGGCGCGTCGGGTTGGCACGTCAAGTGAGCCTGCCGTTGGCACTGCAAGCGAGACCATGAAGGCGGGGGGCAGGGAGCCTCCGCCGTCGGCCCCACGCGCCAGCACGCGGTCGCATACAGAATGGCCCTCCCGCCGTCTGGCGTGCGTTTCCAGCGCGCTTGCCGCCGCCCGGGTACCTCGGGCCCCCGCAACGCCGTGGCGCTCTGTGGCCTCGCCCGGCCGCCCGGCGGCGCTGTCCCGCAACTGAGCACGAGCCCGGCTCCGCCGCGCAAGACGCCGTGTGCAACTCATCCTGCACAACCCAGGAGAACCGATCGCCGCAGCCGCCGCAGGCTTGTGCAGGGGCGGCTCAATCCTTACTGATTGCTGCAACATGAGGGGTGTGCGTCATGACAAGAGATGCGGGTCGGGTCACCGCGGCCACGCGCAGCGCGACGGGCTCCTCCCCGCCAGGTGCGGGCAAGCCCGGCAACGGACAACATCCAGGCGATGGCGGCAAGCCGGGGCTGCCGCGCGATGCGGCGGGCTCGATTTTCAAGGACCTGGCCCCCGCGGGGGCGCGCACCGTCTCCGCCGTGCTGGGCGAGGTGGTGTGGCTGCTCACCCAGTCGCCGCAGCACAAGCAGGCGTTCTTCCTGGGCGACCTGGAATGGATGGCGATGCCGCCCATCATCCTGCAGCAGTTCCGCCTGTTCTACGCCAAGGACCGGCCGATCGGCGGGGCCCTGTGGGCCTTCGTCGACGACGAGGTGGAGGCCCGCCTCCTCTCCGGCAGCGCCCGCATGCGCCCGCAGGACTGGAAGTGCGGCGACAAGCTGTGGATCGTCGAGGTGGTGGCCCCCTTCGGCGGCACCGACGAGATGCTGAAGGACCTCAAGGGCAAGGTGTTCAAGGACCGGGAGGTGCGGTTCCGGGCCGTGGAAGGGGGCAGGGGCGTGGTGAGGGTGATGTGATGCTGACGCACCGGCCGGGCGACGTAGGTTGGGTCGAGCGAAGCGCAGACCCAACAATCCGAAAGTCTTGGGGCTCGCCATCGCTTGACCCAACCCCAAAGACCAGTCGATCGGCGTGGTCTTGCGGGCCTTCCTCGACGACGAGGTGGAGGTGCGCCTCCTGGCAACCGTCCGCATGCCCACAGGACTGATAGTTGGGCGACAGGGTCAGGATCGCAGAGGTGGTGCTCCCTTCGGCTGCCCCGACGAGATTCTTAAGAGCCTCAAGGTCACGCGAAGTGCGGTTTCGAGAGTGGGGCACCCTCAGGAGTGTCGCACAATCACTCCAAAACCTAGTCCTTTCCAAAGACATGTACCATGATGGATCGCTGGTGCCGACCCCAAGAGTCTTCACAAAATTCCCTGCCTCCCAAACGGCAGAACCTCAGGAGCATCGTGACCGCCGTTATGGTCGTTTGCGTTGCCTCTCTCCTTAGCTTCGCTCCGGAAGCCTTCTCACAGACCGCCTCCCCTCAAGATGAACCCACCAAGACTGTTGATGGTCTGCTGAAGTGCGTAACCGAGCTTCAACAGCTGTCTCACGCCATCGAGGCATATCTTGCGGACCAGGAGGCGCTTCGCAAAATGTCGCCAAATAAGTTCGCGCGGTCGTTAAGGCCCATGCTGCCTATCGCCGGGTGTGACACGTCAACTGTTGAGAGGATTCTGACGAAGAATCCCTTTTTTCTGGCAATTTCCAAATCCCCCGCCGCCTATGAACTCTCTAATAGGATTTAGATTTGTCAACGATCAAGTACTAATTGTGTTGCTCTGGTCATGGGATAAAAACACCTTCATCCTCAATGGGACACGCGGAAAAACAAAAAGGTTCCGAGATGACTACTACTAGCCTGGCATGGAGGTTATCGGCTGTTGAGCGGAGATCAAAGACCTAAAGCCTATCAGGGTCATAGCGACATCGCTGAATAGTAGAACGTTCGCGGAGGTGGATCTCATGGCTAGGCAAGAAATCTTTATAACTTACTATCAACCGGCGTGATCTTTGATGGTTTCGGCGTTCTCGTACCATGAAGCTAATGGGACAATCGAGGCGGGATACAGCAACCGGATTATGCAAGACCCTCCGTCTGGGGGGCTGGTATGTATCGAGATCGCCGAACCCTGCTTGAAGGCGACAACCTCCTCGACACATGGGAAGGATTGCAGAACGCGGCTGAGCAAGTAGAGCAAGCACGCTATCCTTATAATGTGCTTCTGAACAATAGTAATACTTTTATTGTCACTATCATCCGTATGGCAGGTTTTGATGATGTGGAAAGCAGGGAAGCACAGTACAATAATGACGAGGTTTTTTGTCCATCGCCAGGCTCAAATAGAGTTCTTATAGACCCACAAATATTAGACGAGTCACTTAACGGGATCCTATTTCTGCACAGGAGTAGTTATGAGGATGGCACCAATGACTGGGTGATCCCTGCGAGTGGCGGCGGCACGATTGAATATAGGCAGGCTCCCGACAATAGCGTCGTGCAGGCCGTTCACAGGAATGCGCTTAATGAGATAATAGAGGAAATAGTGCCGGATGGATTCGGGAACCTTGTTTATACGGTCTACGGAGAAGCTATTGGCAGTCCCGCCCTTACGGATGCGACGGCGCTGGCACGTCTCTTCGGCGGCGATCTCAGCAATGCTGTATTGGCGACCATTACCTGGGAATCCGGAGGCCAGACCATTGTCCCCACCACGCTTGCCTCGCTCCTCAATATGGACGGCTCGCGGATAGAGGTGAAGATCCCGCCACCAGACGCATTCGGCGAGGTCGTGGTCTGGGAGCACACCGAATACAGCCCGGCGGGCGAGGTGGTCAGCCATTCGTACGGCACGACGCTCAGAGCCACCGGCCAGCCGGTCATCGTCACCTGGGAGCGGGACCTCGACGCCAACGGCGAGCCGACGGGCAACCGGCAGCAGTCGGTGGAGAGCGTACGATCCGAACCAGCCCGAGGCGGACGACCTGACGGCGGCACAGATCGGGGAGATCTTCGGCTCGCAGCTGGGCAGCCTGATCGCCGGCTCCAACCCGTTCGCGCAGGTGCTGGCGGGCTCGGCGCTCGCCACCCTGCTCGGCAACATCGGCGGCGCCATCAGCTGGTTCAACAGCGACAACGAGCCCGGCGACGGCCCGGCAAGCCTCAGCGACGACCTCGACGATGTCGCCATTCCCGAGTTCTCCAACTTCTTCACCGTGCTCGAGGGCCAGGCGTCGGGTGCGCTGTCCTCCTTCCTGGCGGCCGAGCTGGGCGAGGCGCTGGGGCTCGAAGGCTTCGGCGGCCGGCTCTTCACCGCCGTGGCCAGCCGTCGGCCGGTCGTTCGCGGGGGAGCGGCGGTTGCTTGCGCAATGCCCCTCCCGCCGCCTGGCGTGCGTCTCCAAGGGCCTTCGCCGCCAGGCAAATGCATCGGGCCGCCCGAACCTTGCGGGCGCTCCCTGGCCTCGCCAGCCCTGCTGGTGCTGGTCTCCGAGATGGGGAAACAGCCCCGGCGTCGCCACGCAGGCCGTCGTGCACAACGCACCATGGGCGACCCAGGCGAGATGTACAACCCGGGATAAACGACCACCCCGAGTTGCACGCTTGTGTAGGGGTGGCTTAATTCCTACTGAGTAGCCTTGCGCGCGTGGCGCGGGTTTCCGAGATCACCAGCCGCAGCAACGCAACGACTGCGGGCCGGCCAGACGGGTGACGCGATGGGCGATTACAAGATCGGTCTGGCGCTCGGCGCCGGTTCTGCCCGCGGCTGGGCGCACATCGGGGTCCTGCGCGCCCTGACGCAGGCCGGGATCGTGCCCGACATCGTGGCGGGCACCTCGATCGGCGCCGTCGTCGGCG
Organism: uncultured Alphaproteobacteria bacterium; assembly: GCA_963840075.1. Classification (GTDB taxonomy): domain Bacteria; phylum Pseudomonadota; class Alphaproteobacteria; order Rhizobiales; family Hyphomicrobiaceae; genus AWTP1-13. The sequence continues at coordinate 10,714 of CAWIXS010000015.1, read as the reverse complement.
GCCTCCACGTCGCCGGCGAGCTCGATGCGCTGGAGCAGTTCGCGCGCGAGCTGACGCGGCGCAAAGTGCTGGGCTTCCTCGATTTCAACCTGTCCGGATCGGGTCTCATTCACGGCCACCGCCTGCGCGACGTGCTCGAGGAGCGCCTGAAGGGCGTCGCCATCGAGACGCTCTCCAGGCGCTTCGTTGCCGTGGCGACCGAGATCGGAACCGGGCACGAGACCTGGCTGGGCCGCGGCCAGCTGGTCGATGCCTTGCGCGCCTCCTACGCCCTTCCCGGCATCTTCAAGCCGGTCAGCATCGAGGGACGGTGGCTGTTCGACGGCGCGCTGGTGAACCCGATCCCGGTGTCCGTGTGCCGCTCGCTGGGCGCGCGCTACGTGATCGCCGTCAATGTCAACTCGGACGCCGGCTACGGCACCGTCGTGACCGACCTGGAGGCCATTCCGCTCGCCCTGCCTGCGCCCGAGGACCCGGGCCAGGGCGTGTTCGCCCGCAACGGCCGCGCCATGAAGAAGCTGCTGCAGCGCCAGCTCTTCGGCCGCAGCGCCAACGGGCCCGGCATCTCCACCGTGATGCTGCAGGCCTTCAACATCGTGCAGGACCGCATCGCCCGCTCGCGCCTCGCCGGCGATCCGCCCGACGTCATGCTGCTGCCGCGCCTGCCGCAGGTCGGCCTCTTCGACTTCCATCGCGCCGAGGAGATGATCGAGTGCGGCGCGGCCGCGGTCGAGCGCGAGATCGAGCAGATCAAGCGCGAGATCATCGCGCGGCGCTTCAACACCGTGCTGGCCAGGACCGCGTGACGGGCGCGGCTCGGCTTCAGCCGTGCGCGATGTAAGCGCGCATCGCCGTCGCCTCCATCTCGATCTCGGCCACGTGATGCTTGACCACGTCGCCGATGGAGACGATGCCGGCGAGGCCGCCGTCGGTGACGACCGGCAGGTGCCGGAAGCGGCGCGCCGTCATCATCGCCATCAGCTCGTCGAGCGTGTCGGCCTCTTGGCAGGTCGCGACCTGGCGCGTCATGCGCTGGGAGACCGGCTGCATCAGGCAGTCGGGGCCGGCCTCGGACAGCGCCTTGACGATGTCGCGCTCCGACACGATGCCGACGATCTCGCCCTGCGCATCGACGACGACGATGGCGCCGATGCGCTTGTGCGCCAGCCTCCTCGCCACCTCGATCAGCGTGATGGATGGCGGCGCGGTCGTCACCGCACGGCCTTTCTGTCTCAGGATTGCAGCCACGTTCATGCGCGTTCCTCCCGCCGGCGAGCCGCTCGCGGGAGGGAGCACGGGGGAGCACTGCCGGTTGCAGGCGCCCGTGCAACAGGGGGTCCCGACCGCGGGACGGCTGCGGGCCTCTTTTCAGTCGCCGCCCCCATAGTGCGCGGTTTCCGGGGCGGCTTGCAAGGAGCTTATTCCGCGGGCGCCGAATTATGATGAACGGGCGGTTTGGGATCGAACCAGCCGAACGTGAGGAGGCCCGTCAGGAATCCGCCCACATGGGCCTCCCAGGCGATGTTGCGCTCGCCCAGCAGGTACGGGGCGCCCCAGGCGAAGACCAGGTTGAGCAGCGTCCACACGGCAATGGCGATGACGACGCGCCGGTCGCGCAGCGCGGCGGCAAGGCTCATCAAGGGCGGCCTCTGCCCTTCTCCCGCCAGGGCCTCGAGGTCGCGCTCGCTCAAAGGCACGAACAGGAAGCGCATGGCGGCGCCCATCAGGCCGGAGACGGCGCCCGACGCGCCGATCATCGGGGCATCGTTGAAGGGGAGATAGAGCAGCGCCCCGCCGACGCCGCACAACACGAAGAAGGCGAGGAACCGCGCCGGCCCGATGCGGCGGGCCACGGGGGTGGCGAACGCCAGGAACCACGCCGAGTTGATCAGGAGGTGCGTCAAGTCGCCGTGCGTGAGCACGTGCGTCACGAACTGGGTGATGGCGACCGCCAGCCCGCCGGCCGGCGCCAGGAGGCCGCCGCCCTTCAGCCGCAGGGGGTCGAAGGCCCAGAGCTGGATCAGCCGCTCGTCGGCCGCTTCCGACAGGAAGGTGCGCACCAGATGCACGGCTACGAACGCGCCCAGCACCGCAACGACGACGGCCGGCGCATTGAAGATCGGTTCGCGCGCTCGCACTGTGGGGGTTTGCTCCTCGGGCCCAGGCCCCCGCCCGCTTACACATGGCCCCGCGGTCTGGCAACCCCGCCTCCGGCAGAGTTGCGCTGCGCCGGCTGAGCTGCCGGCGCCACAAGCAACCCCAATGGGAGCAAATTCGCGCTCCTGACGGCGGCCGTGGCACGATCGGTGCTCACCTGCTGGTTTCCGCCGGCCGCTCGCCAGCCAGTGCCCCGTTTCGGCACAGGCCCTCGGCAGACGCGGCCGTGTCGAGACCGCACGAGAGACTGCAGCCGGCATGAAGCAGAGAACGCTCCAGATCCTCTACGCCTACTGGGACGGCCTGCGTGCGGGTCGCATCGCCCCGCTGCGCCTCGAGATCGATCCCTCGCGTCTCGGTGCCATCCTCCCCGAGATCTTCCTGCTCGAGCGCACGGATGCCGCCACCTACTGCTACCGTCTCGCGGGGACCCGCCTGTGCGAGATATTCGGCGCGGAGCTGCGCGGCAGCAATTTTCTCGACGGCTGGAGCGCCTCCGACCGCGCGGTTCTGGCGGGCGACCTGAAGCTCACCTGCGAGGAGGGGGCGGCGACGCTTCTCACCGTGGCAACCAGCGCAGACAGCGTGCGGCGCGTCGAGCTGGAGGCCATCCTGCTGCCGTTGATGCACGCCGACACCACGGCAGGTCGCGTGATCGGGGCCATGAGCCCGATGACCACGCCGCACTGGCTGGGTCACGATCACCTCGCCGACAAGCGCCTCCTCCGCCACGAGCTGATCTGGCCGAATGGACGCCCACTGAGCAAAGTCGCGCCGGGCAGCGAGGGGGCGTTGTTTGCGCCTGCAACTACCGCCACAAAGGGCGACCGGCCTGCCTTCCGGGTGCTCGACGGTGGCCGCAAAGAAGACTGAAGGGCGGGGTAGGCTCAGCCCACTTGCGTAGGGACGCGCCCCAGCATCCTCTCAGAATGCGTCATTCCGGTTCTGGGACACCTGCACGGAAGTGCTCCGAAGCGCGCCGGGGATTAGCCCTTAATTAAGGCGCCCGGCGTCATAGTAGGGCACTCCAGAGGAAACGGCCGCGATCAACGCGGCCGCCGCTCAGCAGGCCGGGACGCGCCCCCGGTTGTCACTGCGGGTGAGTTGAGGTTTGACATGAGATCGAGTATCATCTTTTCCGTAGGCGTAGCGTGTCTGCTGGCGAGCTCCGGCCTGGCCTTCGCCGACCCGTCAGCATCGAAAGAGTTCATGCGGGTTTTCGGACTCGCCCAGCCCCCCTACGGCTTCGTGAGCTTCTGCGAGCGCAGCCCTCGCGAGTGCGCCCCCGGCCGGCAGGAGGAGCAGCGCTTCGATGCCACGCCGGAGCGCTTCGCCCAGCTCGAGGCCGTCAATCGCATGGTCAACCACGAGATCGAGCCCGTAACGGACCTCGACCTCTACGGCGAAGCCGACTACTGGACGGTTCCAACCTCCAAGGGCGACTGCGAGGACTACGTGCTGCTCAAGCGCAAGCGGCTCATTGCGCTGGGCTGGCCGCCGAGCGCGCTCCTGATCACCGTCGTGCGCGACGAGCGCGGCGACGGGCACGCGGTCTTGACGGCGCGCACGGCTCAGGGTGATTTCATCCTCGACAACAAGACCGACGAGATCAGGATCTGGCATGGCGTGCGCTATCGCTTCGTGATGCGCCAGTCCTATCTCAATCCGCGGGTCTGGATGTCGCTCGACCCCAAGGAACGCAGCCCGTCCATGTCCCTCGCCGGCGTCCGCAAGGCCCGCTGAGCGAGCCCGAGGCGCCGCCCTGACTCCCTCTCCCCGTTTGCGGGGTGAGGGCCGGGGCGAGGGGCAGCCCCAAGTGAAAAGCTCTCGGCGAGTGGCTCAGTCCTTACGCGGAGCTTGAGAAGCTCGGTGATGGGTCGGAGCCCTTTGCTGCCCCTCACCCCAGCCCTCCCCCGTCGCCCTCGGCCGCTTGTGGCCAGGGGCCCCGTGTGGATGGCCCGAGGGCGGCGGGGAGAGGGAGCCGCGCGCCGTCCCCTCCTGTGCGTTACCCCGGCAGCTGCGGCCGCAAGCCGCGCGCGTAGGCCTGCCCGCGGTCGACGTAGGTCTGTACGCCCCAGCGCATCCGCTCCAGGTCTCGCTCCGTCACCTGGCGGATGATCTTGCCCGGCGATCCCATGACCACGCAGCCCGCCGGGATCTGCTTGCCTTCGGGGATCAGCGCGCCGGACCCGACCAGGCAGCTCTCGCCGATGCTGGCGCCGTTGAGGACGATGGCGCCGATCCCGATCAGGGCACCGCGGCCGACGCTGCAGCCGTGCAGCATGGCCAAGTGGCCGACGGTGGCCTCGGCGCCGACGCTGAGGGGGAAGCCGGGGTCCGTGTGCAGCACGCAGCCGTCCTGCACGTTGGCCCTGGCGCCGATCACGATGGGCTCGTTGTCCCCGCGCACCACGGCGTTGAACCAGATGCTCACGTCCTCATCGAGGGACACCCTGCCGATCACGGTCGCGTTCCCGGCCACCCAGAAGCGGCCGTTGGCCGGCACCGCGACGCGGTGGCCTTCGAGCTCGTAGAGCGCCATGGGCGCCTAGCTCCGGGAAGCAGCAGGACTGGAGGTGCTCATGCCTCCTCGAGGTCCATCTCCAGAATGGCCATCTGGAACTGGTAGCACAGCTCGCCCTCGTCCTCTTCCCGCGTCAGCGTGCCGATGAACTCGTCACCGATGTACACCTCCGCCGAATCCTTGATCTTCGGCCGTGCCCGGACGGACAGCGTCTTGGCGCCGAACACCTTGCGCATGTAGGTCTGGACCTTGACCAGCTCTCGGGGTTCCACTCGCTCTCTCTCCTCAGCTGCAGCCGCAATCGTCGGGCGCCAGGCGCTGATCCATGGTGCGCGCAGGCTCCGGGCAGCCGGCGGGGCCGATCACTTTGGACGGAACGCCTGCAACGGTGGTGCGGGGCGGGACCTCCTTCAGGACGACGCTGCCGGCGCCGACGACCGAGCAGTCGCCGACCTTGATATTGCCCAGCACCTTGGCCCCGACGCTCAGCAGCACGTTGTCGCCGATCTTGGGGTGTCGGTCGCCGGTTTCCTTGCCGGTGCCGCCGAGGGTCACGTTCTGAAGGATCGAGCAGTTATCGCCGACCACCGCCGTCTCGCCGATGACGATGCCGGTGCCGTGGTCCAGCATGATGCCGATGCCGATGCGGGCCGCCGGGTTGATGTCGACGGCGAAGATGCGCGAGCTCTGGCTCTGCAGGTAGAGCGCGAAGTCGCGCCGGCCCTGCTTCAGCAGCTCGTGGGCGAAGCGATGCGTGACCAGCGCGTGGAACCCCTTGAAGTAGAGCAGAGGCTCGATGTAGCGGGTGCAGGCCGGATCGCGATCGTAGACCGCGGCGAGATCGGCGCGGAAGGCGCGGCCGAGCTCGGGATGATCGGCCAGCACCTGGGTGAAGGTCTCGCCAATGAGCCCCGCATCCACATCGGAATGGTTGAGGCGCTGCGCCAGCCGATGGCAGACAGCGTCCTCCAGCCGATCCTTGCTCAGGATGGTTGCGTAGACGAAGCCGGCGAGCGCCGGCTCGGAGCGCACGACCTCCTCGGCCTCCCGGCGCAGCTCCTCCCAGATCGGGTCGACCCTGGCGACGCCGGACCGCTGGGCATGCTGCAGATTTTGCAAGGTGCGAGCCATGATGCCTCCTGGAGACCAGTTGGATGGGCAGCACACGTCTCCACTTCGCGGCCATCAAAGCCGCCAGTTTCGTGTGAAGATCAAGTCAAATCCTCAGCACGAGCTCTGCTGCTACGCCTTGCGCTCACCCTCGATCTGGGCGACCGCAGCGGCCAGGCAGTCGACCATGGCGCGCCGCAGCTCCGCATCGGGCACCGCGACGCTCTTGTCGTCGAAGTCCTTGCGGACCTTCTGGAACACGTCCTCGTCGCCCTTGGTGGCCAGATCGGCTTTGCGCAGGGCCTTGACGTAGTCCTCCACCGCCGCCCCGGTGAGCCCCAGCTTGCCCGCCGCCCATTCGCCCAGGAGCTTGTTGCGGCGCTGCTCGGACTTGAACTTCAGCTCCTCGTCGAGCGCAAACTTCTTCTCGAAGGACTTCTCGCGGTCATTGAAGGTGGTCATTCCTGCCTCTCCCAACCTTTCCAATCGGGCCCAATCGGATCCATATGTTCCCGATATGTTCTGTCCGGATGCTCGTTTCCATGACCCAATTCGGGCCCGCGGATCACCAGCCATAGCCTCCAGGGCGGGCCCGATCAACGCAGCGGTGGAGCCGGCCCGGGCTGCGACGGGTGCCACATTGTTTCTGGCCGGCCATTCCGCTAGTGTCATGCCGAAATCGGCCCGCTCATCGGGCTCCTCGTTGTGCGCTGCAGCACCGAAAGCCTAAGACACTTCTTCGATGCAGGGAAGCATGTCCCTGCGCCGGCTGACACCACCTTTGCATCATGAGGACAACAACAATGAACAAGCGGCGTCGCGTCTACGAGGGCAAGGCCAAGGTGCTCTACGAAGGGCCGGAGCCGGGCACTCTGATCCAGCACTTCAAGGACGATGCAACCGCCTTCAACAACAAGAAGCACGCCCTGATCGAAGGCAAGGGCGTGCTCAACAACCGCATTTCCGAGTACATCTTCCTCAGGCTTGGCGAGATCGGCGTGCCGACGCACTTCATCCGCAGCCTCAACATGCGCGAGCAGCTGATCCGCCAAGTGGAGATCATCCCCCTCGAGGTGGTGGTGCGCAACGTCGCGGCGGGCTCGCTTGCCCAGCGCCTCGGCCTGGAGGAGGGCAAGCCGCTGCCGCGGCAGATCGTCGAGTACTACTTCAAGGACGATGCGCTCGGCGATCCCATGGTCTCGGAGGAGCACATCACCGCGTTCGGCTGGGCGACGCCGGCCGAGCTCGACGAGGTCATGGCGCTGGCCCTGCGCATCAACGATTTCCTGATCGGGCTGTTCCTCGGCATCGGCATCCGGCTCGTGGACTTCAAGATCGAGTTCGGCCGGGAGTGGGACAACGAGCAGATGCGCATCGTGCTGGCCGACGAGATCAGCCCGGACTGCTGCCGGCTGTGGGACGTTGCCACCTCCGACAAGCTCGACAAGGACCGGTTCCGCCGCGACCTCGGCGGGGTGCTGGAAGCCTACCAGGAGGTGGCGCGCCGGCTCGGCGTGCTCGCCGGCAACCCGCGCCCGAAAGGCAGCGGCCCGGTGCTGGTCAGCTCCAAGCCGAATTGAGACCTCGGCCGTGGTTTCGGGGGAGACAGCTTGCGCCCTCTGCAACGCTGCCCTACCAGGGCGCGGTTGCTCCTGGAGCCGGCGATGAAGGCATGCATCAAGATCACCCTGAAGCACGGCGTCCTCGACCCCCAGGGCAAGGCCATCGAGCATGCGCTCGCCAGCCTGGGCTTGGAGGGCATCGGTGAGGTTCGCCAGGGCAAGTATATCGAGGTCGAGCTGACCGAGACCGACGAAGGACGCGCGCGCGAGCAAGTGGATCGGATATGCAGGGATCTGCTCGCCAACACGGTGATCGAGAAGTACGCCTACGAGCTCGTACCATGATGAAAGGGGGATTGCGCGGCGGCGGCTTCGGCAGGGGGTGTGTCGTTGTGCCGGGCCTGGTGCTGCTTCTGGTCGCCCTGGCCGCGAGGATCGCCGCAGCGCAGGCCCCGGCACCCGCGGAGAACAAGACGCTCGAGAACAGTCAATTCCGCTTTGCGGTCTCGTTGCCGGCGGGTTGCCGACACGACGAAGGCCCGGGCACCATCGATGCGGTCTGCGCGGAGGAGCTCGACCCCGAGAAGAGCGCGAAGGCCAGCGCCGGCTCCTCTCTGTTGCTGGCTGTCGCCGCCGAGACGGTCGCCGGGGACGCCGGCAAGACGCCAGGCGAGCTGCAGCTGCGCTACGGCGAAACCGCCTTCAGGGACGAGCTGCCGGAGGTGGTCTGCGGCGAATCGGACAAGGCGCGGGTCAAGATCAGCAATGTGACGGAGGCCGTGGAGGAGACCAGCGTGGTCTACACGGCCGAGGTCGTCTGCCAAGAGGTCAGGTTCCTGCAGCTCGGCGAGCGGCGCGCGCTGGTGCGCCACGTGATTGCACCCGACGCGCGCTATCGACTGGTGGCGCGGGCGCTCGCCGCGGACTTCGAGAAGCAGCGCGCGACGATCGATGCCTTCTTTGCCAGCTTCCGGGTGCTCGCAACCGCGAAATAGCCACCGATGAGAGCCGCCGTCATCGTTTTTCCGGGATCCAACTGCGACCGCGACGTGAAGGTTGCGCTCGAGCAGGTCGTGGACGCCGCGGTGAGCATGGTGTGGCACGCCGATGCCGCGGTTCCCGCCACCGACCTCATCGTGCTGCCCGGCGGGTTCGCCTACGGCGACTACCTGCGCACGGGGGCGATGGCGGCGCACACCGCCGTCATGCGTGACGTGGCGGCGAAGGCCCGGGCCGGCGTGCCAGTGCTCGGCATCTGCAACGGCTTCCAGGTGCTGTGCGAGGCGGGCCTGCTGCCGGGCGTTCTGATGCGCAATGCGTCGCTCAAGTTCGTGTGCAGGGACGCGTGGCTGAAGGTCGAGCAGCCCGACACGCTGTTCACGAGCCGTTATCGCAAGGGCGAGGTCATCCGCCTTCCCGTCGCCCACGGCGACGGCAACTATTTTGCCGATGCGGCGACGCTGGATGCGCTGGAGGCCGAAGGCCGCGTGGTGTTCCGCTATACCGACAGCGCCGGCAACGCCACGCTCGAGGCCAACCCGAACGGCTCCCAGCGCAACATCGCCGGCATCTGCGACGAGCGCCGGCGCGTGCTCGGCCTGATGCCGCACCCGGAGCGCCTGATCGAGCCGGCGCTCGGCGGCGACGACGGCCGCCGCCTCTTCGAGAGCATCGTCGCAAGCCTCGTGATGTGACAGGGTCAGACCCCTCGCCTCGACGGCTCAATTTCTCTCGACGGTTCGAAGCGAGGGTCTGACCCCGCTCCGCCCGGGTTGCAACTCTCACCCCCGTCCCCGATAAGGCGCCACGCCCTGGTCGGGCAGCCACACGCCGTCGGGGGGTTTGCCCGTCTGCCAGAACACGTCGATGGGCATGCCGCCGCGCGGGTACCAGTAGCCGCCGATGCGCAGGAAGTGCGGCTCCAGCAGGCCCGCCAGGCGCTTGCCGATGGCGACGGTGCAGTCCTCGTGGAAGGCGCCGTGGTTGCGGAAGGAGGCGAGGTAGAGCTTCAGCGACTTCGACTCCACCAGCCAGTCCTTCGGCGCGTAGTCGATCACGAGATGGGCAAAGTCGGGCTGCCCGGTGATGGGGCAGAGCGCCGTGAACTCGGGCGCGGTGAAGCGGGCGACATAGCCGGTGTCGGGATGCGGGTTGGCGACACGCTCCAGGAGCGCCTTCTCCGGGCTCGCCGGCACGCCTGCCGCGCGCCCCAGGGCCACAAGCTCGTCCTTCCTCTTGCCCAATGGCGATCTCCGGTGATGCCCGCAGCGCACAGTGTGCGCGGCATGGAAGCTGCATGCTTCTTGGCACTTTGCGCCGGGCGAGTTCACAGTCTAGCTTAGCGCCACCGTACTGGGGGTCCAGTCAATGCCGCAGCAGCCACGTCAATTCCGCTACTTCGAGTTCGTCATGGTGGCGTTCGTGGTGGTGCTGGTGTGCTCGAACCTGATCGGGCCTGCCAAGGCCGCGCAGATCGAGCTGCCCTGGTGGGGGCCGCTCACCTTCGGCGCCGGCGTGCTGTTCTTCCCCATCTCGTACGTGTTCGGCGACATCCTGACCGAGGTCTACGGCTACAGCCGGGCGCGCCGGGTGATCTGGTCCGGCTTCGCCGCCCTGCTGTTCGCCGCAGTCATGGCGGCCGTGGTCGTGGCCCTGCCCCCGGCGCCCAACTGGCCCAACCAGTCGGTCTACGAGATCGCGTTCGGCAACACCTGGCGCATCGCGCTTGCCTCCATGGTCGCCTATTTCTGCGGCGAGTTCGTCAACTCGTTCGTGCTGGCGAAGATGAAGGTGTGGACCAACGGCCGCTTCCAGGGTGCGCGCTTCGTCGGCTCCACCGTTGCCGGCGAGGCGGTGGACTCGGCGATCTTCTATCCGCTCGCGTTCTACAACTCCGGCATCATGCCGAACGAGCTGGTGCTGCAGCTGACGTGGGTCCAGTTCCTGACCAAGACCGCCGTGGAGATCGCCTTCCTGCCGGTCACCTATCGTATCGTCGCGTTCCTCAAGCGCGCCGAGCAGGAGGACTATTACGACCGCAACACCGACTTCAATCCATTCAAGATCGGGACCTGACGGAGCCGGTGGCGCCCGCTCACCTTCTTTGCCAAGTGTTTCAAAACGATCACTTTTCAGCCTCGGCCACGCTGGCACCGCAGCATCGCCACGGCTTTGCCGCGAGCGCGCGGGCGGCGTCACGCTGAGGTCCCAATCGGGGTGTGCGATCAGGATGCGCTGCACGGCACAGCGTATGTGCCACGCGCTTCGGGACCTGCGACACGGGAGCCTCTTCGAGACTTGACGCTCCCGTCGGGACGGCAGAGGCGGCCCGCACCTCTGCCGTCCATCCTCAGCGGTGTCA
>CAWIXS010000014.1:0-24534 GCA_963840075.1 uncultured Alphaproteobacteria bacterium | reverse complement strand
TTTGGGAGCAGGGGGCCGGGGGTCGAAATCCCTCTGCCCCGACCAGATCCTCGCCGGTCTTCGCGACACCAGCATCGCGACATCGGCATCCCGGCCCCAACGTGAAGCCCGCAGGTCGATGCGAGACGCCGCGCCACGCGCCGGTTCCCCGGCGCTGCAAAGGGGCCCCGCCGCCGGCGCAGCACGCCGGCAGCTGAGCCCCTGCCTCGAGTCGCTACGGGCAGACCACGAGCGGTCCGACGATGATGCAGGCGGGCCCGCGCCAGTCGTCGTAGTAATAAGGGTCGTAGTAGGGACCACCGTAGCGGCGGTCGTAGCGGCGCCAGCGCGGCGAGCCGCGGTAGTAGCGGTCGCCCCGGTAGTAGCGCTCGCTCCGGTAGCGGCGGTCGCTCCGGGAGCGGCGGCCGCGGTCCCTGACCTCGACGATGTCACTCGACGCCGCCGACTTGGCCTCCCCCGGCAGGGATGCGGATGGCGCTGCCGCGGCGCCGGCGGGCGCCAGGGTGGTGGCGCCCAACGTCAGCATCGCCGCGATGGCTCCCGACGCCAGAATCCTCAACATGGGTCGTTCTCCTTCTTCCAGGGCTGCGCGATCGCGCAGAATGCGGGCGCCCTCCTGCCCGTCCAGATAGAGCCTCGGTGCCGTTACCGCTTTGACATGGCGCAACCGAGGCAGCAGCCGGGCCCGTCGCTCGTCAGGCCGCGGCCGCCCGTTGTTGTGCGCGCGCGAGATCCGGCGGGATGGCCTCCTCCGCCAGCCTCGCGACGGCGGTGGCGAGCGGCAGCACCTCCTGCTTGTCGCTGCCGAGGCGTCTCAGCGACACCGTGCGCTCCTCGGCCTCGCGCTTGCCCACCACCAGCAGCACCGGCACCTTGGCGAGCGAATGCTCGCGCACCTTGTAGTTGATCTTCTCGTTGCGCAGGTCGACCTCGGCGCGCAGGCCCGCCTTCTCGAGCGCCGCCAGCACCTCGCCGGCATAGGCGTCGGCGTCCGAGACGATGGTGCACACCTTGGCCTGCACCGGCGCCAGCCACAGCGGCAGGTGCCCGGCGGTGCTCTCCAGCAGGATGCCGGTGAAGCGCTCCAGCGAGCCGAACAGCGCGCGGTGGATCATCACCGGCGTCTTCTTCTCGCCGTCGGCGTCGATGTAGAAGGCGCCGAAGCGGGCCGGCAGGTTGAAGTCCACCTGGGTGGTGCCGCACTGCCAGTCGCGGCCGATGGCGTCGCGCAGCACGTACTCGAACTTGGGGCCGTAGAAGGCGCCCTCGCCGGGGTTGATGCCGGTCTTGATCTTGCCGTTGGAGCGCGCGCGGATGTCCTCCAGGATCGCCGACATGACCGCCTCGGCCTGGTCCCACAGCGCGTCGTCGCCGACCCGCTTCTCGGGCCGGGTGGAGAGCTTGATGGTGATGTCCTCGAAGCCGAAGTCGCGGTAGATCGAGAGGATCAGGTCGTTGATCGCGATGCACTCCGCGGCCAGCTGCTCCTGGGTGCAGAACACGTGCGCGTCGTCCTGGGTGAAGGCGCGCACGCGCATCAGCCCGTGCAGCGCGCCCGACGGCTCGTTGCGGTGCACGGCGCCGAACTCGGCCACCCGGTAGGGCAGCTCGCGATACGAGCTGAGCCCGTGCTTGAAGATCTGGATGTGGCCGGGGCAGTTCATCGGCTTGATGACGAACTCGCGCTCGTCCTCGGTCACGGTGGTGAACATGTTCTCGCGGAACCACTCCCAGTGGCCCGAGGTCTCCCACATGGACTTGTCGAGGATCTGCGGCGCGTTCACCTCGCGGTAGCCGGCCGCGTTCTGGCGCCGGCGCACGTAGTTGATGAGGTTCTGGAACAGCTCCCAGCCCTTGGGGTGCCAGAACACCACGCCCGGCCCCTCCTCCTGGAAGTGGAAGAGGTCCATCTCGCGGCCGAGCTTGCGGTGGTCGCGCTTCTCGGCCTCCTCGAGCATCCTGAGGTAGGCGGCGAGCTCCGGCTCGGTCGCCCAGGCGGTGCCGTAGATGCGCTGCAGCATCGGATTGCGGTGGTCGCCGCGCCAGTAGGCGCCGGCAAGCTTGGTGAGCTTGAAGGCCTTGCCGATCTGGCCGGTCGAGGTCATGTGCGGGCCGCGGCACAGATCGAGCCATTCGCCCTGCTTGTAGATCTTGAGGTCCTCGCCCTCGGGGATGGCGTCGACCAGCTCGATCTTGAACAGCTCGCCCTTCTCCTTGAAGAAGGCCTTGGCCTCCTCGCGGCTCCAGTGCTCCTTGGTGAAGGGCGCGTTGCGCGCGATGATCTCGCGCATCCTCGCCTCGATCTTGCCGAGGTCGTCGGGATGGAACGGCTCCGCCTTGGCGAAGTCGTAGTAGAAGCCGTTCTCGATCACCGGGCCGATGGTGACCTGGGTGCCGGGCCACAGCGCCTGCACCGCCTCCGCCATCACGTGCGCGCTGTCGTGCCGGATCAGCTCCAGCGCCTCCGGGTCGGTGCGCGCGACGATCTTGACGCTCGCGTCCTTCTCGATGGGGTCGGCCAGGTCGGCGAGCCTGCCGTCGACCACCATGGCCACGGCCTTCTTCGCCAGCGACTTGGAGATGCTCTCGGCGAGCGCCTTGCCGCTGATGCCGCGGTGCACGGAGCGCTGGGCGCCGTCGGGAAAAGTCACAACGATGTCGTTGGGGATATCGCTCATTGGGTTTTCTCTCACTCGCTGCATACCAAGCAGGTAAGGAGCCCGCTCCTCGCGGCTGGCGGCGCACGAGCAGGCTGGGCGGCGCCTTGTGCACGACTGGCGGGCCCTGTCAAGGTCCTGCGCGCCGCGCCGCCAACCTCACGCCTCCTGCGGGGCCTGGGAGCGTTGCCGTGCTGGACGGACCGCGCGAGGCGACCGGCAGGGTCGCATCCGGCATGCACAGGTCTCGGATCTGCAAGGCGAATCCGCCCGAAGAATTCCCTATTGCGGCCCCAAAACCGCCGCTGAGTGGGAACGACCATGCGGGTCGGGGTAAAGCTCACGTTCCCGACGATGCGGCCGTCCTCGATGGGGCGGCCCGCCGCCTTTGGGCGACACCCCCGTGGGATCGGACGCATACTGCAACGAGGGGAAGCGACGATGCGCTTGAGGTTGGGGCAGGCACTGGCATTCGTGTCTTTGGCGGGTGCGCTCACGTGCGCCGGATCGAACGATGCCGCATGGGCGCAGCAGCGCAAGACCGTGCGGGCCCCGACAGCCGCCGAGACCGGCGAGATGTCGAAGGTCCATCAGATCAACAGCTGGACGGTCGGGCTCGCCGGAGGGCTGCCCACGGGCACCTTCATCCGCTTCGCCGCCGAGATCGCACGCAATCTCAACGACCCGCAGGCCATGCGCGTGCTTCCGGTCATCACCCAGGGCGCCACCGACAACGTCAAGGACCTGCTCTACCTCAAGGGCATCGACATCGCGATCACCAACGCCGATGTGCTCGAGTACTTCAAGACGACCGAGCGCATCGCCAACATCGAGAAGCGCATCAATTTCATCTCGGAGATGGTGATCTCGGAGGTGCACCTGGTCGTGCGCCCCGAGATCAACTCGATCCGCGACCTCGAGGGCAAGAAGGTGAGCCTGGGTGCGAAAGGGGCCGGACAATCGACCACGGGTCCGATCGTGTTCAAGCGGCTGGGCGTGAGCCCCGACTTCGTCTACATCGACAACGCCATCGCGATCGAGAAGATGCGGACCGGAGAGATCGTGGGGATCGTCAACAACGGCGCCAAGCCGCTCGACCTCCTCACCAAGTTCAAGAACGACGGCGAGTTCAAGTTCCTGCCGATCCCGATCGACCGCTTCGACGAGTACTACATTCCCGCCACGCTCACGGCGCAGGACTATCCTGGCTTCATCAAGCCCGGTGAGAAGATCGAGACGCTTGGCGTGCAGACGGTGCTCGCGGTCTACAACTGGCCGAAGGAGAGCGATCGCTACCGGCGCGTGCAACGCTTCATCGAGCGTTATTTCGACCTGTTCGACAAGCTCCACGCTCCCCCCTACCACCCGAAGTGGAAGAGCGTGAACCTCGCCGCCAACGTGCCGGGGTGGACCAGGTACGTCGTGGCGGAGGAGAAGCTGAAGGAGACGGCTCGCGTGAAACCTGTGGCCGGCGTGAAGCGGGAGCCGGAAGCCCCGGTCGCAGCCTCGCTCAACCGCCAGAAAGGGCGCGCCGGGCCTCCGGGAGAGACCTCGGACCAGGAGAAGCTGTTCCAGCAGTTCCTGGAGTGGAGCAAGAAGCAGGGCAAGCGGTAGGGCCTGTCGTGCAGGGCCTGTCGTGTGGGGCCTGTCGTGGCGGCGCTCGGGAGGAGCGCAAGAGATGCCCAACATCCGGTCCGTGGGGACTCGTGCCAGGACTCGTGCGAGCGCGCGCGTTGCGCGCTCGAGTCCGCGGCACGGGCACTGGCTCAGGGCCGTGGTGCTTGCGCTCGGCCATGACCTCGGCCACGGGTGCGGTGCAATGGTCGCTGGCACAGCGCCGCGAGGCGCCGAGCATCCGTGTCGAGCAGACGATCTTCGTCGAGCCGGACTCGCAGACCTTGCTGTCGATCGAGGTCGGCCCTCGCGATGCGCTGCCGAGCAAGAGCTTCCTGCGCCTGCGGGGGTTCCCGCGCAGCGTCTCGCTGACCGAGGGCCATGCGATCGCGCCGGGCTCGTGGGCCGTTCCGCTGTTTGCGCTGGGGTCGCTGAAGGCCATCGTGCCGGCGGGAGTGACGGGGCGCAACGAGATCATCATCAGCCTCGTCGGGGTGGACGGCACCACGCTCGCCGAGACCAGGACGGCGCTGGTCGTCGGTCCGCCGCGAGTCCTCGCCGCGCCGATCGACCCTCGCCCCCCCGAGCCCAAGCGACTGGTTCCGAGTCCCTCGGCGCCGACCGGCAAGGCCGTGCGGGTCCCCGACCTCTCGGCCGAGGAGAAAGTGCGCGCGGAGAGGCTGCTGGCCATGGGAGGGCGCCATCTGGAGCAGGGCAACATCAGTGCTGCACGCAGCTTCTTCCAGCGGGCGGCCGAGGTGGGTCTGGCCGAGGGGGCCCTCAAGATGGCCGGGACCTTCGATCCGGCGGAGCTGGCGCGCCTCGACGCGGTGGCCGTGACCCCGGATCGCGGCGAGGCGCGCAGGTGGTACGAGCGGGCGCGCGAGCTCGGCGCCTCGGAGGCAGAGGAGCGGCTGGCGCGGCTCGGCGGCAGTTAGCGGCCGGTATCCACTTCGGTATCCACTTCTCATCGAACGTGAGTCGTGACTGAAGATCGCGATGAGTCCCACAACGGCAACGCACGGCCGTTCGCGTGGACCGAGAGAATGGTGCACCTGCGGCGCTGCAAAGGCCGCCGTATCGCTCAACTCTGATTGCGGGCACTGGTCCGCCTTGCCATTTCTGTCCGTAGGGGGGGCCCATGATGAGGCGTATCTTTGTAATGGCAGCGCTCGTCCTCGCCACGACGCTGGCGCAGGCGCAGGACTACCCCACCCGCAGCATCACGCTGGTGGTGCCCTACTCCGCGGGGGGCGGCAACGACGTCATTTCGCGCATCGTCGCCGAGCACATGAGCAAAACGCTCGGACGGCAGATCGTCATCGAGAACCGCGGCGGGGCCGGCGGCACCATCGCCACGCGCGCCGTGGCCAAAGCCCCGCCCGACGGCTACACGCTGGTGATCGGCGGCACCGGCACGCTCGCCGTCAACCCCACGCTCTATTCCAACGCCGGCTACGACCCGCGCAAGGACTTCGCGCCCGTCGGCCTGATCGCCACCAGCGCGCTGGTGATCCTGGTGCACCCCAAGGTCGAGGCCAGGTCGGTCGAGGAGCTGATCGCGCTCGCCAGGAAGGAGCCGGGCAAGCTCAACTACGCCTCCGCCGGTCCCGGCAGCGGCATCCATCTGGCCGCCGAGCTGTTCGCCAGCATGAGCGGCATCAAGCTCGCGCACGTGCCCTACCGGGGCAGCTCGCCGGCGCTCAACGATCTGCTGGGCGGCCACGTCGACATCTACTTCAGCTCGCTGCCGCCGGCCGTGGGCATCACCGCGCAGGGCAAGGTGCGGGCGCTGGCCGTGACCGGCCTCGCGCGCTCGCACATCTTCCCCGACCTGCCGACCGTCGCTGAGGCCGGCCTGCCGGGCTACGAGGCCGTGCTGCACTACGGCATCGCCGCCCCGGCCGGCACCCCGCGCCCCATCATCGACAAGCTGAACGCTGCGCTGCGCAAGGCGCTCGCCGCCCCGGAGACCAAGGCCCTGCTGGTCAACACGGGCGCCGAGCCTCTGCCCAGCACGCCGGAGGAGTACGCCGCCGACATCGACCGCGAGGAGACCAAGTGGTCCCGCATCGTCAAGGCGGTGGGCGTGAAGGCGAATTGATCCGCAGGAGGTCGCGTGGGCGACAGCGTCGAGGCGCTCCTGTTCGATCTCGGGCGGGTCATCATCGATCTCGACAGCGCGCGCGTCCATGCTCGATGGGCCGAGCTTGCGGGTGTGCCTGTCGCCGACATTGCGCGACGGTCCGGGGCGCACGTCGCCGCAAGCGATGCCTTCCAGCGTCACGAGCGCGGCGAGATTTCGAACGCGGCGTTCTTCGCCCATCTCCGCCGCGCCCTCGAGATCGACTTGACCGACGCGCAGCTCCAGGACGGATGGAATTCCATCTTCGTCGGCGAGATGCCCGGCATTCGACCCATTCTGGCCCGCGCGCGGGGAGCGCTGCCGCTCTACGCGTTCTCCAATACCAACCCCGTGCATCAGGCCTGCTGGTCGGTGCGCTTCGCCGACGTGCTCGCACCCTTTCGCAGGATCTATGTCTCCAACGAGATCGGCGCCCGCAAGCCGGAGGTGGCGGCATTTGACGCAGTGGCCGTCGACATCGGCCTGGCGCCCCAGCGGATCCTGTTCTTCGACGACCTGGCGCCAAACGTCGCCGGTGCCAGGGCGAGCGGCATGCGGGCAGTGCAGGTGACAGCTGCGGCGGATATCGAGCGGGCGCTGACCGAGTTGGGTCCGGGGCCTTGTGATCCATCGCCGTCCGCGCGGTCGGCGCAAGGCTGAATTGATCCAGCAACTGTTGTCGAGGGTGCGTACCGCGGGGTGGCCGTGGCCTGCCCGCGGCCGCTCGATCGGCGGTGCCTGCCGGATGGCCTCTCCCGCTGCATAGGAAGCGATTCCAGAGGGCTCGCGGCTTTTCCCGCTACCCCTGGGCCCCTCGCGCGAGACGGCAAATCTGGGCCCTCCCAGGCGATTGTTACCGCGGGCGTGGCTGCAACCTGCCCGCCGGCATCCCGTCACAGAAAGCCATTGTAGTATGTTGCATGCTGCGGTAGGAAATAGGAATAATAATGCATCTTCCTGGCTGATCTGACGCCGGGCACGAACGGATCGGGAGAGCGCCCGCGATGGCACAGCGCATCGATTTCCAGACCGAGCCGGGGCGCTACCGCCACTGGAAGCTGAAGTTCGACGGCGAGGTGGCCGAGCTGATCATGGACGTCGACGAGAACGCGGGGCTCTTCGAGGGCTATCAGCTCAAGCTCAACTCCTACGACCTGGGCGTCGACATCGAGCTGGCCGACGCGGTGCAGCGGCTGCGCTTCGAGCATCCCGAGGTGAAGGCGGTGGTGCTGCGCTCGGGCAAGGACCGGGTGTTCTGCGCCGGCGCCAACATCCGCATGCTGGCGGGCTCCACCCACGCCCACAAGGTCAACTTCTGCAAGTTCACCAACGAGACGCGCAACGCGATCGAGGACGCCAGCGCCAGCTCCGGGCAGAAGTACCTCACCGCGATCCGCGGCACCGCGGCCGGCGGCGGCTACGAGCTGGCGCTCGCCACCGACCACATCCTGCTGGCCGACGACGGCAACTCCTCGGTGGCGCTGCCGGAGCTGCCGCTGCTCGCCGTGCTGCCCGGCACCGGCGGGCTCACCCGCGTCACCGACAAGCGCAAGGTGCGCCGCGACCTCGCCGACGCCTTCTGCACGGTGGAGGAGGGCGTGCGCGGCGCCAAGGCCGTGAAGTGGCGCCTCGTCGATGCGGCGGTGTCCAACTCCCGGTTCGATGCCGCCGTCGGGGAGGCCGCGCGCAAGCTCGCGACGCAGTCGGACCGGCCGGCCGCCGCCAACGGCATCGCGCTCACCGCGCTCGAGCGCAAGACCGACGCCGATGCCGTCACCTATTCAAGCGTCAGGGTGGACATCGATCGCGCCAGGCGGCGCGCCACCGTCACCGTCCAGGGCCCGGGCACCCCGCCGCCCGCCTCCGCCGAGGCCATGCAGCTGGAGGGTGCACAATTCTGGCCGTTGCGCGTTGCGCGCGAGCTCGACGACGCCATCCTGCACCTGCGTCTCAACGAGGCCGAGATCGGCGTGCTGATCTTCAAGACGCAGGGCGACCCGGCTTCAGTGCTGGCCTGCGACGCGTTCCTCGACGCCAACAAGGGCCACTGGCTCGCGCGCGAGATCCTGCACTACTGGAAGCGCGTCCTGAAGCGCATCGACCTCACCTCGCGCTCCCTGGTGGCGCTGATCGAGCCCGGCAGCTGCTTTACCGGCACGCTGGCAGAGATCGCCTTCGCCTGCGACCGCTCGTTCATGCTGATCGGCACACTCAAGGGCGACAACCGGCCAGCGGCGACCCTGACGCTGTCGAAGCTCAACCTCGGGCCCTATCCCATGAGCAACGGCCTGACGCGGCTCGCCACCCGCTTCCTCGGCGAGCCGGAGAGCGTTGGCAAGGTGCAAGCCGAGACCGGCAAGGCGCTCGATGCCGAGGCCGCCGAGGAGCTGGGGCTCGTCACGGCCGCGCTCGACTCCGTGGACTGGGACGACGAGGTGCGCATCTTCCTGGAGGAGCGCGCCTCCTTCTCGTCCGACGGCCTCACCGGCATGGAGGCGAACCTGCGCTTCGCCGGACCCGAGACCATGGAGACCAAGATCTTCGGCCGTCTCACCGCCTGGCAGAACTGGATCTTCCAGCGCCCCAACGCCGCCGGCGCCGAAGGCGCCTTGAAGCGGTACGGGACCGGCGTGAAGGCGAGCTTCAACCCGGAACGAGTGTGAGTGGTGAGAGGTGAGATGGCGAGTTTCGGTAGTGCGTGTGGTGAGGGTGGAGGCCGAACGTGAGGCAGGTTGCCTCTTGTTCAGCCTTCCTCTCGTTCATCCCCCACCCCGGCCACGCATGCGGCCAGCCACTCACCATCTCACCACTCACCATCTCACCAAGCCGAGGAAACGCGAGGACCAAGCCGATGCCCGAGACCACCTACGTCGACTACTCGACCAAGATCCCCAACAACGTCGGCCTGATGGACGATGAGCGCGTGCTCAAGGCGCTGGAGCAGTGGCACCCCGGCTACCTCGACTGGTGGACGGCGATGGGGCCGGAAGGCTTCCAGGCCTCCGATGTCTACCTGCGCACCGCGGTCTCGATCGACCCCAAGGGCTGGGCCAAGTTCGACTACGTGAAGATGCCCGAATACCGCTGGGGCGTCCTGCTGGCGCCGCGCGCGGACGACCGCAAGGTCAACTTCGGCGCCCACAAGGGCGAGCCGGCCTGGCAGGAGGTGCCCGGCGAGTACCGCGCCATGCTGCGCCGCCTGGTCGTCATCCAGGGCGACACGGAGCCGGCCAGCGTCGAGCAGCAGCGCTTCCTCGGCAAGACCGCGCCCTCGCTCTACGACATGCGCAACCTGTTCCAGGTCAATGTCGAGGAAGGCCGGCACCTGTGGGCCATGGTCTATCTGCTGCACAAGTACTTCGGCAAGGACGGCCGCGAGGAGGCCGAGGAGCTGCTGCAGCGGCGCTCCGGCGACCCCGACAAGCCGCGCATGCTGGGCGCCTTCAACGAGCAGACGCCCGACTGGCTCTCCTTCTTCATGTTCACCTACTTCACCGACCGCGACGGCAAGATGCAGCTGGAAAGCCTGGCTCAGTCGGGCTTCGACCCGCTGTCGCGCACCTGCCGCTTCATGCTGACGGAGGAGGCGCACCACATGTTCGTCGGCGAGACCGGCGTCGGGCGCATCGTGGAGCGCACCTGCGAGGCCATGAAGGCGGCGGGCATCGAGAACGCGGAAGACATCGCCGCGGTGCGCAAGCTTGGCGTCATCGACCTGCCGACCATCCAGAAGAAGGCGAATTTGCACTTCACGCTGTCGCTCGACCTGTTCGGCTCGGAGGTCTCCACCAACGCCGCCAACTACTACAACTCCGGCCTCAAGGGCCGCTTCCAGGAGCACCGCCTCGAGGACGATCACCAGCTGACCAGCGCCACCTATCCCGTGAGCAAGCTCGTTGGCGGCAAGGTCGAGATGGTGGACGAGCCGGCGCTGACGGCGATCAACATGCGCCTGCGCGACGACTACGTGGCCGACTGCAACAAGGGCGTGGAGCGCTGGAACAAGGCGATCGAGAAGGCCGGCCTCGCCTTCCGCTTCAAGCTGCCGCACGTCGCCTTCCACCGCCACATCGGCGAGTTCCAGAACATCAACGCCGGCCCCGACGGCGTGGTCCTGAGCGACGCCGAGTGGGCCTCCATGAAGGATAAGTGGCTGCCTTCCAAAGCGGATGGCGATTTCATCGAGAGCCTGATGCAGCCGTGCTGGGAGCGCGGCAGGTTCGCCTCCTGGATCGCGCCCCCCAGGATCGGCATCGACAACAAGGCTGGCGACTTCGAATACGTGAAGATCCATCGGGCGTGAGGCGGGCGGGGGGCGCGATGACCGGTCGCATAGGCATTGACCGGGTTCCCCCGTCGGAGCGGGACCTGCTTTGGCGCTTTTTTCAGTTCTACTGCCACGACATGTCGGAGTTCACCAGGTGGCGGCCTCCCGATGGGGTCTTCCCGTATCGATACTTCGATGCCTACTGGCGCGAGGGCGAGCAGCGCGCGGCGTTCTGGGCCAAAGACGCAGGCGGGATCGCGGGGTTTGCGCTGGTGCGTGTCGACCCCGGCGACGGCCGGCGCGAGATTGCGGAATTCTTCATCCTCGCCGGATCCCGCAGACAGGGCATCGGCATGACCTTCGCCCGCCAGCTGCTCTCGCAATCACCGGGGCCCTGGAAGCTGCACGAGCTCGCCAGCAACAAGCGCGCCATCGCCTTCTGGCACCGCGTTCTCGACGGCTTCGCGCCCTACGAGGAGGCGCCTCTCGTCTATCCCGACGGCATGCCCCGCGTCGAGCAGCGCTTCGTCGTATCCTAGCGGGAGGCGATCCGATATATGGTTTGCAGTGAAACTCGGTGATGGCAAGTCGCAGTCAAGCGACGGGCGATCGAGAAGGGAGGACGTGGAATGAGAAGGACACTGATTGCAGCCGGCGCAATCCTGGCACTGGGAGCCGCCCCGGCCATGGCTCAAAGCAAGTCCGTCAAGATCGGCTTCGTCAGCACGTTCAGCGGGCCGACCGCGGTGATCGGCAACGACATGCGCAACTCCTTCGAGCTGGCGCTCGACCATCTCGGCCGCAAGATGGGCGGGCTGCCCGTGGAGGTCATCTACGAGGACGACCAGCAGAAGCCCGAGGTCGGCCGCCAGAAGAGCGAGAAGCTCGTGCAGTCCGACAAGGTCGACTTCGTCGTCGGCTACATCTGGTCGAACGTCCTGCTCGCCTCGCTCAAGCCGGTGCTCGATTCCGGGACCTTCCTGATCAGCGCCAACGCCGGCCCGTCGCAGATCGCCGGCGAGCTGTGCTCGCCCAACTTCTTCTCGACCTCGTGGCAGAACGACCAGACGCCGCAGGCGGTAGGCGAGTACATGAACCAGAAGGGCGTCAAGACGGTCTATCTGATCGGCCCGAACTACGCGGCCGGCAAGGACATGCTTGCCGGCGTGGCCGCCACCTTCAAGGGCAAGGTGATCGGCGAGGATCTCACCAAGTGGCCCGACCAGCTCGACTTCTCGGCCGAGCTGACCAAGGTGCGCAACGCCAAGCCCGATGCGGTGTTCGTGTTCTATCCGGGCGCAGCCGGCGTGCAGTTCCTGACGCAGTATGCGCAGGCGGGGCTCAAGGGGCAGATCCCGCTCTACACGGCCTTCACCATCGACGCGATCACCCTGAAGCTGCAGAAGGAGCTGGCCCTTGGCGTTCCCGGCGCCCAGCACTGGGTCAACGACCTGCCGAACGACGCCAACAAGAAGTACGTGGCGGACTTCCGCAAGAAATTCGGCAATTATCCCACCTTCTACGGCGCGCAATCCTACGACGCCGCCAACTTCATCGACAGCGCCGTCGTGGCGGTGAAGGGCGACCTCGCCAGGAAGGACGCAGTGCGCGCCGAGCTGCGCAAGGCCAACTACGCCTCCGTGCGCGGTCCCTATAAGCTCGGCAACAACCACTTCCCGATCCAGAACTTCTATCTGCAGGACGCGGTGAAGGACGCCGAGGGCAACCTGACGCTCAAGACGGTGGCCACCATCGTCAAGGACAGCCAGGACAAGCACCACGGCAAGTGCCCGATGAAGTGGTGAGCCCCACCCGTCATCCCGGAAGCCGAGGCTAGAAGGAAGCTGCTGGTCGGAATGAGGCGAGGTGCGGGCCGCATCGTCCCCTTCCCCCTTGCGGGGGAGGGACAAGATGGGGGGGATTCCGGAACGTCGAGGTTTGGGAGTCCCCCCACCCCTAACCCCTCCCCGCAAGGGGGAGGGGAACCCAGTCGCGGCTGCCAGGGGCCGGCGCCATGCTGCTGCTGATCGAACAGTGCCTGAACGGCCTGCAGCTTGGGCTGCTGCTGTTCCTGTTGGCGGCGGGGCTGACGCTGGTGTTCGGCATCATGGACCTCGTCAACCTGGCGCACGGCTCGCTCTACATGATCGGCGCGTATTTCGCGGCGACCTTCACCGCGCTCACGGGAAGCTTCGTGGCCGGCGCGGTGCTGGCGCTGGGGGCGACGCTCCTGGTCGGGATGGCGGTCGAGATGATCGCCATGCGCCGGCTCTACGGACGCGACCATCTCGATCATGTGCTCGGCACCTTCGGGCTCATCCTGTTCTTCAACGCGCTGGTGCAGCTCGCCTGGGGGCAGGAGGGGCTGACGGTGCCGCTGCCGGCGTGGCTCAACACGGCGGTGCCGATCCTGCCCGGCGCCTACTACCCGGCCTATCGCCTCGCCATCATCGTGGTGGCGCTCGCCGTCGCCCTCTTTCTCTACCTCGTGGTGATGAAGACGCGCGTGGGCATGCTGATTCGCGCCGGCGCCTCCAACCGCGAGATGGTCGGCGCGCTCGGCATCAACATCCAGCTGCTCTACACGCTGGTGTTCGGCATCGGCGCCGCGCTCGCCGGCCTCGCCGGCCTGATGCAGGCGCCGATCCTCACCGTCTCCATCGGCATGGGCGAGAACATCCTGATCCTGGCCTTCGTCGTAATCATCATCGGGGGCATCGGATCGATCCGCGGCGCGTTCGTCGCCTCGCTGTTCGTCGGGCTGGTCGACACGATCGGGCGCGCCTTTTTGCCCGAGCTGTTCAAGCTCGTCATGAGCCCCGCGGCCGCGTCGGCGGCGGCACCCGCCGTTTCCTCGATGTTGATCTATCTCCTGATGGCGATCGTGCTCGTGCTGCGGCCGGAGGGACTGTTTCCGGCGCCAGGCCGATGACCGGGCTCTTCAACGTTCGCAACGTCCTCGCCGCGACGTTGCTCGCGGCGCTGGCGCTGCTCCCGGTCTACTGCAACGCGACGGGCAACTTCTTCCTCATGTCGCTCTTCACGCGCATCATCATCCTGGCGCTGGCGGCGGTGAGCCTCAACCTGATCATGGGCTTCGGCGGCATGGTGAGCTTCGGTCATGCCGTCTACATCGGCATCGGCGGCTACGCCGTGGGCATCCTCGCCCACGAGGGCGTGAGCTCCGGCCTTGTGCAGTGGCCGCTCGCACTTATCGTGTCGGCGCTGTTTGCGCTCGTCATCGGCGCGCTTTCATTGCGCACGCGCGGCGTCTATTTCATTATGATCACGCTCGCCTTCGCGCAGATGATCTACTACGTCGGCGTCGGGCTCTCGCGCTACGGCGGCGATGACGGCCTCACGATCTATCGCCGCAGCCAGTTCGGGAACCTGGTCAACCTGTCCAACAAGACCGTGTTCTACTATGTGTGCCTCGGGCTGCTGCTCGCCGCGATCTACGGGATCTGGCGGCTGGTGAACTCGCGCTTCGGCATGGTGATCCGGGGCGCGCGCTCCAACGAGCGGCGCATGCGCGCCATCGGTTTTGCGACCTATCGCTACCGGCTCGCCTGCTTCGTCATCTCCGGCACGATCTGCGGCCTGGCCGGCGTGCTGCACGCCAATCATACCGATTTCATCAGCCCCGCGATGATGCATTGGACGCGCTCGGGCGATCTCATCGTGATGGCCGTGCTCGGCGGCATGGGCTCGGTGCTCGGGCCGTTGTTCGGGGCGGTTGCGTTCCTGGTGTTCGAGGAGGTGCTGCCGAGAGCGATCTCGACGGTCGGCCGCGCGCTTTTCGGCTCCGCGGCGGTCCATGCGGGCGAGCACTGGCAGATCGTGATGGGTCCCCTGCTGCTGCTGGTCGTGCTCTACGCGCGCGGCGGCATCGACGGCATGCTCGCGAGTCTGCGCCGTGCCTGAGCCGCTGCTCGAGATCGACGGCCTCACCAAGCGCTTCGGCGGCGTCGTCGCCTCCGACGCCATCGCGCTCGCCGTGCCGCAGGGCGAGCTGCACGCCGTCATCGGGCCGAACGGCGCCGGCAAGACCACGCTGATCGGCCAGCTCGCCGGCGAGATCGCGCCCGACGCCGGGCGCATCCGGTTCGCCGGGCGCGATATCACGGGCCTGCCGACCTTCCAGCGCAGCCGCCTCGGGCTCGCCCGCTCGTTCCAGATCACCTCCCTGTTCCTCGATTTTACCGCGCTCGACAACGCGGCGCTGGCGGTCCAGGCGCACGCCGGCCATTCCTTCCGCTTCTGGCGCAACGCGCGGGCCGAGCCCGAGCTGCGCACCCCCGCGCGCAAGGCGCTGGCGCGCGTGGGTCTGGAAGGGCGCGCGGATACCGTGGTCGCCAGCATGAGCCATGGCGAGCATCGCCAGCTCGAGATCGCCATGGCGCTCGCCACCCGGCCGCGCATGCTCCTGCTCGACGAGCCGATGGCGGGGATGGGGCCAGAGGAGTCCGCCCGCATGGTGGAGATGCTGCGCGAGCTGAAGCGCGAGCTGACGATCCTGCTGGTCGAGCACGACATGGAGGCGGTGTTCGCCCTGGCGGACCGGATCACGGTGCTGGTCTACGGCCGGGTCATTGCCAGCGGCGCGCCCGAGGCGATCCGCGCCAGCGCGGAAGTGCGCCAGGCCTATCTCGGCGAGCAGGAGGTGGTGAGCGAGCATGACTGACGCGCGCCTGCTCGAGCTCGACGGCGTCGAGACCGCCTACGGGCGCAGCAAGGTGCTGTTCGGCGTGTCGCTCGCGATCGCCCCCGGCGAGATGGTGACGCTGATGGGGCGCAACGGCATGGGCAAGACCACCACCGTGCGCTCCATCATGGGGCTGACGCCGGCCTTTGCCGGATCAATCCGGCTCGACGGCCGCCAGATCCGTGAGCTGCCGTCCTACCGTGTCGCCCAGCTCGGCGTCGGCCTCGTGCCCGAGGGGCGGCAGGTGTTCCCCAACCTGAGCGCACGCGAGAACCTCGTTGCGACTGCCGCCAATCGCAGCGGCGCGGCCGATCCGTGGACCTTTGACAAGGTGTGCGCGCTGTTTCCGCGGCTCGCCGAGCGCATCGACAGTGCGGCGAGCCTGCTGTCGGGCGGCGAGCAGCAGATGCTGGCGATCGGCCGGGCACTCATGACCAATCCGCGGCTCCTGATCCTCGACGAAGCCACCGAGGGGCTGGCACCTCTGGTGCGCGAGGAGATATGGCGCTGCCTCGGGCGGCTGCGGGCGGCGGGTCAGGCGATCCTGGTGATCGACAAGAACGTCGCGGCGCTGACCCGGCTCGCCGACCGCCACTACCTCATCGAGCGCGGCCGCGTGGTGTGGACCGGGACCTCCAGGGAGCTCGCCCGCGCGCCCGACGTGCAGCACCGCTATCTCGGCGTTTGAAGCTCGGCGCTTCGCGGGCGGCGTTCACCTCGGCTTCCGAGCCGGCGTCTCAGAACAGGAGGAGGCTCGCAAGCAGACCGACCAGAACGAGCACGGCGAGGCGCCGGCGCTGCAGGCGCAGCCAGCTCCGCGCCTTCCTCCAGTCCGGGTTCGCCAGCCAGGCCAGGGCCATGCCCATCAGAACGCCCACGATCCAGGCGCCGTAGGTGGACGGGACCTCCAACAGCCTCTCCTTGCCGCCGCTCGACGGGGCGGTGGCCGGGCCGGCGAGCAGGGCCCACAGGGCAAGGGCAGCCACTGCCAGCGCCAGGAGCCCGAAAAGGCGGTGCATGCACGACCTCTGCGCGCCAGGCCCTTCGCCGAGGTCTCGAATGGCGGGCCTGGCGCGGCAACTTAGGGCGGCCGGCGCCAAGGCGAAGCTGCAGCGTAAAGACGGCGTTAACGGCCGCTTGGGCCGGTTCTTCGCTGGTGCGGGATTGGCGGTTTGACAGCCTCGGGTTGCGGGCGCACAGTTGCAGTGCTTCGGCCACAAGGAGGTCTAAGAAAATGCTACCCCCGGGCAGTCCAGAGCCGTCCTTGCGAGCAGGCCGCACGGCCTGAAGGCGGGACGGCAAGCACAGACAATCCGAAACCTGCAACAGGTTCCACCATCTCCCGAGACGGGATCGGCGGGGCCGGTAACACCTGGAAGTCCGATCAGGAGGGCCATGCACCGGAGATGTCGCCGCAACGGCGCCTCCGCCATCGCGTGAGCGCACAGGCCCAACGATCAACCGGCTGCCGAAGCAGCCGCGAGCCCGGCGGAACGAGCCAATCCGCCGGGCTTTGCATTTGGGTGGCGTAGGCCAGCGCGATTGCGCCGAGCCGACCTCGCCACAATGGATGCGGTGGTGAGTGGGGGTGAGGGAGTTTCGGTGCAATGCCGCTTCGCAGCATTTGCACCCTGCTGGCTACCGGCGGGTGGCCTGCCACTTGGTCTCTTGGCCGCCGGAGGTGGCGGTGCCTTCCATGGTGCCGCCTTTCACCAGGCCCGTGTAGCGCGTGCCGCCGGCGGTGAAGGTGATCCTGTCGGCCTCGAGCTTGCCGTCGGTGATCAGGGCGACGACGTTGCCGGTGGCGAGCTGACCCTTGAAGTACTGGTACCCCTGCTTCAGCGTCAGCTGGCTCTGGCCCAGTTGCCAGGTGCCGTCCACCTTGGCAGGCACGATCCACAGAAAGGCCCTGCAGTAGCCGGTGCAATCCTGGGTGGCGTGCACTATCTGGTCGGCCTTCCAGTCGCCCATGTCGAAGCTGTTGGAGACCACGCGCGTGCCGGGCTTCATGTCGAGAATGGTGGGGCGCAGCTTGACGTTGAGACTGGGCAGCAGGAACATCGTGACCACGGTCGCCTTCGAGAAATCGGTGGCGAAGATATCTCCGTTCACGAACGTTGCCTTGTCCGAGACGCCGGCCTCGGCCGCGTTCCGCTTCGACAATTCCGCCATGTTCGGGTTGAACTCGATGCCGAGCGCCGTGGCGCCGATCTTGGCGGCGGTGATGACGGTGCGGCCGTCACCGGAGCCCAGATCGACCACGAAGTCCTGCGCCGTGACCTTGGCAATCTCGAGCATCTTGTCGACCAGCGACTGGGGCGTGGGCACCCAGATCACGTCCTTGCCGGCCTGGCCGACCTGCGGCTTGTAATCGGGACCGGGCTGCGCAAGTGCGCCGGGCGATGCAGTGCCGAGAAGCACTGCGAAAGCTGCCAGGGAAAGGGCAAAGAGCCTCGACGACTGCATGGTGATCTCCCACTCCTGCACGCTGCGCGACCAGCAATCTCCTGGGCGCGCCGCCCTCTGCACGATAAGGGTGTGGCGGCCTTATGGCACCCCGGGCCGGGGAGAGTGTCCGTGATGTTTCGTCGCCGGCGGGTGGCCGGCGGGCCATACCTGCGGCCGGGGCGCTGGCTCGCTCGCCCTTCCCCAAGCCCGGTCGGCCGGGCACCCCTGCAGGGCCGACAGCCGCGCAGGGGGCCGCTCAATTCTCGCGCCTCTGGTCCGCGGTGCGGACCAGAGCCGTCTCAGTCGTCGTCATCCACGATGCTCTTGATGCACTCGACGATCTGCTCCTCGCCCTCTTGCTGGGAGTCCACAGGCCATTCCACGAGCACGGCCTCGCCCTGCTTGAACACCACCTTGAACGCGGCCTCCGCGCCTGGCGTGGCGACAACGTCTCCGGTCACAAATGCCATGAAAGCCTCCATGAGGACACCGGGCCAAAACCACCCGACCCGGCAACTCTAGCCCCGATTCCGGCCAAGGCGGCGCCTCCAACCCGCACCCGGGGCACAGGATGCAGTGGAGAACCCTAGGCTTGCCGGACAGATTCCACCCAAAGCGCCCCGCATGCACGAGCGCACCGTCTTCATCGCAAAGCAGGCTCTTCGTCCAATCTGATCAGGGCGTGAGCGCGCTGTGCACATGATCGTCCGCCCCATTTGGCTTGCGGACCGTATTCACCTCTTCTCCCGAGACTCCGGGATCCTCGTCTGGCCAGAACAGCGCGCCGATCATCACGAGCAGCAACACCAGCGGAAAATTGCGACCGAGAACACGGGCGATGCTCAGCGCCGATGCAGGCCCTCCGGGCATGCCAAAGAGAGCCCCAAGCAGCGCGATTGGCGTCTGCACGACGGCCTGGGCGGTTGCTTCGCTCACAACGTCACCGGTGTCGGCTTCTTGCGCCCCTTGCTCGGCCTCCTCTTCTTCCTGCTCCTTCACCGAGACGGCCGCGGCCGCGACAATGCCGATCACCGCCAGGCCGCCAGCGACCATCCAGTAGGCGGTCACATGTCCAAAGCGTTCCGCGAGCATCATCGTGATGGCCGCCAAGGCGAAACCAAGGGCGATGACGAAGGGCACTGCGACCGAGGCCCGCGCCAGGTACTTGAGCACCAGCCCGCCCGCTGCCGACTTGGCTTGGTCAATCAGCCCGGCGAACACGTGTGACCCCTTACGACTTCCAGAGTGCGCCGAGTACGAAGCCGACCGCGGCTGCCATGAACAGGGTGGCCATCGGCTGCTCCTTCACGGATTTGTCGACGGCACGCTTGAAGTGGCCCGCAACCTCGCCCGTCCGGTCTGTCACATCGCGCATCTGGTCAGCCGCCGCGCCGGCCACGCCTTCAACGCGGTCCGCCACCTTCTTGAACTGATCGGTGGCCTTGTCCGCGAGATCTGATGCGGCACCATAACGTGAACTTTGTGCCATGGGCTCGTTCTCCTGAGGCTGAACTTTTCCAAAAAGAACGCGGGTGCCCCCCTTTTTGTTCAAGCGTTCGGCCTTGTGATGCCCTCGCGTTGACGCTGCTTGACTGGCGTAAGCCGCTTTCCGAGGTGTCAGGCGTGGTCTCATATCCGCCGGCGTCCCGGCATTTGGGCCTGCAGCTCACCAAGGCGGGAGAGCAGTGAATCCATTCTTGTTTCGGGACGGGACGACCCGAGCTTCCATAGCGCGCCCACCGCAAAGGCGACGCCGGCAACAATAGCCAAGGTCGCGATAGGGTGCTCCCTGATGGTGTCGACTGTGGCGGCCGCGGCTTGCGCCGTACGATCCAGGACTTGCTCTCCGAACTCCGAGGTGGTCTCGAAAGGATCGCTTGCGCCGGGTTGAGGATCCGAATTGGTTAATGGCTGCGCCATGGGCGTCTCACTTCTTCTCGTTTGACGGTGCTGTCCGAAGGTGAACGCCAAACCGACCCCGCCGTTCCAGGTGGGTAAGTCGATATTGGAACCCCATCCATTGCAACGCTTTCGTTGAAGCTGCGTTGTCCAATCGCCAATCCCAACAAGCGGATATGCGCCGGCTAGGAGGGTTCCCGGTGCCATGGAGAAGGCCGTGGCAGGCTACCTGGTACGAACCACACCGACAGTCACCCAGCAAAGTCTCAACACCGTAGCCAGTGCGCTTTTGATCGCTGGCATTGTCATTGCGTTTCTTTACATCGGGCGGCCGATCTTTGAGCCGCTCGTCATTGCCGCATTGCTCGCCTTCATCCTGACGCCGGTCATCCGCTGGCTGCGCACCTGGGGCCTGTGGCGAATACCGGCCGTCGTCCTCGCCGTCGCGTTGGCGATAGCTCTGGTGGCTCTCTCGAGCGCCACGATCGTCTTCCATGTGGCTCAGTTAGCCGAGGATCTGCCGAAATACGAAGCCAACATTCGCGCCAAAGTACGCGCCTTGGGCGCCTCTGCACCCTGGTCATCGCGTGTTCTAGATCGGGCTTCCGGCACGTTGCGAGAGCTGCAGAAAGAGGTCACACCAGAAGAAGCTCCGGCGTCTGGACAGAAGCCATTGCCGGTTGAGGTACGACAACCGCAATCCAGGGGATTGGAGGCGCTTGCCAACCTGGTGCGGCCTCTGCTGTCGCCGCTTGCGACCACTGCTCTCGTCCTGTTGTTTCTCCTGTTCATCCTGCTGCAGCGGGAAGACATTCGCGACCGCTTCGTGCGGCTGGCAGGCACTGGCGACCTTCAGCGCACCACAGCAGCCCTCGATGATGCGGCGGCACGCCTCAGCCGTCTCTTCCTTATGCAAATTTCGCTCAACGCGGGCTTTGGCGTCGTCATCGGCGTTGGCCTTTGGCTGATAGGCGTGCCGAACGCGGTCCTGTGGGGCATCCTGGCGGGGTTGATGCGGTTCGTGCCCTACATCGGGTCCTTCATCGCCGCCTTCTTTCCTCTTATCCTGGCGATAGCCATTGATCCCGGCTGGACGATGGTGTTGCTGACCGCCGCGCTGTTCATCGTAACAGAGCCGATAGCCGGGCACGTGGTGGAGCCACTACTTTACGGCCAGCACACTGGCCTTTCGCCCGTGGCGATTGTCGTCTCGAGCTTGTTCTGGGCCGTGCTGTGGGGACCCATAGGTCTGCTCCTTGCTACACCATTGACGGTGTGCCTCGTCGTTCTTGGAAAGCACATCGAAGCGCTTCAGTTCATCGACGTCCTTTTGGGCGATGAGCCCGCTCTCGAGCCCGAGGAACGCTTCTATCAGCGCGTTCTTGCAGGTGACGCAACAGAAGCGGCCGATCAGGCCGAAAAGGAGCTGAAGGACACCCTTCTTTCGACCTACTACGACACGGTGGCGATGAAGGCCCTTCTTCTCGCGCAGACGGATGCCGCACACGGCAAGCTGTCTCAAGACAAACAGCTGCAAATTCGCGACACGATCGAAGAAATCGTCGACGACCTCTCAGACTATTCAGACGAGGTTCCATCCGGAGTCGACGAGCCCACGCAGGCCAAGCCTCCTCCGCCGGTCATCTCCAGGGGACAGATGCCCGACGATTGGCAGATGCCATACCCCGTGCTGTGCATTGCCAGCCGCAGCGCGTTGGACGAGGCGGCCTCAATAATGCTTGCCCAAGTTCTGGAGAAGCATGGGATAGCGGCGAGGGTTCAGCCGTTCGCCGATGCGGCCACCACACGAGGCTTCAAGGTCGACGTCACAGATGCCCAACTGGTTTGCCTTTCCTACTTCGGCGCAGCCGCGAAACCCGCGCATGTGCGCTATCTGATCCGCCGCCTCAAGCGGGTGATGCCGCGAGCGAAATTCCTCGCCTGCTTCTGGATGCTCGGCGATGATCGGGACAAGGTTGAAGAGTGGGTGCAGGCGGTCGGAGCCGATTTCGGCGCCACATCGCTTGCTGACGCCACCGCCATCATTGTGGATCAAGCGCTCGGCCCAACGGGGCAAGGCACCGCAAACATCGTCGATCTGCGTAAGTCTCCGCCGGAAACAACCGCTTCAAGCTCTTGAGCGGCTACCTCTGCCCGCGCCACCACCGAAGCCGCCGGTCGAGATGCCCTTCAGATACAGGACCGGCAGCAGCGTCTCGATGGACCTCGAGCGGCGCAGGTAGGGCGGCAGGATCGTAGGCGTGAAGCGGATGCGGGCGGCATCGTCGGCAGCGGCCGCGCGGTCGCGCACGCGCGGTTGCCTGACGGCGACGGGCCCGATGCCGGTCAGCACCTCGCGCTCGGGCAGATGGCCGTGGCGGACGAGCCGCTGACGGCCATTCTCCGTCATGAGATCGGCATGCTTGGCGAGGAACTCGGCGACCTCGGCCTCGACGGCCTGGGCCAGCAAGGTACGCGCCCCGCTGCGCAAGATCTCGCTGATCCTCCAATGCTCCTGGCTGAATCAGTCGCACGACGTTATCGTTGGACACGGCATATCGCTCCTTCAGTGGAGAAGTGAGGTCGTCAAGCAACCCCACGATATGCCGCCTTCCCGATTCGATCCGTCACCAACTTCCGGCGATGGCTCGCCTCAACCTTGGGAAAATACAGGTCGACAGTGGTGCCCTTGCCCACGGCACTGTCAATGGCGACGAAGCCCCCCGACTGTTGGACCGTGGCATAGACGGTAGCGAGGCCAAGCCCCGTGCCCTTGCCCTGCTCTTTGGTGGTGAAGAGCGGCTCCATGGCACGCTCGAGTACTTCCGGGGTCATGCCGTGCCCCGTGTCGCCGACGCTCAGTTTGACGAAGTCACCGGCGCAAGCTCTTGGGATACGCTCCGCCGCGTCTAGGTTAAGTGTGACGTGTCGAGTTTCAATCGTGAGTACTCCGCCATTGGGCATGGCGTCCCGTGCGTTGATTGCGAGATTGAGGATCGCATTGTCGACATCGCCAGGATTGGCCGAAATCAGACATGGGTCCGGGGAACACGTCAAAGTGATAGTCACCTGATCGCCGAGTGTTCGCCTCAGCAGCTCGAATGTCCCAGTGACACGATTATTGAGGTCGAGTCGCTCCAGCCCGACACCGTGCTGGCGCGAAAAGGACAGCAGGCGGCGATTGAGGCTCGCCCCCATCTCGATCGCATCTATCGCCCCCTGTAAGTTCTCGCGAACTTTCTCGTCAGTGCTGCGCAGCGTCGCCACATCCAGGTAGGAAGAGATAGCCGCCAGCACGTTATTGAAGTCGTGTGCCATGCCGCCCGCGAGCTGGCCAACGGCTTGCATGCGCTGAGATTTGGCAAGAGCAGCCTGTGCCTCCTCACGCAGGTCCATCTCACGCTCAAGTCTGGAGAGAGCCCCCATAAGCGCATGGCTTGCCTTTTGCTGCTCGACCGCGCCGCGGAAGAGCGTGTCCTGCAACTCCATGATCTCGGGCGGCCCCACCACGATTGGCTTCGCAGGTTCTATGGAAATGTCGGCAAACGACTGGCGCAGCTGCCTGATAGGTCGAGTAATCTGCCGCGCCAGCATGCCGGCCAACAGGAGGCTCGCAGCCGAAAGGCAGGCACCCAGGAATGCCGCCCAGCGCACCGTGTTCCAGGCCGCCGCCTGCAGCTCCGCCTTTTTGACCGCGACGCCGATCGTCCAGCCGCCGACGGAAGCATGGGTATTGGCATGAATGAGCGCCTCGCCTTCCAGAGAGGGAAATTCGAACAGACCAGCTCGATCTTTGATCGCTCGCCATCCGTGAGATGCGAGTTCGCCGACCTGGGCACCTCCTTGTGGGATGCGCGCGATGTAGCGTCCCTGGCCATCCATGATGCCGACAAGCCAGCTTCTCGGAATATCATCCGCACTGAGGAGGGGAAGGAATTCCTTGTGTCTAATGCCAACGGCCAGCACGCGAAAAGGCTGACCATTCCTGAAGATGGGGACTTCGATATTGATGACCCAGTCCTGCGCGACCTTGCCTCTCAGAACATCGGAGATGACAATATTGCCCGTTGCGAAGGCGCGTTGCTGGGCCTCGATCCCAAGCGGATTGCGATGTGGCAGGGGCTCGCCCGGTTGGATCAGGGTGTTCAAGAGCTGCTGGCCATTCACATCGGCGACCAGGACCCATGCACGCCGCCCTGCCGGGAATTGACGGCGTGCCTCGACATCTAAAGCGTCGAGGTTGTCATCAAGGAATGCCGGTGAGCGGGCCAACGCTTCCGCCAGCGCAATGTACTTGCCAAGCTTGGCATCGACGCCGGCCGCGATCGAGCGGGCGGCATAGAGAAGGCTCGTGCGCTGGCCGTCAGTGGCGCGGTTGACGAGTTCCCAGATCGATGTGAGGACGATGAGATTGAGCGGCACCGCGAGGGCGAGCACGAGCAGGCCCAACCGCCACGGGATGCTCAGGCGGTTCACGGCGGCCTTACAGGACAGCCGAGCGGAGCCTTTCCCGCCGGAAATCGCACCCGATGCATTTCCCACGATAGCATTACCGCGCATCAATCCGCGGGGCTTCTGAGTACGCAATAGCAGGTTGGGGGCTCCCTCGCTTGGTGCTCCCAGGGATGGGCCTAGATACCGCGTACCCCGTCAACAGGGATAACCCTGAGACCCCGAGGTGCAATACCCCATGCTCATCGGCAGTCGGCATTTGACGCAGGGCACCGGGCTGTCACAGCTCATCAGCAGACCTCTGCCGCGCCCGAGTGACAATGGCCGCCGACCGCGGCAAGAAGCAGCCCTGAGAAGTTCCGTAATG
>CAWIXS010000013.1:0-90659 GCA_963840075.1 uncultured Alphaproteobacteria bacterium | reverse complement strand
CCGGCTCGATGATTTGGCAAACGCATCCGGAGCGGCTAGTCAATGGCCCAGCCATGGCCGAAACCGTCACCATCGCGCACCTGACCGACGTGCATCTCGGGCCGATCGCCGGCTTCACCCCGCGCTATTGGAACCTCAAACGCGGGCTCGGCTGTCTCAACTGGGTGCGCAAGCGCCGGCGCGTCCATCTGCGCGATGCGCTCGAGCGCATCGTCGCCGACCTCGCCACCCAGCGGCCGGACCACATCGCCGTCGGCGGCGATCTCTGCAACATCGGGCTGCCGCACGAGCATGCCGCGGCGCTGGCGTGGCTCGAGGTGCTCGGGCTCGCCGGAGCGGATCAGCGTGGTGCCGGGCAACCACGACATCTATTGCCGCCTCCGCCGCGACCCCGGCGTGGGCCGCTGGGCGCACTACATGGAAACCGACGCGCAGGGCGCGATCTTCCTGGACACCCCGGATCGCCCGGACGGCGCGGGGGGCTTCCCGTTCGTGCGCATCGTCGGACGCGTGGCCGCTCGTCGGCGTCAACTCCGCGCTGCCGACGCCGCCGGCGATCGCCTGGGGCCGCGTCGGCGGCGGGCAGCTGGCGCGCCTCGGCGGCGTGCTCGACCGGCTGGGCGCCGCGGGCCTGTTCCGCCTCGTGCTGATCCATCATCCGCCGCTGCCCGGCCAGGCCTCCCGCTCGCGCGGCCTCATCGACGCCGAGGCCCTGGAGGCGGTCCTGCAGCGCCATGGAGCGGAGCTCGTGGTGCACGGCCACAATCATCGCAACATGCTGGCCTGGCGGCCGTCGGGATCGGGCATGCTCCCCGTTGTCGGCGCGCCGTCGGCGTCGCTCGGCAGGCTGCACGGGCACGAGCCGCTGGCGCGCTACAATCTCTTTCGCATCGACCCCGCCGCAGGCGCGATCGAGCTCGTCGGCCGCGGATTGGCCGAGCCGGGCGGCGGCGTCGTCGAGATCGAGCGCCGCAGCCTGGCTCACGAGGCGGCCGGCGGCAGCGCCGGCCACGGCGCGCCGTCGATACACAAAGCGGATCCATAAATTGTACCGCGTGACGCGCGCAGCGCCGGGCACTTCCCCGCACCGAGGTTGGATTTGGCATGGCGCGCCGGCTCCACCGCCACCGCCGAGCCGCTCGCGCCGACGGAGGCTCGGATGGCGATACAGATCCTGAACTTGAGGGAAATGGAGCAATCCCGATGATCGCCGTCGTGCGCGGGCGGCTGGACGACTGCGGCCCGCTCGACGAGAGCAGAGGAGATCATGATGCAACGTTCCCTGACATTGAGTGCATTGGTGCTCGCCGCCGGCCTGGTCGCGGCCCCGGCCAATGCGCACGACCATCGGATGATCAAGCCCGCCGACCTCCAGTGGGTCGATGTGCCTTCCTTGCCGCCGGGCGCCAAACTGGCGGTGATCGAGGGCAACATGAGCGACGCGCAGCCGTTCACCATCCGCCTCAAGCTGCCGGCGAACTACAAGATCCCCGCGCACTGGCACCCGGCCGTGGAGCGCGTGACCGTGCTCTCCGGCACCTTCAACCTGGGGACGGGCGACAGGCTCGAGGCGTCGAGGACCATGGCGCTGACGGCCGGCTCCATCGCCATCATGCCGCCCGGGACCAACCACTTCGCCTGGACCAAGGAGGAAACGGTGGTGCAGCTGCACGGCACGGGTCCGTGGGGCATCACCTACATCAACCAGGCGGACGACCCGAGGAAGCAGCAGGTTCGCTGACGGTGCTGCGGCTGGCGCCCGCGCGCACGGGCGCCAGCCCAGGATGCGCCGACGTCCGGGGACTGCATTCTGCGAGAACGGAAACGAAGGCGCCATGATCG
The DNA here is from genome assembly GCA_963840075.1 of uncultured Alphaproteobacteria bacterium. GTDB lineage: Bacteria > Pseudomonadota > Alphaproteobacteria > Rhizobiales > Hyphomicrobiaceae > AWTP1-13. Next base: position 88,817 of record CAWIXS010000013.1, on the reverse strand, counting down.
ACGATCGACGCGGACGCATCGACTATTACGAGGAGGGAGCGGGGCCGACCCTTGTGCTCGTGCCGGGCTCCTTCAGCACGCCATCGGCATGGCGCGACGTTGTCGCCGCGCTCGACGGACGCTGCCGCGTCGTTACGACCAGCCTGCTGGGGTATGGCGGCACCGAGGAGCGGCGCACGGCGGACGACGTTCTCGATCGAGCGCGAGGCCGAGATCGTCGAGGCGGTGATTGCACGTGCGGGCTCTCCCGTCCATCTCGTCGGCCATTCGTTCGGCGCGCTCGTGTCTCTCGCCGTTGCGGCACGCGGGCTCGCGCCGGTCGAGGGTCTGGCGCTCATCGAGCCGACCGCGTTCGGCTTTCTGCAGGAGGCGGGCGAGCGCTTGCTCTACCAGGAGGTCACGTCCATGCGTGACGCCTATTTCCGGGACTTCGGCAACGGCGCGGCGGAAGCGGCGCGGCGGGTCATCGACTTCTACGAAGGCGAGGGAAGCTTCGAGGCGCTACCGCAGCGCATGCGCGCGTACGTCGTGGCGACCACGCCGACCAACATACTGGATTGGCGCACGGCGTTCGATGCACCGTTGGCGGCCTATAGCGGCATCACGGTTCCTACCCTCGTCCTGCGCGGCGGGCGCTCGCACCCCGCGGTGGCGCGGTGCGCCGAGATCCTCGCCAGCACGGTAGAGCGTGCGGCGCTGGCAACGGTGGAGGGCGCCAGACATTTCATGATCGCGACTCACGCGGGCGACGTGGCGCGCCTCGTCTCCGGCGCTCTCACCGGGGCGGAGCACGCGGGCGTCCGCACGAACCCATGAGTTTTGGTCATGAGAGCCGTGAGAAAATCTCTCCGCTTTTCACCACGACGGGTTTGGGAAAGCCGGTGCCCTGCCTGTAGAATGCAGAAAAATCTTCCAGAGAAAGAGTAGTTCCATGCAGAAATATGCGCCGCCGGCGCCCGCTGAGACGCGCCCTCTGTGGCTCGTCATCCTGGCCGCCGGTCTGATCGTCGGCGTCGCCATGGGCGCGCGCCAGGTGATGGGCCTCTTCCTGCCGCCGATGACCGAGGCGCTCCGCATCGGCGTCGAGCCGTTCTCCACCTCCATGGCGGTCGCCAACCTGATCTGGGGCATCGGCGCCGTGTTCGCCGGCATGATCGCCGACCGCTGGGGCGCCGGCCGCGTGGTGGTCGGCGGCACCGTGGCCACCGTCGCCGGCTTCTATGCGATGTTCGCCGCGCAGTCGCCGTTCGACCTGATGGTGAGCGGCGTGCTGCTCGGCATCGGCGTCAGCGGCACCGGGATCACGGCGCTGATCGGCGCCGCCGGCCGAGCCGCTCCACCCGAGAAGCGCACCGCCGCCATTGCGTCGCTGGGCATGGCGAGCGGCATCGGTGGGTTCATCGCGTTTCCCTATACGCACCTTCTGATGGACCTGACCGGCTGGCAGACGAGCCTGCTCCTGCTCGCCGCGACCATGGTGGCCGTGCTGCCTTTCGCCTGGGCCTTGCGCGGCAAGCCCACGGCGTCGAGCCTCTTCGACGATCAGACGCTGGGCGCGGCCTTCAAGGAGGCGCTCAGCCATCGCAGCTACATCCTGCTGGTCATCGGCTTCTTCGTATGCGGCTTCCACGTGGCCTTCTACGGCGTGCACCTGCCGAAGTTCGTGGGCGACGCGGGCCTCGAGCCCTGGGTCGGCGTGTGGGCGCTGGCCGCGGTGGGCCTCGCCAACCTCGTGGGCACCTACATCGCCGGGCAGTCGAGCCGCTGGGTCGAGAAGCACTGGGGCCTGAGCCTCATCTATTTCGGGCGCTGCTTCGTGTTCGTGGGGCTTCTGTTCCTGCCCATCACCGCCGTGACGGTGATCGCCTTGAGCGCAATCCTGGGGCTCCTGTGGCTCTCCACGGTGCCGCTGACCTCGGGCCTCGTCGCCACGTTCTTCGGCACCCGCTGGATGTCGATGCTGTTCGGGGTGGTGTTCCTGTCGCACCAGATCGGGTCGTTCTCGGGGCTGTGGCTCGCTGGCATGCTTTACGATGCCACCAAGTCCTACGATATGATGTGGTGGATATCGATCGCACTCGGGCTGTTCGCTGCGGCGGTGCATCTGCCGATCCAGGACCGCCCGGTGCCGCGGCTGGCTGCCACCGGCGCAGCATGAGGATGCCCGCCGCAGTGCGGTGGACGCTCCTCGCCGGCGTCGGCCTCCTGTTGGCCGGCGCGCTCTATCTCCTGGCGGTGCGCGGCGAGGCCCTGCTCGCCGACCTCGCCGATTTCGTCCAGCGCTGCTTCTAGCTGCTCAAGACGGGGTCAGACCCGGGTCAGACCCCTCGCACCGACGCTGTCGTTCAACACCATCGGTGGAAGCGAGGGGTCTGACCCCGTCCGCAGCGGGCAAATCCCGATGCCCGCCGATCTGGGCAACTGCTACTCCTCACCACCCCTTATGCTTATGCAGTGCTCCCCTGGGGAGCATATCTTCTTGGGAGAGGAAGCGATGAGAAGCCCGCTGTGCCTCGCGCCACTGTGCAGCGCCCTTGCCGCAATCGCGATCGCGGCGTCCGCCGGCGCACAGGAGGAAAGCCCGGCAGAGATCGTCGCCGCACAGGTGCGCACCCAGGGGTTCCGCTGCGACACGGCGCTCGAGGCCCAGCGGGTGAGCAACGTACCCAACGCGGCGGTGTGGATCCTGCGCTGCAAGAACGCCACCTACCGGGTCAGGCTCACGCCCGACATGGGCGCACGCGTCGAGCAGATCAGGTAGGCGCTGCCTCGACCTCCTTGGCCTCCTCGCCCGGCACGGTGAAGCCGCCTTCCGCCACCAGCCGGGCGAACAGCCCCTGCCGCGCCACCAGCTCGCGGAAGGTGCCGTGCTCGAGGATGCGGCCGCGGTCCAGCACCAGGATGCTGTCGGCGTCGGCAACCGTGGAGAGCCGGTGCGCGATGATGAAGGTGGTGCGGCCGCGCCGCAGCCGGTCCAGCGCCCGCTTGATGCGGCCCTCGGTCTCCACATCGAGCGCGCTGGTGGCCTCGTCGAGGATCAGGATCGGCGCGTCCTTCAGGATGGCGCGGGCAATGGCGATGCGCTGGCGCTCGCCGCCCGACAGCGACGCGCCGCGCTCACCGATCATGAACTGGTAGCCGCCGGGCTTGCGCACGATGAAATCGTGCGCCTCGGCGAGGCGTGCAGCCTCCTCGACCTCGGCATCGCTGGCCCCGGACCGGCCGATGCGGATGTTCTCGGCAATCGACCGGTTGAAGAGCCCGGCATCCTGGAACACCACGGCAACGTGATGACGCAGGGAATTGAGCGTCGTCTCCTCGATGTCCTGGCCGTCGATCAGGATGCGCCCCTCCTGCGGGGCGCGCAGGCGCTGCAGCAGGGCGAGCGTGGTGGTCTTGCCGGCCCCGGTCGGGCCCACCAGCGCCGTCGTGGTCCCGGCCGGGGCCTCGAAGCCGATGCCGAACACGCCCTCGTCGCTCTTGGGGAATTGGAAGGTCACGTCCTCGTAGCGCACATGGCCCTCCACGGCCTCGAGCGGCCTCGCGTCCGGCTTCTCGCGCACGCCCTCGGTTGCATCGAGCAGGTCGTAGAAATTGCGCAAGGTCGGGGCGTTCTGGAAGATGCGCACGGCGAAGCCCGAGAGCGAGTCGAGCTTGCCGATCATGACCGATGCGAAGCCGACGAAGGCCACGATCTCACCGATGGTGATCTGGCCCCGCCCCACCAGGACGGCACCGATGGCGAAGATGGCGACGACGGCGATGGTGGCGGCGGTGCGCGTCAGCACCGTGAGCAGCCCCCACCAGGTCAGCACCGGATACTGCGCCGTCAGCAGGTCGGCCATGATCTCGCGCATGGCCTGCATCTCGGCGCCGAGCCGCGCGTAGCTCTGCACCACCGTGACGTTGCCGAGCACGTCGCCCACCCGGCCGTAGACGTTGTTGTGATACTGCTCGACGGCGGCCTGGCCGGTCGAGGTCTTCTGCGCCACCAGCACGTTGGCCAGCACATAGATGACCGCGAGCGCCGCCAGGATCAGCGCCATGGTCGGGTTCATGGCGATGGCGGTCGGGATCAGCACCAGGATGCCGACCAGCGCCACGAACTGCTCGCGCAGGAAGGAGAGCCAGTTCCAGAACAGCGCGTCGGTGCCGGCCAGGATTGTGCGCACCACCACGCCCGAGCCCTTCTCGGCGTGGTAGCTGATGGGCAGGATGATGGCGTGCTCGAAGGCCTGGCCGAGCGCGGCCAGCCGGCGCCGGTGCGCCAGCCGGTCGGCCATCACTGCCACCACCACGCCGGCGAAGATGCCGATGAGGCCGACGATCGCCCACAGCCCGATGATGGGGAAGGCGCCGCGTCCGAGGGCCAGCGCGTCCACCACGCGGGCGAGCAGCACCTGCTCGGCGATCGGCACCGCCCCCAGCGCAACGCCGGCCAGGATGACCCAGAGGGCGCGCGCGCGCTCGGCGAGCAGCATCGACAGCGCGCGCTTGTAGACCTCCCAGATCGCGACTGCGGCTTTCATCTAATGTCGTGACTCCGGCGGATCGAACGATGTCATTCCGGCGCTCGTCGCCGGAATCCATTTTGCCACCTGCTCCGCCGCTCGCGGTTGGGTGGATGCCGGGGACAAGCCCCGGCATGACAAGAACAAATGCAGTCGCACCGTCACGATACTAGGCCCGCTTCCTGTAGACCCTGAGCGACTTGTACTCGCCGGCCGGGTCGAACGGCCTCAGCTTGACGAGCTCGGCGGCCACCGCCTCCGCTTTGTCGTAAGCAAACGAGCCCGAGTAGAAGAGGATGTCGCCGCCAGGCTTAACCTTGTCGGCGAGCAGCAGCGTCATCTCCAGGTCGGTGAGCGCGCCGTAGCTGTCGTTCTCGGGCGTGCGGAACTCGCCGACATGGAACAGCGTGACGTAGTCGAGCTCGGGCAGGAGCCGGGGGTCGAGCTGGTAGATGTCGCCGAAGTAGGCCTTGTAGGTGTGCCCCAGCCTTGGGTTCCTGATCAGCAGCTCGACGTAGTCGTCGTACTCCTGCGGCGAGGCGGTGATGCCGAGCACCGCGTTGTTGGCCCCGTCCTCGGCCGCCCCGAGCCCGACGATGTGGTGGTTGCCGGTGCCGAAATGGAAGATGGCGGCGTTCCTCGCCTGCTTCCCCCTGAGATACTCGAGAAAGTGCACGTCGCAGGGGCACTGGGCCTCGTCGAGGCTCCAGGTCTGGTTCCAGTAGTTGAGCTTTGTCGTCATCGGTCGCGTGCCTCGAGGCCCTCCCTTGCTGCTCACGTTGCGCTGGCGGCCGCCGGCGTGCCGACGGGCGCCAGGACGGCGCCGTGGGCGTTGCGCTCGAGCGCGAACTGCTTGTCGTGGCGGCCGTCCGGAGCCGGTCGCTGCGCCAGGCTGATGACGATTGAGCCCTGCAGGTCGCTCCTGAGACGGGACAGCAGGGCCGCCTGCACCTCGTCCTCCAGAGCGGAGAGCGCATCGTCCAGCACGATCACCTGCGGCTTGTGCAGCAGCAGGCGCGCCACCGCGAGGCGCTGGCGCTCGCCGTTGGCCAGCACCTGGTCCCACCGCGTCACCTCGTCGAGGCGCGGGGCGAGCGCGCCGAGGCCGACGCGCTCCAGCACCGCCACGAGGTCGGCATCGCCGACGGCGAGGTCGGGCTCGGGATAAAGCAGCGCGCCCTTGAGCGAGCCGAGCGGCAGATAGCTCTGCTGCGGGGTGATCATGACGCGTGCGCCGTCCGGCGCCGCGACGCTGCCGCGCGCCGCCGGCCACAGGCCGGCGAGCACGCGCACCAGCACCGACTTGCCCGTGCTCGATTCGCCGCTGATGTGCACCGCCTCGCCCGGCCCTGCCGCCAGGCTGGCATCGGAGATCAGGACCTTGCCGTTGCTGTCGGCCACGGCAACGCCGTCGAGGGAGACTGCGGTCCCTGCGCCGGCGGCGGCCGCCTTTGCGGCGCAGCCCGGAATCTCGCGGTCGATGTCGTCGCAGGCGGTCACGATGTCCATCACGCGCTGGCCGGAGGCGTACCACTCGGCGACGCGGTTGTAGTTGTCGACCACCCAGGAGATGGCGATCTGCACCTGCACGAAGGCTTCCGCGAGCTGCGTGACCTCGCCCAGCGTCAGCTCGCCCGAGAGGTACTTCGGCACCAGGAACAGGAGGGGCACGATGGCCCGCATCGGGTTGAACGAGTTGGTGATCCAGGTCAGGTGCCCATGCTGCCACACGATCGCCATCCAACGCGCCACCACCCTGTCGTAGAAGCGGCCCAGGATCGCCCGCTCGTAGCGCGCGCCGTCCATCAGCGCCACGCTCTCGGCATTGTCGCGCACGCGCATGGTGGCGAAGCGGAAGTAGCCTTCGGCCTCGTTCTTGCGGCCGACGTAGCCGACCAGCGGCGCGCCGAACCACAGCATGAGACCCGATGCGAGGATGCCGTAGGCGAGCGCGACCCAGACCATGTAGGCCGGCACGGTCAGCGGGCCGACGGCGCCGGCATTGAAGGTGATGGAGCCGCCGACCGACCACAGGATGCTGATGAAGGCCGCCGCGCCCGTCACCGCCAGCACCAGGCCGATGCCGAGGTCGACCAGCACCTCGGTGGCCCAGCGCGTGTCGTCGGAGATGCGGTACTCCGGATTGGGCGGCTCCTTGCCGGTGACGTTGAGATGATAGAAGCGGCGGTTGCCGAGCCAGCGCTCCAACAGCCGCTCCACGATCCAGGCGCGCCAGTGCACCTGCAGGGTCTCACGGGTGAGCACGATGCCGACGCCGACGGCCGCCATGACGGCGACGATCAGGGGCACCAGATAGACTGTCTGCACCACCGCCTCGACGTTCTTCTCCTCCAGCGCATTGAAGAACCAGCGGGTCCAATGGTTGAGCGCCACGGCGGCCCCGATGGAGAGGACGAGGAGGGCGGCCAGCCCCAGGGTGAGCGCCCAGGCACCGAGCGCGCCCGGCCCACGCCAGTAGCCGCCGGAGAACCGGGCGAAGGCTGCCACCACGTGCGCATCGAGCTTGAAGCCCGGGGCGTCGGGGGCCTGCAGGTGGTCAGCGCTCATGGATCAGTCGCGGGGTCACTGGGGTTGGGGCGAAGCGGAGGCCGGACGCGCAGTCTCGCGCAATGTCATGGCGGGTCTGAAGCGGGCATGAACGCCCAAGTGTCGCATGACGTGTCGCATGAAGTGTCGCAGGCCCGGGGCGCGCCCGCCCCAACATTTGCTTCCACGCTCCGGCAATGGGGCGGAACGTGAAGCGCACCTTGTGCCGGCCGGCCGGCACGGCAACCGCGCGGAACAGCACGTTGGCGCGCAGCATGTCGGCCCTTTGCCCGTCGATGTCGGCGACCCACCAGGGATGCCAGAGGTCGTTGAGCACGACCCAGCCGCCGTCCAGGCTGTCCACGTCCAGCACCACCTCGGTGTTGCGGTAGCTCACGATGCGCACGCGGCCCGGACGCCGCGGACCCGACGCAGGCGTTGCGCCTTCGATGAGGGCGGTCCTGCGCAAGTCCACCTCCGGCCACGCGCCGTCGGCGAGCATGCGCTCAAAGTCGGCGCCCTTTGCGTCGGTGGCGAACAGCGCCCGGTCCAGGGCGTCGGGGTTCTCGTAGATGAAGCCGTCGCCGGTGCGGGCAACGAGGGGCAGATCGCCGGGCTTCAGGGAGCGGTCCATGGTCTCGATCGGCACCGCGGTGACGATGAAGCGCAGGCCGAGGAGATTGGCGAGCGGCGAGCGGTAGGAGGGAAACAGCGGCGCGAACGTGCGCTGATCCGGCAGGCCGACGTGGTCGCCGGCGCCGACGGCCGCGCTGTAGCGGCCGAGGCGCAGCGGATTGTAGCCGAGCGTATTCTCCAGCCCGTGCGTAAGGCTGGCGTTGGGCCAGTGGAAGCCGAGGCCGGCGAGCTCGACGCGGTCGCGCCGCAGCTCGTCGCGCACGACCTTCTCCTTCAGGATGGCGATGGTGGCATTGCGGGTGGCGGGCTCCAGCACACCGTAGGTGGCGGGCGGCAGGGCCGTCGCCCCGTTGGGGCCGTTGTTGTAGGCGAGGTCGGCGGTGGTGAAGGCGGCGATGACGCCGGCGGCGAGCATCGGCCTCAGCGCCATGCGCGCCTTGGCCACGGACAGCGCCAGCGCAGCACCCGCAAACGACAGGGCCGCGGCCGCCAGCGGGACAGGAAGCCGCTGCATGCGGTCGAGCCACAGGCCGAGACCGATGGCGCACGCGATGGCGACGGCGACCATCGTGCTGGCGATGGCCACCGAGCGCGGCTCCCAAGGCGTCAGCGGGTCGCTGAACAGGCGATGCGCGGCGTAGCCGGCGAGGATCGCCGCCAGCGCCCCGATCAGGAAGGTGGCGTCCGCCGGCCGCCGGAACAGGCCCACCCCCGGCACCACCTCGTAGAGCGCCCGGAACACCGGCGTGTACCAGCCGAGCGCGTAGAGCAGCGCCACCACGCCGGCGGCCGTGAAAAAGCGCACCTCCCGCTCCCACAGCTGGCCGCGCAGCGCCGCCAGCATCACGAGCACGAGCGGGATTGCCCCGAGGTAGAGCTGGCCCATGTTCTGCGCGAGGAAGGTCCCGCTGTTCCAGACGAAGCTCGCCGGGCCCCAGTAGTCCTCCATGCGGCCCGAGGGGCCGAACACCTCCGGCACCACGGCGGTGAGCAAGAGCGCCGGATGCAGCGAGCCGCGCCCGGCGCCCTCGTAGTCGATGGCCGCGCGGTTGGAGTCCGCCGTCAGCAGGGCCGACAGTGTGACGGGCACCGCGGCGACGGCGAGCGCCGCCAAGCCCGCGCACGCCAGCGGCAGCAGGCTGGCCCGGATCGCCATGGCCGGCTGCGCTGCCGTCAGCAGCCGCCACAGCACGAAACCGGCGAGCAGATAGACGACGAGCAGCGCCACCTGGTCGCGCCCCAGCACGATGAGGCCGGCGACGAGGCCCGCAGCGATGCCGTAGAGGATCGACCGGCGCGCCCGCGCCCGGTCGAGGCAGAGCAGGGCGAGCGGAAGCCAGGCGAGGCTCAGCACCTGGCCGATGTGCTGGATGCGCCAGGCCATGGAGGCGCCGTAGCTGAAGGCGAGGGCGGCGAGAAGCGCACCGGCCCAATGCCAGCCCTGGTCGCGGAACCACAGCATCAGCACCACGCCGCCCAGGAGCACCATCGCCAGCACGGTGGCATCGACGGCCCATTGGCTGGGCCGGCCGCTCACCAGCGCCAGGAGGAGGAATGGTGGCGAGAAGATCATCGCCTGCGGGTCGGCGACCTGCGGATGGCCTGAGAATACGAAGGGCGCCCAGAACGGCGACTGCCCCTCGGCGAGGCTCTGCGCCAGGAACTGGATCTGCGGCAGGAAGTGCGCCTTGGCGTCCCAGGGGATGGTCATGCTCCCCGACAGCCAGGGCCAGCCGATGACGAGCGCCGCCAGCGCCAGCATGGCGAGCGGCCGCGGCAGCGGCCAGGGACGCGACTCCGGCCAGGAGCCCTCCGGCACGAGCGGACGGCCGCTCTCGGCAGGCGTGCGCATGCCGGCGTTGGTGGAGGATCGCATGCGCACGGGCCGTCTTGTTGCGGGGGGTCAGACCCCACGGTTTTCGGGGTTTTCGGGGTCAGACCCCTCGCCGAGACGCCGGAGTTTAGAACAGACCTCGGAGGCGAGGGGTCTGACTTCGTCAGAACCTCTTCTTGGCATCTGACCCCGCACCCGTGTCGTATATAACGCGCGACTTGGGCAAAGGGCAGGCTGGCACAGGACGGCGCCTGCCCGTGAACCGGAGGGAAACGCCATGGCGTCCGACTTGCAGGTGCGGGAAACGACCTATTCGACGGGCGCCCGCCACTTCCACTGGTGGACGGTGGCGCTGCTGGCCATCCAGGTGCCGGTGGGCCTCTACATGGCCTATCGGGGCAACGTGCAGAACATCTGGGACGGGCTCACCAACGCCCTCTACAGCTCGCACAAGGCGCTGGGCCTCGTCATCCTCGCCCTCGTCCTCGCGCGGCTCGCCTACCGCCTCGTGCATGGCGCGCCCGCCGACGAGCCGACCATCACCTTGTGGCAGAAGGCCGCCTCGCACGCCACCCACTGGTCGCTCTATCTCCTGCTGATGGTGGTGCCCATCGTCGGCTGGCTCGGCATCTCCCTCTACGGCGCCCGCGACGTGTTCGGCATCGCCACCATCCCGGCGCTGGCGGCGCAGAATACGGAAGCGGCCGGGCGGGTGCTCATGCTGCACAAGTACCTGTCCTATCTGACCGTGGCGCTCATCGCCATGCACGTCGGCGCGGCCGTCGTGCTGCACTGGCTCATCAGGGGCGACGGCGTGCTCGCGCGCATGCTACCCTGGGCCGGCGAGCGCAGGTAAATCCACCCGTCATCCCGGAAGCCGAGCCGCAGGCGAGGCTGTCCGGGACCTCCCGCAACAAGTCTCACCTCAGGAGGTCCCGGCTCGAAGCGCTGCTCGCCTTTGGCTCGCATCGCTTCGTCCGGGATGACGAGTAAGAGTGGTGTCAGGCCCGGCGGGTCTGACACCGATCCGGAGGAACGATGAGCATCAGACATCTGCGGACGCCGGAGGAGTGGAACGCGGCGGGCGCCGAGCACCTGCCGGGGCATCTGGGGCTCGTCTTCGTCAAGGTGGGGCCGCAGGAGGTCGTCGCCAGGGTGGCGGTGCGCAAGGCGCTGATCGCGCCCAACGGCTATCTGCACGCCGGCACGGTGGTGACGCTCGCCGACACCTGCTGCGGCTACGGCACGGTGATGGCCCTGCCCGAGGGCGCTGCCGGCTTCACCACCATCGAGCTCAAGAGCAACTTCTTCGGCTCGGTGCGCGAGGGCACCATCGTGTGCGTGGCGCGACCCCTGCACCAGGGACGGACCACGCAGGTGTGGGACGCGACGGTGACGCCCGAGGGCGTGGACAAGCCGATCGCCCAGTTCAGATGCACGCAGATGGTGCTGTGGCCCAAGGCGTGATTCCGCTCGGCCGTGCAATTCGCCTTTCTGTCGAGATGAAGGCCATCCCCGACAAAAACCTCTGGATGGCCGTGCGCCGCGCCTTGAAGTCGCCCACGGCCGCGGGCTAGCGTCCGCGCGCGCCGAGTGGGAGGGACAACGCCGCCGGCGCTCGCGAGCGGGCACAGCGCGCCCAAGTCAATCCGCGGGGGTAGATCATGACCACGTTGCAGTCCTCGGCGCAGAAGCAGCTGCGCCAGCTGATCGAGCAGGTCGAGCGGCTGGAGGAGGAGAAGAAGGCGCTCGCCGGCGACATCCGGGACAAGTTCGCCGAGGCCAAGGCGATGGGCTTCGACGTGAAGGCCATGCGCAAGGTGATCTCGCTGCGCAAGAAGAGCCAGACCGAGCGCCAGGAGGAGGACTCGATCCTCTCCGTCTACCTGCACGCGCTGGGCATGCTCGACGAAGCGCCGGCGCCCGAGCCCGCCCTGGAGGCGGCGGAGTAGCGGGGTAGGCATAGGGTGGGTTACGCGCCAGCGCGTAACCGACCGTTGGCAGGCGCCGATCCCCCGCAATACCCGAGGTTGGAAGTCTCCCCACCGCTAGCCCCTCCTCGCCTGCCAGTGGCGCGCCTTCGGCGCGACGGGGAGGGGAATCGCGCCTGCGGCGAGGGCCTGCCCTACTGCGGCTTGGTCGCGACCTTGCGGCCCTGGCGCGCGGTGTCGCCGGCGTCGCTCAGCACCGACAGGTCGACCGCCTCGCCCTTCATCTGCTGGGCCCACAGGCGCTGCGCCTCGTGCTGGCCGGGCCGCAGCCGCAACGGCGGGGTGACGTACTCCTGGTCCATCAGCTCCAGGACCTTGCCGAGGTCGGGATGCACCATGACGGCGAGCGCGGGATCGTCGACCGACGCAGTGGCCGTCAGGAACGGCGCGATCGGAAACGGGCGGTAGGACAGCTCCTCGGGGTGCTCCTCGTCGTATTCAGGCGCGGTCACCACGCTGGCCTGGTGCTCTTGGTGGCTCGTCGGCGGCGGGCGCTGGGCGAGCTTCGGCGGGCTCACCAGCTTCGGCACGGGCGGGATGAGCGCAGCGGTATGCACGGGCGGCGGCTGTTGCTTGCCGCGGCCGGCATGGAAGGCCGCCACCTGCTCCGCCAGCTCCTTGTGCTTGGCGCGCGCCTCGCGCACGTCGTCCTTGTCGATGGGCTCGCCGTCGGCGGGCAAGTGCTGGGTGCGGCCGCTGGGGAACAGGAGCGCCAGCTCTGCGCGCGGCAGGCGCGGCCAGGCGCGGGGCCGGTCGATATCGACATGGACGAACGGGATGGCGGAGGTCGGATAGTAGCCGACACCGCCCTTCTCCCGGACCAGCGCCGAGTAGCGCAGCTTCTTCAAGGGGATATCCGGGAAGTGCACGTCGGCGGCCTTGCCGAGGATGTGCCGGCTTTGGCTTGCCTGGCCGCCCACCGTGCGGCGCAGCATGTCGTTGGTGGCACGCGAGCGGTAGCCCGAGATGATGTGGATGGGCGCCTTCGAGCCGAGCTCGGCGTGAATCTCCCACAGCAGGTCGACCAGCTCCGGGTCCATGGTGGTCGTCTCGTCCCTGCGCCAGTCGCGCAGGATCCAGTTGATCTTCTCCATCTCGGCAGGGACGAATTTGCCGTCCATCTTGTAGACGACGGTCACGGTCTCCTTGGTGTGTATGTTGTAGAGCGAGAGCGTGCGCGTCGGACCGGCCGCGGGGGCGGGGGCGCCGACGAGCAGAGCGAGCGCGAAAGCGACGGCAGCGGCAGCCGATGCCCGGTAGCGCGCCAGCAACGTGCTCGTCCCCCAACTTTGTCCAGCGACGCGCCCCGTCGATGCGGCGGCGGCCTGGTCTCGCGAGTCCCCCACAGGGCAACCTGTCGATCTGCCGGGCGCGAGGCCGGCAACGCCATCGGAGGCCCGAATCGCTGCATTGGACCCGTCCACTGCGGCAATATCGGGGCGAGGCGGATCGGGCGCCAACCCTGGATTCCGCATCGGGCCAAGGCTTTGACGCTTCGCGGCGGCGCAGCCCGAGCCTCCGCGTTCTCATGCATCAGGTCGGGCGTGCCGCGAGGCCGAACTCGCGCATCTTGCGATAGAGCGTGGAGCGGCCGATGCCGAGGCGCTTGGCGACCTCCGTCATGTGTCCGCGGTAGCGCCCGAGCGCGAGGCGGATCATATCGGCCTCCATGGCCTCGAGCGGGCGAATCTCGCCCTGGTCGGTGATGGCCTGGATGCCGAGCACGCCGTTGGCGAGCGCGATCGTCTGGGGCACCGTGCGCTCGGCGCCCAGCATCACGGGCGGCGCCGGCCGAGGCGCCATTGTGGCGACCGCCGTGCTGAACCCGTCGATCTGGGCGGCAATCTGGGGAAACTCGTGCACGGTCAACTCGTAGCTGTCGCTCAACACAACCGCGCGGAACATGGTGTTCTCGAGCTGCCGGACGTTGCCGGGCCAGGAGTACCGGGTGAGCAGGTCGAGGGCCTGGGCGCCGATGCTGGTGACGCGACGCCCCTCCTCGGCGGCGAAGCGGGCCAGGAAATGGCGCGCCAGCTCGGCTACGTCGTCGAGGCGCTCGCGCAGCGGTGGAACCGAGATCGGGAACACGTTGAGGCGGTAGTAGAGGTCCTCGCGGAACTTGCCGTCCTTGACGAGCTGGATCATGTCCCGGTTGGTCGCCGAGATGAGGCGGAAGTTGACCCTGATCGGCTTCTTGGCGCCGACCGGATCGATCTCGCCGTCGTGCAGGGCACGCAGCAGCTTCACCTGGGCGTCGAGGGGCAACTCGCCGATCTCGTCGAGGAACAGCGTGCCGCCGTCGGCCTCCTGGAACTTGCCGATGCGCCTGTCGACGGCGCCCGTGAACGAGCCCCGCTCGTGGCCGAACAGGATGCTCTCGACCAGCTTCTCGGGGATGGCGCCGCAGTTGACGACCACGAACGGCCGCGATCTGCGCTCGCTCTCGCCCTGGATGGCGCGCGCGATCAGCTCCTTGCCGACGCCGCTCTCGCCCTCGATCAGCACGGGGATGTTGGAGGCCGCCGCGCGCCGCCCGAGCGCCACCACCCGCTGCATGGCATCGGCGCGCAGCACCAGATCGCCGAGCGTGAGCGTGCCCTCCGCCTTCTTCTTGATGCGCGAGATCTCGCCCTGCAGCGCCTCGATCTTGAGGGCGCTCCTGATGGAAATCTCGAGCCGCTCGGCCGAGGTCGGCTTGACGAGGAAATCAACGGCGCCGGCGCGCATGGCCGCCTTGGCCACATCGAGCGAGCCGTTGGCGGCCTGCACGATGACCGGCGGTCCGCCGGATGCCGGTGCAATCCGCCGCAACACCTCCATGCCGTCCATGCCGGGCATGGCGAGGTCGAGCAGCACGAGGGCGATCGAGCCCTGGTCGGGCCCGCTGAGGACCTGGAGCGCCTGCGCGCCGCCCTGGACGGCCTTGGTGGCGTAGCCGAGCCGCCTGACGATTTCAGCAAGGATACGACGCTGGGCGGGATCGTCGTCGATGATCAGAACGAGCTTGGCCATTGACTGGAGACTCAACTCTACCCTACTGGACCAAGGACCGCCCCCGCGAACGATCCGTGACGAGCCGGCGGCACCGGCCGCTGCCGTCCGGGGCAAACATTGCTCCAATTGGGTAAATGCATTCTTTCGCGGCGGCCGAATACGGCGCGCCCCACGCCGAACTGTGCGTCCTGGTTACGGTCTTGCTATCGCCACCCGGGCCGCCAAATAGAGGAGGGGGTCAGAACCGCGCCGATCCGTCGGCGTTGAAACGGGACGTTGCGCCGCGGGGTCTGACTCCCACCCGAGCGCCAACACTGCCGCCGGAGCGGGCGGCCGGGAGACATCGCATGGATGGTCAGAGCGAGACGAAGCGGACGTTGACTGCGGGGGCCCCCGGCGCTCCACCCGGCCGATCGGACGCCCTGGGAGACATGCCGGTCTGGGACTTGCGCGATCTCTACCCCGGGCCGCAATCGGAGGCTGTCCAGGCCGACCTGGCCAAAGCCGCCGCCGAGGCGAAGCGCGTCAAGGAGCGCTACGAGGGCCGGCTCGCCGAGGTGGCTCGGGACGGTGCGCAGCTCGGCGAGGCGATTTCCGCCTACGAGAGCCTGCACGAGGCCCTGGGCAAGCTCGGCGCCTTTGCGGGCCTGCTCTACGCCGGCGATACCTCCAATCCGGCGAACGCCAAGTTCTACGGTGACATCCAGGAGCGGCTCACCGCCATCAGCACCGAGCTGATCTTCTTCGAGCTGGAGCTCAACAAGCTCGACGACGCGCTCTTGGAGCGCGCGCTGCAGGTGCCGGCGGCGGCACGCTACAAGCCCTGGATCGACGACCTGCGCAAGGAGAAGCCCTACCAGCTGGAGGAGCGCCTGGAGCGGCTGTTCCACGAGACGGCGCTCACCTCGCGCGGCGCCTGGAGCCGCCTCTTCGACGAGACGACGGCGGCCTTGCGGTTCGACGTGAAGGGAGAGGCCACCCCCCTGGCCCTCGAGCCGACGCTGAGCCTCATGATGCATTCCGATGCAACGAAACGGCAGGCCGCTGCGGAAGCCATGGCCAAGGTGTTCAAGGAGAACATCCGCCTCTTCACCTTGATCATCAACACGGTCGCCAAGGACAAGGAGATCTCGGACCGCTGGCGCGGGTTCAAGGACGTGGCCGACAGCCGCCATCTTGCCAACCGCGTCGAGCCGGAGGTCGTGGAGGCCCTGGTGAGCGCCGTGCGCGAGGCCTATCCCCGCACCGCCCACCGCTACTACGCCATGAAGGCCAGGTGGCTCGGCAAGACGAAGCTCGCCTTCTGGGACCGCAACGCCCCGCTGCCCGACAGGCCGCAGCGCGTCGTGTCCTGGGCGGACGCGCAGGCCACCGTGCTGGACGCCTACGGCGCGTTCGCGCCGCGCATGGCGAGCATCGCCAAGCAGTTCTTCGACCGCCGCTGGATCGATGCGCCGGTGCGCGAGGGCAAGGCACCCGGCGCCTTCTCGCACCCCACCGTGCCCTCCGTGCACCCCTACATTCTGCTCAACTACCAGGGCAAGCAGCGCGATGTGATGACGCTTGCGCACGAGCTGGGGCACGGCGTGCACCAGACGCTGGCAGCGCCGCTCGGGCCGCTCCTGTCGCACACGCCGCTGACGCTGGCGGAGACCGCCTCGGTGTTCGGCGAGATGCTGACGTTCAGGGCGCTGCTCGCCTCGATCACGGACCCGAAGGAGAAGAAGGCCCTGCTGGCGCAGAAGGTGGAGGACATGATCAACACGGTCGTGCGCCAGATCGCCTTCTACACCTTCGAGCGGCGCGTGCACGAGGCGCGCCGGAAGGGCGAGCTCACCTCCGACGACCTCGGCCGCATCTGGCTCAAGGTGCAGGGCGAGAGCCTGGGGCCGGCAATCGAGTTCAGCGAGGGCTACGAGACCTACTGGTGCTACGTTCTGCACTTCATCCACTCGCCGTTCTACGTCTATGCCTACGCGTTCGGCGACTGCCTGGTGAACTCGCTCTACGGCCTCTACCAGGACGCGCATCCGGGCTTCGTGGCGAAGTACTTCGCCATGCTGGAGGCGGGCGGCTCCAAGCACCATTCCGAGCTGCTGAAGCCGTTCGGGCTCGATGCCACGCAGCGCGCCTTCTGGCAGAAGGGCCTGGGCGTGATCGAGGCGATGATCGACGAGCTGGAGGCGCTGGAGTAGCATGGCGAACCCCGGTGCGGCGCCGAGCCGCCGCCTCGCACGCGGCGCGCGGCTGGTGGTGGCGAGCCACAATCCAGGCAAGGTGCGCGAGATCCTCGAGTTGGTCGCTCCGCACGGGCTCGAGGTGGTCGGCGCTGCCGAGCTTGGGCTGCCCGAGCCCGAGGAAACGGGCTCGACCTTCGCGGAGAACGCGGCGCTCAAGGCGGCCGCGGCCGCCGCCGCCGCGGGGCTGCCGGTGCTGAGCGACGATTCCGGACTCGAGGTCGAGCGTCTGGACCGCCAGCCGGGCGTCTATTCCGCGCGCTGGGCCGGGCCCGACAAGGATTTTGCGGCCGCCATGGAGCGGATCGAGCGCGAGCTCCACAGCCGGGATTGCTTGGCGCCCGGCGACCGCAGGGCCAACTTCACCTGCGCCCTGTGTCTCGCATGGCCGGACGGCACGCAGGAGGTGTTCGAGGGCCGGGTTTATGGCCAGCTCGTCTGGCCGCCACGCGGAACGCGCGGTTTCGGCTATGATCCGGTGTTCGTTGCCGACGGCGAGACCCTGACCTTCGGCGAGATGGAGCCTGCCAGGAAGCATGCGATCAGCCACCGCGCCCGCGCCTTCGCCAAGTTCACCGCCGCGTGCCTCGGTCCCGCGCCAGGCTGACGCCGGCTTCGGCGTCTACGTGCATTGGCCGTTCTGTGCCTCCAAGTGCCCCTACTGCGACTTCAACAGCCACGTGCGGGCCGGCGGCATCGACGAGGCGCGCTTCCGCGCGGCCTTTCTGAAGGAGCTGGAGCATTGGGCCCGGCTTGCACCGGGCCGCAGCGTGGGGAGCATCTTCTTCGGCGGCGGCACGCCGTCGCTGATGAGCCCGGCCACGACGGGGGCCATACTGGATGCCATCACGGGGCTGTGGACGGTGGAGCGGGATGCCGAGATCACCCTGGAGGCCAATCCCTCCAGCGTCGAGGCGGGGCGCTTTCGCGGCTATCGCACGGCCGGCGTGAACCGGGTCTCGCTGGGGGTGCAGTCGCTCGACGACGGGGTGCTGCGCACGCTGGGGCGGCTGCACACGGCGGACGAGGCGCGCGCCGCCATCGAGGTGGCGCGCGGCACCTTCGACCGGTTCTCCTTCGATCTGATCTATGCGCGGCCAGGGCAGACCCTGGAGGCGTGGCGCGCCGAGCTGGGAGAGGCGCTGGCGCTCGCCGGGCGGCATCTGTCGCTCTACCAGCTCACCATCGAGGAGGGCACGCCGTTCGCGCAGTTGCACGCGCGCGGCAAGCTCAGGGTGCCGGACCAGGAGCGGGCCCATGCCTTCTTTGAGCTGACGCAGGAGCTGACCGAGGCGGCGGGGCTGCCCGCCTACGAGATCTCCAACCATGCGGCGCCGGGCGAGGCGTGCCGGCACAACCTGCTCTACTGGCGCTACGGCGAGTATGCGGGGCTGGGGCCGGGGGCGCACGGCCGGGCCGTCGCCGGCGGGGTGCGGCAGGCGACCGCGACGGAGCGCAACCCCGAGCGCTGGGCGGCGCTGGTGGAAGGCCGCGGCCACGGCCTCGCCGAGACCGTGGCGCTGAGCCCTGCCGAGGAGGCCGACGAGGCCCTGCTGATGGGGCTGCGCCTCACCGAGGGGATCGACCTCGACAGGCTGGCGGCGCTGACGGGCTTCATGCCGGGCGAAGGCGCCGTGGCGGAGCTTGCCGCTCTCGGGCTCGTCGAGCGCCGCGCGGAGAGCCGCGTGTGCGCGACGGCGGCGGGCCGCGTGGTGCTGGACCGGGTGGTGCTGCGGCTCGCGTCGGCCTTGGAGCCCGTGTGACCTTCACCTCCGCGGCAGGTCAGGCGGGTACGAGCCTGATGCGCAGCTGGTGCCCGGTCGCTCTGGCGTAACGCTGCAAGGTACGCGTTGACGGGATGCGGCCGGCGCCTTCGAGCCTGGCGACGGCGGGCTGAGTGCTTTGCATGCGCTCGGCGACCTCGGCCTGGGTCAGGCCGGCCTTCATGCGGGCTCGGATCAGCTCTGCGACGAGCGCGAACTCGTCGTCGAGCTCGGCTCGCGCCTTGATGAATGCGGGGTCCTTGACGCCACTTGGCGCAGAATCTTCTCGTAGGGGATTGTGCGCACCTTGCGGGAGCGCTTCTCTGTCGTCTTGCTCATTGAATGTCCCTTGCTCGCTTCAAGGCGATCTTGATTTCCCTGCGTGGTGTCTTTTGCGTCTTCTTGGTGAAGACCCTTACGACGAGGATGCGCTGACCATGCCTGGTGACATATAGTGCGCGCGCGATGCTATCCTTGCCAATGAGCCGGAATTCCCACAGCTCGTCCTGAAGATGTCGAGCATACTTCGCAGGTATTCGCAGCCAGATCGAACGTCTCTACGAGAGATACGATTTGATCGAACTTTCCGTGTATTTCGGCCGGCTGCTCATCGAGCTCTTTTTCCGCTGCGGGGTGTACCACAATCGCCCATGTCATCAGCACGTTCCTCCCGTTGATATCATTCTGGGTATTTATGTCAAGGTGGGTATGAACAGCGGGATGACCGAAAGCGTGTGCCTCAATGGAAATCGCGGCTCTTGGGCGTCCAGGGTGGGCGCCATGAGCCGCCTCCCTCTCGGTGGTCCTTGGCGGGTTTCGGCATGGCGGCGGTGCCGTCGCCGAGGCGGCGCAGCTCGGCTGTGAGGTCGACCAGCTCCTCGGCGACGACGTGGATGACGAGGCCCTCGCGCTGAATCCTGCCGCGCACAGCCAGGAACTGCGCCGTCATCAGCACGCGGCGGTTCTTCTCGAACACCTTGGGCCAGACCACGACGTTGACGATGCCGGTCTCGTCCTCCAGCGTCAGGAAGATCACGCCCTTGGCGGTGCCGGGGCGCTGGCGCACCAGAACGAGGCCCGCCACCGTCACGCGCCGGCCGGCACGGCGCTCGTCCCAATGCTCGGCGCTGGTGATGATGCGGCGGGCGCTGAGCTCCTCGCGGAAGAAGGCGACGGGGTGCGCCTTCAGCGAAAGGCCGAGGGCGGCGTAGTCGGCCACCACGTGCTCGCCGAGGCTCGAGGGCGGCAGGGCGACGGGGCGCTCGTCGAACAGGTCGGCGCTGCCCCCGCCCGGCCAATGGGGGATCGGCGAGGCGGCGGCGGTGGCGCGCCTGGCCCCGGCGTGCAGCGCGCCGCCGTCGAGGCCCTTCACGGCCCACAGCGCGGCGCGCCGGTCGAGGCCGGTGGAGCGGAAGGCGTCGGCATCGGCGAGGCGCTCCAGCACGCCGACGGGGGCGCCGCTCCTCAGCCACACCGCGCCGACGCTGGCATAGCCGGCCCCGCGCGCGGCGACGATCTGCCGGGCGGGCGCCTCGGCGAGGCCGTCGACGAGGCGCAGGCCGAGGCGGACGGCGCAATGGGCGGATCCCCTCTCCCCGCTTGCGGGGAGAGGGCTAGGGTGAGGGGCAGCCAGGGGCGTCGACGTCGGAGTGTGCCGCTGCCCCTCACCCCATCCCTGTCCTAAAGACGTCGGCGCTCTTGGCTGCCCCTCACCCCGGCCCTCTCCCCGCGCTGTTGGAGCGTGTGGCGAGGTTGGCGTTGCGCGGGGAGAGGGGGGCTCCAGCGTGCACTCCCAATCGCTCAAGTTCACGTCGGGGTGGAGCACCTCCACACCGTGGTCGCGGGCGTCGCGGACCAGCTGGGCCGGGGCGTAGAAGCCCATGGGCTGGCTGTTGAGGAGGGCGGCGCAGAAAGCCTCGGGGTAATAACGCTTGAGCCAGGCGGAGACGTAGACGAGCAAAGCGAAGCTCGCCGCGTGGCTCTCGGGGAAGCCGTACTCGCCGAAGCCCTCGATCTGGCCGAAGCAGCGCTCGGCGAACGCGCGCTCATAGCCGTTCGTCACCATGCCGCCGATGAACTTCTCGCGGAACAGATGGATGGTGCCGGTGTGGCGGAAGGTGGCCATGGCGCGGCGCAGCTTGTCGGCCTCGTCGGGCGTGAAGCCGGCAGCCACGATGGCGATCTGCATCGCCTGCTCCTGGAACAGCGGCACGCCCAGCGTCTTGTTGCAGCACCTTGCGCAAGGCCTCGGAGGGGTACTCGACCGGCTCGATGCCGCTGCGCCGGCGCAGGTAGGGATGCACCATGTCGCCCTGGATCGGCCCGGGGCGCACGATCGCCACCTCGATGACGAGATCGTAGAAGTTGCGCGGCTCGAGGCGCGGCAGCATCGACATCTGCGCGCGCGACTCGACCTGGAACACGCCGACCGAGTCGGCCTTGCTCAGCATCTCGTAAACGCCGGCGTCCTCGGACGGGATTGTGGCCAGCGTGTATGTCTCGCCGTAGTGGCGCGCAATGAGGTCGAAGCTCCTGCGGATGGCGGTGAGCATGCCGAGCGCCAGCACGTCCACCTTGAGCATGCCGAGCGCATCGATGTCGTCCTTGTCCCACTCCAGGAAGGTGCGGTCCGGCATGGCTCCATTGTGGATCGGCACCGTCTCGTCGAGGCGCTCGCGTGTGAGGACGAAGCCGCCGACGTGCTGGGAGAGATGGCGCGGGAAGCCCATCAGCTGGCGGGCGAGACCCAGCGCCTGGCGGATCGCCGGGTTGGCGGGGTCGAGGCCCGCCTCGCGCACGCGCTTCTCGGCGAAGTCGTCGGCGCCGCTGCCCCAGACGAGGCCCGCCAGCGCCGCCGTCACGTCCTCCTTCAGGCCCAGCGCCTTGCCGACCTCGCGGATCGCCATGCGCGAGCGGTAGTGGATGACGGTTGCGCAGATGGCGGCGCGCTCGCGGCCGTAGCGGGCGTAGAGATGCTGGATCACCTCCTCGCGCCGCTCGTGCTCGAAGTCCACGTCGATGTCGGGCGGCTCGCCGCGGTCGGCGGAGATGAAGCGCTCGAACAGCAGGTCGATCCGGGTGGGATCGACCGAGGTGATGCCGAGGCAGTAGCACACCGCGCTGTTGGCGGCCGAGCCGCGGCCCTGGCACAGGATCGGCGGCTGCGCCTCCTCGCGGGCGAAGCGCACGATGTCGTAGACGGTGAGGAAGTAGCGGGCGTAGCCGAGGCGGGCGATCAGCGCCAGCTCCTTCGTGAGGACGGCGCGCACATTGTCGGGGATGCCGCCGGGGAAGCGGCGCGCGGCATGCTGCCATGTCAGCTCCTCGAGGTGCCCCTGCGGGGTCTTGCCGGCGGGCACCGGCTCCTCGGGATACTCGTAGCGCAGCTCGTCGAGCGAGAAGCGGATGCGGCCCACGATCTCCAGCGTGCGGGCCACGGCCTCGGGGTGGTGGGCGAACAGGCGGGCCATCTCGGCACCGGACTTCAAGTGGCGCTCGGCGTTGGCCTCGAGGCGATAGCCGGCCTCGGCAATCGTGCACTTCTCGCGGATGCAGGCGAGCACGTCGGCGAGAGGGCGGCGATCTGGGTGGTGGTAGAGCGCCTCGGTAGTGGCGACGAGGGGCGTGCGGATCTGCGCTGCCAGCTCGGCGAGCGCGCCGAGGCGGCGGAGCTCGTCGCCGCGATAGGCGAAGGTGGCGGCGAGCCAGACGCGGCCGCGCGCTGTCGCCGAGAGGGTGCCCAGGCGCTCGACGAAGGCTGGCGTGATCTCGCGTGGGGGGATGGCGATGAAAAGCTGCCCCTCGGCTGCGGCCAGCATCTGCTCGAATGTGAAGTGGCACTTGCCTTTGACGGCGCGGCGGTTGCCGCCGGTCAGCAGCCGGCACAGCCGGCCGTAGGCGGCGCGATCGGTGGGATAGCAGGCGGCCTCGAGGCCCTCGGTGGTGACGAGGCGCGCGCCGACCACGAGGCGGAGCCCGTGCTCCCTGGCGGCGGTGAAGGCGCGCACCACGCCGGCCAGCGTATTGCGGTCGGCGATGCCGATGGCGGCGAGCCTCAGCTCGGCGGCCTGCGCCACCATCTCGTGCGCATGCGAGGCCCCGCGCAGGAACGAGAAGTTGGTGGCGGCGAGAAGCTCGGCGAAGGCGGTCATGGCGCCCTCCACAAGCGCCGACCGGATTCCCCTCCCCTCTGGCCCCGCAGGGGCCAAAGCGAGCGAAGCTCGCTTGTGCGCCTTCGGCGCAGGTGCGGGGAGGGGTCAGGGGTGGGGGGACTCCCGACCTTCGATGTTCTGCAATCCCCCCCACCCTGTCCCTCCCCCACGTTTTGAGTGCGCGCCTCCGGCGCGACGGGGGAGGGGACGTTGTGGCGAGCCCTCAGTCTACAAGAGACATGGTGCACCCCGCGTTCTATTGTCTCCCAATGAACTATGTCGCCGTCATCGAGAAGGAGCCGGACAGCGCGTTCGGCGTCTGGTTTCCGGATGTCGAGGGCTGCTTCTCGGCCGGTGACACGCTGGACGAGGCAGTCGCCAATGCTGCCGCGGCGCTGCGTCAGCACGCGGAGGCCACGGAGAGTGCGGGGCGGCGCGTGCCACCGGCGCGCTCCATCGACGAGGTGCGGGCCGATGAGGATGTCATCGTCGCTGTGGAGGGAGGTGCCGTGCTGTTCGCCGTCCCCTTGCTTGCGGATGCCGGTCGGACGGTACGGATCAACATCTCGATCGACAAGGCGCTGGTCGATCAGATCGACTCGGCGGCTGCCGCCAGAGGGCTCACGCGCTCTGCGTTTCTGGCTCAGGCGGCACGCGAGAAGATTGCGGGGTAGTTGTGGGGATTCCCTCTCCCCGCTTGCGGGGAGAGGGTTAGGGTGAGGGGCAGTGACAATCGCCGACGTCGGAGTGTGCCGCTGCCCCTCACCCCGGCCCTCTCCCCGCGCTGATGGAGCGCGTGGCGAGGTTGGCGTTGCGCGGGGAGAGGGAGCCCGCGCGCGGGGAGAGGGAGTCCTCATCCGAATACCCCGTGGATGAACCATTGCGGGGGGGCCTCGGCGCTGCCGTAGCGGCCGGCGCGGTAGAGCCAGAAGCGGCGGCCTTCCACGTCCTCGACCACGTAGTAGTCGCGCTCCACATCATCGCGGATGCGGCGCCACCATTCCGGCGCGATGCGCTCGGGGCCCTCGGCATGGGCGACCTGGTGGCGCACGCCGCGCCAGCGGAACTGGCGCGGCGGCCCTTCCGGGATCAGGGCCATGACCTCGGCCGGCTCGGGGCGGGGCAGCAGGAGGAGGGGGCGTTGGGCCGACGGATCATCGGCAGTCCATCGCAACATACGCCGACTGGAAGGGCGCGTGCGGATGGCGCGCTCGGGGATGTGGCTCTGGTGCGGGTGGAGCTGATGCACGGCGCGGGGGCCCAGGCGTTGCTGCAGGCGGTCGACGAGCTGGGCCAGGGCCTCGGATGGCACGGCCGCCTCGTCCATGCTCAGGCGAGCCTGATGATCCGCCAGCGGCTCGGCGACGAGCACGTGGAGGACGGCGGCCTCGAAGCCGAGCTCGGCATCGAGGGAGTCGGCCATGCGCTCCAGGCGCAGGGCGAGGAGACGCGCGATGTGCCGCGCATCGCGGCTGGGGGCGGCGAGGCCGATCTCGACCGGCTGCACGCGGCCGTCCAGGTGGAACAGCATGAGGCGGAGGCTGCGCGCTCCGGCGGCGGCGTGCGCGAGGTCCCCGACGAGCCTCTGCAGGAGGCGCGTGGCCGCCGCCAGGATATGCTCCTGGCTGACGATCGGCTCGGCGAAGGTGGCCTGCGCGACGTAGACGGGCAGCGGCACCACGGGGGTGAGGGGCTCGGGCGCGCGCCCCAGCGCCTGGTCGAGGCGCAGGAGGAGGGCCTCGAAGCGGGCGGCGAGCGGCGCGCGCGGCGCATCGAGGAGCGCGCCGATGCGGCGGAAGCCCAGGCGGCCGAGCAGCGACAGTGTGCTCTCCGGCAGCCGCAGCGCCGCGAGCGGGAGGGGAGCCAGGGCCCGCGCTTCTCCGCCCGAAGGGACGATGGCGCGGCCGGCGCCGGCAGCGCTGTCATGGCTACCACCATCGCTGCCATGATGAGCCATGGCCCAGGCGGTGCCGGCGGTGTCGGCGACGGCGATGCGCGGGGCGAGGCCGAAGGCGGTGAGGCGGCGGTCGAGATCGGCGATGAGCGCCGTCTCGCCGCCGCAAAGGTGGGCCGCGCCGGCGATGTCGATGAAGAGGCCGTCGGCGCCGTTCGCCTCGTCCCACGGGGCCACGATGGGGGAATAGCGCAAGGCCCACAGGGCGAGCCGGCGCAGGGCCTCGGCATCGGCGGCCGGGTCGGCTTCGCGCGTCTGCAGGTCGAGCACCTTGGAGCGGGCGTTGGAGACGAGGTCGCCCACGCTGAGGCCGCCGTGCCTGGCGGCGCGGTTGAGCGTGGCGATGCGTGGGCCCCCTGGGCCGGGGGCGACGAGGGCGAGGGGGCGGAGCGGGTCTAGTTGGGGGCATGCCTTCGGCATGACCGGGTCGGCTGGCTCAGCCGGCGCGGCGGCGGCCTGCGCTCTGAGCAGGCGGGCAATCGGCCAGCCTCTCAACCACACGGAAACGATGCGCGACATGGTTCCACTCGATCAGCCAGTCTCCCGGACGGCCGTTGCGGCAGCGCTCCAGGGCCACCCGCCAGCGCCAATGGTCGAACGCGCCGAAGCGGTCGCGGGCGGCCGGCGCCGCGGCGATGCGCCAGCGGGTGGCGGCCGCGTTCGCTCCCGCGGCCATTGCGGCGGCCACTCTTGCGGCTTGGGCCCCGCTCAGGACGACGAGCGGCGTGCGCCGCGGGGCGGCCGCCAGGTTGAGCCGGCGGCTCGCCGTGAGGTCGAGACCGCCGGCGATGGCGGCGGCCACGGTTGCCGCGGCACCGGAGCGCAGCGTCTCCTCCAGCGCCCACAGCGCGTCCTTGTCGGACCCGGTCTCGACCAGGATCAGCCGGCCGACATCGAGGCCCAGCTGGGCGAGGCCGTGACCGCAGGGGGCGCCGTGCTCGGCGAGCGCGCGCCGGGTGGCGACGAGGACGGCGGGGCCCGCCCGTGCCTCCAGGCCCAGGGCCGTCAGGGTGAACAGGAAGCTAAAGGCCGCCGGCCGGTCGGCATGGGCGGCTACCACCTCATTGAGGGCCCCCAAAGCGAGAGGGGCCGGCAGCCCCCAATCGGGCCCGCTGCGGCCCTGGCGAGGCCCTGCACGCGCCGGATCGCCTTCGGCCTTGCCGATGACTGGGGCGGCCTGCAGCCTCTCCACGGCCTTCCTGAGGGCCGCCAGGCGCTGGTTGAGCGCGGTGTCGACACCATGGGCTCCAACGCCGGTTGCAGAAACGGTGTCAGACCCAGAGGGTCTGACACCTTTCGCAATGTCGGTGATGCAACGCATGCGTATCCGGAGGCCCAACGAGAAGGTGGTTGCGAGAAAGCCCAAGATAAGAACATAACAGGAACGAGTCAAGGAAAATAAGCCATAACAAGCCTCTGTTGCCATCCTGCCGCTTTTCCACGCCATCGCCGCAGCCAACAGGCCAAGCTCCTGGACAAAAAACCGCCCGGGGACGAAGACTGCCTCATTCGGGACTGCCGCCGGGGGCCGAATGACCACCATGCAACAATGGGTTGCCGCGGAAACGCAGGCGACGACCGAGATGGGCACGCCCGAGCTTGTGGTTGTCGTGCCCACCTTCAACGAGCGCGACAACATCGTGCCGCTGCTGGAGAAGCTGGACCGGGCGCTCGACGGCATCCGGTGGGAGGTGGTGCTCGTCGACGACGATTCGACCGACGGCACCGTCTCGGCCCTCGAGCAGGCCTGCCGCGGCGACCGCAGGGTGCGCAGCGTGCGCCGGCTCGGCCGCCGCGGGCTCGCCTCCGCCGTGGTCGAGGGCATCCAGGCGAGCTTTGCGCCCTGCATCGCGGTGATGGACGCCGACCTGCAGCACGACGAGCGGCAGCTCACAGCGATGCTGGAGATGCTGCGCCGCGACGAGGCCGACATCGTGGTCGGCTCGCGCTATGCCGCCGACGGCGGGGTCGGGACTTGGGACAAGCGGCGCCACCGGATCAGCCTGGTGGCGACCCGGCTGTCGCGCCTGGTCTTGAAGGGGCGCGAGCTGACCGACCCGATGAGCGGCTTCTTCATGCTGAAGCGCGCAACCTTCGATGCTGCCGTGCGCCGGCTGTCCCAGGAGGGCTACAAGATCCTGCTCGACATCGTCGCCTCCTCGCCCGGCGCGCCGCGCATCAAGGAGGTGCCCTACGTGTTCGCCACGCGCCAGCACGGGGAGAGCAAGCTCGACAGCCTGGTGATCCTGGACTACGCGACCCTGCTGCTCGACAAGCTGATCGGGCGCTTGGTGCCGGTGCGCTTCCTGATGTTCGCGGCGGTCGGCTCGCTGGGCGTGGTGCTGCACATGGCCGTGCTGGCCGCAGCGATGGCTCTGGGCACGAGCTTTCTCTATGCCCAGGCCACGGCGACCGCCATTGCCATCGCCGGCAACTTCTTCCTCAACAACACGCTGACCTACAGGGACAAGCGCCTCAAGGGCGCCGGCCGTCTGCTGCTGGGGCTGCTCACTTTCTATGCCGTGTGCGCAGTCGGCGCGTTCGCCAACGTCGGCATCGCCAACTTCCTGTTCGTGCAGGACTACGGCCGGTGGGTGTCGGGCATCTGCGGCGTGCTGGTCGGGGCGGTGTGGAACTACGCGGTGTCCTCGCTCTTCACGTGGCGGAGGTGATCCACCCGTGCTTGCGGGGTGCGGGTGGTTCAGCTCGGCACCTTGCCCAGCGCGGCGAGGATGCGCTCGGGCGTGAAGGGCTGAGCGAACACCTTGGCGCCGAAGGGGCGGAGCGCGTCGTTGATGGCGTTCATGACGGCGGCGGGAGCGCCGGCGGTGCCGGCCTCGCCGGCGCCCTTGGCGCCGAGCAGGGACTCGCCCGTCGGCGTCTCGACGTGGCCGACCTCGATGTCGGGCATCTCCGCGGCCATGGGCACCAGGTAGTCGGCCATGGAGCCGATCAGCAGCTGCCCCTCGGGCGAGTAGGGGCACTCCTCGTAGAGGGCAGCGCCGATGCCCTGCACGATGCCGCCGCGCACCTGCTCGTCCACCAGCATCGGGTTGATGACGCGGCCGCAGTCCTCCACGCACCAGTGCTTCAGGAGCTTCACCATGCCGGTGTCGACGTCGACCTCCAGGTAGGAGGCCTGGGCGCCGTTGGTGAAGGCGAACGGGTACTCCTTGGTGATGAAGTGGCGCGTCTGCATCAGCTCGCGCGGGAGGTCCGGCGGCAGAGTGTCGCCGCGGAAGTAGACGATGCGGGCGAGCTCGGCGAGCGGCATGCGCGACTGGCCCGTGGCGCGCTCTACGATCTCGCCGGCCACGAGGTCCAGCGTCTCGGGCTGCGCCTGCAGCATGGCGCCGGCCACGACCAGCGCCGCCTGCTTGACGGCGATGGCGGACTGCAGCGCGGCCTCGCCGCCGATGCCGGCGCCGCGCGAGCCCCAGGTGCCGCCGCCATAGGGCGTGGTCAGCGTATCGCCGGTGACGACGCGCACCTGGTCGATGGCGACGCCCACGCCCTCGGCCACGATCTGGCGCACGACGGCCTCGGTGCCCTGGCCCTGCTCGGTGACGCCGGTGGCGGCGAGGACCGAGCCGTCGGGGTCGATGCGCACGGTGCAGCCGTCCTGCGCGGAGATGCGCGCCCCGCCGATGCCGTACATGAAGGGGCTGGGGTTGGTCAGCTCGATGAAGCTGGCGAAGCCGATGCCGCGGTGGAGGCCGCGCCGGCGCAGGCGTTCCTGCTCCGCCCTGAGGCCGGTGTAGTCCATCATGGCGACCAGCTTGTCGAGCGAGGCGACGTGGGAGAGGCCCTCGAACCGCATGCCGGCGGGGGAGGTGCGCGGGTAGCTGCCGTCGGCCATCAGGTTGCGGCGGCGCAGCTCGACCGGGTCGAGGCCCAGGGCCTCGGCGGCGAGGTCGACGAGGCCCTCGGTGACGGCGGCGGCGATGGGGTGGCCGACGGCGCGGTACTGGCAGGTCGGCGTCTTGTTCTGCAGGACCACCGTGGTCCTGGCGCGGTAGTTGGGGAAGTCGTAGGGGCCGCCGACCAGGTTCACCACCTGGTTGCCTTCCACCGCGCTGGTGCGCGGATAGACCGAGTAGGGGCCGATGCCCGTGAGGTCGTCGACGTCGAAGGCGGTGATGCGGCCCTCGGCGTCGACGGCCATGCGCGCCTTGACGCGGTGGTCGCGGGCATGGATGTCGGAGGCGAAGCTCTCCAGCCGGTCGGCGATGAACTTCACCGGGCGGCCCATGACCCTGGCGATCGCGGCGACGGCGACCTCGTCGGGATAGACGTGCACCTTGATGCCGTAGCTGCCGCCGACATCGGAGCAGATCACGCGCACGTCGCCTTCGGCGAGGCGCAGATGCTTGGCGAACACGCCCTGCATCATGTGCGGGGCCTGGGTCGAGTGGTAGACGGTGAGCTTGCCCGAGGCGCGGTTGTAGTCGGCCAGGATCGAGCGCGGCTCGAGGGTGGCGCCGGTGTGGCGGCCGGTATGGAAGGTGGCCTCGACGATCTTGTGGGCGGCGGCGAAGGCCTGGTCTGCATTGCCGCTCTCGTTGAGGCGCTGGAAGCAGAGGTTGTCGCCGAGCTCGGGATGGATGAGGGGCGTGCCGGGGGCCAGCGCCGTCTCCATGTCGACCACGGCCGGCAGCGGCTCGTAGGCGATATCGACGTTGGCGGCGGCATCCTCGGCCAGCGCGCGCGTCTCCGCCACCACCGCGGCGACAGCTTCGCCGACCCAGGTGGCGCGATCGATCGGGATCGGCCGCTGTGGCGCGCTTTTCATGCCCTTGAGGTGGGCCAGGGTGCCGACCCAGGGATCGCAGTGAGCGGCGAGGTCCCGGCCGGTGAAGACGCGCAGGACGCCCGGTATCTGCAAAGCCGCGGCGGCATCGATGCCGGCGATCCTGGCGTGGGCGTGCGGGCTGCGCACGAAGGCCACGTGCACCAGGCGCGGCAGGACGATGTCGTCGACGAACTGGCCGCGGCCCTCAACCAGCTTGCGGGCGTTGGGGCGCGGCACCGACTTGCCGATGTAGGAGTTCGGCCGGTCGACGGAGGAAGGGTCGATGATCTCGCTCACGGCTCAAGCCTTCCCGTTGCGGGCCTTGGCCACTGCCTCGACGGCATCGACGATGGCGTGGTAGCCGGTGCAGCGGCAGTAGTTGCCGGCTAGGTGCTCGCGGATCTCGGCGCGCGTCGGCCGCGGGTTGGCGCTCAGGAGGTCGGCGGCACAGATGAGCATGCCGGGCGTGCAATAGCCGCATTGGGCGGCGTTGCGGGCGACGAAGGCCTCCTGCAGGTCGCGGATCTCGCCCGAGTCGGAGACGCCCTCGATGGTCTCCACCTCGGCGCCGTCGAGCGCGGCGGCGAGCACGAGGCAGCCGCGCACGATGGCGCCATCGACCCGCACCGTGCAGGCGCCGCAGATGCCGTGCTCGCAGCCGGTATGCGACCCCATCAGACCGAGGTCGAGCCTGAGGAAGTCGACGAGGTGGCGGCGCGCCTCGACGCGGCGGGAAACGCGCTCGCCGTTGACGGTCAGCGTGACGGCAACCTCCGTCGTCATGCAGCGCGCGCCTCCTCGCTGCCGGAGAGGCGCTTCAAGGCGCGCGCCAGCAGGACGCGAGCAAGGTGGCGCTTCAGCTCGGGGCCGCCATGCTGATCCGCGGTCGGATCGAGGTCGGTGTCGAGCGCGGCCTGGGCGGCGGCGACGGTCTCCGCGGTCGCGGGCTTGCCGGAGGCGGCGGCCATCGCGCGCTGCGCGGGGATCGGGCGGTCGCCGACGCCGAAGAGCACGAGGCGCGGGTCGATCAGGGAGTTGCCGGATACCTTGACCTTGGCCGCCAGCCCCGCGATGGCGTAGTCGCCGGAGCGGCGGGCCACCTCCAGGATCAGGCATTGCTCGCCCGACTTGGCGACGGGGAATTCCACCGCTGCGATCAGCTCGTTGTGCGCGAGCGCGGTGGCATAGAGGCCGGTGAAGAAGCGAGCGGCCGGGATGCGCCGCTCGGCCTCGGCGCTGCGCGCGACGATGACGGCGTCGAGCGCCACCGCGCACGCGGGCAGCTCGGCGGCGGGGTCGGCGAAGGCGAGGGAGCCGCCAACGCTGCCGCGGTTGCGGATGGCCGGATGACCGATCAGCGGCACCGCCTCGGCGAGGAGCGGCACGTGGCGGCGGATCAGCTCGTTGCGGCCGAGCTCGGCCTGCGTGACGGCGGCGCCGACGCGGATCGTCTCTCCGGCCTGCGAGACGCCGGCGAGCTCGGGCACGCGCGAGATGTCGATGAGGGCGGCGGGCTCGGAGAGGCGGAAGGCGAGGCTGGCGAGCAGGCTCTGGCCGCCGGCGAGCAGCTTCGCCTCGGGCCCGGCCTCGCGCCACAGCCGGAAGGCATCGGCAAGCGACGTGGCGCGCACGTAGCTGAACGGCGCCGCCTTCATGGATTTCCTCCCATCCGGACGTTTTTGTTGCGCGTTTCGCAAGCCACTCTATGAGGGGGCCTGGCGTGGTTCAAGGGAATGCGAGGCGGTGGCTGGTCTCTCCTTCGTGGTAGTGGCCTCCTCTGGCTCACCAAAGGCAGCTCGCGCCCAAAGGCGCGAGGGCTTGGTCGGACGTTACGAGGGTGAGTCCCTCGCTGGCCGCCTGTGCGACAAGCAACCGATCGAACGGGTCGCGATGCGCAGCTTGCATCAAGCCGGCCGAACGCACATGCAGAACCTCAATGGCAAGCAGCGCGAAACCCTCGCTTGCGATCTCCCGCTCGAAATTTCGATCAGCCATTGGGGTCCGGCCGTGTCCGGGTCATCCGACACAACCCGGCGCGCGGGGCGACCGAGCCGAGGATCGTCGGTCAGCCACCAGAACGAGGCGTGGGTATCGAGCAACGTCCTCAGTCACGCTTTCTTTCCGTACCAATCTTCCAGCTCGTCTTCTGACATTGTCTCCGTCAGGCGGGCGGGGACCTCGATCTTGCCTTTGAGCCGGCCCGGCATTGGCTGCGCGCGCTTCGGATGTTGCGG
Source organism: uncultured Alphaproteobacteria bacterium (assembly GCA_963840075.1). Classification (GTDB taxonomy): domain Bacteria; phylum Pseudomonadota; class Alphaproteobacteria; order Rhizobiales; family Hyphomicrobiaceae; genus AWTP1-13. The sequence continues at coordinate 57,173 of CAWIXS010000013.1, read as the reverse complement.
AGTCTGTACCAGCGGCTCCAAGCGCACGCGCTCGCCCGATGGCGCCTCGATAATGATGGTCTCGCCGGCCGCCACGCGATGAATGAGAGCGGGCAGCTCGGAGCGCTGCCCGCCTTCGGCGTGCATCGCTCCGGCCGGGATGACGGGTGGACGTCACTTGCGGAACAGGCCGCCGAGGAAGCCGCCCTTCTTGTCCTTCTCGGCCGCCAGCACCTCGGGAGGGGGGGCGCCGTAGGGGCCGGTCGGCTGGCCGTTGCTGGACTTGGTGATCTGACCGGGGTCGGCGCCGACGCGGCCGGCGCGCCGGTCGGCCTCGCTCTCGCGCGCGAGGCGGAAGTCGAAGTGGCAGCTCGGCACGCCCGCAATCGGCGAGGCGGGATCGTTGTCCTTCACCTCGACCACCAGATCGCCCGAGGCGCCGAACACCACGTCGTCCTCCAGATGCTCGTCGCCGGCGAGGTAGAGCGCCGTGACGAGCTCGCGATAGCCCGGCGCGCTGATCAGGAAATGGATGTGCGCGGGGCGCTTGCCGTGGCGCTTCTGGGCGATGACCACCGCACCGACCGGACCGTCGAGCGGGATGTAGTAGCCGAGCGGCCGCACCGTGCGGATCAGATAGTTGCCCTCCTCGTTGGTGCGGAAGATGCCGCGGCAGTCGATCACCTCGAGGCTCTTTTGGATGTCGTACGCGCCGTCGGCGGCGGTCTGCCAGACCGTCACCATGGCGTTCGGCAGCGGCTGGCCCTGGGCATTGGTGACGCGGCCGTAGAGCACGAGCTCCTTGCCCTCGGTCTTGCTCGAGATCTGTGCGCCGTAGTCGAAAACGGGCGTGCTCTCGCGGAAGAACGGGCCGAGCAGGCTGGCGCCGGTCGCATCCTCCATCTTGGTCGTGTCGTGCATGATGTTGACGAGCGCCGAGAGACCCACCGTGTCGGACAACAGGATGAACTCCTGACGCGCAGGGGAGCACATCTGGCCGACCTTGGTCATGAACTCGATGCCCTTCATCCATTCCGCCGGCGTCAGCTTCACGTCGCGTGCGAAGGCGTGCAGGTGGCGCACGGCGCCTTCCATGATCTCCTTCATGCGCGCGTCGGGCGTGGTGGACATCTGCTCCAGCACGGCGTCGGTGATATTCTCGGGTGTGTATTCGCGCATGTGCATATCTCCCCTGGTGTGCCGAGTTGGGTGGGACGGCGCAAGGCTTGGGTGCTCGCGCGGGATTGTGCGCGCGGGCCTTGCGATCTTCAATAGCCAATCCGGTGCACCGAACAATGACCTGGGTCGCGTTCGAGCCGCGGGCCGCCCGCCCGGCCGACGGTGGGCAACGTCCCCCCAAGTGACAGCAGCATGGGGCAGCATGGGGGACTTGGCTTCGCATGCCGACACGCCTAGAGTACGTGCAAAAGTGTCTGAGCAAATCCGTCTGCAACACAGGGAGGAACCGCCATGGCGCACTCGATGTGGCGTCGGCTCGTGGGCGTGGCTGCAGCGCTCGCCGCTGTCACCGTACTGATCCCCGCCCTCTTCTCCACGCCGGTCCTGGCGCAGGAAAAACCGGTCAGGATCGGCTTCACCATGGCGCTCACCGGACCGCTCGGCGCCGGCGGCAAGTCGGCCCTGATCGCGATGGAGATCTGGCGCGACGATGTGAACGCCAAGGGCGGCCTGCTCGGCCGCAAGGTCGAGTTCGTCTACTACGACGATGCGACCAACCCGGCGAAGGTGCCGCCGCTCTACACCAAGCTGCTCGATGTCGACAAGGTCGACCTCATCGTCTCCAGCTACGGCACCAACGTGATCGTGCCGGCGATGAACATCGTCATGCGCAAGAAGATGGTGTTCCCGGCGCTGTTCGGACTAGCGGCCAACGACGAGTTCAAGTACGACCGCTACTTCCAGATCATGCCGGCCGGCCCATCTCCCAAGGTGGACTGGTCGCGCGGCTTCTTCGATCTGGCCAAGAGCAAGGGCGTGACGACCGTCGCGCTGGCTGCAGCCGACGCAGAGTTCTCGCAGAATGCGGTCTACGGCGCGCGCAAGAACGCGCAGGAGATGGGCTTCAAGATCGTCTATGACAAGTCCTATCCGGCAACGACCACGGACTTCGCGCCGATCGTCCGCGCTATCCAGGCCACCAATCCGGATGTCGTCTACGTCGGATCGTACCCGCCGGATTCGGTGGGCATGGTCAAGGCCGCCAACGAGCTGCAGCTGAAGACCAAGCTGTTCGGCGGCGGCATGGTCGGCCTGCAGTTCGCCGCCATCCAGAAGAACCTCGGCCCGATGCTCAACGGGGTCGTCAACTACGACTTCTGGGTGCCGGCATCGACCCTCAATTTCCCGGGTATCGACGCGTTCCTGAAGAAGTACCAGCAGAAGGCGGCGGGTGCGGGTGTCGACCCCCTGGGTCACTATCTGCCGCCGTGGGCCTACGCCTATCTGGAGGTCATGGGTCAGGCGGTCGAGGCCACCAAGGGACTCGATCAGGCCAAGCTTGCCGAGCACATGCGCAAGTCGACCTATCAGACGATCGTCGGGCCCGTGAAGTTCGGCAGCAACGGCGAATGGCAGACGTCGCGGGCGCTGATGGTGCAGTTCCGCGACCTCAAGGCCAACGACCTCGACCAGTTCACGAAGGCCGGGAGCCGCGTCGTGCTCCATCCGCCTTCGGTGAAGACGGGCGAGCTGGCCTTCCCTTACAGGCAGTGAAGCTCCTGGCACCCTCGAAAGCCGGCCAAAGTAGGCGGCAGGCGCCGCGACGACAGTGATTACCGATCCCGTACTGCTCTCCAACGCTGTCGTTGCGGGCCTCCTGCTCGGCGGTTTCTACACCGCCGTGGCACTCGGCCTGTCGATCGCCTTCGGCCAGCTCGACATCGTCAACATCGCCCACCCCGCCTTCATCATCGTCGGCTCCTACTTCGCCTATCTGCTCGGCGCCCTGCACGGCTTCGACCCGGTCCTGACGGGCATCATCATGACGCCCGCCTTCTTCGTGCTGGGGATCGTCGTCTACCGCATCTACTATTCGTGCTTCGAACGCACCGGGCAGGAATCGCTCAGCGGACTGGCGTTCTTCTTCGGCCTCATGTTCATCATCGAGGTGACGCTGATCCTGATCTACGGCGTGGACTACCGGCTGGTGCCCGCGCCCTACATCGGCGTGAACTGGAAGATCGGCGTCGTCGATATTCCCCTGCGCATGGCCATTCCCTTCGCCGTCTCGATGCTGATGACATTCGGGCTCCATCTCTTCATGTCCAAGACCTTCGTCGGCCGCGCCATTCTTGCCGTGTCCCAGGACCGGCAGGCGCTGCAGCTGATGGGTGCGAACCCCGTCAGGATCAAGCAGATCGCGTTCGGGCTGGCGCTCTCCACCGCGTCCATCGCCGGGGCGCTGCTCATCATCATCGGCCCGGTCGAGCCGTCGATCAACCGCGAGTACATCGGCCGGGCCTTCGCCATCGTGGTGCTGGGCGGCATGGGCAGCCTGCCCGGCACCGTGCTTGCGGCCTTCATCCTCGGCATCGCCGAAAGCTTCGTGCAGACCTTCGCCAGCCCCTCGTGGGCGCCGGCGGTGGCGTTCGGCCTCCTGCTCCTCACGCTCGCGATCAGGCCCTCCGGCATACTGGGCAGGCACTCATGAGGTCCTTGGGGTTCTGGGGCCTCGTCGTCGCGGCACTGGTGGCGGGCGGAGCGTTCGCCGCGTTCACCGACAACGAGTATTACTTCACCGCCGCCTACGCGATCCTGCAGGCGCTGATCATGGCCGTCGCCTGGAACATCCTGGGCGGCTTCACCGGCTATGTGAACTTCGGCAGCGCCGGCTTCTTTGCGCTCGGCGCCTATTCCAGCGTCGCGCTCCACAAGCTCCTGCCGAGCCTCGGTCTCGATGCGCCGCTCATCGTCTACGTCCTCGCAGGCGCGGTGCTGTGCGGCCTGATCGGGCTCGGCACCGGCTATCTGACGCTGCGCCTGCGCGGCGTCTACTTCGCCATTGCCACGCTGGCGCTGGCGATCGTGTTCCAGACGTTCATGAACAACTGGAGCTACGTCGGCGCGGCCAAAGGCACCCCCATCCTCACACCCGAGCCGCCCCAGCTCCTCGCAGGCCTCCTCTCCTTCACGAGCTATGCGAAGTACCTGTTCGTGCTCATGCTGGGGCTCGCGCTGACGGCCATCGTGGTCTCGCGCTACATCGCCAACTCCAAGTTCGGCCGCGGGCTCGCCGCCATCCGCGACGACGAGCTCGCGGCAGAGTGCATGGGCGTGCCGACCCTGCGCCTCAAGCTGATCTCGGCGACCGCCATGGGCGCCCTGATGGGCGTGGCAGGCGCGCCCTATCCGTTCATGGTGTCGTTCGTGGACCCGGCGTCGGCGTTCTCGCTCGAGATCGCCGTCAACGCCATTGCCATGCCCATGATCGGCGGCACCGCCTTCTGGTACGGGCCGGTCCTCGGCGCGCTGCTGCTCGGCCTGGCGCAGCAGATCATCTCGGTCACGATCTCCTCGGAGCTCAATGTGCTCCTCGTCGGCGTCATCCTGGTGGCCTTCGTCATCATGGCGCCGCGCGGGATCGTCGGACTGGTGCACGAGTTCCTCGCCAAGGCGGCTCCGTCGCATCTCAGCTGGCAAGCCGCAGGCCTGATCGGCATCGCCAGCTACAGCTTCATCGCCAGCATGGTCGCGATCATCGCAGGCATGGCAGCGGTGACGGCGGCGCTGGCCTCGGCAGACGCGGCAGCCACGGCCGCCGCCATCAGTGCCATCGTCCTGGGAGGCCTGCTGTTCGGGGCGGCCTGCGGCCTGCTGCAGCTCGCAGGGTGGGCGTGGCTGCTGTCGATGCCCGCGCTCGTCGCCTTCGCCTTCCTCCTGTGGAGGCTCGGCGTGGGCATCGGACTCCAGGCATTGCTCGTCGCGATCACCGTACCGGCCTGCGTGTTCCTCTTGACCGCCAAGGTGAGGTGGCTGTACGCGCGGCATAAAGCCGGCACGGCGCCGTCATGAACCCCCTGCTTCAGGTCCGCTCCCTCACCAAGCGCTTCGGCGGGTTCGTCGCGCTGAGCTCGGTCGACCTGCATCTGGGCGCGAGCGAGCGCCTCGGCCTGATCGGACCGAACGGCTCCGGCAAGACCACCATGATCAACTGCATCTCCGGCGCGCTCCTGTGCGACCAGGGCGCGATCACGTTCGAGGACGCCGACATCACGCGGCTGCCCGCGCACCGCCGCACGCGCCGCGGCATCGTGCGCAGCTTCCAGATCCCGCGCCCGTTCCGCAGCATGACGATCCTGCAGAACCTGATGATCCCGATGGAGTATGCCGTCGCGCGCGGCAACCGCGGCGCCGATCCGGAGGGGGAGGCGCGCGAGATCCTCAATCTCGTCGGCTTCGAGGGCCGCGCCAACCGAGATCTGCGGACGCCTGACCCAGGTGGACATGCGCAAGCTGGAGCTGGCGCGCGCGCTCGCCGCCAAGCCGCGCCTGCTGATCTCCGACGAGGCCATGGCGGGGCTCTCCAGCTCGGAGGTTGACGAGATCCTCGACATCCTGTTCAAGCTCAACGCGCGCGGCGTGGCCGTGATCATGATCGAGCACATCATGCGGGCCGTGTTCCGCTTCTGCGAGCGCGTCGTCGTGCTCGACGCCGGCCGCAAGATCGCGGAGGGCTCCCCCGCCCAGATCGTCAAGGATCCCGAAGTGGAGAGAGCGTATCTTGGGGTGTAGCGTCGAGATCAGCAACATCGAGGCGGGCTACGGCGAGGTGCGCGTGCTGCACGGCGTCTCGATCTCCGTCAACGACGGCGAGACGGTGGTGCTGCTCGGCTCCAACGGCAACGGCAAGAGCACGCTGATCCGGTGCATCGCCGGCCTGGTCGAGCCGGTTGCCGGCTCGGTCATCCTCAAGGTCGACGGCAGGGAGACCGATCTCGTCGGCCGCACGCCCGAGGAGATCGTCGGCCTCGGCGTCGCCCTGGTGCCGGAGGGCCGGCGCCTGTTCCCCGCCCTGACGGTGGAGGAGAACCTGATGCTCGGCGCCTATCGCCGGGCGGCGCGGCGCAACATCGCCGCCAATCTGGAGTTCGTGCTCACCACCTTCCCGGCGCTGGCCGAGCGGCGCCGCCAGATGGCGGGCTCCATGAGCGGGGGCGAGCAGCAGATGGTGGCGGTGGCGCGCGCGCTGATGTCGGAGCCGAGGCTCCTGCTGGTCGACGAGCCCTCTGTGGGGCTCGCGCCGATCCTGGTGAGCCGGATGATCGCCAAGATCAAGGAGCTGAAGGAGCAGCGCAACCTCACGGTGCTGATGGCCGAGCAGAACTTCAACCAGGCGATCAAGATCGCCGACCGCGGCTACGTCATCGTGCACGGCGAGATCGAGTTCGAGGGCAAGACCGCCGCCGACCTCGCCAACAACGAGACCATCAAGCAGTACTATCTGGGTACGTGACCGTTCGGTCCGTTCGGCTCTGGTCTCCACTACAAACCACCGGGGACTGCTCCTGTCCGTCCGCCGAGACTCTGCCTGCTTGCGCGCGGAGGGTTCAGCTCCCACCTCATGCCGGTTGCAAGCTCGAACCGCAAGGATGGCCCTGTCATGTCCAGAATTGCCGTCATCGTCGGCAGCATTCGCCGCGACTCCATCAACCGCAAGCTCGCCGAGGCGCTGGCGGCGCTGGCCAAGCCGAAGGACCAGTACACCTTCTCGAGGATCGACGATTTGCCCCTCTTCAGTCAGGACCTGGAGCCCAGCCCGCCGGCGTCGGTGACGCGGCTCAAGGGCGAGATCGAGGCCGCCGACGGCGTGCTGATCGTCACCCCCGAGTACAACCGCTCCATTCCCGGCGTGCTCAAGAACGCCATCGACTGGGCCTCACGGCCCTACGGCAAGAACTCGTTCAACGGCAAGCCCACCGCCGCGATCGGCACCTCGATGGGTGCCGTCGGGACGGCGGCGGCGCAGCAGCACCTGCGCAGCATCCTGGCGTACCTGAATGTCGTGCTCATGGGGCAGCCCGAGGGCTACATCGCCTTCAAGCAGGGGCTGATCGACGCCGACGGCAAGATTGGCGACGAGGGCACCCGCAAGTTCCTCCAGGGCTACGTCGACAGCTTCTCTGCGTGGGTCGAACGTTTCGCGGTGAAGTGACGCCGCAGGACCGCTATCGCTCGCCGTCCAGGAAGGTCAGCTCCTCGGACTCGGGCAGCGGCGCCAGATAGCGCGCGACGAGGCCGTCGCCGACGCCGGCGAGGTCCGGCGGCGACCAGCGCGGCTTGCGGTCCTTGTCGACCAGCAGGGCGCGCACGCCTTCGGGGAACTCGCCGTCCTCGAACAGGCGCACGGTGAGGCGGTACTCGAGCTTCAAGGCCTCCTCGAGCGACGGCAGGGTGCGCGCCTTGCGAACGGCCGCCAGGGTCAGCTTCAGGGCCTTGGGCGACTTCTGCGCCAGGGCGGCGTGAGCCTTTGCCGCCCACTCGCCGGTCTCGCTCTGCAGCGACGCGACGATGGCCTCGACGCCCGCGCCGGAGAACAGCCGGTCGATGTCGCCGGCGCGCTGCGCAAGCTCCGAGGCGCCTGCCGCCTGCGCCACTCCGGCGATGACCGAGGCAACGTCGCCGCCCGTCGGTTCGCTCAGCCGCTCGACCAGCGCCGGCAGCGCGGCCGCCGGCACGAAGCTGTCGGAAAAGCCGGCACGGATGGCATCGGCTGGCCCCATGCTCTCGCCCGTGAGTCCCAGGTAGATGCCGGCCTCCCCCGGGGCATGGGCCAGCAGCCAGGTGCCGCCCACATCGGGGATCAGGCCGATGCCGGTCTCGGGCATGGCGAGCCGCGAGCGCTCCGTGACGATGCGGTGCCGCGCATGGCCGGAGAGGCCGATGCCGCCGCCCATGACGATGCCGTCCTGGAGCGCCACATAGGGCTTGGGATAGCGGCCGATCAGCGCGTTGAGCCGGTACTCGTCGCGCCAGAAGGCCCTGGCGAGGCCGGAGCCCTGAGCGCGGCTTTCGTAGAGGGAGCGCACGTCGCCGCCGGCACACAGCCCGCGCCCGCCCGCGCCGTCGATGAGGATCAGCTGGACGGCCGGATCGTCTTTCCAGCCGAGCAGGGCCTGCCAGATGCGGCCCATCATGGCGTGCGTCAGCGCGTTGAGCGCCTTCGGCCGGTTCATGGTGATGCGTCCGGCGCGGCCTTCACGCCGGATCAAGACCTCGTCAGTTGCAGACGGCTCCATGAACTTTCCTTGACATTCCTCGCGCCTCTCGGGATTAGCGGTCCGTTGCCGCCGGTGCAATCGCCGCGCCTGCGGCAAAGGGCGGTAGGGATCGTCGATGTCGGCTTGGCAGAAGGTCTCGGGGCTTGCGGGCGCGCTCGCCAGCGCAGGCGGCGGCTTGCTCGGCGAGCTTGCTCATGTGTTCGGCCTGGACCGCGGCACCGAGCCCCGCAAGGACGTTGCCTTCACCATCGGCGTCATCGCGCTCTCGGCCAAGATGGCCAAGGCGGACGGCGTCGTGTCGCCGCTCGAGGTGCAGGCCTTCAAGCAGGTGTTCGAGGCCGCGCCCGAGGAGGAAGAGAACGTCAAGCGCATCTTCGGCCTCGCGAAGGAGGATGTGGCGGGATACGAGTCCTACGCCGACGAGATCGCGGCGCTCCTGAAGAGCGACCGGAAGCTCCTGCAGGACGTGCTGGAGGGCCTGCTCCATATCGCCACCGCCGACGGCGTGCTGCACCCCAGGGAGGACAACGTGCTGGCCGACGTGGCGCGCCGCTTCGGCTTCTCGCAGAGCGAGTACCGCTTCTTCCGCGCCCGCTTCGTCAAGGACAACTGCAGCCCCTACGACGTGCTGCGCCTCGGCCCACAGGCCACCAACGCGGAGATCAAGCGGCAGTACCGCAAGCTCGTCGCCGACAACCACCCCGACAAGCTGCTGGGCCGCGGCGTGCCGGCCGAGTTCGTGGACATCGCCACGCGCAAGCTCGCCGCCATCAACGCCGCCTACGACACCATCGCCAAGGAGCGCGGGCTTTGATCCTCGAAGCGGATACCTCGCTCGTCGACGCGCTGGTGGCCTCGCCCAACGTCGGGGAGCGGCAGGGCTGCGAGCGCCCGAGCATCCTGCTCCTGCACTACACCGGCGTGGAGACCATGGCCAAGGCGGTCGACTGGCTCACGCGCGCGGGCAGCGGCGTCTCCTGCCACTACGCCGTCGGCGAGGCAGGCGCCATCACGCAGATGGTGCCCGAGGCCTTGCGCGCCTGGCACGCCGGCGAGGCCTTCTGGGCCGGCGAGAGCGACATCAACTCGGCCTCGATCGGCATCGAAATTCACAACCCCGGCCACGAATGGGGGTATCCGGATTTCCCCCAGCAGCAGCTCGACGCGGTGGAGGCGCTGTGCCTGGACATCATCGCCCGGCACGGCATCCGGCCCGAGCGCGTGCTCGCCCACTCGGACGTAGCGCCGAGGCGCAAGAAGGACCCGGGCGAGAAGTTCCCCTGGGCGCGCCTCGCGCGCGCCGGCATCGGCCACTGGGTCGCGCCCATTCCGGCGATTGCGGCGGAGCCCGGCCTGGGGGTCGGCGTGGCAGGCCCGTTGGTCGCCGAGGTGCAATTGCTGCTGGGGCGCTATGGCTACGGCATCGAAGCGACCGGCGTTGTCGATGCCATGACAGAGTACGTGGTGACGGCGTTCCAGCGCCACTTCCGGCCCGAGCGCGCCGACGGGCGCATCGACCGGTCGACCATCGACACGCTGGAGCGGCTGATCGCTGCGCTGCCACAGGCGGCCTGAGACCGGCTCAAGGTCCGGCGGCGACCAGCGCGGCTTGCGGTCCTTGTCGACCAGCAGGGCGCGCACGCCTTCGGGGAACTCGCCGTCCTCGAACAGGCGCACGGTGAGGCGGTACTCGAGCTTCAAGGCCTCCTCGAGCGACGGCAGGGTGCGCGCCTTGCGAACGGCCGCCAGGGTCAGCTTCAGGGCCTTGGGCGACTTCTGCGCCAGGGCGGCGTGAGCCTTTGCCGCCCACTCGCCGGTCTCGCTCTGCAGCGACGCGACGATGGCCTCGACGCCCGCGCCGGAGAACAGCCGGTCGATGTCGCCGGCGCGCTGCGCAAGCTCCGAGGCGCCTGCCGCCTGCGCCACTCCGGCGATGACCGAGGCAACGTCGCCGCCCGTCGGTTCGCTCAGCCGCTCGACCAGCGCCGGCAGCGCGGCCGCCGGCACGAAGCTGTCGGAAAAGCCGGCACGGATGGCATCGGCGGCCCCATGCTCTCGCCCGTGAGTCCCAGGTAGATGCCGGCCTCCCCCGGGGCATGGGCCAGCAGCCAGGTGCCGCCCACATCGGGGATCAGGCCGATGCCGGTCTCGGGCATGGCGAGCCGCGAGCGCTCCGTGACGATGCGGTGCCGCGCATGGCCGGAGAGGCCGATGCCGCCGCCCATGACGATGCCGTCCTGGAGCGCCACATAGGGCTTGGGATAGCGGCCGATCAGCGCGTTGAGCCGGTACTCGTCGCGCCAGAAGGCCCTGGCGAGGCCGGAGCCCTGAGCGCGGCTTTCGTAGAGGGAGCGCACGTCGCCGCCGGCACACAGCCCGCGCTCGCCCGCGCCGTCGATGAGGATCAGCTGGACGGCCGGATCGTCTTTCCAGCCGAGCAGGGCCCGCCAGATGCGGCCTACCATGGCGTACGTCAGCGCGTTGAGCGCCTTCGGCCGGTTCATGGTGATGCGTCCGGCGCGGCCTTCACGCCGGATCAAGACCTCGTCAGTTGCAGACGGCTCCATGAACTTTCCTTGACATTCCTCGCGCCTGTCGGGATTAGCGGTCCGTTGCCGCCGGTGCAATCGCCGCGCCTGCGGCAAAGGGCGGTAGGGATCGTCGATGTCGGCTTGGCAGAAGGTCTCGGGGCTTGCGGGCGCGCTCGCCAGCGCAGGCGGCGGCTTGCTCGGCGAGCTTGCTCATGTGTTCGGCCTGGACCGCGGCACCGAGCCCCGCAAGGACGTTGCCTTCACCATCGGCGTCATCGCGCTCTCGGCCAAGATGGCCAAGGCGGACGGCGTCGTGTCGCCGCTCGAGGTGCAGGCCTTCAAGCAGGTGTTCGAGGCCGCGCCCGAGGAGGAAGAGAACGTCAAGCGCATCTTCAACCTCGCGAAGGAGGATGTGGCGGGATACGAGTCCTACGCCGACGAGATCGCGGCGCTCCTGAAGAGCGACCGGAAGCTCCTGCAGGACGTGCTGGAGGGCCTGCTCCATATCGCCACCGCCGACGGCGTGCTGCACCCCAGGGAGGACAACGTGCTGGCCGACGTGGCGCGCCGCTTCGGCTTCTCGCAGAGCGAGTACCGCTTCTTCCGCGCCCGCTTCGTCAAGGACAACTGCAGCCCCTACGACGTGCTGCGCCTCGGCCCACAGGCCACCAACGCGGAGATCAAGCGGCAGTACCGCAAGCTCGTCGCCGACAACCACCCCGACAAGCTGCTGGGCCGCGGCGTGCCGGCCGAGTTCGTGGACATCGCCACGCGCAAGCTCGCCGCCATCAACGCCGCCTACGACACCATCGCCAAGGAGCGCGGGCTTTGATCCTCGAAGCGGATACCTCGCTCGTCGACGCGCTGGTGGCCTCGCCCAACGTCGGGGAGCGGCAGGGCTGCGAGCGCCCGAGCATCCTGCTCCTGCACTACACCGGCGTGGAGACCATGGCCAAGGCGGTCGACTGGCTCACGCGCGCGGGCAGCGGCGTCTCCTGCCACTACGCCGTCGGCGAGGCAGGCGCCATCACGCAGATGGTGCCCGAGGCCTTGCGCGCCTGGCACGCCGGCGAGGCCTTCTGGGCCGGCGAGAGCGACATCAACTCGGCCTCGATCGGCATCGAAATTCACAACCCCGGCCACGAATGGGGGTATCCGGATTTCCCCCAGCAGCAGCTCGACGCGGTGGAGGCGCTGTGCCTGGACATCGTCGCCCGGCACGGCATCCGGCCCGAGCGCGTGCTCGCCCACTCGGACGTAGCGCCGAGGCGCAAGAAGGACCCGGGCGAGAAGTTCCCCTGGGCGCGCCTCGCGCGCGCCGGCATCGGCCACTGGGTCGCGCCCATTCCGGCGATTGCGGCGGAGCCCGGCCTGGGGGTCGGGGTGGCAGGCCCGTTGGTCGCCGAGGTGCAATTGCTGCTGGGGCGCTATGGCTACGGCATCGAAGCGACCGGCGTTGTCGATGCCATGACAGAGTACGTGGTGACGGCGTTCCAGCGCCACTTCCGGCCCGAGCGCGCCGACGGGCGCATCGACCAGTCGACCATCGACACGCTGGAGCGGCTGATCGCTGCGCTGCCACAGGCGGCCTGAGACCGGCTCACTGGGTCGCCTTTCGCGAGCGGAGTTCCCTGGCATCGCAAGAGCGACCCCACCGGCACCACGCCGCGGACTTTTCCTCCTGGCCATCGACGGCAGTCCCGTTGCATGGACCGGGCCGCACGGGCAATCGATCGAGTGGTCCGGCCATTGATCGAAGGAACCTTTACGGGCGGGGATCGGTCTCTTGCGTGTCGGGCCGTCGGCCGTGGGCGGCCTTGCGAGCCCCTTGACCTGAGCGCTCCAAATCCCCTTATTCCAGGGGCCAGCTGGCCGGACGGCCGCTGCCGGGCGTTGGGCTTTGCGGCCAGCGGCGCCCGGTGGAGGAAAGTCCGGGCTCCAGGGATCGACGGTGGCGGCTAACGGCCGCCGGGGGCGACCCCAGGGAAAGTGCCACAGAAAACAAACCGCCCGAGCGGGGGAAACCTCGCAAAGGCAAGGGTGAAACGGTGCGGTAAGAGCGCACCGCGCCCCTGGTGACAGGGGCGGCACGGTAAACCCCACCGGGAGCAAGACCGAATAGGGGCGGCACGGGCGCCGGGCGCAAGCCCGGCGGCCGAGGCGTGATCCAGGCCGCCGCCCGGGTTGGTTGCTAGAGGCGCGGGAGCAATCCCCGTCCCAGACGAATGGCCGTCGCGGAGGGCCCATCCCTCCAGACAGAACCCGGCTTACAGGCCAGCTGGCACATTCGCTGGGAGCGCCCGCAGGACGGGGCGTTCCCGGCACCCCCGCCCCCTCAGAATGAACTCGGGACACAAGCCGGGACATTAGGCTGGTGCGACCGTAATACCGACCGGCCACACTGTGGAGAAGATGACAACCCAGGTCGGCCTGCTGCGCCGACATGCCTCTCGCTGCGGCTCGGATGGGTCTCCCTGGCCCTCTGGCAGGCGCCGAGCAATCCCGGGCGGGTCGGAGCGAGCTAGGAGCCTGTCCGAGTAGTCGGTTGCAGAGCGAAGTCGTGAAATGGAATTCCCTATGGACCTGCGTTGGTCGCTTCGCGCGCCAGCTCGGCCCTGCGAGAGCCGGCAAAACACGGCCGGAGAGGATCTCGATCTGATGTCTGATGGAATCTCATTCTACGGCGATCTCCCCGACGACTACTCGGACACACTCCTAGGGCGCGGAGATGGCATTCCCTGCGGCCCTGCTTGCCTCTAGAGAACAAATCAGGTACGAGCCGCCTGGGGACCGGCGCGGTCTACTCGATGGCCGGGCGGGGCGAACCAAGATAAGAAGACGGCGATGGACGCTGGCCCATATGACCCGAGGAGCATAGCAAACCTGATGCTCGACGAAGGGCATCGGCACGGCAGCGCCATAACGAACTTGGCTCTGCAGAAGCTTCTCTACTTTGCCCATGCGCTGTTCTTGGTCGAGCGCAAGCGGCCGCTGGTGTCAGGTCACTTTGAGGCTTGGACCTATGGCCCGGTTCACCCGGTCGTCTACGGGGCGTTCAAGAGCGCTGGCGACAAGCCGATCGTTTCCAGGGCAACTGGCATCAACGTCGTTACCGGCGAGCGCATCGAGTTGCCTCTACCGGAAGACCCGGAGGTGAGGCGACACATCGAACGCGTGGTGCTGTCATATGGAAGCCTGACGCCCGGCCGCCTCGTCGACATCTCCCACGCCAAGGACGCGCCTTGGCACTTTATTGCAAACAAAGGGCGAACATCAGTAGCCTTTGGCATGCGAATCCCTGATAGTGTCATCCGTGAGCGATTCAATCGCCACAAGATTGCCGTTGCCGACACCCCAACAGGAGAGCCGGGTGAAGATGCGCCCCTTGCCTGAAATCGACTTGGCGTCCATCGCCCCGCTTCCGACCGACCAGAAGCGCCGTGAACTCTTGCACCTGCGCATTAGCAGGCCACTGCTGTCCTACGCGCCCGTTCGGTTCAGCTTCTCTGACATCCTCCACCTGGACGCCGGTATGCTCGGCGATGTTGGGCGCGTGCCGTTCGCGAAGATAGCTGAGGCCATCAGCACGAGAGCGAAGAGCGATATCGAGAGGGAAGCCAACCTCCGTGTTGCCCGCGGCCTCTATGATTACGCGACAAGCTGCGGGCTCCGGGGCCGCCGGCATGATTTCTTCCGGCTGCCGATGGGTTTCGGTGCCAGCGTGGTCTACTGGCACTCGGCTGTCCTCATTGTGGACGAGCGTCCGCTGGTTCCGTTCTTCGACCCGCGCCGATCAAAGGTGTTGACCCGCCTCGGCCGTCAGTTCGCGTTCTCGATGATGCACGAGCACATCCGCGAAGGCATCCCGGATTTCAAAAACGTCCGGCTTGGCGTCTTCCAGTTCGAAAGGACCGACGAGGGGCCACGGCCGCCTCGGCTTCACACCGATGACGGCATCGAGTTGTTCAGCATGGATCAGCTTGAGCAGATGGTGACTGAGACGTACGAAATCTGGCAGGAGGTGTGCGAAGGCCGGGAGGCGGAAACGCGCCGGCGCGGCAGCGGCACCACCGGCCCTCTGATCTAGTCGAGGCGCCCAACTATTTGTGACGGGGTCGTGACCGAGCTGCTTCGCAACGCCATCGCCTCGATCCAACTTGGCATCGAGGATTACCCGGATGCCGTTCTCCTCCGCGAAGGCGATCGCCGCAGGGTGGCGCTACGGCAAGTCAAGTATCGTTCGGGCATCCCAGCGTTCGTCTCCAACCAGCTGGCTATAGTCCGTGGGCGGTGCTGGTCAAGAGGCGCCGCATCTGGCATAGTTGCGTATGAGCATTTCCGGCCAAACCGACCGAGCGAGAGCAACGAAGCGGCGCCTTGCCCGCGCCGAAGCCCTCGTTGTCGCCGACCCGAAGGTCATGTGCGGAGAGCCCTGTCTCAAGGGCACGCGCGTGCCTGTGTACCTGATCGGGGAGCTTGCCCGTGCGCACGGCGTGAGCCGGACGCACGAGATGTATCCCTTCCTGACGGAAGAGAAAATCGAGCTGGCCTTGCTTTATGTCTCAGAGCACCCGAGGAAGGGCCGCCCGCGGCGGATGCGGGGCTTTCCGAAAGCGATATCCTCCAAGATCGTTCGTATCAAGAAGGTCAGGCTTTGAGGAGGAGGCTGGGCTTCAGCCCAGCCACTTCAAGCTGCTGATCGACGAGAACCTGAGCCCGCGCCTTGTGAGACTTGCGCGTCGCCGCGGCTTCCATGCTGTGCATGTCAACGAGATCAATCTGCGGACCGCCGGTGACAAGCACATCGCACGCCATGCCGTCGCAAACGGCATGATCCTCGTGACCAACAATGTAGGAGACTTCACCCGGCTGTATGAGAGGCGCGCACTCCACCCCGGCCTGATCTTCATGCAGTGCAACGTGGAAAGGATCTTCACAGAAGGCAATCAGGGTACGATGCTAAGCGCCGCTCTCGATGACTTGGTACAAAACGATCTCGTACAGGAGGCGATCAGCGTCACCCTTGTTGAGAGCACGGGTGAAGGCCTGATCATGAGACTGACAAGGTATTCGTTACCAAAAGACTGAGTGCGAAAGCGGCGTGTCGTCGCCGAGCGGGGGGAGGAAATGGCCGGCTCTGTAACGATCCCGCTCTGGCTCGCCATTGGAGCAGCCGTCCTCGCCCTCGTCGCCCTGATCGACCGCCTGTTCGGCCCCGCGCTGGGGTGGTGGCTGCGGCGGCGCGCCAACCGCGCCATCGACGAGCTGAACCAGCGGCTGCGCCTCGAAGATTCCCGCCGTTCAAGCTGGCGCGCCGGCGCCAGCTGATCGAGCAGCTGATGTTCGACCCGGAGGTGCTCAAGGCCGTCGAGGACGAGGCCAAGGCGCGCGGCGAGCCCAAGAGCGTGGCGCACGCCCGCGCCCGCCGCTACGCCAAGGAGATCATCCCCTCGTTCAGCGCCTACGCCTACTTCCGCGTCGGCGCAGCGCTCGCCAGACGCATCTCCACCGCGCTCTACCGGGTGCGCGTCGGCGCCTTCGACGAGCAGACGCTCTATCAGGTGCCGGCCGATGCCTCGGTGGTGTTCGTCATCAACCACCGCTCCAACATGGACTATGTGCTGGTCACCTACCTGGTGTCGGAGAGCTCGGCGCTCTCCTATGCGGTGGGCGAATGGGCGCGCGTGTGGATGCTGCAGAGCCTGATCCGCACCATGGGCGGCTATTTCGTGCGCCGCGACAGCTCCAACCCGCTCTACCGCAAGGTGCTGGCGCGCTACGTGCACATGGCGACGGCCTCCGGCGTCGCCCAGGCGGTGTTTCCCGAGGGCGGCCTCACGCGCGACGGGGCGCTGCGCCCGCCCAAGCTCGGCATTCTCAGCTACATGGTGTCGGGCTTCGATCCGCAGGGGCCGCGCGACGTGGTGTTCGTGCCCATCGGTCTCAACTACGACCGCGTGCTGGAGGACCGCCTCCAGATCGGCGCCGCGGCCACGCCGCAGGGCGAGCGGCCGCGCTTTGCCTTCAATCCGCTGGTGCTGCTGGGCTTCCTCGCGCGCAGCCTGTGGCTCGCGCTTGCGCGGGCGCTGGTACCGCTTCGGCTACGCCTGCGTCAGCTTCGGCCGGCCGCTGTCGCTGCGCCAATACCTGCGCGACCGGGCGGTCGACTTGCGCGCGCTCTCCGGCGAGCAGCGCTTTGCCGAGATCGAGCGGCTGGGCCAATCCCTGATGCGCGAGGTGGGGCGGGTGATCCCGGCGCTGCCGGTCTCGCTGGTGGCGACGGCGATCCTGGCCGCAGGCGGGCGCGGCCTCTCCAGCCTGGAGATCAAGGGCGCGGTCTACGACCTGATGCAGCACCTGCGCGCCGCCGGAGGGCATGTGCACCTCCCGCGCCAGGACGAGGAATACGCCGTGGAGGTGGGCCTGCGCATGCTGACCCTGCGCCACCTCATCGAGCTGAAGGACGGCGTCTACCGCGCCAACCCGAAGGAGACCGCGCTGCTCGCCTACTACGCCAATGCCATCGCCCACCTCGCCGCGCCCCCGGAGGCCGCAGCCCGACGCCGCGCCGGCGCCAGGAGCCGGAGAGGCTAGCGCGTGATCGCAGGCGGGGCGGGGGTGCTCGCGCCGCCCGGCCCGCGCGCGTGGGCCAGGCCGGCGAGGTAGGTGCCCACGAGGTCGTCGATCAGCCGGCCGGCGGTTTCCGTTGTCACCACGGACAGCTTGTCGGCGGTCGACAGCGAGGTGATGCCGTGCACCCCGGCCCACAGCACGCGCGCCGCGCGCTTGCAGTCCGCCTCTCGGCCCGGTGCAAAATGCGGCGCCAGCGCCCGCTCGATCTGCCCCATGAGCCGCTCCAGCTTCTGCTGGTACGACGCCGGCAGCTCGGCGTCGGCCGGCAAGTGGTGCTCGAACAGCAGGTTCCACAGGCGCGGACGCTCCTGGGTGAAGGCCAGATAGGCGTGGGCAATACGAATGACCCGGCCATCGGCGCCGGCAGCGTCCTCCCCCTGCTGGATCTCGGTGAGCCGTGCGTCGAGGGCGTCGAGCACGCGCGCCTCGACATTGAGCACCACGTCGTCCAGGTTGGTGAAGATATTGTAGATGGTGCCCGGCGAATAGCCGATGCGCCGCGCGATCTCGCGCGCGGACAGCCCCGCCAGCCCCTGCGCCTCGATGATCTGTTGCGCCGCATCGAGGATCAACACGCGCAGCTGCTGTGGCGTGTGTGTCGACCGTCGTCCCATGGGTATAGGCCGGGCCTCTGCCCTGCCCCGTATTTCACCTGATAGACACCAGGATAGGTGGACTGCGGCCCGCTGCAAACCTGCACATCGGCTGTAGGCGCGCAGGGAGGCCCGGCCATTGCCTCGCTACCGGCTTCGGAACCGCGCCCTCCAGCCCCTCCTTGGGCCCAAGCGCCGGCCCGCCAAAGTGGGGGCCGGTGAGGGGTGCGTCGCTCATTTTGCGGCGGCGATTAACCGGTCCTTGAGGCCTTGCCGCGCAGAATCGCTCCACGGCGATCCAGCGTCCCAGGAAGAAGCATAACGGTTGCATGATGCGCACAGAGCAACCAACGGTAAACCCATCACCGTCGGAGGGCGGCACCCGCGCCGTCCCCCCGCGTGCGCTGCGCGCCCTCCGGCGCCATTCCATTCAGGCCTTCTGCGAGGATCGCAGGACCGCCGAGGCGCTGCAGACGGCCGCCGCCGACCGGCGTCTGGCCAAGGTGGACCTCGACATCTGCGTCGGCGGCGTGCACGCCGCGCTGGCCCAGTGCGCCGCCGGCGCCGCGCCCGACCTCCTCGTCGTCGAGACCACGCTGTCGCGCGCCCAGATGCTGGCCGAGATGGATCGGCTGATCGAATGCTCGGGTCCGGCGGCGAAGATGATGGTGATCGGACACGTCAACGACGTGGCGCTCTATCGCGCTCTGCTGCAGCAGGGCATCGGCGACTACCTGCTCGCCCCCGTCTCGCCCGACGGCTTCATCGCCTCGGTCGCAGACCTGCTGGGCAATTCCGGCATCGACCCTGTGGGCAGCATCCTCGCCTTCATGGGCGCCAAGGGTGGCGTAGGCTCGAGCACGCTGTGCCACAACGTCGGCTGGGCCATATCCGAGATGCTCGGGTCCGATGTCGTCGTGGCCGACCTCGATCTGGCGTTCGGCACCGCCAGCCTCGATTTCAACCAGGACCCGATGCGCGGCGTCGCGGAGGCCCTGCAGGCCGCCGAGCGCCTGGACGAAGCGATGCTCGACCAGCTCCTGACCAGGTGCTCCCAGCATCTGAGCGTCCTGGCCGCCCCCCTCACGCTCGAGCGCGACTACGGCGCCCCCGGCGAGGCCTGCGCGGCCATTCTCGATATGCTGCGGCAATACATCCCCTTCGTCGCCGTCGACCTGCCCCACGCGTGGACGGCTATGGTGAAACGGGTGCTGCTGCAGGCCGACGAGATCGTCATCACCGCGGCGCCCGACTTGGCAAACCTGCGCAACGCCAAGAATCTCGTCGATCTCATCAGGTCGGCGCACCCTGACGGCAGAGCGCCACATCTGGTGATCAACATGGCCGGGACGCCCGGGCGCCCCGACGTGTCGGTCAAGGAGTTCTCGGCCGCCCTCGATCTTGCGCCGGCGCAGGTCATCGCCTTCGACGGCGAGACCTTCGGCCTTGCCGCCAACAACGGCCAGATGATCGAGGAGGTTGCGCGCACAGCCAGGGCCGCGCAGCAGTTCCGCGCTCTGGGTCTCGCCCTGACGCACCGTGCGCAACCCGAGGAGGCCAGGAAGCCCTCGCCGCTGGCACCGATTCTCGCACGGCTCGGCTTGCCCCGGTTTGCACGCCGGCTGAGACCGTTTTCCACAGGTTAATCGCTGCATCCTATGCAAGACGTCGTTTTGAGTTGGGCCGGTTCCCGACTGCGCGCTAGTTTGACCTGCGCCACAGGCCACGGTGGCGCAACGCATTGCAAGGTTTCAGCGGGGGACTCTTGTGCGCGATTTCTACAAGGTGCTCGGCATCGCTTCCACGGCAGACGACAGGACGCATCAAAACAGCGTTCAGGCGCCGTGCCAAGGCCTTCCATCCGGACCTCAATCCCGGCGACAGGCGCGCAGAAGAGCGCTTCAAGGAGCTGACGGAAGCCTACGAGGTGCTGCGCAGCGCGCACGCACGGGCCACCTACGACGCCTATCGGGCCCAGCGGCGCAGCGCGGTCCGGCGGCGTGTCGCGGGCTCCGCGGCGCTGATGGCAACCAGCTTCGTGCTGACGCTGGGCTCCGCGTTCTCGGCGCTGGCCGTGTACAACGCCGGCGTCCCCGTGCGCGACGGCTGGCAGCTGCCCCAGCTCGTCGAGCGGGCTGTCGACAGCGTGGCGTCCGCCTTCGGCTACCCGGCCAACGAATGGACCAGGGCAACGTCGATCGCCTTGGCCAAGACCTCGGAGACGGCGATCACCAAGAGGTCGGCAGCGGCTGTCCCGCCGCCGGTCGACACGGCGAAATCCGAGCCGCACGCCCGCAGCAAGACCGCCTCCGTTGCGCCGGGCAAGGCGGATGCACCCGCCCAGGCCAAAGCGCAAAAGCTGGCCGCGGCAGCAAACCGGACGCCGAGAGCGACCCCGTCTCCGTCGGACGCCGAGCGCAAGGAGGCGGCCCTGCGGTCGATGGTTGCCATCGGCGACGAAAGCCGGACTTGGCCGGAGACGGACGCGCCGCGCATGAGCCTCGGAGCCGCCAACCGTTAGCCGCGGACGACAGCCGGCAACCACGATCGCGGCTGCGGCTGGTCTGCGTGAGCTTGGCCGACTAATACCTGCCGTCCGGGGGAAGCGCGATCCGGACGGAGGATGAAATGCACAAGCTCCTGCTCCTCACTGGTGCGGCGGCCTTTACCCTTGCGGGCGCCGTGGCCTTTGCCCAAAGCTCGGTCAAATCCAAGGCGACCCCGTCGGCCCGGACCGCGGCGTCGATGGAGTGCTCGAGGCAGGCGGACGCCAAGGGCCTCCACGGCAAGGCGCGCAAGTCGTTCCGCAGCCGGTGCAGGCGCGACCTCCAGAGGAAGGGCTGACCTCGACGGGCTGATCGCCGCGTCACCCTTGCACTCGGCCCGCTCAGCGGCGCCCCTTCAGGAACGGCCCCATCCCCTCGCGCGCCAGCTCGTCGGCGCGCTCGTTCTCGGCGTGGCCCGCGTGCCCGCGCACCCAATGCCAGTGCACGTCGTGCCGGGCCTGCGCCGCATCGAGCCGCTGCCACAGGTCGGCGTTCTTCACGGGCTCCCTGGCGCTCGTCGCCAGCCTCGGCGCTTCCAGCCGTGGATCCAGGTGCCGATCCCCTTCTGGACGTACTCCGAGTCCGTATGCATATCGACCCGTGACGGCTGCTTCAGCGCCTCGAGCGCGGTGATCGCCGCCGTCAGCTCCATGCGGTTGTTGGTGGTGGCCGCCGCGCCGCCGGACAGCTCCTTGCGATGCGCCCCCGAGATCAGGGTCACACCCCAGCCGCCGGGCCCGGGATTGCCCGAGCAGGCGCCATCCGTGAAGACGGTGACCGCCGGCTTGGCCGTGCCGGGCCTCGTCGTCATGTGGCGTCGCCCAAGCCGTACTCGCTCGGCCCGCGCACGCTGCGATGGAACCTGAGCCGGCGCAGGAACTCGCCCGGGTCCTTGCGACTGACGAGCGCGGTGCTCGCCGTGTTGAGCCAGTCGTAGGCGCGCGTCAGCAGGAAGCGCAGCGCCGCGCCGCGCGCGAGCACGGGGAGCGCGGCACGCTCCTCGGGCGCGAGCGGACGCACGCTCTGATAGCCGCGCAGCAGGGCCTGGCTCTTGGTGATGTTGAAGGTGTGGTCGGTCTCGAAGCACCAGGCGTTGAGGGTGACGGCGATATCGTAGGCCAACGCGTCGTTGCACGCGAAGTAGAAGTCGATGAGACCCGAGAGCCGGTCTCCGAGAAAGAACACGTTGTCGGGGAACAGGTCGGCGTGGATGACGCCCCCGGCGAGATTCGACGGCCAATGCGCCTCCAGCTCGTCGAGCTCCTGCTCGATGACCCCCGCCAGCCCGGGAGCCACATCGTCGGCCTGCGGCTTGAAGCGCTCGAACAGCGGGCGCCAGCCGGAGAGCCCCAGCGCGTTGGCGCGCTTGCCGGCGAAGCTGCGGCCGGCCAGATGCATGCGCGCCAGCGCCTTGCCCACCTCCAGGCAATGCCGCGGCTGCGGCCGCCTGATCCACACCCCTTCGAGGAAGGTGACGAGCGCCGCCGGCCGCCCGGCCAGGGTACGCAAGATGCGCCCCTCTGCATCGTGCACCGGCGTCGGGCAGGTAATGCCGGCGTTGGCCAGATGCTCCATCAGGCCGAGGAAGAAGGGCAGATCGGACGGGTCGACGCGCTTCTCGTAGAGCGTGAGGAGGATTGGGCCCTTGTCGGTATGGACGAGGTAGTTGGTATTCTCGACGCCCTCGGCGATGCCCTTGTAGGACAGGAGGGCACCGAGGCCGTAGCTGGCAACGAACTCTGCGAGGTCCTCGTCGGAGACTTCCGTGTAGACCGCCATGCGCGCGGGCCCCTCGTCGAATCCAGCTGGCTAGAGCGCATCCACTTCGCGCAGCTCGCGCGGTACGTTGAAGGCGATGCGCTCCTCGGTGGTGACGACGCTTTCCACGGCGACCTCGAAGCGCTGGCGGAAGGCGTCGACGATTTGCATCACGAGCTGCTCCGGAGCCGAGGCTCCCGCCGTGATGCCGAGTGTCGCCACGCCCTCGAACACCGGCCAGGGAATGTCGGCCGCCTGCTGCACCAGCAGCGCCTTCGCGCAGCCCGAGCGTTCCGCAACCTCCACGAGCCGCAGCGAGTTGGAGCTGTTGGGCGCGCCGACCACGATCACGGCGTCGCAACGCGGCGCAATGGACTTCACGGCCGCCTGCCGGTTGGTGGTGGCATAGCAGATGTCCTCCTTGCGCGGGCCCACAATCCCGGGGAAGCGCGCCTTCAGGATGGCGACGATGGCCGCCGTGTCGTCGACCGACAGCGTGGTCTGCGTGGTGTAGGCGAGCCGCGCCGGATCGCGCGGCTCGAAGCGGCGCGCGTCCTCCATGGCCTCAATCAGCGTCGCCGAGCCGGGCGGCAGTTGTCCGAGGGTGCCGATCACCTCTGGGTGCCCGGCGTGGCCGATCAAGACCAGTTCCAGGCCCGCCAGATGGTGCGCGCGAGCCTCGGCATGCACCTTGGAGACCAGCGGGCAGGTCGCGTCGAGGTAGAACAGGTTGCGGGCCGCAGCCGCGGCTGGCACCGATTGCGGCACCCCGTGTGCCGAAAAAATCACTGGCGCACGGGTTTCTGGGATTTCGTCGAGCTCCTCCACAAAAATGGCGCCTTTGGCCTTCAGGTGCTCGACCACGTGACGGTTGTGGACGATCTCATGTCGCACGTAGACGGGAGGGCCGAAACGCTCCAAGGCCAGCTCGACGATCTTGATGGCTCGGTCGACGCCTGCACAGAAGCCACGCGGCGCGGCCAGAAGGATTTTCAAGAACGGCCGGGCAATTGAGGCAGGGGTCGAGTGAACCATGAAACCGGCGACCTGTTCGCGATCAGTCCACGCTCAGCGTGCCACGCTCAGCGTACTTGGCCCCGAATGGCGTTCGCTGTAGAGTTCGAATCACCGGGGCGGGGGCCCGAAGAGAGCCAACGCGGCTCCGAGGGCAAGGGAATATCGATCCGGAAGAGACCGGGCAAGAGTTCGGGCAGGGGTTTCGTGACGCAAGCCGTGTGCAAAGCATTGGTCTCGTCCGCGAGATGCATTGTCCTGGCGGGGCTGCTGAGCACGCTCGGCGCTTGTGGCATGTCGTCGCTCACCTCGGGCATGGGCTCGGGCTGGTTCGGCGGCAAGAAGACCACCGCGGTGGACGTAGACAGCGTCAGCAAGGACAAGCTTCTCGACGCCGCCAAGGCCGACAGCGGCACGCTGACCAACATCAGCGGAAGCGTGGCCTATGGCTGCCCGCGCTTCCAGGTGTGGGCGCGCGACGGCTACGTCACGGTCTACGAGGCCGGGCGCATCGGCGACGGGCTTGCCGTTATGCATCGGGGCGAGATCACCAAGACGGCGCGGGAATGCAGCATCGAGCCGGGCCGCGTCACCGTGAAATACGGCTTCTCCGGCCGCGTCCTGCTTGGGCAGAAAGGCAACAGCGGGCGGGTATCGCTGCCAGTCAACATCTTCGTCACCGACGCCAAGCGCCAGAAGATTGCCACCGAGAAGGCCAGGGTCGACGTGGACGTAGCCCTCGACGATCCGATTGGCTACTTCTCCCTCGTGCGTCAGCTCTCCTTCGACATCCCGGAAGGCTCGCGCCCCGGCGAGTACGAGGTCTACGTCGGCTTCGACCGCACCATCCCCGGCGCCGGGTAGGGCGCTCGTCCTCCACAGCCGCAACCGGACTCCCCTCCTTTTGCGGGGAGGAGTTGGGGGTGGGGGGACTGCCTCCCTCGTCAGTGATCACCGAGCGCCGCGCCGCGCGCCGGCGGCGGTCAGCATCTCGGGCATACGGACGAGCCCTGCCTCGACGGCGTTATCCAACGGCGTCCTCTCCGCCTTGTCGCGTGCGTTGATGTCGGCGCCATGGGCGAGCAGGATGCGCGCGATCTCCGCGCTGCAGTCAGACTGGGCGGTGTAGTGCAGCGCCGTCAGCCCGGCAGCATCGGTGAGCGCCACATCGGCCCACTTGGCGAGCAAGGCACGCACCGGCTCGACGCCGCGATGCTCCCGGTCCTCCTGGCCCTCGATCAGCCGGTGCGGAACGAACCTCTCGATCCAGGGCGCTCCGTCCTTCTTGCCGTAGATGTGGCTGTGGGTGATCGCAATCAGCAGCGGGGTGCGCCCACTGGCATCGCGCACATTGGGTTTGGCGCCCAGCTCCAGCAGCAGATCGACCATCTTGAAGTCCATCAAGGGATGCAGCACCTCGAAGACCGGCGGGTCGGGGAGGCCCTCGAGCCTCTCGTTCCCAGGCGATTGCCGGCCGAGCGGGTCGAGCCACACGTCGCTCGCTGTCATCTTCTGCGGCTGCGGTGGGAGGGCCGCATGCGGGTCGGCTCCGTGCTCGACCAGAATCCGCACAACCTCGCGTGCTTTCCTGCCTGCGCAGGTACGCCCCGGAATTGACGGAAAGGTGACGCGAGGGCGAAACATTAACAGCAGACGCGCCGCCCGAGTTGACTCCCCCCCGCCCCGGCGTATCATTCGCGCATCGCCAATCGAGACCTGCGGGAGAGACCGGCCCATCTTGCGGACAGGGCCGGCGCCGAAGGAGCAACCGCCCCGGAACCTCTCAGGCCAAAGGACCGCAGGTTGATGGCACTCTGGAAAGCAGCCGGCCCGTCTGGAAGACGGGGCGGCTCACCGAAGGGGTAAGGCGGCAGGGCGATAGGCCCGGGCGCTGAAATCTCTCAGGTCCCGCGACAGAGGGGGCTCGTCTCGCGCCGCAAGGCGCGGGCTTCGAGCCGTCCGGGACCGGAGATGACCTTGAGCGCAACGTCCGCACCATCCACGCCAGAAGCCTCCCTGCAGCGCACGCCGCTCTACGAGCTGCACGTGGCGCTGGGCGCCAGGATGGTGCCGTTCGCCGGCTATGCCATGCCGGTGCAGTATCCGCCCGGCATCCTCAAGGAGCACCTGCACACGCGCGAGAAGGCGGGCCTGTTCGACGTCTCGCACATGGGCCAGGCGTTCCTCGTCGGTCCCGACCACGCCACCACAGCCGCAGCCCTGGAGGCGCTGGTCCCGGCCGACATCCTCGACCTGAAGCCCGGCCAGCAGCGCTACACGCAGCTCCTCAGCGACGACGGCGGCATCATCGACGACCTGATGGTGACGCGCTCCGCCGCCGCGGAGGACGACGGCAGCCTGATGCTGGTGGTCAACGCCGCACGCAAGGAGGTGGACTACGCGCACATCGCCGAGCGGCTGCCGGACGATGTCAGGCTGCAGCCGGCACCCGAGCGCGCGCTGCTCGCCCTGCAGGGCCCGGCGGCCGCGCCCGTGCTGGCGCAGCTGTCGGACATTGCGGCGAGCCTGCGGTTCATGACGGCGGCCAGCGCCAAGGTGGGCGGGATCGACTGCCACGTCTCGCGCTCGGGCTACACCGGCGAGGACGGCTTCGAGATCTCGCTCGCCGCCGGCGGCGCCAGGAAGCTGGCGCGCCTGCTGCTGGAGCAGGAGGGCGTCGCGCCCATCGGCCTCGGCGCGCGCGATTCGCTGAGGCTGGAGGCGGGCCTGTGCCTCTACGGCCACGACATCGACGAGACCACGAGCCCCATCGAGGCGGGCCTCGCCTGGTCGATCCAGAAGCGCCGCCGGGCCGAGGGCGGCTTCCCCGGCTTCGAGCGCATCCGGCGCGAGCTGGCGCGAGGGCCCCGCGCGCCGCCGCGTCGGCATCAGGCCCGAGGGCCGCGCGCCGGCCCGCGAGGGCACCGAGATCCTCTCCATGCTGGGCGAGCGCATCGGCACCGTCACCTCGGGCGGCTTCGGCCCGAGCGTCAACGGCCCCGTGGCCATGGGCTACGTCGCCGCCGGCTATGCCGAGGCCGGCACGCCCGTGAACCTGATGGTGCGGGGCAAGGCGCTCGGCGCCGGCATCGTGCCGCTGCCGTTCGTGGCGCACCGCTACGTGGGTGTCAGACCCTCTGGGTCTGACACCGTAACGAAACCGTAGAACCATGGTGTCAGACCCGGAGGGTCTGACGCCTCCAGGAGGACCCCATGGCGAACGAGCGCTTCACCAGGGACCACGAGTGGATCAGCGCCGAGGACGGCATCGGCACGGTCGGCATCTCCGCCCACGCGCAGGAGCAGCTCGGCGACATCGTCTACGTCGAGCTGCCCGAGGTCGGCCGCCGGGCAAAGAAGGGCGAGGCGGTGGCGGTGGTGGAAAGCGTCAAGGCGGCGAGCGACGTCTACGCGCCGGTCGCCGGCGAGGTGGTCGAGGTCAACGCCGGCCTCGCCGACAAGCCGGCGCTCGTCAACGAGGATGCGGAAGGCCAGGGCTGGTTCCTCAAGATCAGGATCGCCGATGCGGCCGAGCTCGATCAGCTGATGGACCGGGCCGAATACGAGGCCTTCGTGAAGCAGGCGACGTCATAGAGAGGAGGCTCGACCATGGCACACGAGTACAAGGCGACGGTTTCCTGGAAGCGCGGCAGCGAGGAGGCGTTCACCGACGGCAAGTTCAGCCGCGCGCACGAGTGGGCGTTCGACGGCGGCGTCAAGGTGCCGGCCTCCTCCTCGCCGCTGTCGGTGAAGGTGCCGCTGTCGCGCGCCGACGCCGTCGATCCCGAGGAGGCGCTGGTGGCGGCGCTGTCGAGCTGCCACATGCTCACCTTCCTCTACCTCGCCTACCGCCAGGGCTTCGTGGTCGATTCCTACGACGACGACGCCATCGGCGTGATGACCAAGAACGAGCGCGGCAAGCTCTACGTCTCCAAGGTCACGCTGCGGCCGGCCATCGCCTTCTCCGGCGCCAAGCAGCCGAGCGCCGCGGAGCTGGCCCAGCTGCACCACCACGCCCACGAGGAATGCTACATCGCCAACTCGGTGCTGACCGAGGTGGTGGTGGAGCCGGCCGCGTAGCGGTGTCAGACCCTGCGGGTCTGACACCATATTCGAACCGTCGAGTTGTGGTGTCAGACCCGCAGGGTCTGATACCCGCAAAGGCACTGTCCATGCGTTACCTCCCCCTCACCGACGCTGACCGCAAGGCGATGCTGGCGAAGATCGGCGTCGCCGGCATCGACGCCCTGTTCGCCGACATCCCCGAGGACAAGCGCCTCAACGGCCGGCTCGATCTGCCCAGCGCCAAGGGCGAGCTGGAGGTGGAGCGCGCGCTCGGCCGGCTCGCCGCGCAGAACGTGCCCGCCGGCTCGGTGCCGTTCTTCGTCGGCGCCGGCGCCTACAGGCATCACGTGCCGGCGACGGTGGATCACCTGATCCAGCGCTCCGAGTTCCTCACCTCGTACACGCCCTACCAGCCGGAGATCGCGCAGGGCACGCTGCAGTACCTCTACGAGTTCCAGACCCAGGTGGCGCTGCTCACCGGCATGGAGGTGGCGAACGCCTCGATGTACGACGGCTCCACCGCGGCGGCGGAGGCGGTGCTGATGGCGCACCGCATCACCCGGCGCCACAAGGCGGTGCTGGCCGGCAACCTGCACCCGCACTACCGCGAGACCATCGAGACCATCGCCCGCATGGCCGGCCACGAGGTGGTCGCGCTGCCGCCGGCGCCGGCGGGCAAGGAGAACCTGGCGGCGCAGATCGACGCCGACGTCTCGTGCGTGGTGGTGCAGACACCCGACTTCTACGGCCACCTGCACGACCTCACCGCGCTGGCCGAGAAGGCGCATGCGGCGGGCGCCCTGCTGATCGCGGTGTTCACCGAGGTCGTCTCGCTGGGGCTGGTGCTGCCGCCGGGCGCCATGGGCGCCGACATCGTGGTCGGCGAGGGTCAGTCGATCGGCAACGCGCTCTCGTTCGGCGGGCCTTACGTCGGCCTGTTCGCCACGCGGCAGAAGTTCGTGCGGCAGATGCCGGGGCGGCTGTGCGGCGAGACCGTGGACAGGGAGGGCCGCCGCGGCTTCGTGCTGACGCTCTCGACGCGCGAGCAGCACATCCGGCGCGAGAAGGCCACCTCCAACATCTGCACCAACTCCGGGCTGTGCGTGCTCGCCTTCACCATCCACATGACCCTGCTGGGCGAGGCGGGGCTGCGGCGCCTCGCCCGCATCAACCACGCCAACGCCGTGAAGCTCGCCGGCATGCTGGCCGAGGTGCCGGGCGTGGAGGTGCTCAACGAGACGTTCTTCAACGAGTTCACCATCCGCGTTCCCGGCGACGCCGCCGAGGTGATCGAGAAGCTGGCGGCGAAGGGCGTGCTCGGCGGCGTGCCGGTGTCGCGGCTGGAGCCGGGGCGGCCGGAGCTGGCGGACCTCATCGTGGTGGCCTCCACCGAGGTCAACACCGACGAGGATCGCGCCGCCTACGCGCAGGCGCTGAAGGAGGTGCTGTGATGTCGAACCGGCAGGGACGGCCGACGGCGCCGGGCGAGGCCGAGGTGCGGGAGAGCGAGACCTTCACCGGCAACCGCGGGCTCGCGGTCGAGGAGCCGCTGATCTTCGAGATCGGGCGCGCAGAGACGACGGGCGTCGATCTCGAGGAGCCCGCGGAATTCGGCGCCCGGCTCGGCAGGCTCGAGCGCAAGGCGCCGATCGGCCTGCCGGGCCTCTCCGAGCCCGAGGCCATGCGCCACTACGTGCGCCTGTCGCAGAAGAACTTCGGCATCGACACCGGCATCTTTCCGCTCGGCTCGTGCACCATGAAGCACAACCCGCGCCTCAACGAGAAGATGGCGCGGCTGCCCGGCTTCGCCGACATCCATCCGCTGCAGCCGCTCTCGACCGTGCCCGGCGCCATCGCCCTGATCGCCGAGCTGTCGCGCTGGCTCTCGAGCTGACCGGCATGCCGGCCATCGCCATGACGCCCAAGGCCGGCGCGCACGGCGAGCTCTGCGGCATGATGGCGATCAAGGCGGCGCTCGCCGCGCGCGGCGAGGGGCGCAGCGTGGTGCTGGTGCCGGAGTCCGCCCACGGCACCAACCCGGCGACGGCGGCGCTGCTCGGCTACCGCATCGAGACGGTGCCGGCGCGCAAGGACGGCACCGTCGATCCAGAGGAGGTGAGGAAGCGCCTCTCGCCGGACGTGGCGGCCATCATGCTGACCAACCCCAACACCTGCGGCCTGTTCGAGCGCGACGTGGTGGCGATCGCCGAGGCCGTGCACGCGGCGGGCGCCTACTTCTACGCCGACGGCGCCAACTTCAACGCCATCGTCGGCAAGGTGCGCCCCGGCGACCTCGGCGTCGACGCCATGCACATCAATCTGCACAAGACCTTCTCCACCCCGCACGGCGGCGGCGGCCCCGGCGCCGGCCCCGTGGCGCTGTCCGCGGCCCTCGCCCCGTTCATGCCGGTGCCCTACGTGGTCGCCGACGCCGACGGCGTGCGGCTGGTCGAGCACGCCGGCGCCGCAAGCGCCGACCGGCCCCCCTCCCCCTTGCGGGGAGGGGCTGGGGGTGGGGGTTCCTTCGGGCGGATGTGCGCGTTCCACGGCCAGATGGGCATGTTCGTGCGCGCGCTGGCCTACATGCTGAGCCACGGCGCCGACGGCCTGCGCCAGGCCAGCGAGGACGCCGTGCTCAACGCCAACTACGTGCGCGCCGCGCTCGCCGACCTGATGTCGCTGCCCTTCGGCGACCGGCCGTGCATGCACGAGGTGCTGTTCGACGACCGCTGGCTGGAGGGCACCGGCGTCACCACCCTCGACTTCGCCAAGGCGATGATCGACGAGGGCTTCCATCCGATGACGATGTACTTCCCGCTGGTGGTGCACGGCGCCATGCTGATCGAGCCGACCGAGTCGGAGTCCAGGCAGAGCCTCGACCAGTTCATCGCCGCCCTGCGCGGGCTCGCTGAGGCCGCCAAGGCCGGCGATGTCGCCCGCTTCAAGGACGCGCCCCGCTTCGCCCCGCGCCGCCGCCTCGACGAGACCAGGGCCGCGCGCGAGCCGAGGCTGCGCTGGACGCCGCCATCCGCTCATAAGCGAGAAGCTGCCGAGTAATGGCTCCGAAAAGGAAGGCTAAGTCAGCCGACAAGCCCGGCAATGCGGCTGTCGCGCACGTACCCTGCGATACCAGAGATACCACCGCTCACGTTTAACTTCTTGCCGTGGCGCAGCTGTCGGCAGTTCTTGTACTGGATCTCGGTTTCAAAGCGCACATAGCCGTGCAGATCGAAGAGCACACCTGGAAACCGTTCGAGGTGCTGGTACCAATTGCCCTCTCGGCTATACAGTGAGTGTTTCGCTCCGAGCCCCAGCTCTTGGTTCAGCCTTCTTCCTAAAGGGATCATGTGGCGGCTCCTAAAGTCGCTACTTTGCTAATTCGCATAAGTCGGAAAGAAGTTCAATAAACGAGGACTACGCATCATGGGCGTTCTCGTCGACGGCGTGTGGCACGACAAGTGGTACGACACCAGGAGCACCGGCGGGCGCTTCGTGCGCGTCGATGCGCGCTTCCGCAACTGGATCACGCCGGACGGCTCGCCCGGGCCCACCGGCGAAGGCGGCTTCAAGGCCGAGCCCGGGCGCTATCACCTCTACGTGTCGCTGGCCTGCCCGTGGGCCAACCGCACGCTCATCTTTCGCGCCCTCAAGGGCCTGCAAGGCACGATCGGCCTGTCGGTGACGCACTGGCTGATGGCCGAGAACGGCTGGAGCTTCGCGCCCGGCGAGGGCGTCGTGCCCGACACGGTCAACGGCGTCTCCTGCATGCACCAGCTCTATACCAAGGCCAATCCGCGCTACAGCGGGCGGGCGACGGTGCCCGTGCTGTGGGACAAGCAGCGCGCCACCATCGTCAGCAACGAGTTCGAGCGAGATCATCCGCATGCTCAACTCGGCCTTCGACGGCGTCGGGGCCAAGGCCGGCGACTATTACCCCGAGCCGCTCAGGGCCGAGATCGACGCCGTCAACGCACGCGTCTACGAGACCCTCAACAACGGCGTGTACAAATCGGGCTTCGCCACCACCCAGGAGGCCCATGAGGCCGCCGTCGTACCGCTGTTCGAGACGCTGGACTGGCTGGAGGAGCGCCTCGGCGGCCGGCGCTTCCTGACGGGCCCGGAGCCCACCGAGGCCGACTGGCGGCTCTTCACCACGCTCATCCGCTTCGACCCCGTCTATGTCGGCCACTTCAAGTGCAACATCCGCCGGATCATCGACTATCCCAACCTCATCGCCTACACGCGCGACCTCTACCAATGGCCGGGGGTGCGCGAGACCGTCGACTTCGGCCATATCAAGCGGCACTACTTCATGAGCCACAGGACCATCAATCCGACGGGCATCGTCCCGGTGGGGCCGGCGATCGACTTCGACGCGCCGCATGGCCGCGCAAGACTGGGCCGCGCAAGACTGGGCTGAGAAAGACTGGCCGCGAAAGCCGGCGGGACGCCGATCTGAGCCCGGAGCAAGGGCCCGAGCTTCGGCATGCAAAGTGCACCCTCGGTGCATGTCCGGTGCACGCGTGAGCGTATCTTTGAAGCTCCGCTCGATCGCTCGGTCGTGAACGCAAAGAGGAAATTCCCATGACCCAGTTCACGCCCGTCTCCGCAGCCATCGGCGGCGCACTGATCGGGCTCGCTGCGACCTTGCTGATGCTCCTCACCGGCCGCATCGCGGGCATCAGCGGCATCCTGGCGGGCAGCATCCTGCCCGGTGCCGAGGCGAGGGGCTGGCGTATCGCCTTCATCGCGGGCCTGATCCTGGCGCCGCTCGCTGCCGGCCTCGTCGGCTATCCCCTGGCGCCGCCACAGATGCCGGCAAGCTGGACTGTCGTCATCGCGGCCGGCCTTCTCGTCGGCTTCGGGACGCGGCTCGCCAGCGGCTGCACCTCGGGGCACGGCGTGTGCGGGATCGCGCGTCTGTCGGTGCGCTCGCTGGTGGCCACCGCCGTCTTCATGGCGACCGCGGTTGCCGTCGTCGCCGTCTCGCGCCATGTCCTCGGAGGCTGATCCATGCCGGTCCAACTCGCGAGCCTCGCCTGCGGCTTCATGTTCGGGCTGGGGCTGTTGATCTCCGGCATGCTCCAGCCGGCGAAGGTGCTGGGCTTCCTCGACATCCTCGGCGCCTGGGACCCGAGCCTGGCGGTGGTGATGGCAGCCGCGCTCGTTGTGTCGGGCATCGGCTTCACAGTGGCCAAGCGACTTCTGCGGCCGCTCCTTGCACCGCGCAGCTCATGGCCTGACCGGACCGATATCGACAGCCCGCTGGTGATCGGCTCGGTGCTGTTCGGCACCGGCTGGGGGCTCGTGGGCCTCTGCCCAGGGCCGGCACTCGAGAACCTCGCCACGCTCTCGCCCGCCGTGATCGCGTTCGTCGCTGCCATGGGCATCGGTATCGTGCTGCACCACGTCTGGTCGAGGCAGCGCACGGCCGTCACCGGCCGTCAGGAGGGGCCGGCAGCGGACGGATGAGCCGGCCAGGATCGCTGCGGCTCAGTCGTCGTCGTCCAGGTCCCCGCTCCCGTCGTCCCGCTCCCTGCTCCTGTCGTTGCGGTACCTGCAGGGGGTCGCCCGGTAGAAGCACACCCACCTGGGAGCGCGAACATCGCCGCCGGAGCAGGTTATGATCTTCCGGCTGCTGTAGTAGCTTCGCCATGCGCGCGTATCGTAGCAGATCGGACCGTTCTTTCCTTGCGCCAGGTTCACGCTGCTCCACTGGTCGCCGTAGGTCGTCCGGGCGCAGTTGCTCCAGAGTATGCGCGCCACCCCCTCCGCGTGCCTCCTCTCGAAGACCTGGATGCGCACCTCCACGGCGGTATCCCCGCAAATCGTTTGCGCGGCCGCGGGGACGGCCTGGCACAGGCATGCGACAACCAGCGCCACAAGGGCCGAGCCGGCAGACACAACGGGGGAGGCGTTTCTCATGGCGAGTCTTCCAACTATCAATGTCCGTAGTGAGATGAGCTGTGCGGAATATCGTAAAGGCGTCTTTCGCACCCACTTTGCCGCTCGTTCGTCACCTTGATTTGTGGCGATTTCTCGGCAACGTTCATGTTGGGCCTTGCGGCGAAAGGAGAAGACTGCCGTCAGCGCCACAACCACGATGCTGACAAACAGCCGGCCGAGCAATGCCTCCATCGATGTTGCGGCATCGATGTTGCGGCGGCACTGCCAACCCCGGCACCAATTGCGGCCTTGCCGCATCGAGACCGTCGCATGCGATCCCTGACGCGGCGGCTCGGCTACCTCGACTTGGCGGCTCAGTCCCGGCTACCGGGCGGTGCTGGTCGGCTTGCTGGCGTGGATGCGGTCCGGCATGGGCTTGGTGGCGAAATGAAAGACCGCCGCCAGCGCCACAAGCACCGTCATGATGAACAGCCAGCCGAACAATCGTTCTACTCTATGTCTCACTGGTGACGCCATTATTGTGCAACCTCCGTGCTTGCAGACAGTTGCGCAAATGCATGCTGGAAGTGGCGTCAGTCTAGCAACGTTTCAAGATTGGAATGCGACAAGACGGAGACGAAACGATGCCTAAGATCCTGGGATTCCTGGCTTTGCTGCTGATGGCTCCGGCGGGCGTGCTGGCGCATCACGGCTGGGGCGGCTACGACGCCTCCAAGACCATCACGGTCGAAGGGCCGATCGAGACGTTGAGGTACGCCAACCCGCATGCGACCATAACGGTGAAGACCGCGGACAAGGTGTGGACCGTCACGCTGGCCCCGGTGTCGCGCATGCAGGGGCGCGGCGCGACGGCCGCGCTGGTGGGGGTCGGCAAGCGCGTCACCGCCGTGGGCTACGCCTCCAAGGCCGATCCCAACGAGATGCGGGCCGAGCGCATCACCGTCGACGGCAAGACCGTCGAGATGCGCTGATGCTCATGCTGGTGCTCGCAGACGCGCCGCAGCTCCTCATCGCCCTCGAGCAGTCGGCGTTTGCGAGCGCGATCCGGCAGTCGGTCTGGGCCTATCCGCTGGCCAACGTCGGCCACATCGTGGCGCTCACGCTGTTTGCCGGCGCCGTGGCCGTGATGGACCTGCGCCTGCTGGGCGCCTTCCCCGACACGCCGCCGGCGGCGATCGTGCGGCCCGCCAGGAAAGTGGCGATGCTGGGGCTCGCGCTGATGGCGCTCACCGGCTTCATGCTGTTCGCCGCCGAGGCGAGCCATGTCGCCATGAACCCGGTGTTTCAGGTCAAGGCCGGGCTGATAACGCTGGCCGTTCTCAACGCGCTCCTGGTTGCCGGTCCGGTCGTGTCTGCGCTCGGCGCTGCCGGACCCGACGCGGCCGTGCCGGCGCGCGCCAAGGTTGCCGCCGTGCTCTCGCTGGCGCTCTGGATCGCCGTTGCCGCCTGCGGGCGGCTGATCGCGTATCTCTGAGCCGGAGGGAGGTGTTCCGGCCTCGGGCAGCCGTTTGTCCACTTGTCTCGGGGCGAGGCGAGTTGCTAGCGTCGCTTCCGGGGCGAGGAAGGGTTCGACGCGGCTTTCCCGAGGTGGGCATTGTTCTCCCTTTCGCTTCGCAACGACCGGCCGGGAGGACCATCGATGAAGCGCGCACCATTGGCCTCCCCGATCGGATCGGCACACGGCTTGCCCGGCCACCGCATCGGCTCGGCCCTGGCCTGCGGGCGCAGGATCGCGCTCGCCGCCGTGCTCGTCGTTGCCTCGTGCGCCACCGCGCTCGCGGCCGACCCCGCCTCGCCCGAGCCGCTCTATCTCCTCGGCATTCCCGTCGACTTCATCCTGTTCGGGTTGACGCTCCTCAGCGTGGCCCTGTTCCACCACCACACGCTGCGGGTCGCGCTCGTGGGGCTCGCCGCCATCGTCGCCTACAAGCTCGCCTTCACCGGCTTCAAATTCGGCCCCGGGCTCGGCGGCCTGGCGCTCCACATGCAGCACGAGTGGGTGATCCTCGCCAACCTGTTCCTGCTGCTGATGGGCTTCGCCCTGCTCTCGCGCCACTTCGAGGAGAGCAGGCTGCCCGACATCATGCCGGCCTTCCTCCCCGACGACTGGAAGGGCGCCTTCCTTCTTCTGGTGGTCGTGTGCGTGCTCTCGAGCTTCCTCGACAACATCGCGGCCGCCCTGATCGGCGGCGTGATGGCGCGCGAGGTGTTCAAGGGCAAGGTGCACATCGGCTACCTGGCGGCGATCGTCGCGGCCTCCAACGCCGGCGGCGCCGGCAGCGTGGTGGGCGACACCACCACCACCATGATGTGGATCGCCGGCGTCAGCCCGCTGTTGGTGGTCGAGGCCTACGTGGCGGTGGCGGTGGCGATCTTCATCTTCGGCATCCCGGCGGCGATCCAGCAGCAGCGATACTCCCCGATCATGAAGGACATCCCGCCGGGCGTGCACATCGAATGGCCGCGCGTGGTCATCGTGTTCGGAATTCTGGTGGCGGCGATCCTGGCGAACGTGATCGCCAACCTCCGCTTCCCCGCGGTGCTCGGTCTCCTGCCGGTCATCGGCCTCGCCGTCTGGGCCGTCATTCTGGCGACGGCGCCGTGGAAACGGCCGGACTGGACGGTGATGCCGGAGAGCTTCAAGGGGACGATCTTCCTCCTGGCGCTCGTGACCTGCGCCTCGCTCATGCCGGTCGAGAAGCTGCCGTCCGCCTCCTGGCAGACGGCCTTGGGGCTCGGCTTCGTCTCGGCGGTGTTCGACAACATCCCGCTCACCGCGCTGGCCCTGAAGCAGGGCGGCTACGACTGGGGCTTCCTGGCCTACGCCGTGGGCTTCGGCGGCTCCATGATCTGGTTCGGCTCGTCGGCCGGCGTGGCGCTCTCCAACATGTACCCGGAGGCCAAATCGGTGGGCAGCTGGCTGCGGCACGGCTGGTACATCGCCATCGCCTACGTGGTGGGCTTCTTCTTCATGCTGGCGGTCATCGGCTGGCACGCCGACGCGCCGCACTGAGGAGGGTACCTCGACGGGGTCGGGATCTGAGCTGGCTGATGCAACAACAAGGGGCTCGCGCGCAGGCCTCTGGCGAGGGTCAGGAGCGCCAGGTTGGCTCGGGGGCCCATTACCCGCTCCGCGTCAGCACCCCCCCTGTAAACGCATCCTGGGCCCGGGAAACGACATTCTGGACGGGACCGCCCCTCTCCGGCGTCCGCGCGCCCCCTTGCTTCTGCAAGGGTCGACGGCCGCACGCAGCGGCCTGCGGACCGTCGCCCAGGATCACTGTACAACGGCCGATGTCGAGTGATGGTGTGGGCTACGCGCTGCGCGCTGACCCGACCTGCTTGCCTACTTCACGGTGGGGTCGGCGTAGCAGCGGCGCATGGCCTCGCAGCGGTGCGAGCCGGAGAAATGCATGCTGTCGCCCTTGGCGGGGGCGATGAAGCGGCACACCTCCTCCAGCCCCTCGAGGGTGAGCCAGCCCTGGCGGCGGCCGCGCTGCACGGCGAAGCAGTCGGCGGTCTCCTCGTCGGGGCCGCGATACTGGTGGCCGCATTCGTGCGCGTGGATCCACAGCTTCACCGGCGTGGAGAGCTTGGCCATCAGCTTCGGGTTCAGGATCAGGAACCCCGGGTAGGCCGCGCCGTAGTCGTCGAGCTTCTCGTCGAGCACGGTCGGGCGCCGCCCGCAGATCACCTTGCGCTCGTCGATCTTCAGCTCGCCCGATGGCACCAGCGTCGCGCCGCCGACCCTCGCCATGTACTCCTCCGGCGTGGGCCCCGCCGTGGCAGCCCCCAGCAGCGACGCCGTTGCCAGGAGTGAAATGGCCGTGGCCGCGATCAGCCCGCTCCTGCGCCGTAGAAACACGCCCATGCGGATCGCCCCCATGGTATTCCCTCGAAGAATTCCTGCCACCCTTGCCCGTGCCCGCCGGGTTTGCAACCCATGTTTCCTAGAAATTCGTTAGGGTTTGGATAACTGTGGCGGGCAATCCCCCGGTGCGGCGGCGATCAGTCCCCGGCCAGCGCCTCGATGTGCTCCATGTCGGCGTCGGACAGGCCGAAGTGGTGGCCGATCTCGTGCACCAGGACGTGGGCCACGAGGTGTCCCAGCGTCTCGTTGTGATCGGCCCAGTAGTCCAGGAGCGGGCGGCGGTAGAGGTAGACCATGTTGGGCAGACCCGAAGGGTCCATCACGCTTCGCTTGTCGAGGCTGACCCCCTGGAACAGCCCCAACAGGTCGTAGGCGCTTTCGAGGCCGAGGTCGTCCAGCACCTCGTCGGCGGGAAAATCCTCGACGCGGATCACCACGTTGTCGCACAGGTCGCGGAACTGGCGCGGCAGCCGTCGCCACGCCAGCGCGGCGAGCGCCTCGAAGTCGGCGAGGCTCGGCGCCTCCTTCCCTGCCCAGTCCTTTGCGCTCGCCATTCGGGTCCATTCTGGGGCGAATGGCGAATGGCCAATCGCGAAGGGTGGAAATACCATTCGCCACTCGCTATTCGCCATTCGCCAACCTACCCGAGGCGGCAGGCGGCCTCAATCGACCCTTTCCGGCTCCACCACCGCCTTGACCTGGCGCACGCCCACCACGGCGCGGAGCGCGCGCCCGACGAGATCGGCGGTGCGCGCGGTGACGCCGGCGAGGCGCAGGTCGACGACGAGCTCCGTGCCGTCGCCCGCTTCGCGCGAGGCATGCACGCGGGC
This sequence comes from uncultured Alphaproteobacteria bacterium, assembly GCA_963840075.1. Lineage (GTDB taxonomy): Bacteria > Pseudomonadota > Alphaproteobacteria > Rhizobiales > Hyphomicrobiaceae > AWTP1-13. The sequence goes on along the minus strand of CAWIXS010000013.1, from coordinate 19,209 downwards.
GGGCACCGCGCCGAGCTTGGCCACCGGCTCGATCAGGCGCGGCAGCAGGCCGGGATCGGCGGGGGCGGAGACGAAGAAGTAGGCGCGGAAGGTCGCGGCCTCGGCGCTGTCGGCGCCGGTGGCGGAAGCAGCAGGCGATGTCATGGAGGGAGGTCCTTGCACGTGATCGCGGAATATCGGACGGCTCTGAGCCCGGCGCCCTCAGGCGGCCGGGGCCATAATTCGCGCGATCACGATGACAAGGTGCCGATGCATGGCCGTTGTCTAGCAGGCAGGACGGGGGCTTTCAACCCGCTGCGCCTCGGCAAGGCTCGAATCCCCCGGCGGCGCGTCCGAGTTGCCGCGCTGCCGGGGCGCCTTACGCGCGGTCGGGGCTGAGCTGCCCCTGGTAGCGGACGAGGAGGCCCTTGGTGAGCGGGGCGTAGAGGCCGACGTCGAAGTGAAACGTGCCGTTCACGGCGAGCTCCCGCGCGCAACTCGTGGGCAGCAGCAGGGACGGGAGGGGGACTCCCAGAAGCCAGCCGCGGCGCACGGGAAAATGCAGGGCGCCATCCTCGACCGGCAGCTCCAGCTCGAAGGTGAAGGGGCCGAAGCGCTCGCGACAGTGCTGCGGCCGGACGGAGGGCGTCAGGTGGGAGCGCATCCTGCGCCCTGCGAAGTTGCGCTCCCAGACCTCGCCGGCCGGCGTCCGCGTCTTGGTGACGGTGACCGGCACGCCCTCTCCTTCGCTCGGAAACCGGAAGAGCCAGGCCGTCAGTCGCGCAACCAGGCCGCGGCCCCGCGTCACCTGCGCCCGGCCCGAGAAGCTCTCCACGCCATCCCCGGAATGCAGGCGCTGGACGCAGGGCGGCAGCTCCCGCCACTTGTCGCCCAGCACCGTTTGGAACAGCGTTCGCGCCGGGTCTTGCGGCTGGACGAGCATCGGGGACAGGTCGCTGGCTCGTGGCACGAACCACTCAACCCGGCTTGCGCGCGATGAGGATCGCCTCGTCGAGGGTGAACCAGAGCGCGCCGTCCTCGAGCCGGGGCTTGAGGAACGCCGCCAGCGCCGGGGTGCCCTCCTCCAGCATGGCGCGCAGGCGCTCAACCGTGGCGGCATCGACCGCCATGCGCTCGACCCAGGGGGCGAACTCCATGTCCTTGCCGAGCCGCTCGCTGTGCTTCACGTCGAAGCCCGCGGCACCGATGATGCCGCCCCACTCGACGAGGCCGAGGCAGCGGCCGTGGCTCGGATCGCGCACCTTCTCGAAGACGTTGTAGGTGAGGGCGGCGGCGCGCAGCTCGGCCGCGGAGAAGCCGGGCGTGGAGAGCGAATTGGGGGAGATGTTGTCGACCAGGGCGAACGTGCCGCCCGGTTTCAGCACGCGCTTCACCTCGCGCAGGAACCGGGGCACATCGGGGAAATGATGCGCCGCGATGCGGCAGGTCACGAGGTCGAAGCGCTGATCCTCGAAGGGCAGCGCCTCGGCATCGGCGGCGGCGACCTGCATGTTGGCGAAGCCCCTGGCGGCGGCGAGCTTGCGCGCCTCCTCGAGCATCTCACCGGTGATGTCGCTGGCGACCACGTGCGCCACGTGGGGCGCGAAGGCCGCCGCGGAGTGCCCGGCGCCGGTGGCGATGTCGAGCGCGTGCCAGTGCGCGCGCGGCTCGACCAGCTCGATCAGGCGGCCGAGGCTCGCGCCTTTGGCATGCACAGGCGAGGTGGCATAGGCCGCGGCATGCGCACCGAACTGCTGCTGCACGAGCGATTTGGTCATGAGCTGCTCCCCGCTACGCCTTGCCGACCAGCTCGCCCCGGATTGCCCTGGCGATCAGCTCGCGGGTCTGCTCGATGCCGTAGAGCTCGATGAAACCGCCGAAGCGCGGGCCCTGGGTCTGGCCGAGCAGAACCTCATAGAGCGCCCCGAACCAGGCGCGCAGGGGCTCGAAGGCGTGCGCCTTGCCCACGGCGTAGACGATGTTCTGCAGGTCCTCGGCGCCGGCGCCGGGCTTGGCCTTGGCGAGCTCGTCGGAGAGCGCCTGCAGCGCCTTGCGCTCGACCTCGGTGGGCAGCCGGTAGGTCTTCTGCGGTTGCACGAAGTCGCGATAGTAGCTGAGCGCATAGCCCACCAGCTGGTCGAGCAGCGGGTACTGGGCCGGTGTCGCTCCGGCCGCGTACTTGCGGATGAAGCCCCACAGCGTCGCCTTGTCCTCGGCGTTGGAGACCGACACCAGGTTCAAGAGCAGCGCGAAGCTGATGGGCAGCTCGGCCCGCGGCGGCGCCCCGGTATGGATGTGCCACGCCGGGTTATCCAGCCGCGCCACCCCCTCCTCGCGCGGGTAGGCGGCGAGGTGCGCCAGATACTCGTCGACGGCCTTGGGGATCACGTCGAAATAGAGCCGCTTGGCGGCGCGCGGCTTCTGGAACATGAACAGCGACAGGCTCTCGGGCGAGGCGTAGGTGAGCCACGCGTCCACCGCGAGACCGTTGCCCTTGGACTTGGAGATCTTGCCGCCCGTCTCGTCGAGGAACAGCTCGTAGACGAAGGTCTCGGGCGGCGCGCCGCCGAGCGCCCGGCAGATCTTGGAGGAGAGCGTGACCGAATCGATGAGGTCCTTGCCGCACATCTCGTAGTCGACGCCGAGCGCGGTCCAGCGCAGCGCCCAGTCCGCCTTCCACTGGGCCTTGACGCGCCCGCCCGTCACCGGCGTCTCGACCTTCGCGCCGGTCTCCGGGTTGAGGTAGACCACGGTGCCCTTTTTCGGATGCCGCTCGATCATCGGCACCTGCAGCACCTTGCCGCTGGTTGGCGAGATCGGCAGGAACGGCGAGTAGCTGGCGCGCCGCTCGGGCCCCAGGGTCGGCAGGATGATGTCCATCACCTGGTCGTAGACCTCGAGCATCCTCAAGAGCGTGGCATCGAGCTGGCCCGAGCGATAGCACTCGGTCGCCGACAGGAACTCGTAGTCGAAGCCGAAGCGGTCGAGGAAGCGGTGCAGGCGCGCGTTGTTGTGCGCGGCAAAGCTCGGAAACTCGTTGCTGAACGGGTCCGGGATGGAGGAGAGCGGCTTGTCGAGATGCGCCCGCAGCATGTCCTTGTTGGGGACGTTGTCGGGCACCTTCCTGAGCGCGTCCATGTCGTCGGAGAAGCACACGAGGCGCGTCTTCACCCGGCCCTCGGTCAGCACCTCGAAGGCGTGCCGCACCATCGCCGTGCGCGCCACCTCGCCGAAAGTGCCGATGTGCGGCAGCCCGGACGGCCCGTAGCCGGTCTCGAAGATCACCGTACTGCCAGGGGCCGCCTTGTCGGCTTCCAGGCGCCGCAGGACCTTGCGCGCCTCCTCGAACGGCCAGGCGCGGGCATCCTTCGCGAGGACGGCATCGGCAGGCGAGATCGGCTCCATGGACCGGCTTCTTCTTTCTCGAGGCACGGCAGGTGCGCGTGCCTAGCACATTTCGCGCCGGACCCTATGGGCGTCGCCCCTGTGCGTCAACCTGCCGAAGGCTCCAGGCGTCCCCATGCGGCCGCCGCTGTCGCCGCCTCACAGGCCATCACATTGCATTGACCCCTCGCGCGGCTCAACCGAACGATGGACGCTGCGCGAGGCGCTCTCAGCCATCTATCGCCGCACACGCCGGAACCACTCGAGATGGAGCAAGAGCAAATGCGCATGTCTGTTCTGTTGCCGATCGCCGCCGCGTTGACCGTGGTCGCCATCGGATCGTCCGACGAAGCTTCCGCCAGATCCCGCGAACCTGCGGTCCGCGACCACCGCCCCCCCACGGTCCGTGATCATCGCACACCGGCCCCCGCCGTGCGCGACCATCGCGCTCCCAAGGTGTACCCGGTGCGTCCGACCGGGATCAGGGACCACCGCAAGCCCGCCCCGGCTCCGGTCGTCAACGACCACCGCAAGCCGGCTCCGGCTCCGATCGTCAACGATCACCGCAAGCCGGCCCCGGCTCCGGTCGTCAACGATCACCGCAAGCCCGCCCCGGCTCCGGTCGTCAGGGACCACCGCAAGCCGGCTCCGGCTCCGATCGTCAACGATCACCGCAAGCCGGCCCCGGCTCCGGTCGTCAACGATCACCGGCAGCCACGTCCCCAGGGTGGGGTGACCGTCACCTCCGGTCCAGCGCGCAATTAGACCGCGAGGGTGCCGAAAGGGCACCCATGTCGCGGGCGCCGGCGGCAACGCCGGCGCCTTCGTCCGGCCCGCCCAGTCAGGACGCGAGCACCCCTGACTGCTTCGCCACGTGCGTGGCGATGGCATCCATCAGCGGCGGCGACAGGCAGTCGTAGGGCTCGAGCTTCAGCTCGCGCAGGCGCGCGCGAACGGCCGGCATCTGACCGGGCCTGGTGCCGGACTCGATGATGGAGGAGACGAACGCGGCGAACTCGGGGGCCGACCAGCCCTGCTCCTTGGAGAGCTCAGTGTGGACGAAATCGAGCCCATAGAAGGGATGCTTGGTGTTCTCGATACGTCCGTACATGTGCACGCCGCAGCCGGTGCAGGCATGGCGCTGGATGGCCGCACTGGAGTCCACGACCCCGAGCTTGTCGGCATTCCTGGTCACGCTCAACTTGTCGCGCGGCACCACGGCGACCTGCGAGAACAATGCGCCCGCGGGCTTCCAGCATTTGGTGCAGCCGCAGACATGATTGTGTGCGCTCTGGCTGGCGACGCTCACCTCCACAGCATTGCTCGCGCATTTGCACCTCAGCGTCCCGCCAGCGAAGCTCGGGATGCCCGGCTTCACGCCACCGTCGACCGCCGGATGAATTGAGACCTGTGCCATGGCATGTCCTCCTTGGTCGGTTGAGGCGCCGTTCCGCGCCGTTCGGGAGCGGTCACCATGCTTGCGGGCGCAAGTTTCGCCTCGCGGGGCGCCCGCGCTGTTATGCAAGACTCAACTAGAACGTGTCTCTGTATAATGCTCGCGCGTCGATACTAGACCTTTCCACCGAAAAGGAAGCGTTGCTCAGCCGTAAGAGCATACCGTTACATTATTGCGCTCGATGAACTCCGCTGTGGCGGTGCGCCGCCGGTGCCGCCATATCCCATGCGTGATCACGCCGACGAGGAGGAAGCCCCCATGAAAGCCCGCGCTGCCGTTGCATTGGAGAAGGCCAAGCCGCTCTCGATCATGGACGTAGAGCTCGAGGGTCCCAAGGCGGGCGAGGTGCTGGTGGAGATCAAGGCCACCGGCATCTGCCACACCGACGAGTTCACCCTGTCGGGGGCCGATCCCGAAGGGCTGTTCCCGGCGATCCTCGGGCACGAGGGCGCCGGCATCGTCGTGGATGTGGGCCCGGGCGTGACCAGCGTGAAGAAGGGCGACCACGTGATCCCGCTCTACACGCCCGAGTGCCGCGAGTGCCCCTCCTGCCTCTCGCGCAAGACCAACCTGTGCACCGCCATCCGCGCCACCCAGGGCCAGGGCGTGATGCCCGACGGCACCTCGCGCTTCTCGATGGGCGGCAAGAAGCTGTTCCACTACATGGGCACCTCGACCTTCTCCAACTTCACGGTGCTGCCGGAGATCGCGGTGGCGAAGATCCGCGAGGACGCCCCCTTCGACAAGGTCTGCTACATCGGCTGCGGCGTGACGACGGGCATCGGCGCGGTGCTGAACACCGCCAAGGTCGAGCCGGGCGCGAAGGCGGTCGTGTTCGGGCTGGGCGGCATCGGCCTCAACGTGATCCAGGGGCTGAAGCTCGCCGGCGCCGACATGATCATCGGCGTCGACATCAACAACGGCAAGAAGCCGTGGGGCGAGCGCTTCGGCATGACGCACTTCGTCAACCCGAAGGAGGCCGGCGCCGACCTCGTCGCGCACCTGGTCAACATGACCAAGAAGGGCGCCGACCAGATCGGCGGCGCCGACTACACCTTCGACTGCACCGGCAACGTCGCGGTGATGCGCCAGGCGCTGGAGTCCTGCCATCGCGGCTGGGGTGTCAGCGTCATCATCGGTGTCGCCCCGGCCGGCGCCGAGATCTCCACCCGCCCGTTCCAGCTGGTCACGGGGCGGGTGTGGAAGGGCACGGCGTTCGGCGGGGCCAGGGGGCGCACGGACGTGCCGAAGATCGTCGACTGGTACATGGAGAAGAAGATCCAGATCGACCCGATGATCACCCACACGATGCCGCTCGGCGACATCAACAAGGGGTTCGACCTCATGCACGCGGGCAAGAGCATCCGCAGCGTGGTGGTATACTGAGGTTCTCCCTATCCGCGCGCGCTCCCTCTCTCCGCGCATCGCCGAGCCCAACACGGATTCCAACAGCGCGGGGAGAGGGCCGGGGTGAGGGGCAGCGACAGACGCCGACGCCGGAGTGTGTCGCTGCCCCTCACCCTAACCCTCTCCCTGCAAGCCGGGAGAGGGAATCCCCCCGCTTCTTCCAGGGCGGCGGTAGAGAAAGGGTGGAGGCGGGGCGCCGGCCTCGCGCTCTGCGAGGGCCACCAGGGCGGCGTGGCGCGGGGACTTGGCGCAGGCGGGGTCGGCTGCCGCGGCGTCTCCGGTAAGAGCGAAAGCCTGGCAGCGGCAGCCGCCCCAGTCGATCTCGCGCCGCTCACAGCCGCGGCAGGGCTCGATCATCCAATCGGTGCCGCGGAAGGCCTCGAAGGCCTGGCCCTCCAGCCAGATCTCAGCCAGCGGCTTGTCGCGCACGTTGTCGAAGGACAGGCCGGGAATGGTCTCTGCGGCATGGCAGGGCAGCACCTTGCCCGACGGCGTGACGTTGACGATGCCGCGCCCCCAGCCGCCCATGCACGGCTTCGGCCAGCTGGCGTAGTAGTCCGGCACCACGAAGTCGATGAGGAGGATGCCCTTGAGGCGGTCCCGCGCCTCCTCGACGAGCCTCGCGCTGCGCTCGACCTGCGCGCGCGTCGGCATCAGGGCTGCGCGGTTCTCCAGTGCCCAGCCGTAGTACTGGATGTGCGCCACCTCGAGCCTGCGGGCCCCCGCCTCCAGGGCGAAGTCGATGATGCCCTCGAGCCGGTCGAGGTTGTGGCGATGCACCGGCGCGTTGATGGTGAGCGGCAGGCCGATCTCACCGACCCAGCCGGCAAGCGCGCGCTTCCTGGCGTGCGCCCCCCGGTAGTGGGCGATGCGGTCGGCGTCGCCCGGCTCCACGTCCTGGATCGAGATCTGCACGTGATCGAGGCCGCGCGCAGCGAGCGCCTCGAGCCGTGGGCGGTCCAGCAGGACGCCCGCGGTGATGAGGTTGGTGTAGAGCCCGGCATCGGCGGCACTCGCAACGATGTCCTCCAGGTCGCGACGCACGGTGGGCTCGCCGCCGGAGAGATGCAGTTGCAGGACGCCCAGCTGCGCCGCCTGGCGCATCACGTCCTGCCAGGCCGCCGTGTCGAGCTCGGCACCGGCGCCTTCCAGCTGCAGCGGATTGGAGCAGTAGGGGCATTGCAGCGGGCAGCGATGCGTCAGCTCGGCGAGCAGCCCCAGCGGCGCGCGCCGGCGGGCCGTGGCAGCGGACGCCTCCGGCGGTGAGGGGTTCACGCTCGATTCGCTCGCAGGCATGGTGCGTCTCACTCGCGATTCCGCGATCGGCCGGCCTCAGCCGCCGGTCCGGCTCAGGCCTTCCCGCGCATCCTCGTGATCCGGGTCGAGCTCCAGCGCCTTGCTGAAGTCGGCCCTGGCGGCGCCCATGTCGCCCAGCACCTCCCAGGCCGCCCCGCGTGCCACATAGATGTCGGGATCGTCGGGGGTCGCCTTGATCGCCAGGTCGAAGTCGGCGACCGCGCGCCGGTAGTCTCCCTTGTTCGCGTAGGAGACGCCGCGATTGTAGAAGGGGCGCGCGCTGCTGCCGTCGAGGCGGATCGCCTCGTTGTAGTCGGCGATGGCGCGGTCGTGCTGGCCCTTGCTGTCGTGGGCCTGGCCGCGGTTGTTGAAGAAGTCGGGCTCTTTTGGATCGAGCTCGATCGCCCGCGTGTAGTCGGCCAAGGCGAGGTCGAGCTGGTCGAGCTGGGTGTAGGCGTTGCCGCGATTGAAGTAGGCGAGAGGGTTGGCCGGACGCAGCTTGATGGCGGCGGTGTAGTCCTCGACCGCCGCCTCCTCCCGGCCGTCGAGCTCGTACAGGACACCGCGCTGCAGGTGCGCCTCGGCGCGGACGCCTTCCTCGCCGGTCTCGCCGATGACCCGCGTACAGGCGGCGATGCGCTCCGGTGCCGCCCTGGCCTCGTTGCGGCAGCTCGCCAGCAACTCCGCCGCCTTCTGCGGCGCACTGGCGCGGCCGGCCTCGAGGTCCAGGAAGCACAGCGCCATGGCCAGGAGCAGACCTCCTCTTGCAGCTCCCCTGACCGCCGGCGTGCCGTATCTCATGTCCGTGCCTCAATACGAACGCGACCAGACTTTGGCATCACTCGCTCCCGAGCGGAAGCGGGAAGGCACCGCAATTGTCCGGACGCGCACCCGCAGCGCCGGCGACAACCAAGCCATGAGAATTCCATGACGGTGGCCACAATTGGGGCGTATGGATGCAAGCGCCGGGGGAGCCCGCTCGTGAACGGGCGGGAAGCACACCATGGAGGAAAGGTCATGCGTCTCGTTGTCGTTGCGCTGGGCGCGCTCGCGCTCGTCGGCATTGGCGCGTCGGCGGGGCCCGCCTCGGCTGCCAAGTCCAAGATGGGCTGCGAGGTCGGCAAGCAGGTCTGGAATGCCACGCTCGGCCGCTGCGAGGCCGGCCGGAGCAAGTACTACGGACCGCCGGCGCGCAAGGCCGCCAAGAAGGCAGCCCCGGCTGCGAAAGCGGCCCCCAAGGCCAAGAAGCAGTAGGGCGGACCGGGCCCAGGCACGCGGCTCAGGCACGCGGCCGGCAGCGCGGGCTCCTCACAGCCAGCGGATGCTGCCGGCCGTCACGACCAGCACCTTGTCCTGCGGCACCTCGAGATGCGGGATCTCGGCACTCGCCAGCTGCAGGACGAGGCCGCGCAGCGCCTTGCTGACACCGCCGTGCGAGGCCACCACGGTGTCGCGCTCGATCTCTGCGAGCCAGAGGCCTACGCGCTCCGAGAGCATGCGGTAGCTCTCGCCGCCGATCGGCTGCCAGCCCCAGGTGTCGGCCTGGCGCGCGGCGAAGCCCTCGGGATCGGTGTGCGGCAGCTCGGTCCACAGGCAGCCTTCCCAGTGGCCGTAGTCGATCTCGCTGAGATGCTCGTCGGTGCGGTAGCCCTTCGGGTCGAGCATCAGCTCGGCCCGCATGATCTCCATGGTCTCGCGGGCGCGCGCGAGCGGGCTCGCCACATGGTCGAGCGAGCCCGCGCCGCTGCCGACGAGACCGGCGAGCACCCGGCCGTTGCGCCTGGCCTGGGCGCGCCCCGTTGCATTGAGGGGAATGTCGCGCCGGCCCTGGTAGCGCCGGGCCGCGTTCCAGTCGGTCTCGCCGTGCCTGACGAAGTAAAGCGTTACGCCGGGCTTCAGCATCGCAGCGCCGAGGCTCATCGCGAGGGTGCGCCGCGGTGCACGGAGGACGACAGCGGCATCTCCTCCAGCTTTCGCAATTCCTCGATGCGCGCGCGCGCCAAGGCGGCATAGAACGTATCGCGGTAGCGGACGATGAAGGCGTCCAGCACGCCGATGCTGGTGGTGTCACGGGTTGCGGTCCAGGCCTCGAAGGCCTCCCGAGCCGAGACCTGCACGAGCGGCGCCGGGGCCTGCTTGGCGCCGGCAGGGTCGAAGTGGAACCGTCCGGTCAGCGCGGAATGCTCCCAGGGCACCTGCTTGCGATCCGTCTCCCGCATGACCTCGTTGCGCACCGCGATCAGCATTCCCGCCAGGTCCTCCTTGGGTGTGGTCAGCTGTTTGACCAGAGCCGCAGAATAAGGCGAATTGCGGCCCTTGCCGTCGAGCGCCAGCTTGCCCGGCTGGGTCGAGAAGCTGATGAGCGTGCCGGCCCCGCTCAGGGCAGCGCCGAGACCGCGTCCGATCTCCACCGATCGGGCCCCCATCGCGCGGGAGAGGTTGTCGGACAGAGGGTTGTCGCGGCAGGCGTCGAAAAAGAGCAGGTTGGTGGGCGTCTCCCGCTCCATGGTGCGATGGATCAGGTCGAGGCGCACGAGCTCGAGGTCGAGGGCCGTGACGGCCGTCAGCTCCGCATCGACGGGCACGAGAAAGTTCTGCCCCGACACGTGCAATCCATGTCCGGCGTAGAAGAACAGGCCCACGTCTGCCCCCTTGAGGGCGGCCGTAAAGGCGCGGATCTTCGCGTCGAGTCCAGCCTTGTCGAGGTCGAAGCCCTCGATCACCTGGAAACCGAGCTTCTCGAGCGCGGCACTCACGTCGGCCGCATCGTTGGTCGGGTTCAAGAGCTTGCGGGTATGCCGGTAGACGGAGTTGCCGATCACGAGGGCAACGCGCTTCTGCGGTACTGCCGCCGCGACCGGGTGGTCGGGGCCCATGCCGCTGGGGGTGAACACGAGGGAAAGGAGGGAGAGGACCAGGATGCCTGCGAGCCTGGCGCCGGAGGCCAGGACTCGCAGGGCGGGGTCGGCCAGCGGGAGCGCAAGCTTGCGCAAGTCGCGCAAGGGCAGGCGCGGATGGGAGCGCGGCGGCGGGGCCGCGGGGCCGGCCGGGCGGGAGAGCACAAGCTCCGGCTGCGGGTCGGGCCTGCGCTCGAACCTGGGTCTGCGCATCGAGCGGCCGGCCATGGCAGGTATGGGCCCCCAGGGGTGACACCCCCCCTGCGAGCCGTCGTGGCGCCCATCGAGGGTGTGGGCGAAGAAGCGGGGGACCACCCGGTCGGGCTCGGGGCCGATGCCGTCGCGGGCTGCCTCCTTGACCGCATCGGTCAGCGAGGAGGAGCCTCCGGCCGCGGCCTGCTTTACGGCGTCGGTAAGAGACGTGGCCTTGCGCATGCGCATGTGTGCACCCCTTCACACTTCGTGAACCGGCCGCGATCCGTGGCTCCGCTAGCCCGGCCGCGGCTCTCCGAGCTTGGCGAGCAGGAGCTCGAAGGCTGTGATGCCGAGGGCCTGGACGGTGGTGTTGAACTCCGCCGCGAGCCGCCGGATGGCGTCGGCCACATCCGGCTCGACGTAGATGACGATGCCCTTGCGGCCGGCGCGCGTCGCCGGCGGCTTGCGCCCGCGGCTCGCCACGTCCTTCATGGCGTCGGTGAGGGACGGCCTGCCGCGCACCGGAGCTGTCGTAGGCCTGACCCGTGCGTGACCGGTGGCGACCGCCTTGATGGCGTCGGTCATCGACTCCCCAGGCTCCACGTCAGGCATCCGTGCTGTCGCCGTCGCGCGACCAGAGGGCTTCAAGGAGCGCGTTGATTTCCCTTGCTTCCTTGCCATTCTTGTGGGTCTCCGTTGCGCTGCGACCGCTCTTGAGCCCCTGCGCGTAGGCCGGCGCGTCGCTGAGCCGCTCCGGCAGCACCTCGAGCTCGTGACGGCCGGCGTAGCGCAGGGCGTCCTTGACGGTCGCCTCCCGGCTGCGATCGGTCGGCACGGCGTTCAGGATCACGACGGTCTTGTCCCTGGCCTTGGCGACGACGCGGGCACAGTCCTGCAGGGCCTGCAGATCGAGAATCGAGGTCTTGAGCGGCACCAGCACCAGCGTGGCGGGCCCGATGGTCGCGGCGATCGCCTTGTCGAGCCGCGGCGGCGTGTCGATCAGCACGAGATCGGCGCCGAGCCGTTTCGCGGTCCGCAGCATGTCGGGAAGCTTGGTGTAGGGCCCCGCCGCAATGCTCGGATCGTCCTTGCTGCCGGTGATGCGCTGCCGGATCGCGTGCCAGCGCTCGGCCGACTCCTGGGAGTCGAGGTCGATCACCAGCACCTTGAGATCCTCAGAGGCGGCGATGGCGAGGTGCAGGGCGAGCGTGGTCTTCCCCGCCCCACCCTTCGGATTGACGATGCTCCAGACTTTCATGGCGGCCGTTTCCTTCGCCGGACGTTGCTAGTGCGTCGGTTGCTAGCACAAGCTTCACGAGTTGCTATCACAAGTCCAACGGTAAAGAAACAGTTAATGCGGGCGGGTCGGCGTGAATTCACACGCCACGCACCGGCCCCGCGGAGGGCGACACACGCTCCTCTCCCCGCCGTCCTCGGCCATCCAGCCATCGGTACGCGGCACCTGTTTTTGCTCACGCAAGACAAATACCGCTCACCCCGTGGCAGGTCGGCAAATCGGCAGCGGGCGGCTTTGTGTGAACACCTTGGGGCCGTCGCCAGGGCGGGCTCTACTCCCTTTCCCCAAGCGGGGAGTGGGGAGCACGGCCTCCCTCCTTGGGCCGCGCGAGGGAAGGCGGCCCTGCCTACCGGCCGCCGGCCCCTGGAGATGCCGTTTGCGGGCACGCAGGGGGCCCCAGACTGCGATCCGGGCGGCCCGCCGGCTTCCAGGACGCCCTTGCCAGACGGGCCCGACAGGCCCATGACGGTACGCTCGCCGTCGGCCAAGGCGTCGCCACCGATGAGTTGATCATCACGGGTGAATCGCTGCCCGCCGACAAGGACCGTGGCCAAGAGCTCCTCTGCGGCACCCTCATCGTCAGGGGCAAGGGATCCACGGAGGTGAGGCGCACCGGCGTTGCCAGCACGATGGGCCGGATCGCCACCATGATCGGCGGGATCGAGACGGGCAAGACACCCCTCGAGCGCAGGCTCGGCGAGTTCCGGACCCAAGTTGCCCTGGCGATTCTGGCCTTGGGTCTAATCCTCACCCTTGCCGGGGTAGTGATCGAAGGCATCGGCCGCCTCGGCCAAGTGTTCCTGTTCTCGGCGGCCCTGGCCGTGGCGGCCGTTCCCGAGGGGCTGCCAGCCGCGCTCACGCTGACCCTTGCCCTTGGTGTTGAGCGATTGGCCGGACGCAAGGCTATCGTCAGGCGGCTCAGCGCCGTGGAGGCGCTGGGCTCGGTCACCGCGATCGCCACCGACAAGACGGGAACGCTGACGGAGAACCGCATGCACGTGCACTCCGTAGACGCCCCGGACGCAGCCAGAGCGTTGCAGGCGATGGCGCTGGCCAACGACGCGAGATCCGTACACGTGCCGGCGACCCATGGACCTTGCGCTGATCGACTATGCGGCAGGCCAGGGCGTGGACCCGCATCGTCTCATCAGCAGCCTGCCCCGGGTCTCGAGCACCCCCTTCGACAGCAGGTCCAGATTCATGGCCGTGACTGTCGACGACGGCGGCCAGCGCGCGGCTTACTTTCAGGGCGCACCGGAGGTGCTCATCGCCCGAAGCACCCTCGATGATGCTGACAAGCGTATCTGGGAGGCCAAAGCTGCCAGCGGCCATCGCGTGCTGGCGCTGGCGTGGCAACCCGAGGAGGATGACGAGGCGGTCGCCTTCCTCGGCTTGATCCTACTGTGGGACCCGCCCCGCCCCGAGGTTCCCGACGCCCTGCGACGCGCCGCTGCTCCGGCATTCGCGTCCTCATGATCACCGGCGGCCATCCGGCAACCGCCGAGGCCGTCGGTCGGGCCATCGGCATCTCCACCAGCCGGGTGCTTACCGGTGAGGACATGGAGCGCCTTTCGGACGAGGAGTTGCGCGACGCCATCCGCACGGTCAACGTTTTTGCCCGCGTCTCACCTGAGCACAAGCTGCGCCTGATCGACACCCTCAAGGACCTGAACGAGATTGTTGCGGTCACGGGCGACGGCGTGAACGACGCGCCGGCGTTGAAACGCTCCGACGTCGGTGCTCCCCGCGCTACAGACCTCGGGCGGCATCATCCTGCTCCTACATCGCGCTGGATATGGTGTTCGCGCGACCAAGTCGCGCGTTCACCATTACGGGGCCTGAGACCTCCGAGGCACGGCGCAAAGCGAGATAGCCGGCATGGCGATCGTTCTTGGCGCCCTCCTGGTTGTCATGGGCGTAGCCGGTCTGTTCATGCTGATGGCCCAGGAGATTCACCGCGCCATGGGCGTTACCGCCCAGAACGTCGTTCTGCGCCTTTCCGGCATACTGCTCGCTGCCGTGGCGATGCAGTTCGTATTCGACGGGCTGGCGGCCAGCGGGATTCTGGCGGCCGGCAAGTGAGAGACTCTGAACAGACGAGTGGGCCGAGTGAGACTTACGTTTCTCGGAACGCGCGGCGGGATCGCCATTAGCTCCAGGCGGCATCGCCGGCACAGTTCGCTGCTCCTGCAGCATGGCAAGAGCCGCATCATGATCGATTGCGGGACGGACTGGTTACACCGGTTGAGCTCAGTTGCCCCGACAGCCATCGTGCTCACGCACGCGCACCCGGACCACGCGGGCGGGCTGGCAGGAGCTGCGCAATGCCCCGTTTATGCGACGAGCACAACGTGGTCCTTGCTTGGCAGCTCCCTGGTTCGGGATCGACGTCCGCTGCCGTTGGGCAGGCCCATCGCCATCGACCAAATCATGTTCAAGGCCTTTCCGGTCGCGCACTCGAGGCTCGCCCCGGCAGTGGGATTGCGCATCCGCGCGGGGAGGAGTTGTGTTGTCTATATCCCCGACGTGGCTGAGATCCCTGATCGGCCAGCGGTGCTTCGCGGCATAGACGTCTACATCGGCGATGGCGCGACGGTCCGGCGATCCATGGTGCGGCGAAAGGGCAGTACGTTGATCGGCCACGCTCCAATCGCAGCTCAACTCGACTGGTGTGAGGAGGCCGGCGTGCGGCAGGCAATCTTCACCCATTGCGGCTCCCCGATCGTGCGCGCCAACGCGGCGCAGATCGACGTGCTCATCCGGCGGCTCGGTCTTGAGCACGGCATGGACGCGCGTATCGCCTATGATGGGCTCCAGCTCCGTGCAGGGCGCCGGCACTTCCGGAAAGAACCCATGGCCGTCTTGTGTGATGGTTAATCTATCAACATCATGCCAGCCATGACCACCTTGGCAACTGATGCGAAGACCTACTCGTGGGCGACCTAGCACAGCTCTCTTGACCTTTGTCGCTCATCGTTGCTGGCGGCCGGGCTCTCAGCCACACGGCGAACGGCGCTGGCGAAGCCAGCGGCGACCCGAGGCAGCCAAGCCATTTGACCAGCATCAAGGCGCTGTGCCGATCCGTCGTGAAGGCATGAACGGGTAGTGAGAGAGAGAGACCCGACGTCTCCCACGCCTTACAGGGGCCACTGGCCCGCCAGTCGAGCACGAGAGCTTTCATGGCACACAAACAAGTCCTGTTCCGCTCGGTGGCGCGCGAGAAGCTCCTGCGCGGCGCCACCCAGCTTGCCGATGCCGTCCGCGTGACCTTGGGTCCGAAGTCCAAGTCGGTGCTACTGCAGAGGAAGTGGGGCGCCCCGATCGTCTGCAATGACGGCGTCACCATCGCCAAGGAGTTCGACCTCAAGGATGCCGAGGAGAACCTCGGCGCGCAGATGCTGCGGCAGGCCGCAGAAAAGACCGGCGAGGCGGTGGGCGACGGCACTAGTACCGCGGCCCTCCTGGCTCACGCCATCTTTGCCGACGGAGTGCGCAACGTGGTCGCCGGCGCCAGCGCCATTGACCTCAAACGCGGACTCGAGCGGGGCGCAAAGGCTGCCATCGAACGCCTCAAGGCGATCTCGCGGCCTGTGGCGGCGCGCAAGGAGAAAGCCCAGGTCGCCACCATTGCCGCGCACAACGACCCTGCTATCGGCGAGCTGGTCGCCGACGCCATGGAGAAGGTCGGCGGTGAGGGCGTGATCACAGTGGAGGAGTTGAAGACGACCGAGACTGCGCTCGATGTGGTCGAAGGCATGCAGTTCGATCGCGGCTACATCTCACCTTACTTCATCACCAATGCCGACAAGATGCTGGCCGAGCTGGAGGACCCGTTTATTCTCATCGCTGAGAAGAAGCTGTCCGGCCTGCAGGCGCTGCTACCCATGCTGGAGGCGGTGGTGCAGTCCGGCAAGCCCCTGCTCGTGATTGCCGAGGACGTGGAGGGCGAGGCCCTGGCTACGCTTGTTGTCAACAAGCTGCGCGGCGGCCTCAGGGTAGCCGCGGTCAAGGCGCCGGGGTTCGGCGACCGCCGCAAGGCGATGCTGGAGGACATCGCCAGCCTGACCGGCGGCCAGGTGGTCAGCGAGGACCTCGGCATCAAGCTTGAGAATGTCAACCTCGACATGCTGGGCCGTGCCAAGCGGGTGACGATCGAGAAGGAGACCACCACCATTGTCGAAGGCGCTGGCAAAAAGGCTGACATCGACGGTCGCATCAAGCAGATCAAGCAACAGATTGCAGAGACCACCTCCGACTACGACCGCGAGAAGCTTGAGGAACGGCTGGGCAAGCTTGCAGGGGGCGTCGCGGTGATCCGGGTGGGCGCACCGTCCGAATTGGAAATGAAGTCGAAGAAGGAGGCGCTCGACGATGCCATCAGCGCCACCAAGGCTGCGGTGAGCGAAGGTATCGTGCCGGGCGGCGGACTCGCACTGTTGCGGTGTGTGGATGCGGTCGCAGAGGTCGAGACCCAGTGCGAGGGCGACGAGCGGACCGGCGTCCAGATCCTAAAGCGGGCTCTCGATGCCCCTGCCCGCCAGATCGCCGACAATTCGGCGGTCGACGGCGGCGTGGTCGTAGCCCGTATGCTGGACAGCAAAGGCAACCAAGGTTTCGATGCCGCGCGCAAGCAGTACGTCGATCTGGTCGAGGCTGGCATCATCGACCCCACCAAGGTGGTGCGCATCGCGCTCGAAAACGCCGTCTCGGTCGCCAGCGTCCTCCTGCTCACCGAGGCGACAATGACCGAGCTGCCGGAGCCCAACAAGGAGCGGGCCGCGCAAGCGGAACTGCCGATGTAACGCCCCGCGCAGGCCAGCGCGAGGCCGGTCCGACACCGATGTTCGTGTTCATGGTTGGCTGCCTGCTGGTCTCCGGTATCGAGCCCGAATGGTCTGCTGACCCATATGCCAGGCTTTGGGATGAGGACAGAACCTCTTCTCGTTGCCAAAATGGTACAGGACCTCATTCCGACATGGAGCCGACCGGCAAGACATTTTCGATTCTGTCTGACAGGTGATCGGCATCATGCTGGTGATCGTTCTGGTCGGCCTGCTGGCCGACAAGGCCCTATTCTGGCCCCGGGAGCGCTTCCTCCACCGGCGCTGGGGTACGGGAGTGAAGGCGGCGTAGCCCCCCAAGTAGGCCGCCGATGATGCAGACCCAGCCAGACGCCCTTGAGGGTCGCCCTGTGAAGGTCCCCTTCCACATGTACGCCAGAACCAAGCCGTATGGTTCGCCGCCGCGAAGGCGATGGCGTGGGTGGTCTCCTGCTTGGCCTGCGCCTCGGGCATGGCGGGCACTACCTCGCGGAGGGCGGAGTAGGCGGCGGGCCACGCCATCCGGTCTTCGCGAGTAGCCCGCAAGGTGCGCCGGTACGCCAGGACGGCAGCCCGCCACGCCGGGAGGAGCTGCTCTTGTGGTAGGGTGAGCGTGCGTGTCGTCATGACTTGGGCGAAGGAAAAATCACTTGTACAACCGCGTTGAGGCCGAGCGCGGAAGCCCTGGCTGTCACTTGACCAGCTCCAGCAGCTGCTCCCGCATGGATGCCCGGATCTTCTCCTGGCGCGGAGCGTATTTCTCGCTTGGCAGGAACTTCGGGGACCAGCCAGGAGCGGGCGGATAAACCGACAGCTTTATCCCCTTCACCCCGGGCGGGGGGCCGCTCACCACCGGCTTCGTGCTTTGCACGCGGGCTGCCATATCTGCAAGGCCGCCACGGCAAAGCCAGTCATCGTCCTTGCGCTTCGGTGCGGTGGACCACTCCATCTTCATGGCCACATCCACCACCTTGATCCTGGTCTCGATCGGCTGCTTCCTGAGATGGTCGTTGACAGGTCGGAAGCTCGTGAGGAACTGGACCGCACGGTCGCCCGGTGCCGAGGAGTCTCGCACCTGGCACCGTCGATGCTCATGACCTGCAACGCATAGAGTGTAATCAGCCCGGCGGTAACTCTCATGTCCTTGTCCGGATTTGTTTCTCCCACCCGGACCCCCGCCATCCAAAGAGCATTGACATAGTGAGGGGCCAGAAACACCGTTCCGCCGCTCATCAATCGATCCTTGAGCCAGTCGAGCCGCCTGTTCAAGGGAGTGGAGTTGAGCGCCTGGCCAAGCCTCGAATAGTCCTTGGACCCCAGCAGCTCGTCCAGGCGGGCATTGTCAGGGGTAGGTGCAGGCGCAGCCGTGCCCGCGCCATCCTTGGCGTCGGGCGGCTGGGCGCCAACAGGTGTGTGGGCGAGGGCCAGTGACACGGCAATCGCCGCGATCACACGGACTTGGCTCTTGAGCCGCCTAAGACGACCGCTGGTCATGCAAGAACTCCCCTTCGTAGGTCGAAGCTGCGCTCCCGAGCGCATGCGAACAATTGGTCGCACGGCCTCCCAAGAAGGTTCATCGACGCTAGATGACCAAGCGAAGGGCCGGACTTATGAGGAGGAGGCTCTACCGCTTCGAGCTGCCCTTCCGCTAGGCCCGCTTGTGATCGGCAAGTTCGACCACGGCGGCGGCAGGATCGGGCACCAGGTAGTAAGTGCGTGTGCGCACCCTCTTGCCGTCCTTCGCTCGTGATCCTCTTCTTGGGCATGACCGCATCAAGCTCGTGTGCGAAGTCCTTCCATGCCTGCGGGTCGATGGCGGACTCGGCCTCGCAGAAGATCGGATACATCCTCTGTACCCAATTGCAGGGCACCCGCCAGCGGATCAGATGGCCTCTAGCTGTCGCGGCGGAACGCTACGCCAGCGCCCTCGCTGTCCGCCGGCATGGTGGCCGTGTCCCGACCGGTCCTTCCATCGCCGCTCCAGCACGTCGAGAGCGAGCAGGCCGCGAACTTCGGCACTATGTGTCGCGACCTTGAACCACAACGATACTTGGGCGAACCACGCTCTCGGTTCAGCCAACCCGGCACAATGCGCGTCCTATCTGGCCCGGACGCGAACGGTTTCAGGCCGTGTGAAACTGTCAACCATTTCACCTACGCCGTCCGGCACAAGGGCGCAACGTCGGCGGCGAGCCGACGCCGCGTCAACCCACCCCGACAAGCGGGGAGAGCTTCCCCCCACTCGCGGCGCGGGCGCGAGCCAAAGGCCCGATAGCCCCAATTGGACTATCGGGGGGCCCACGTGCGCGCGGGTCGCGAACAGGGTTTCCAGAAAACCCGGTTTCGACACGGGGTCCGCTCCCGCGCGCGGCGCGACTATGCAGCTACTCCAATTGTCCTAGCTGCTCAGGATGCGTTGCGCTCGACCAGGCGCCGGACGGCCCCTGCGCCGCGCTGCGGAGGCCGCCCAGGGCCACC
>CAWIXS010000012.1:0-157854 GCA_963840075.1 uncultured Alphaproteobacteria bacterium | reverse complement strand
AGCGTCACCTCGGGAGACGGCGGAGCAAGGTCGTCCTTAGGATGGTGGCACCAACCCCCCGACCCAACATGATCGGCCGGACCGGCATCGCACCCCGCGCTGTCGCTGCAAGCACGGATGTTAAACCGACCCCGGCAGCTTGCCTGCCGAGAGGCTTTATTGGGTCCGGTCTCCACCGCCTCCCACCGTTGAAGCTATCGCAACAGGAGAGGCAATGGAGCATGGACCTCATTCCCCTTCATAACCGGGTGGTTGCGCTCGACATCCACCAGGCCGTGATCACCTCGTGCGCGATGGTCGCGGACGCGGACGGCGTGCGCATCGAGGAGCGCCCCTTCGAGACCTTCAAGCGCGGCCTGCGCGCCATGGTGGACTGGTGCCTCAAGATCAAGCCCGAGGTGGTGGTGATGGAGAGCACCGGCATCTACTGGAAGAGCGCGCATGCCTGGCTGGAGCGGGCCGGGTTCAAGTGCCTGGTGGTCAACGCCCGCCACGTCAAGAACGTGCCGGGACACAAGAGCGACATTTCCGACCCCCGGTGGCTGGCGATGCTGGCCCGCGCCGGGCTGCTCAAGCCCTCGTTCGTGCCGCCGGAGAAGCTGCGCTTCCTGCGCGTCGTGTCGCGCCAGCGCCAGAAGCTGGTCGGCACGCTGGCGGCGGAGAAGAACCGGCTCGGCAAGGTGCTCGCCGACGCCGGCGTCCGCCTCGGCGTGGTGGTGAGCGACATCCACGGCAAGTCGGCACGCGCCATGATCGCGGCGCTGATCGCCGGGGCCACGCCCGAGGAGGCGCTCCGCTTCGCGAGCCCTCAGCTCAAGAAGCCGCGCGCGGAGATCGCCGCCGCGCTGGAGGGCGAGATCAGCGACGAGCACGCCTTCGTGCTGCAGGCGATCCGCAGCCACATCGCCTTCCTTGAGCAGAGCATTGCCAGGTTCGACGCCCGTCTCTTGGCCGGGCTCGACAGCCCCGAGGAGAAGAACGCGCTGGCCCTGCTTGAGACCGTGCCCGGCATCGACCGGATCGGGGCGGCGATGCTCTTGGTGGAGATCGGCACCAACATGGCGCTGTTCGCGGGCTCGGACCGCCTGGCATCGTGGGCGGGCATGTGCCCCGGCAACAACAGGAGCGCGGGCAAGCGCAAGAACGAGCGCCAACGCAAGGGCAACACCTACGTGCGCCGCCTCTTGTGCGAGTTCGTGCAGGCCGCCAGGAAGACGCCGTGCGCCTTCCAGGCCAAGCACAACGCTGTCACGATCCGGCGCGGCTTCAAGCGCGCGATCATGGCCTGTGCCCACAAGATGCTGCGCGTCATCTGGGCCATGCTCCTGCGCAACGAGCCCTACCGCGACAGCACCGTCGACTACGAGGCCCTCAGCGTCCGCCGCAACGCGCCGCGCTGGATCAGGGCGCTCAAACGCTTCGGCTACCTGCGCCCCAGCGCCGCCACCCGCTGACGCGCCGTATCGCCGAGACATACTATATGCTGGCGCCAACCCCGGCCGCCGGCGCGACCCCGCTGGTGCCCGACAACCCGGTCTTTCATGTTAACCTACAGCCCATTCCAACCCGATGTTAAGCATGACCTCGCGGGCAGCGCTGCAACTCGACGCGGACGTGCCGCCCGGGGCGGGGCGCGCTGCGGATAGGCCTTCCCGCTGCGCAGGAAGCGATTCCAGGGCACCTCGTGGGCGGGCAGGTACCTCGGGCACCCCCACGCAAGGGGCAAGAAATCGGCGGCCCTGGGCAGGAAATTGGCGTGGCTGCCACAACTGTTCATTCGGCGGTCGAGCCGGCGTGTCCTCGCCTCGGTCGACGACTTGTGGCACAATTCGTTGCATGGACCGGACCGCCCTGATCGAGGCTCTGAAGAAGTACGACGCCGTGCTGCGCGAGAACGGCGCGACGGGCCTGTTCATCTTCGGCTCGCGGGCGCGCGGCACGCACCGGCCCGACAGCGACCTCGATCTCTTCATCGACTACGATCCGGCGGGCAGAATCCCAAACCTCTTCCGGCTCATGCAGCTCGAGGAGGAGATCTCGGAAGCCCTGGGCATCCCGGTGACGATCACGACGCGCAATGCACTCCACCCTCTCATGAAGCTGAGCATCGAGCGGGACGCCGTCAGGATCCTGTAGTTGGAACTGGGCTCAGCGCGCTTCGCGCGGTCAGAATATCAACAAAAACACGTTCTAGAACAACCTATTGGATAGCATAACGCCGACCGCGTTGCGTGCGCCGAACGAGTCCTGGGGAACCATGAAATCCTGGATCTTCTACGTCATCCTGGCCTGGCAGATCGGGCCGTTGGCGCCGGTCGAGCAGAAGACCCTGCTGCTCCAGTTCGACTCGCTCAAGGAGTGCCTGTCGATCGCCGACCAGGTCGGCTACCAGGTGAAGCAGATGCGCTCGATCTTCCACCTCAAGCAGATCAGCTGCCTCTCGTGCGAGAGCCTGTACGGGAAAGAACGGTGTGTGAGTGATGTGAAGAAGAAGCGTTAGTTTCGTCCCCATGGAAACTTGAGCTTCACCGATGGACGGGCGGGCGTTGCGCGCCATCTCGACCACCGAGAGGACGTAGGCATCCTTGGCGCGCGTGTAGGCCTCCCGATCGGTCCGGTATCGCTGTGCAAGCTCGCGCTTCAACTGGTGGTATCTCTCGGCCTCGTCGGGGTGCTGGCGCAGGTAATCCCTGAAGGCGAGCGCGCGCTGGAAGGCTTCGCTCGCGGGTTCGAAGATGTGAATATGGTGTGTCCGCCTCGCGCCGTAAGGCGGCATGCCCTTGACGAAGAACATGCGCTCCTTGTCCGGGTTCTCCGCCCAGTACACATAGCCGATGGCCTCGATCGGCCCGACCAGCGCGCTGCGTGCAGCCTCGATCGAGCGAACTGCCACGAAAATGTCGATGATCGGCTTGGCGGCGAGGCCCGGGATTGCCGTGCTGCCTGCATGCTCGATGGCGAGGACCTCGTCGGCCGGTAGGACACGTTCGAGCAGGTCGCGTTCTGCATCGAGCAGGCGCGGCCAATCCGGATCGTAGGGGACGAAGCTCAATCTCGTCAGCCACGGTCAGTCACCCCGCGATCAGGCCGCCGTCGACCAGGACCTCCGAGCCAGTGGTGAAGGAGGAGGCCTCGGAGAGGAGCCACACCACGGTGTTCGCGACCTCGTGCGGCCGGCCCAGGCGGCCAATGGGGATCTGCGCCTCGAGCTTGGCCATGGCCCTGGCGGGGTCGGGGCGGGTCTTGACCATGGCGTCGACCATGTCGCCCTCGATGAAGGCAGGGTGCACCGAGTTGCAGCGCACGGGCGGGCGCTTGCGCGCGCCGTAGAGCGCCACCGACTTGGTGAGGAGGCGCACCGCCCCCTTGGAGGCGTTGTAGGCAGCGAGGTTGGCCCCGCCGACGATCCCCGAGGCCGAGGAGATGTTGACGATCGACGGCGCCTTGGACCTCGCCAGCAGCGGCATGGCGTGCTTGCAACCCAGGAACACACCGTCGGCATTGACGGCCATCACCCGGCGCCACTCGGCGAAGCTGGTCTGCTCCACGTCGCCCGGCGTGCCCACTCCCGCGTTGTTGACGAGGCCGTCGAGGCGGCCGTGGCGGCGTTCCACCTCGGCAAGCGCCGCGGTCCAGGCCTCCTCGCTGGTGACATCCAGCGCGATGTCGACCTTGCCGCGGGCGGCGAGATCGGTGCGGATCGCGGTGCCGCCGGCGGCCTCGATGGCGGCGCACATGGCACTGCCGAGCGTGCCCAGCGCCCCGGTGACGAGCACGATGTGATCCTGAAGCTGCATAGATTTCCTCCCTTGCTTGCGTGTCATCCCGGCCGAGGGCGACAGCCCGAGAGCCGGGACCCGGGGCCACGAGCGCCGAGCTCTCCACGGGGCCCTGGGTCCCGGATATTGCGCTGACCGCGCAATTCCGGGATGACACCATTGCCGCGTGACCATTTGCAACACGGCCTGTCACCCCTCATTGTCGCACGTACATGGAGCTGCAGACAGCATCACGCACCAACGCCCCACTCACCATCTCACCATTCACCGGGACAATCGGCGCACGCATGATCAGACCTCTCGCCGGGACGCTGGTGGTCTCCCTCGACCAGGCCGTGGCTGCCCCGCTGACCGCGCGGCGGCTCGCCGATGCGGGCGCGCGCGTCATCAAGCTGGAGCGGCCGGAGGGCGACTTCGCCCGCTACTACGACACCGTGGTGCAGGGACAGTGCACCCACTTCGTCTGGCTGAACCGAGGCAAGGAGTCCGTCGTCGCCGACCTCACCAGGCCGGAGGACCGCCGCCTGTTCGAGGCGCTCGTCGCCAAGGCCGACGTGCTTCTCCAGAACCTCAAGCCAGGTGCCCTGGCGAAGCTCGGCTACCCGGTCGAGGCGCTGTGCCGGCAATACCCGCGGCTTATCGCCTGCTCGATCTCGGGCTACGGCGACGAGGGCCCCTACCGCGAGCGCAAGGCCTACGATCTGCTGATCCAGGCCGAGTCGGGCCTCGCCTCCATCACCGGCGGCCCGGGGGCGCCGGCGCGCGCCGGCGTGTCGGTCGTCGACATCGCCACCGGCATGCACGCCTACGAGGCGATCCTGGGAGCCCTGATCGCACGCGGGCGCACCGGCAAGGGGGCCGACATCCGCGTCTCGATGTTCAACTCCATGATGGAATTGATGGCCATCTCGATGCTCTTTACCGAGTACGGCGCACCCCAGAGGCGGATGGGCCTCTCGCATCCGAGCCTGGCGCCGTACGGCGTATTCCCGTCGGCCGAGGGCACGCCCGTTCTCATTTCGATACAGAACGACCGCGAATGGGTGGTCCTGTGCAACAAGGTCCTGGAGCGGCCGGAGCTCGCCACCGACCCGCGCTTTGCCACCGCCCCGGCACGCACCGCCAACCGGGCCCAGACCGACGCGGTGGTGGCGGACTGCTTCTCCAGCCGCCCCGTGGACGCTCTAACCACGGAGCTGGAGGCGGCGCAGATCGCATTCGCCCGCGTCAACACGGTAGAGGATGTCCTGCGGCATCCACACCTGCGCCGCGTTCCCGTCGCCTCGCCGTGGGGGGAGTTCGCGGTGCCGGCCGCGCCCGCGCGGCTCGCCGGCGAGGCCGAGCCCCAGTACGGACCGCTGCCGGCCCTGGGGGAGCACACGGAGGTGGTGCGGAGCGAATTCCTCGGGTCCGCCGGATAAGCGCGGGTTGCGGGACCAAGCAACTGGCACCAGCCTTGCCTGGCGCGGCAGGCCCGCTATGTAGTGGGGCCATCGTCAGCCGACGCTGCCGCCCAACCGGAACTGTCATGAAGACCGACACGCCGCGCCCATTCCTGCTCAAGGACTACCGCCCGCCCAATTTCCTGATCGAGGCCGTCGACCTCGACGTATCGCTGCATCCGACGCGCACGCGCGTGCGCTCTCGCCTGAAGCTGCGCCCCAATCCGGCGATTGCGAAGCCGGGCGCGCTGCGGCTCGACGGCGAGCTCCTGGAGCTCGAATCCGTGCACCTCGACGGCCGGCTCCTCGGCGCCAGGGAGTACACGGTGAGCGACCGGGAGCTTGTCCTTTCGGCCCCTCCGAAGCGCGCGTTCGAGCTCGAGATCGTCACTTGGTGCAACCCCGACGCCAACAAGGCCCTCAGCGGTCTGTACCTGTCGAAGGGCATCTACTGCACGCAGTGCGAGGCGGAGGGCTTCCGCCGCATCACCTACTTCCTCGACCGCCCCGATGTGCTGGCGACCTTCACGGTGCGGATCGAGGCCGACCGCGACGAGGCCCCGGTGCTGCTCGCCAACGGCAATCCCGCCGAGCGCGACAAGCTCGACGGCGGCAAGCGCCACTATGCGGTCTGGCACGACCCCCACCCCAAGCCCTCCTATCTGTTCGCGCTTGTCGGCGGCAAGCTGGGCTCCATCGCTTCCAAGTTCACCACGCGGTCGGGCCGGAAGGTCAAGTTGCGCATCTACGTCGAGCCCGGCAAGGAGGACCGGTGCGCCTGGGCCATGGACTCGCTCGTGCGCTCGATGCGCTGGGACGAGCAGCGCTTCGGCCGCGAGTACGATCTCGAGGTGTTCAACATCGTCGCCGTCTCCGACTTCAACATGGGCGCGATGGAGAACAAGGGGCTCAACATCTTCAACGATGCCCTGGTCCTGGCCTCGCCGGAGACCGCCACCGACGGCGCCTTCGCCGGCATCGAGCGCGTAATCGCACACGAGTACTTCCACAACTGGACGGGCAACCGCATCACCTGCCGCGACTGGTTCCAGCTGTGCCTGAAGGAAGGCCTGACCGTGTTCCGCGACCAGGAGTTCTGCGCCGATCAGCGCTCCGCCGCCGTGCAGCGCATCCGCGAGGTGCGCAACCTGAAGGCCGGGCAGTTCCCCGAGGACGCCGGTCCGCTGGCCCACCCCGTGCGCCCCGACCGCTACATCGAGATCAACAACTTCTATACCGCCACCGTCTACAGCAAGGGCGCCGAGGTGGTGCGGATGCTGCAGACGCTGCTCGACCGCGACGGCTTCCGCAAAGGCATGGACCTCTACTTCGAGCGCCACGATGGTCAGGCGGTCACGGTGGAGGATTTCGTTGCCTGCTTCGCCGATTCGTCCGGGCGGGACCTGAAGCAGTTCATGACCTGGTACCAGCAGGCCGGGACGCCCGAGCTCGTGTGCGAGGTCGACTACGATGCCCGCGCCAAGACCGCGGACCTCACCTTCCGCCAAGTCCTCGAGCCGACCCCCGGCCAGCCCACCAAGAAGCCGCTGCACATCCCGGTCAGGCTCGGGCTGCTCGGCGGCAACGGCCAGGACCTGGACCTGACGCTGGCCTCGGGCGAGCCGCTCGCCAACGGCGTGCTGGAGGTCACGAAGCGCACCGAGAGGTTCCGCTTCCGCGACGTCCCCTCCAAGCCCGTCCCCTCCCTGCTGCGGGAGTTCTCCGCCCCGGTGAACCTCACGATCGAGCGCACCGACGCCGAGCTGCAGTTCCTGATGGCCAACGACAGCGACCTCTTCAACCGCTGGCAGGCGGCGCAGGACTACGCCACGCGCGTGCTGATCGAGGCCGTCGCCGCCCGGCGCAAGAAGGAGCGCGCGCCGCAGCCCAAGGGGTTCATCGAGGCGCTGGGGGTCACGCTCGCCAACGACAGCCTGGAGCCCGACTACCGCGCGCAATTCCTGATGCTGCCGAGCGAGAGCGATCTGGCGCGCATCATCGGCCGCGACGTCGACCCGCTGGCGATCCACCGGGCGCGCGAGGCGCTCCGCAAGGCCGTCGGCGCGCGTCTCCACGCGGCATTCCTCGACATCTACCGCGACATGGAGACCCGCGGACCCTATTCACCGGCGCCCGAGCAGGCCGGCCGCCGCAATCTGCGCAATGTCGCGCTCGGCTACCTCACCAGCCGCGCCCGCCCCGAGGACATCGCCCGCGCCGCAGCGCATTTCGCGAGGAGCACCAACCTGACCGACGAGACGGCCGCCCTGTCGGTCCTCGCGAGCTTCAACAAGCCGGAGCGGGTGGAGGCGCTGGCGCGTTTTTACCAGCGCTGGAAGGGCGACCACCTCGTCATCGACAGCTGGTTTGCCTGTCAGGCCACCGCCCAGCTCGCCTCGTCGCTGGCGACGGTCAAGAAGCTCGCGCGCGACCCGCTGTTCTCCATGAAGAACCCCAACAAGGTGCGCGCTCTGATCGGCGCCTTCGCCTGGGGCAACCCGGTCAACTTCAATCGCCCCGACGGCAAGGGCTACGAGCTCGTGGCCGACCGGGTGCTGGAGCTCGACGCTTTCAACCCGCAGATCGCCGCCCGGCTCCTCTCCGCGTTCCGCAGCTGGAAGGGGCTGGAGCCGGTGCGCCGGCAGGCGGCGAAGAAGGCGCTGCAGCGCATCGCCAAGACCAAGGCGATCTCGCCCGACGTGTTCGAGATCGTATCGAAGACGCTCGAGTAGAGCCGCACCCGACACAGTCTCCATATTTTTGTCCGAGGGCGCCCACGCCTCTCGACAATTCGCTCTGCCGTCATCCAAAATGGAGTCGAGTGATTCGGCGGCTGTGCGTGTACCGTCGATCCGTCGTGGGCAGCAATTTTCAGACAATTCGGGACGAGGACGGGATGACGGCGGGCACGTCAACCCATGAGGGGAGTCTGTCCAGTCGATGGACGGACGCAGCGACGATCCTGGCGCGGGCTCGGGCCGGAGCGGGGCTCTGGCCGGCGCGCCGCCCGGATCGCAGGATCGACTGGAGCCGGCTCGCCAGGGGCGCTGCGGCGCTCCACCTCCTCGCCGTGGTGCTGATCGTCAGCATCGCCTGGCACGGCCGGCTTGCAGCCGATGCGGCCGGCGGCGGCCTGCCCGCGCTGCACCTCCTGGTCCTGGTCGCCACCGGTGCCGCCGCGGCGCTGCTTGCGCTGCGTCCCGGCGAGTGGGCAGCTCTGGCGGCAACGCCGGACTGCGCTGCCGCCGTGGATGCAAGCCCTCAACTGCTCGCCCAGATGAGTCACGAGCTGCGCACGCCGCTCAACGCCATGATCGGCTTCTCCGAGGTCATGCTGCAGGAGCTGCACGGCCCGCTCGGCCACGCCCGCTACCAGGAGTATGCCGCCTACATCAGCGAGAGCGGCGGGCGCCTGCTCGAGGCCTCGGAGGCGACGCTTGCGGTCGCGGCGACCATGTCGGCGCTGATGGCCGACCGCCGGGCGCTCCGGCGCGAGCGCGTCCGCGCCCTTCTGCTGCTGCGCGAGGCCTGGGCAGCCGCCTCGGCCGCCGACCCCGGCCGGGAGGTGCGGCTGGCGCTGCTGGACTGCGGCGACCGGGAGATCGCCTGCGATGGGCGCCTAACGGGTCAGGCCCTGGAGCAGCTGCTGCGCGAGGCCATCGCCGGCGCGCCACCGCAGGCGGCCGTGGAGGCCAGGGTGGGCTGTCGTGGCAATGCCCGGACCATCGACATCAGGGTGCGGCCGCCAACGCCGTCCCACGATCGGGCCACAGCCGCCCTGCCTCCGCCGGAGAGCTCGTGCTGCCGGAACCACCCTTTGGTCACCGGGGGCGGCCTGAGGGCCGTCCTCGCCCGCTCGCTGTTGGAGATGCAGGGCGCCACGCTCAGCATCTCAACCGGTCAGGCTGGTCTCTGGTCGGCGTCGATTGCGTTTCCGATGGCGCCGTCCCGGCAGGATATCTGACAACGCCCAGCCGCTATTGCGCCGCCTTGTCCCGCTGCTCGGGTGAGTCGAGGGGATTGCGCACGGGTCGCTGCTGCTCACGCCAGCGCAGGAAGCCGCGCCGCTCCTCCGGCGTAAGATGGAGGCCGATCGCGCTATTGAGCTTGGTCGAGGCCTCGCGATACTTCAGATCGGCCGCCAGCAGAAGCGACTGGGCCGCCAGAAAACGCTGCTTGTCGAATGGCTCGGTTGTCAGCGCCTTGATGGCCTCGGTACGCGCCTCGAGCAGCTTGCTGCGCACCGTCTCCGCGCCGCGCCACGGCTCTTCCGCCAACTTCTTCAGCTCCTTGGCGCGCGCATCCGGCAGCGTACCGGCGTAGCCGGTGACAGTGCGCGGCACGCGCAGGGGCGTTCCAGACGGCTCGACACCCCCACGCCAGAGAGACGTGGCTATCGCCCCGAAGACCACGAGATTGAGCGCAAGCGAGCCGACGAGCGCCCCAACCACCCATCGCTGAGCGCGCGCGCTGTCCATGCCGGTCGCCACCGCCGCCATCACATGTCCTCATCGGCAAGAGCGATGAGCATCAGATCGTTGGGCGCGGACCTCGACATGTCGGCAAGCCCGGGCAGAAGCTGCTCGGGCAGGTTGGTACGGCCGATCACGACGCCGATCATCAAGGAAGCGACCAGCAACCCTGCGGCACCGACTTTGGCGCTCGAGAACCGCAACGGCGTGCGGCCGCTGCCCGGTGCAGCGGGCGCCGCCGGCTGCGCCGGCCGGGCGCCCGCGATCTTGACAATGCGCGGGGAGCGTTGCGCCGCCGCAACGATGCGGTCGGCCAGCGCGCCCTCCTTTGCCAGTGCGGGGAGCGGCGCCCGCTCCAGCACGCGGTCGAGCGCCTCGGCCTCGGCCAGGAGGCGCTGGGCGCCGGCATCGCGCGCGACCAGATGCGCGGCCGCCGCGCGCGCCTCCGTCGGCCAGCGCGTGCGATCGCCGCCATAGACATCCAAGAGCCGCTCGAAATCTGTCAGCGTCATGCTCGTGTTGCTCGTGCTCGTCATTTCGGCACCCATTCTTGCTGCTCGAAGCCCATTTCCCTCGATCAGTCCGTCTCCGGTAGCAAACCCCGCCAATCGTCCTTCAGCGAGCCCTTGAGCGCCCTGCGCGCCCGGGCCAGCAGCGACTCGACGGCCTCATCCGATATGCCCATCACCTCGCCCACCTCGATCTGGCTCATGCCCTCGTAGTGGAAGAGGGTCAGTGCCAGCCGCTGCCGCTCGGGCAGCGCCTTGAGCGCCGCATCGACTCGCCGGCCCAGCTCCCGCTCGGCCAACCGCGTCACCTGGCCGGCGGGCTCCACCTCCTCGGGCAGCGTATCGCCCAGCGTGGTGTTCTTCTGCGCCCGCACACGGTCGATGCACAAATTCGCAGCGACCCGCCGCAACCATGGCCGCACGCCGCCCTCGCCGAGCTCCAGGCTGGCCGCGTTGCGCCAGAGCCTCAAGAGTGTCTCTTGAGCCACATCCTCTGCCTCTGCGTCATCCCGCAGCATGCGCCTCGCAATCGCCACCACCGTCGGCAGGTGCCGGTCGACGAGCGCACGGAAGGCCTGCGCCTCGCCAGCGGCGACACGCACGAGCAACGCGCCTTCGTCCTCGGTCTCGCCAGATCCCGCCTTCAGGGCAGGTCCGGCGCCAATCTTGTGCGCAAGCACCAAGTTTTCCTCGCCGCAGATACCGGTTTGTCCCGGAAGCCCAAGCATACGGCAAAAAACGAGGTTCCGCTCGCCATCTGAACGGTCGAGCCACCCGCTTCCCGTCGCTGCTGATCTAGACCACCAACAGCTTGAAAAATTTCGCAACCTCAGCTTGCCGTGCTGCCAGATCCGCCTCCAGACGCGCGAAGTCGGGGGATTCCCCGGCTCTTGCCAGGAGAACTTTGAGCCCTTCGGCGGCATTCGCCGGCACAAACGGGCCATCGAGGCACAACCTCAGGACCTGGGTGAGATTGTGGTAGAGCCGCGCTGCAGGCAACAAGGCCTCGACCGCACGGGCCGGGAGCAATCCTGCCTCCCCAAGGTTAACGAGCGCGGCAATTGTGCTCGTGCTCAGGATCTCGGGGTGCGCGTGGGCGTGCACGACCTGCAGATGCTGGGCAATGAACTCCAGATCGACGAGGCCGCCGTTGACCTGCTTGATGTCCCAGATGTCCTTGGTGCCCTTCTCCTTCTCGATGCGGGCGCGCATATCGCGGACGTCGGCGGCAATCCTGGCCGGGTCGCGCCTGCGGGTCAGCACTTGGCGGATCGCCTGCTCGACGGCGGCTCTCAGCCGCGGCGGCCCGCTGACGACACGCGCCCGCGTCAGGGCCAGGTGCTCCCAGGTCCAGGCATCGCGCCGCTGGTAGTCGATGAAGCCCGACAGCTGCGTGGCTACGGGGCCCTTCTGCCCCGAAGGGCGCAGGCGCATGTCGACCTCGTAGAGATTTCCCTCGGCTGTCTGCGAGGCGAGCGCGCTGATCAGCCGCTGCGTCAGGCGCGTGTAGTAGTGCGTGGGGGAAAGCGGCTTGAGACCGTCCGAGGCGTCCGCGCGGGCGTCGAAGTCGTAGACGGCGATGAGATCGAGGTCGGACGCGGCGGTCATCTCGCGGCCACCCAGCTTGCCCATGGCAACGACGGCCATGCCGCCACCGGGCACGCGGCCGTGCATCTTGGCCATCTCGCGCTCCACCTCGGCTTGCACGGCCGCGATCATGCGCTCGGCGAGCAGGGCATAGGCGCCTCCGGCCTGGGCGGCGCTGATGGAGCCCGTCAGCACCCGCACCCCCACCAGGAAGGCCTGCTCGTGGCCGATGCCGCGGGCGCGGTCCAGCACGTCCTGGAAGTCGGCCGCGCCGGTGAGCTCGGTGGCGATGATGGCGTCGAGGTCGTCGGCGCTGGGCACGCTGCCGAAGAAGCCCGGCGCCAGGACCGCGTCGAGCACGCGCCGCCGCTTGCTCAGGATGCGCGCCAGGCGCGGCGCGGTGCCCATGATGGCAGCGATCAGCTCCATGAGGCTGGGGTTGCGCTTGAGCAGGGAGAAGAGCTGAACGCCCGAGGGCAGCTCGACCAGGAAGCGGTCGAATCCGATGAAGGCGAGGTCGGGGTTGGCCGTGGCCGCGAGCGCCTCGATCAGCAGCGGCTGCACCTCGGTCAACAGCTCCCGGGCACGCGCCGTGCGCACGGCCGGGTAGCGCCCGTGGTGCCAGGCGCGCACGCCGGCAATCACCCCGGCTGGCCTCGCAAAGCCCATCTCGCCGAGCACCTGGAGCGTGCCGGGGTCGTCCGCCTCACCGGCGAAGACCATGTTGGCGCCCCTGCGTGTCAGCTCCGGGCTCTGCTCGAACAGCCGCACGTAGTGCGCCTGCACGCGCTGCAGCTCGACCGTGAGTCGGGAGGCGAACGCCGGCCGATCGGGAAATCCGCAGAAGCGGGCGAGCGCGGCGAGCTTCTCGGGGTCCTCCGGCAGCCGCTGCGTCTGGTCGTCGCCGATCATCTGCAGCCGATGCTCGACCGAGCGCAGGAAGCGGTACGCCGCATCGAGGTCGTCCCTGACATCGACGCCGATCCAGCCGGCCGCGCTCAGCCGCTCCAGCGCGACCAGGGTCGCGGGCACGCGCAGCGCCGGCTGGCGCCCGCCGGCGATCAGCTGCTGGGTCTGGGCGAAGAACTCGATCTCCCGGATGCCGCCGCGTCCGACCTTGATGTCGTGCCCCGCCACGGCGATCTGGCCGAAGCCGCGCACCGCGTGGATCTGCCGCTTCATGGCGTGGATGTCGGCGATGGCGGCAAAATCCAGGTACTTGCGCCAGATGAAGGGCGCGAGGCCCTCGAGAAAGCTCTCCCCGGCAGCGATGTCGCCCGCAATCGGCCGCGCCTTGATGAACGCGGCGCGCTCCCAGTTCTGGCCGACGGACTCGTAATAGTTGAAGGCGGCATCGGTGGAGATGGCGAGCGGCATGGAGCCCGGATCGGGGCGCAGGCGCAAATCCGTGCGGAACACATAGCCGTGCTGGGTGCGCTCGTGCAGCAGGCGCACGAGATCGCGGGTCAGGCGCACGAAAAAGTGCTGCACCTCGAGGTCGGCGCGCAGGCGGATGCGGGCCGGGTCGTAGAAGACGATGAGATCGATATCCGAGGAGTAGTTGAGCTCGAAGGCACCGTGCTTGCCCATCGCCAGCACAATGTAGCCGGAGGGCTCGGGCGCCAGCCAGTCGCCTCTGCCGGCGGCCTCCCGGAAGAGGCAGCGGACGGCCGCTGCAACCGCCACATCGGCGGCCTCCGAGAGGCGGCGCGCCGCCGTCATGACCGGCCAGACGCCACCCAGGTCGCAGAGCGCGACCAGCAGCGCGACCTCCGACTTGAACAGGCGCAGCGCGCGCATGGCTGCCGGAGCGCCGGCGGCGGCGTCGACCCCCAGCCTGGCGTCCTGGACCAGGCTGTCGAAATGCTGCTCCGGCGGCGCCGCAAGGGCCCGCAGCAGGCACTCCGGATGGCGCTCGATCACGCTCGTCAGGTGCGGCGAGGCGCCCAGGATGCCGGCCAGCAGATCGCGAACGGCGGGCGCGGCAACGAGGGCGCCGAGCGCGTCCAAGCCGGGCTCCTCGGCGCAGCGCTGCGCCAAGTGCGCCAGGCCCGCCGCCGCCCGCTCGCCGTCATGGACGACAGGCGCGCTGGAGACGCGCTCGTGCAGCGGCCTCGGGTCATGTTCAGGTGTCATCGCTGCTCGCCGCTTGCGTAGGGCCGAAGTGACGGTTCGACACGATGGTGGACAGGCCGTATCGTTAACGGCCCAATAGTGGCCGAGGCAGGACCTCGTTGCCAGAGCGCCATTGCCAGTGGACGCGGGCAGGGACTGGCAGGCTTCCTGGCCGAAGACCGGGCCTTGCAGTGGAAATCTGCCCTGCACAAGCAACAAAGACGAGGCTCAGTCATCCTTTGCGCTTGCCCGCTCGTGCCGTGACACGGGCGGCAGCGCTGGCGCGTAGGCTGTGTGAGGCCCGTCAGCCGGCAGAGACAGCACCACCCTGAGCCCGGGGGCGTTGTCCTCGAGACGCACGGCGCCGCCGTGCATGCGGGCCACGGCGGCGACCAGGCTGAGGCCGAGACCGGCGCCGGGGAGCGAGCGGGCCTTCTCGAGCCGCACGAAGCGCTGCAGCGCCCGCTCGCGGTCCTGCGGCGCGACGCCCGGGCCGCGGTCGCCGACGGCGATCTCGACGCTGTGGCCGACCCGTGCCAGCGAGATCGTGATCGCACCGGACAATGCCGCCGGCGGAGACGGCGCCGCTCCGGCGGGCGCCGGGCGGGGCGAGTACTTGATGGCGTTGTCGACCAGATTGGCGACGGCCTGGCTCACCAGCTCGCGGTTGGCGAGGAGGCTCAGGCCGGATTGGGCGGAGACGGCAAGGGTGAGGCCGGCCTCCTCCGCGGCCGGCTCGTAAAGCTCGGCGATGTCGCCGATGATGGTGGCGGGGTCGAGCGGAGCCATGCTCTCGGCGATGGCGCCGCCCTCGAGCCGGGCGATCAGCAGGAGCGAGTTGAACGTCCTGATCAGCTCATCGGCCTCCTCGATGGTCTTGGCGAGGCCGTCGCGATAGGCGCCGGAGCCGTCGCCGCTGCGCAGCGCGGCCTCCGCGCGGTTGCGCAGCCGATTGAGCGGCGTCTTCAGGTCGTGGGCGATGTTGTCGGACACCTCGCGCAGGGCCAGGAGCAGCTCCTCGATGCGCGCAAGCATAGTGTTGAGGCTCTCCGCGAGGCGGTCGAGCTCGTCGCCCGACCCGCTGAGCGCGATGCGCCGCGAGAGGTCACCTGCCATGATCTTGCGGCTCGTTTCGGTCACCGCCTCGATGCGGGCCAGCATGCTGCGGCTGATCAGGATGCCCGCGCCCACGCCGAGCAGGGAGAGCAGGCCGAAGCTCCAGAGCGCGACGCGACCGATGCTGGCCGCGAATTGCCGCTGATCCTCGATGTCGCGGGCAACGACCAGGGTATAGCCGCCGGATACGGAGACGGACAGACCCACGGCGAAGCGTTCGCTGGCACCTTCGCCTTCCCCGGCACGCCGGTAGGAGAACAGCTGGCCCTGGCCGTCGGGGATGAGGGTGGGCGGCATGGCGGGCAGGTTGCCGGCGCGTTTGATGCCGTCGGCACCGACGAGCAGGTAGAGGCCCGAGCCCGGCTCGCGTACGCGATAGCGGATGGCGCTCTCGAGGCGTTCCGGTCCCTGCGGTCCGCCGGCCTGGTACTGTGCCCGCAGGCTCGCGACCTCGGCTCCGAGCGTGTCGATGACCTTGCTCGTCAGAAGCTCGTTCGCCTGCCAGGCGATGTAGAGGACGATGAGCAGCGCGGCCAGGACGAAGGCGCCCATGTAGGCGACGGTCAGCCGGAACGGGAACGATGCGATGAGCTTAGTCAGCGCCGTCACGGATCATATACCCGGACCCGCGCACCGTATGCAGAAGCGGTTTCGCGAAGCCTCTGTCGATCTTGCTCCTCAGCCGCGAGATGTGGACGTCGATCACGTTGGTCTGGGGATCGAAGTGATAGTCCCACACGTTCTGCAGCAGCATCGTGCGCGTGACGACCTGCCCGGCGTTGCGCATGAGATACTCGAGCAGCCGGAACTCGCGCGGCTGGAGCGCGATCGCCTGGCCGCCGCGCGTGACCTTGTGGGAGAGGCGGTCGAGCGTCAGATCGCCGATGGTGTAGCGCGTCACCTGCTCCTCGGGAGCGGGGCGGCGCGCCAGCGCCTCGATGCGCGCCAGCAGCTCGGTGTAGGCGTAGGGCTTGGTGAGGTAGTCGTCGCCGCCGGCGCGCAGTCCCTTGACGCGATCGTCGACCTCGCCGAGGGCGGACAGGATCAGGACGGGTGTGCGCGCACCTTCCCGGCGCAGGGTCTCGATCAGGCTGAGCCCGTCGAGGCGCGGCAGCATGCGATCGACGATGAGCACGTCCCAGCCGCCTTCGCGGGCCAGCGCAAGGCCCAGCTCCCCGTCGCCCGCAATATCCGCGACGTGGCCGTTCTCCTTGAGCGAGCGCTGCAGGAACAGCGCCGTCTCGCGATCGTCCTCAACCACTAGCACTCGCATGGTGTGCCGCCTTCATTTGCGCAGTGGGCGCGACCAACCCACCTGCGACGGCATTATCCACAGCGCCCGGCAAACGCAAGGAGCGAGGCGCCCCGTTCTAAATAGAACAGAATCGCCTCGCCCCTGATCCACCCCTCGAAAAAGGGGCACAGCCTCAGCTTCTGCGCAGCAGCACCGCCACGAAGCGGGTGTCGCTGCCGGACCTGATCCGCATCAGGACCGCCCTGCGCTGCAGCCTGTTGGCCTCCCGCACGGCGTTGGTGAGATCGTCGGCGCTCCTGACAGGATTGCCGCTGATCTCCAGGATCACGTCGCCCGTCCGGATTTTCTGGGCGGCATCCGAGCTGGGGTCGACATCGGTCACGACCATGCCGTCACGGCTCGGTCCGGTGGGAGGCGCGACGGTCACGCCGAGCTGCTGCAGCTCGGTGGATGGCGTCTGCCTGCCGAACGGAGGCTGCCTGCTGCCGACATCCTGAGAGGAAGGCGCAAGGCCGAGCTTGACCTGAATGGTCTGCTCCTTCTGCGTCCGCAGGATCCTCACATCGACCTTGGTGCCCGGAGTGAGGCTCGCAACCTGGCGTGCAAGATCGCGGCCGTCGGAGATCTTGACGCCGTTGACCGACAGGATGGCGTCGCCGCTCTTGATGCCGGCGTCGGCCGCCGGGCTGGGCGACATGACCTCGGAGACGAGGGCACCCTTGGCTTCGGTGAGCCCGAGGCTGGCCGCGGTGTCCTCGTCCACGTTCTGGATCTTCACGCCGAGCCAGCCGCGCTTGACGGAGCCGGTTTCCTTCAGTTGCGCGACGACCTCGCTCGCGGTCTTGGACGGGATGGCGAAGGCGATACCGACGCTGACGCCCGTGGGGCTGTAGATGGCCGTATTGACGCCGACCACCTCGCCCTGCAGGTTGAAGCTGGGACCGCCCGAGTTGCCTTTGTTCACTGCGGCGTCGATCTGCATGAAGTCGTAGGGGCCGGGTCCGATGTCGCGGCCGTGCGCCGAGACGATGCCGGCCGTGACCGTGCCGCCGAGACCGAAGGGGTTGCCGACAGCAACCACCCACTCGCCCACACGCGGCGAGGTCGTGGAAAAGGTGACGAACGGGAAGGTCTTGCCCGGAGCTTTGATCTTGAGGAGGGCCAGGTCGGTCTTCTCATCGGTGCCGACCAGCTCGGCCTCGTACTTGTTGTCCTGGTTGAAGATGACCTGGACCTTGTTCGCGTCGGCGATCACGTGATTGTTCGTGACGACGTAGCCGTCGGGCGAGATCACGAAGCCCGAGCCCTGGGCCTGCCTCGGCGGCGGCACGCCCCGCTTGAAGAACTCGTGCAGCGGGCTGTCATCGGAGAACGGCGGGGGCGGGGTGTCGCCGCGGTAGTTGCGATCGCCCGGTCCCGGCCACTGCCGGTCGCCCGGCCCCGGACGGTCGCCCGGTGCAGGGCCTTGGCCCGGCCCAGGGCCCGGCTGGCGGCCCCTCGGCATGTCGCGCGAGATCTTGGGGCCGCTGGTGACCTGGATGCTCACCACCGCGCCTTTGACGCGATCGACGAGGTCGGCGAACGACGGCGGAGCGCCCGGAGGCAGCGGCTGCTGGGCGTGCACCCTCTGCTGGGGAAGGACGAGCAATGCGCCACCGGCCGCTGCCACGACGGCCAGGCCGGACAACAATGCCAGACGCCAGCGGCCCGGCCGCGGCGCCCGGTGCTGGGAGAGCGATGGATGCATCAGATTCACCTCGGGGCGAGAATAGGAGCTTCGTAGGCACCCCTAATAGGAAACGCAAAGTTACGTGGCCATTTCGGCTATCTTAAGAATTGGTAATGTCGCTCACGTTTCCCTCTCGGCTTGTTGACCGCTCATCCGGGGCGGCCATCGGCGTGCAGAAGATCATCGAGCCGCTTTTGCTCCTCGGGCGACAGGGGCGCAGCCTCCTGCCGGGCATCGCCGCGGCGCGATCGTGCGCGCAGCAGGAAAATCGCGGCGCCGGCCAGCAGCAGCACGGGCGCCATCCAGAGCAACAGGGTTTGCGGCCTGAAGCGCGGGCGAAGCAGGACGAACGCGCCGTAGCGGGCCTCGACGAAGGCCAGCACCTGGGCATCGCTGTCGCCGGCGGCCAGCCGCTCGCGCACGATGACGCGCAGGTCGTGGGCGAGCGGCGCATTGGACTCGTCGATCGACTGGTTCTGGCACACCACGCAGCGCAGCTCCTGCGAGAGCCTGCGCGCACGCGCCTCGAGGGCGGGGTCGTCGAGCACCTCGCCGGGCTCGACCGCACGCGCGGGGCCGAGGGCACACAGGCACATGAGGAGAGCGAGGGCGACGCGGCGCAGCGAATATCGGGTGATCGACATCATGGATATCATGTGCGTCACCCCGCGGGAGAGGCAGCGGCGACGGGCTTCTGGCGCGCTCGCCGCGGCGCGCCGATGCGCAGGCGCCGGTCCGAGAGCGAGAGGGCGCCGCCCAGGGCCATCACGAGGGCTCCGAGCCAGATCAGCCGAACCAGGGGATTGAAATAGAGGCGCACGACGAAGCCGCCGTCGGCCAGCTCGTCGCCCAATACGGCGTAGAGATCGCCGTTCCAGGAGACGTGGATGGCCGCCTCGCTGGTGACCATCGGCGGCGTGGTAAAAGTCCGCTTGGAGGGGCGAAGCTCGGTCACCGGCACGCCGCCCAGGGTGATCTCCAGAACGCCCGCCTTCTCCTGGTAGTTTGCGCCCTGGCCCGGCGAGGCGCCGCGGAAGGTGAAGGTGTAGCCGGCGATCTCGCCGCTCTCGCCGGGCTTCATGGCGCGCACCGCCTCGCTCTGCCAGGCGGTGGTGGCAACGATGCCGATCACGGCGATGCCGACGCCGGCATGGGCGAGCATGGCGCCGTAGGCGGCGCGCGGCAGGCCCAAGGCGCGGCGCAGGCTTTCCACCGCGGGCACGGCGAGAAGCCGCACCCGCGCGGCCCATTCTGCCAACGCGCCGGCGATGACCCAGACGCCCAGGGCGATGCCGAAGGGCGCCAGCCACGGCCCGCGCCGATAGATGGCGAGCGTCGCCACCAGGACGAGGAGAGCAACGGCGGCCGCCGCAAAGAGGCGCTGCATTGCGCCCGAGAGGTCGCCGCGCTTCCAGGCGACGAGCGTACCGATCGGCATGGCAATCAGGAGCGGGATCATCAGCGGGACGAAGGTGGAGTTGAAGTAGGGCGGCCCGACGGAAATCTTCTCGCCGGTGAGGGATTCGAGCGCCAGCGGGTAGAGCGTGCCGATGAAGACCGTGGCACAGGCGACCGTCAGCAGGACATTGTTGAGCACCAGCGCGCCCTCGCGGCTCACCGGGGCGAACAGCCCGCCCTGCCGCAGCTGCGGCGCGCGCCAGGCGTAGAGCGCCAGCGCGCCGCCGATCAGCACCACAAGAATGGCGAGGATGAACACGCCGCGGCGCGGATCGACCGCAAAGGCATGCACGGACGTGAGGATGCCGGAGCGCACCAGGAAGGTGCCGATCAGCGAGAGCGAGAAGGCCAGGATGGCGAGCAGGATGGTCCAGACCTTGAGGGCCTCGCGCTTCTCCATGACGAGGGCGGAGTGGAGGAGCGCGGTGGCAGCGAGCCAGGGCATGAAGGAGGCGTTCTCGACCGGATCCCAGAACCACCAGCCGCCCCAGCCCAGCTCGTAGTAGGCCCACCAGGAGCCCATGGCGACGCCGAGCGTGAGGCACACCCAGGCCATCAGCGTCCAGGGCCGCACCCAGCGTGCCCAGGCCGCATCGATGCGGCCCTCGATGAGCGCGGCGACGGCGAAGGCAAAGGCGACGGAGAGGCCGACGTAGCCGGCGTAGAGGAAGGGCGGGTGGAAGGCCAGCGCCGGGTCCTGCAGGATCGGATTGAGGCCGCGCCCCTGGGGCTGCAGCGGAACGCGCGTGAAGGGGTTGGAGGCGAACACGATGAAGGCGAGGAAGGCAACGCCGATGCCGCCCTGCACGGCCAGCACGTTCGCGCGCAGGGTGGCGGGCAGGTTGCCGCCGAAGAAGGCGACGGCGGCGCCGAACAGGGCGAGGATGAGGACCCACAGCAGCATGGAGCCCTCGTGGTTCCCCCACACGCCGGAGATCTTGTAGAGCAGCGGCTTGTCGGAGTGCGAGTTGGCGACGACGTTCTCGACCGAGAAGTCGGAGGTGACGTAGGCCCAGGTGAGCGCCAGGAAGGCGATCGCGATGAGGGCGGCCTGGGCGAGTGCGGCGGGCTCGGCGACCTGCATGAAGCGGCGGTCGCCGGTCTGGGCGCCCCAGGCGGGCAGCGCCGTCTGCACCGCGCGACGGCCAGCGCCAGGACGACGGCGAAATGTCCGAGCTCGATGATCATGTGCGCCGGCTCCACGAGCGCCGGCGATTCCCTCTCCCCGCTTGCGGGGAGAGGGCCAAGGTGAGGGGCACCCCGCGCCGTCGGATGTCCCGCGGCCCCTCACCCCGACCCTCCCCGCGCGAGGGTGCGAGGGGAGGCTGGCGATGCGCGCGGAGAAGTGCTGCAGTCATTTCTGCTCGCCCTTGGCCTTGTCGCTGCCAGAGGCCCTGCTTCTTGAGGATCGCGGCGACCTCGGGGGGCATGTAGTTCTCGTCGTGCTTGGCCAGCACGAAGCTCGCCTGGAAGCGGCCGTCGGGGTCGAGCTTGCCCTCGGCGATGACGCCCTGGCCCTCGCGGAACAGGTCCGGGAGGGTGCCGTTGTAGCTGACGGGGATCGTCTTCACCGTGTCGGTGATGGCGAACTGCACAGCGAGGCCCTCGCCGCGCTTGAGGCTGCCATCGGCGACGAGGCCGCCGAGGCGGATGCGCCGGCCGGCCGGGATCTGCTTCTCCACCACATCGCCCGGGGAGTGGAAGCCGACCGTATAGTCGCGCAGCGCGTAGATGACGAGGAAGACGGCGCAGGCGAGGATGCCGACGCCCAGCAGGATGAAGGTGGCGCGACGCTGCTTGCGGGTCATGATCCGAGCCCCAGTCTGTCGGCGAGCTGCGAGAGCTCCGAGAGAGCGCCGGCATCGCCGTCGAAATTGCGCCGCGCCTCGGCGAGGGCCGCCCGGGCATCGTCCTTGCGGCCGAGCACTGCGTAAGCGTTGACGAGGCGGCGCCAGCCGGGCAGGTCCTTGCCGTTGTCCTTGAGGCGCCTGGCGAGACCGTCGACCATGCCCGAGATCATCTTCGCCCGCTCCTCGGGGCTCAGCTTGGCAGCGGCCTCGACATCGGCCGCGGTCGGACCGGCCGTCTCCGCGGCGACCGCGGCTATCCGGCGCGTCACCTCCTTGATGCGCTGGTCTATCGGCGTGCGGTAGGTCGCCTCGGGGGGCGCCTCCTTCAGCAAGGTGCTGTAGTCTGCCAGGGCGTCGGCGAGGCGGCCGTCCTGCTCCTTGGCGAACGCCAGCCAGAAGCGCGCCTCGACGCGCCCCGGCTCGAGCTTCAGCATCTTCTCGAAGGCCGTGCGGGCCGGCTCGGTGACGATACCGTCGCTGGCGAGGATGGAGGCTTCCGCCAGCCCGGCGAGCAGCGCCACCGATTCGCCCTGCAGGCGCGCCGCGTTGGCATAGGCGGTGGCGGCGTCGCGGAAGCGGCCGATCTTGAGATAGACGGTCCCGATCACCTCCCAGCCCTTGCCGTCCTCCGGGGACTTGCCGAGGTGGGCCTCGACCTCGGCTATCAGGCGCGCGACCTTGGCCTGCTCGCGGGTTGCGTCGTCGCGTGCTGCGAAGGGGCTCGAAGGCATGCCGGGCGAGCCGTGCGCGAGGTAGAGGACGAGCGCCAGCAACGGGACAGCGACAGCGGTGCCCAGCGCTATGCGGGAGTGCGTCGCCTGCGGAGCGGCGGCGGTCCCCGTTTGCGGCCCGGCGCGCCCAACGGCGCTTCGCAGCAACCGGCGCGAAACCTCGAGGCGCGCCGCCTCAGCCTCGGTCGCGCCGATCACACCGCGGGCCCGCTCGGCCTCGATCTCCGCGAGCTGGTCGCGATAGACGGCGAGCGTTCCGGCGTCGGCCGGCCCGTCGGCCTCCTCCGGGCGGGCGGGACGCGCCAGCGGCGCCAGCACAGGGGCGAGCACCGCGACTGTCAGGAGTGCGAAGGCGATCCACAGAAGCATGGCGTGCCGATCGTTCCGGGCGTTGCGGGCATTCCCTCCGGTGGCGCTACGGGGTCAGACCCAGAGGGTCTGACCCCACCGCAATAGGGCCCGGACCGCGGCGTGGCAAGGCGGCCCCTTGTCGACATGCTACCGACATGCGCCGACCGATGCTCATCCTGCGGCAAGCTTTCGCGCCGCGAAGGCGAGCGGCAGGGTGCGCAGACGGTGGCCGGTGGCGGCGAAGATGGCGTTCGCCAGGGCCAGGGCCACCGGCGGCAGACCGGGCTCGCCGAGCCCGCCCCAGGCCCCGCCGCCTTCCACGAAGTGCACCTCGATGCGCGGCGGCGTCTCCGCCAGCGTCAGAAGGGGATAGTCGGGGAAGCTCATCTGCACGACCGCCGCCGCCGTCGATATGCACCGCGCAGGCGCCGACGCTGCAGCCGAACTTGGTGCCGGTGAGGCCCAGGTCCTCGGGCAGCACCCACAGCAGCGGCTTCTCCGCATCGGCCGCGACGGCACGGAGCTGGCCGTTCACCTTCAGGTTGGTCACCTCGTCTCGCCTCGCTGCCGTGTCCCTGCGGCATGCCGCGCCCGCCCACGATGGATACGGGTGTCCCAGGGACGCCGATCACGGTGCTGCGCCCCTGTGTGTCGTCGGGATGTCTGCAGCCGCCAATTGGTCATCAATCGGGCAGCCATCAAAAGACGTTGATCGTGCCTCGACCACATACGGACTCTTGGCTGGTCACGCGAGGGCGCGGCCGCCACGATCCGCCGCAAAGAAAAGAACCCCGGCGCTGGGCCGGGGCTCTTGCGATTGCAGCAGTCGCGTCGAGAGCAGTCGAGAGAAAAGAAAACGTCAGCTGACCTGGGTCCAGGTGCCGTCGGGGTTGCGGCAGGCGGTGCCGCGCATCTGCTGCCTGCGGCCGTCGATCCACACCGTGTGGATGAAGTCGCGGCAGCGGGACCCGGAGCGCTCGTAGTAGGCCTCGGGCACAACCTCACCGCGATGGTTCCCGTTGGGATTGCGCCAGCGCACGGGCTTGCCGGCTGGGCTCCGCTCCCAGGCGTCGTACTCGGCCTGCCGGGCAAGCTCGCGGTCGCGGTCGTCGAGGTCCTTGCCGATCGCGTTGCCGACGATGCCGCCGATAACCGCGCCAGCGATGGTCGCCGCCACCTTGCCACTGCCCTTGCCGAACTGATGGCCGATGATGCCGCCGACGACCGCGCCTGCCGCGGTCCCCTCCTCCTCCTTGTTCGCGCACGAGGTGAGACCGAACGACGCGACGAGCGCGACGCCGAGGGCCGTCGCCACCGTAAGCAGGGTTCTTGTCATCGGATTGAGCACTCCCCTCTGGGGGGCGTTCAGTGCCACAACGCCCCCGCAGCCCGCAAGCTTTGGGATAATTCCCCCGATTCGGGCGAAAGTGCGGCCTATTCCAGAGCCTTGGCCAGAGCTTGGCCAGAACCTTGGCCAGAACCTTGGCCGGAGTGCCTTGGCCCAAGCCTTGGGCGGGCCGCGACGGGCGGGCCGGTCAGGTGGCGAGGGGGAGTGTGAGCCGGGCGCTGAGCCCGCCGGCGTCGGCGCGGGCGAGCTCGAACCTGCCATTGTAGCTGTATGCCAGGTCGGAGACGATGGAATGGCCGAGGCCCGAGCCCGGCTTGGTCTCGTCGAGGCGCCGGCCGCGCATGATCGGCTCGGTCAGCTCCTCGGACGCGAGGCCCGGTCCATCGTCCTCGACGCGAATCTCCAGCCAGCTCGGACCGCTGCCGTTGCCCTGGTCCGCCGATTTCGCAGCCGCCACCACGCTCACTCTGGAGCGCGCCCATTTCGAGGCGTTGTCGAGGAGGTTGCCCAGCATCTCCTCCAGATCCTGCCGCTCGCCCTGGAAGCGCACGTCGTCCGGGCAGTCGAGAGAGTAGGCAAGCTCCTTATCGCGGTAGAGCCGGTCCAGCGCGCGCACGAGGGACTCCGCCACGGGCCCAACCTCGGTGACGCGGCCGATGACGCCGATGCGAGCCGCCATGCGGGCGCGATCGAGATAGAGATTGACCTGGGAGGTCATGGTGTCGGCCTGCTCGCCGACCTTCTGGGCGAGCGGGGAGGGGTCCATGCGCGCCTCGTTGATGAGGACTGCGAGCGGCGTCTTGAGCGCGTGCGCGAGATTGCCGACATGCGTGCGGGCGCGCTCCACGATCTCCTGGTTGGATTTGAGAAGCGCATTGATCTCGTGCTGCAGCGGCTTGATCTCGAGCGGCAGATCGCCCTCGAGCCTGGTCGCCTTGCCCGAGCGGATGTCGGCCAAGGCCCGCTCCATGCGCGTGAGCGGGAAGAGGCCGAAGCGAACCTGGAACAGCGTGGCCGCGAGGAGCCCCACGCCGGCGAGAGCAAGGGCATAGATGAGATTGGAACGGAAGTCGGCGA
Source organism: uncultured Alphaproteobacteria bacterium (assembly GCA_963840075.1). Classification (GTDB taxonomy): domain Bacteria; phylum Pseudomonadota; class Alphaproteobacteria; order Rhizobiales; family Hyphomicrobiaceae; genus AWTP1-13. The sequence continues at coordinate 133,035 of CAWIXS010000012.1, read as the reverse complement.
CGCTCTTTTTCAGGTCGTCCAGCCGGCCAGCGACGGCAACGGAATAGCGCTGCGCCTCCGCGCCCACGCCGAACTGATGGATTTGCTCTCGCACGCGCATGATCTGCCCGTCGGGGCCCGGCATGTCCGCCCAGAAGGTCTCATCCTCCTCCGGCTCTATGCCGTGCTCGTGCGGCAGCGGCAGGTCTTTGCCGGCAAGCGGACGCGCGCGCATGGTCTCAGCCGGTTTGCCATCCAGCGGCTTGCCATCCAACGGCTTGAACTGCCACAACAACTCCCAAGCCGCGTATGTGCTGGACCTGCGAAACGACCTGCCCTGGTCGGAAGGCGGGACGGGTCCACGTGCACCCTTCTCCACGGAAATGTCGATGACGGTGGGCAGAAAGCGATAGATCTGCTCGTCGAAGGTCTCCTCCACCTGGATGCGATGGTTCGTGTAGATGATCCAGCCCGCGATCGGCAGGACCACCAGAACCCAGGCGGCGGCGGTAACGAACAGCCGAAGCGCAAGCGAGTTAGCCTTCATCGCCGGCCTGCGAGAGGCGGTAGCCGAGCCCGCGGATGGTCTTGATCATGTCGGGAGGGATCTTCTTGCGCAGGCGGCCGATGAATACCTCGATGGTGTTGGAATCGCGGTCGAAGTCCTGCTCGTAGAGGTGCTCGACCAGCTCGGTGCGCGACACCACGCGCTCGTTGTGATGCAAGAGGTAGGCGAGCAGCCGGTACTCGTGCGACGTGAGCTTGATGGGCTGGCCGTTGAGGGTGACGCGCGCGGTCTTGGTGTCGAGGCGCAGCGGACCGCACTCGATGTCGCTCCTCGCGTGCCCCGAGGCGCGACGCATCTGCGCGCGCACGCGCGCGAGCAGCTCCTGCATGTGAAACGGCTTGGAGACGTAGTCGTCGGCGCCGGCATCCATGCCCGCCACCTTGTCGCTCCAGCGGTCGCGGGCGGTGAGGATGATCACCGGCATCTTGCGGTCGGCCTGGCGCCACTGCTCCAGCACGCGGATGCCGTCCATCTTCGGCAGGCCGATGTCGAGGATGACCATGTCGTAGGGCTCGGTCTCGCCGAGGAAGTGGCCTTCCTCGCCGTCGAAGGCGGAGTCGACGGCATAGCCGGCGTCGGTCATGGCCGAGACCAGCTGACGATTGAGATCGCTATCGTCCTCGACAATCAGAACCCGCACGGCTCTCCCCCGCAATTGGCGCAGCACAAGGGGTCGGGCGCCGGCCTGCTCCGGGCAGGCACGCGCGGTCCGACCCCAGGCTGACTATACAGGGGGACGGGTTGCGTCGGCTAGCGTCGCAGGCGCTCACATCGTCAGCTTGATCTGACGTCGCTCCAGCGTGGTTGTGGCGCGCATGCGGCCGTAAACCGTCAAGATTGTGCCGGCAAGTCCACCGACCGACTGGACCGTGAGGAGCACCTGATCCCCCAGCTGGCGCACCACCTCGGGCGTGATGTCGAGCCCGATGAGCGGGCCGACGGTGGGAAGCACGGTGGAGAGGGCGGTGATCGCAACGCCCCACATCGTCATCGAGTGGCCCCACCATTTCGTGGCGGGGACCTCGGCAGGTGTCTCGGTGGCGGCAGGTGTCTCGGCGCCAGGTGTCTCGGTTGCATGGGTCATGGGGTCTTTCTCCAGTGGCTGGGGGGAACGGGCGGGCGCTGGCAGGGCGGCGAGGTCATTGGCGGCGGCCAGCGTGCGCTCGACGCGGGCGAGCCAGCCTCTGCCGAACCGCCAGAAGGCGCGGAGAGAGCGGTACTGCCTGCGGCGGATGTCGGCGTATCGGGCGAGCGCGGCGGCCACCGGCAGGGAGGCGGCCTTGGCGAGCGTCTCCGGGCCGACCTCGCCGTCGACGGCGGCGCCGACCGCTTCCTGCAGCATGCGCGCCGCCCCGGCGGGGCCGTGGTTGACGGCGGCGTCGAAGTGGAAGAGCGCGAGCGGTGCGGGCAAATCGGGGCACGATGTCGCCAGCCAGTAGCGCTCGCGGTAGATGCGGCGCACGGTGACTTGCGGGATCGCTTTAAGCTCCGCTCGGAGCTGGCCGAGGCTTTCGGCCGTCGGCACGAGGCCCTTGTCGCGGGCGTAGGTGGCAAGCGTGATGCCGAAGTTGGTGGGGCCGCCGGGATCGTGGCGATACTCGGCATAGCCGCCTTCCAGCTCGAGGACGTGCGCCAGCGCGCGGTCGAAGAGGGCGTCGCTTTCGGTGCGAGGTCCCGGATAGCCGCGGCGCCGGCCTGCGGCCGCGGCCTCGGCTTCCGGGATGACCGGTACGTCAGGGGGCCAGCGCAGGCCGAGGAGGCGCGAGCGCGGGAAGGCCTCGACGCATACGCGGTCGGCCTGGTTGCCGCCGAGCAGGATGACGGCCTCTGCGGTCGCACCCACGAGGAAGCCGACGTGGCCGAGCGCGGGATCGGCGGTGCGGCTGAGCACGGCGACGGCGCCGCAGCGGAACGCGCCGATGGGCTCGCCCCAGCCGAGATACGAGCGCGCCATGAGCGAGCGGGTGCTTTGGATGCCGGCGCGCTCCAGGCAGGAGCCGAGGAAGGCGGCGCACCACGCAGTCTCGTCGCTCGTCACCTGCGGGTGGCCAACGTCGGCGTAGTAGCGGACGACGCGCGCGTTGTGGTTGGGGCCCGGCGTCTCGGCCACGCCGAGATCGTCCCAGGCCAGCTCGAGCCAGCGGGGTTGGGTCATGTGAGGTGAGTGGTGAGTGGTCGAGAATTCGTGAAGTCGTGAAGTCGCCAAATCGTGAAATCGAATTTCACGACTTCACGATTTCACGGATCATGGTCAGATTGTTGCATCGCGCGGGGTGCCGCGGCCGCGGGTGGCGCTCAACTGGAAGATGCGGAGCGAGGCGGAGGGCTGGGGTGAGCCGAAGTCGGCGGTCTGTTCGGCGGCGGTGTAGAGGGCGCTGGGCGACGTGGAGGTGAGGGTGCGCTTCACGCTGGAGCCGTCGAGGATGTCGATCTCGTAGCGCTCCTGAGCCTCGCCGAGCGGTACGTCGATGGCGTCCCAGCTGTCGCCGCCGATGCGGGTGCGGCTGACCCAGGTGACCTCGAGATCCCCGCCGGAGCGAGTGCCGCGGATGTGCGCGGGGCTCAGCGGCTTCAGGCCTTCGCCGACGAAGGCGTGGGCGATCTCGACGTAGTTGGGCGAGCCGAGGTCGCGGCTGGCGGGGCCGCATCTCCAATTGAAGGCGAGACCGATCTCGTCCTCAGTGAGGTCGACGCGCGCGAGTGCGCCGTCGAGAAGGACGAAGCGGGCGCCCGCGGCAAGCGGCGCGCGCATGGCGTGCTCGGTGCCGGCCTGGCCGCGCAGGAAGCCCGTGAGGGTGTAGGTGGCTGGCGCGGTGAGGACGGCGGAGAGGAACTGCAGCACCTCCCATGCGCCATCCTCGTTGCGGACGGCGGCGAGGTTGGCGCCGCCGAGCAGGGCGAGCCAGGTGACGGAGGCGAGCGCGCCGCTGTCGAGCTCGACGCGGATGCTGGTCGCGCGATCGAGACGCGAGGTGGCGCCGGGCGGCAGAGGATCGAGCGTGACGCCGGTGACGGCGCAAGCGAGCGCCAGGGCCTCGAGCTGGAAGCCCGAGGTCTCCGGCGAGCGGTAGAAGGCGATCGGGCCCGGCCAGGGGTTCTGGGCGGCGGCAACATAGCCGGCGGCGGGCGGCTCGTCGCCGCGCAGCAGCGGCAGGTCGAGGAACAGCACGAAGGGCTGGCCGACGACAACGTGGACGCCGCCCCTTTGGCCACGGGTGGCGCCGGGCGCGTTGGCATAGACATCGGGATCGATGCCGAGCGCCTCGATGTCGCGCACGCCGTGGTCGCCGATCCCGGTGATGCGCAGGAGGCGCGAGCGGCCGCCGGCGGTGAGAGCGACGACGTCACCGGGCTCCAGGGCGAGGCGGCTGGGCGGCAGGGAGAGCTGCGCGCGCTCGCGCGCGGCCCAGGCCTCGAACAGCCACACCTCGGCAATCTCGGCCGCCTGCTCGGCATCGAGCGTCAGCGGCAGGTCGGCGAGGGCCACGCGGCCGCTGCGACCGGCGAGGCGGCGCGCCTCCTCCACCGCGGAGGGATAGTCGCCGCCGGCGGCGATGTAGGTGATCTTGGCGGAGGCCGGCAGGTCGGTCTCCTGCGCACGCGTGAGGGTGGAGAGCGGGGCTTCGGGGCGGGTCTCCACCAGGTCGTCGGGGGTGAGCTCGGCCGCGGGCTCGGCCGCGCCGCGGTGGGCGAAGACGATCCTTGCGCCGCTCTCGCGGGCGTCGAAGAAGAAGGCGAGCTCCAGGGGCTGGAGGGTCTCGCGCGCCGACAGCACGCGGTCGACGACGAGGCCGCCGAGGAGGCCCTCGAGGGCGCCGGTGTCGTGAGCCGTAAAGCCGTGGTCGGCGAGGACCGCCAGCACGGTGGGCCCGAGCGGCGCGCTGGCGATGCGGCCCGTGATCCAGTGGCCGAGGCGCCAGTTGGGGCCGTCGCCCCAGGCCTCGGTGTCGGCGGGGAAGGCGGGGTAGGGGCGCGCATCCCAGGCGTAGACGTGCATGCGGCCGAGGTCGATCATGCGGCCGCCGTAGACGGAGGAGAGCGGGTTGGCGCCGGCGATGTAGCTCGGGTGCCCAGGGTCGAGGCCTTCGTGGAAGGCCTGGAGGTAGCGGCGCTGCATGAAGTCGTCGCGCTTGCCGTGCGAGAAGTAGGGCAGGTGCGATTCGGAGCTCTTGGGATCAACGAAGACGTTGGGCTGGTTGGCGCCGCGGTCGACCGCGGGGCAGCCGAGCTCCATGAGCCAGAACGGCTTGGACTGCGGCACCCAGGCGGTGGGTGTCGAGGCTTCGACACCGCCGGGGCGGTCGAAGTGCTGCTCGAGCCACCAGGAGCGGAGGTCCTTGAAACGGAACACCCAGGGCCTGCCGGCGCCGTCGGTGATGGGCGTGCGGGTCTGCGTCCCGCGGTCGGCGGGGCTGGCGTAGTGCCAGTCGTAGCCCTCGCCGGCGACGATGTTCCCTCTGAGGTAGTCGAGGTCGTAGATGGAGCGGGCGCCGGCCAGGCGGTCGGCGTGGGCGTTGCCGTCGCGCCAGTCGGCGAGCGGCCAGTAGATGTCGATGCCGACGGCGTCGATGTCGGCGGAGGACCAGAGCGGGTCGAGGTGGAAGTGGACGTCGCCGGAGCCGTCGCCGGGGTGGTGGCCGAAGTATTCCGACCAGTCGGCGGCGTAGGTGACCTTGGTGGCCGAGCCGACGACCGACTTCACGTCGGCGGCGAGATCGGCGAGCGCGGCGACGAACGGATAGGTGCTGGCGCTGTCGCGCACGGTAGTGAGGCCGCGCATCTCGGTGCCGATGACGAGGGCGTCGACGCCGCCGGCGGCCTCGGCGAGATGCGCGTAGTGCAGGACGAAGCGGCGCCAGGACCACTCGGCGGGGCCCGAGTAGGTGACGCTCTCCTCATCGATGGCGAAGTCGGCGACATCGGCGGTGCCGACGAAGGCGGCGAGCTGGGTTGCAGCTGCGGCGGTCTTGTCGGGGGTGCCTTGCTGGCCGGGCGCGGGCGTTACCGTAATGCGGCCGCGCCAGGGGTAGGCGGACTGGCCCGTGGCGCCCGTGTAGGGGTCGGTGAGCGTGTTGCCCGCGGGGATGTCCATGAAGAGGAACGGCGTGAGGGCGACGGAGAAACCGCGCGCCTTCAGGTCCTGGATGGCGGCGACGACCGTTTCATCCGATGGCGTGCCGCCGTAGGCGGCGCGGCCCTCGACCTGGCTGACGAGGTGCGCCTGCGCGCGGGAGAGGCCGGCGACGCTCCAGGTGAGGGGCTCGGTGATCTTGTCGGCGGAGTCGACGCCGGGGCGGATCTGGCACAGGCCGGCGCGCAGGTCGGTGCCGAACCAGCCGACGATGAGATTGATCGAGCCGACGTTGGGGAGGGTGGATTCCAGCTGGTCGAGGGCGACGGTCCAGTCGCTGCCTCCCTGGCGGGTGTGGATGTTCTCCGAGACGTTGGTGGCGGCGCCGAGCTTGCGGGTGACGGGCTCCTGCGCGTAGACGAACTCACCGGCGCCGGGGATCAGGGTGACGGCGCGCACGCCGGCCTCGAAGGTGTCGACGGCGCGGTGCACCTCGAAGGAGAGCTGCGGGATGCGGTTGCCGAAGGGCGCAAGGGCGAGGCGCTCGAAGACGACGTAGGCGACGCCGCGGTAGGCCGGGGCGTTGCCGGCGCCTTCGCGGGCCTCGATGAGGCTGTCTGGGGCCTGCGTCTCGCCGCCGGTGTGGAGCCGGTAAGTAGCTGTGGAGAGATCGAGCTCGGCGCCGTCCGCCCAGACGCGGCCGATGCCGGCGATCTCACCCTCCGCGAGTGCGACGGCGAAGCTCGCGTAGTAGCGATACTCCGTGGTCTTGGATTGCGATCCCAGCATGCCGCCCTTGCCGCCGCCGGCCTGCGAGCCGGTGACCGCCTCCTCCTCGAAGTCGGTGGCCCAAACGATCTGGCCGCCGATGCGCGCGCGGCCGTAGAGGCGCGGGATGGGCGCGCCTTCGGACGAGCCGGTGATGCGCAGCTCGGTGAGGCGGGGGCCGTTGAGCGCGCGCGACTGGCCGGCGGCGCCGAACAGGGCCTGGTCGATGAAGGAGCCGGCGATGGCGCCGACCTGCGAGCCGATGGCGGCGCCGGTGAGCGTGGCGCCGAGCACGGTGACGCCGGCGGGCAGCAGGGCGCTGCCGACGGCGGCGCCGGCAACGGCGAGGGCGAGGGTGGCCATGGTGAGGGTGAGTGGTGAGGTGGTGAGTGGTGAGGCGTGAGAGGTCGATGAGCGGTAGAGGGGAGTGGTCGGCTGAGAACGCGGCCCAGCTGGCTCAATGGCTGATCTGACGCGGAGCCTGTTGTGGTATCGTGGCTAGTGAAAGCCTTGGCGAAAGGACACTCCATGGCTCGCATCTGGCCGGTTTCCGAGGGCAGAGACCATACCCCGCCCTTTCCCTTGGGCGGAGGTTCCGCTCTCAGAGGCGATCAAGCTCTGCGAGTTGCGGCAGAGCGACCTTGTGTCGAGCTTGGCAACGCCGCCCCGCTTCGCAGATCCGGATCTCGATCTTTGGTATGCGGGCTTCAAGCATGTCGTCGTGGAGATCGAAGAGGATGAGGCCGCAAAGGCCAAGTGGAAGCCTGGGTTCTACAAGTCACGCCTCACGCCAAAGGAGGTATTTCGCAGGCTGATCGAGGAGCCTCTGGTCGCCGCCTTGGGAGAGAGACAACGTGGTGCGCGTCGAGGTTGGCGCCGGGCATCGACGCCCAGGGCCGAGGAGCCATTCTGACATTACGATCGTCATCGCGCCGGATGCCATCCAGAAGACTGCGCAGCGGAGCGACACTGGCGATGCGTTGATTCGGGTTGCGCGAGCGGCTTCATGAAATGCACGTAGACGGCACACCAATTGGCTGCTACGCGACCGAGGCGGAGCTCGCAGAGGATGTCGGTTCCTGACCCCGACCATCTGCTCGACCAAGCGGACAGGCTCATCGTTTCGACCGGCGGAACGGCCCGACACGTCGACCTTCGGCGCGCGATATCGAATGCATACTACGCCTTGTTCCACGCGGTCGCGACGAGGCCGCCGACGACTTCGTCGGCAGAACGCACCGGCAAACGCCGCGATATCAGCTGGTGTACCGCAGCATCGAACACAAATCGCTTGCTGAGAGCTTTGCGAAGACATCGTGAAGCCGAAGCTGCCGCGCAAGGTATTCCGACTATCAGCCGAGACGGCGGCTTTGGACCGGACCTTCAATTCTTCGCAGACACCCTTGTCGACCTGCAAGAGCAGCGGCATCTGGCGGACTACGACCCGCTCTTTCGCGTGACCAGGTCAAGCGCGGTCAAGACAGTTCAAAGGGGCCGCGAGGCTTTGGTCGCTTTCGGAAGCTGATCCAGCACGGCGACGAGACCTTCTCACGCTCGTGATCTTCCCCACGCGAGATCCGCGAGCCGGAAATCTGAGGGGCGGGGACCTTCGCGACAAGGGCGCCTTCGGCGACGCTGGTACTCCTGCCCCGTCATGTGGTCAGACCCGCAGGGTCGACCACTCCACGCCCGGAAACAGAACGCCCCCGCGAGATGGCGGTGCCACCAGGGGGAGAGGGAGACCTCGGAGACGGGGGCGCCTTCCAGCGCGTGGATCATGGCGGCGGGGGTGGAGAGGATGGCGCAGTGCTTGGCGAGCGTGCCGCGGCGCCAGCGGAAGATGAGGACGTCGCCGGGGTGGGCGTCGGAGGGTCGGACCTCGATGAGGTGGCGGCGGGCGGCCTCGATGAGCGTCTCGCGGCCGCTGCCTTCGGCCCAGTCGCGGGTGTAGGCGGGGAGCGCCTCGGCGTCGCGGCCGTAGAGCTCGCGCCAGATGCCGCGCACGAGGCCGATGCAGTCGCAGCCGACGCCGCGCACGCTCGCCTGGTGGTGGTAGGGCGTGCCGAGCCAGGTGCGGGCGAGGGAGACGATGTGGGTGCGCATCGGTCGGTGAGTGGTGAGATGGTGAGATGGCGAGTGGTGAGTTCAGGTTGTGCCGGCGGCGAGGGTGGAGGATGAACAAGAGAGTAAATCAGGTGTGCGATTGAGGTCGCCCGTGTTTCTGAGCACGGCGCGCCACTCACCATCTCATTCTTGGCCACTGGAGCGACCTGTGGCGACCGGCTCGCCGGGGCGGGCGACGGCGAGGACGTAGTCGTTGCCGGGCATGTGCGGGAAGCCGCGGAAGTTGACGGCGTTGGCGAACCTGGCCTGGCAGGTGGCGAAGCGCTTGTCGCAGCCGGCGGTGACGTTGAAGGTGTCGCTTGGCGCGATGGCGAGGGCCATGGGCTGCCACAGCTCGATGGTCGCCGTGGCAGCGGCGAGCGTGTGGCGCTTCACCTCCTGGGAGCGGCCGGCGTTGGCGCCGGAGGTGAAGGTGACGAGGCCGCGCGTGAACCAGCCCGCGGCATAGGCCGAGAGGCCGGAGGCGGTGATGAGGCGCGCGGCGGACGCGGTGAGGACGGTGCCGGCGCCTCGGAAGGCCGGGTCGTCGAGGTCGATGCCGCAGCGGGCGTCGCCCAGGTCGGCGTCGCAGCCGGACTGGTAGAGGCGGCCCTTGGGCTGCTGCAGATAATGGGCGAGGCCGCGCACCTCGGCGGTGAAGGCGGCGCCGGAGCGGCGCACCTCGCCGAGGCTGCCGGAGCGCATCAGGACGCGCTGGCCGGTGTCGGCCCAGTTGACGCGCCAGATCTCGACGGCGGCATCGTCGTAGAGGCCGGCGGCGAGGTCGTCCTCCTCGAGGCTCTGCGATTTGAGGGCGGAGGAGACCTCGAGGTTGTCGACCGAGAGGCCCAGCGCATCCTTGATCTCGCTGGCGGTGAAGCCGGTCGCGGCCTCGAAGACGGTGCCGTCGAAGGCGACGTCGCGGTCGTGGTCGGTGAAGCCGAGCCTGGTGCCGTCGTTGCGGGTGACGCGCCAGCACCAGGCCAGCGTGGTGGTGCCGGTGTCGAGGTGGGCCTGGAGGGATGGGGGGAGCTGCTTCATGGTGAGATGGTGAGTGGTGAGATGGTGAGTTTGGGGCGGCAGCGAGCGGCCCTGGTGGATGCTGAAATCCAGGTGGCTGGTAAGCTCAGGAACGGTGCGATCGAATTTTCCCCCACCACGACCGTCGGCGATGGTGAAACGTGGCACCGAAAGCCGACTTCGCGGTCGATCAGCCCGGTGGTGGAAACGAACGTCTTTCCAATTGCATCCCGATACTCACCATCTCACCACTCCCACTCACCATCTCACCGGTCAGAGCCTGATCTCCACGATGGGGATGGAGGGGATGGCGCCGTGGCGGAAGCCCTGGAGGCTGATCTCGAGCTTGTCGGTGTCGAAGCGGACGGGCACGTCGAACTCGAAGCCGGCGGTGACGGGCTCGGCGGCGGCGGGGATGTGGCCGGGCTCGAAGGTGACGAGGCCGGTGGCGTGATCGACGCTGTAGGCGGTGACGGGCGTCTGCACGATGCCGCCGACGGCGACGAGCACCGTGCCCGCGACCGGCTTCGCAATGGTGCGGGTCCAGGGGTTGAAGGCGGAGCCGTAGATCTTGGCGAGCTGGAAGGCGGCGGTGGTGCCGTCGCCGGTGCCGATCTGCTGGTCGAGGGCGGTGGGCGTGGTCTCCGGCGGGCAGGACTTGAAGTCGGTCGGGTCGCGCCAGCGGAAGCCGATGAGGCGCCCGCGGCGCTCCTCGAAGAAGGCGATGACGGCGTGGAGGTCGTCGAGGGACTTGACGCCCCAGCCGGCATTCCAGCTGCGGCGCGAATTGGCCCAGCGGGCGTTGCGCTCCTCGGCGCCGGAGCCGAGCACGACCACGTCGGTGCGCCGCTCGGGGCCGCCGTGGGCGGCGCGCGAGATGGCGGTGGGGAAGCGGGTTTCGTGGAAGGACATGGGATGGTGAGTGGTGAGATGGTGAGTTTGGCGTTCAGCGTGTGGCGCGGGCGGGCGATGAAAACCACAAAGGATTGAGAGCTACGAGGACGGCTGTTGCCTTCAAGGTGTGCTGGCCAATGAGGTGCGAGCACCATGCCGATCATTCACTTGCATCGGCCAAACGACGCGAGCCCAGCAGCACGAGAGCGCCAATCCGGATGATGCGGAGCTTGCACCGCAATAGTGAACGCGGATCGGGTGCTTTGCGCTCCGACCGATGCTCACCATCTCACCGCTCACCATCTGATGTCCCGTGACGCGCCTCGTCACAAATTGCGCTGGCCTGCGGCGACGGCGCGGGCGAGGAGGGCGGCGAGCTGGGTCTCGGAGCGGCGGAAGCTCTCGATGTCGGGTGTGCTGACGTTGAAGGTGATGCTGACGCCGCCGCCCTCGGCGCGCACGCCGAGGCGGCCATCCGAGCCGCGGGCGAGCGGCAGGATCGCCTCCGGCCCGCGCTCGCCGGCGAGGCCGACGCGGTTGCCGGCGAGGGGGAAGGCGACGGGACTCGCGATGATGCCGCCCTGGGCGAAGGGCACAGGCAGGCCCTGGCGGATCAGGCCGCCCTGGGCGAAGCCGAAGCCGCCCGTGAAGAGGCCGGCGAGGCCGCGGCCGAGCGCATCGGTGAGCGGCTTGAAGGCAGCCTTCAGCGCAATCTCGGAGAGCTTCAGGGCGAGCGAGCGCAGCACGTCGCCGAGGCTCTTGCCCTTGAGGGCGAGGTCCACGAAGGAGCGCGACAGCGCGCTGCCGAAGCGGTTACCGAGCCTGGTGAGGTCGGTGAGCTGGGCCTGCAGCGGCGCCGTATCGGCGTCGACGGTGACGGTGAGGGTGGGGGTGAGGTCGTCTGCCATTTGGGTGAGGTGGTGAGTGGTGAGTGGTGAGTGTAAAGAGCGAATGGCGAATGGCGAATAGAAATGTTCCGCGATGCCTATTCGCTACTCGCTATTCCCTATTCGCTTTTGTCCGGATAACGAGACATCAGATGAGCGAGCGCGGGGCGCGGCAGCGGACGATCCCCGTGGAACGGGCCGAGAAGGCCGCGCAGGGCGGCTTCCAGCTCCTTCGGCGTCATGGACCAGAAGTCGGCCGGACGCAGGCGGAGGAGGCCGAGGCCGGTGGCCATCACGTCGTCCCAGGGAAAGGGACGGTGTCAGACCCTCCGGGTCTGACACCACTGCTCGACGATTGTGCCATGGTGTCAGACCCGGAGGGTCTGACACCTTCACCCCCACCCCCAGCCCCTCCCCGCAAGGGGGAGGGGAGTCCGGTCGGCGCAAGCGGCGTGCGTCCGCCGAATGTCGCCGTCAGCAGGCGGGCGACGATGTCGACGAAGCCGGCGGCGCCGCCTTCGGCCTGCATGCGGGCGACCGCGGCGTCGGCGAGGTCGTGGCCGGCGCCACGCAGGCCGGAGCCGATGATGCGCACCGCGTCGCGGGCGGAGAGGCGGCCGGACTGGAAGCGCTGGGCGAGCGCCAGCATGTCCTCGTGGCCGAAGGCGTGCTCCAGCTCGGCGAGCGCGCCGAGCGTGAGACAGAGCGTGTAGGGCTGGCCGTCGAGATGAGCCTCGATCTCGCCGCGGTGGGGGTTAGGCATTTGTGCTTCTCGGACCTGGGTGATTGCCAATTTATTTGCCCGCCGAACTATCCGTTGGCATATTGTACTTGGCTGGTATGGACCGACCGTGGCGCGCGGGATTTGGTGGAGGTCGTCCGTCCCAAGCTGCGGGGGACCGACAGCGTCGTCGTTGCCCCGGTGGAAGCCAGAGAGATCGTCGGCTGGGCGCCTCCCGAGATGTGGGACTGGTTGAAGCCGAAGATGACGTTCACGGGCGCGGATTTGCGTACCGGATTTCGGGAGTAGCATTCGAGCATGCCGCCTCCGGAGCCGTTGCTGGAGAAAGAGCTCAGGCGCCTTCTGTACTGGCTGTGCGTCGAGTGGGGATTCTGCATACCTCCAAAGGACGCTGATCGGATTGCAGCCAGTGAACGCTTGGACGCATCAGAGTTTGCCATCGAGGTGCTCAAGGCGGAGGGGTTCCCCAATCCAGAGTATGAACCGTATTGGCTTCGCCATATCAGGCATCGCTTCGTCGAGCACTTTGGCGGCGAGTTCGTTTCAGCCAAGGACTATGCGGACCCGGAGGATCTACCACCTATGCAGCCGCGAAAGTCAGCTCGCCGGCGGAGTCCAGGCTGAGCTCGAAGGTGACCTCGCCGTCGTGGCGGCCGGTCAGCTCGAAGGCGGCGATCTGGAAGGGACCCTCCACCGTGCCGAAGTCGGGGATGACCACCTGCCAGTCGCAAATGGTGGCGTTGAACACGTAGTCGCGGACGAGGGCGTCGGAGGCGGCGTCCTTGAAGATGCCGGCGCCCGTGACGCGGGCGTGCTTGGCGCCGGCGCCCGCCAGCAGCTCGCGCCACTGGCCGGCGGACTCGGCATGCGTGATGTCCACGGTCTCGCTGTTGAAGGCGATGGAGCGTGAGCGCAGGCCGGCCACGGTGGCAAAGGTGCCGGCGCCGTCGCTGTCGACCTTGAGGAGGAGATCTTTGCCTTTCTGGGCGGCCATTGTCGGGGCTCCTTGACTGAAGGGTGAGGTGGTGAGGTGGTGAGGTTCAGGCCGGTGCACTTGGCGCCGGAGGGCCCTCATCACCTGGAAGGACGGAGGTGAACTCTTGACCGGTGAGAGCCAGGTCAGGGTGCGAGGCGCACACCGGTCCACCTCTCGAGAGCGATGCCAAATGAGACAGTTCTGTTTGTCGGTGGCGTCATCGAAGGTGGAAGCCCGACACGCGGCGAGCGGAAAGCCGAACTCCCCATCTCACCACTCCCCATCTCACCGGCGTCAGACCCGCAGGGTCTGACCCCTATTCAGGCTCGGTGAGAGCGCGGAAGCGGGCGAGGCCGTGGAGGGTGGCGCCGTCGGGGTCGCGGCGCACCTCGGAGAGCTCGTGGCGCAGGTTGACGAGGCGGTGGCCGACGAGCGCGAGGGGCTGGTCGTGGAGGGCGGAGCGGATGGCGGCCAGGATGGCGTGCGTCTCCTTCTTGCCGCGGGCGTCGGACCAGACGTGGACCGTGAGACTGTGCTCGGTGGCATCCTCCGTGCTCGTCGAGGCGTCGCGCAGCGCGGTCTGGCCGAGGGTGACGTAGGGCAGCGCGGTGCCCTGGGGGACGTCGTCGAGGATGCGCCCGGCGCCGAGGAGGGCGGTGAGCGCGGCATCGGCCGTGAGGGCGGCGAAGATGGACTGCTGGAGAGACCAGGCGGGCATGGGGACCTTCGAGTCCCCTCTCCCCGCTTGCGGGGAGAGGGTCAGGGTGAGGGGCAGTCACATACGCCGACGACGGAGTGTGCCGCTGCCCCTCACCCCAGCCCTCTCCCCGCGCTGACGGAGCGCGAGGAGAGGTCGGCGTTGCGCGGGGAGAGGGAGCGCGGCGTCACAGCGTGGCGCCCCAGATGCGGCGGACGGCGCGTTCGAGGGCGTCGCGGCGGGTCTCGGGGTCGGCGGCGCGCTCGGAGCGATGGACCGCCTGCAGCTCCTCGACCGACTGCAGCTCCTCCTCGAGCTCGCGCTCCAGGCGCCGGGCGCTGCCGGCTGACAGGATGCGGGCGCGGTCGGCAAGCTGACGCGGGGTGGTGCCGGAGACGGCGACGGTGACATTGACCTTCATAGGGCTCGCTCTTCTGCCAACTGCCAGACTGCCGGGCTGCCCTTGGGGTCAGCCCCGGCCTTCGCCGGGGCGCAGGATCTGACCCCGTGCTCACAGGCTTCGCTCTTCACACAGACACTTCAGGTAGATGCGGCGCTTTGCCTCCAGGGCGGCGGCGATCTCGTAGATGCGGGTGCCCTGGCGGAAGCGCATCGTGGGGGTGACGCCGGCGCGCCAGCGGATCCACACCTCGTGGGTGAGGCGGCCGGCGAGCTGGTCGTGGACGAGGCGCTCCTCACCGCTGATGGGACGCACGCGTGCCCACAGCTCGGCGACGGCCTGCCAGGTGACGCTGGCGCCGCCGCCGCCGTCGGGCGTGCGTGCGGGCGCTTCGAGGGTGAAGCGCTCGTTGAGGGTGCCGATGTTCATGGTGAGATAGTGAGTGGTGAGATGATTTTGGCGGGCGGCGAGTGGCGCCCGTGGGTGATGAACGAGAGGTGAGATGGTCGGGTTCTGAGGTGGTGAGAGGCGTCTCTTGCGGAGCAGGCTGCGTCGCAGCGGCTTTCCACTCTCGATGGTGGACCCGGCGGTCGTCATATGCGCCAACCGATACTCACCATCTCACCACTCGCCATCTCACCTGTCAGAGGCGCGGCGTTCGGTAGGGGGCGAGGAGGTCCGAGACCATGCCGGGGATGGGCTCGGCGGGGGCGCCCGGCTCCAGCGGCGAGCGGTGCTCGTACCAGTGGGCGACGAGCAGCAGGATCGCCTGGCGCAGCGGCGCCGGGACGTCGGCGGCGGCGTTGCCCCAGCCTGCCGTGAAGGCGACCTCGATGCCGTTGGCGACGCGGCCCGGCTTGGGCCACAGGAGGGCGCCCTGGCGAACGAGGCGCGGCGGCAGGCCGGCGCCGTCGAGCAGGTAGCTGGCCGGGTCGAGCGTGGTGGCGACGGCGGCCTCGTCATGGAGGCGTACGGCAGAGATGCTCTCAACCGGGCGCAAGGGCAGCTGGAGCGCCCGGCCGGGTGGCCAGGCGTCGAGCCAGTACGACCAGCTCTGGGTGATGAGCGCCAAGCCGGTGGCGGCCTCGACATGCAGGCGCGAGGTGACGATGAGGCTCGCGATCAGCATGTCCTCGGCAGCGCCGTCGACGCGCAGGTGGGCCTTGGCCTCGGCGAGCCCGACGGGTTCGGCGGCAGGGCCGGAGGTGAGGATGAGGGTCATATCGGGTGAGGTGGTGAGTGGTGAGTGGTGAGTTTCGTGAAGGGGGCGGGCGGGACTCCGCCGTGGGGAGGAGGGCACGGCGCGAAATGGAGTCCCGCCCGCATCGCGCGAGGCCGCGGAGGGGCACGCGGGCCTCGGCGAAAGGGGGTGAGATGGTGAGTGGTGAGGTGGTGAGTTGGGTTTGCGCGCGACGCGGTCTTGGTTTCCACCTTGATGATGGAAACATCGGCGTCACACGCCGCCCGAAACCCATCACCTCACGATCTCACCATCTCACGGGTGCAAGCCCGACGAGGTCCCCGATAGCCTCCCCCGGCCTTCGCCAAGGCCTTCGCCGGGGGTGGGCTTCCGGGATGACGGGTGCGCGGGGCTACGCGCTGAACCTGAGGAGCTTGATGGCGTCGAAATCCTGCACGCCGCCGCCGACGCGCTTGGTGGTGTAGAAGAGCACGTAGGGCTTGGAGCTGTAGGGATCGCGCAGGACGCGGATGCCGGCACGGTCGACGATCAGATAGCCGCGGCGGAAGTCGCCGAAGGCGACCGCGTAGCTGTCGGTGGCGATGTTGGGCATGTCCTCCGACTCGGCGACCGGGAAGCCCATCAGGGTGGAGGCGTCGCCGGCCTTGGCCGCGGGCTGCCAGAGGTAGTTGCCGTCGCCGTCCTTCATCTTGCGGATCACCGCCTGGGTGGCGCGGTTGAGGACGAAGGTGCCGTTGCTGCGGTAGCCGGACTTCACCGTGTAGACGAGGTCGACGAGGCGGTCGCCGGGGTCGGCGGCGGGGAAGGCGCCGGCCTGGCCGGTCGTGATGTAGCCGATGTTGCCCCAGCTCCAGGAGGCGTTGGCGACCTTGGTGTAGTCGAGGAAGCCCTTCGGCCTGGCGGTGCCGTTGCCGGTGACGAAGGCGGTGCCCTCCTGCTCGGCGAAGCTCAGGCGCACCTCCTCGGCGATCCATTGGTCGATGTCGACGGCGGCGTCGTCGAGCAGCGCC
Source organism: uncultured Alphaproteobacteria bacterium (assembly GCA_963840075.1). GTDB lineage: Bacteria > Pseudomonadota > Alphaproteobacteria > Rhizobiales > Hyphomicrobiaceae > AWTP1-13. The sequence continues at coordinate 116,719 of CAWIXS010000012.1, read as the reverse complement.
GAGGTGGCCGCCGGCATGGCGTAGAGCTCCATGGTGGGGAAGGCGAGCTCGGCCAAGGTGGGCGTGCTGGTCTCGGGGCGGGCGACGGTCTCGGCGATCCAGCCGGACTCGGCGCCGGTGACGGCGAACGGCTTCTTGTAGACGGAGCCGGAGACGCGGCGGATGCCGGCGATGGCCCGGATGGGCGAGACGTTGCGCACGCCGCGGTTCACCGCGCTCTCCAGCTCCTCGGTGACGAGGTAGCCGCCGTCGGGGTCGGAGCCGATGGACAGCGCCTTGGCCTCCAGATCGCGCAGGCCGGCGGCGTCGCCGGTGCGGACGTAGGCCTCGAAGGCGGCCTTGTGCTGCAGGGCGGCGCCGGAGCGGGGCCCGTGGAGCCCGGGGCCGCCGAGGTGCGGGCGGGCGGACTTCAGGGCGAGGTCGTCGACGACGCGCCTGGTCTCGTCGAGCGCGCGGTTGAGGCGGTCGACCTTGTCGGTGGTGACGACGTCGGCCGAGGAGCGGCGCTCGAGCTCAGAGAGGCGCTCGTCGTTGCTCTGCTTGAAGGCGTCGAAGGCGCGCATGAAGCCGTCGAAGGCGGTGTCGATGTCGGGGGTGCTCTGCATGCGGGATTCCTTTGCTCGGGTGAGACGGTGAGTGGTGACAAGAGGCGAATGGCGAATGGCGAATGGCGAAATGGCCAATCGCCAATGGCGGGGAACCCATTCGCCACTCCCCATTCGCCATTCGCGGTTTCACCCGCTCGCGGAACGTAGCCGGTGCGTGGCGGCGGTGATGGTGGCGAGGAGGCGGAGGTCTGCGTCCGACTTGACGTGGGCGACGCGGGCGTCGGGGAGGAGGGGGAAGGTGACGATGGAGATCTCCCAGAGGTCGATCCTGGCGAGGCGGCGGATGCCGGTCTTGGCGTCGCGCTGGCCGGTGACGGTGCGGAAGCCGATGGAGAGGCCGTCGAGCGCGCCGGCGCGCATCAGGGCGAGGACCTCGCGGGCGCGGGCGACGGCGAGCATCAGGCGGCCGTGGGCGAGGAGGCCGCGGGCGTCCTCGGCGAGGCTCTCCCAGACGCCGATCGGCTCGTCGGGCTTGTGCTGGTAGAGCATCCTGATGCCGGCAGCGCCGCGCTGCCTCAGGCTGTCGCGGAAGGCGCCGGGGAGGACGATGTCGCGGCCCATGTCCTCCGCATTGAAGAGGCTGGCGTAGCCGGAGAAGGTGCCGTCGGGCTCGACGCGCTTCAGGTCGAGGGGGGTGAATTTGAGCTCGCGGTCGTGCATTGTCTCTACCGGTCGAAAAAGGAGAACGGGGAATGGGGAGTGGGGAGTGGGGCTGAACGGGCGGCGGCCTACTCCCCATTCCCCACTCCCCATTCACCTGGGGTCAGACCCGCAGGGTCTGACCCCTACGTTTGCGGGCCGTAGCCCACCGCGGCGCGCTTCTCGTCGGGGGTGAGGAAGGTGGCGGCGTCGATGCGGGCCCACAGGGCCTCGCGCTCCGTGCTCAGGGCTTCGATGGCGTCGAGATCGGGGCGCAGGTCGAGGGGTGGTGCCGCGGGGTCAGACCCGCCGGGTCTGACCCCGGCGTACGCGGGCGCCAGCCAGAGCGAGAGGGACTTGGCGGTGCGGTTGACGAGGGGCAGGACCGTGGAGCGCCAGAAGGAGCGGGTGGCCTCCTGGTAGTTGGAGTACGTATTGTCACCGGGGATGCCGAGCAGCATGGGCGGGACGCCCAGCGCGAGGGCGATCTCGCGGGCGGCGACGTGCTTGGCCTCGATGAAGTCCATGTCCTTCGGCGTGAGCGACATGGACTTCCAGTCGAGGCCGCCTTCGAGCAAGAGCGGGCGGCCGGCGCGGGCCGCGCCCTGGAAGCCCTGCTCCAGCTCGGCCTTGAGGCGGTCGTACTGCTCCATGGTGAGGTTGCCGTCGCGGGCGGTGTAGACCAGCGCGCCCGGAGGGACGGGCGGAGTTGTCGAGGAGGGCCTTGTTCCAGCGCGAGGCGGTGTTGTGGATGTCGATCGCCGAGGCGGCGGCCTCGATGGGGGAGAGGCCGTAGTGGTCGCTCAAGGGGTGGAACAGCTTGATGTGCAGCACGCGGCGCACGCCGGGCACCGCCTCGCCGGCGATGCGGACGGTGCGGCCGGCGGCGGTGTAGTCGAAGGCCTCGGGCCAGCCGTCGGGGCCAGGCACCACCTTGATGCGGTCGGGGCGAAGCGTGTGGAGCTCGCGGACGGCGCCGCCGACGGCGACGGCTTCGAGCCAGGCGTTGCCGGAGACCAGGAGGAAGCCGTAGCAGGCCTCGAGCAGGTCCGGCGCGCTGGAGGCGGGGTTGGGGCGGGCGAGGAGATCGAGGAGGGGATGCTCGGCGAGTTCCTCGGGGCCCTGATAGAGCAGCAGGGGCACGCTGGCGGCGGCCTCGGCGATCATGCGCACCGAGCGGTAGAGGACGGCGTTCTGCATGAAGCCTTCGCGGGCGAAGGCGGCGTAGTCGCGCGGCGCCCAGGCCGGGCGAGCCGAGACGGTCGAAGGCGAAGCACGGGCCGGCGAGGGTGGATTTGGTGGCGGGGGCGGAAGGCGACCTCACCTGCCCTTCCCAGAGGCGTGGGATGACCCCCCACCCCTAGCCCCTCCCCGCAAGGGGGAGGGGAATCCCAGCGGCGCTCGTGGCAAGCGGCGCGGCATGAAGCGGGCGAGCCAGTTCATCATGTGTGTGGCTTTCGCGAAGGTAGAGGAACGTAGCGTGCAATAGGCCGATAGGCCGTATTGCACCGATTCCGAGGGTGCATCGGTGCAATGCGGCTAACGCCTTATTTCACTCTACGTTTCTGGGTCCCGGAGATTTCGCGTTCGCGAAATTCCGGGATGACAACTACAGCGGACGGATGCCGGGGCGGCGGTGGTCGACCAGCATCAGCTCGGTGATGGCCCAGACGAGGGCGTCGAGACGGTCGGGGCTCTTGCCCTGGGAGAGGCCGTCGGCGGCGAAGTCGCACATCTGGCGCTCCAGCTCAGGGAAGGTGCCGACGTGGGCGACACGGCCCTCGCTGTAGAGGGTCGAGACGGGCTCGGCGCGGACGTACTTGCCGCGGCTGGCGTAGACCTTCTTGACGGGGACGCGGGCGTCGATGCCCTTGAAGGTCTGCACCAGGAGGTCGCCGCCCTGGTTGGTCTCCACGACGATGGCGTCGGCCTCGTAGTCGTGATAGGCGGCGACCGCGGCCTTGGCCCAGGTGGCGGGGTCGCGGCCCTGGATGGTGCGGTCGCCGATGACGTAGCCGCACTTATCGGCGCCGAGGCCGGCGACGATGATGCCGCAGCTGTCGGACCCCGCCGTCGCCGTCACCGGCGGGTCGACGGCGACGACGATGCGAACGAGCTCGGGGCGGACGGCGAGGCGGCTCTGGTCGAGCCAGGCGCGCTTCCACAGGCCGGTGAGGCGCTCCTCGACGATCTCGCCGTCGAGCTCCTGCAGGCCGAGCGGGGTGCCGCCGTAGCGGCGCTGCATCTCGGCCAGGAACGAGGGCGCCAGGAAGGCCTCGTTGTCTGCCGTGCGCGAGCGTGTGGTGGCGGTGGCGGGGTCGTCCATGATCTTCTTCAGGAGCGGGATGGCGCGCGGCGTGGTGGTGACGACGCACTGCGGCCAGCGCCCGAGGCGGAGGGCGAACTGCAGGGTGTCCCAGGCGTAGTCGGGCTGGCGCCACTTGCAGAGCTCGTCGCACCAGGCGGCGTCGAACTGGGGGCCGCGCAGGCTGTCGGGGTCGTCGGCCGCGAACAGCTGGGCGATGCTGCCGTTGGCCCAGACCAGCTGGTTCTTGGAAGCCTCCAGCTTGGGACGCTCCTGCGGCGGATAGATCGCGTAGAGGCCGGAGACGCCTTCGATCATGACACTGCGGACCTGGGCGATGGTGTCGCCGACGAGGGCGATGCGGTGCGAGCGGCGGTCGGCCAGCGGCGGCTCGCCCTTGACCTGGGCGCGCACCCATTCGGCGCCGGCGCGGGTCTTGCCCGAGCCGCGCCCGCCGAGCAGGAGCCACGTGTGCCAGCGCCCGCCGCCCTTGGCGAGGACGGGGGCGAGCTGGTCGTCGCGGGCGTTGATCGCCCAGTCGTGGACGATCGCTTCCCACTGCTCGGGGGTGACATGCTCGGCGAGAAGGGCCGGACCATCAGGGCTTCGGAAACAGCTTCTCAAGGCGCTCCGCAATGTCTCGGCGGAAAGCGTCCTTCTCGGATGCCGCGGCAAGGCCGTCGGGGTCGATGTCGGGGCTGAGCCGGGTAAGCTCGGCGTTTGCGGTTGGTCCCCTCCCGTCGGCGGTGGCTGCGGGCTCAGAGTCGATCTCCGTCACTTGCTTGATGCTCTCGATCAGCGCGGCGAAGTCGGCGTGCTGATCCCTGGCGGTCACCGGCGGCTCGATGCCGGCGTCGCTTCTCTGGTAGGCTTCCAGCTGCTTGTGCATGTAGAGCTCCTTCATCCTGATTTGGACCGCGATCACGCTGAGGAGGCGCCACGCCAGCTCCGCACGGATGCCGGCGGTGGCTGCCGACGGCCGGCCGGCGGCCCGCGCCCGCTTGCCGCCGGCGGAGGCGAGAGCCGATGCCGTCGCCGACGACGCGAGCCAGGCCTCCTTGCTGGCCCGCTTGCGCACGGTGTCGGCGGCAAGGCCGAACCTCCTGGCTATGGCAGCGCAGCTCTGGCCGGCGGCGTAGAGGCGGCGCGCCTCGGCCCACTGCTCGGGGCTGAGCTTGGAGGAGTACACGGGCATTGGCTCGGATTGGCTCGGCTGGTGCGCCGGCGGCGCCGGCCGTTGGCGCCGGCGGGCGGTGAGGCCGGACCTCGCCGGAGGGCATCGGCGTGACTGTGGTGATGATAGCAGAACGATAGCAAACCAGCGTCACCATGTCAATCCAATACTTTGCAATGCGGGACGCCATGCTCAATAAATTCTAAAAGATGGGAATATGTTCTGAGATATGCTTTGGTATTACTATTGTACCATGGCCCGGAAGACCGGGAGGAAGGGCGCAGGGTTCTCGTCACATATGCTTAATGGAACGTATCGCCCCGATCGCGCTTCTCGCGTGCATCGGGGCACCGCGTTGACGGGGCAGTGCCCTTGTACCCCCACCCCTAACCCCTCCCCGCAAGGGGGAGGGGAATCCGCCGGCGCAACCGGAAGGGTCGGCGGAGACGTTCGGAGAGACCGTGCGCTGTGCTCAGACGATCCGGGTGGGGCCGGTCAGAAGCCGTAGCGGGCGGTGTGGGTGAGCCAGTGGCGCACCCGGGCCTCGGGGTCGGGGTGGGTGATGAAGTCGGTGACGACGGCGAGGCTGTCGGCGCCCGCCGCAAGCACGGCGTCGGCGCGCTCGGGGGTGAGGCCGCCGATGGCGACGAGCGGCAGGCCACCGATGCGGCGGCGCCACTCGGCGATGCGGTCGAGCCCCTGCGGCGCCCATTTCATGACCTTGAGCCTGGTCTCGTAGATCGGGCCCAGCGCCACGTAGGCCGGGCGCGCCGCCAGCGCGGTCTCCAGCTCCTCGGGGCTGTGGGTGCTGATGCCGAGGCGCACGCCCTTCGCCTGCAGCGCCGCAACGTCGGCGGCGGCGAGGTCCTCCTGGCCCAGATGCACGAAGTCGGCGCCGGCGGCGAGCGCCTCGCGCCAGTAGTCGTTGACGATGAGCTGGCAGCCGTGGCGCCGGCAGGCGTCGAGCGCCGCCGCGATCTCGCGGGCAGTCACGTCCGGCGGCGCATCCTTGACCCTGAGCTGGACGGTCCTGATGCCCAGCGGCAGGAGGCGCGCGAGCCACGCCGCGTCCGGAACGATCGGATAGAAGACGTCGAGGCCCTCGAGCCTGATCAGAGTTCGCATCGTCAGGACCCGCCCAGATCGAAGAACGGCGTGCCGGCGACCGGGGTGGAAGGCACCGCCATGTCGCGCGTCGCCATCATGCCCGCCTCCCAGCCGAGGCGCCCGGCCTCGATGGCGCCGGCGAATGCGCGCGCCATGCGCACCGGGTCGGCGGCGGTCGCCACCGCCGTATTCAGGAGCACGGCGTCGTAGCCGAGCTCCATCGCCTCGGCGGCGTGCGAGGGTGCGCCGATGCCGGCGTCGATCACCAGCGGCACGTCCGGGAAGTAGCGGCGCAGGCTCTGCAGCGCGTAGCGGTTGGCGAGGCCCCTGCCGGTCCCGATCGGCGCGCCCCAGGGCATCAGCACGCGGCAGCCGGCGATGAGCAGCCGCTCGGCGGCGATCAGGTCCTCGGTGGTGTAGGGGAACACCTCGAAGCCGTCCTTGGTGAGGACGGCGGCGGCCTCGACGAGACCGAAAAGATCCGGCTGCAGCGTATCCTCGTTGCCGACCACCTCGAGCTTGACCCAGCTGGTGGCGAACAGCTCGCGCGCCATGCGGGCGGTGGCGATCGCCTCCTTCGGCGTGCGGCAGCCCGCGGTGTTGGGCAGCACGCGTACGCCCAGCTCCCTGATCAGGTCGAAGAAGCGCTGGCCGGAGGCGCCGCGCGCGGTCTCGCGGCGCAGCGACACGGTGACGATGGCCGCGCCCGAGGCCCTGACCGCGTCGCTCATCACCTGCGGCGAGGGAAAGCGCGCGGTGCCGAGCAGCAGGCGCGAGGGCACCGCCACGCCGTAGGGCGAAAACGGGCCGATGGCGGCCGATCGGGGCTTTGCTGCAGTGACGCTTGCAATCATGCGGGCAATTTTATCAGCCGCCCTGGCGCGGGGCTACGATCTCGACCCGGTCGCCTTCGGCGAGCAGGGTTGCAGCGCGCTCCTGGCGCGGCACGAAGTCGCCGTTGACGGCCGTCGCCACGGCCGCCTCGGCGTGCCCCTCGCCGGCCACCAGCTCGGCCAGCGTGCGCGCCTCGGTCTCGACCGGCGCGCCGTTGAGGCGGATTCTGGTTGCAGCGGACGTTCCAAGGGGCATGGGTGACATCGGTGGATGGGGGCTCGAAGCAGCATGGGTTGCCTGGCGCCGGGCCGCGGTCGCTAACCCGATGCTGTTTCAGCTATCTGTGCCGATGCGAGGGATTGTTCAAGGCATTTTCGCCGGCGGCGGCTTTCGCTCCCTCACCAAGTCGGCCATCATTGTGCTGGACGCTGCGCCGCGGCGCCCGAGTGCGGCGCAACACACGCAGGGCGCGAGCCGCGGCAGGCCGGAGGGAGGCTCATGTACAAGGACCTCATGACATCGCGGCGGTTCGCGCCGTTGTTCTGGTGCCAGTTCTGCTCCGCGCTCAACGACAATTTCCTCAAGAATGCGCTGGGCATGCTGATCCTGTTCGGGCTCGGCAGCGCCGGCTCCGCCTTCGGCGACCGCGGCAACATGCTGGTGGCGCTGGCCACGGTGGTGTTCATCGCGCCGTTTTTCATCCTCTCGGCGCTGGGTGGCGAGCTGGCCGACCGATTCGACAAGAGCTACGTGGCGGCGCGCATCAAGCTCGCCGAGATTCCCGTGGCCGCGCTGGCGGCCGTCGGCTTCGTCCTGCATTCGGTGGAGATTCTGTTTGTGACGCTGGCGCTGTTCGGAATCATGGCGGCGCTGTTCGGCCCGGTGAAATACGGCATCCTGCCGGAGAAGCTCGAGACTGCGGAGCTGCCCGCGGGCAACGCCCTGGTGGAGGGCGCAACCTTTCTGGCGATCCTGATCGGCACCATCGCCGGCGGCATCGCCGTCAAGACGGCCAAGAGCCCCGAGCTCGTGGTCGGCATCATCCTGGCGCTCGCCGTTGTCTCGTGGACCTTTGCGCGCGGGATCCCGGCGGCGGGCCCGGCGGCGCCAGGCCTTGCCATCACCTCCAACCCGTGGACCTCCACCATCGCCCTGGTGCGCGAGCTGCGCCGCGACCCGCGGCTGTGGAGCGGGGCCGCCATCGTCTCCTGGTTCTGGGTGGTAGGCTCGGTGGCGCTCGCGCTGCTGCCGCCGCTGGTGAAGGGCTACATCGGCGGCAACGAGGACGTCGTGATACTCTGCCTCGCCACCTTCGTGGTGGGCATCGCGGCGGGATCGGTGCTGGCGGCGCAGGCGAGCCACGGCAAGCCGAACCTGACGCTGGTGCCGCTGGGCGCCGGGCTGATCGGCGTCTTCTCGCTCGCCGTTGCAGGGCTCGCGGGTCTGCTGCCGCCGCCGCCCGCGGCGAGCGTGGGGCCGCTCGCCGTGCTCGGATCGGCCAGCGGGCTTGCGCTGCTCGCCTCGCTGTGCGGGCTCGCGGTCGCCGGGGGACTGTTCATTGTGCCCGCCTTCGCCGCCGTGCAGATCTGGGCGCCGCAGGACGCCCGCGCCCGGGTGATTGCCGCCGTCAATGTCATCAACGCCGCCTACATGGTGGCGGCGGGCGCGCTGATCGCCGGGCTGCAGGCCCTCGGGGTCGGCCTCGCGACCCTGTTCGCCCTGCTCGGCGTGCTGAGCCTCGGCGTGATTTTCTATGTGATGCGGGCCTGGCGCGTCGGGCTGCCCGCGCTCGGCGACAAGGCGCGCGGGGAGGCGTGAGCTTACCTGGCAGGTCGGCGCTCGGCGCTCGACGGGCGCGGAGGGAGCCACGGCGGCAGTCGCCGACGACGAGGCGGACCTCATCTTCTTCAACCGCCTGCCGCGGCGGCTCGATATTCGTCTGAGCGAGCCGGCCCAGCCGCGCGCCAGGGCAGCTCAACCTGGTGGCGCCGCCGTCGGCGCGCATCGAGGCGGTGTCGCTGACGCTGCAGGTCATCGAGGTGAAGCTCGCCCTGCCGATAAAAAACTACGACGATCTCCGACACATTCTCGATCGTCCCGCACTACCTTGTGGTATTGGAGCTTCCCACGAGCCTGAGCGCTGGTTGCGTATCAGCCCAAGCGAGCTTGCGATCTGCGGGCTGGCATACCACGGGACCTCTTCGGGCTTGCCAGCAGTCTCGAATGCGACATCCCGACTCGTAACCATGCCGCAAAGCCAGCGCTTTGACGTCTCTGTCCTCCGCAGGATGATACTTTCCTCTCCTGATCGGCTCGGAGCGGCGGGAGCGTAGAATGTTGATGGGTACGCCAGGCCAGCATGCGATTCGTGCACTCAATCCGCGAGTCGTGGTCGGCTACCTTCGGAGCAGGGGCTGGGAGAAAAGCGGGACTTCGGGTTGAACGCAGCCGTGTTCGGTATTTCCTCCTCCGCGACCAGCGTCAAGCCGGCGACGCAGATGTCGCCGTCAATGACGCTGCGGGCGACGGGCTGTAGCGCGCGGCCCTTGCAGGGCCCCTCGATGCACATGCCGGTGCCGAACTCGAAAGGCGCGCCGTGCTTGCCACGCTGCAGGCGGCGGATTCGCCTCACCGAGCGGCAGGGGCGATCTGCACCGGTGCGTTGTCCGCGGCCGAGCGGCAGATGGCCTCCAGGACCGCGATGTTGCCGATCCGCTGCGCGTCGGTGAAGGGATAGGGCTCCCCGCCCTCGATGGCCCTGGCGAAGGCTTGGAGGTTGGCGCGCACGGTGTCGACCCACGCGTAGGTGCGCTCCTCGCGCCGGCCGTCGCGATGCTGCAGGGTGAGGGTGGACGGACCCGGAGTGTCCGGATGCGTTGCATTGCGCACCTCCACCCAGGCCTGCGAGCCGAACACGGTGAGGCAGAGGTAGTGCGGGGTGACGAGGATGGCGTTGAGATAGCCGGTGGCGCCGCTCTCGAAGCGGATGAGCGCGGAGACCACGTCGCCGGTCTCGGGATAGGCGACGCGCGAGGCGGTGGCCGCGAACGCCTCGCGCGCCGGCCCAAGCAGCTCCACGAACAGGTCGCTCAGGTGGATGCCCATGGCGGTCATGCCGGCCGCCGGGGCGTCCCTGGGCGAGGTGCGCCAGTCGCCGGCCGGGACGTTGGCGAGCTTGTCGTGGTTGAAATTGGCCTCAACGTGCATGACGGTGCCGAGCACGCCCTCGCGCAGGAGGCGGCGCACCTCGACGATGGCCGGCTCCCAGCGGCGCTCGTGGCCGATGCCGAGCGTCACGCCGGCGGCGTTGCAGGCGGCGACGGAGCGCTCGGCGTCGGCGCGCGTCAGGGCCAGCGGCTTCTCGCAGAACACGTGCTTCCTGGCCGCCGCGCAGGCCAGCACCTGCCCGGTGTGCAGCGCATGAGGTGTACACAGAATGACGGCGTCGATGCCGGGATCGGCCAGCGCCTCGGCGAGGTCGCCCACGAAGGCGAGGCCGTGCTCGGCCGCGAACGGCGCGCGGGCGGGGTTCGTCTCCACCGCCTCGACGAGCTTCAGCTGCTCCGAGCCGGCGAGGCGCCGCACCACGTGCTGGCCCCACCAGCCCAGTCCTGCGATGGCGGCTTTGATCATCGGTGTCCAGAGGGGTCAGACCCCTCGCATCCAACGTTGATGTCTTGTCGGAAACGGGGTCAGACCCCGCGCCTCCAGCTTCAGTGATGCATCGAGACGGTCGACGCGCGGGGGCTGACCCCTGTTCTGACCCCTACGTCATATCCAGCGGCGTCGCGCGCTTCGGCGGCGGCAAGGCGGCGTCGAGCGCAGCCAGGTCCTCGGCGTCCAGCTTCACGTCGAGCGCCTTCATGTTGGCGCGCACGTGCTCGGGCTTCACCGCCTTGGGGATGGCGATGACGCCGGGCCGGCGCAGCACCCAGGCCAGCGCCACCGCCGCCGGATCGACGCCGTGCCTCACCGCGACCTTGCCCAGCGCCGGCTTGCGCAGCAAGGGCCCCTGGCCGAGCGGCGAGTAGGCCATCACCATGATCTTGTCCTTACGGCATTGCTCGATGAGCTGCCATTCCGCGCCGCGCGAGCCCAGGTGGTAGAGCACCTGGTCGGACGCGCAGTTGCCGCCGTTCTTGACGCCCGCCACCTCGTCCATGCCGGCGGCATCGAAGTTGCTGACGCCCCATTGCCGGATTTTGCCGTCCTGTCTGAGCGACTCGAAGCCCTCCACCGTCCCGGAGAGCGGCACGGAGCCCGGCCAGTGCAGGAGGTAGAGGTCGAGCCGGTCGGTCCCGAGCCGCCTCAGGCTGCGCTCGCAGGCGGCGATGACGCCCGTGCGCGAGGCGTTGTGCGGATAGACCTTGCTCACGAGGAAGACCTCATCGCGGCGGCCGGCCAGCGCCTCGGACAGCATCTCCTCGGCGCCGCCGTCGCCGTACATCTCGGCGGTGTCGACGAGCCGGATGCCGAGATCGAGCCCCAGTCTGATGGCCGCCACCTCCGCCGCGCGCTCCGACTTGCGCTCGCCCATGCGCCAGGTCCCCAGCCCCAGCACGGGGACCTTGTCGCCCGATTTCAGCGTCACCGTTCGCATCCGCCGTCTCCCGGTTGGGTTCGGCGCCCTCCATGACATGTACTCAATAGCGAGATCAAAAGGGAAGTGCTCTCAGCCCGGCTCCGGGACCTGCCGCCGCCAATGGCACGCCTCTGCCGCCAGCGCTGGTTTTCGCGTCGCGTTCGCTTCGAGAGCTGCCGAGTGGCGGGCGCGACTGGTGGAGCCAGATCGAGGGAGCGCTGAAATCCAAGGCGCTGCAGCATTTCATCCTGGTGGTCACGCCGCAGGCGCTGGCGAGCCCGGTGGTGCGGCGCGAGATCCGGCTGGCGCGCCAGGAGGGCAAGACCTTCCTGCCGATCAAGGGCCCGGGACTCGAGGATTGGCTCAGCGACCTCAACGCGCTGCCGCGCTGGAGCGGCCAGCTCACCGATCTCGACATCCCCGAGCATCGGCTCACCCTGCAGCACATCCTTGCGGACTTGAGCCGGGTCAAGCGCGTGCCGATGATGGCGCCGGAGTCGCCGGCCGGCCGCGATGCCCGTCGAGCTCGATGGCCTGAAGCGCCGGCTGCTGGACGCCAAGGGCGATGCGGTCGGCATCACGGCGGCTCAGACCCTGCGCCCCGGCGCAGGCCGGGGCTGACCCCGTCCGGCCGACCCCGTCCTCTTCGCGGGTCCGACGCAAGCATGGCAAAGTCTGCCATGCTCCGGAACCTGACAGACGCAGACCGGAGCAGGTGTGCCAGCAGCGGGCGCACCCGGCCGCTGTCCCCCTGGCGGAGGCGCGCAGGCGCCTTAGTGCCGCCGATCTTGTCGCTTACGCAGTCTCTGGGCTGGTCGACGAGATGCGGGTCTTGTCATCGCCGCAGTGTGACGATCCGTAGGAGGGACGTGATGCTCTCCAGATCCAGCATTCCTCCCTGGGTCCAGAGCAGAGGGCGTTCACTTCTGGGTGAGGAACGGCGCCAGGCCGATCGCCTGCGTAGTCGCCGGTGAGGCATTGCGCGAGGCTCGCCCAGGCCGCCACAAGGACGGCGCAGGGTGGGGGGAGGCGCTGCTTGACCTGATCGGGGCACTGCGGCCGAACGTCGAGGCCGCAGCCGCAAGGAAATTCGCGGCTGGGTCGATCAGGCCCGATGGGACCGTGGTGGTCCTTACTGGAGACCTCGCCTAGGTGGCTCGTTGCGAGAACAGCGCCACGCGCGTTAACTCCACTGTCCTGCAGCGTTGCTGGTTCTGCTTGCGCGACGGAGCGATGCAGCCCATATGGCTGGTAGCCGATGCGGTCCATGGTGGGCCGCAACTCTCAATTCGGGTCTGACGCACACCCGGCCAGCGGCCAGCGTGGCTTCCCCCCAAATCTGAGCTACTCCTCTGGGCCAAGCGTGGCGGCCCACGGCAATCGGCTCTTTTCACGCACATCGAAGAAGGCTTCTCATCTCATGCGGACTACTGGAACAGTCAAGTTCTTCAACTCGGCGAAGGGCTTCGGCTTCATCACTCCGGACGAGGGCGGCAAGGACGTCTTCGTCCACGCCACGGCCGTCGAGGCGGCCGGCATGCGCTCGCTCAACGAGGGCGACCGCGTCAGCTTCGAGCTGGAGGACGACAGGAAAGGTCGCGGCAAACAGGCTGGCCAGCTGAAGCCGGCCTGACGCGCGCGGTCCTCGTCAGCTTCACAACGTGGCCCCCGATGGTGCGCACCGTCGGGGGCTTTACTGGTTCACGCCCGCATCTTCGCGCGGCCGTTCTCGGCCGGCTGCTGTTTCCTTGGCTCGTCCTTCGCGAACTTGGCCCGCAGCGCCTCCATCTGCTCCGCACTCGGCAGCCGCTTGCCCTGTGCCCGCACCATGGGCGCCCTCATCTTCTGCCACGCACGCCCGACGCCTCGCTTGAGCCGCTCGCCCAGCCACCCCGCCATCATGATCGGCGGCAAGGGCTGGGCCGGCCTCGTGCCTGTTGGCTTCAGCGCTTGTCTCATCTTGTCCCCCTCCCCGTTGTGGGTGATTCGTTGTCGAGAATAGCAACTCCGCGGGCCTGCGCTTCGCTGCTGCTTGGGGATGAATTTCAGGACTTGGCCTTGCGGGCGAGCGGCCGCCGGGCCTTGTGACAGGCGCGTCCTGGACCCGTGTCGCAAGGCGCGCCGGACGCTCCTGACGGCATCCCGCGGTGACGTCTGCTATTCCCCGTGCTTTCCCGCGGTTCGTCTCCCCTTGGCTGATGTCACGAGGGGGCATCGACCCGCCTGAAAGAAGGAGGGCCGGCAATGCTCGAGAAGGTGGCTTTCACCATGCATCCCGTCACCGACGTGGCGCGGGCGCGCAGCTTCTACGAGGGCACGCTGGGGCTCACGGCCGGCTCTCTTTGCTCTTGCATCGCGCGGGGGTGAGGGGCAGCCAAGGGCTGTGGCCTATCAGCGCGGCCTCGATGAACGCACCGAGCGCGGCAAGCATGATTGGAGGCTCCCCGCGGACAGGGTTCTCTTGTGGCTGCCCCTCACCCTGACCCGGCGGCGCTTGTGGCGCGCGGCCGGACATAGCGAAAGCGCATTTACGCCAGCGCCCGGCAGCCCCGCTCCCACCCCGCTTGAGCCCCCTGGCGAAGGCTGCCAAAGATCACGCGACCCGCTTTCCAACCACGAGGGAGAGACACACCCATGGATCAGGCGCTTCGCGACAAGGGGCTCGCCAACCGCAAGGAGGTGCTGGGCGAGGAGTACGTCAACAATTCGCTGGCCTCGGCCGATGCCTTCAACGGGCCGTTCCAGGAGATCCTCAACGAGTACTGCTGGGGCCTGATCTGGAGCGACGAGCGGCTGCCCAAGAAGACCCGCTCCATGCTCAACCTCGTCATGCTCGCCTGCCTCAACCGCATGCACGAATGGGAGCTGCACCTGAAGGGCGCCCTGCGCAACGGCGTCAGCAAGGACGAGATCCAAGCCATCATCCACCAGATCGCCATCTATGCCGGCGTGCCGGTGGGCGTGGAATGCTTCCGCATCGCCCGCAAAGTGTTCGCCGACCTTGAGAAGGGCGCGTGATCTAGGGGTCGGACCCCTCTCCGACTTACGCGATCAATCACAATCGGTGGAAGCGGTTGGATCAGGCCCCTGCGTTGCCTCACTCTCGTCCCAGATCCGTCATCCCATGCCCGGCTCATCCGGCTGGACGAGGCTCGGCGCTGCCGGCCGGATGGCAACCAGCTCGGAGAGATGCCGATCATGACGAACCGATCCGGCCTCGCATTGCTCCTGGCGTTGGGCCCGGTGTTGGCCTTGGCGGCCCTGGCGGGCGTGCTCACCCTGGCGCCCGCTGCGATCGCCCTGGACGAGGAGCGCGGCGAGCAGGCCGCGATCGCGGCCTGCGACAGGCGGTTGTGCTCCATCCTGCTGCAGAAGAACCCCAACGGCGGCGATCTCAGGTGCGCCATCACCAAGACCTGGGCGAAATCCAAGATCAAGGAGGCGGACAGCGCCAAGCTCAGCTGGGGCTTCGGCGATGCGCGCTGCTCGGTCGACCTCAACCTCAGCCGGGAGAAGCTGATCGCGGCGATGGACGAGGGGAAAGGCACCTACCGTCTCGCGCCGCACACCGCCAACTGCGTGGTGGAGCAGGACGGCAAGCTGCAGAAGGTGACGGCGGTGCTCGCCCCGAAGATCGTGTTCAGGAACGGGCGGGCCGACAAGATCTGGGTCAACCTGAAGAGCGTCGACGGCCCGTCGTCCATCACCTTCACGGTGCAGACCGCGGCCCAGCTGGCCGACAGCCTGGGCCTGTTCCACCGGCAGATGATCAAGAGCATCAACCGCTACATCGAGCGCCACTGCCCCACCACCGAGACCGTGGCGGCCTCGAAGCCGGCCGCCAAGGGCAAGAACGGCAAGTAGGCGCCGTCGCCCGAGGCTCGTCTCAGCCGTTGGGCCAGACCTTCGCCGCCACCCCACCGACGAGGCGCAGCTTGGCCGCCTGCTCGGCGTGGGTCATGGTGGTGGCGTAGTCGCCCGAGGCGAAGCCGCATTGCGGGCTCAGCGCCAGCCGCTCGAGCGGCACGCTGCGCGCCGCCTCCCGGATGCGGGCCTCCACGGCCGCTGCGTCCTCCAGCGTGCCGCTCTTGGTGGTGATGAGGCCCAGGACCACGGTGGTGTCGGGCCGCACGTGCGCCAGCGGTGCGAAGCCGCCGGCGCGCGGAGTGTCGTACTCGAGCAGCAGCGTGTCGTAGTTGGTGAGCCGCGGGAACAGCTCGGCGGCGATCGGCCCGTAGCCGCCGTCGGCGAGCCAGCGCCCGCCGGGCGCGTTGCCGCGGCAGAGGTGGATGGCGCGGGTAATCCCGGTAATTCCTTCGAACACCGAGTTGTCGATCTCGGCATCCTCGGCGAGCTCCTGGTCGAGGTCGCGCCCCCAGGAGGCGAACGCGGCGCGCGTGCGCGGGTCGATGTGCCATTGGGAATAGTTGGGCGCATCGAGCTGGATGTAGTCGCAGCCGAGGGAGATCAGCTGCTCGACCACGGCGCGCACATGGTCGCGCACAGCGAGCAGGAACTCGCGCGCCGTGGGATAGGCGGCGCTGGAATGCTCGGGCTCCCAGGCGATGCGGTGCATGCTGGGCGCGGGGTAGGTGAGCTTCGCCCGGCCCTTCTTCAGGTGTGACGCAAGAAACGGGAGCTCGGCCGCCGCCACGTCGCGCCGGGGGGCGATCTTG
This sequence comes from uncultured Alphaproteobacteria bacterium, assembly GCA_963840075.1. Lineage (GTDB taxonomy): Bacteria > Pseudomonadota > Alphaproteobacteria > Rhizobiales > Hyphomicrobiaceae > AWTP1-13. Next base: position 100,794 of record CAWIXS010000012.1, on the reverse strand, counting down.
CCGACGACCAGGGCTCTGGGGCCGGTCTCGGTCTTGACGAGGCCGCCGTCCGAGCCGTCCGGGTTGCGCCACAGCCGCAGCCAGTTGGCGTGGGTGGTGACCGTCTCGAAGCCGGAGAGGGCGGCGTCGCGGGCGTCGCGCACGCCCATGGTGGCCATGAAATTGCTGCGGCGGTACTCGCCGTCGTTGACGGCGTCGATGCCGGCGCCTTCCTGCAATGCAATGGCCTCGCCGACGGCGCGGTCCTCGACGGCGCGCATCTCGGCGTCGCCCAGCTTTCCCTCGCGCCAGGCGTTGCGCGCCTCCAGGAGATAGGCCGGCCGCAACAGGCTGCCGACCACGTCGGCACGGGCGATCCTGGGCATGCGTCCTCCCTCCTGCGTGAGACCGGCGTTGTCCGGGGCCGCCGAGCGCTGCCCAGTGTTACCCGGCTGCCGGGCCTGGTCCAGTGCAGACCCGCGGGCCCGAGAAATACCCGCCGGCAATAAGGAGCGCTACTGCCTACTGCCTCAGGCATTCTTGGAGCCCGGCGAGCCGCGCACCTCCCCATTGTGCTCGCCCAGCTTGGGCGCGCGGGTGCGGATCGCCGGGCGGCTGCCGTCGAAGGACAAGGGCAGGCTCATCAGGTCCAGCTCCACCTCGGGCACCGGCTGCACCATTGCGAGCGCCGCCGTCTGCGGGTGCGCCTTCATGACGGAGATGTCGTTGATCGCCGCGCTCGGTACCGCGACCGCATCGAGCCGCTCCACCCATTCCGCGGTGGTGCGCGAGCGCATGATCTCGGCCACCGCGGGGAGCAGCACGCCCTTGTGGGCGACCCGGTCGGCGTTGGTCTTGAAGCGGACATCCTGCGCCCACTCGGGATGGCCGAGCACGCCCGCGAGCTTGACGAACAGCCGGTCGTTGGCGGCGGCGACGATGATCTGGCCGTCCGCCGTGTCGAAGGCCTGGAAGATCACCACGGACTCGCTGCCGCTCGGATGCCGCTCGGGCAGCTTGCCGCTCGTCTGGAAGCGGGCGAAGTGCACGGTGAGGAGGCCCAGCGCCGTCTCGTAGAGCGAGGCGTCGACCACGCAGCCCTTGCCGGTCTGCGTGCGCTGCAGGAGCCCGGCGATGCACCCCAGCGCCGCCCACACCGCCGATCCGAGGTCGAGCACCGAGGTGCCGATGCGCACGCCCGGCCTATCCGGATAGCCGTTGATGGAGAAGAGGCCGGAGAACGCCTGCACCATCGGCTCGTAGCCCGGATGGCGCTGCATCGGCCCCGTGGGACCGAACGCGGAGATGGAGCAGTAGACGAGCCGGTCGTTGACGGCGCGCAGTGCCTCGCTGCCGAGGCCGAGCCCGCCCATCACGCCGGGGCGCAGATTGTGCACCAGCACATCGCAGCCCTTCACGTAGTCCGTGAGCCAGGCGACCTGGGCGGCGTCCTTGAGGTCCAGCGTGATGCCGCGCTTGTTGACGTTGAGGGCCTGGAAGGTGGCCGAGGTGCCGCGCCAGAACGGCGGGCCCCAGCCGCGCGCGTCGTCGCCGCTCTCGGGGCGCTCGACCTTCAGCACATCGGCGCCCAGCAGCGCCAGGATGTAGGCCGCATAGGGGCCGGCGATGTTGTTGGCCAGCTCCACGACCTTGACGCCCGTCAACGGCAGCATGGCGTTACCCCCTGGTTGTTTTCGCAACAATCGATGTAGCGGAAGTCGGGCCATTGCGCCAAGCAAAGCGAGCTGCGGCGCGCGCATGACACCAAGGCGACGGGCGGGAGCCGTGGCCCCGGACCGCACTGGAATTCTTCCCGCGCTTCGCGAGCTCACATGGTGTCGAAGCGCGGGGCATCGTCGTGCGGGATCGACTCCCACTGCGCCTTGGAGCCGACGAAGATGTGCTCGACGACGCGAAGCGGAGGATCGCCGTCGAGCAGGCCGACCGGTACGCCGTAGTGCGTACGCCTGTTGTCGGCATCGGGAGCGGGGCTGCCGCACACCGAGCAGAACGCCGTGCCATAGCCCGACGGCCGCGCGAACGTCCTGATGAGATCCTCGCCGGAGATCCATCGCATCTGGTCCGCCGGGACGCGGATCGTCGCGATGGAGCCGGTGCCGCTGGACTTGCGGCACAGCGAGCAATGGCATTGCTTGATGCCGTCGACCGGCCCGGTGATTTCGAAGCGGATGCCGCCGCACAGGCAGCTTCCCTTGAGCATGTGATGCGTCCCTCCTGTTGCCGGCTCCGTCATTGTTGCTCGATCCGCGCCGCCCGGCGGCGGCAATATTCACGGGCGTTTGGCGCCTGGGACGCTGTCGATGGAGGCAAAGTAGGGCTTGATGTCGACGAGCGGCGTGCCGTCGATGCAATCGACGCTGCGCACGGTGATGGCGGTGCCCTCGATGCCGAGGACCTCGACCACGGCAAGGGCGATCGGGTTCGGCCGCACGGGGGAGCGCAGCGCGAAGGTGCCGCGCGGGCGCCCGAGATGCGCCGGCACCTGCTCGATCAGGTCGCGGCGTGCCTTGTCCATCCAGTAGAGCAGGATGGCGTGCGAGTAGAGCTCGAGGTCGCGCAGGCCCGCCGCGTAGCGCGGATCGACCTCGACGCGTGCGACGGCCTCCGATCCGGCGATATTCCTCGGGCAGTCGGCGCGGGTCTTGAACGGCGTGCGGATGCGGCCGATGAAGTAGACGCCGGCATCGAAGGCCTGCGGCAGCTCGATGGTAACCTCGCCGGGCCGGATGTCGCTCTCTTCTGCCATGAATGACCCGCCGCCGGATGCGTTCAGCCGCCGAGGCGCGCCGGCCCCGCGCGCTCATGGTTGCGGCGTTTGCAGCCCCAGGTCAAATGGAGTATCTAGCTTGGCACTCGAGGCCATCGGCACGGCCGCAGGCACCCGTAGCTCAGCTGGATAGAGTGCTGCCCTCCGAAGGCAGAGGTCACAGGTTCGAATCCTGTCGGGTGCGCCATCTTCATCATAGGGCTTCGTATCGCGTCGCGCCCGCCACGCGGGTTGCGGCGTTGGATCGCGCCCGGGAACGTCGTCCGGCGAGCCGGGTACAAGCAAGCCACAAGCGTTCGGAGGAGGGCGCGCCGGCGGTCTCCCGGGATGAGGGGACGGGGAGCCCCGGCGCAGACGCGCCGGGCTCCCTCCGGATGCTACCAGGTCGGGCCGACCTCCGACCCGATCTCGCGGATCACGCGGCACTGGTAGTCCTGATAGCCCATGGTGCGGGCATACCTGAAGGCTTCGAACCGTGCCACCGACAGGTCGTAGCCCACGCCGATGGCGCTGTCCTGCCGTCCCTGCTGCGTGCAGTGGACGCCGACCGCCCAGCCGTTCCAATACGTGAGGTGGGCGGTGCAGGTCAGCTGGGTATAGCGATGGCATTCGTTGATGGCGTCGGCGCGTGCCTGCTCGCACGACTGGCGCTGCCACACCGCACCGTGGGAGCCGTCATAGGCCATCGCCATGCCGACGCACGCGGCGTGCGCCAGGCCGGACGCGCCGCAGAACGCACCGACAACACTCACAGCATACAGAAAGCGACGGAACTTCATCTCAGCTCCTTCCATTTTCACCAACCGGGAAGAGGAGCATATCCGTATGCCCCCTATCCCTTCCTCAATAAACCCGCGGAGCCGTGGGCTCGCCAGGACTCCGCGCTACCCGGCCGGGCGCACGTGCGCTCAAACTTGCGCCACGGCCGCCGACCACGGCGAGGCGGCGTCGCTGATGCCGACACGCACGCCGTCCTCCCGGACCACCAGATTGGGGCAAGCGAAGTTGATCGGCAAGACGCAATGCTCGACGATCTCGGTTGGCCCGTCTGCCTCCAATGCATGCAGTATGGCGGACCCCAGGCGACCATCGGCGGTCACCTTGTGGGGATCGGAGACGTCGATACGCGGCTGATCGGCCGCCGCCTCCGCGGCCATGCCGAAGCCGGCGACGAAGGCGGTGAGCTGCAGCACCGCCGCCGTGATGCGCCGGCCGCCGGAGGCGCCCGCCGCCATCCAGGGACCCTCGCCGCCTCGCAGGATGATCGGCAACATATTGGTAAGCGGTCTTTTTCCTGGTGCGATCGAGTTTGGCCGGCCCGGGCGCGGATCGAACCACATGACTCCGTTGTTCATCAGGATGCCGGTGCCCGGCAGCACGACCCGGCTGCCCATGGAGGAGAGCAGGGTCGATGTCATGGCGACCATGCTCCCGTCCTCGTCGCAGACCGAGAGGTGGGTGGTGCAGCTTTCGGCGGCCGGCGACTCGGCATCGCCGAGGGAGTCGAGGCGCTCGGCATAGGCCGCCTTCAGGGCGCGCGCGAGGCCCAGGTACCATGCCGCGTCGGGCTCGGAACCGAAGCGCACGCCGGCCATCCGCCGCAGCACGTCCAAGGCCGTCGGCGCCGCGGTGAGGGGGCCGGTGGCCTGCAGAATGCGCGAGCACCACGCGCCCTCCAGCGCCGGCGCGACGCGTGCCCGGCACCCGGCGAGGTCCTCCGCCGACAGCACACCCCCCATGGCGGCGACATCGGCCACGATGCTGGCGGCGATCTCGCCCGCGTAGAAGTCGCGCCAGCCGGCGCGGGCCAGCCGCTCCAGTGTCTCGCCCAGCCTGCCGAGACCGAAGTAGCTCAGGCCGCCCTGATAGGGCGGTACCGGCGGCAGCCCGTCGCGCAGATAGACGCGCGCGCTGTCCGAGTACCGGCGCAGGATGGCGGCGGAGTTGGCGATCTTCAGCGTGGTGTACCAGTCCTGCGGCAGGCCACGCTTTGCCAGCGCAACAGCCGGTGCGGCGACCTCGGAGAGGGGCAGGCGCCCCCAGCGGCCGTGCATCTCGGCGTAGCCCGCGACCGCGGAGGGGATCACGAAGGACATGGGCCCGTGGATGTTGATGTCGCCCTCCACCTCGGGCCAGCCGAACAGATCGGACGCGACCCGGCCGGTCAGCTCGAAGCGCGCCGGATCGAGCCTGGCGGGCGCCGTGGGTCCGAAGTCGACCACCTCGGCGCGGGCCTCGCCGGCGCGATGCACGACGGCCTGGCCGGTGCCGCCAAGGCCGGAGTTCCACGGTTCGACGGCGGCAAGCGCCAGCGCGGTCGCGACCGCGGCGTCGACGGCGTTGCCGCCGGCATCCAGGACGGCAACGCCGGCCTCGGCGGCGCTCCTGGATTGCGCGACCACCATGCCACGCGTGCCGGACGCCGCGGGCTTCTGGAGGCGCCAGCTCTGGGTCGTATGCGGTGCGGGCTCAAACTGCATGGCATAGGGCTCCGATCGCTCGAACCTGCTCCCCCTCGACCGGGAGTGGGACACCCCCTGTGCCCCTCCCGCGCAGGATGCGACCGGGCTCCGGCGCCATCAATGCCCAATCAATGCCCAATCAATGCAGCAAGGAATACCACGAGCGCTATCGAGGTGTTGGCCGACCTCGCCTGGCTGCCAACCACACCGCATCAGGGCGGCGTCTCGAGCTTTCGAGACGCCGCCCTGATGTCTTTCGCGAGCCGTCCCGCCGGGGATCAGGCGAGGTCGAAGCGGTCGGCGTTCATCACCTTGGTCCAGGCCGCCACGAAGTCGGTCACGAGCTTCGCCTTGGAGTCGCTCTGGCCATAGACCTCCGCCAGCGCCCGCAGCTGGGAGTGCGACCCGAAGACGAGGTCGACGCGGCTGCCGGTCCACTTCATCGCGCCGGTCTTGCGATCGCGGCCCTCGAACACGTTGGGGTCCGAAGTCGCCTTCCACTCCGTGGCCATGTCGAGCAGGTTGACGAAGAAGTCGTTGGTGAGCGTCTCCGGCGTCTTGGTGAAGACGCCGTGCTGGGCCTTGCCGTAGTTGGCCCCCAGCACGCGCAGGCCGCCGACGAGCACCGTCATCTCGGGCGCGGTCAGCGTGAGCAGCTGCGCCTTGTCGACCAGCAGCTCCTCGGCCCAGGCGGCGTACTCCTTCTTCTGGTAGTTGCGGAAGCCGTCGGCGTAGGGCTCCAGCACGGCGAACGACTCCACGTCGGTCTGCTCCTGCGAGGCGTCGGTGCGGCCCGGCGCGAACGGCACCTCGACCGTGATCCCGGCGGCCTTGGCCGCCTTCTCGATGGCAGCCCCGCCGCCCAGGACGATCAGGTCGGCCAGCGAGACCTTCTTGCCGAACGCCTTCTGGACGCCCTCGAGCGCCGCCAGCACCTTCGCCAGCTTGGCCGGCTCGTTGACCTCCCAGTCCTTCTGCGGGGCCAGCCGGATGCGCGCGCCGTTGGCGCCGCCGCGCTTGTCGGAGCCGCGGAAGGTGGACGCCGACGCCCAAGCGGTCGAAACCAGCTCGGAGACGGAGAGCCCCGTCGCCAGGATCTGGCCCTTGAGCGTGGCGATGTCCGCCGCGCCGATCAGAGGACCGTCGGCCTTGGGGAGAGGATCCTGCCAGATCAGGTCCTCGGCCGGCACCTCGGGGCCCAGGTAGCGCGCGCGCGGACCCATGTCGCGGTGGGTCAGCTTGTACCAGGCGCGGGCGAACGCGTCGGCGAACTGGTCCGGGTTCTCGTAGAAGCGCCGCGAGATCCTCTCGTAGGCCGGGTCGAAGCGCAGCGAGAGATCCGTCGTCAGCATGGTCGGCGCGCGGCGCTTGCTCGGATCGAACGGGTCCGGAATGGAATTGGCGCCGGCGCCGCCCTTCGGTACCCACTGGTTCGCGCCGGCCGGGCTCTTGGTCAGCTCCCAGTCGTAGCCGAACAGGTTCCAGAAGAAGTTGTTGCTCCACTTGGTCGGCGTCGAGGTCCAGATCACCTCGAGGCCGCTGCCGATCGCGTCGCCGGCCTTGCCGCTGCCGAAGTTGCTGGTCCAGCCGATGCCCTGCTGCTCGATGGGCGCCGCTTCCGGGTCGGGCCCCTTGTGCAACTCGGGCGCGGCGCCGTGGGTCTTGCCGAAGGTGTGACCGCCGGCGATCAGCGCCACCGTCTCCTCGTCGTTCATCGCCATCCGCTTGAACGTCTCGCGGATGTCCCTGGCCGCCGCGACAGGGTCAGGGTTGCCGTTCGGGCCTTCCGGGTTGACGTAGATGAGACCCATCTGCACGGCAGCGAGCGGGTTCTCGAGCTCGCGGTCGCCGGTATAACGCTTGTCGTCGAGCCACTTGGTCTCGGGGCCCCAGTAGACCTCCTCCGGCTCCCAGACGTTGGCGCGCCCGCCGGCGAAGCCGAAGGTCTTGAAGCCCATCGACTCGAGTGCGACGTTGCCCGTGAGGACCAGGAGGTCGGCCCAGGAGATCTCGTTGCCGTACTTGCGCTTGATCGGCCACAGCAGCCGGCGCGCCTTGTCGAGGTTCACGTTGTCCGGCCAGGAGTTGAGCGGTGCGAAGCGCTGCTGGCCGGTGCCCGCGCCGCCGCGGCCGTCGCCGATGCGGTACGTGCCCGCCGCGTGCCAGGCCATGCGAATGAAGAAGGGCCCATAATGGCCGAAGTCCGCAGGCCACCACTCCTGCGAATCGGTCATGAGGGCGGTGAGGTCCTTCTTCAGGGCCTGATAGTCGAGCTTCTTGAACTCCTCGGCGTAGTTGAAGCCCTTGCCCATCGGATTGGACAGGGAGGAGTTGGCGTGCAGGAACTTGAGGTTCAGCTGGTCCGGCCACCAGCCTCCGTTTGCCGCGCCACCTTGTTTCGTGGGCGCATGAAACCGGCACTTGCCAGCGTCGACGCTACCGTCAGCCATGTCGTCTCCCCAATCGCGTCTGGATGATGCTCTTTCGAGCAGTTCTATATCCTCTTAACCATTGTATTCCATCAGATGAAATTGACTTTAGTGATTGTTGCAATAAGATATTCTGATGGTTCAGCCGACCCTGAGACAGCTCCGCTACTTCGAAGCGCTCGCCCGTCACAGCCACTTCGGGCGCGCGGCTGCCGCCTGCTCCATCTCCCAGCCGGCCTTGTCGATGCAGATCAAGGAGCTGGAGGATGCGCTGGGCGCCGTGCTGATCGAGAGGGGCGCCCGCCACATCCGGCTGACGCGCTTCGGCGAGGAGGCCGCGCTGCGGGTGCGCGAGATCCTGCGCGCGGTCGATGAGCTGGGAGACTTCGCGCGCGCGTCCGGGGAGCGGTTTGCAGGCCGGCTGCGCCTCGGCATGATCCCGACGATTGCGCCCTACCTGCTGCCCGCGGTGATGGGGAGCCTGACGCGCATCTATCCCGAGCTCGACGTCCACGTCCGCGAGGCGATGACGTTGAAGCTGATCGAGGAGCTCGGCGAGGGCCGGCTCGACACGGCCATTGTCGCGCTGCCGGTGTCCGAGGCGTCCCTGACCGAGGCTGCACTGTTTGCGGAGAATTTCCTCCTGGTCCGGCCGGGCGAGGCCGAGGGCACGCCGGTGCCCTCGAGCGAGGCGCTGCGCGAGATGCGGCTGCTTCTGCTCGAGGAGGGGCACTGCTTCCGCGACCAGGCACTGTCGTTCTGCAGCAGGGGTTCGTCGCTGCCGCGGGAGGTGCTGGACGCCAGCTCCCTTTCCACGCTCGTGCAGATGGTCGGCGCCGGCATGGGCGTCACGCTGATCCCGGAGATGGCCGTGGGGGTGGAGACGCGCTCGGCGACGGTGTCCGTTGCCCGCTTCGAGGACCCCCAGCCCTCGCGCACGATCGGCATGATCTGGCGCAAGACGAGCCCGCTGGCCGGGCAGCTCCTGCAACTTTCCGAGGTGGTGTGCCGCTCCGCCGACGCGCTGCGCGAGCGACAGCGCCGCCCGGCTCCCCTCCCGCTTTGCCTGGGCGAGCAGGGCCGGCCGATGCGCTCCACGCCTGCACAGGCTCGAGGGTGAGCGCCCTTCTTGTCACCTGGAGCACCCGGGGCGTCCAAGACGATGCTTGGATCGCCTCGTTGCAGCACGCGGCCTAATGCAGCTTCTTCGCGCTGCTGAGGCGGCGCCACCAGGCCATGAGCGTGCCGAGGATGCCGCGCGGCATGTAGATGATGAACAGGATCAAGAGCAGGCCGTAGATCATCTGGTCCAGGGAGAGGGCCGAGCTGCCGAGCAGGGATTTGAGCGTCTCCGAGCCCTGGATGACGACGCGCAGGCCCTCGGCCAGCACCTGGGTGAAGACCGCCCCGACGGTGGGGCCGAGCATGACCCACATGCCGCCCGCGATCACCGCGAACACGATGTTGAGCGACAGCCCCAGCCCGGCGATGGTGTCGGGCCCGATGTACATCTGGTACTGGGCGAAGACGGCGCCGCCGAGCGCGCACATACCCGCGGAGAGCGCAGTGATCTTGAGCTTCTCGCGCGTCACGTCGATGCCGACGGAGGCGGCGGCGTCCTCGTCCTGGCTGGCAGCGTCGAGCGCGTAGCGGTCCATGCTGCGGTCGACGCGCAGCCACACGTAGAGGCCGACGAGCCAGAGCGCGAAGGCGATGTAGTAGGCAAGCACGCGGTCGGGCTCGAACTGGAAGGCCCAGAGCGAGATGCCGTCGCCGTACCGCGTGGGCTGGGTGCCGAGCGAGCCGCCGGTGAAGTCGCGCAGGCCGACGATGCACAGGCGCACGAACTCGGTCAGCGCCAGCGTCAGCAGCGCGAAGTAGTGGCCGGTGATGCGGAAGCGGAAGCAGGGATAGCCGACCAGCAGGCCGACGATGGTCGCCAAGAGCACCGCCAGCGAAATGCCGAGCCAGGGCGTGAGCCCCAGGAAGTTCCACAGCATGACCGTGACGTAGGCGCCAATCCCGGTGAACGCCCCGTGCCCCAGCGAGGTGAGGCCGAAGCGCCCCATCAGCGACCAGCCGGTGTAGATGAAGGACCACAGCAGGATCTGGATCAGCAGATGCAGGTAGTACCGCTCCGAGCCGGGAAACAGCACCCGCACGGCGAGCGGCAGCGCGGCGACCGCCGCCAGCCCCAGGATCGCCGCTGCCAGCTTCAGATGGGCCAGCTTCATCCCTTGCCTCCGAACAGCCCCTGCGGCCGGACGAAGATCGCCAGCATGAAGAACAGGAAGGCGACGGCGTAGCCCCACTCGGTGTGGAAGCAGCTCGAGCCGACGGCGATGAACTGGCTGATGATGAAGGCCGCCACGAAGCCGCCGATCATGTTGCCGAGCCCGCCCAGCACGCAGATCATGAAGATCAGCGGCCCGAACTGCAGCCCGATCTGGGGGTAGATGTCGTACTGCAGCACCATCAGCGCCGCGGCGAGGCCGGCGAGCCCGCCGCCGATGGCGGAGGTGACGAGGTAGAGCCTGCGGCTGTCCACCCCCATCAGCGGCATGATCTGGCGGTCCTGGGCGATGGCGCGGATGGCGGTGCCCATGTAGGTGAACCGCAGGAACAGCCACAGGGCCAGCATGGAGGCGAGCGCGACGCCGAACGTTATGAGGCGCGCCGTCGCGAAGCTCATGTCGTAGATGCCGACCGAGCCCAGGCGTATGCCGAGGTTCTGGAAGTCGATGCCGAACACCATGGTGGCGGCGGCCTGCAGGAAGAACAGCACGCCGCCCGTCACCAGCAGCTGATTGATCGGCGGGGTGTCGAGCACCGGCCGGATGACGAGGAGGTGCAGCACCGCCCCGGCGACGGCCACGATCAGGATGCCGATGACGGCGGCGAGGAGGAACGGCGCGCCGCCCTTGTAGGCGTGGTTGATGCCGTACATGCCGACCATGACCAGCTCGGCGTAGCAGATCCACACCACGTCGATGACGCCGAACACCAGGTTGAGCCCAAGCGCCAGCAACGCCAGCAGGCCCGCAAGCAGGAGCCCGTTGAGGATCGCCTCCAGGAAGAAGATGTCGAGCTCGCAGGCCATCGTTCCGAGCGGGGTCAGACCCCTCGCCTCCAACTTGGTGTTCTCGCCCAACGGTCAAACGCGAGGGGTCTGACCCCGTCTAAACCCCCATGTAGGCCTTGCGGATGTCGTCGCTGGCGGCGAGCTCCGCGGCGGTGCCTTCCGCCTTGATGTGCCCGACCTCGAGCAGGTAGGCCCGGTCGGCCACCTTGAGCACCTGGCGCACGTTCTGCTCCACGATCAGCACGGTGTAGCCCTCGCTGCGGATGCGGCGCACCAGGTCGAGCACCTGCGCCACGATCACCGGGGCGAGGCCCATGGAGGGCTCGTCGAGCAGCACCAGCTTGGGGCGGCTCATGAGCGCGCGGGCGATCGCGCACATCTGCTGCTCGCCGCCCGACAGCGTGCCGGCGAGCTGGCCCTCGCGCTCCTTGAGACGCGGAAACAGGGCGTAGACGTAGTCGAGCTGCTCGTCGAACTTCGCGCGCGCCGCAGGCATGAAGGCGCCCATGCGCAGGTTGTCCCTCACGGACAGCCGCGGGAACAGCCGGCGGCTCTCCGGCACGTGGGCGATACCGGTCTCGATGATCTTGTGCGCCGGCATGCGCACGAGGTCCCGCCCCTCCATGACCATCCTGCCCGAGGTCGGCCGGAGCAGGCCGGAGATCACCCGCAGAAGGGTCGTCTTGCCCGCGCCGTTGGAGCCGATGACCGCGACGGCCTCGCCGGCGTTCACGCTCATGGTGACGCCGAACAGTGCCTGGAAGCCGCCGTAGCCCGCGTCGATGGCCTCGAGCTGCAGCATCAGGCCCCCGCGTCCACGCCGAGGTAGACCTCGACGACGCGCTTGTCCGACTGCGCCGCCTGCGGGGCGCCGTCGAAGATCTTCTCGCCGTGATCGAGCACCACGACGCGGTCCACCACGCGCATCAGCACGCCCATGATGTGCTCGACCCAGACTATGGTGATGCCCTTCTCCTTGCGGATGCGCTGCAGCATGTCGGCCGCCTGCTCCATCTCGCCGTGGTCGAGGCCGTTCAGGCTTTCATCTGCGAGCAGGAGCACGGGCTGCGTGGCAATCGCACGCGCCAGCTCGAGCTTCTTGAGCGACGCGGCCCCGAGCCCGCCGGTGGTTGCCGCAGGGTCGGCGGGCAGGCCGACGAGGCCCAGCGCCTCCTCGGCCTGGCGCCAACAGGTGGCCCGGTCGGCCTTGCCCTGCTGCCCGAACCAGGCCGAGAGCGCGACATTCTCGATCAGCGTCAGATTGTGGAACGGGCGCGGGATCTGATAGGTGCGGCCGATGCCCTTGTGGCAGACCCTGTTGGCGGGAAGGCCGCCGATCTCCTCATCCTTCAGGCGGATGGAGCCCGCCGTCGGCACGTACATGCCGGCGATGCAGTTGAAGGTGGTGCTCTTCCCCGATCCGTTCGGGCCAATGAGCCCGAGGATCTCGCCCTCCTCCACGCGGAACGAGACGTTCGAAACGGCCGTGAAGCCGTCGAACATCTTGGTCAGGCCGGAGACGGTGAGGAGGGGCAAGGGGACCTGCGAAGTGTGGGGCCAATGGCCAATTCGACGTTGTCATACCGGGCGAGCCCGTCAGGGCGAGACCCGGCACCCAGGGTCACGAGCTCCACCTCACCCCAGGACCCTGGGTCCCGGATATTTCGCTGCCGCGAAATTCCGGGATGACAGACGGGTGTCGCTTCGTCAGCGCGCGTAGGCGTGGCCGGCGGGCAGCGGCAGCACCGGATCGATGGTGCGGATCCCGGCCGGCCAGGCGATCTTGGTCTCGCCCTTGATGTACTGCATGACCACCGGCGAGGAGCGCGCGTTCTGCCCCGCCAACTTGTGCCCTGGCGGGTTGAACTTCACGCCGTAGCCCTGCACCGTGCCGCCTTCCGGGATGTCGGTCTCCAGCGCGGCCTTGCGCAGCGCCTCCGGATTGAAGCCGCCGTGCTTCTTGATGGCGCGCGGCAGCACGTCGGTGAGGAAGATCCACGCCTGGTTGAAGCCCATCGACGTGTGCGGCGGCACCTCGTTGGCCTTGGTCTCGGCCTTGTAGCGCTTCACCATCTCCGCCGTGAGCTCGCCCAGGCCGGGCTTGAGGCTCTTCGGGTCGAGCAGCTGCGCCGCCACCGGATCGACATTGTAGACGAAGTTCACGTCGTCCTTGAAGGTGGCCGATCAGCTTGTCGATCTGGCCGTAGCCGGCGCCGTGGCCGATCAGCGCGGCCCACTTGAGGCCCGCCTCCTTGGACTGGCGCAGGAACAGGGTGATGTCGGGGTTGTAGCCGGTGTGCAGGATCACATCCGGCCGAGCGCGCCGCAGCTTGGTCACGAGCGCGGAGAGGTCGGGCGAGGTGGCGGCGTAGCCCTCCTTGTGCACGATCTGGATGCCGAGCTCCTTGCACTTGGCCTCGTTGCCCAGGGCGACGCCGACGCCGTACGGGCCATCCTCGTGGATGATGGCGACCTTGACCTCCTTCACCTCCTTCTTGAGCTTTGCCTTGGCATTCTCGGCGATGAAGACGCAGGACGCCTCACCGAACTGGTCGGAATGCACCTGCGGGCGGAACACGTACTGGAGGTTCTTGTCCTTGAAGACCGCGGAGGCCACGCACACGTTGGCCCACATGAACTTCTTGGCGGCATCCACGCGCGCGGCCATTGGCACGCAGTGCGCGCTGGAATAGACGCCCATCAGCAGGTCGACCTTGGCATCGTTCAAGAGCCGCTCCGCCTCGTTGATGGCAACGTCGGTCTTGGACTGGGCATCGGCCTCGATGGCGATGATCTTGTGGCCCTCGACGCCGCCCTTCTCGTTGACCATGTCGATGGCGATCTTGTTGCCGATCGCCGCGGCCTTGGAGCCGCCGGCCGCGAACGCGCCGGTGTGGTCGTAGATCACGCCGATCTTGATATCCGCGCTCGCGGGCGCCGCGAGAAGCAGCAACACCCCGGCGAGGCCCACCGCGCAGGCGGACATGAAGCGCACCATCTGGTCCCCTCCCCTGGAAGTGACGGCATTGTCTTGCCGTAACGAAAAGTTGCGGGAGTGTGGGAACGCGCAGGGCGGTCTGTCAACAACAACCCGCGCCTATTCGACGAAATGCTCGGCGGCGGTGCCGCGGCAATCCATCTCATAGTCCAGGCCGCGCACCGGCGGCCGGCAGAAGTGCCATGTGAGCCCGGCGCGCGCCGCCCCGCGGGCCACGATCGCGTCGCCGAGGAACGGGTGGAGGTCGTGCACCGTATAGACCTGGGTCGCGCTGGTGCTGCTCCAGGACTGGCCCAGGAGACCCAGCCGCCGCTCCATCTCGCCCAGCACGAACAGGGCCTTCTCGCGCATCGCCTCCGGGCCCGTCTCGCCCCAGCGGACGGTGCGCTCGCGATAGCTGGCCCCGCCCTCCCTGGCCTCGCCGCTGCCCGACACGACGAAGGTCGCCGCGCGCCGGTCCGGCGCCGCCGCGGTAAAGCTGAAGGCGTGCATGGAGGGCTCGGCTGGCGGCGCCAGCTCCGGGCACACGTTGCTGCGCGCGACAGGGTTGGTGCTCCCGTCGTAGATGCCCCATTGGGCGAGCGTCTCGACGTAATGCTCGTTGAAGGCGCGGAAGCCCTCGTCCGAGAACGGCAGCGGCGAGCGCAGCTCGCAGGCGCAGAACGCCGTCAGCGGCCGCCCGCGCGCGGTGAGGATCGCCGCTGCGCGCTCGAAGCCCAGCTTCAGCGGCAGCGGCTCCTTGAACGCCGCGCGCTCGATCTGAAACCCGGGCTCCGCCACCACGCCGCCGGAATACTGGAACACCGCGGGGATGAAGCGATAGCCGCCCGGCGCGAAGAGAAGGACGCTCACGACCGGGAGGTGCCGAGCGCGCGGGGCTGGCGCGGCCGCCCGGTGGCGGCGAACGCCTGCTCGAGGCGCGCCACCTGCGCGTGCACCGGGCTCGCGCCACCCGGCTCGTCGACGACGGCCTGCGCGGGCAGGTGGCGATTGTGCTTGGCCGCGTCGTGCCGCACGATGCGGTCGTTGAGGGCGAAGCTCGCCACGATGAGCGACCTCAGGCCCTCGGGCAGCGTGCCGAAGCCTTTGACATGGCCGATCCGGCCGGGCTGCGTGAGCCGGATCCGCGCGCGCTTCTTGCGCAGCTCCTCCTCCGTGATCTCGCCCTCCTTGCGGGCGCGATGGATCATCAGCCAGGAGGCCAGCTCGAGCAGGCGGGTGGTGAGGCGCATGCTCTCGTTGGCGTAGAGCATGGCGACCGGCGCATCGAGCGCCTTGGCCTCCTTGCGGCCCGGCCCATCGAGGTAGGCGGCCGTGCGCTCTACCAGCGCCATGCCCTCGCGGAAGACCGCATCGAACCGGTCGGAGGCGAGGAAGTGCTCGCCGAAGGAGATCGTGACACCGCCGACGCGGGAAAGACGACTCGCAGAAACGCCCATGACTCGACCCATGACTCCACCCATGACTCCACCCGGCACACCCGCTGATATTCAACTGACCATCCGTTGACCCTCGCAGAGGAGGGTAAACAACTCGCTTCAAAGCTGGACGAGAAAGTTGTCCGCAAATGGGCCGTTCGCGCGCACATGCAACGCTGAGGAGACTCCCTCTTTCCGCGCAACGCCAACCTCGCACCGAGCTCCAACAGCGCGGGGAGAGGGTCGCGCAACGCGCGGGAAAGGGATGCTATTCCGCCGGCCGCGGCAGCGCGGAGCCCGCGCCGGCGGCGCGCTGCGCGGCGTGGTCGCGGGCAATGTAGGTGTAGACCACCGGCGTCACGAACAGCGTGAAGAGCGTGCCGATCGTCATGCCCGCGGCGATCGTCAGGCCGATGGCGAACCGGCTCGCCGCGCCGGCGCCGTGCGCTGTGAGCAGCGGCACCATGCCGACCACCATCGCCGCCGTGGTCATCAGGATCGGCCGCAGCCTGATGCCCGCCGCCTTGTGGATCGCATCGCGGCGCGAGAGCCCCTCGTTCTCCTGCAGGTGGTTGGCGTAGTCCACCATCAGGATGCCGTGCTTGGAGATGAGGCCGATCAGCGTCACGAGCCCGATCTGGGTGTAGATGTTGATGCTCGCAAGGCCGATGTTCAGCGGGATCAGCGCGCCGAACATGGCGGTCGGCAGCGCGATCAGGATGATGAAGGGATCGCGGAAGCTCTCGTACTGCGCCGCCAGCACCAGATAGATGATGACGATCGCGAACACGAAGGTGAGCACCAGCGTGCTCCCCTCCTGCACGTACTGCCGGCTCTCGCCCTGGAAGTCGTAGGAGAAGCCGAAGGGCAGGATCTCCGCCGCCTTCGCCTTGAGGAAGTCGAGCGCCTCGCCCACGGTGCGGCCGGGGAACGGCACGCCGGTCAGGGTGGCGGCATTGAGCTGCTGGAAGGTGGTGAGCGTATTGGGCTGCACGGACTGCTCGATGGACACGACGCTCGCCAGCGGCACCAGCGCGCCGGAGCTCGTGCGCACCTGGTAGCGCTGCAGCCAGTCGGAGGTGAGCCGGTAGTCGCGCGGCACCTGCGGGATCACCTGGTAGCTGCGGCCGTAGAGATTGAACCGGTTGACGTAGTTGCCGCCCAGCAGGGTCGCGAGCGACACGCCCAGGTCCTGCATGGTGATGCCGAGCCGGTTGGCCTTGTCGTGATCGATCTTGAGCTCGATCTGCGGCGTCTCGAACTTGAGGTCGCTGGTGACGAAGATGAAGAGGCCGCTCTGTCGAGCCGCCGTCAGGATCTTGTCGAGGTTCTGAGCCAGCTGCGTGTAGTCGGCGGTGGTGGTGACGACGAACTGCACCGGGGGACCGCCGATCGACCCCGGCAGCGAGGGCGGCCCGAACGCGAACACCTGCGCGTTGGCGACGCCGGCGACGGGACCCTGCAGGCTTCCCAGAACCGCCTTCTGCGAACGCTTGCGCTCGTCCCAGGGCTTCAGGATGAGGCCGGTGAAGGACTGGTGCACGCTGGGGAAGCCGTTGATGGTGAAGAGATGGTCCTTCTCCGGCACGGTATCGAACACCTTCCAGAGCTGGCTCGTCGCCTGCTCCAGGTAGTCGAGGTTGGCGGCCGCCGGCACCTCCACCATGCTGAAGAGGACGCCCTGATCCTCGTCGGGTGCGAGCGCCTTCTGCGACGTCGTGTACATGATGCCGGTCGCCACCATGACCGTCGCGAGCACCAGCAGCGTCACCGGTCTGCGCGACAGTGTGCGGTCGAGCCGCCGCTCGTAGCGCCGCCGGACGGCGGCGAAGATGCCGTCGATCAGGCGGCCGAAGCGCCCGGCGCCCTGATGCGGCTTCAAGAGCCTGGAGGCCATCATCGGCGACAGCGTAAGCGCGATGATGCCCGAGACGATGACGGCACCGGCCAGGGTGAAAGCGAACTCGCGGAACAGCGTGCCGGTGAGGCCCGAGACAAAGCCGATCGGCGCGTACACCGCGGCCAGCGTGACCGTCATGGAGACCACCGGCACCGCGATCTCGCGCGCCCCCTGGAGCGCCGCCTCGAAGGGCGGCATGCCCTCCTCGATATGGCGATGGATGTTCTCCACCACCACGATGGCGTCGTCGACGACCAGGCCGATCGCCAGCACCAGCGCCAGGAGCGTGAGCAGGTTGATGGAGTAGCCGAGCGCGAGCAGGGCGAACATCACGCCGACGAGCGACAGCGGGATGGTGACGATCGGAATCAGCGTGGAGCGCAGGTTGCCGAGGAACAGGAAGATCACGACGACGACGATCAGGACCGCTTCGACGAGCGTGGTCACCACCTCCTTGATCGACGCCTCGATGAACTTGGTGGCGTCGTAGGCGATCGCCCCTTCGAGACCCGGCGGCAGCTGGCGCTGGATGTCGGGAAACGCCTCGCGCACCTTGGCGATGACAGTGAGCGGGTTGGCGGTAGGGTTGGCGAACAGGCCGACGAATACCGCCCGCTTGCCGTCGAACGCCGTGGAGGAATCGGCACTCTCCGGCCCCAGCTCAATGGTGGCGATCTCCTCGAGGCGGATCAGCGCGTCACCGCGTGTCGCCACCACCAGCTTGGCGAACGCCGCGGGGTCCTTGAGCGAGGTCTCGGCGTTGATGGTGGTCTGGACGAAGTCGCCCTTCACCTGACCCGCCGCCGTGATGAAGTTGTTGGCGGCGAGCGCGTTGCGCACGTCGAGCGGCGTGATGCCGAGCGACGCCATCTTGTCCGGCTTGAGCCACACCCGCATCGCGAACGTCTGCGCGCCGAATACCTGGGCGTTGGCGACGCCGTCGATGGTCTGCAGCCGCGGCTGCACCACCCGGTTCAGGTAGTCGGTGATCGCCGAGGCATTCATCACGGTGCTGTTGAACGACATGTACATCAGCGCGATCGGATCCCCGGTCTGGCGGGTGACGATCGAATCCTGCGCCTCGCGCGGCAGCAGCGCCTTGACCTGCTGCACCTTGGAGAGCACGTCCGAGACCGCCCGGTCGGCGTTGGCGTCGAGACGCAGGTTGAGCTCGATGACGCTGACGTTCTGGTTCGACTTCGAGGTCAGCGTGTCGATGCCCTCGGCGCTCGCCACCGCCTGCAGCAGCGGCGTCGTGATGAACCCCCTGATCACGTCGGCATTGGCGCCCGGATAGACCGTGGTGACGGTGATCTTGGTGTTGGTGAGCTTGGGGAACTGCCGCACCGGCAGGTTGAACGCCGATGCGAGGCCGACGAGCAGGATCAGGAGGCTCACGACGGTGGCGAGCACCGGCCGCCGGATGAAGATGTCGGTGAACCGCATGTGACCCCCGTGGCGCCGGCTACTGCTTGGGCCGCTCTTCCGGCCGCGCCAGCGGCTGGGCGTTGTCGATGCGGATCAGAGCCCCCGGATTGAGCTTGAGCTGGCCCGTTGTCACCACCTCCTCGCCGGCGGCGATACCGGAGATCACCGTGACCCGGTCGTCACGCGCCGGCCCCGTCTTGATGAACCGCCGGTCCGCGATCAGCTTGGTCTCGCCGCCCGCGGGCGGCCCCTCCTCGGTGGCCGGACCCATTGCCTTCACGACGTAGATGCTGTCGCCGTAGAGGCTGTAGGTGACGGCGGTGCGCGGCACGGTGACGACATCGCGCGGTTCTCCGACCAGCACCAGCACGTTGGCGAACATGCCGGGCAGCAGCTTGCTCTTGGGATTGGGCAGGCTGGCGCGCACCAGGAGGCTGCGGGTGTCCTGCGCGACGCGCGCATCGAGCGATTCGATCTTCCCCTTGAACACCTCGTTCGGGAAGGCATCGACGCTGATCTCGACCTGCTGGCCGACGCGCAGCTTGCCGATGGTCTGCTCGGGCATGGGGAAATCGACGCGGATCGGGTCGAGCGCCTGCAGCGTGACGAGCAGCATCCCCGGCGAGACGTACTGCCCCCTCTCCACCTTGCGGATGCCGAGCCGGCCGGACACCGGCGCCCTGATGGTCTTCTGGGCGATGACGGCCTCGATCTTGCTGACGGCCGCCTGGGCGGTGTCGCGCTTGGCGCGCGCCGTATCGAGGTTGGCCTCCGCCGTCACCCGTTTGGCAAGGAGGTCCGACTGGCGCTGGAAGGCCAATTCGGCCTCGGCCAGGACCGCCCTGGCGCTGGCGAGGTCAGCCTGCTCCACGACGATGTCGAGCTGGACCAGAAGGGCGCCGCGCTCGACCTCGCTGCCGCTCTCGGCCTGCACCTCCGTGACGATGCCCGCCACCTGGGAGGCCACGTCGACGCCGTGCGAGGAGATCAGCGTGCCGATCGAGGTGAGCTGCTCGACCCACTTCTCGATCTTGGCGGGCTCCGAGGTCACGGTCGATGGTGGCGGTACCTGCGCCGCCATGGACCCTTTGATCATGGTCGGCTTGAAGTCGTAGTTGAACCAGATCAGCACGCCGAGGAAGGCAGCGGCGACAGCGCCTGTGATGATGAAGCGTAGGGTCATGGCTGAGGACGCTGTGTGGGCGGGATGATCGCGGTAAGATGGGGGGAGCTTGGCGATAGACAAGCGCGCAAGGGCGAGTGCCGCCATGTGCGCAGCAAAGCGTTGCACGGCAACTACAGAGATTGTCGTGGTTTGGCCATGCGGCTTTAGCGCGCCGCTGCCCCATTGCTTTCGTTGGAATAATGTCAACAGCATGGCGTCAGGAGCTTGGCGTCAGCAGACGTTAAGGTGGCGTCAAGCTGCACCGTGATCGCAGCGCTGTGTAGCGCGAAAGAGACAGCGGCGATGGCCCGCCGGGTTGCATGGCGCCAGTAGACCGCAGCCGGTCGTTCAGCGTTCTGAAGGGCAGCGCCAGGTGGACTGCGGTCGTGGTGAGGCTGTGAGGGCGGCGTTGCAGGCAAGAGAGCGGAGCATGCGGCTGGTGAGTGGACCCGACGACTTCGCGGCGGCCTTCGGAGCCTCGCGCGAGGCCGCCGAGCGCCTCGTCGTCTACGAGCGGCTGCTGCGCCAATGGCAGAAGGCCGTAAACCTGGTGGCCTCCGGCACGCTCGACACCGTCTGGCACCGCCACTTCGCCGACAGCGCCCAACTGGCCCCCCTGGCTCCGCCCGGCACGCGCTCCTGGATCGACCTCGGCTCCGGCGCCGGCTTCCCCGGCCTGGTGGTCGCCATCCTGCTGGCGTGGCCTCCCGGCGGGGGGGTGGACCGGGTCAGACCCCTCGCGCCAAACCCGAGTGCAGGTCTCCAGCGTCGTGGCGAGGGGTCTGACCCGGTTTCCGTGGAAGAGCGGGGAGAGGCAATCCGCGTCACGCTGGTCGAGAGCGACACGCGCAAGTGCGCGTTCCTGCGCGAGGTGGCGCGGCAGGTCGGCGTGGGTGTGGATATCCTGTCGATGCGCGCCGAATCAGCTACAAGACTTTTTAACGGAGGATTGCCACGGGTCGTGTCGGCACGCGCGCTCGCCCCGCTCGACAAGCTGTTGGGCCTGGCTGCGCCGTTCTCCCCGCCGGGCACGACACTGCTTCTGATGAAGGGCAAGGAGGCCCGCAAGGAGCTGCAGATGGCCGAAGCCGCCTGGACCTTCGATGTCGAGCTCGTTTCCAGCGTCACCGACAAGCACGGCCGCATCGCCGTGATCACGAACCTCAAGCGCAAAGCGAAGGACTGACATGCCCGCAGCGAGCCCGCTCCGCGTCCTGGCCGTCGCCAACCAGAAGGGCGGCGTCGGCAAGACCACCACGGCCATCAACCTCGGCACCGCGCTCGCCGCCGTCGGCGAGAGGGTGCTGATCGTCGACCTCGATCCGCAGGGCAACGCCTCGACCGGCGTCGGCGTGGCGGAGGCCGAGCGCCACATCACCAGCTTCGACATCCTCACCGGCAGGAGCACCATCGCCAAGGCCGGCGCCAGGACCCTGGTGCCCAACCTGTCGGTGGTGCCGGCCAACGTCGACCTGGTCGGCCTGGAGGCGGAGATGATGGCGGAGCAGAGCCGCCCGTTCCGGCTGCGCGACGCCGTCACCGCGCTGCTCGCCGAGCAGCGCGCCGACCCCGCCGAGGTACCCTACACCTATCTCCTGATCGACTGCCCGCCCTCGCTCAACCTGCTCACGCTCAACGCCATGGTGGCGGCGCATGCCGTGCTCGTGCCGGTGCAGTGCGAGTTCTTCGCGCTGGAGGGCATCTCCCAGCTCAAGGCCACGATCGACCAGATCAGGGGCACGCTGAACCCCTCGCTCGAGATCCAGGGCGTGGTCTTGACCATGCACGACGCGCGTACCTCCCTCTCCAAGGAGGTCGCCACCGAGGTGCGCAACTTCTTCGGCGCCAAGGTCTACGAGACCATGATCCCGCGCAACGTGCGCGTGGCCGAGGCCCCCTCGCACGGCAAGCCCATCATGCTCTACGACTACGACAGCCCCGGCAGTCAGGCCTATATTCGTCTGGCGCACGAGATCATCGAGCGCGAGCGTCGCCTCAGGGCGGCGTAACCGGGGCCAATGGCCGATCGCGAATGGAAAAGTCCATTCGCCATTCGCCAAGTCTGAGGTCGTTGGATGTCCGACAACGCCAGAAAAACCGGAACCGTCATGCCCATCCCGCTGCACAAGGCCGGCCGGCTCGGCCGCGGCCTTGCCTCGCTGATCGGCGAGCCGCACCCGCCGGCCGAGGCGCCGTTGCCGGCGCACGGCGAGCAGCGCCTCGTGCCGATCGCCGAGCTACGGCCGAGCGGCCTCAACCCGCGCCGGGAGTTCGCCGAGGCAGAACTCAAGGAGCTGGCTGATTCGATCAGCGCCAAGGGCCTGGTGCAGCCGATCATCGTGCGCCCCGACCGCCAGCGCGGCGGCTTCGAGATCGTCGCCGGCGAGCGCCGTTGGCGCGCGGCGCAGCGCGCGCGCCTGCACACCGTGCCGGTGATCGTGCGCGAAATCGCCGATGTCGAGGTGCTCGAGCTCGCGCTCATCGAGAACGTGCAGCGCGCCGACCTCAACCCGTTGGAGGAGGCGACCGGCTACAACGAGCTGATCGAGAAGCACGCCTACACCCAGGAGAAGCTCTCTGAGGTCGTGGGCAAGAGCCGCAGCCACGTCGGCAACACGCTGCGCCTTCTGAAGCTGCCGGCCGGCGTGCAGGCCATGGTGCGCGAAGGCAAGCTCCACGCGGGCGCGGCGCGCGCCATCATCGGCCACAGCGAGGCCGAGACCCTGGCGGACAAGATCGTCGCCCGTGGCCTCAACGTGCGCGAGGTCGAGGCCCTGGTGAACGAGACGCAGCAGGGCACGCTTGGCCGGGGCACCGGGCCTGTCGGACGCGGCGGCGACAGCTCGCAGACCCGCAATGCCCTGCAAAAGGACGCCGACACCCTGGCGTTCGAGAAGGACCTCTCCGATGCGCTGGGCCTGAAGGTCGAGATCCGGCGCGGCCCGGGCGAGACCGGCTACCTCACCCTCGAGTACGGCAACTACGAGCAGCTCGACCACATCCGCGACCGCCTGATCGGGCGTTAGAGGGTAGAGTGGTCAGCCTCCTCGCTGCCTCGCTCTCCGTTGCACCTCGACGCTTCGAGGCGAGGGGTCTGACCCCTTCCGCATCTTTTCGATGCAGCGGCGCGTGGCCTCGTCTGCGCCGGGACCCGCGCGGAACCCGAGCGTCGCCGCCGTCATCGCCTCGCCGTCCCGGCTCTCGACGCCGAGGCGCGGGAGCGCCCGCCCTTTCGCGTCGGTGAGAATGACAGGCGCGCTGCCGCCGCTCTGCCATTTGTCGCCCCACTGCATGAGGGCGACCAGCGCCGGCAGCAGCTCGCGCCCCTTCTCGCTCAGCACGTAGCGCGGACGCTCCGCCGTGCCCTGGCGCAGGAGGATGCCGGCCGCCACCAGCCCCTCCAGCCGATGCGCCAGGATATTCGTTCGCCCCGCTCGACCTCGAGGCCGCGCTCTCAGGCGCCGTGCGCGGCCGGGCTACCATGTACGTGGCCGGGCTCGCCGAAGTCCCTGCCGCCGCGGCCGGCGACCCGGGCTTCCTCGCCGCCAAGCGCCTGTTCGACGTGCTTTTCCTCTCCGGCACGGCAACCTTCGGCGCCGGCGCGGTGCTGGCCCTCGTGACACGAGCCGCGGGGGCGGGCGCTGTCCCCCGCAACCGAACGGCATTTCCCTGTCGCCCTTGACGGGGGCGCAGCGTCATTGTGTTGTCAGTGGCAACCGGCCGGCTCCGGCAGAAGGGGGATGAAACCCTCGCGTCGGGCCGTGCGGCAGAATCGCGACCGTTGGAGGCGAGGGGGCCGACCCCTCCTTGCAAGCCCATGACGAACGACGTGCTGCAGCGGCTGGCGGCGACCATAAAGGCGCGCCGCAGCGAGACGGCGGCCAGCTCCTACACCAGACAGCTCCTCGACGCCGGGCCCGAACGCTGCGCCAGGAAGCTCGGCGAGGAGGCCACGGAGACGGTCATCGCCGCCCTCGGCACCGACCCCGAGGCGCTCAAGCGCGAGGCTGCCGATCTCGTCTACCACCTCCTGGTGCTGCTGGAATGCCGCCAGGTCGCCTGGGACGACGTGCTCGCGGAGCTGGAGACCCGGATGGGCACCTCCGGCCTCGCCGAGAAGGCCGCCAGAGCGAAGCCGGCCCCCCAGACCAACCCATGACTCTGCCCGATCCTGCCGCGACCTTCCTGGCAGAGACCGCAGACCGCGGCCAGCTTGCCTTCTCGCCCTATCGCGTGTTCTCGCGCGCGGACTGGGCCAAGCTGCGCGCCGACACGCCGATGACCCTGGTGCCGCGCGATCTCGAGCAGCTCTCGGGCGTGATCGAATACCTCTCGATGGGCGAGGTCGAGCAGATCTACCTGCCGCTGTCCCGGCTTCTCAATCTGCACGTGGCGGC
Source organism: uncultured Alphaproteobacteria bacterium (assembly GCA_963840075.1). Classification (GTDB taxonomy): domain Bacteria; phylum Pseudomonadota; class Alphaproteobacteria; order Rhizobiales; family Hyphomicrobiaceae; genus AWTP1-13. The sequence continues at coordinate 76,748 of CAWIXS010000012.1, read as the reverse complement.
GGCGCAGGAGCTGCATGCCGTCACCACCGAGTTCCTGGGGCGCAAGGACGGGCGGGTGCCCTACATCCTGGGCATCGCCGGCTCGCCCGCCGTGGGCAAGAGCACCACGGCACGCGTGCTGCGGGCGCTGCTGGCGCGCTGGCCCGATCACCCGCGCGTCGATCTCATCACCACCGACGGCTTCCTCTACCCCAACGCCGAGCTGGAGCGCCGCGGTCTCATGAACCGCAAGGGCTTCCCGGATAGCTTCGATACCGCGCGCCTCCTCAACTTCCTGCACGAGGTCAAATCGGGGAAGGCGAAGGTCGAGGCGCCCGTCTACTCGCATTTCCACTACGACATCATGCCGGGCCAGACCAACGTCGTCGACCACCCCGACATTCTCATCGTCGAGGGGCTCAACGTGCTGCAGCCGGCGCGGCTGCCGAGAGACGGCACGGCGATCCCGTTCGTCTCCGACTTCTTCAATTTTTCGATCTATCTCGATGCCGACACCAAGGTGATCGAGGAGTGGTATGTGACCCGCTTCATGCGCTTGCGCCAGATCGCCTTTCGCGATCCTGCCTCCTACTTCCACCGCTACGCGCTGCTGACACCCGACGAGGCGCGCGCCAAGGCGCTGGAGATCTGGCACACCATCAACGAGCGGAACCTCTACGAGAACATCCTCCCCACGCGTCAGCGTGCCCGCCTGATCCTGCGCAAGGGCCGCGACCACTGCATCGAGAACGTCGCGCTGCGCCGCATCTGACGCATTTTTTGGCCACTTTCGCGCCATTCGCGCGGTAACTCACTGATATTCGGCCAAGTCGCCGCGTCGCCAACGACAGGGCCGTCGCAGAGCGCGTGCTGGGCGCGAAGCTGCCCTGACAGGCGCCAGCGCTCCGCCCCGTTCGTTCGATGGCTCCGGCGGCTGCCAATCTCACAGCGGCGCCGCCGCCCCTGCAACTTCACGTCGTCGCGACGCGTTGAGCAGGCAACGGCGCACCTCCCGATCTGTGGCAGCGGCAACCCCGGAAGGCCGCGCAGGAGGCCCCAGTTTCGCGCCGGGCGCGCCGAGGCCCTCAGGTACCCGGAACGCGCCGATCGCAGCGTACGGCCCTCCAGGCGCGGGAAACGGCACTTCAGGAGCCGAGCGCCGGCCGAGCCGGTGCTCATCCCGCTGAACCGCGCACGGCGCCCTCTCCCGGAAATTGGCCCGGGGCTCCGAATCGTGATATCCGTTGTCTGATGCAGGGTATCCTGTATGGCGCGTGCGGGCGTCGGTTCGTGGCGTAGGGGAGGCCTTCGGCGCACATGCAGCCGGACCATGGAACGGGACCGCACTATGGCTTGCAGCTCGACTTGTGGGGTCACCGGCGCATCGTCCCGGCGGCTTGCCTGCTGGGGGCCGTGCTGTCGTTTTCGACGGGATGGTGAAGCCTTCGGTTGAAGCTCAGCGCGGGCGCCGGGGGCATGGCGAAGGCGAAGATCACCGAGCGTGAGGTCAACACGCTGCGCACGGCGTCGAGGCGTACCGGCAAGTCGGTGTTCCTGTGGGACACCGAGCTGAGGGGCCTCGGCCTCTGCATCTGCGCCAACGGTCTCGGCACCTGGCTGGTACAGAAGTGGGTCGGCGGGCGGCGCGGCAAGCTGAAGCGGATCGCCATCGGCCATCTGCCGCCGATGACGGTGGAGGAGGCCCGCAGCAAGGCGCGCAGCGGGGCGCTGCGCGCAATTCTCGAGGCAGAGGCAGAAAAGTTGCACGTGTCGGCATCGCAAACGGACTGCGTGCAATCGGGTGGGTTCGGCAAGCCCCCCCCACACTCTCTTGCCGAACTCGAGGACGGCGGCGCCGCGGCCTCTCTCTCCCCGGCGCCGCTGCTCCGCCCGGCGACCGAGCGCTAGCGCCGCGGCGTGCGGTGCAGGAAGTCGAGCCGGGGCGTCTCCTGCAGCTTGCGCTCCAGCCGCTCGGTGACCTGCTGCAGCGTGTCCTCGACTGTGGCCCCGGGCCAGGCGGCTCCAACGACCATCGTCCTGACGGCGGTCGGCGGGTCCTCGCTGCGGCCCAGCCGGAAGTACGAGAAGAGCCCCGCGGCGAGAGCGACGATCATGAAATAGGCGACGAGGAGCGGTGCTTCAGCACCCATTGCGAGAGCTTGGGCCCCGTCATGGCTGCGATCCAAGCAGGCGGATCTTCCGTCCCGGATGCAAGGCGTGAGCCCCGGCGGTCACCACGATCTCGCCGGGCTCCAGGCCTCGGGAGATCGCGACCTTCTCGGCGTCGTAGCGCACGACGTTGACGGGCCGGATCGACACCGTCAGGCTCGAGGCGTCGACGATCCAGACCGCGGGCCCGCTCTCGGCCTTGACGAGCGCGCCAGCGGGAATCTCGATGGCCGTGTCGGCATTTGGCGGGAGGTGGACGTTGACGGTGGCACCGAGCCGCATGGCGCCGGGCAGCTCCTTCAGGTTCAGGGCCGCCTTGATCTTGTAGGTGTGCGTCGCGGCGTCGGCTTGCGGGGCCACCGCGCGCACCCGGCCGGTGGTCCGCACGGCCGGGTCGTCGGCGAGGCTGACCGCGACCTCGCTGTCCTTCGGCGCGGAGCGCAGCAGACGGGCCGGCGCATCGAACACGGCGTCACGCCCGCCGTCGCGGGCGAGCCGCACGATCGTCTGCCCGGCCTGGACGGCCTCGCCCGCGCGCGCGCCGATCTCCGTCAGCACGCCCGGCCCGTCCGCCTTCAGCTCGGTATGGCCGACCTGGTCCTGCGCGGCCTTCAGCTGGGCTTCGGCGGTCTCGGCTTGCGACTGGACGGCCTGGAGCGCCAGCTTCGCCTGATGGAATTTGACGTGCGTCGTGTAGCCCTGCTTGAGCAGCGTCTCCTGCCGTTGGAAATCGGTGCGCGCCTTGACCAGTTGCGCCTTGGCTGCGGCCAGACCTGCCCGCGCCGTGCGCAACGCGTCGAGCTCGTTGTGCTGCTCCAGGCGGGCAACGATCTGCCCGGCCTGCACCCGATCTCCGGACTTGAGGGCGCTTTCGACCACGCGGCCGGCGATCCGGAAAGCGAGAGCCGCCTCGTCCTCGGCCTCGATGCGGCCCGTGCGCACGGTGGGAACGCCGTCGTCGCGCTTCTCCACCGTCATCGTCCTGACGGGACGGCCGTCCTCGGCGGGCGACTCCATCCCGCGCTCGCAGGCGACGAGCGAGGCTGCCAGTGCGACCAGCAGGACCGGCACGACCTGCGACCGCAACAGACCCAGGGCTGACACAGCGCAAGTCAGTCCGCTCGCAGGCATGACACGAGTCCCGCGATCAGATCCGTGCAATCCTGGATGATGGCGTTTCGCTGCGGACGGAGCGTCGGGCATCGCTGGCTCGCCATCCTCGGCCCCGGTGTTGGTAACGACACACGCCCACCGCGTTCGATCAGCTGGCGCCGACCGACACCCACGCCGACCAGGAGCGCTTGGACACTCCCCGGCGGAAAGTGATAGTCACAGTGCTGGGTTCGAGCGCGGTTTCCTATCGGGCGGAACCCTTGGCTTCGCCGGGAGACAGCCTGATCGGCGAGAGCGGCGCTCAGGACAGACGAGAGCGGAGTGCGCGCAGTGGATGGTGGCTTGGCTGCAAGACGCGTTCTTTACGTTGTCGCCTGTCTCATGGGCGCCGCCGGGGTTGCAGCCTCGGCCTCGGCCGCGCATGCCGGTGGCGCGCTGCTCTCGCCGGCGTCGCTGCTCCTGCTGGTGCATGCGGCAGCGATTCTCGCGCTCGGCAGCAGCGTCGGCCACACCGTGATCGGCCTCCTCGCGATGGCGGGCCTGGCTGCCGGAAGCCTCCTGTTTGCGGGCGACATGGCCATGCGCACATGGGCCAGCACCGCCTTGTTTCCAATGGCCGCACCCATCGGCGGCAGCACGGCGATCCTGGCGTGGCTGGTCGCAGCCCTCGCCGTCGCTGTCGGCCGCCTGCGATAGGCGCAGCGGCCGGCCGTTCCAGCCGCCGATGCCCGGGATCAGGAAGGATTGCGGACGGAAGCCGTCCCGGCTGCAGGCGCCGAGGTTGCGGTCGATCCTATCCCGCTCGGCCCCTGTAAGCCTCGGCGTCGAGCCACGCGGCGAACCGCGGGCCGAGGGCAGGCCCGGTGCGAAGGCGGTCGCGCCAGGCTGCCTCGCTCGCCCGCACGATCAGCATCCAGCCTGCACCGAAGGCGTCCTCGTTGAGCAGTCGCGGCCGGCGCTCGAGCGCCTCGTTGGCGGCGACCACGACGCCGGCGAATGCCGCGCGCGCGGCGCCCAAGCGTGTGGGCAGGGACTTCGAGCCGCAAAGAGCGCCTTGATCTCCGTCCAATCCACCTCTTCGCCGACGATATGCATGTAGGTGGAGCACAGCGGCACGACGCTGCGCTCGCCGATCCCGGTCAGGATCACCAGAGCTGTGAACTTGCCGTGCCGGCGCACCATGTCGGCGAGCCAGCCGTCGAAGTCGGTGCGCTCGGGTTCCAGCTCAGGTTTCGACAAGGCCGACCTCCGGGGGCTCCTGGTCGAACAGCGCGTAGAAGGGCCCGTTGTGCGTGGCCTCGAACCAGGCCTCGAACGCCTCGAGCCCGGCGTGGACGGCGGACGGCTCCGCGCCCTCCTGGCCGCTCGCGCAGTGCCAGACGGCGAGGCCCACCGGCTGCAGGCGATCGAGGACGCCGCGGCGAAAGTCGCTCTCGCGCTCCCAGCCGAGCTCGCGGCGCACGGCGGCGCGCTGGACGACTGCCGCTTCCTCCTCCGCGTCGGCGGTCGCGGCAGCGGCAGCCAGCAGGCGCACCAAGTGCATGCGGCGATGGGCGAAGGCGCGCCGGCGCTCGAGCCGGGCGATCTCCTGCGCCAGCCGCGTGCGCACGGCCTCCTCCTCCTGCCAGGCCGCGCGCGCGGCGCCCTCCAGCTCCGCGACGAGCGCGGCCACGGCGTCGCTCATCGCGAGGCCTCCCTTGGCTTTGGCCGGGAATTTGGCGGAGGAGGATGGGAGTCGAACCCACCTGAGACCGTCTGACGGCCCCACCCGGATTTGAAGTCCGGTCGCCCCACCGGGAGCGGGACTCCTCCGTTGTCTGGCTGCGCCGCCGCGGGCGCGAACAGCTCGATGCGCGCCGGGTTGATGCGGCGCAGGTCCTGCCGGCGGATGGTGAAGCCGTGCCGGTCGAAGAACTCCAAAATCTGGATAGCCACCTTGCGGCCGTTGTCCAGGCGATCGCGGAAGTCCGCCGCGGTGAACAGGCCCGTGGGTGACCCAACTGCAACGTCGATGGCGATCTCGGCCATGCTCTGCACGGCCGGGCGCAGGAAGAAGTGGTCCTGGGCGATCTCCTCCACGTCGCCGCGCCGCGCCGCCATGCGCATCAGCCGGCGCAGGAATGCCTCGTCGATGCCCATGGCCTTGGCGATATCACGCACGCGCGGCGGACGATAGGGCTGGGCGGCAAGCTGGGGGCGGATTGCGGCCCAGATCCGCTCCTCCTCCGCCGAGAAGCGCACCTGATGCTGCGGCCGCCGCACCCAGGCCCGGTCGAGTGCCACCTCGCCCGCCTCGGCGAGCCTGCGCATCGCCGCCAGGAAGAGCGGCGCCGGCAGCGGCGGTTTGTCACCCTTGCGCAGCTGCTCGAGGCCGAGGCCCGGCAGGTCGGGGCGCTCGGCATGGAAGGCATCCAGGGCCGCGCCGATGCGCGTGCGCAGGCGCTCCCAGGTCTCGGGAAGCATGGCCGCCCTGCCGCTGCTGCCGGCGCCGGGCGCAAACGCGACGAGCGACAGATCGGACGCCAGCGCCGCGGCGGCCCTGGGGCCGATGGCGCGGTCGCGCACGAAGGCGTCGAGGTCGATCCAGCCCACCGGGCCCGAGAGGATGCGCCGCAGAGCCGTGGCGGGGTCCTTCTCGGCGAGCGCCTCGAGCGCGGCGCGGCGCTCCGGCGTGCGGCGCCGGCGCTCGGGCGCGCGCAGGTCGACGAGCACGCCGCCGCCGATGGTGCGGCTCGAGGTGGTGTCGCGGACGACGAAGCGGTCGCCCACGGCGGCGGCGAGCGGCCGCTCCAGCACGAGTTGGACGAGCCCGGTCTCACCGGGGCGAAGGGGCTCGTCGCGCAGCGCCACGATGCGGCCCGGCACCTCGGCAGCCGCATGGTGCACCTTGACGGGAAACCACTGGCCGATCGGCTTGGGCTCGGAGGCGAGCACACGCAGGCTCGCGTCCATGCGCGCCGTGGGCGCGTGCAGCTCGGGGTCCAGCACCACGTCGCCGCGGCCGACCGCCTGTTTGCTGACGCCGGGTCCGCTCAGCACCAGCGCGCAGCGCTGTCCGGCCTCGCCGCGCTGCACGGGTTGGTTCTGCGCGTGGATCGAGCGCACGCGCGCCTCGAGGCCCGATGGGCCGACGAGCACGCGCTCGTCGACGCCGATGCTGCCCGAGAGCACGGTGCCGGTGACGGCGGTGCCGAGCCCGGTCAGCGTGAACGAGCGGTCGACGGCGAGGCGGAACCTGCCTTCCTTGGGACGCGCCGCGACGTGGTCCAGTGCTGGGCCCAGCGCCGCATCGAGACGCGCGGCGAGGGCGTCGAGGCCGGCGCCGGTGACGGCGGAGACGGGCAGGATCTCGCTGCCTTCCAGGCCCGTGCCGGCCAGCAGGTTGCCGATCTCGGCGGTCACCTCGGCGAGCCTGTCGGGACCGGCGAGGTCGCTCTTGTTGAGGGCGACGACGCCGCGCTCCAGCCCGAGCAGGTCCATGATCGCGAGGTGCTCGCGCGTCTGCGGCATGACGCCGTCGTCGGCGGCAATGACGAGGATCACGAAGTCGATGCCGGTGGCGCCAGCCAGCATGTTGTGCACCAGCCCCTCGTGGCCGGGCACGTCGACGAAGCCGACGATGTCGCCGCCGGGGCGCGGCCAATAGGCGAAGCCGAGATCGATGGAGATGCCGCGCGCCTTCTCCTCCTTGAGCCGGTCGGTGTCGACGCCGGTCAGCCGGCCGATGAGCGCCGTCTTGCCATGGTCGATATGTCCGGCGGTGCCGACGATCATGGCGCCACCTCCCCGGCTTCCAGGGGGAGGCTTGCACGGTGCTCCGCCTCGCGCTGCTCCTCCGGCGTGCAGCCCTCGCGCACGGCATGATAGAAATGGTCGGCGAATGCGCTGCGCGCCGCGCGCGCCCGAGTGAGCCATGCGAGCGCCGCCACGCGGTCGCGCTCCACGCCGGCGCCCAGATGGTGGGCCGCGCCCAGCATGGCCTGGCCGTCGGCGTCGCCGAGGAGCGCCGCCTTGTGCCACCACCTGGCTGCGGCCTCGGTGTCGCGCTCGACGCCCAGCGCGTTGTTGTAGAGGAGGCCGATGCGGGTCATGGAGGCGGCGACACCCTGCCCGGCGGCCTCGAGGGCCCAGTGCATGGCTTCCTTGTGGTCGGGCTTCCTGTGATCGGCGTCTGCGAGCATCCAGGAGAGCATGTCCTGGGCCTGGGGCTCGCCCTGCCTGGCGGCGCGGGCGTACCATTCCTCGGCGATGGAGCGGTTGGGCGTGCCGTCCTCGCCGTTGAAGTAGAAGTCGCCCAGGAGGTGCTGGCCGAGCGCATCGCCGCCCTTGGCGGCCAGCGTCAGCCACGTCAGGGCAAGCTCGGGATCGCGCGCCACGCCCCAGCCCTGGACGAAGCAGCGGCCGATCTCGGCCTGGGCGCGCCCGTTGCCCGCGTGGGCGTAGCGCACCCAGATCGCGAGCGCGGCGTCCCAGTCCTGGCTTGCCGCCGCATGGGCCGCAACCGCCATGTCCTCCACGGTTGCATCGTGCGCGGCTGCCGGCTGCGCGGGCGCGGTGCTACGTCGGAGCATGTGGCCCCTCCGTCTTGTTGCTCGGCGCGGCCTGCAGCCGGGACAGCTGGGCCACGAAGCCGGCCTCGTCGTCGAGGCAGCGCAGGTCGAGGACGAGCGCTCCCTCCCTGATGTAGCCGATCACCGGGACCGGCAGGCTGCGGAAGCCGGCGGCGAGCGCCTCGAGCCTGGTCCCCGCGCCCTTGCGGCCCACGGGAGATATGACGAGGCCGGCGCTGGGCAAGGTCTCCAGCGGCAGCGCCCCCGAGCCGATCTGGCTCGCGCATTCCGTGACTGCCACGCTGAAGCCGCTTCCCACGGCCGCCACAACCTTCCCGCTCAGCCGGGCCGCGGCTGCGGCGATGTCGGCGCGCGAGCGCACGAGCCAGCGCAAAGTCGGCAGGGTCTGGGGCAGCCGGTCCGTGTCGCGATAGAGCTTGAGGGTGGCCTCCAGCGCCGCAAGGCGGATCTTGTCGAGGCGCAGCGCGCGCTTCATGGGGTTCCTGGCAACGCGGGCGACGAGATCCTTGCGGCCGGCGATGACGCCCGCCTGCGGCCCGCCCAGAAGCTTGTCGCCGGAGAAGGTGACGAGGTCGGCGCCATCGGCCAGCGCAGCCCGCACTGTGGGCTCGGGCTTGAGGCCCCAGCGCTCCAGATCGACGAGCGCGCCGGAGCCGAGGTCGTGGACGAAGGGCACGTTGTGCTCGCGCGCCAAGGCCGCCAGCTCGGGGGCGGGGACGGCTTTCGTGAAGCCCTGGATCAGATAGTTCGACGTGTGGGCCTTGAGGATGGCTCCGGTGGCCTCGCTCACCGCCTCGCGGTAGTCCTTCAGATGCGTGCGGTTCGTGGTGCCGACCTCGACCAGCCGGGCGCCGGCGCGGGCCATGATGTCGGGCAGCCGGAACGCGCCGCCGATCTCGATCAGCTCGCCGCGCGAGACGATGGCGTCCCTGCCGCCCGCCAGCGTGTTGAGGACGAGCAGCACGGCGGCGGCGTTGTTGTTGACGATGGCGGCGTCCTCGGCGCCCGTCAGCTCGCGGATCAGGCCGCGCACGTGGTCATCGCGCTCGCCGCGCGCCGCGCCGCCCACGTCGAACTCGAGCGCGACGGCCGAGCGCATGGCATCGACCGCCGCGGCAATGGCCGCCTCGGGCAGCACCGCGCGGCCCAGATTGGTGTGCAACACCGTGCCCGTGAGATTGAAGACGCGGCGCAGGCTCGGGGCGCTGTCCGCGTCCAGGATCCGCACAGCACCGGCGGCAATGGCCGGAGCGTCGGGCAGCGACGCCGCACCGCCGTTGCGCGCGCTCTCGCGGACAGCTGCGACCGCCCGGCGCACGGCATCGGTGGTGGCCGCCCGTCCGAAGCGGGCGATTGCCGCGGCGGCAACCGGCGTGCGCAGCACCTGGTCTACGGACGGTAGCCCGGCCAGGGCGATGGTGCGGCTGTCGTTCATGGCGCTCAGTAGCCGAGGAGAAACGGGTTGTGGCCGCCGCGTTTCCAGCCCTCCTCGGCGAGCAGCATGTCGAGGCCAACGGTCGCCACGTCGTCCGCCATCGGGTCGAGCGCGGGGTCGTTCACCTGGTAGAGCACCTTGACGTAGCTGCGGCAAGTCTCGCAGACCTCGGCCTTGACGGTGGACCTGCCCTCGATCTCGCGGAAGGAGATGCGCTCTGTCGAGCTGCACAGCACGCACTTGACGCGCACGACGCTCCACATCGTGCCGCACAGCGAGCAGGCGCAGAAGCGCGTGTTGTGGGCCCTGGGCCAGCCGACGATGGAGCTCGTCATCGGCGGGCTGCCGCAGACGGGGCAGGCCCCGTCGGCAACCGGCTGGAGGTCCCCGGCCGCGAGCTGGGCGGCGACCCGCGCGAAGTGCACCTGGAGGCCGGCGCCGAGCAGCGCGCGCCGGGCCGGATCGCCGGCGGACTCGGCGTCGTCTCCGAGGACGGCGGAGGCCAGGCGGCGCCGGTCGTCCGGGGCTGCCGCGCGCAGCCCTGCGATGGAGGCGGCCGTCTCGGGCGGCACCTCCGCACCGGCGAGCCGCTCGAGCAGCAGGTCGATCGCGGCGAGCGGCGGCGTCGGGCTCGAACAGGGCGTACGAGACCGGCGGCATGCCGTGCTCCAGCGCCTGGCCGATGCGCTCGAAGGGCGGCAGGGCCGGCTGCGGCAGGTGCGCCTGGATGTCGTGCTGGGCGTGCGTGACGGCGGCCAGGAAGCCGAGGTAGGGCCCCAGCTCGTGGCCCGCGGCCAGCGCAGCGAAGCGCTTGGAGCGGTTGAGGAAGAGATGAGCCAGATCGGGGAGGACGGCGAAGGGTGGCTTCGCCTCCTCCCCGATGCTCAACAGACCCGGTGTCGGGCCGGTACCTTCGGACATGTGCACCTCGAACCGAGGATAGGACTCAGACTTGCTGCTATTCCGCAGCCGTCACCTTGGGCTTCTCGACCTCGCCCCTGGCCACTTCCTTGCGCAGCCACTTGCGGTGGTGGCGCCAGCCCCAGCCGCCGGTGACCGATCCGCGCGTCATGGCGCTGAGCGTGCCACGCACCCAGATCGCCGCATAGACGTGGATGATCCAGATGACGATGGCAAGCACCGCGGCCGCCGCATGGATCACCGCCGCCCAGCGCTTCTGCTCGATGGTGACCTTGAAGCCGAGCAGGTTCTCGAACCAGCCGAGACCCTGCTCCCAGAGGCCGATGCCGGTGACGAGCAGCGTGCCCACCAGCAAGAACTGCGACCAGAACACGAACTTCTGGCCGGCGTTGTACTTGCCGATCTCGGGCAGATACTGGTCGTTGCCCGAGAGCACGTGCCTGATGCGGGCCAGCCACTGGAAGTCGGTGAACTCGGGCAGATTCGGCACGAAGAAAGCGCAGGAACAGCCCGAGGAATGCCACGGACAGGACGAGCCCGAGGACGGGGTGCAGCCAGCGCACCACCGCCCCTCCGCCGAACAGGGCGGTGAGCGGATAGAGGCTGGGGTGGAACAGCGACAGGCCGCTCACCAGAAGCAGGACGAAGGTGGTCGCCACGATCCAGTGATTGATCCGGGCGCTGCCCGAGTAGCGCGGCACGCGAACGTGCCCGCCGCCCTTGCCGGGGTCGCTCGTCTCGCTCATCTGCCACCTCCCGCGAGGCGATCCGCGTTGTCCTCGTCCTCCCGGGTGACCCGGTTCGGACCCTGCAACAGGTGATGGATGACGCCGGCTGCTGCGGTCAGGCCGATTAGGGCCAGCCCCGCATACTTGCCGATGCCCTTCCAGGCCTCGACGAGGCGGCTGATGCGCGGGTTGTTGGGCAGCCCGGAGTAGAGCCCCGGCTGGTCCGCGTGCTGCAGCACGTACATCACGTGCGTGCCGCCGACGTCCGGCGGGTCATAGAGGCCCGTTTCCTCGAGACGTTCTGCGGTCGAGGTCAGCTTCCCCGTGCTCCTCGACATTGACCGCGCCGTCACCAAAGCATGGGGCGTCAGCATCCTGCCGACGACATTCGTGCTCGATCGCAAACGCGTCGTGCGGCTCTCCGTGGAAGGCGATGTCGACTGGTTGCAGCCCGATATCCTGGCGGCGATCGAGCGCGTCGGCGGGCCGGAATGAAAACCAACCTGCACTGTTACTGCACTGGGAGGAGAAAAAGAGCATGACAAGCACTGCCGGGCCGAGGTGTTCCTCACCGGTTTCGGCTGGGTGCCGGTCGACCCCGCCGACGTGCGCAAGGTGGTGCTGGAGGAGCCGCCCGGCAACCTGGCGCTCACCGACCCGAAGGTCGTGGCCGCACGCAACGCGCTGCTGGGCTCCTGGGAGGGCAACTGGCTCGCCTACAACGTCGCGCGCGACCTCGTCCTGCCCGGCGCCGGGGGCCCGACGCTCGAGTTCCTGATGTATCCGCAGGCCGAGACGGCCGCGGGGCGGCTCGACAGCCTCGACCCGGATACGTTCAGGTATACGATCACGTCGCGCGAGGTTGCCGCCTAGCGCGTTTCCAGGGCTGGCCTGCGGGCGCCACCTCACCGGTGGCGCCCATCGAGCTGTTGAGGCGGGGGGCGGACCTTTCGCCTGACGTACGAGAATGGGCGTACGAGAATGGGCGTACAAGAATGAACGAGCTCTGACGCGAGGGGTCTGACCCCCATGATCTACCTCGACTACAACGCGACGACGCCGGTCGACCCGCAGGTGCTCGACGCCATGCTGCCGTACCTGCAGGGTGAGTTCGGCAATCCGTCCTCGGCCTATGGCCTGGGACGGCGGGCGCATGCGGCGGTCGAGCAGGCCCGGGCGGACGTTGCCCAATTGATCGGCGCCCGGCCGCAGGAGATCGTCTTCACCGGTGGCGCCACCGAGGCGACCAACATCGCCATCCGCGGCGCCGTCGCGCTCGAGAAGGGCCGCACGGGCGTCGTCACCACCAACATCGAGCATCCCGCCACCGACGCGTGCTGCCGCCTGCTGGAGCGGGCCGGGCATGCCATCGCGCGGGTGCCGGCCTCACCCGACGGCATCGTTGCGGCGGATCGCGTGGCGGCCGCCGTCGGCGCGACGACGGCCCTCGTCACCGTCATCCACGCCCAGAACGAGATCGGCACGATGCAGCCGGTGCGCGAGATCGCCCGCGCCGCCAAAGCCCGCGGCGCCCTGGTGCACGCGGATGCCGCGCAGTCGGTCGGCAAGATTCCCGTAAGTGTCACCGACCTCGGCGTCGATCTTCTCACCATCGCCGGGCACAAGCTCTACGCGCCGAAGGGCATCGGCGCGCTCCACATGCGCGCCGGCCTCGACCTGCCGCCGCTCCTGGTCGGGGCCGGACAGGAGCACGGGCGCCGGCCGGGAACGGAGAACGTCGCCTTCATCGTCGGTCTGGGCGCTGCCTGCGCGCTGGCGCACCGCGTGCTGGAGGCAACGCGCGAGGCCATGGCCGGGCATGCCTCCACGCTGCTGGCGCTCCTGCAGCGCGAGGTGCCGGGTCTCGAGCTCGTCGGCGACCCCGAGCAAAGGCTGCCCAATACGCTCAACCTGCTGTTTCCGGGCGTGTCGGGCCGGATCGTCCTGGAGCACTGCCCGGAGGTGATGGCCTCGACCGGCTCCGCCTGCCACGCCGACAGCGAGGAGCCCTCGGCGATCCTTACCGCGCTCGGTCTCGGCCGCGAGAAGGCGCTGGGGGCTGTTCGCCTGTCGCTGGGGCGCTCGACGACACGCTCTGAGGTCGAGCGCGCCGCATTCGACCTGGCGCGTGCCTGGCGCCGGGCGCGCGAGACGAGCCCGACAAACACGCGCAGATAGGAGAACGAGGCCATGAACGCTCCCGCTCCCGACATCAGACTGACCAGCCTGGCGCACGGCGGAGGCTGCGGCTGCAAGCTCGCCCCTTCGGTGCTGCAGCAGCTGCTCGCCGACCAGCCCGTCACCGCGCCCTTTGCGCAGCTCCTGGTGGGCACCGAGACCGCCGACGACGCGGCGGTGTGGCAGCTCGACGAGAGCACCTGCATCATCGCCACCACCGATTTCTTCATGCCGATGGTCGACGACCCCTTCGATTTCGGGCGCATCGCCGCCACCAACGCCATCTCCGACGTCTATGCCATGGGCGGCCGGCCCCTCATAGCGCTGGCCATCCTCGGCATGCCCGTCGACAAGATCTCGACCGCCATGGTGCGCGAGATCCTGAAGGGCGGGGCCGCGGTGTGCGCGGCTGCGGGCATCCCCGTCGCCGGCGGGCATTCCATCGATTGCCCGGAGCCGGTCTACGGTCTGGCCGTGATCGGCACCTGCCGCCCCGAGCACGTGCGCCGCAACGCCGAGGTGCGGGCCGGCGACGCGCTGATCCTGACCAAGGCGATCGGCGTCGGCATCTATTCGGCCGCCATCAAGAAGGGCGTCCTGCCCGCCGAGGGCTACACCGAGATGATCGCCACCACGACGCTGCTCAACCGCATCGGTGCGGAGCTGGCGCAGGAGGCCGACGTGCACGCCATCACCGATGTCACGGGCTTCGGCGTCCTCGGCCATGCCATGGAGATGGCGCGCGGCTCGAGGCTGGCGATCGAGGTTCGCGCCGCCGACGTGCCGCTGCTCTCCGGCGCGGCGCGGCTGGCCCAGGAGGGGCACGTTACGGGCGCATCGCATCGCAACTGGGCGAGCTACGGCAGCGAGGTGGCGCTGCCACCCGACTTTCCCGACTGGAAGCGGCATCTCCTGACGGATCCGCAGACCTCGGGCGGTCTCCTGGTCGCCTGCGCGCCCGAACGTGCCGACGCCCTCGTGAGCCGCATCCGCGAGGCCGGCTATCCCGCCGTGCGCGTCATCGGGCGGGCTGCCTCCGGCTCCCCCGGCATCCTGGTCGCGCACTGAGAGGCCGCGCTCAATCCGCCAGCACGCCGAGATCGCCCTCGCAGACCTCGCCGCCGGCCTGGGTGGCGGCGAGGCGCTCCAGCGCCGCTACCACCGTCTTGGAGGCATGCAGCGTCGCGGTATTGGGCTCGTCCACCTCGACCACGAGGATGCGGCCCGGCAGCACCGAGCGGCCCGCCAGCGAGATGGCGGTGACAGGCTCGATATGCCTGGCGTTGCGGATCGAGACCACGGTGACAGCCGCGTTGGTGCGCTCCCGGTCGGCCGCGCTGGTGCCCGCCCACGTCAACAATGCAAGCCCCGCAGGATTGAAGGCGAAGCCCTTCACGCCGGGGTTCTTCAACACGGCGTAGACGGCAAGCCCGCCGCCGAGCGAGTGCCCCGTGGCAAGCACCTCGAACCCCTCATGCTCGCGCACGACCTGCGCCACCAGCTCTGCGGCCCAGCGATAGTAGCGGGTCTCGACACCGATGAAGCCCAGCACGTCGGTCGTCAGGTCGCTCTTCACTCTGGGCCGTGTGCCGTGGAAGACGACGACAGCCTGCCGGCGCTCCTGGTCCACCTGGACCTCCGCGTAGCGCCGTCCGTTGCTCCGGTAGTGAGCGGTGCGGCCGCCGCCGAGATCGAGGGTGGAGAGGCCGCCCGCCTTCAACTTGGCCTCCTGGTTCGTCTCTCCGATGTCGCGCGCGAGGCGCGCCAGACGCAGGGCCTCGGGCAGCATGGCCTGAATGCGCGCACGGCGCTCTGCGCACGAGCCCGCGCGCGGCACGCTCTCGAGCACGCGCATGGCGTCCCGGTCGATCTCCCGCGCTTTCTCCTTTGCCCCCTTCAGGAGGTTGACGAGCACGTCGAGCGGACGCCGCTCGTCCTCGGCAAACGCTTGCGCGGGCGCGAGCAGCACGGCCAGAGCGGCAACGACTTTGAGCATGGACTTGGCGAGCATACGTTCGGGTCCCGGATCGAGCGGACCCGAAGCAGGCCCGAGCAAATTGTCGATTGCGAGGCGTCAAGCCGGCGCCTCGCAACCGCAGCGACCGGCGCAAATCCCGCGCGTGGATCAGCGCAATCGAAGGGTCGATCTATCGGCGTACTGCCTCGCGGCTACGCCGGCGGCAGCGCGGCCACAGCCTCGATCTCGAACAGCGCGCCGGGCCGCGCGAGGGCGGGGACGCCGACTGCCGTGCTGGCAGGCAGGGCAGACGGGGCCTGGTAGCGGTCGCGCACCGTGCGGAAGGTGGCGATGTTGCGCTCGATGTCGACGAGGTAGTTGGTGATCTTGACGAGATGCTCGAAGCCGGCGCCGACCGCCTCCAGCGCGGCTTTGAGGTTCTCGAACGCCTGCACCGCCTGCGCCTCGAAGCCCACGGCGAACGTGCCGCTCCTGTCGATGCCGAGCTGCCCGGCGAAATAGACGACCCGGGCAGGGCCCGTGACCTCCACGACATGCGAGTAGCCCGGCGGGCTCGACATGGTCGGCGGGTTGAGACGGCGCACGATCTCGGGCATCGGGGTTCTCCTTCGCAGCGTCCTAGTCGCAGGCTGGGTCAAGCGGAGCGCAGACCCAGCACACCTGATGTGATCGCCCAACCTACGCCAGCAGCCCCTGCTTGCGGGCCAGATCGACCAGCGGCACCTGCGGACGGGCGCCGACATGGGAGATGATCTCCGCCGCCGCCAGGCTGCCGAGCTTGCCCGCCGTCTCGAGCTGCATGTCGCGCGCCACGCCGAACAGGAAGCCGGCCGCGTAGAGGTCGCCGGCACCGGTCGTATCCACCACCTCGGCCACCGGCGCGGCGGGGATCTCGATCGCCTTGCCACTGCTGAGGATGACGCTGCCCTTCTCGGAGCGGGTCAGGGCCGCGAGCCGGGTGTCTCCCTGCGCGTGCTCCGCCGCCTCCTCGAAGGAGGCCGTCTCGTAGAGCGACATGATCTCAGCCTCGTTGGCGAACAGGATGTCCACCGACTTGCGCACCAGCTCCAGGAACTCGGCCCGGTGGCGGTCGACGCAGAACGGGTCGGAGAGGGTGAGCGCCACCTGGCGGCCGGCCCTGGCGGCGATCTCGGCTGCCTGCCGGAAGGCGGCCTTGGCATCCGGGCGGTCGAACAGGTAGCCCTCCAGATAGAGAATGCGCGCCGAGCGGACGAGCTCGGCATCCACCTCGCCGTTGCCGAGGTGCGGGCTCACGCCGAGGAAGGTGTTCATGGTGCGCTGGCCGTCGGGCGTCACCAGGATGAGGGAGCGCCCCGTGGGCTCGCCATCGCCGGCCGCCGGCGTATCGAAGGTCACGCCGGCCGCGCGGATGTCGTGGCGGAACACCTCGCCGAGCTGGTCGGTGGCGGTCTTGCCGATGAACCCGGCCTTGCCGCCGAACGAGGCCACCCCCGCCACGGTGTTGGCCGCCGAGCCGCCGGAGATCTCGATGCCCGGCCCCATCGCCCCGTAGAGCTGCTCGACCGTGGGCACATCGACCAGCCGCATCGAGCCCTTGCTGCACCCGTGCGTGGTCAGGAACGCATCGTCGCAATGGCCGATGATGTCGACAAGCGCATTGCCGATGGCGACGACGTTGTGGTCTTGCATGTGGGGCTCCCTCCGCGGTGCGCATATAGGGACCGAAGCGCCGCTCGGGTCAATCCCGGCATCGCCGCAGCGCAGATCCGGCTCCGAGTTGGTCCAATTCCCGGAGGCCGCGCTGCCGCCCGCCTCAGACCGGCGCCAGCCCGATGGAGAGCCCGCCGCACACGTAGAGGACCTGGCCGGTCGTGAAGCCGGCATGGTCCGACAGGAAGTAGGCGCAGGCGGCGGCGACCTCCTTGGGCGTACCGACCCGGCCCACGGGAACCGCGCCCGCGATGCGCTGCAGCGCCGCCGAGCCCGGGGGATGGTTGGCCTGGAACATCTCCGTCTCCACCGGTCCGGGCGCCACGCAGTTCACGGTGATGCCGTCCTTCACCACCTCCAGCGCCAGCGAGCGCGTCAGCGCGACGACGGCGCCCTTGCTGGCGCCGTAGACGACGCGCCCTTCCCGCCCGAGCCCCGCGCGCGAGCCGAGGTTGACGATGCGGCCGAACCCGGCGGCGCGCATCCCCGGCAGGACGGCCTGCACGCACTGCAGGACGGCGCGGAAATTGATGCCCATGACCTCGTCGACATCCTGTGGTGTCAGCGTCTCGGTCGGCGCCATGCGCGCGATCCCGGCGTTGTTGACGAGGCGCAGCACCCGGTGCCCGGCCGTCAGCCGGCGCAGGGCCTCGGCGGTCGCCTGCGGGTCGGCGAGGTCGGCCGCAACGAAGGTGCCTTCGAACCAGTCGCCGGGGCGCGAGCGCGAGAGCCCCACGACGTGATGTCCGAGCGCCGTCATCTCCTCGGCAATCGCCCGGCCGATGCCTCGGCTGACCCCCGTGACCAGCGTTACCGGTTTGTCCATGCCCCTCTCCCCGTCGTCCTGTCAGCCGCGCAGGGCAGCGATGGTTGTAAACGGCGTGATGTGCTCCGCCGCCGTCCTCACGTCCACCACCACCGGCCCATCGTGGGCCAGCGCCTGCTCCACCACGCCCGGCGCCTCCTCGATGGAGGCGATGGTCAGGCCGCGCACGCCGAAGCTCTCCGCCCACCTGGCGAAGTCGGGGTTGGTGAGCCCTGTACCGTGCACACGTCCCTTGTAGTAGATCTCCTGGTGCATGCGGATGGTGCCGTAGGTCCCGTTGCTGGAGATGAAGGCCTTGACCTTGGCGCCGTACTGCACGGCGGTCGCCAACTCGCTGCCCGTCATCAGGGCGCCGCCGTCGCCGATGAAGCAGATCACCTGCCGCTCGGGGAAGCGCAGCGCGGCGGCCACCGCCGCCGGCATGCCGATGCCCCATGGCGCCGCCGACGGCACCCACCAGCAGGTGCTCGCCCGAGAAGGGAAAGTGCCGGTGCACCCAGCCCGAGAAGTTGCCGGCGTCGGTGACGAGAATGGCATCCCTGCCAAGCCGGGGTATCAGGGCAGCGACGACGGGGCCCATGTCGAGCAGGCCGTCGGCCGGCGGCGTCCAGGGCATGGCCTCGGCCACCGGCTCGTGGAGCTTTCCGATCCAGGCTGCGCGCTGCGGGGGCGCCTTGCCGGGCAGGCCGGCCAGCGCCTCCAGCACGGCGACGGGATCGGCCACCAGCGCCTTGGCGGCGGTGTAGTTGCGCCCGATCTGGCGCGGATCGTCGTGGATGTGGACGAGCGGCTGGCGCGGCACCGGCGAGGCCGGCAGCGTATAGCCCTGCGTGGTCGCCTCGCCGAGACGCGTGCCGACGGCGAGGATCAGGTCGGCCTCCAGATAGCGCTCGACCGCCGCCTTGGCGATCTTGAAGCCCAGGTGCCCCGCGTAGTTGGGGTGCGCATTGGGGAAATAGTCCTGCCGCTTGAAGGTGAGCGCCACAGGCAGGTGCTGCGCCTCCGACGCCGCCAGCAGCGCCTTGCGCCCGGGCGCCGTCCCAACCCCGCTGCCGCCGGCGATCAGCAGCGGCCGCTGCGCCTTGGCGATCAGCGCCGCGATCTCCGCGATGTCGGCGGCCGCGGCAGGCCCCGCCTGCGGCACCCGGAGGGGCTCGATGACCGGGGCCTCGGCGATGTCCTCCAGCATGTCCTCGGGCAGCACCACCACCACCGGTCCCGGCGTCGGCGCCTCAGCCTCCACGAAGGCGCGCGCCACGATCTCCGGTATCCGCGCCGCGTCGTGGATGAGATAGACGGCCTTGGCCATGTCGGAGAAGGTCTTGGCGTAATCCACCTCCTGGAACGAGCGCCGGCCGATCTCCGCGCGTGGGACCTGGCCGACGAACAGCACCAGCGGCACCGCATCCTGCTCGGCCACGTGCACCGCGATCGAGGCATTGGTGGCGCCTGGCCCGCGGCTGACGAAGGCGACGCCGGGGCGCCCGCTGAGCTTGCCGTCGCCCACGGCCATCAAGCCGGCGCCGCTCTCGTGGCGGCACACGATGGTCTCAATGGCGTTGCTGTCGTGCAGCGCGTCGAGCGCGGCGAGGTAGCTCTCGCCCGGCACGCAGTAGACCCGGTCCACGCCATGCGCAGCAAGGCAATCGACGAGCAGGTCGGCGGCGCGGCGGGGCATGGGTGGGTTTCGACCTCAGGTTAGGATGGTAGCCAAGCCCATGCAAGCACGACACGGCACGAGTGTCATCCCACCGACCGCCCAAGAGCGAACACCGCCCGATTCTGGCCATGTCAAGGAAAAAGTGCTATCCTGCGGCGTGCCGATTTGCCTTGAGTGGGACCATGGACTTCGACAGGGCAAAATTCAAAACGCTCGTACTCTACATCATCTGGAGGACGAGCCACCGCGAAGGGTTCGGGGCCACGAAGCTCAACAAGACTTTGTGGTTCGCGGAAGCGCGCACCTTCGAGGCCTTCGGCAAGCCCATCAGTGCGGAGACGTTCGTCCGCGACAAGTACGGCCCGCGTTCCAGGCATCTATCCGCGGTATGCGATGACCTCGTGCGGGACGGGCTGGTCGAGCGCTTCTCCGAGCACTTCTACGACTACGAGGTTACGAGATACCGTGCCTTTCAGCCGCCCGATACATCGCAATTCAGCAGCGAGGAGATCGCGCTCGTCGATTGGTGGATCGCCTTCATCGACAAGCATACCGCCACATCCATCAGCAAGCTGTCCCACGACTATGGATGGGAAATCGCCGGTATGGGGGAGGATCTCCCGCTTTACGCATTCCTGGCTTCGAAGATCCGCGAGCCCCGAAGCGACGAGGAGATCGAGTGGGCGCGGGAGGAAGCGCGCCGCCTCGGACTCAAGTAATGCTGACGGTCAGGCAAGAGCTTTCGGTTGACGATGCCCTCGACGACACGTGTCAACGTTGGGCACGAACCAAGATGCGTGGGATATGATTGTGTGGGTCTTGGCGCATGACCCAGCCGCCGGAGAGCCTGTGTCGGAAGGCGGCTCGGCAAGGTCGTTCCTCTTCGATGGGTCATGGGCGCACGAGATGCCGACCATCCAGATCCTCTACGTCATCGAAGAGCCCTACGTGACCATAAAGGCGGCAGCCTTCCGCAATCCAATCGGATCGGCCGGAACCGCCTGAAGGTGCTCGCCCAGCGCTTTCGTCAGCACTGCCGCGGCCTGCGCCAGCGTCGGCCCTACACCACCGTCACCTCAAGGTCGGCCACGCCGTCGACGTGGCCCCTGAGCTTGTCGCCGCGCTTCACGGCGCCGACGCCCGAGGGCGTGCCGGTGAAGATCAGGTCGCCGGCCTTCAGCTCGAACAGGGTGGACAGGAACGCGATCTGGTTCGGCACGTCCCAGATCATCTGGCTCAAGTCTCCGGTCTGCTTGCGCGCGCCGTTGATCTCCAGCCAGATCGCCCCCTTGGCGATGGTCTCCACATGCTGCGCCGGCACGATCGCGGTAATCGGAGCGGAATATTCGAACGCCTTGGCCACCTCCCACGGGCGCGCCAGCTTCTTGGCCGCGTCCTGCAGGTCGCGCCGCGTCATGTCGATGCCCACGGCATAGCCGAACACATGGGACATGGCGCCGGCGGCCTTGATGTCGACCCCGCCCGACTTCAGAGCCACCACCAGCTCCAGCTCGTGGTGCACGTTCTCGGTCTGTGGCGGATAGGGGAATTTGCCGTCCACCGCGATGTTGTCGGGGTTCTTCTGGAAGAAGAACGGCGGGTCCTTGGTGTCGCCGCCCATCTCCTTGGTGTGCTCGGCGTAGTTGCGGCCGACGCAGTAGATGCGGTGGATGGGGAACAGCTTGTCGGAGCCCTTGATGGGCAGGGCTGGCTGGGGGACGGGGGTGAACGCATAGCTCATCGGAGGGGCCTTCTCGCAGGGGGAAACCGGCCCTTCCTAGCAGAATCCTGCCAGGCCGGGCAGGCCGGTTGTCGCAACCCTGGCGCCCCATCCCGCGCCTATGCCGGCCCGCGCGGACACAGTCCTGCGATCCACGGCGGGCGCCACTATCTCGCCATGCTCGATTCCCATCTGGAGCGCGGGGGCGCGAGCGCACCGGCGATGCGCCGGAGAAGGAGCGAGACCCATGAAGAAGACAGAGCGTTACGCCCAGGGCGACATCGTCATCGAGCGCGTCGAGGACCGGCGGATGGCGGGCACGCCCGTGGAGCGGGATGCCGACGGCGCCGTGGTGCTGGCGCGCGGCGAGGTGACTGGCCATCGCCACGCGTTCTATGCGGGCAACGTGGCGATGTTCCGCGACGATGCCCTGGCGCGCGACATACCCGCCGAGCTCTATGTCGGCCACATCCGCGTCAGGGGAGAGGGCGCGGAGCTGCGCCACGAGGAGCATGAGACCATCACGCTCCCCAAAGGCACCTACCGAGTGCGCCGCCAGCGAGAGTTCGACAGCCTGGAGGCTGCGCGTGTCGTCGAGGACTGACGCAGCGCCGGAGCGGCTGCCGGACGGCACCGTCTGCTGGAAGCGCAACGGCCTCCTGCACCGGGAGGACGGCCCCGCCGCGATCTGGCCCGATGGCACCGAGCGCTGGTTCCGCGCGGGCAAGCGTCATCGCGAGGGTGGACCGGCCGTCGTCTACCCCAGCGGCACCCGCATGTGGTTCTGCCAGGGCAGCTACCATCGCCAGGATGGAGCGGCCATCGAGTGGGCCAGCGGCAGCCGCGAGTGGTACCGCAACGGCCTGCGCCATCGCGAGGACGGGCCGGCGGTGGAAGGCCACGACGGCCGCTGCGAGTGGTGGCGCGACGGGAGGTGCTACGAGCCGCAGGGCTCCCTCGTCGTCGACAGTCCCGACGGCACGCGCTGCTGGTACACGAGCGCCAGGCTGCACCGCCTCGACGGCGCGGCGGTCGAGAAGCCCGATGGCACCCGGGAATGGTACCGGCAGGGCAGGCGCCACCGCGACGGCGACGAGCCCGCGGTGGAGACCGCCGCCGGCCGGCGCGAGTGGTGGCACGACGGCATGCTCCACCGCCTCGACGGCCCGGCGGTCGCAAAAGCCGACGGCAGCAGCGAGTGCTACCGCCTGGGCCGGCGCCATCGCGACGGCGACGCGCCCGCGGTCGTCTCGGCGGACGGCACGCGCGAGTGGTGGCAGGACGGCCAGCTGCACCGCCTCGACGGCCCCGCGATAGAAAAGGCCGACGGGACCAGCGAATGGTACCGCCTGGGCCGGCTCCATCGCGACGGCGGAAAGGCCGCGGTCGAGACCGCCGCCGGCCGGCGCGAGTGGTGGCGCAACGGCGTGCCGCACCGCGACGGCGACGAGCCGGCGATCGAGCATCCCGACGGCAAGCGGGAATGGTACCAGAACGGCCGGCGCCACCGCGCCGGCGGCCCGGCGATCGAGGAGGCGGGCGGAGGGCGGCGATGGTATCTGCGCGGCATCGAGGTGCCCGAGGAGGTGGTCGCGCGGCCCCTCACCATCACCGCGCGCAGCATCAGCCGGCAGCACAACGCCGAGGTGCGCCGCGTGATGATCGAGCGCATGGGAGCGGAGCGCTTCATCGCCGAGTTCAAGCCCGAGCGCGTGCACCAGGACGCCAGCGGTGTGCTCTGGCGCAAGCAGCTGGGCCCGCGCGACATCTGGGCGGCCGTCGAGGTCGTCAACGGCACGCCGGAGCCCGACGGCTCGCGCAAGCACTACTTCCTGCGCGTGCCGCCCAACGTGCAGACGGCGACCGAGGCGGTGGCCTGGACCTACGGCATGACCGCCGAGGAATACGCGCAGATCCTGGTCCGCACCTGAGGAGAGGGGTCTGACCCCCTGCCCAGCGCGCGCCCCTGTCGGTGCGGCGACTTCGTCCCCCGGGGTCGAGGCCGGCCCCGGCGGCCGCTTCAGCGCGCCCGCACCCTGTCGATGGCGCGGAAGGCCTCGCTGTTGATGTCGTCGCCGAGCTGCCGGTCGAGATAGCTCTGCACGTTCTTGGACATCCACCAGCTCACCGACAGGGTCATGTGCTCGTTGGTCTTGTCGGAGTTCACGGTGATGAACGCGAACCGGCGCCGCCCGCGCTCGACCGTCAACCTCCGCAGCTCCTCGCACAGCGTGACAGCCGCGTGGCTTCCGCGCGCGGTGCGGGTGCCGATCACCGTATTCACCGGGCTCCACAGCCACGTGTCGGCCACATCGAACCGCCGATAGCCTGTCACGCATTCGAGGCCCGTCACCTCGTGGTCGTTGTTGACGAGCACGACCATGGGATCCAGGTCCCAGCGCTCCTTGAGCACGCGCGCGAGCTCCATGGCCGTCGTCGCCCCGAAGTTCTCGTAGTAGCCGCCGTCCACCACGCTTCGGGTCTTGCGCTTGAGGTCGATGAAGGTCCCGGTCGGTGAGACCACGGGAAACCGGGCGCTCATGGTGACGCCGGTGCTGAGCCTCACCTCGCATTCGGGGCACGGCAGCCATACCGGCTCGCCGTTCTCCGCATTCCAGATGCGCACTTTGCCGTCGTCGGCCGCCGTGACGATGCGCTTGCCGTCCAGAGTGAATACGGCGCTGTTGACATCCGAGCTGTGCTTCAGCGTCATCGGCTCCTTGATCTCGGCCGGGTTGGCCACATCCCACACCTTGACCGTGCGGTCCCATGAGGCGGTGACGACGCGCTTGCCGTCCGGGCTGAAGGCAACGCCGTAGACGAGCCCGCCGTGTCCCGGCAATTCCGCGCGCATCTCGCCCGTTTCGGCATCCCACAGGCGCGCCTTGCCGTCATGGGCACCCGTGACGACGAGCTTGCCGTCGAGGGAGCTGAATGCAGCGCTGTAGACGACCGCGCCGTGCGGCAGAGTCTTGATTTCCTTGACCTCGTCGGGGTTCGACACGTCCCAGATCTTGGCCGTGCGGTCGCGAGAGGCCGAGACCAGCCGCTTCCCATCAGGACTGAAGGCGACCGCAAAGACGTAGTGCTTGTGTGCCCCCTGGACATCGGCCCTGAGCGTACCGGTCTGCGCATCCCAGACGCGGACTTTGCCGTCGTCGGCCCCCGTTGCGACGAGCGTGCCGTCGGGGCTGAACACGGCGCTGTTCACGTCGCTGCCGTGCGAAAGCACCGTGGACGGCTTGATATTCTGCGGGCCTGTCAGCTTCCAGATTTGCGCCGTCCCGTCCCATGAGGCAGTGACGAGGCGCTTCCCATCCCGGCTGAAGGCCGCACCGGCGACGCGCGCGCCATGTCCGACCGCCTCCGCGATCAGCACGCCGGTCTCGAGGTCCCAGATGCGCGCCGTCTTGTCCTGCGAGGCAGTGACGATGCGGGCGCCGTCCGCCACAGCCACAGCGTATACGACTGTGTCGTGCCCGAGGCTCCTCAGCAGCGAGTGGAAGTCGTGCGCATCATAGAAGATCCGGTCCATGTCGACATCGCTCGTGACGATGCGCTTGCCGTCCTCCACGGAGGTGCCGTTGAGCAGGAGGATCGGGAGCCACCCTTTCTCGACCGTCTCGACGTCACGGCGTATTGTCGTCAGTGCCCTGGCCAATGTCCCCTCGGCCAGAACGCGCTCGGCCGCGTCCTTGTCGTTCTTCGTGTATCGGTGATAGCGCGCCTCCCACGCCCTCTCCAGCAACTCGCCCCGATTCTCCCGCCTGAAAGGGACGGGATCGCGGGTGAGTCCCACGACGACCGGTGAAAGAAAATCGCCGGCGACCAGGAGCTGCAGGCAGGCCTTCCAGCTGAGCTTCGGGTTCTTCGTGGGTTCCAGCCCTCCGCCTGCCCCGGCGAACCAGTCGGGATCCTTCAGGCTCGCCTCGTTGCAGGGCGGGCTTTTGATATCGCCGGTCCTGCGCTGGCTGTCGGCGAGGGCGGCGTAGGTGACCGCTGCACCGAGCGCACCGCCGGAAACCGCGGTGATCGCGAACAGCTGCTTGCCGAACGGGCGAAACTTTTCGCCCTCGCTCCATGGGGCGCGCCGCCCGGTCTCCGCACTCCACAGGCGCGCCGTCTTGTCGTCGGAGGCGGTAACGATGAGCTTCCCGTCGGGGCTGAACGCGGCGCTGTTGACGTTGCCGTCGTGTCCTTTGAGCTCGCTCACCAGCTTCAGGCTCGCCACATCCCAGACCTTGGCCGTCTTGTCCCACGCAGCCGTGACGACCCGCTTGCCATCGGGGCTGAAGGCCACGCCGAAGACGATGCCCCCGTGGGCGGGCAGCTCCCTCGCGCGGGGCTGGCCGCCCTGCCACTCCCAGATGCGCCCCTTGCCGTCGTCGGAGCCCGTGACGATGAGCGTGCCGTCGGAGCTGAACGCTGCGCTGTTGACGTTGCTCGGATGCTGCAGCTTCGCGAGCTCCTTGATGCCGCTCAGATCCGATACATCCCAGACCTTGGCCGTGCCGTCCCATGAGGCCGTGACCACGCGCTTTCCATCCCGGCTGAAGGCTACGCCGTAAACGTAGTTCCCATGCTGCCCGAACTCGATCGGCTTGCCTGCGGCTGTTTCCCACTGCCAGATGCGCGCCATGCCATCGTCTGACCCCGTGACGACGAGCTTGCCGTCCGGGCTGAACGCTGCGCTGTTGACATCGCTGCTGTGCTGCAGCACCGCGCGGGTCCTGATCGCGTTCGGATCGGACACGTCCCACACCTTGGCAGTGCGATCCCAGGAGGCCGTGACGAGGTACCTTCCCTTGGCTCCGTCACCGCTGAAGGCGACGCTCCGGACACGCCCCTTGTGCCCCGGCAGCGACCTGATCAGGTTGCCGCTCTTGCCGTCCCAGAGGCGCACCGTGTTGTCGAGGGAGGCAGTGGCAATGAGGCTGCTGTCGTGGCTGAAGGCGGCGCTGAAGACGATACCCGTGTGGCCGCCCAGTGGGGTGAAGTTCTTCTCGCCATCCTTCTTGTCGTCGAGGAGCTTGCCGAGCACGCCCGCGAGGTGGAACGCGGCCCGGCTGGCACCGCCCGCCGCCGCCACGATGATTGGCGTGCGGCACACTTCCTTCTGCGCGTCGTCTTTCTTCTGCGCGTCGTCTTTGGCCACCTCGGAACCCGGTGCCGGCCTGGGCAGCCTGCAGTCGTTGGCCTTGGCCCACTGCTCGACGGCCTCGTCCAGCAGCGGGCGCGGCCCGGAAAGCTCGACGGTACGAACCGCGTAGTAGTCTTTCCCGAGCAGGCCCCAGGCGAAGTTCCACAGGCCCAGGAGCACCAGAACGGCCGGAACGAGTGGCACCCGCGACCGCGCCGAGGCGTAGCTGAGCCAGGTGAACACCGCCACGGGCAGGCCCAGCACGATGGGCAGCAGCGAGGAGCGGTTGACGCGCCAATCCCCTGTCAGCTCCCCCGGCGGCACCAGGACGAACAGCACGTTCAGCGCAACGGTGATGCCGACCAGGGCATAGAAGATCGGATTCACCAGCCGCGCCGTCGCCATCTGGTAGCTGTGGCCTTTCTTCCTGCCCGTCGTCAGCCGCAACAGCAGCTCGCCGAGGCGCGTCGCCTGCCCGCCCGATCGCCGGCTGAGCACCCACAGCGCGACGGCGGCTGCGGCCGCGGTGACGAACGGCAGCAGGTACAGGTGAGCGAAGCCGAGGCTGCCCTTGCGCTCGATCTCGATGTTTCCGTAGACGGCGAGCGCCATCACCATGGCGCCCGCGATCCCGACGACGGTGCCGAGCCACCACAGGAGGCGCGCCCACCCCAGCCAAGCGAGCCAGGCGATCACCGGTATGACGAGCGCGAGCGGCGTCAGGAACGGAAGGAGCGATGGCGCGCTGGGCAACGCGCTGACGGCCGCAAACGCCGCAAGAGCGTACCCCATCGCAACGACAGCAGAGGCCGCAACGGCCAGCACGCCTCTTCGCACCGCCTCCATGGGGACGAGCCTGGAAAGCGCGGCCGGCCGCGCCAGGTAGAACCAGAGCCCCAGGAGGAGGCAGACGCCCAGCGCCGCGATCGGAACGTCGTTGCGCCGGACCATCCGCGAGCCGACCACGACCGCAACGTCGCGCGCGAGCGTGGCGCAGCCGGCCCTCTCGAGGCTCCCCTTGCAGGCCTGCAGCTGCTCGCCCTTGCGGAGGGAACGTTCCGACTCTTTGATGAAGTCCTGCGCGTTGCCGCTGAAAGGCGGGGAGACCCGCAGCGCCATGAGCTGGCCCGTCAGGACGGCAAGGAAGCACAGCGCGGCCAGAACGGCGGGGATGAGGCTCCTGATCCAGTCGGGGATGGGCTCCACGTGCGGGTGGTGCTCGGAGCCCTCCGCGAACCGGGCGAGGATCCAGCGCGCCGAGACGACCACGGGCAGCGCCCAGAAGACGATCACCAGGGCGTAGAACCCGATCCAGGAGGACAGGTTCCTCCACACGCCGTCGTAGTTGACCTCGAGCAGAATGTCTTGCGCCGGGGCCGCAATGGCGAACAACAGCACGCCGACGGCGGCACTCGCCGTGCTCACCCACGCAATGCGCAGCCCGACCAACAGGCTGCGCAGCGTGAGCCAACGCTCGTAGAGGTACCGCCCCAGCTTGCGCACAGTGCCGCCGCCCAGGGCAGCCAAACCGCCTTCGAACATCTCTTCCCCCTATCCGGCGCGATTGGGCCCCGAGCCGCCTCGCGTCGCTGCCGGCGCCAATAGCCGACCGTTGCTCACGTCTCCTGCCGGCCGCTCGCGGGCTCGACAGCGACGATGCTCAGCTGGGGGGGCGGCTGCGGGCCACCGTGGCAATGATATCGATTGTCATCTTGCTCCCCAAAAGTCGAGGCACTATCAACACGACTGTTCCGCCGGAGGCACCGAGGCTCACCGACCCAATTTGCGATCAGCGTACACTCTCGACGCGCCGCAGGGCAAGCCGAGCGGGGCCGACCAGGGGCGTGGGTTGCTTGATCTGGATCAACGACAACCTTCGCGGGAAGCGGAGCTTGTCCGCACATCTACCGATCACTTCGCGATCTGCCAGCGTGGAGGATGTTCACATGAGCGGCGCCCAAGCGAAGCCGCGCAGCGTAGCGATCGGCCGGCAGCGCCTGCAGGGCGACCTGGTGCTGCCGCCGAAGGCGAAGGGCCTCGTCATCTTCGCGCACGGCAGGGCGCGAGCCGCTTCAGCCCGCGCAGCACGCGTGTCGCGCGCCGGCTCGAGGCGCGAGGCCTGGGCACGCTGCTCCTCGATCTGCTGACGGAGCACGAGGCCGCCGACAGGCGCAACGTGTTCGACATCGCCCTGCTGGCGGAGCGGATGGCAGAGGCGGTGTGCTTCGCGCGCTTCGACGCGCAGCTCTCCAGCCTGCCCATCGGCCTGCTCGGCGCCAGCACAGGCGCGGCCGCGGCCCTCCTCGCCGCGGCGCGGCTGCCGCAGGAGGTGGCCGCCGTGGTCTCGCGCGGGGGGCGCCCGGACCTCGCCGGCACGGCGCTCGATGAGGTGCGCGCCGCGACCCTGCTGATCGTGGGCGGCGCCGACCATGGCGTGATCGAGCTGAACCGCGCTGCCTCGCCGCGCTCGGCTGCGAGAAGCGGCTGGAGATCGTTCCCGGCGCGACCCACCTGTTCGAGGAGCCGGGCACCCTCGACAGGGTCGTCGACCTTGCCGCCGCGTGGTTCAGCACGCATTTCGAGGCGGCTGCACCCAGGACCGACCGCTAGCGCCTCGCCGGGCGCGCCGACGCGGACCCTGGCACGGCACGGCCCAAGAATCGTGCACCCCGCTCCAAGGTGAGGCTGCCGGTGCATGCCTTGGAAACCATTGGAGCACGAGCCGGCAATCGATGCCGGCCTGCATTGGTATTGCTCGAGCCGCACGATCGCTCTCTCCCGGGATGAAGGTCTCGCCCCGGGAAGGAGGGACGCGATAGCCGCGATGGTGCACAACGCGCCACGGCCTGTTGCCGGCGGCGTCCGCCAGGAGCGCCTTGGGTCATGACCTCCGCCCTGAAGCAGCCCGGTCCGTCCGCGCGCGAGGATGCGATTGCTGCCCGCGTCGTCGGCATCGTCCGCGACCTGGCCGTCGAGCTCCGCCCCCGGAGGGGCCGTGCCCCGAGGGTCGATCTCGACAGCGACCTCGATTGGGACGTGGGCCTCGACAGCCTGGGCCGTGCGGAGCTGCTCTTGCGCCTTGATCGCGAGTTCAAGGTGCGCCTGCCGGACAGCCTCATCGGCGACGCCCGCTGCCCCGCCGACCTGCTCGAGAGCGTGCTCGCGGCCTCGCCCACGGTCCCTCCGCCGCCCACCGAGGCGCCGGGGCCCGGGGCGCTGCCGCCCCAGGCCGTGGAGCCCAGGGCCGCCGCCACCCTGATCGACGTGCTCGCGGCCCACGTCGAGGCCCACCCGACGCGGCCGCACATCCTGCTGTGGCGCAGCGACGAGGCAGACGCCGTCATCACCTACGGCGATCTCGACCGCAACGCGCGCACCATTGCGCACGGCCTGATGCTGCGGGGCGTCCGCCGCGGCGACCGGGTCGCGATCATGCTGCCGACCGAGGCGGCGTTCTTCTACACGTTCTTCGGCATACTCATCGCGGGGGCGGTCCCCGTCCCGATCTACCCGCCGTTCCGGCGCGCCCAGGTCGAGGACCACCTGCGCCGGCAGGCCGGCATCCTGCGCAACGCCGAGGCGCGCCTGCTCGTCACCGACGAGGAGATACGCCGCGTCGGCGGGCTCCTCCGGGGCCTCGTGGAAAGCCTCGAGGAGGTGGTGACGGCGGCGGATCTCTGCCGCGACGGCGTGCCCGCCCCGGCCGTGCCGGCCGACCGGAGCACCACGGCGCTCATTCAGTACACCTCGGGCAGCACCGGAGACCCCAAGGGCGTCGTGCTCTCGCATGCCAATCTGCTGGCCAACATCCGCAGCATGGGCGAGGCGCTCGAGGCCGGCTCCAGCGACGTGTTCGTGAGCTGGCTGCCGCTCTACCACGACATGGGGCTGATCGGCGCCTGGCTCGGCTGCCTCTACTACGCTGTCCCGACGGCCATCATGCCGCCGCTCGCCTTCCTCGCCGATCCGGCGCGCTGGCTGCGCGCCATCGGCCGGCACCGCGCGACGCTCTCCGCGGCGCCCAACTTCGCCTTCGAGCTGTGCCTCAGGAACGTGCGCGACGAGGACGCAGCGGGCCTCGATCTGTCCAGCCTGCGCATGCTCGTGAACGGCGCCGAGCCGGTCAGCCCGGCGACCATCGCCCGCTTCGCCGAGCGGTTCGGGCGCTGGGGCCTGCGCCCCGAGGCGATGGCGCCCGTCTATGGCCTGGCCGAGTGCTCCGTGGGCCTTGCCTTTCCTCCTGCCGGGCGCACACCCCTCATCGATCGCGTCGAGCGCGCCGCGCTCACCCGCAATGGGCTCGCCCGGCCGGCCGCGCCGGGGGACACGACAGCCGTCGAGGTCGTGGCTTGTGGCCGGCCGTTGCCGCGCCACGAGATCAGGATCGTGGACGATGCCGGGCGCGAGCTGCCCGAGCGCCGCCAGGGGCGCCTGCAGTTCAAGGGCCCTTCGGCCACCGCGGGATACTTCCGCAACCAGGAGAGGACGCGCGGTCTCTTCGACGGCGAATGGCTGGAGAGCGGCGATCTCGCCTATGTCGCCGAGGGCGACGTATACATCACCGGCCGCACCAAGGACATGATCAAGCGCGCGGGGCGCAACATCTATCCGCACGAGCTGGAGGAGCACGTGGGCGCCATTGCCGGCGTGCGGCGCGGCTGCGTGGCGGCGTTCCCCGGCGCGGACCCGCGCACCGGCACCGAGCGGCTCGTGGTTCTGGCCGAGACACGCCTCACCGATCCCGGGGAGCTGGCGGAGCTGCAGCGCAGGATCTCCGAGGCGTCGGCCTCCCTGCTCGATCTGCAGCCGGACGAGATCCTGCTGGCGCCGCCGCATACCGTTCCCAAGACCTCGAGCGGCAAGATCCGGCGCTCGGCGGCGCGGGCGCTCTACGAGGCGGGCGCGCTCGGCCGGTCGCAGCGCGCGCTGTGGTGGCAGCTCCTGCGGCTGGAGGCAGGAGGTCTCGCCAACCGCGGCCAGCGGGCCCTGCGCGCGCTCGGCGGCACGGTCTACGCGGCCTGGTGGTGGCTCGTCGTCGGCCTCACCGGCGCGCTGACATGGCTGCTGGTCCTTGCCCTGTCGCGCCGCCGCCCGCGTCACGCCGTCGTCGGCGCCGCCGCGCGGGCCATGCTCCGGCTCACGGGCACGCGGCTCGCGGTCGAGGCGCAGGCTCCGATCCCGCGCGCGCCGGTGATCCTGGTCGCCAACCACGCGAGCTATCTCGACGGTGCCGTGCTGTCGGCCGCCATACCCGGAGCACTCTCCTTCGTCGCCAAAGGCGAGCTGGCGGACCAGGCGGTGGCAGGCCCGTTCCTGCGCCGCCTGGGCACCTTGTTCGTGCATCGCCTCGACCCGAGGGCGGGCGTGGAGGACGCTGCCACGATCGTCGCCGCGGCGAAGGCCGGCGAGCGCATCCTCTCCTTTCCCGAGGGGACCCTGGTGCGCGTGCCCGGCCTTCTCGGCTTCCGGCTGGGCGCCTTCCTTGCCGCGGCTCAGGCCGGCGTTCCCGTCGTTCCCATCGCCATCCGCGGCACCAGGTCGATTCTGCGCGGTGGGCAGTGGCTGCCGCGGCGCGGCCGGATCGGCGCCGTCATCGGCGCGCCGATCGCGCCGGACGGCACCGACTTCGCGGCCGCGGTGCGCCTGCGCGACGCCGCGCGCGCCTTCGTGCTCGCGCACTGCCGCGAGCCCGACCTCGCACACGAGCAGGTCGATATCGGGGCTTGGGCGCAGACGTAGATCGCCCGCGGACGCGAGCGCCGGGTCCCGCCGCGGCCGGGAGCAGGCGCGACGCCGCGCGTGCGCGCCGCTGCCCGGGTCGCTGGTCGGGTCGCGTTGACGCGATCGGCGCCTTGGACCATTGTCCCGGCGGCAACGCTCCGCTCGCGGCCGGGCGCCTGGCGCCGAAGACCGGCGGGCAAGCTCGCGGAAGCGGGTGTCGGCGCACCGGCAGCCCATGCCGGCGAACGAGGACTCCTGCAGCACATGCAGCAGCCGTCAGATCCAGCGCGCACAGCGATCGCACCGCCGTCCACGGCAGGGATCGCGGACACGCAGCGCGCCTTCTTCAGGCGCGGGCTGACGCGCGAGATCGGCTTCCGGATGCAGCAGCTGAGGACGCTGCGCCGCGTCGTCGTTGAGCGCGAGGGCGATATTCTCGAGGCGCTGAGGCGGGACCTGGGCCGGCCGCCCGTGGAGGGCTATACCAGCGAAATTGCCATCGTCCTGCACGAGATCGATTTCGCCCTCGGGAGCATCGCATCGTGGGCGCGGCCGCGCAGGGTGCGCACGCCATTGTGGCTCTTCCCCGGCTCGAGCTGGATCTGCCCCGAGCCCTTCGGGTGCGCCCTCGTCATCGCGCCGTGGAACTACCCGTTCCAGCTCCTCGTCTCGCCCCTCGTCGGTGCGCTGGCCGCCGGCAACTGCGCGGTCGTGAAGCCGTCGGAGGCGGCGCCCCACACCGCGCGGCTGATCGCCGACATGATCGGCTCTGCGTTCGACCCCGCCTGCCTCGCCGCCGTCGAGGGCGGCGCCGAGGAGACGCAGGCGCTCCTGGAGCAGCGCTTCGACTACATTTTCTTCACCGGCGGGACCCGCGTCGGCAAGGCGGTGATGGCGGCGGCGGCGCGGCATCTCACCCCGGTCACCCTCGAGCTCGGCGGCAAGAACCCGTGCATCGTCGACGCCTCCGCCGACCTCGACAAGGCGGCGCGCAGGATCGCCTGGGGCAAGCTCGTCAACGCCGGGCAGACCTGCATCGCGCCGGACTTCGTGTGGGCGGAGCGGTCGATCAAGCCCCAACTGCTGGCGCGCCTGGCCGCGGCCATCGAGTCCTTCTACGGCGCCGATCCCAAGGCGAGCCCCGACTTCGGCCGCATCGTCAACGACCGCCACTTCGAGCGTCTGCGCGCGCTGATGGCCGAGGGCACCATCGTCGCCGGCGGCGGCACCGATGCCGGGGAGCGCTACATCGCGCCGACCATCATCGACGGCGTCTCCTGGGATCACGCCATCATGCACGAGGAGATCTTCGGGCCCATCCTCCCGGTGCTGGAGTTCGACGACCTGGACACGGTGCTGGGCGCGCTGGAGACAAAGCCGAAACCGCTGGCGCTCTACGTCTTCTCGGAGGACCGCGCCCGCCAGGAGGAGGTGCTGAGGCGCCTGTCGTCGGGCGGGGCCTGCATCAACGACACCTTCGCGCAGCTGCTCAACCTGCGCCTGCCCTTCGGCGGCGTCGGGGACAGCGGCATGGGCGCCTACCACGGCCGCGCCGGCTTCGAGACCTTCTCCCACCGCAGGAGCGTGGTGCGACGCTCGACCTGGGTCGACCTCGGCCTCAAGTACCCGCCCTACCGCACACCCTTGGCGGTCCTGCGCAGGCTTCTGCCACTGATCTCCTAGCGCCTGCCGCTGCGGCCACTGGCGCTCGCAACGCGCCATCCCGAGCACTCATCGTCCCGGAAGCCGAGCCCCGCAGGGGCGAAGCTGCCGGCCTCCATCGCCGCCAGGCTTAATGCCGGGTTACATTACAGGGGGCGGCTCATCCGAGCGCGTGTCGAAAGTCCTCGTAGCCGAACGAGCGCACGACGCTGTAGCGTCCGTCCGCGTCGAGGATCGCGAGATCGGGCCGCGGAGTGCCGTTGAAGGTGGTGTTCTTGACGAAGCTGTATTGCATCATGTCGGTGAACACCACGCGGCTCCCCACCCGCAGGGGCTCCGGGAACGAGTACTCGCCGATGACATCCCCCGTCATGCAGGTCTTGCCGCCCAGGATGTAGGTGTGGGCGTGCACGCCGGGCGCCGCTGCGCCGATCACGCCCGGGGTGTAGGGCACCTCCAGCACGTCGGGCATGTGACAGCTTGCCGACGTGTCGAGAATGGCGATGCGCTGGTCGTTCCAGTGCAGGCCGATCACCGTGGCCACGAGATAGCCGGCATCGACCACGATCCCGCCTCCCGGCTCGAGGATGACCTCGATCGGAAACGCGTTGCGGAAGGCTTTGATCGCCGCGATCAGCTTCGCCACATCGTAGCCCGGCTTGTTGACGAAATGGCCGCCGCCGAAGTTCACCGCCTGCACCTGGCGCAGATAGGGGGCAAACTCGCGCGCGACGTGCTCGATGAGGCCGGCCGAGCCGTCCGCCATGCTCTCGCACAGCGCGTGCACATGGAAGATGTCGATCCCGCCCCACGGAAGCTCGTCGATCTCCGCCCTGGTGGTGCCGAAGCGCGAGTAGGGCGCGCACGGATCGTAAAGCGGCCCTCCCAGCGTCGCGTTGGAGTAGCCCGGATTGATGCGGGCGCCGATCCTGGCTCCGGCGGCCTTGGCGAGCCCCGCGAAGCGGCCGATCTGCTCGGGCGAGTTGAAGTAGATGTGGTCGGCAAGCGCGGTGAGGCGCTCCACCTCGCCCTCGGCGTAGGCCGGCGCGTAGACGTGCACCTCCTTGCCGAGCTCCTCGCGGCCGAGGCGCGCCTCGTACTCGCCGCTGGCGGTGGTGCCGTCGAGCGTGTCGCGCAGCAATGGGAACGCCGCCGGCATCGCCCAGGCCTTGGTCGCCAGCAGCACCTTGCACTGGGCCTCGCGCCTGATGCGGGCGATGGTGGCGAGATTGCGCTTCAGCACCGCCACGTCGAGGACGTAGGCGGGGGTGCGCATCGCGGCGGGAAGCTTTGGGATCATGCCGGCGCCCTTCTGAAGGCAGCCCAGTGGTCCGTCTCCGGCGCCCATCCGTGTCATACCGGGGCTTGTCCCCGGTATCCAGCCAACCGCGGGCGCCGGTGCGCGTGGCAGGATGGATCCCGGCGACAAGCGCCGGGATGACACGGTGTTACGTTTCTACCGCGAAGAGCTCGCTCTGCTCGCCCGGCGCCAGCTCGCGCATGTGCCAGGGGAGGCCCTGCTTGCCGATCTCGTCCATGAAGGGCTTGGAGGGGAGCTGCTCGACGTTGTAGACGCCGGCCCCCTTCCAGTGGCCCTTGAACAGCATCATCGCGCCCACCACCGGCGGCACGCCCGTCGTGTAGGACACCGCCTGCGCGCCCGTCTCCCTGTAGGCCTCGGCGTGATCGCAGACGTTGTAGATGATGACGCGCCTGTCCTTGCCGTCCTTCCTGCCGGCGATGATGCAGCCGATCGACGTCTTGCCCGTGTAGCCCTCGCCGAGGGAGGACGGCGGCGGCAGCAGCTCCTTCAGGAGCTCAATGGGGATGACAGGCGTGCCCTTGTACATCACGGGGTCGATGCGCGTCATGCCGACGTTCTGCAGCACCTCCAGGTGCTTGATGTAGTTGTCGGAGAACGTCATCCAGAAGCGGATCTGCTTCAGGCCCCCGATGTTCTCGACGAGGCTCTCCTCCTCCTCGTGGTAGATGAGATAGGACTTGCGCGGGCCGACCTCCGGATAGTCGATCATGGTCGAGATGGACAGCGGGTCGATCTCGATCCACCTGCCGTGCTTCCAGTATTTGCCGCGCTGCGTGACCTCGCGCAGGTTGATCTCGGGATTGAAGTTGGTGGCGAAGGCCTTGCCGTGGCTGCCGTCGTTGCAGTCGACGATGTCGATGGTCGCAATCTCGTCGAGCAGGAATTCCTGCGCATACGCGCAGTAGATGTTGGACTGGCCCGGATCGAAGCCGCAGCCCAGGATCGCCATGATCCCCTTGTCCTTGTAGCGGTCGCGGTACTTCCACTGCCAGGAGTACTCGAACTTGGCGACCTCGCGCGGCTCGTAGTTGGCCGTGTCCATGTAGTGCACGCCGGTCTCCAGGCACGCATCCATGATCGGCAGGTCCTGATAGGGCAGTGCCATGTTGATCACGAGGTCGGGCTTGACCCTGCGGATCAGGGCAACCGTCTCGGCGACGTTGTCGGCATCGACCTGGCTGATCTCGATCGGCGTCTTGCAGCGCTCGGCTACCGCCTCGCAGCTCGCGATGCGGCGCGAGGCCAGGTGAATCCGCTTGAAGACGTCGCGGTTCGTCGCGCACTTCTGTGCGGTGACGGACCCGGCGGCGCCGGCGCCGATGATGAGGACACTTTCCAATCGATCCTCCTGCGGGCAAGCATGGAACAACGCGCGAGACGAGAGCGCACCGCATGGGTGGCGATCGCTCGGCTGCGTGGCGTCGCATTAGTGCAGCCGGCCCCCGAGCACAATACCCCGGGCATGCGGGGCCGTCGTGGATGGTTGCCGGGCCGTGACCTCGAGCGTGAGCCTTGCTGGGTTTGCCGGCGCAGACCGTATCCTCGCGGGACGCCGCAAACGGGGCTCACGAGCCGCCAAGCCTGCTCATCGTCTTGCTCATCCTGAAGACGGCGGCGGCAATGACGCAGGTCCACTGCTCCTGCGGGGCGCCCTCTGCTGCCGACGTGATCGACATGGTATCGACGATCAGCTCGCTCGTCTCATAGACCTTGCGCCGCTCGTTCCAGGCCGCGTCGGGGTCGAACTCGATGCCCAGCGTGGAGGCCAGCATGGTTGCCGCGAGGTCCTCGGCATAGTCGCCGCTCTCGGTCTCGGTCTTGCCGAAGCCGTGATACTCCGAGATGTAGCCGTAGACGAACGGATCTGTGGGCCGCGCCAGACCGATGCTCGCCGATATCCTGCGCCCGGCCTCGTTGGTCTCGGCGCGCGCCAGGACGCAGAAGGTGATCTCGCCCGGCTGCAGCGTGGCGACACCCGCCTCTCGCGCAATGACCTCACAGCCCGGCGGCAGAATGGACGAGACGCTGACGAGGTTCTGCTGCTCGATGTCCGCGTCGCGCAACGCGTACTCGAACGCCGTCAGCTGATGCCGATGGACGCCCTTGCCACGGGTGAGAAAGACGCACTGCGGTATCTGGCTCATGGACGCCACCTGCGGTCCGGTACTCCAGACGGCCGATAATAGCTGCCCCGGCGGCCATGGCGATGCAGACTCACGGGTCGCCGTTAACCGGCGGGCGCCGCCGGGGCCTCGGCCTGCGTCACGGCCGCATCGACGCCGCCATGACGAGCATGCTTTGATCGACCATACCAAGCCGACCGGACGCTGAGCTTGCCGCTCGTACCTGCGGGGATTGACGTGACCGACCACTCGGGAGCGCAGGCCGATATCGAGTTTGCGATCCATCGCCACGTGACGGAGCATGCCACGCGCGCGGCGGACACGTTGGCCGCGCTGGTCAAGGTTCCCTCCGACAACCCGCCGGGCGATTGCGTGCCGCATGCCCTGGCGACGGCAGCCGAGTTGGAGAAGCTGGGGCTCGCGGTCGAGCGCCATCCCGTTCCCCGGCGCTGTGCCGGACGCACGGCATGATCGCCGCGACCAACCTCATCGTGCGCAGACGCTTCGGCCCGGGTCCCACCCTGGCGCTCAACGCCCACGGCGATGTCGTGCCGCCGGGCGCCGGCTGGAGCGAGGATCCCTACGGCGCGCGCGTGATCGACGGCACCATGTACGGGCGCGGCGTCGCGGTATCGAAGTCCGATATCGTCACCTATGCCTTCGCCCTGCTGGCGGCGGAGCGAAGCGGGGCGCCGCTCCACGGCAGCGTGGAGCTGCATGTCACCTGCGACGAGGAGACCGGCGGCGAGATCGGCCCGCGCTTTCTGCTGGAGCAGGGCATATCGGCCCCGTCGCTCGCCGTTGCGGCCGGGTTCTCCTACGCCGTCGTCAACGCGCACAATGGCTGCCTGCACCTCGAGGTCGAGGTGACGGGGCGATCGGCCCACGCCGCCAGGCCCTGGACGGGCATCGACGCTCTGGAGGCGGCGAACGGCGTCATGAGCGCACTCTACGGCCACCGCCGCGACCTCGAGCATCGCGTCTCGTCGTTTCCGCAGATCGGATCGCCCCAGCTCACCATCGGGCTCATCAGCGGAGGCATCAACACCAATGTGGTTCCCGATCGCGTGGTGCTGCGTCTCGACCGGCGTATCATCCCCGAGGAGAGCCCCGAGGCCGTCGAGGCCGGGCTTCGCAGGGTCATTGCGGAGGCGGCCGGCGGCCGGGCCGGTGCGCGCGTCGCGGTACACCGCATCCTCGTGGCCGAGCCTCTGCGGCCGCTTGCGGAGGCGGACCGCCTGACGGAGGTCCTCTGCCGGCGCGCGTCTGAGATCATGGGCGAGCCGGTCACGGCGGCCGGCGCTCCGCTCTATACGGATGCCCGCCACTATGCGGCCAAGGGCATTCCCATCGTGCTCTACGGAGCCGGCCCGCGCACCATCGAGGAGGCCAACGCGCACCGGGCGGACGAGCGGCTGCGCCTGAGCGACCTGACGAAAGCCACCGAGGTGGTTGCCTTGGCCATCACCGACCTCCTCGGCTGACAGCCGAAATCGAGAGGACCCGCAATGCCCCAGGACGACTATCCCCGCGATCTCGTCGGCTACGGTCGCAGCCCGCCGCACCCGCGCTGGCCGGACGGCGCCAACAT
Source organism: uncultured Alphaproteobacteria bacterium (assembly GCA_963840075.1). Lineage (GTDB taxonomy): Bacteria > Pseudomonadota > Alphaproteobacteria > Rhizobiales > Hyphomicrobiaceae > AWTP1-13. The sequence continues at coordinate 38,217 of CAWIXS010000012.1, read as the reverse complement.
CGCCATCCAATTCGTCATCAACTACGAGGAGGGAGGCGAGAGCTGCATCCTGCACGGCGATCCGGCCTCGGAGGCCTTCCTTTCGGAGATCGTGGGCGCGCAGCCCTGGCCGGGGCAGCGCCACATGAACATGGAGTTCGATCTACGAGTTCGGCGCGCGCGCCGGCTTCTGGCGGCTGTGGCGCCTGTTCACCGAGCGCTCCATGCCGGTCACCGTGTTCGCCGTCGCCACCGCCATCGCCCGCAACCCCGAGGCTGCCGCCGCCATGAAGGAGGCCGGCTGGGAGATCGCCACGCACGGCCTCAAGTGGATCGACTACAGGGATTTCACCAAGGAGGACGAGCGCGCGCACATCCGCGAGGCCGTGCGTATCCACACGGACGTCACCGGCAGCCCTCCGCTCGGCATCTACCAGGGCCGCACCTCCGCGCACACGCTCGACGTCACCATGGAGGAGGGAAGCTTCCTCTATTCGGCGGATTCCTACGCCGACGAGCTGCCCTACTGGGTGCGCGGTCCCAACGGGCCGCAGCTCATCGTCCCCTATACGCTCGACGCCAACGACATGCGCTTTGCCACCGCGCAGGGCTTCAACTCCGGCAGCCAGTTCCTCGCCTACCTCGAGGACTCCTTCGACCTCCTCTACGCGGAAGGCGCGGCCGGCTGTCCCAAGATGATGTCGGTCGGGCTGCATTGCCGCCTGGCCGGCCGGCCGGGGCGGGCTGCGGCGCTGGCGCGCTTCCTCGACCACGTGCGAGGGCACGACCGCGTGTGGATCGCGCGCCGGATCGACATTGCGCGCCATTGGATGGCGCTCGGCGCTCCTGCGGGGTGATTGTGTGTCGCCTCGGCGCCCGCCAGCCCGGTGCTCTCGCCGGATCGGCGCCGGGCTTTACCCCGTGCGCCCGCCGTGCTTGTCGATTGCCGCCTGGACTGCCGCTCGCGACTGGGCGCCGGCCGTCTCGAACTTGGACTTGGCGTCGTTGTAGCTCCAGTCGCGGAGCTCGTTGGCGTTGCGCTGGAAATGCGGGTGGACGTAGCGCGCCATCAGTTCGTAGCTGCGCGTTGTCGCCTCCCAGTCCGCCCAGTTGTGCGCCAGGAGAAGCACGCCGCCGAAGCCGCCGTCCGAGCCCTTCCACAGGCGCTCGAAATGGCGGATGCAGTCGTCGGGCGTGCCGATGCAGGCGAGGCCCGACGCCGCCAGCCACTCCGCCGGGTCTCCCGTCACGTCGGGCGGGATGATCGGGAAGGTCGCAACATCGGTGAAATAGCGCCTGAAGTCCTCGAGCCCGAACCTCACGTCCTCGAGCGCCTGCTCCTTCGTCGCCGCCACATGGGCGAAGGTGACGATGCGCCATCTGCGGCGGTCGGGGGTCTTGCCGTTGGCCCGGGCGCTCTCCTCGTAGACGCCCCAGTTCCTGGCATGCGCCTTCAAAGCGTCGTCCGAGGTGCCGCCGATGGACAGCATGCCGATGCCGTGCCGGCCCGCCGCCAGCGCTCCGACCGGCGAGCGGGACGAGGCAACCGCCATCTCCATCATCGGCTGCGAGTAGCTCTTGAACTGCAGGCGGGCCTCGCGCAGGTCGAACCAGTCGGTCTTCCTGGTGACCATGCGGCCCTGCATCAGCTCCACGACGACGTTCGATCGACTCGTCGAGCTTGCGCCGCTGGTCTGCGGCCTCGAGCCCCATCTTGGCGGCATCATAGACGAGCGAACCCGGTCCGACGCCGAACATGGCCCGCCCGCGCGTCATGTAGTCGAGCTGCATCAGCCGTCCCGCGACGGTGAACGGGTTGTGGTAGGGCAGCGAGACCACGCCCGTCCCGAGCCGGATGTGACGCGTGCGCTCGGCCGCCGCCGCGATGAGCATCTCGGGACAGGCGATGATCTCGAAGCCCCCCGAGTGGTGCTCGCCGATCCACGCCTCGTGATAGTTGAGCCGGTCGAGATGAACGAGCAGCTCCATGTCCCGCTCGAGGGCGAGCAGCGGATTCTCGCGCAGCGGATGGAACGGAGCGAGAAAGATACCGGTCTTGAGGAATCTGCCGTTCATCGCCCGCGCCTTCCCGTTTCCTCGGCCAGTGGTGTCAGACCACCCTCCGGGTCTGACCCGCCGTCTGACACCGCCTCACGGCGCGGCCGTCAAGGCCGCCAGCACCTTCGGCGGGGACATGGGCAGATCGGTGAGGCGCAGGCCGATGGCGTTGCGCACGGCGTTGGCGACGGCCGCCGGTGCCGGCACGATCGGCACCTCGGCGACGCCGCGCACCCCTTGCGGATGCTTGTCGTTCGGCACCTCGATGACGACCGCCTCGATCATCGGCAGGTCGGAGGCGACCGGCATGCGATAGTCGAGGAAGCTCGCGTTATCCAGCCGGCCGTCGGCGGCGAAGACGCACTCCTCGTTGAGCGCCCAGCCGATGCCCTGGACGACGCCGCCCTGGATCTGCCCCTCGACGTAGCTCGGATGGATGGCCCGTCCGGCATCCTGAACCGCCGTGTAGCGGAGCACCTGCACCTTGCCGGTCTCCCGGTCGACCTCGACATCGCAGATGTGCGTGGCGAAGCCGCCGGCCGCGCCTTCCGTGTTGAGCGAGGAGCGCGCGTTGATCGGGCCGCCCGTGGCGGTCGCCTTGGCGGCGAGCTCGGGCAGCGGCAGCGGCGGGAACTCGCCGGCATTGGAGCCGGCAGGACGCGCCTCGCCGTTCTCCCAGACCACCGCCTCCACATCGATCTTCCAGATCTTGGCCGCGCGCTCGCGCAGGATCTGGATCACCTGCTCGGTGGCCTTGGTCACCACCGTCCCGGCGGCGTACGTGACGCGGCTGCCGCCCGTGAGGGCGCTGAAGCCGACCGAGCTCGTGTCGCCGATCAGGGCCTGGACGTTGCGGTAGTCGATGCCCAGCATCTCCGCCACGATGTTCACCATCGACGCGCGCGAGCCGCCGATATCGGGGTGGCCGGTCACCACCACCACGGTGCCATCCTCGTTGATGTAGACCTGCGCACTGGACTCGCCGCCGGCGTTGAACCAGAAGCCGCTGGCGACGCCGCGGCCCTGATTGGGGCCCAGCGGCACCTGGTAGTGCGGGTGGCTGAGCGCCGCCCGCAGCGTCTCCTCATAGCCCATGCGCCGGAACGTCGCCCCGTAGGCCGCCTTGGTGCCCTCCTTGGCCGCGTTCCTCTGGCGCAGCGCGAGAGGGTCCATCTTGAGCGCCTTGGCCAGCTCGTCGAGCGTGCACTCCATCGAGAAGGCGCCGATCGGCGCCCCCGGCGCCCGATAGGCCGCAACCTTGGGCCGGTTGGTGACCACGTCGTAGCCGGTGATCAGCACGTTGGCGATGTCGTAGGGCGAGAGCGCGCAACCCACCGCGCCGCGAATGGGCGAGCCCGGGAAGGCGCCGGCCTGCAGATTGTACGTCGCCTTGACGGCGGTGATCCTGCCGTCCTTGGTGGCGCCGATCCTCACGGTGCTCGACGAGCCGGACGTGGGGCCGGTGGCGCGGAACACCTCCTCGCGCGACATCACCATCTTCACGGGACGCCCGGACTTCTTCGCCAGGATCAGCGCCAGCGGCTCCAGATAGACGATGGTCTTGCCGCCGAAGCCGCCGCCGATCTCGGCCGGGATCGCGCGGACGTCGCTGAGCTTGACGCCCGTGAGCTGGGCCGTCATGTCGCGCACCATGAAGTGGCCCTGGCTGCTGCTCCAGATGGTGACCTGGTCGGCCTTGTTGACGCTGACGAGGCAGGCGTGCGGCTCGATGTAGCCCTGGTGCACGGGCTTGGTCTTGAAGCTGCGCTCGACGACCACGTCGGCGGCGGCGAACCCGGCCTCGACGTCACCCAGCTTGTGCTCGAGCTTGCCGGCGACGTTGGACGTGGTGGCCGGGCCCGGCGTGGCGCCGACGCCCCGCATGTGCTGGTGCAGGATGGGCGCGCCCGGCTGCATGGCCTCGTCGACGTCGATCACCCAGGGCAGGACCTCGTAGTCGACCTCGATCAGCTTGATGGCCTGGGCCGCGATCCTGGCAGAGGTTGCGGCGACCGCCGCCACGGCATGGCCCGCGTAGAGCGCCTTGTCACGCGCCATGACATTGCGGCTGTTGAAGCGCAGGTCCTGGATGCCGAGGATCGCCGGCTTGTCCCAGGGGAACTCCACGAGGTCGCGGCCGGTCATGACGGCCTTGACGCCCGGCAGCGCCACTGCCTTCTCGACGTTGATCGCCTTGATGCGCGCATGCGGATGGGGGCTGCGCAGGACCTTGCCGATCAGCATGCCCGGCAGCGAGTAGTCCGCACCAAACGCCGCGCGGCCCGTGACCTTGTCCACGCCGTCCGGCCGGATGGTGCGCTTGCCAATCCACTTGTTGTTGGAAGTGTCGGAACCGTTTGCCGTCTTGTCGGAGCCGTCTGCTGTCATTCCTGCTCTCCCCCCGTTGCGCTCATCGCCGCCTGGGCTCACCGCATCGGCAACCGACCGCATGCCATTTCCGTGCATCGCGCCGTGCCACTCCTCGCCCATCCTACAAGGAAGCAGCCGCCCGACAACAGCCCCGGACGCCATGTCTGGTCTGAAAGCGGCACAGAGGAGCCCCGCTTTCGGGCGTCAGCCCATCAGCCTCGGCAGGAGCAGCGAGAGCGAGGGAAACGCCACCAGCATCGCCAGCCACACCAGGTCCGCGACGACGAAAGGCATCGCGCCCTTGTAGATCTTCATCAGCCCGATATCGGGCACCATGTTGTTCATGATGAAGCATATGATGCCCACCGGCGGCGCGATCAGCCCGATCTGGACGGTGACGACAACCAGGACACCGAACCACACGGGGTCGAAGCCGAGGCCGGTGACAATCGGAAACACGATCGGGATGGTCAGCAGGACGATGGCGAGCTCGTCGATGAACATCCCGGCAACGATGTAGAAGGCCAGGATGACGATCACGATCCCCAGCGGCCCGACCGGAAGCGAGGTGAGAAGCTCGCTCAGGAGCTGCGACATCTGTGTGACCGCCAGGAAATACTGGAACAGGAACGCCGCGATCAGAATGAAGAAGATCGCCGCGGACGTGCGCAGCGCCTCCACCAGCGCGTCGATGATGTCCCGCCACGACAGCCGCCGCCTCAGGATGCCGATCGCGAGCGCGCTCACCGCGCCGAGCCCGGCAGCCTCGGTAATGGTGACGAGCCCCCCGTAGATCCCGCCGATGACCATGCCGAGCAGCAGCAGCGTCGCCCACACGTCCCGCAAGCTCTGCCAGCGCTCGTGCCAGTCGGCCTTCTCGGTGCGAGGCATCCACGCCTTGCGCACGCGAGTGAGCACGAGGACGGTCACGCAATAGAGCGCGATTGCAATCAGGCCGGGGATTATGCCGGCGATGAAAAGCGCGCTGAGGTTGGTGTCCGTCAGGATCGAGTAGAGAATGAACATGACCGATGGCGGGATCATGATCCCGAGCGTTCCGCCGGCCGCGACGACACCCGCGGACAGGCCGGGATCGTAGCCCACGCGCCGCATCTCCGGCAGCGCCACCTGCGTCATCGTCGCGGCGCTCGCAATCGAGGAGCCGTTGATGGCCGCGAACCCGCCGCAGGCGAAGATGGTGGCGATCGCCGTCCCGCCGGGCAGGTGCCCCACCCAGGCGTTCGCGGCCCGGAACAGCTCCCGGCTCATCCCCGACGCGCTCACGAACGCCCCCATCAGGATGAACATGGGGATCACGCTGAAGTTGAAGTTGGTCACGGTCCGGATCGGGGAGTCGATCAGGATGCCGAGCGCCGGGCCCGGTCCCACGAGATAGGCGAAGCCGGCGACCGCCACCGCCCCGAGGCTCACCGCGATCGGCACGCGGATCAGCATGAGCACGAGCACCGCGACGCAGCCGACAACGGCAACCAGTGTTTGCTCGGCCATCGTCGCCGTCTCTAGCTCTGCCGAGAATTCTTATTGAGGACGACCTGCCACCAGCGCATGCCTGCGGTGAGGACGGCCATCAGAACACCGAGCGATGCCAGCAGGTAGCCGGTCCAGATCGGGATCTCGAGCTCTGAGGAGATCTCTCCCGCCTTCAGGATGTCGTAGACCTTGAAGGTCATCGCGTATCCGAACAGGGCCAGGAACAGCAGGTTGATCGTGTACGCCGCCACGTCGAATGCGCGCTTCGTGCGCGCACCGACGAGCTCGTAGAGGATGTCGACCGTGATCTGCCGGTCGGCATACGTGGCGGTCGCGATGCCCCAGAAGATCGCGATGCCCTGCATGGTCTGCCCGACGACGAAGCCGTCGGGGATGTGGCTGTTGAAGCCGTAGCGCAGAACGGCTTCCCCTACCGTGATCAGGGCAAGAATGCCGATGAAATACCCTGCCGTCTGCTCGACGATGGCAACGATGCGGTTCATACGGAAGGGTCCTGACCGGAGAGAGGCCGGCCGAGAAGGGGAAGCCGACGCTTAGGTACGCTGTCGCGGCTCAGCCTTCGAACAGCGCGCCCTCGCTCTTCAGCTCGTCCTTGAGCTCCTTCAGCACCTGGTCGGGATTGTAGCCGGCCTTCCTGACCGCCTCGGCCCAGGCGTCGGTGACGAACTTCGCCGCGTCGCGCCAGAGCTTCAGCTCGGCGGGGCTGATCTTCGTCAGCTTGCGGCTGGACCTCCTGATGTCCTGCTCGCGCTTGACGCCGTCCTCGTACCAGTACTTGTAGACCTGCCGGGACCACTCGGGCGTGCAGACCGAGTCGATCGCCTTCTTCTGCGCGTCCGACATGGCGTTGTAGGTCACGCGGCTGATGCCGTTCGTGAAGGTCGACACGTACAGCGGGACGTCGAGCGTGTAGGTGGTCACCTCGGCGAACCTGAACGCCGGATGGGTGAGGCCGTCCCACGGCACGGTGATCGCCTCGGCGATGCCGCGCTTGAGCGTCTCGTGCGCCTCCATGATCGGCACCTGGACGGAGTTGCCGCCCATCGAGGTCACGTAGTTGGCGATCGTGTGATTGGCGGTGCGGACCTTCAGGCCCCTGACGTCCGCCGGCACCCTGATCTCCTTGTTGGAGTGGAACGTGCCGGTCTCGTGCGACCAGACGTGGCACACGTAATGGTCGGGCATCTCCTTGTCGGCATACCTCTTGTACCACCGGTGGAACGCCGCCGCGGCCTTGTAGCTGTCGGTGATGAGGAACGGCAGGTCCGTCGTGGCGAACACCGGAAAGCGGCCCGGCGTGTAGCCCGGATTGACGAGGACGAAGTCGGCGATGCCGCGTTTCGCCATGTCGTAGTGGTCCGCGCCCGATCCGAGCTGGCTCGACGGAAACAGCGTGACCTTGATGGTGCCGTTCGACGCCTTCTCGACCGCGGAACCCCAGGCCTTGTAGCCGGGTGTCAGCAGGTGGCTCGGTGGCACCCAGTAGCTGAGCTTGAAATTGATCGCCTTCTCTTGCGCGTGGGCTGCCGGGCCGCTCAACAGCAGCAGCGCGACGGCCAGCCCGGCCGTGCCAAGCTTCATGGAATCGTCCTCCCCTTTCGTCCCCTCGCAGCCAGGCTGCTTCTTCGTCGGCAACCCGGGGACAGATACTGTGCATCGATGAGGCGGCGAGGTTGCTCCCCCGCTCAACTCACATGGCAAGCTTTGCACGTTCCCGCGGCATCGTCGAGGCAGGAAAAGTCTGCTGGGGGCAATTGTTCCGCGCACCTGCGTGCGATTGCGCCGGGCCGCTCGCCGGCTGCAATCGGGCATGCGGCTGAAAGGCGGTCGGTCGCGCGAAGCGCACACCCGGGCAACCAGAGGTCGCAGGGCTGCTGCTTGCGTCTCCCATACCCGGTGGTATGGTGAAAGGCAGACTGCCAGAGTGGCATTCCCCGAAAATAGGTGTAGAGCCTATCTTTCGGAAAGAATTCTTTCGGAAGGCAGCGACACCGTCTGGCCAACAGCGGGCGAGCAGAGCAACATGGGCAGCAAACCAGGGAGGAAAGCAGTGACCAAGAGCAAGCTCAGGCGGGGCACACACGCCACCGGCAATGTCTCGCGCCGAACGTTCGTCGCCGGCCTCGGGGCCGCAGGCGTGGCGGCCGGCACGGGCCCGTTCGCAATTCTCCGGGCGCAGGGCGCCGCGCTCAAGGTCGGCGTGCTGCTGCCGCGCTCGGGGATTCAGGCCGGCATCGGCCAGGATTGCCACCGCGGCGTGGAGATCGCGGGCGACATCCTCAAAGGCATCGGTCTGCCGCCCCTGCAGATCATGAACGGCGACACCGAGTCCAACCCGGACGTGGCGCGCGCCCGTGCCGAGCGCCTGATCAACGAGGGCGCGCAGCTGCTGGTCGGGGCCTTCAACTCCGGGCAGACCACGGCGATTGCGCAGGTCGCCGAGCAGAAGGGCATCCCCTTCGTCATCAACATCGCCGCGGCGCCGCCCATCACCGAGCAGGGCTACAGGTTCGTGTTCCGCAACTTCCCGACCGCGCCGATGATCCTGGGTGATGCCTTCGCCAATCAGAAGGAGATATTCGCCGCCACGGGCTCGACGCCCAAGGCCGTGGTGTTCCTGCATGTGAACGACACGTTCGGCACGTCGATGCAGCGGGGCATCGGCGCCGTCTTCCCCAAGTTCGACATGCCCTACAAGATCGCCGAGACCATCGCCTACGATCCCGCGGCTCGCGACCTCTCGGTCGAGATCGCGCGGGCGAAGGCAACGGGTGCCGACGCCCTGCTCCTGGTCAGCCGCTTGAACGACGCGATCCTTCTGACGCGCGAGCTCATCAAGCAGCGCTGGACACCCAACGCCATCCTCAGCATGGGGCCCGGCTGGTACGAGGACCAGTATCTCAGAACGCTCGGCAAGCTCGCCGACGGCCCGATGAGCTTCGTGCCCTGGTACGACCCCAACAAGAACCTGAGCAAGCAGCTGGAGGCGGCGCTGGCGAAAGCGCATCCCAGCATCAACCTCAACACCAACCACATCTATACCTTCGAGGCCCTGCTCATCGCCGCAGACGCCTACAAGCGGGCAGGCTCGACCGATCCCAAGGCGCTCGCCGAGGCAATCCGCGCAACGGATATCAAGGACAATGTGAGCATTGGTCCCGGCATCAAGTTCGACGCCAAGGGGCAGAACACGACGCTCAAGAACGCGGCGATCCAGAACCGCGGCGGCAAGCTCGTCACGGTCGCGCCGGGCACCGCCGCCAACGCCAAGCCCGAGCTGCCGATCAGGGCCTACCACCAGCGCTGACGTTGGTATTGCGAGGGCTCCGGCCCGGCCCAGGCGGCCGGAGCCCTGTTTCGCCGGGACATGCAGGTGCCCGCAGAAATCTATCTCAATGTGGCCGTCAACGGCGTGCTCACGGGCCTCGTCTATGGCCTGATGGCGCTCGGCCTGTCCGTCATCTTCGGCGTGGTCCGCGTCGTCAACTTCGCGCACGGCGAGATGATGACGCTCGCCATGTATGCGACCGTCGTCGCCTTCGCCTCGCTCGGCCTCGATCCGTTCGTCATGCTGGTGCCGGCGGCGGCGGCGCTGTTCGTGCTCGGCTATCTCCTGCAGGCCGGGATCATCAATCCTTCGATCAACCTGCCCGAGCACAGCCAGTTCATGCTGCTGGTGGCCGTGGCAGCCATTCTCGTCAACATCCAGCTCATCGTGTTCGGGCCCGACGCCCGCAACGTGCAGACCTCATACTCCTTCGACAGCTTCCAGGTCGGCAAGCTGATCGTGGACGCGAGCAAGCTCTATGCGGGGGTGACCGCGGTGCTGATCGCGGGCGCGCTCTTCGCCTTCTTCCGCTACGCCACCCTCGGCAAGGCGATCCGCGCCTGCGCCGACAACTACGCCGGCGCGCTGGTGGTCGGCCTCGACGTGAAGCGCCTCTACGCCCTGACGTTCGGGATCGGCGCCGCCTGCGTCGGGGCCGCCGGCGTCATGCTCTCGCTGGTGATCGACGTAACGCCTGCGCTCGGGCCCGCCTACACGCTGCTGGCGTTCGTGATCGTCATCACCGGCGGCCTCGGGTCCATGCCGGGCGCGCTCCTGGGCGGCATCCTGATCGGGCTCACCGAGGCGCTGGCGGGGCTGCTCTACACGCCGTCGGCCAAGAGCATGTTTGCCTTCGGCATCCTCGTGCTCGTGCTGCTGTTCCGCCCGCAGGGCATTCTCGGGAAGAAGCTCAGATGATCGCCGCGCTCACCGCCGACGTTCCGCGCCGCGGCATCGTTCTGCTGCTCGGCCTGCTCGCGGCACTGCTCGCGGCGCCGTTCCTCGTCAACGACTACCTGCTCACCGTCCTGATCCTCATTCTCTACTTCGCCTATGCCGGCCAGGCCTGGAACATCATGATGGGCTTTGCCGGCCAGCTTTCGCTGGGGCATGCGCTCTATGTCGGCCTCGGGGCCTACACCACGGCGGCGCTCTTCTTCCACTTCGGCGTCAGCCCGTGGCTGGGCGTGCCCCTGGCGCTGGTGGTCTCCGGGCTCGCGGGCGCGATCATCGGCTTCCTGGCCTTCCGCTTCGGCGTGGCCGGCGTCTACTTCGCGATCCTGACCATCGCGTTCGCCGAGTTCGCGCGCGTCGGCTTCGACCACTGGTCCTGGGTCGGCGGCTCCGCCGGCCTGTTCGTGCCGGTCGCCAACTACACCCAGAACGACCTGTGGACGCTGCGCGGCTCCCCGCTCATGTTCTACTACGTGATCCTGGCGCTCACGGTGCTCGCCTTCCTCGTCTGCCATGCCCTGCTGCGCAGCCGGGCCGGCTACTACTGGCAGGCCATCCGCGAGGATGAGGAGGCGGCGCGGGCGCTGGGCATCGACGCCTTCCGCTACAAGATGTACGCGGTGATGCTCTCCGCGGCCATGACGTCGCTCGCCGGCGTCTTCTTCGCCTTCTACTACAACAACCTGTTTCCCGAGCAGGTGTTCAACATCGGCCGCTCGATCGAGCTGATCCTGGGTCCCATCATCGGCGGCGTCGGCACCTTGCTCGGTCCGATCGTCGGCGCGTTCCTGCTCACCGGCCTCGCCGAGGCGCTCCGGGAGGGCATGCTCCGCCTCGGTGTGGAGATGCCGGGCGCCAAGCAGGTGTTCTACGGCATCTGCCTTCTGCTGGTGGTGATGGTGCTGCCCAACGGCGTATGGCCACCGCTCCGCCGCGCGCTCGGCCTCGACCCGAGGTCGACCGACAAGCGGGACGGATGACATGCCCGCGCTGCTCGAGGTCGAAGGGCTGTCGAAGAGCTTCTCGGGGCTGCGCGCGGTGCAGGACGTGACCTTCTCCGTCGGCGAGCGCGAGATCGTGGCCCTGATCGGTCCCAACGGCGCGGGCAAGACCACGTGCTTCAACATGATGGCCGGCGTGTACCCGCCGGACGCGGGGCTCGTCCGCCTCGACGGCCGCCGCATCGACGGCCGGCGGCCGGACGAGATCTGCCGGGCCGGCGTCGGCCGCACGTTTCAGCTGGTCAAGCCGTTCGCGGGCCTCACCGTCCTCGACAACGTGGTCGTCGGTGCGCTCCAGCGCTGCCGCACCGTCGGCGAGGCGCGCGTGCTGGCGGCCGAGGTGCTCGACCTGCTGGGCCTCGCCGCCAAGCGCGGCCATCCAGCGGGGTCGCTGACCCTGCCCGAGCGCAAGCGCCTCGAGGTGGCACGTGCGCTCGCCACCGGCCCGCGCCTCCTGCTGCTCGACGAGGTGATGGCCGGCCTGCGCCCCAGCGAGGTGGACCTGATGGTGCAGGTGCTGCGCGATCTCAACTCTCATCGCGGCATCACCATCCTGCTCATCGAGCACGTCATGCGCGCGGTGATGGCGCTGTCGCTCAGGGTGATCGTGATGCACCACGGCGAGATCATCGCTGAGGGCACGCCCGACGAGGTCACGCGCAACCCTGCTGTCATCGAATGCTACCTCGGCGAGGAGGCGATATGATCCTCGAGGTCGAGAAGCTGGACCTCTTCTACGGCGACGCCCAGGCGCTGGACCAGGTCTCGCTGTCCGCCGCCGAGGGCGAGCTCGTCGCCATCGTGGGCGCCAACGGCGCAGGCAAGTCGAGCCTCATCCGCACCATCGCCGGCATCGAGACGCCGCGCGCCGGCCGCATCCGCTTCCGGGGTGCCGATATCACCGCCGAGCCGAGCCACCGCGTCTGCAACCTCGGCATCGGCCAGGTGGCCGAGGGACGCCAGATTTTTCCCTCGCTCACGGTCGAGGAGAACCTGGAGATGGGGGCGCTGGTGCCCCGCGCGCGCGGACATATGAAGGAGACGAAGGGCGAGGTGTTCGCCCTGTTCCCGCGCCTCGCCGAGCGGCGCCGGCAGGTCGCGGGAACCATGTCCGGCGGCGAGCAGCAGATGCTGGCGATCGGCCGCTGCCTCATGAGCCGGCCGGAGCTCATCATGTTCGACGAGCCCTCGCTCGGCCTCGCGCCGGCGCTGGTGCAGGAGCTGTTCGAGACCGTCCGCGCCCTCAACAAGCGCGGGCTCACCATCCTGCTGGTGGAGCAGAACGTCGCCCACTCGCTGAAACTCGCCGATCGCGGCTACGTGCTGGAGAACGGCCGCGTTGCACTCTCCGGCACGGGCCAGGCGCTGCTGAGCGACGAGGGCGTTCGCCATGCCTACCTCGGCATGCGCGCCGGCGACGCGGCCCCTCCGGGCAAGGCTCCCCCAGGCAAGCCGCCGTTCAAGCCGATCGCGTTCGCGCCGCCTCTGGTGGAGCGCCGCGATCTTGAGGGCGGTGCCTTCGAGCTGTTCTCGCCCGTGCCGCTCCGTCCCTACGCCACGAGCCTCGCCCACCTGTTGCGGCAGCAGGCCGAGACGCACCCCGACCGCGATTTTCTGGCCGAGCGCGACGCCTCGGGCACCTGGCGCCGTCTCACCTTCGCCGCCGCGAGCCGCCATGCCGACGCGCTCGCCCAGGCCCTGCTCGACCGCGGCTGCGGGCCCGAGCGCCCCGTGATGATCCTGTCGGGCAACGGCATCGACCACGCGCTGCTGACCTTCGGCGCCTATGTCGCCGGCGTTCCCGCGGTGCCGGTCTCCGTCGCCTACGCGCTGATGAGCCAGGACCACGACAAGCTGCGGCACATCTTCGCCGCCATCCGCCCGCGCGTCGTCTACGCCGCGAGCGGCAAGGCCTTCGCCAAGGCGCTGGCGGCCCTCGACCTTGCCGACTGCGAGGTGGTCGTGGGTGCCGATCCGCCCGATGGCCTGCCGGCTTGCCTGCTCTCCGAGCTGCTCACCGTCGCTCCGACGGGCGCCGTGGAGCGGGCATTCGCCGCCGTCGGCCCCGACACGGTGGCCAAGATTTTGTTCACCTCGGGCTCCACGGGCATGCCGAAGGGCGTCGTCAACACGCACCGGATGATGTGCTCGAACCAGATGATGGCCGAGCAGTCCTGGCCGTTCGTCAAATCGGACCACCTGGTGCTCGTCGACTGGCTCCCGTGGAACCACACCTTCGGTGGCAACCACAACGTCAATCTGGCACTTGCCCAGGGCGGCACGCTCTACATCGACGCCGGCCGGCCGGCACCGGGTCTGATCGAGCACACGGTGCGCAACCTCGCCGAGGTCTCGCCCACCGTCTATTTCAACGTGCCGGCCGGCTACAGCATGCTCCTGCCCTATCTCGAGCGCGACGAGCGGCTGGCGCGCAGCTTCTTCGCCAAGCTCGAGCTCATCTTCTACGCCGGAGCGGCGCTCTCCCAGGACCTGTGGGACCGTCTGGAGGCGCTCTCCGTCCGCACCACCGGCCAGCGGGTGCCCATGGTCTCCAGCTGGGGTTCCACCGAGACGGCGCCGATCGCGACCTCCGGCCACCGCATCATCGAGCGCGCGGGTGTCGTCGGGCTGCCGCCGCCGGGCGTGACGTTGAGACTCGTACCGTCGGGCGGCAAGCTCGAGGTGCGGGTGCGCGGGCCCAATGTCTTCCCGGGCTACTGGGGCAGCCCCGATCTCACCCACGAGGCCTTCGACGCGGACGGCTTCTACAGGATCGGCGACGCCGTGCGGCTGGCGGACCCCGGCGATCTGTCGAAGGGCCTCGTCTTCGACGGGCGGGTTGCCGAGGACTTCAAGCTTTCCACCGGCACCTGGGTGCATGCCGGCGGCCTGCGCGTCGCAGCGCTGGCTGCCGCCGCGCCCGCCTTGCAGGACGCCGTGGTGACCGGCCACGACCGCGACTTCGTAGGGCTGCTCGCCTGGCCGAGCCTCACCGGCCTGAAGGAGATCTGCACGAATGCGGCGCTGCACGAGGATCCCGCGAAGCTGATCGCGTCGGCCGAGGTGCGCGAGCACGTGCGCAGCGGCATTGCCCGCCACAATGCCGGTCAGTCGGGCTCCTCCATGCGGATTGCGCGCGTCCTCCTCATGACCGAGCCGCCGTCGATCGACGCCAACGAGATCACCGACAAGGGCTACATCAATCAGCGGGCAACCCTCGAGCGGCGGCAGGCGCTGGTCCATGAGGTCTACACCGAGCCGGCACCCTCCGCCGTCATCGTGATCGAATGACCTCGCTCGGCAATTTCGCCTCGAAGCGGTGATCCGCCTGCAGTGAGGGCGGTGTTCCGAGCAAACCATCGGGAGTCTCCATGGCCCAAACAAGCGCCCGACGCGCCGCCAAGCGGCGCAGCAACTCCAGGGGTGGTCCACTGAGCGTCGAGGATTGGATCGCGGCGGCGAACGACCTGCTGATCAGCGAGAACGTGCGCGGCGTGCAGGTGTCGGCGCTTTGCCTGAGGCTGAAGGTGACGAAGGGCAGCTTCTATTGGCACTTCGCCAGCCGGCAGGACCTGCTGCGCGCCCTCCTCGCCTCCTGGCGGCGCCGCATGACCCTCAACATCACCAGCAAGCTCGGGCGTGCCGCCACCGGCGCCGCCGGCACGCTGCGCGCCTTGCTCGCGCTGCCGCGCAAGACGTTCTCGGCAGCGGGCGCCGCCATCGAGATGAGCATTCGCGATTGGGGCCGGAGGGAGAAGCTCGCCCACGACGCCCTCCGGGAGGTCGACAGGATCCGCCTCACCTCCTTCGAGCAGAGCTTCCAAGGGCTCGGCTTCCCGGCGCGCGAGGCCAGGCTCAGAGGATACCTTGCCTACGCCGTCATGATGGGCGATTCGATCCTCAAGGAGACGCTGCGCGAGGAGATCGCGACGGAGGAGCTCGTCGAGCTGGCCGTCCAGCTGCTTGCCCCTGCCGCGCCGGGCGCACGCGACTGACCGCCGCTCACGTCTCGTTGGAGACCTTGACCAGGCGCTCCAGGGTCGCCCGTGCCCGCCCGTCATCGAGCGCGGCTGCCGCCAGCGGGGCGCCCTCGGCGAGCGTCGCGACACGCCCCGCCACCACGAGCGCAGCGGCGGTATTGAGCATCACGGCGTGACGGAAGGCCACGAGGTTGGGCGACTGCTGGCCCGCCAGCAGGGCCCGCACCTTCTCTGCATTCTCCGCCGGGGTCCCGCCCAGGACCTCGCCGAACGGATGCTGGCGCAGGCCGGCATCCTCCGGCTGGATCGTGAACTGTGTGACCTTGCCGCCGTCGACGGCAGCCACGTGGGTCGGCGCTGCGACCGAGACCTCGTCGGTGCCGTCCATGCCGTGCACCAGCCACGCCTTCTCCGAGCCGAGCGCCCGCAGCGTCTCCGCCATCGGCCGCAACAGATGCTGGGTGAAGGCGCCGGTCAATTGCCGCTTGACGCCGGCCGGGTTGGTCAAGGGCCCCAGGATGTTGAAGATCGTGCGCACGCCGAGCTCGACGCGCGCCGGCATCACGTGGCGCATGGCGGCGTGATGGTTGGGCGCATTCATGTAGCCCATGCCGCATGCGGCGAGGCAGCGCTCGATGGCCTCCACGTCGGCGTTGATGTTGACGCCGAGCAGCGCCAGCACGTCGGCCGTGCCGGTCTTGGAGGATTGCGCCCGGTTGCCGTGCTTGGCGACCGGGACGCCGAGGCTGGCCGTGACGATGGCCGCCGCGGTCGAGATGTTGAGCGTGCCCCTGCCGTCACCGCCGGTGCCGACGATGTCCATGGCGCCGGCAGGTGCGCGCACCTTCTTGCACTTCGCCCGCATGATCGTGGCAGCGCCCGTGATCTCCTCGATCAACTCCCCGCGCAGCCGCAGGATCATCAGGAAGCCCCCGATCTGCGCGGCGGTCGCCTGGCCGGACATGATGACATCGAAGGCCTCCTCGGCTTCCGCCTGTGTCAGCGCGGAATCGAGCGCGCGCGTGATGAAAGGCTTGAGCGCATTGCCGGGGCTCGTGGCGGGCTCGGATGACGACATGCACTTCTCCTCCCGTGAGACTTGGATGGCCGAGACCGGCGGACTGGCAAGGCTCGAGCCCTCGATCGCTAGCCTTACCCTGGCCAACGAGCCTGGATCAATACGCACGCGGTGGCGGACAAAGCTCGGTCGCTGTCGACTCACTCGCTTGATTGATACCCGCGACGCGATGCCAGCGAGAGAGCGGACCATAACGTACGCCGTGCGGACTCCCTCTCCCCGTCGGCCTCGGCCATCCACAAGGTGCGCGCTCGCCACAACGGCCCGAGGGCGACGGGGAGAGGGCGGGGGTGAGGGGCAGCAAAGTGCACTGTCCCCGGCGCGGGGCCTCATTGAAGACGCTGGGCGGGTGTGTATGTGATCAGAGGCCCTCCGCGGATGGGTTTCGCTTGTGGCGCAGGGAGAGGTTGCATGCACCCGACAAATTCGACCGCTGAGGCGTACCTCGTGCCGAGGGTACCGAGGGTAGCCGGGGCCGCGTGAGGCCACTGGGCGGCCTCCGCAGGCGCCCTGGCGGCGAATTTTCTCGGCCACCTGCGCGCAGACCGGCGTGCCGCCGCAGAGACGGCGGATTTCCCCGGTGGACGATGCAATTGTCAACGCGTGTCAACCGACGAGCGCTGCGCTGCGCACCCGGGCCGCCTTGCGCGGCTCGCGGCAGCCGCGTCTATGCGGCTTGCGCCCGCGTCTGCAGGGCGGCGCGCAGCTTGTCCTCCTGCTGCTGCGACAGCGATGTTCTGAGCACGCGCGGCCTGAACGGCTCGATCTCAGGAAGCACCTTGTCGGGCGTCGAGCTCTTGACCAGGACGAACAGGGCCGAGGAGCCCTTCGGGATGGTGTTGCCGAGGTTCCTGATGAAGTCGTCGTTGATGCCATAGTCGGCCATCTTGCCCGACAGCGCGCCGAACCCCGCCCCGCTCAGGCCGCCCACGACCATCCCGGCGAGCGGGTTCAGCACCAGGAGACCCGCCAGCGCGCCGATCAGCATGCCGGTGCTGGCGCCCGTCGCCGCGCCCGCCTTGGTCAGATTGAGCGCCTGCTTGACCTGCACCTTGCCGTTCTCCGTGTGGACGACGATACAGGCATCTTCCAGGTCGATCAGGTGCTCTTTCTGCAAGCTCCGCAGCCTTGTGAGCACCTCGTCTGCAGTGGTGGTGCCGTCGAAATCGAGGACAATGAGGTCGCTCATCGCGGGACTCCCGATTGACTTGCTGGAGACACGGGTACCGCCCGGCAGCAGCCGCGCGCCCCGTTGCAGTGAGGCATGAGCCGACCCCCAGGGTACCGGCACGCGGTGTATTGCGGCATCGGGCGGAACCCTCAGACAGCCGCGCGGCAAGACCTGACAGGAGGCGACGGCGCGAGGCGCTCTACGCACGCGTGGATGCGGCTCTAGACCCTTCGGCGAGACCTGGGCGAGCCGGCGGCGCTTTCCCAGACCGCGGGCTCCGGCGCCGCGGCAGGGCGAGGCTGCTCCACCGGCCACCGTGAGCACGCCAGCCACCAGAGCAGGATCAATCCAACCGCCGGGAAGATCGCCAGGAGCGAGATGGCCGGAGGATAGCCGGCCCTCCCGATGATGCGCCACAGGGGGAAGATCCAAAGGAAGAGCAGGAGCGGCAAGAGAGCCAGGTGCCAGGGCGAGTAGTCGCGCAGGTATTGGCCCAGATATTCGCCCACAGTCTCGCCCATGCCATGCTCCGCGTCTCTTCTGTCCAGGTCCTCGGGCCAGATCCTCGGACCAGGTCCTCGGGCCAGGTCCTCGGTGTTGAGCCCGGCGGTGGATGCCCGGCGGTCACGCAGACCGGGCCTCCTCGCGCGCGGTCCAGCCCGACAGCACCCACCAGATGCCGTGCAGCAGGAGATCGGCGCCGACGGCGAGGCCGAAAACCCACAGGCCGCTGAGCGGCCATTTCAGGAAGATCACGAAACCCCCGAGAATGCCGACGAGGCCCGAGGCGAGCAGCAGCCAGCCGAGCCGCTCCCAGTGCCTCAGGGCCAGGAAAACGCGCACGATGCCCGAAACGACCAGCGCGGTGGCAAACGCCAGCGTCAGAACGGAGGACGCGGCCACAGGATCGGCGACCAGGACTCCGCCGCCGACGGCATAGAGCGCTCCGAGGAGGAGCCTCCAGAGAACGCCGCTCCAATGCGGCGTCCCGAACGCGTGCACGACCTCGGCCAACCCGGCGCACAGCAGCGCGAGCCCGACCACGATCGCGCTCACCAGTGTCACGGCAACGGCGTCCCGCAGCACGAGCAGGCCGGCAACGATGAGGACAATCCCGAGAAGGGTGCTCTGCCACCAGCTCGCGTGCCGCGCACCGCCAGCGTGCCCCGCGTCCGTGTGTACCATGAGCCCTCCAAAGGTTCGCAGGCACGAGACCACCGCAGAGACGCACCAGGCGCGGCATCTCCCTGACCAGCCTGACGGACTGCAGGGCATGGAGCTATCGGGGCGATGCCGGAGGCGCGGGCGGAAAAGCCCCAAATTCGACCCTCGACTGGCGTTGCGGGACGGGCTCGGGCGAGGGACGAGCCCGAAGGGGCGCGGAGGGAGGAGTTGCTGCGCGCTCGGCCGAACCCTCGCGCCCGCTGCGAAGGCTGTCCCTCACGGAGCCGCCAGAGACGTCCGACATTCCGCCCAGGGCTGGTGCAGCGGCCGCCGGGACGGGTTGCTTCAGGAGGTGCTGGCTTTCAGTAGCAGGTGCTACGCTTTCAGTTCTCCCTGCTGTCCATGAAACGCCTCGCGAGCAGGAGCACGGGGCAGCGTGCCCTGCAGTCACGCGACCATCACGCCTGCCTACGCAAATCGAACACTGGGCATCATAATGCAATATGCTGTATTGTCAAATTAAATATGCTGTTTCTGATCGCAAGATCTACGCAAATGGATAGACAGCCACTGAATGGATGACGAGAGAGACGAGCCCGGCCGTTGGCTCTGCCTTGGTCGCCGGTCAGGTCCCCCGGGCCGCGTAGGCCGCGACGGCGCAGAGCGCGTTGAGGAGGCGCATCTCGTCGATGGTGCGGCAGGGCACGTCCAGGAGGCGGGGGCTGGCGAGCACGACGGCCAGCGCCTGGGCGCGCGAGATGGCAACGTTGAGGCGGTTGACGCTGAACAGGAACTCGATGTCGCGCGGCAGCTCCTCTCCGCTCGAGGTGGCCATCGAGACGAGGCACACCGGCGCCTCCTGGCCCTGGAACTTGTCGACGGTGCCGACGCGGGCGTCGGCGGGGAGGAGGCGCACGAGCAGGCCGACCTGGGCGTTGTAGGGCGTGACCACCAGGATGTCGGCCTCGGCGATGCGCCGCTCCTTGCCGTCGCGATCGCGAAACCGCTGGCCTATGAGGGACCTGTAGACCCGGGCGAGGGCTTTGCCCTCCACCTCGCTCGACTGGCTGCAGCCGGCGTGGTCGATCGGCATGAAGCGCAGACCGGCGGGCGCCAGCGGCGGCTCGGTGCGGGCGAGGAGCAAGGTCTGCCGCGCAGCGCCGTCGTCGCTTCGCAGCCGGCCATCGTAGACCAAGTCGGAGATATAGGTGCAGATCTTGGGATGCAGCCGGCGTGAGACGGGCAGGAAGATGCCGCGCTCCGGCGGGACGGTGGCGTAGCCCTCGAGGATGTAGGCGAGGCCCGACGCCGCCGACTGGCCGGGATGCCTGCCCTGGACGGGCTGTGCAAGCTGCATGGGATCGCCGACCAGCACGAGGTTGCGCGCGGCGGCGCCGGCAGCGACCACGTTGGCCAGCGCGACCTGGCCGGCCTCGTCGATGAACAGATGGTCGAACCGCTGGTCGTGCTCGGGGCGCGCGAAGAGCCAGGCCGTCCCGGCCACCAGGGGATAGGTTGCCAGCCGGCCATCTCCGTTGTCGGTGGCCGCCTCGATGGCGGGATCGGCCGCAGGCTCGCCGTTGGTCTTCTGGATGGCCTGCAGCGTCACCTTTTGCTCGCGCGCCCGAGCGGCAATCGCGGACAGGAGGTTGCCGATCGCCTTGTGGGAGTTGGAGGTGATGGCGACGCGCCGGCCCTTGCGCAGGAGCGCCAGGATCGCCTGTGAGGCCACGTAGGTCTTGCCCGTCCCGGGTGGCCCCTGGATGGGCAGGCAGCTCGCCTCGAGGCGCTGCACCGCGGCGACGGTCTCGGCGACGACATCGGCCGCCTCGTCGATGAGTGGAGCGCCCGATGCCCTGCCCATGAGGCGGGGCAGCTCTTTGGCGAGCAGGGCCTCCAGGCCCGGGTACCGTCCGGTGCCGCGGAAGGCGTCGGCGGCGACCCGGCGCACCGCGTCGCGCAGGACCTCGTTGTCGATCGGACCGCCCGGGATGAGGTCGAGCCGGTCAGGCGGCGCGCCAATGGTAGGGCCAAACTTGACATCGATCTCACGGGCCTCCGGGTCCAGCCGCAAGATGCTGACGGCCTTGGGACGATGCTCCTTCATCCTCACGTTCGCATCCACGCGCAGCTTGGTCTCCTGCTCGGGATATCGATAGGTGCGGACGAAGGACTTCTTCTCGGGTACGGCGTCGGTGATGGCCTCGAGCCCGCCCAGGCTGTCGGCATCCTCGATCAGCTCCTCGGTATCGCGCTCGGCGCGGTCGAACATGGCCCACCACTGCGGCTTGTCCTCGCGCTGGTGGTACCAGGCGAGCTCGAACAACAACTCCGCCGGCTCGCCTGTGAGGCGGCCGGCGGCCTCGCCCAGCTGGTTGCGGAGTTGCGTGCGCTCCTCCTCGGCGCGCCTGGTGCGCTCGTCCTGCCCGGTGGTGTCCTCCGCGACGGCGCCGGGCGTCCACCACGGCAGGTGGGCCGGGCGCACGGTCGCCACGATCCAGTCGCGCAGAGCCTTGGTGGAGCGGCAGTCGGCCTCGTTGTAGGCGTGGATCGCCTCCAGGATGGCGGCCTCTGCGGTCTCGCGCCACGCCTCGTAGGCGACGATGCTGTCGCCGGCGGTCGCCACCTCCTTGGGGCGCTCATAGCCGTAGAGCGCCTCCAGATCCTTGAGCGAGATGCCAGCCTCCGAGGCGACGATGCCCTGTTGCACGACGCGGTAGAGGTCGACGAAGCGCTGCTCGCGCAGGAGCTGGTCGAGCGTGGCCTCGCCGACGCCGTGCCCGCTGGCAAGCCGCTTCAGCGCGGTCGGCTCGTAGTGGTTGTAGTGATAGATGTGGGCATCGGGGTGGGCCCCGAGGTGCTCGCGGAGGAAGGCCAGGACCCGCTCGGTGGCCGCGCGCTCCTGGTCGCGGTCGTGCGCCCAGAAGGCGCGAAACTGCCCGACGCCGTCGTGCCCGCCGTAGATGCCGAAAAGGTATTCGAGCCCGCCTTCGACGTGCGGGTCGCCTTCCATGTCGAAGAAGAGGTCGCCCGCGGCGGGCGCGGGCAGCCGCAACAGGCCCTTGTCGGGCTCCATGGGCCGCAGCTCGAACGTGGGTGGCCCCCCGGCCCGCCGCGCGGCGCGCAGGCGCGCCTGGACGCGCAGCCTGGCCAGCGTCTCCTGCGCCAGCTTGGGGACCTTGGAGACGTTGGCGGCGAGGGCGGCGATGGTGGCAACGCCGGCGGCCTCGAGCTTCTGGCGCTGGCTCTTGCGGATGCCGGGCACCAGGCAGAGGTCGTCGGCGCGGTCCCACACCGCGCCGCAATGCTCGCGCCAGCGGCACAGCTCGCACGCGGGCACCGGCTCGGGGCGCGTCGGCGGCCGGGCCTCGATGAACTGCTCCAGCCGCCGGCGCAGGCGGCGCGCGTAGGAGAGATAGTCGGCAAGGCGCAGCGTGGCGCGGCGGCGGTCGCCGAGCACGATGTGGATGTGCTCCGGCGCCGAGCCCTGCGCCTCGGCCAGCAGATCGGAGTAGAGCGCGAGCTGGAGGACGTGCTTGGGATCGGGCGAGCGCTTGAGCTTGGTGTCGATGATCTCGTAGGAGAACGGGCCCAGTCCGGAAGGGCGGCCGAC
The DNA here is from genome assembly GCA_963840075.1 of uncultured Alphaproteobacteria bacterium. GTDB lineage: Bacteria > Pseudomonadota > Alphaproteobacteria > Rhizobiales > Hyphomicrobiaceae > AWTP1-13. Next base: position 16,009 of record CAWIXS010000012.1, on the reverse strand, counting down.
ACGCTCCAGGAAGTCGGCATAGCCGCTCCAGCGTCCGCCCGCCAGCGCCGCCTGATAGATGTAGTCGGCCCCTTCGGCCAGCGCGCGGCGGGTGTCGGCGAGGGCCTCGGCGAAGGCTTCGTCGTAGGGGAGCTTCGCCCTGTCGATGCTGGCGACGGCCTTCCCGCCCTCCTTCAGCGACTGCAGGAAGCCCGCCTCGTGCGCGTGGCCCTTCGCCTGGATCAGCCGGGCGCCGGCGCTGTCCTCGACCGCCACGAGCCGCTCGCCCTCGAGCTGGCGCAGATCGAGGGCAACGGCGTGCGCGCAGCCGGCGAACCGCATCAGGTCCGTCGCCGACAGGACGATAGCGCCGTTGCGCCGCTGCATGGCGTGGCCCCCTTGCCCGCTCCCTCCACTGTACACGCATTGGCAGGTGACAAATACTGTCACCCGGAGGCGCGACCGTTGCAAGGCAAGCGACGGCAGCGGTCACGGGGGTGCGGGCTGTGTCGTACTGGAAGGCGGAGGCGATCATAACGCTCGCCACGATGGCGGCGGGGCGTCACGTCGGGGTGACCCTCGACGAGGTGATGGAGCGCTTCGGCATATCGAAACGCACCGCGCAGCGCATGCTGCGGGTGCTGGAGGCGCTGTTCCCGGACACCGCCGTTACCAACGACGGCGACGGGCGCAAGCGCTGGCGGCTCGCCTCGGGCGCGCTCAGGGACCTCCTGACGCTGTCGGCAGAGGAGCTGGCCGCCCTCGACCTGGCCGCGGAGATCATGAAGCGATCGGGAATGGACGCGGAGGTGGAGAGCCTGCTGCGGCTGCGCGAGAAGGTACTGGCGCTGGTCCCGCGCCTGCGCGCGGTGCGCATCGAGACCGACCTCGAGGCGCTGCTCGAGGCGCAGGGCCTGGCGGCGCGCCCGGGGCCGCGCCAGCGCATCGCCCGCGGGATCGTGGCGGCCATCGCCGAGGCCATCAAGGCGTGCCGCATGCTGGAGGTGGAGTACCGCGCGCGCGACGAGACGGAGCCCCGCCCGCGCCGCATCGCGCCCTACGGGCTGCTGACGGGCCTGCGCCGCTACCTGGTGGCGCGTCCCGACTACGACCCTGCGGGCCCGGTGCGGCTCTACGTGGTCGAGAACATCAGCGCCGCCGTGGTCGGCGGGCAGCCGTTCGAGCGCGACCCCGCCTTCGATCTGCAGGCCTTCGCCGATCGCGCCTTCGGCGTGTTCCAGAACGAGGAGGAGCTCGGCGAGGTGGTCTGGCGCTTCCTTCCGGGCGCGGCGGCGCATGCGCGCAGCTTCCAGTTCCACCCGAGCCAGCAGGTGGAGGACGCGCCCGACGGCTCGCTCATCGTGCGCTTCAGGGCGTCGGGGCATCTGGAGATGTGCTGGCACCTCTACGCGTGGGGCGACCAGGTCGAGGTGCTGGCGCCCGAGCGCCTGCGCGACATGGTGCACGCCTGGCGCCGCTCCGACTTCGCGTCGCTGCCGTGACAGCCCGGTCGCGCCACTGTGGCGACGATCCCGCAGGGCGGGGGGGCGGCTGGGATGCGGAGCGCACCCGGGCTCCGCCGCCCGCGCCTCAATGGATCTCGGGCTCCGGGACCGGGGCGCCGTACTCCAGGAAGTCGAAGTCGCAACCGGAATCGGCCTGACCGATGTGCTCCTGGAACATGCGGCCGTAGCCGCGCGCGTAGCGCGGCGGTGGCGCCACCCACACCGCGCGGCGGCGTGCCAGCTCCTCCTCGGAGACGTGGAGATGCAGCCGGCGCCGGGCGACATCGACCTCGATCTCGTCGCCGGTCTCGACCAGGGCCAGGGGACCGCCCACGAAGCTCTCCGGCGCCACATGCAGAATGCAGGCGCCGTAGCTCGTGCCCGACATGCGCGCGTCGGAGATGCGCACCATGTCGCGCACGCCGGCGCGCACCAGCTTCCTCGGGATCGGCAGCATGCCCCATTCGGGCATCCCCGGCCCGCCCTTGGGGCCGGCATTCTGCAGCACCAGCACGTGGTCGGGCGTCACGTCGAGGTCGTCGCGATCCACCTCGGCCGCCATGTGGTTGTAGTCGCGGAACACGATGGCCCGCCCGCGATGCCGGGTGAGCCGCGGCTCGGCCGCCGACGGCTTCATCACGGCGCCGCCGGGCGCCAGATTGCCCCTCAGCACCGCCGTGCCGCCCTCGGCATAGATGGCCTTGTCGAGGGAGCGGATGACGTCAGGGTGGAACACCTGCGCCGCGGCGATGTTCTCGGCCACGGTGCGGCCGTTCACGGTCAGCGCCCCGCCATCCAGCCGGTGCGCCAGCACCTTCATGAGCGCGGGCAGGCCGCCGGCGTAAAAGAAGTCCTCCATCAGGTGGGCGCCCGACGGCCGCACGTTGGCGATCACCGGCACCTCGCGCGAGACGCGGTCGAAGTCGTCGAGCGACAGCGCGATGCCGGCGCGGCGCGCCATGGCGATCAAATGGATCATGGCGTTGGTGGAGCCGCCCATCGCCATGTGCACGGCGATGGCGTTCTGGAACGCCGCAGGGGTGAGGATGCGCTGAGGCGTCATGTCGTCCCACACCATCTCCACGATGCGCCGGCCGGCCTGCGCGCACATGCGCGGGTGGCCGGCGTCGGCGGCGGGGATCGACGAGGCGCCGGGCAGCGCGAGCCCCAGGGCCTCGGCGATGGCCATCATGGTGGCCGCGGTGCCCATGGTCATGCAGGTGCCGAACGAGCGCGCCACGCCGCTCTCGATGGCGGCCCAGTCGTCGTCCGAGATGTTCCCCGCCCGCTTCTCGTCCCAGTACTTCCAGGCGTCGGAGCCGGAGCCCAGGGTCTGCCCGCGCCAGTTGCCGCGCAGCTGCGGCCCGGCGGGGCAGTAGATGGCCGGCAGGCCCATGGAGATCGCGCCCATGACGAGGCCGGGCGTGGTCTTGTCGCAGCCGCCGAGCAGCACTGCACCGTCGATCGGGTGCGAGCGCAACAGCTCCTCCGTCTCCATCGCCAGGAGGTTGCGGTAGAGCATGGTGGAGGGCTTCACGAACGGCTCGGCGAGCGAGAGCGCCGGCAGCTCGATGGGCAGGCCACCCGCCTGCAGCACGCCGCGCTTCACGTCCTCGGCGCGCGCGCGCAGGTGCGTGTGGCAGGCGTTGATGTCGCTCCAGGTGTTGACGATGCCGATCACCGGCTTGCCGCGCCAGTCCTCCGCATCGTAGCCGATCTGGCGCAGGCGCGAGCGGTGGCCGAAGGCGCGCAGGTCCTGCACGCCGAGCCAGCGATGCGAGCGCAGCTCCTCCCAGCGCTTACGCATGGATGCGCACCGCAGCCTTCACGAATTTCATGCCGCCTCCGGCTTGAATGTCTCGATCGCCGCCAGTTCCTCGGCGATGGCCTGCGAGGCCACCCGCAGATCGTACCTCTTCTGCAGGTTCATCCAGAAGCCGGCCGTGGTGCCGAAGAACTTTCCAAGGCGCAGCGCGGTATCGGCTGTAATGCCCAGCTCCTCGCGCGCGATGCGCTCTATGCGCGTGCGCGGCACCCCGCAGGCCTTTGCGACCCGATAAGGGGTGAGCCCAATGGGTACCAGAAATTCCTCGCGGAGCATCTCGCCCGGATGCATCGGCGGCAGCGTGGCCGCAATCTTCATTGCCGTACTTCCTTAGTGGCACTCCACCATCTCGACATCGGCCGGGCCGTCGTTCGTCCACCGGAAGCAAACCCGCCATTGGTCGTTGAGGCGGATCGAATGTCGACCTTTCCGGTCGCCCTTCAGGGGTTCAAGCCGATTTCCCGGCGGCACGCGCAGGTCATTGAGCGTTTCAGCCGCATCGACGGCTTCGAGCTTCCGACGAGCGACTGGGAATATCTGAACTGGGAAGCCCTTCGGACATTGCCCGTTGAGCACCGCCTCCGTGAACCTACCCTTGAAGCTGAGGATCAAGGTGCGCCCCGCCCGTCGCCGGATAGACTCGCTCACAGACACCACAGTCAATTTTGGTATCTGATAATGATACTAGGGCCGGGCGGCGGGACAGCGCAGCCTATTCGCCCGGTCTCGGCACCATCTCGGCCGCGCGCCGGCGGGCGTTCAGCTGCGTGGCCGCGACAATGAGCGTCAAGACCACGCCGCCGATGTCGGTCCACAGCCCCGGATCGATCAGGCCCAGCGCCGCGATGATCAGGAAGGCGCGCTGCCACAGGCTGCAGGCGGTCAACAGGTAGCCAGCCAAGCCGGCTGCGAGAAGGACGCAGCCGATGGTAGCCGTGCCCGATGCCCACAGAATGCGCGTCACGTCGGCGGTCACCAGCCCGCTGCCGCCCTTGCCGTAGAGGGCCGGGTCGAGCATCAGGATCGCCGGCTCGTACACGAACATGAAGGGCACGATGAAGCCGGCCGCGCCGATCTTGACCGCCGACCATCCCGATTTCCACAGGTCCGCCTTGGCGAGCCCCGCAGCCGCAAACACCGCCAGCGCCACCGGCGGCGTGATGGCCGAGAGGATCGCGAAGTAGAACGCGAACATGTGCGCGGCCGGCGCCACCACGCCGAGCTTGATGATGGCGGGCACCAGGAGCGCGGTCATGATGATGTAGGCCGGGGTCGTCGGCATGCCCATGCCGAGCACGATGCCCGCAGCCATGGTGAGCAGCAGCGCAAGGACCAGGGTGCTCTGCGCCAGGCCGACCACAAACTGGGTAAAGACGATGCCGAGTCCGGTGATGGTGACGACGCCGATGATGATGCCGGCGCAGGCACAAGCGAGCGCCACGCCGAGCGCGTTCTTGGCGCCGTCGATCATGGCCTCCAGGATGTTGCCGATGCGCACGTACTGGCGCGTGGAGGCCCTGAGCAGGGCGACGGGGAAGCAGGCGAGCGTGCCCATCAGCGCCGCCATCGGTGCGCTGTAGCCGGAGTAGAGCACGTAGAGGATGATGAGGACCGGAATGAACAGGTGCCCGCGCTCGCGCAGGACGCCGCGCATCCTCGGCAGCTCGGCCCTGGGAACGCCGTGGATGCCGGCGCGCTTGGCCTCGAAATGCACGGCCGAGAAGCAGGCGACGTAGTAGAGCAGGGCGGGAATGACGGCCCAGACCGTCACCTGCGCGTAGCTGACGCCCATGAACTCGGCCATCACGAAGGCCGCCGCGCCCATGATCGGCGGCATGATCTGGCCGCCGGTGGAGGCGACGGCCTCCACGCCGGCGGCGAAATGCGGCTTGAAGCCCGTGCGCTTCATCAGCGGGATGGAGATCGGCCCGTCGACCATGACGTTGGCGACGGCGGAGCCGGAGATGGTGCCGAACAGGCTGGAGCTGAACACCGACACCTTGCCGGGTCCGCCGGCCGTGTGGCCCGTGAGGGCCATGGCGAAGTCCATGAACAGCTGCCCGGTGCCGGTGCGCTCCATGAACGAGCCGAACATCACGAAGATCAGCACGTAGGAGGCCGAGACGGCCAGCGGGATGCCGAAGATGCCCTCGGTGGTCATGTACAGCTGGTCGAGCAGCCGCAGCGGCTCGACGCGTGCAAGCAGCAGTCCATAGGCGAGGAAAACGATGGCCGTCAGCGGCAGTGCCCATCCGATCACGCGTCGCGTCGCGTCGATGATGACCACCGTCAGCAGCACGCCCATGACAATGTCGGAGGTATAAAGCTCGTCGACGTAGAAGATGCGATCGACGATGTAGCCGTAGTTGAAGAAGAGGTAGAGGATCGGGGCGGCCCCGAGCGCGAGCAGCACATAGTCCGTGACGCCGGGCGTGAAGCTCTGCTCGGCGTTCCAGCGGTAGAGCAGGTAGGTCAGCGTCAGCGCGAACAGCAGGTGCGTGCCGCGGTAGGGGATTGCCTCGGGCGACCCGAAGGCGATCGCCCACATGTGGTAGACCGCCATGGCGACGCCGATGACGCCCACCAGGAGGCGCATGATGCCCGCGTAGCTCAGCTCGAATTTCATGGCCGCACCGGCCCCCTAGCCTTGCCGCACGGCCTGGGCCGGCGAATGCACGGCCGCCGGCGCGGGGAGGATTCCGCGCCGGCGCACCGGACGGGTTCGACTACCTGGACACCGGCTACCTGGACTGCACCGCGATGCCGGCTTCCTTGTAGAACCGGGCCGCGCCGGGATGGAACGGCACGCCGATGTCGGCGGCCATGCCGGCCGGCTTCAGCGCGCCAATGTCCTTGGCGACGGTTGCCAAGGTCTTGGTGTTGTCGGCGATCGCCTTGGTCATGGCGTAGACCTGGTCGGCAGGCAGCTTGCACGACGCCACCACGTGGGTGTGAAAGCCGATCACCTTGAGGTCCTTGTCCTGCTTGGGATAGGTGCCCTTCGGCAGCGTGACCATCTTGTAGCTCGGGTTGAGCTTGAGCATCTTGTCGTAGATGTCGGTCTGCTCGAAGAACTTCACCGCTCGCGCCGACTGCAGGTCCATGACAGCGCCTGCAGGGGCCTGGGTGTTGAGGCCGAAGGCCACCGCATGGCCGTCCTTCATCTGGTTCACCGAGTCGGTGTAGCCGACGAAGCTCACCTTCATGTCCTCGTACTTGAGGCCGTGCGCCTCGAGGAAGTGTCGCGTGATCACCTCGCCGGTGTTGCCCTTCTGTTGCGTGGTGATGCTTTTGCCCTTGAGATCGGAGATCTTGTTGATGCCGGCGTCGGCCAGCACCACGAACTGAAAGTACTGGGGATAGAGCGAGGCGACGTTGCAGACGTTGTCGTGCACCTTGTTGAAGGGTGGCCGCCCGGTCATGGCATCGGCGGTGGAGATCGAGTTGGCGAGCCCGGCCTCGGCCTTGCCTTCCTGGATGGCGCGCACGTTGGCAATGCCCGCTCCCGGGAGCACCTGGAAGGTGTTGCCTGGGACCGCCTTCTCCCACAGGTCCTTGAGCTGGCCGCCGATCGGGATCCACGAGCCGCCCTGCGGCCCCGTCATCATACGAAGCTCGGCGGCGCCGGCCGCGGCGGCAAAGCACAGCGCGCCTGTCGCTACTACAGCTGCCCTCAGCATGGCCTTTCGCATTTCAGTCCTCCCTGGATTGGGCTTCTACTTTGGTCGCATGGCTCGGCCATTACACTAGCCGCCGCCGGTGAAACTTGCCAGCGGCCCACTGCCGCTGCCGAACGGTTCAGGTTGCGTGCGACCGAGCGGATTTGCCAAGTTCGGCCGGTGCTCCGGCCCCGTCCGCCAGTAGCCCTGCGGCCCCGCACCACCGGTCGGCACGGGGGAGCTGCGACACGTTTGAGACATGCGTTGTCCGCGCTGAATGATGTCTTTCGCATCGCGAACGCGGTGCGTTGCCGGGGTTCGTTTGCCACCTGTCGGCGGACGAAGGCAGACAGCGGGAGCCGGGCGGCGTCCCCCCGTTGGCGCGATGGCCGCCTAGCGCAGCCGCGCGTTGATCGCGTCCAGGGCCTTGGAGCCGGGGCACAGCGCCGCGATCGGCACGGCGTTGAGCGGGCGCGGGTCGGTGGCGAGGATGTCGTGCATGTCGCGCTCGCTCTGCTCGATGTAGAGCAGGCCCGTCGCCACCGCGCCTTTGGCGGCGTTGCCGCGGATCGTCATCAGCGCCGCATCGGCGTCGCGCGGGTCGTGGCCCTGGCCGAGCTTGTTGAGGACGAGGCGCGAGCCGTCGTGCAGCTCGATGGCCGCCGTGGTGCCCTCCTCGTAGTCGACGGTGATCTCCTCCCTGGGCTCGACGAAATCGAGCCGGTTCTCGGACGCCATGTTGTGGGCGCGCACCCAGTCGTAGCTCTTGGTCGAGGCCGGGTGGTTGTTGAAGGTGACGCACGGGCTGATCACGTCGAGGAAGGCGAAGCCATTGTAGCTGATGGCGGCCTTGAGGAGCGGGATCAGCTGGGCCTTGTCGCCGGAGAAGGAGCGCGCGACGAAGCCGGCGCCGAGCTGGATCGCGAGCTGGGCCAGGTCGATGCCCTCGAACGGGTTGGCCTCGCCCCTCTTGGACGGCGAGCCCTTGTCGTTGGTGGCCGAGAACTGGCCCTTGGTGAGGCCGTAGCAGCCGTTGTTCATGACGATGTAGGTCATGTTCAGCCGGCGGCGCACAGCGTGGCAGAACTGGCCGAGGCCGATCGAGGCGGTGTCGCCGTCGCCGGAGACGCCGATGTAGACGAGGTCGCGGTTGGCGATGGCGGCGCCCGTCGTGATCGACGGCATGCGCCCGTGCACACTGTTGAAGCCGTGGCTTCGCGAGAGGAAGTAGGTCGGCGACTTCGACGAGCAGCCGATGCCCGACACCTTGGCGATGCGGTGCGCCGGCAGATCCATCTCGAAGCAGGCCTCGATCAGCGCCGCCGTGATCGAATCGTGGCCGCACCCCGCGCACAGGGTCGACATGGTGCCTTCGTAGTCGCGCCGCGTGAGCCCCAGGGCATTGCGCGGCAGCGCCGGATGATGCGCGACGGGTTTGGAGATGTAGCTCATCGGCGTTTCCTGCTCGGCCGCCCCTGGGCGGCGTGTAGGTCGGGTCAAGCGAAGCGCAGACCCGACACTTTCAAGGTTGCATTCTTCCAATGTTGGGTCTGCGGCTTAGCCTTGACCCAACCTACTCCGCGGCCACCTGGGCCGGTCTCAGCTCCTTCAGAACGACGCTGCGCACGAAGGCCCCGGTCAGCGGCATGCCGTCGTAGTTGAGCGCGGGGATCAGCTTGGCGCCGGGCACGTTGGCCTCCGTCATGAGCAGCGAGCGCATCTGGGCGTCGCGGTTCTGCTCGATGACGAGGATGCGCTCGTGCTGGGCGCAGAAGGTGTCGACCTCGCGCGTGAAGGGGAAGGCCCTGAGCCGCAGGGCGTTGACCTTGATGCCCTCGCGCTCCAGCAGATCGAGCCCCTCGAGCACCGCCGGCGTGGTGCCGCCGAAATAGACGAGGCCGGTCTTGCCGTTCTTGTCGCGGATGGAGATCTCGGGCTTCGGCACCAGCGTGGCCGCGGTATCGAGCTTGCGGCGGATGCGGTCGATGACGCGGGCGTGGATGCGCCCGTCCTCGGTGTAGCGCGCGCCCTCGTCGTGCGACGTGCCGCGCGTGAAGAACGAGCCCATGGTCGGATGCGTGCCCGGCAGGGTGCGGTAGGGGATGGCGTCGCCGTCGACGTCGAGGTAGCGGCCCCAGTCTCGGCCCTTGACGGCCTTGAAGCTCTCGAGCGCCTCGGCATCCAGCACCTTGCCGCGGTCGTGGACGTGCCTGTCGTCCCAGGCAAAGGCGTCGGTGACCCATTCGTTCATGCCGATGTCGAGGTCGGACATGACGATGACGGGCGTCTGCAGCCGCTCGGCGAGGTCGAAGGCCTGGGCGCCCAGCGAGAAGCACTCGGTGGGGTCCTTGGGGAACAGGAGGACGTGCTTGGTGTCGCCGTGCGAGGCGTAGGCGCAGGCGAAGATGTCGGACTGCTGGGTGCGCGTCGGCATGCCGGTCGACGGCCCGCCGCGCTGCACATCGAACAGCACCACCGGGACCTCGGCGAAATAGGCGAGCCCCAGGAACTCGCTCATCAGGGAGATGCCGGGGCCCGAGGTGGCGGTGAAGGCGCGCGCGCCGTTCCAGCCGCCGCCGATGGCGATGCCGATGGCGGCGAGCTCGTCCTCCGCCTGCACGATGCCGTAGAGGCGCCGGCCGTCCTTGGTGACGCGCAGGCGCCTGGCATGCTTCTCGAAGGACTCCGCCAGCGAGGTCGAGGGCGTGATGGGATACCAGGCGCACACCGTGGCGCCGGCATAGAGGGCGCCGAGGCCCGCGGCCTCGTTGCCGGAGACCAGGATCTTGCCCTTGGCGGCCCGCGAGGTGCGCACGCGGATGGAGAGCGGGCAATCGAACTGCTGCAACGCGTAGTCGCGGCCCAGCATCACCGCCTCCATGTTGGCGGCGACGAGCTTCTCCTTGCCCTTGAGCTGCTCCGACACCGTGGCCTTCAGCACCTCGAGGTCGATGTCGAGGAGCGCGGTGAGCACGCCGACATAGACCATGTTCTTGAACAGCTGGCGCTGGCGCGGATCGCTCCACTTCCTGGCGCACATCTCGGCGATGGGGATGCCCAGCACCTTGATGTCCTCGCGCGGCCACACGCGCGGCATGGTCGAATTGTAGACGAGCCAGCCGCCGGGCACGATCTCGCCCAGGTCCTCCTTGTAGGACTGCGGGTTCATGGCGACCATCAGGTCGACGCCGTCGCGGCGCGCGAGGTAGCCCGCCTCCGACACCCGCACCTCGTACCAGGTCGGCAGGCCCTGGATGTTGGAGGGGAAGATGTTCTTCGGGCTGACGGGGATGCCCATCCGGAACAGCGTCTTGGCGAAGATGCCGTTGGCAGACGCCGAGCCCGAGCCGTTGACGGTGGCGAACTTCACCACGAAGTCGTTGATGCCGCTCATTTCCGAAGTGGACCTCGTTCCGGGCGGGGTCAGACCCCGCGCCACCACGCTCAGATCGAACAACGGCGCGCATGCGCGCGCGGTCTGACCCCGTTGTTACCGCAGGTAGGCATTGTGGTGCGTCAGGCAAGCCGGCGATGCCTGCGCCTCGACGTACATGAGCTTCTTCATGTCCCAGGCGCCGGTGGGGCAGCGCTCCGCGCACAGGCCGCAGTGCAGGCACATGTCCTCGTCCTTGACCATGATGCGGCCGGTCTTGAGGCTTTCGGAGACGTAGATATCCTGCGCCTCGTTGCGGGCGGGCACGCGCAGCTGCTGGCGCAGCGCGGGCTCCTCGTCGTTGCGCAGGAAGTTGATGCAATCGACCGGGCAGATGTCCATGCAGGCATCGCACTCGATGCAGAGCGGCGAGGTGAACACCGTCTGGACATCGCAGTTGAGGCAGCGCTCGGCCTCCTTGGCGGCGAGCTTGTCGTCGAAGCCGAGCTCCACCTCCACCTTGAGATTGCGCAGCGCCTGCGCCTTCTCCGCATGCGGCATGGCCACGCGCTCAATCGGCGCATAGTCGTTCTTGTACGACCACTCGTGGATGCCCATCTTCTGGCTGATCAGATTGGCGCCCGGCTGGGGGCGATCGCCGAGCGGCCTGCCGTAACACCAGTGGTCGACGGAGATCGCCGCTTGGTGGCCGTGCGCCACCGCGCGGATGATGTTCTCCGGGCCCCAGGCCGCGTCGCCGCCGAAGAACACGCCGGGACGCGTCGACATCATCGTCGCCTTGTCGACGTGCGGCATGCCCCGCTTGTCGAACTCCAGCCCGATGTTGCGCTCGATCCACGGGAAGCTGTTCTCCTGGCCGATCGCCATCAGCACGTCGTCGCACTCGAAGACGACCTCCTCGCCGGAAGGCTCGAGCTTCGGACGGCCGCCGGCATCGACACCGACCTCCCTCATCTTCTGGAAGCGCACGCCGACGAGGCGGCCCTTCTCGATCAGGAACTCCCTGGGTGCGTGGTTGTCGAGGATCGGGATGCCCTCGTGCTCGGCGTCCTCGATCTCCCAGGACGAGGCCTTCATCACCCGCCGGGGCGAGCGCACCGTGACCTTCACGTCGGTGCCGCCGAGCCTGAGGCTGGTGCGGCAGCAGTCCATGGCGGTGTTGCCGCCGCCGATCACCACCACGCGCTTGCCGACCTTCGCGATGTGCTCGAAGGCGACGGAGGTGAGCCAGTCGATGCCGATGTGGATGTTGGCCGCCCCTTCCCTGCGGCCGGGGATGTCGAGGTCTTTGCCCTTGGGGGCGCCGGTGCCGATGAAGACGGCGTCGAAGCCCTCAGCCAGCAGCGCCTTCAGGCTCTTGATCTCCTGGCCGAAGCGGGTCTCCACGCCGAAGTCGAGGACGCGCTCGATCTCCTCGTCGAGCACGGCGACCGGCAGTCGGAAGGAGGGGATGTTGGTGCGCATCAGCCCGCCGGCCTTGGCATCCTTCTCGAACAGGGTGCAGCTGTAGCCGAGCGGCATGAGATCGCGCGCCACGGTGAGCGAGGCCGGGCCGGCGCCGATCAGGGCGATGCGCTTGCCGTTCTTCGCCTCGGGGATCTCCGGCAGGAAGGCGTTGATCTCGCCCTTGTAGTCGGCGGCGACGCGCTTCAAGCGGCAGATGGCGACGGGCTTCTCCTCCACCCGGCCGCGGCGGCAGGCGGGCTCGCATGGGCGGTCGCAGACGCGGCCGAGGATCGCGGGAAAGACGTTGCTTTCCCAGTTCAGCATGAAGGCTGCCGCGTAACGCCCCTGAGCGATCAACCGGATGTACTCGGGCACGGGGGTGTGCGTGGGGCAGGCCCACTGGCAGTCCACCACCTTGTGAAAGTAGTCCGGTTTGGATGTGTTCGTGGGGGCCGTGCGGCCCCGTCGTCGTGCCACCGTTTGGCTCGGCTCCATGACTGTCCAGCCCCTGTAGCCTTTTCCCCAGACTGACATCCTATCCGAACGGCGGGCGCAAGCCCAATATGAACGATGGTACGATAAGTCGGTTCTTGTGCAGGAAAGCGCGAGGTGTGGCCCACCGGCGCCATCGGATTTCCGCGCCTTAACGTTGTGCGCCGCGAAAATCCGGCGCAACGCGGCCGCAACCGTTGAGTACGGTCTGCGCAATGGTTCTCGGGAACAAGGCAGCGCGAAGGGGTCGCGGAGGGGTCAGACCCCTCGCCTCCACCGATCGTGTCAAATCGAGGCGCTGGCGCGAGGGGTCAGGCCCCCTAGCCAGTTGAGTTTCACGATGCCGTAAACGCGGATGGTGCGGCCGGGCTGGAGCACCTCGTCCTTCTTGAAGGAGACGTGGTTGCGCACGTCGTCGTCGAGCAGGTTCTCGCCCTTGAGGCCGATGGTCATCTCCGGCACCAGGGGGCCCTGGCCGTCGAGCTTGAAGGTATAGGCGAGGTCGGCGCCGAGCAGGGTGTAGCCCGCGGTCGCCGTCTCGTTGTCGCCGATCCGGCTCTGGTCGAAGGCGTGCAGAAAGCCCAGCCGCGCGAACCAGTTGAGGTCGCGATAGTAGATGCCGGCCCCGGCGCGATGCGGAGGAATGCGCGGGACATTGCCTCCTGCTGCATCATCGAAGGAGGCGCGCACAAAATCGTAGCGCCCGTCGATGCCCCAGATACCCTTGCCGATGCGGCCGATATCCTGCTCGCCGAACAGCTCCAGGCCCCAGAAGGTGGCATTGCGCTGCCGGTAGAGGACCTGGTCGAGCTCCGACCCGGCGCCGCACGACGCCAGCGTGTCGTCGCACAGAACGCCGGTGAGCCCCTTGAAGATGAAGCCGTCGAACACGGTGTAGTAGGCCGAGGCGTCGAAGCGGAACGGACCCTTGGCCTTTCTGAAGCCGAGCTCGATCGTCCTTGCGGACTCCTTCGTGAGGGACGGGTTGCCGATCTCGAAGGTGCCGGTGGCCTCGTGAACGCCCTTGGAGAACAGCTCCGCGTCAGCGGGCGCGCGCTCCACGTACTGGGCCGTCAGCCGCGCGACAATACCGCTCGGCAGCTCGTAGAGGGCACCCGCGCTGGCGCTGGAGGGCAGAAATGTGCGCTCGAAGGCGGCGGGCGTCATGACGTCGAGGCCGATACCGTCGACCGTGGTCTGCTCGATGCGGACCGCCGCCTGCAGGCGCAGCCGCCTGGTAACCCAACTTGCGCAGTTGGAGGGTGGATAACTGCGCTTTTGGCGAGGTGGGCTGAATCGGATCAAGGAGTTGGGTGGCGGGATTGGCTGGTTTGGGCGTGTAGTGCCGACCATGGGGGTTTTCTTTTGGCGACGAGCATGATTCCGATGGCGGATGTATCTGCGCCATTCGATTCGCAAGAAGGACGGCAAGGTTCACTGCACCTGGCGCCTGGTGCGCAGCGTGCGCGTTGGGCGCCGCGTGATCCAGCAGACGGTGGCGCATCTCGGCGAGCTTGACGAGTACGGGCGGATCGAGGCGCGGGCGCTGGCGCGGCATCTGATCGGCGCGCCCGAGCAGGCGCAGCTGTTCGACGACGGCAGCCGGGATGTGGCCGTGCCGGTGCGCCTGAAGGGCATCCGCATCGAGCGCTCGCGGCAGTTCGGGGACGTGTATCTGGCGCTGGCGTTGTGGCGCGGGGTGGGGCTGGCTGAGCTGTGCGAGAAGCTGCTGCCGGCGGGCAAGGAGCGGGTCGCCTGGGAGAAGATCGCGGCCGTATTGGTGGCGGCGAGGCTGTGCCAGCCGTCGAGCGAGCTGCACATCGCCGAGGATTGGTACCGGCGCACGGCACTCCCCGATCTGCTGCAGCTCGATGATGCTCTGCTCAACAAGGACCGCCTCTACCGTGCGCTCGACCGGCTCATCGTGCACAAGGCGGCCATTGAAGCGCATCTGTCGCGGCGCGCGGGCGAGCTGTTTGCTGTCGACAACGAGGTGCTGCTCTACGACGTGACGAGCACGTACTTCGAAGGCCAGGCCGAGGCCAATGCGCTGGCGCAGCGCGGCTACTCTCGCGATCACCGCAGCGACTGCAAGCAGGTGCTGATCGGCCTCGTCGTAACGTTCGACGGCTTCCCGCTCGGCTACGAGGTGTTCGCCGGCAACACGCATGACTCCAAGACCGTGCAGACGATCGTGACCACCATGGAAGCGCGGCACGGGGCGCTGGGGCGCGTGTGGATCGCCGACCGGGGCATGGCGAGCAAGGAGAACCTGGCGTGGCTGCGCGCAACCGGCCGGCGCTACATCATCGGCGCCCCGAAGTCGGAGCTGAAGAGATTTGCGGCCCCGCTGGCGGCTGCGTCCGGCTGGCGCCAGGTGCGCGATGGCGTCGAGGTCAAGCTCACCCGCTGTCCCGAGACCGGGGAGACCGTGATCCTGTGCCGCTCGGCCGACCGGCGCAGCAAAGAGCAGGCGATGCACGACAAGTTCAGCCGGCGCATCGAGGCGGCGCTCGAACGCCTGGCGGCCCGCATCGCCCGCTCCAGGAAGCGCCTCGACCGCGAGCAGGTCGAGCGGCAGATCGGCCGCATCCTGCAGCAGAACCAGCGCTCAGCCCGGCGCTTCAAGGTGCGCCTGGCGGAGGATGCCAGCCCGGCAGGGTTCCGTCTCGGCGTCGAGGTGGACGCCTCCTTCGACGACTGGGCCGCCCTGTCGGAGGGCGCTTATCTGTTACGCTCCAACATCAGCGACTGGAGCGATGAAGCGCTGTGGAAGGCCTATATCCAGCTCACCCAGGCCGAGGCGGCCTTCCGCATCCAGAAGGACCAGCTCGAGGTGCGCCCGATCTGGCACCAGCGGGCCGACCGCGTCGAGGCCCACATCCTGGTCTGCTTCCTCGCCTTCGTGCTGTGGAAGACGCTCGAGATGTGGCAGAGCCGGGCCGGCCTCGGCAACGCGCCGCGCACCGTGCAGGACGTTGGCCAGAACGCGCCCGACCCCGACCTGGCGGCCGATCGCCCTGGCCGTGCGCTCGTTGTCGCCGGTCAGCATGACCACTTCGATGTCGAGGCGCCTCAGCACCTCGATCGCAGCCTTGGAGTGGGGCTTGACCGTGTCGGCGACGGCGACGAGGCCAAGCGCCCTGCCGTCGGCTGCGACGAACATCGGCGTCTTGCCTTCCTCGGCCAGCCGCTCCCAATCGCCCAGAAGGGCGTCGATAGCGATACCCCGGTCGCGCATGAGCTTGGCGTTGCCGAGCAGCACGTCACGGCCATCCACGCCACCGCCGACGCCGTGACCGGGGATCGCGGCGAAGTTCTTCGTTTCCGTGAGTTGGACGTTCTGCGTCTCTGCACCTTTGACGATGGCCTCGCCCAGCGGATGCTCGGAGCCTCGCTCCAGCGAGGCCGCCAGCTGCAGCACAGTCGCCTTGTCGCTGCCCCTTGCAATGACATCCGTGAGCGACGGCTCACCGAGGGTGATGGTCCCGGTCTTGTCGAGGATGATCGCGTGGAGCCTTTCCGCGCTCTGCAGCGCGTCGCCGGAGCGGATCAGAATGCCGTTCTCGGCGCCTTTGCCGATGCCGACCGTGAGCGAGGTCGGCGTCGCCAGCCCGAGCGCACAGGGGCAGGCGATGATGAGGGTGGTGACCAGGACGATGGTTGCGAAGATCAGCCTCGGCTCGGGGCCGAACAGGTACCAGGCGAC
>CAWIXS010000011.1:0-206006 GCA_963840075.1 uncultured Alphaproteobacteria bacterium | reverse complement strand
GGTAGATGCCGAACGGAGCCACGGCGAGCCCCGCCACCAGGGTGGTGGTGAGAATGCCGCCCAGGAACAAGAGCGCGTTGCCGATGAGGCCGCGCCGGAGCGTGCCGCCCTGCCGGGCGGCATCGCGCAGGCGCAGCCACTCGTAGGCCGACACCAGCGCAACCACGGCGGCAAACGACATCTGAAAGCCGGCATCGAACAGACTCTCCGGCCAGAGCACCAGGATGGCGAGCGCCGCCAGCGCCACGTTGCGCAGCGCGATCGCCGGCCGGTCGAGCAGCACGGCGAGAAACATGATGGAGATCATGATCCAGGAGCGCACGGTGGCGAACGCGGCGCCGGAGATCATGAGGTAGCCGAACGCCCCCAGCATGGCGCCCGCCGCCGCCCACTTCTTGATGGGATAGCTGAGCGCAATCGCCGGGATCGCGGCCAGCCCGAGCCGGATCGAGAGGAACACCGCGCCGGCCATGATCACCATGTGCAGGCCGGAGATGGAGAGGATGTGGAAGAGGCCGGAGTCCCGGAACGCCTGGTTGGTGGCCTCCGAGATGCCGCCGCGCTCGCCGGTGATGAGCGCGTTGGCGATGGCGCCGGTCTCGCCGGGCAGCGCGGCGAGGATGCGCCGGCCGATGGCCTGGCGCACGCGCGCGATGGCCGCGGTGAGTCGCAGGCCGAGCGGCGGAGGGCGCGCCTTGGCGTCGATCTCCGCCGCCGTATCCGCATAGCCGACGGCGCCGAGGCCCAGGAACCAGGCCGAGCGGGCGAAGTCGTAGTCGCCGGGCAGCGACGGCCCCGGCGGCGCATTGAGCGTGGCCTTGAGGCGCACGGCGTCGCCGGGCTGGAGGTCCTTGGCCTCCGCTCGGGTTGCCATACGCACACGCACCGGCCAGGTGTGCGCCTCGTGCTTCTCCAAGGCGGTGACGCGGATGGTGAGGCGCTGCCCCTTGCCGGCGCGCGGCTCGATCAGCTCCACCCAGCCCGAGACCTGGATGGGCCGGGTCTGGCTCTGCAGCACGGGCGCGCGCACCCACTCGGTGCGCAACTTCGCTGCGGCGACGCCCAGCGTGGCGGCCAGCAGCGCCGCCGTGAGGAGCCCGCCGAGCCCGGTCCTGGGCCCCGCCAGATGCAGCCCCAGCGCCGCCAGCGCCGGCATCAGCGCCACCAGCGTCAGCGGCTCGGCGGGGAGGGCGAAATAGAGCGCGATGCCGGAGCCGAACAGCACGGGCAGCCACAGGAACCATCGTTCCTGCTCGGCCTCCAGCCGGCGCCCGATGGCGCCGATGAGGCGGCCCGCCGCCGTGCCCGCCGGCGCCCTGCGGCGGGCGCCGAACGGCCAGGGCCTGGCTCCGCCGCCGACCTGCGCCATAGTTGCGCGCACCCCCGTCCCGCGACGGCCACGGAAGGGCGGCCGTCTGAGGAAATGAGTCCAACACACGGAGCGTAGTCCCGACAAGCCCGAAACGACGCAACCTCCCCATCTGCCGCCCGGCCGCCAAATTCCGCCGCGCCAGGACCTTCGCAGTTTCCAGGGGTTGCCCTCTGGAAATCGTAGTGTGCTATGTCTCAGGGTGCAGACGAATGGGGAATGGGACGAGTTTCGGGGGGCGGAACTCTATGTTTGAGTGGTTTCAATCGCTTAGCAACGACATCAAGAGCATTCTCATTGCCCTTGTCGGTTCCGTGGCGGGTGCTGTCGTCGGCGCAGTCATCAAGTGGGCCTTTGATCGCAAGCTCATCAAGGCGCTGAAAAATGAGCTTGATGATGCGAAAGGTGACCGCGAATTCGCCCGCCGTGATCGGCAAGCTGCTATTGAAGGGCGAGAAAATGCCCTCCGCGAACGCGAGGTGGCCATACGCGAATTGTCCGAACGCGAGGCTGAAAACCGAGAACGACAGCGCAGGGTCGAGGAGCTCGAGCGGATTGTGGAGGGGCGCGCAATTGATGTGGAAGCGCGGAGGGGCAAGCTGGATCGGCTACTTACCAGGCTCCGCGGCACCGAAACCGGCATATGGACCACACACAAAAAGATGCCGCCCTTCGAGGATTTCAATCTGCGCGTCGCCCGCAGGCAACCCATCATCATCACAATTGCAAACCACAAGGGTGGAGTCGGAAAGACGACCCTGACCGGGAACCTCCTTGCGTACTTCGACAAGAAGCTTCGCAAGCGCGTTCTGGCAATCGATCTTGACTATCAAGGGTCATTGACGACGATGCTGCGTTCCGAACAAGCCGCAGCGGTTCAGGGGCGCCAATCATTCGTCAACGCCCTTTTGGGCCCAGGTGCATCCTCCAACGGGCTCCTGACGGCGACACGACCTCTCGGTGAGCGATTGCTTCGTAGCGAACTCGTTCCCGCTTTCTATGAGCTTGCGCTTCTTGAGGATCGCCTGCTGGTCGAGTGGCTACTTCAGGAAGCAGCCGATGATGTCCGCTACCGCCTTGCCAGCGTCCTGTTGGATGACGAGATCAGGGGCAAATACGACGTTGTCCTGATAGACGTTCCCCCTCGCATGACCACGGGCACAATAAATGCGCTATGCACGAGTACGCACGTGCTGATTCCAGCCACCTTCAATTCGCTCGCCGCCGAGCCCGTGGAGAACTTCCTGAGGACGTCAAAGGCGCTGATGGATGAGCTCAATCCCAAGCTCGAGTTCTTGGGCGTGGTGGAAACCATGAGCCCTCCGGCTAACGTGGGGCAGGACACCCGGGCCGAGGGGCGCAGGGTCATCTCGGAGGCCTTGCAGCCGTTCACCCCAACCATCCATATTCTTGATAGCCACGTTCCCCGGCGGAATGCGATTGCCGATGGGGTCGCGTACCTGAAGAGTGGCCCTGAGGGTCGCGAGGCGAGGAGAATCTTCGATGCGCTTGGCAAGGAAATAGCGAGGAAGGTCAAACTATGAAGGTCAAGCAGCTGCGCGAAGTCTTTCACGTGGCGGCGCGGCAGTACCGCAAGGATCGCAAGGAGGATATCGCCGACGCGCTATCTGCGTTTGCGGCGAATCTGCTAAGAGAAGACGATGCGGGTACGGTTGCGGCTCTTGTCACGCGCGTTGAGAGGGCCCGAGAGGGGAGGGCAGCTCAGAAAGGTGCATCTGCCGCCAAGTCCAGTGGTCATCCTGGACGGAAGAACCGTCCCTCGTCGAAAGCCCGACGCTAGGACAGCCCAGCATGAGGCGTCACATGAAGGTTGCGGAATTCAAGGACGTCTTGAACCGCCTGGAGGAGCTCTACGGAGCCGCCGGCGCCGCCTCTCAAGCCGAAGACTTGAGAAGGGTCAGGCGTCTTCTTGAGGGCAGCGAGAGCAAGACGGTTGACGATTTCGTCGCGGAAACCCGGATGCTGCTCGGTGATCAGTCACCTCCCGAGGGAATGAACGTCGGGATCGACCAGGAGCGTGTCGCCACACATGCGCTACGGTTGCTCGACGCGGGTACGGATCAGCACGCATTCCAGCTCGCGCTTGACGCCCTCGATGAAGACAAGCGTCTAGGTAAGGCCGAGTGGTTTGCCATCGCCAACCGATATCGGAACGCTCCCACTGGTGGTGCGCACATCTACAAATACAGCACGATCAAGGGAGCGCGCGCCGCAATTCGCGACGTATTCATTGAGCGCTTTGAGGCCGAGAGCAAGAGAGGCATAATCGAGCGCATCACCCGGTGGGCATCGTAACGGTAGACATGATCGTCAACTAATCAGGATTTCTGGCCTGCCACACGGCCGCTCACCTTCGCCCAGGTATCGCGCAGGCCCACGGTGCGGTTGAAGACGGGGCGGCCGGGCCTGGAGTCCGGGTCGCGGCAGAAGTAGCCCTGGCGCTCGAACTGCACCGCCTCCGGAGCGTTGTCGCCCGCGGCCGCCGGCTCCAGCTTGCAGCCGGTGAGCACCTCCAGCGAGCTCGGGTTCAGCTCGGCGGCGAAGTTGGCCACATCGGGGTCGGGCTTGGCGAACAGCTGGTCGTAGAGGCGCACCTCGGCGTCCGCCGCATCCACCGCCGAGACCCAGTGCAGGGTCGCCTGCACCTTGCGCCCGTCGGGCGGCGTGTTGCCGCCGCGCGTGGCCGGATCGTAGGTGCAGCGCAGCTCCACCACGTCGCCCTTGGCGTCCTTCACCACCTCCCTGCAGGTGACGAAGTAGGCGTACCGGAGCCGCACCTCCTTGCCGGGCGAGAGGCGGAAGTACTTCTTGGGCGGGATTCTCCATGAAGTCGTCGCGCTCGACCCACAATTCGCGCGAGAAGCGGATCTTGCGCTTGCCCGCGCTTTCGTCCTCGGGGTTGTTGACGGCCTCCAGCTCCTCGACCTGGCCCTCGGGATAGTTCTCGATCACCACCTTCAAGGGCCGCAGCACCGCCATGCGCCGCAGCGCCGTCTTGTTCAGCGCTTCGCGTACGCGAGAACTCGAGCATGCCGTAGTCGACGGTGCTGTTGGCCTTGGCCACCCCCACGCGCTTGACGAAGTCGCGCAGGGCAGCCGGCGGCACGCCGCGCCGGCGCAGGCCCGCGAGCGTGGGCATGCGCGGGTCGTCCCAGCCCTTGACGTGGCCGTCGCGCACCAGCAGGGTCAGCACGCGCTTCGACAGCACCGTGTAGGTGATGTTGAGGCGCGCGAACTCGTACTGGTGCGGCTGCGATGGCACCGGCAGGTTGTCGATGAACCAGTCGTAGAGCGGCCGGTGGTCCTCGAACTCCAGCGTGCAGATGGAATGCGTGATGTGCTCGATCGCATCCGACTGGCCGTGCGCGAAGTCGTAGCTCGGGTAGATGCACCACTTGTCGCCGGTGCGCGGATGGTGGGCGTGCAGGATGCGGAACAGCACAGGATCGCGCAGGTTGATGTTGCCCGAGGCCATGTCGATCTTGGCCCGGAGCACGCGCGCGCCGTTGGGGAACTCGCCAGCCCGCATGCGCCGGAACAGGTCGAGGTTCTCCTCCACGCTGCGGTCGCGGAACGGGCTGTTCCTGCCGGGCTCGGTGAGCGTGCCGCGGCTGGCGCGCATCTCCTCCTGGCTCTGGTCGTCGACATAGGCCTTGCCGGCCTTGATCAGCAGCTCCGCCCACGTCATAGAGCTGCTCGAAGTAGTCCGACGCATAGTAGAGGTGCTCGCCCCAGTCGAAGCCGAGCCAGCGCACGTCGGCCATGATGGAGTCGATGTACTCCTGCTCCTCCTTGGTCGGATTCGTGTCGTCGAAGCGCAGGTGGCAGCGCCCGCCGAACTCCTGGGCGATGCCGAAATTCAGGCAGATCGACTTGGCATGCCCGATGTGCAGGTAGCCGTTGGGCTCCGGCGGAAAGCGGGTCACTACCGTCTTGTGCTTGCCGGAGGCGAGGTCCGCCTGCACGATGTCGCGGATGAAGTCCTGTCCCGGCTCGCGGGCTGCCGTCTCG
Organism: uncultured Alphaproteobacteria bacterium; assembly: GCA_963840075.1. GTDB lineage: Bacteria > Pseudomonadota > Alphaproteobacteria > Rhizobiales > Hyphomicrobiaceae > AWTP1-13. The sequence continues at coordinate 200,605 of CAWIXS010000011.1, read as the reverse complement.
GTGCCTCGGACTGTGGTCTCGGTGCTGGGCATTGTCGCCACCTTGAATTGGCTCTGCTGGTCTTATCTGCCAAATCCACCCGCTGGCCAAGCCGCGATCGACGCGGCGGCAAACGGCGGTCATCTGGCAACGCTTGTCTGTGGGGAGCCCGTGAGGGTTTCGCGGGCGATCGATGTCAGATTGCGGCATGCGATCAGACGCGCAGGGTATGACCCCGACTTGGCGGTCCCGGCAGGGCTTGAACCCGCAACCTCCGCGTTCGAAGCGCGGCACTCTATCCAGTTGAGCTACGGGACCGCAGGGCGGCAAGGCGAACAGCGGAGAATCCCCGCGCCGCCGCGTCCTGTGATACACCGCTGCGCGACGCAGTCCAAGCAACCAGGTCCCCGCCGTCCATGACCCAGACCGTCGTCACCCGCTTTGCGCCGTCGCCCACCGGGTACCTCCACATCGGCGGCGCGCGCACGGCGCTGTTCAACTGGCTCTACGCGCGCCACACCGGCGGGAAGTTCCTGCTGCGCATCGAGGACACCGACCGCGAGCGCTCCACCGACGCGGCCGTGAAGGCCATCCTCGACGGCCTCGCGTGGCTGGAGCTCGACTGGGACGGCGAGCCCCTCTCCCAGCTCGCGCGCGCGGAGCGTCACCGCCAGGTGGCGCAGCAGATGCTCGCGGCGGGGAACGCCTACCGCTGCCATCTGACGCCCGGCGAGCTTAAGGCCATGCAGGAGGCCATCGCCGCGGAGCGCGACCTGGCGCGCAAGGAGAAGCGCCCCCCGCGGCCCCCGCAGACCATCCAGAGCCCCTGGCGCGACCGCGATCCCAAGGAGGCGCCGCCCGGCGTGGCGCCGGTCGTGCGCCTCAGAGCGCCGCGCGAGGGCGAGACGGCGATCGAAGACAAGGTGCAGGGCCGCGTCGTGGTGCCCAACACCCAGCTCGACGACATGATCATCCTGCGCAGCGACGGCACCCCGACCTACAACCTCGCGGTCGTCGTCGATGACCACGACATGGGCATCACCCACGTGATTCGCGGCGTCGATCATCTCACCAACGCCGCGCGCCAGGTCCAGATCTACAAGGCGATGGGCTGGGACGTGCCGGGCATGGCGCACATCCCGCTGATCCACGGCGCCGACGGCGCCAAGCTCTCCAAGCGCCACGGCGCGCTGGGCGTCGAGGCCTACCGCGCCATGGGCTACCTGCCGGCCGGCCTGCGCAACTACCTCGCCCGCCTCGGCTGGAGCCACGGCGACGACGAGATCTTCTCCACCGAGCAGATCATCGCCTGGTTCGACATCGCCGACATCAACAAGGCGCCGGCGCGGCTCGACTTCGCCAAGCTGAACGACGTGAACGCCCACTACATCCGCCAGTCGAGCGAAGCCGACCTGATGCGGCGCCTCCGCGCGTTCCTGCCCGAAGCCGAGGGCGGCCCCGAGCTGATCTCCAGGTTCGCCGCCGTGGGCTGGGACAAGCTGGAGGCGGCGCTGCCCTCGCTCAAGGCGCGCGCCAAGACGCTCAAGGAGCTGGTCGACGGCGCCGGCTGGCTGATCGCTGAGCGGCCGCTCGTCCTGGAGGACAAGGCCGCCAAGGCCCTCGACGCCGGCGCCCGCGCGCTGCTGGCCAGGCTGCTGCCTCGGCTCGAGGCCGCGCCGGATTGGCAGGCGTCCACGCTGGAGGGCCTCGTGCGCGCGTTCGGCGAGGGCGAGGGCGCGAAGCTCGGCGCAGTGGCCCAGCCGCTCAGGGCGGCGCTGACCGGCAAGGCGGTGTCGCCCCCGGTGTTCGACGTGATGGCCGCGCTCGGGCGTGAGGAGGCGCTCGCGCGCATCCGGGAGCAGACGCTCTAGCCGCCGTTGCCGGCCTCGTGCAAGGCCTTTGAGGCGCAGGTCTGGCTTCGCACTTTGGCTATCTTGCCGCACTGCAAAATGTATAATAGGCACATAGCCTGCCTAACCCCCTTTCCCTGGCGAGCCGGGCGCCTCAGTGGCGCCCTGCGGAGGGGCGGCAGACGGAGGACGAGCCCCATGAACGCAAGAGATGACGCCGGCAAGAGCGCAACGCTCTCTCTGGGCAGCAACCGGCAGGCGCACCTGCCGGTCAGAGCCGGCACCATCGGCCCCGATGTGATCGACGTCGGGCGTCTCTACCGGGACACCGGCTGTTTCACCTACGACCCCGGGTTCACGTCGACGGCCAACTGCTCCTCCAGGATCACCTACATCGACGGCGACCAGGGCATCCTGCTCTACCGCGGTTATCCGATCGAGCAGCTGGCGAAGAACTCCAACTTCGTCGAGGTCTGTCATCTGCTCCTCAACGGCGAGCTGCCGAACAAGGCGGAGTTCGAAGCGTTCCGCAACACCATCACGCGCCACACCATGGTGCACGAGCAGATGACCCGGTTCTTCACCGGCTTCCGGCGCGACGCGCATCCCATGGCCGTCATGTGCGGCTCGGTGGGCGCGCTGTCGGCCTTCTACCACGACTCCACCGACATCAACGATCCCTACCAGCGCATGGTTGCGAGCCATCGCCTGGTGGCGAAGATGCCCACGCTCGCCGCCATGGCCTACAAGTACTCGATCGGCCAGCCCTTCATCTATCCGCGCAACGACCTCGACTACACCGCCAACTTCCTGCAGATGTGCTTCGCGGTGCCATGCGAGCCCTACGTGGTGAACCCCATCGTCTCGCGCGCGCTCGACCGCATCCTGACCCTGCACGCCGACCACGAGCAGAACGCCTCCACCTCCACGGTGCGGCTCGCCGGCTCCTCCGGCGCCAACCCGTTCGCCTGCATCGCCGCCGGCATCGCCTGCCTGTGGGGGCCCGCGCACGGCGGCGCCAACGAGGCGGCGCTGAGGATGCTGGAGCAGATCGGGACCATCGACAAGGTGCCCGAGTACGTGAAGAAGGCCAAGGACCCGAACGACGATTTCCGTCTCATGGGCTTCGGCCACCGCGTCTACAAGAACTACGACCCGCGCGCCAAGGTGATGCAGGAGACCTGCCACGAGGTGCTCGACTCGCTCGGCATCAAGGATCAGCAGATCCTGAAGGTCGCCATGGAGCTGGAGCGCATCGCGCTGCAGGACGACTACTTCATCGAGAAGAAGCTCTATCCCAACATCGACTTCTACTCGGGCATCACGCTCAGGGCGATGGGCTTCCCGCTGTCGATGTTCACGGTGCTGTTCGCCGTGGCGCGCACGGTGGGCTGGATCGCCCAGTGGAAGGAGATGATCGAGGACCCCGAGCAGAAGATCGGCCGTCCGCGCCAGCTCTACATCGGCCCCACCGAGCGGCCCTATGTGCCGATCGAGCGCCGCGGGTGAGCCTTGGTGAGATCGTGAGGCGGCGAGAGGGCTTCCATCTCTGAGGATGGGAATCGGAGCTTGTCACTTGCCGCACCGCGACACTCGCCACTCACCCTCTCGCCACTCACCGACTTCCCTCATCGAGGCATTCGGCCGGCGCGTTCCGGAGTATGTCAGCGGCCGGCCCGACTACCCCGAGGCGCTGCTGGCCGAGCTGCCGGAAGCGGCGGTCATCGTCGAGCTGGGGGCGGGGACGGGCAAGTTCACCCGCCTCCTGGCCCGGACGGGCGCGCGCGTCATCGCCGTGGAGCCGCAGCCGGCGATGGCGGCGCACATCCCGACCGCCCCCAATATCGAGGCGGTCGCGGGAACGGCGGAGCAGGTTCCGCTGCCGGATGCTTGCGCCGACCTCGTCTGCTGCGCGACGGCCTTCCATTGGTTCGACTACGCCAGGGCAACGGCGGAGATCCTGCGCATCGCGCGGCCGGGCGCCCATCTGGCGCTGATCTGGAACCTGCGCGACGCCCGCGAGCCCTGGGTCGCCGATGTTAATCGCCTGCTCGACGCCTACCGCAGCGGGCCGCACCGCTGGGCGTCGGGGCAGTGGCGCACGATCCTCGGTGACGTGCGCTTCGAGCTCGTGCGCGAGAGCGAGCACCCGTTCGTGCACCGCATGCCGCCGCGCGGCATCGTCGATCGCGTGCTCTCGTCGAGCTTCATCGCCGCCCTTCCGCCGAGCGAGCAAGACACCGTGCGGCAAGAGGTTCTCGAAGTCATCGCCGCCTGTCCCGACCTCGCCGACGCCGATGAGATCGGCTTTCCCTACGTCTGCCGGCTCTACCTCCTGCGCTGCCTGGGCTGAGCGCTCTGATCGTCCGTGTTGCTCCATGCATGCATGCCGCCCGGTCGCGGCCTCGGACGGTTGAGGATTTCTTGCATTGCTTATGAGAAATTCGTGTTTGCCGGGCTGGGCGGTCTCCTCACCTAATGGAGCAAGTGAGGCGGTCCGCGTCGTTCGGGCGCGCTCGTGCCCCCGCCGCCGCGGCCGCACGCCCCTGCAGGAACCGGAGGAAGCGCGAATGAGCCTCAGCAGCGCGACGATGGAAGAAGCTCTGCCGTGGGTCAAAGCCGAGCTGAACTACCTGACGCCGACCACGGAGCGGCCGCGCACCTACACCTATCTGCCACCCGAGGGCACGCCGCCGAGCACGGCGGTGCCCGAGCCGCACACCATGGTGGTGAGGGACCTGCGTTCGATTCTGGCTGAGGTGTCCCTCGACCAGGAGGGCTTCGACCTGGTGCGCCACAAGAGCGTTGTGCGCGACTTCTACGACGAGGAGCAGGTCAAGCGCGTCTATTATCCGGAGGTCGAGCGGCTGCTGAAAGCTGCCACCGGCGCCGACCGCGTGTTCGTCTTCGACAACACGGTGCGGCGGCGCGTGCCGGGCGTCCAGGACCGCTACAGCGACGGGCCGCGCCAGCCGGTGCCGCGCGTGCATGTCGACCACACCGCGCAGTCCGGCCCGCAGCGCGTGCGCGACCTGCTGCCCGGCGAGGCGGAGCAGCTGCTGCGCGGAAGGGTGCAGATCATCAACGTGTGGCGTCCGATCCGCGGGCCGCTGCGCGACACGCCGCTGGCGGTCTGTGACGCGCGCACCGTGAAGCCCGAGCAGCTCATCCCGTCCGACCTCGTCTACAAGCACCGCGTCGGCGAGACCTACGGCGTCACGTTCGACCCGCAGCATCGCTGGTTCTACGTGCCCGAGATGGAGGCGGACGAGGCCCTGCTCCTCAAGTGCTACGACTCCAAGACCGACGGACGCGCGCGCTTTGCCCCGCACACCGCCTTCATCGACCCCACGACGCCCGCGGGCGCGCCGCCGCGCGAGAGCATCGAGATCAGGGCCCTGGTGTTCCACGCCGCGTAGAAGGCGCCTGGACGGGGTCGGACCCGCAGGGTCTGACCCGGGTCTGACCCCTACTTCTTGTTCAGCCGCGCGATCAGGCTCGAGGTGTCCCAGCGGCCGCCGCCCATCTGCTGCACCTCGGCGTAGTAGCCATCGACGATGGTGCTCACGGGCAGGCTGGCGCCGTTGCGCTTGGCCTCGTCCTGGCAGATGGCGAGGTCCTTGCGCATCCAGTCGACAGCGAAGCCGAAGTCGAACTTGCCCTCGCTCATGGTCTTCCAGCGGTTCTCCATCTGCCAGGACTGGGCGGCTCCCTTGGAGATGGTGTCCATCACCTTCTGCAGGTCGAGGCCGGACTTCTGGGCGAAGTGGATGGCCTCGGAGAGAGCCTGCACGAGGCCCGCGATGCAGATCTGGTTCACCATCTTGGTGAGCTGGCCCGATCCGGCCGGACCGATCAGATTGACCATGCGCGCGTAGTTGGCGATCACCGGCTGGGCGCGGTCGAAGACGGCCTGATTGCCGCCCACCATGACGGTCAGCATGCCGTTCTGGGCGCCGGCCTGGCCGCCCGACACCGGCGCATCCAGGAAGTCGAAGCCCTTGGCCTTGGCCGCCGCGTAGAGCTCGTGCGCGATGCTGGCGGAGGCCGTGGTGTTGTCGATGAAGACGGCGCCCTTCTTAACGGTGTCGAAGGCGCCCTTGGGCCCCAGCGTCACCTCGCGCAGGTCGTTGTCGTTGCCGACGCAGCAGAAGACGAAATCGGCGTCCTTGGCGGCGTCGGCGGGCGTCGGGGCGGTCCTGCCGCCGTGCTCCTTGGCCCAGGCCTCGGCCTTGGCCGCGTTGCGGTTGTAGACGGTGAGGTCGTGCCCACCCTTCTTGCGGATGTGCCCCGCCATGGGGTAGCCCATGACGCCCAACCCGATCCAAGCCACCTGCGCCATGCCGCCTCTCCTCCAGCTATTTCAGTGCCGGGGGCCACTCTTAACCAACGCGGGGCCGGTTGTCAGGCGGGTATGGGGGCAGGCAACGAGCGGGGTCAGGCCCCTCGCAACGACGGGCGTTTGAATCACTGACGTTGGAGGCGAGGGGCCTGACCCGGGTCTGACCCCCGTCAGATCGGCGAGGGGCCCGAGCCCGCTCCCGTCAGAAATACAGACACTGTGCGACGTTCAGGCACAGGCGCACGCCCTCCGCCGACGGCACAGCCAGCAGAACAGCGCCGATCAGCGCCGCCGCCGCGGTGACAGCGAGGAGGACCATTTTCAAGACCCACCGGGCGTGTCCTGGCGTCGTCATGGGGATGGGGCTATGCAAGTGTCGGGGTTGACGAGGTCTTCTGCCGTGACTCGACGAGCGGTCTACCAGAATACCTTCAGAAGCTGTGCCGGGCCTGAATGCCGCGTTTATCTGGCGTTCATAAATGTGTTGAGTTTCAGGGCGTTGTGAACGCAGTCTGACAGGGGCCCCGAGGACGCCTGGCGCAGTGGCACGGGCGCGTCGAGCCAGGCGGGGGTGGGATCAGTGTGAGGCTCATGGGCGCGCCGAGGACAAGATCGACAAATCCGCCAAAGATCACGCTCGACGACATCGAGGCGGCCCGCGACCGGCTGCGCGGCGCCATCGTCGAGACCGATTGCGACTGGAGCCGCACGCTCTCCGACATCGTCGGCTGCACCATCTGGCTCAAGTTCGAGAACCTGCAGTTCACGGCCTCGTTCAAGGAGCGCGGCGCCCTCAACCGCCTCTCCGCCCTGTCCCTCGATGAGCGGGCGCAGGGTGTGGTCGCCATGTCCGCCGGCAACCATGCGCAGGGCGTCGCCTACCACGCGCGGCGGCTGGCGATCCCCACCACCATCGTGATGCCCGTGAATACACCGACCGTGAAGGTGGTCAATACCCGCCGGCACGGCGCGGAGGTGATCCTGCGCGGCGAGACGGTGGAGGAGGCCGCGGCCTTCGCCCGCAAGTACGGGCGCGGGCGCGGGCTCACCTTCATTCACCCCTACGACGATCCGCTGGTCATCGCCGGGCAAGGCACCATTGCGCTCGAGATGCTGGGCGCCGCGCCCGAGATCGACACTCTGGTGGTGCCGATCGGCGGCGGCGGCCTGATCTCGGGCATGGCGATCGCCGCCAAGGCCTTGAAGCCGGACCTGCAGGTGATCGGCGTGCAGGCCGAGCTCTATCCCTCGATGTACAACGCCGTGGAGGGCGCGAGCCTGCCGATGCGCGGCGATACGCTGGCCGAGGGCATCGCCGTGAAGGTGCCGGGCAAGATCACCGAGCCCATCGTGCGCGAGCTGGTGGATGGCATCCTGCTCGTCTCGGAGCCCGAGATCGAGCGCGCCGTCAGCCAGCTCATCACCATCGAGAAGACCGTCGTGGAGGGGGCCGGCGCCGCCTGCCTCGCCGCCGTTCGCGCCGCGCCCGAGCGCTTCAAGGGGCGCAACGTCGGCCTCGTCTTGACGGGTGGCAACATCGACACGCGCCTTCTCGCCGGCGTGCTCACGCGCGAGCTCGCCCGCGAAGGCCGCCTGAGCCAGCTCTCCATCGACCTCGCCGACCGGCCGGGCCAGCTCGCCCGGGTCGCCAACCTTCTGGGCGAAGCCGGCGCCAACATCGTCGAGGTCTATCACCAGCGCGTCTTCACCGACCTGCCGGCCAAGGGCGCGCTCCTCGAGGTCGTGATCGAGACGCGCGACCGCGGGCATCTCGAGGAGACCGTGGGGAGGCTCAAGGCGGCCGGCCTGGAGGTGGAGCTGCGCGGCAACTCGGGAGGGCCGCACTGATGGAAGGCGCGCGCATGGTCCCGCGGGACGCCACGACGCTCGACATCCTGCGCCAGCTCGAGCGCAAGGTGCTGTGGCTCTCCACCTACATGATCCATCACGCCAACCACGAGGTGGACCGCGGCGACGGCCTCAAGGTCGGCGGGCACCAGGCCTCCTCGGCCTCGCTCTCCACGCTGATGACGGCGCTCTACTTCCACATCCTGCGCCCCGAGGATCGCGTGGCCGTCAAGCCGCATGCGAGCCCGGTGTTCCACGCCATCCAGTACCTGCTCGGCAACCAGACCCTCGACAAGCTGCAGAACTTCCGCGCCTTCGGCGGCGCCCAGTCCTATCCCTCGCGCACCAAGGACACCGACGACGTCGACTTCTCCACGGGCTCGGTGGGCCTCGGCGTCGCCGCTACGGGCTTCGCCAGCCTGGTGCAGGACTACGTGCACGCCAAGGGCTGGAGCCCCGCCAAGGCACAGGATTGGCCCAAGGGCCGCATGGTGGCGCTGGTGGGCGATGCCGAGCTGGACGAGGGTAACGTGCACGAGGCGCTGCTGGAGTACTGGAAGCACGGCCTCGACAACTGCTGGTGGGTGATCGACTACAACCGCCAGAGCCTCGACTCGGTGGTCTCAGACCGACTGTTCATGAAGATGGCGGGCCTGTTCGAGAACCTCGGCTGGAAGGTGGTCCTCATCAAGTACGGCAAGCTGCTGCAGAACGTGTTCGCCGAGCCCGGCGGCCAGCGCCTCAAGCAGTGGATCGACGACTGCCCCAACATGCTCTACTCGGCGCTGGTGTTCCAGGGCGGAGCGGCGTGGCGCAGGCAGCTGGAGGACGACCTCGCCATCCATCCCGACACGCTCGACATCGTGCGCCGCCACGACGACGCCGAGCTGGCGCGCCTCATGACCAACCTCGGCGGCCACGACATGCAGGCCATCCTGGAGGGCTTCGCAGGCGCGCCCTCGGGCCAGCCCGTGTGCTTCATCGCCTACACCATCAAGGGCCTCGGGCTGCCGTTCCAGGGCCACAAGGACAACCACGCCGGGCTGATGACCAAGGCGCAGCTCAACGAGCTGCGCCTGCGCGAGGGCATCAACCAGGGCGAGGAATGGGAAAAATTCGCGGGACTGGAGGTGCCTCAGTCCGAGATCGAGGCCTTTCTCGAGCGCGTGCCCTTCGCGCAGAAGGGGAGGCGCCGGCTGAAAGCGCCGCGCATCCCGGTCGAGGCCTTCCCCCGCATCGAGGCCAAGGGCCAGGTGTCGACGCAGGCGGGCTTCGGGCGCATCCTCGACGAGATCGCGCGCGCCGGCGGGCCGCTGGCGGAGCGCATTGTCACCACCTCGCCCGACGTGACGGTCTCGACCAACCTCGGAGGGTGGGTGAACCGGCGCGGCTTGTTCTCCATGCAGAGCCACGAGGACGTGTTCAAGCTGCGCGGGCTGATGTCGCCGCAGCGCTGGGAGATGAGCCCGAAGGGCCAGCACATCGAGCTCGGCATCGCCGAGATGAACCTGTTCCTCCTGCTCTCCGCGCTCGGCCTGTCGCACTCGCTGTTCGGCGAGCGCCTGTTGCCAGTGGGCACGCTCTACGATCCCTTCATCTGCCGCGGCCTCGATGCCCTCAACTACGCCTGCTACCAGGATGCGCGCTTCATCGTGGCCGGCACCCCGGCGGGGTTGACGCTGGCGCCTGAGGGTGGCGCGCACCAGTCGATCGGCACGCCGCTGATCGGCATGGCCCAGGACGGGCTCGCCGCCTTCGAGCCGGCCTACGTGGACGAGCTTGCGGTCATCATGGAGTGGGCGTTCGACTACCTGCAGCGCGAGGCGCCGGAGGAGAAGGAGGAGCGCTGGCACCGCGACGAGAAGGGCGGCTCGGTCTACCTGCGGCTCTCGACGCGGCCCTTGGAACAGCTCGCGCGCCCGCTGACGCCGGAGCTGCGGGCGGGCGTCATCAGCGGCGGCTACTGGCTGCGCCGGCCCGAGCCTGGTGCCGATCTCGCCATCGTCTACACGGGCGCGGTGGCGCCGGAGGCGATCGAGGCGGCCGGGCTGCTCGGCGAGGACCGCAGGGGCGTCGGCGTGCTTGCGGTCACGTCCGCCGACCGCCTCTCCGCGGGCTGGCACGCGATGCAGCGCGCACGGGAGCACGGCGCCCGCGAGGCGCGCGCGCATATCGAAACGCTGCTGGCGCAGCTTCCGCGCGATGCCGCCATCGTAACGGTCACCGACGCGCACCCCGAGGCCCTGTCGTGGCTCGGCGGCGTCCTGGGCCACCGCGTGCGCGCGCTGGGGGTGGAGCATTTCGGCCAGTCCGGCTCTATCCCCGAGCTCTACGGCCACTACGGCCTCGACGTGAACGCCATCCTCGCAGCGGTGGAAGGTATAGGGGGGCGGCCGGTGCGATACCGGTGGCTGCAGAGATGACAACGGGGGTGACCCCTCGCGCCGACGCTGGGAATCATTGAGCTTTGTGGGGGCGAGAGGTCAGCCCCTCTGACCCTGAACCGCTGCAAGAGGGGACCGCGCAGGATTGCGAAGGATGCATCTACGATGCGCTGCTAATGCATTGACTCAATTTTCGCCATAGGAGTGTAAGATGCGGTTTGGACTGAGGCTTGTGTCTGCCAGCGCCGTACTCGTTGCATTCCTTGGCCTCAGCGGCTGAGATAGCGCCAACATTCAGGGCTCTGTCGTTGACGACTTCGGGACGCCGCTCGAGGGTGTCGACGTATCGATCACGAACACGGAATTCCGGCAAAGACCGACAGCCGAGGACGGTACAAGCTCAGCTATGAGCCCGGACGCTTCGAGGTGCGGTTCCAAAAGGACGGCTACGAGCCGGTCTCGATCGGGTTGGAGTTGGCAACGCGAGAAAGCGTTCCCGTGAGCAGCCAGACCTTGCCGTCCAAGAAGGCGCGAGAGGTCGTCATTGGAGCGTTTGTGAACGCCATTTCTACTTGCGCAATACGTCGAACATCACCGGACGAAGAGCCAGCTGACTGCTCATGTGCAGAAGGAGCTGGACAACGCATGCTCGACCTCCTCGCTAATATTCGCAAGGCTAAGCTCGGGCGCGCGTTCATGAGCCATGTGAGGGCCTTTCCCGTGGCGTCGACCGTCATCATGACCGCCGCTCCCGCTTACGTCAGGCTGGGCTTCGAGCCGATCCTTACCTTCGACGGCAAGGATCGAATTGAAGTCCCACCCGACGTGGTTCGCCGTCGGGGAAGCCACATCGTCATGCAGAAGAAGCTTGCCACCGGCACGACTACGGTTCCGGTGCCGGAGCACGATGAGCTGCGCATTGGCACTCTCCGCGCCATCATCCGCCAGAGCGGTGTGGCGCGAACGGAGTTCGAGGAGTAGGTGCGCGTCAAGGGGGAGCCAGCTGTCAGTCGTCGCCGAGTTGGGGTCTGACCCCCGTCTGCCCACGTCAAACAGGCCTGTCGGGGAACGCCAGCTGCGCGCGGGCGCGCCACTCCGCGGTCACGTAGTTGACGATCACCGACTTGCGAACGCCCTCGATCGGGCGCGGCTCGAAGCCGTGGAAGGTGGTGCTGGAGGGCACGAACGCCATCGCGGCGCCGGACTCGAACGGCGAGCGCCCGACGTGCGTCTTGTCCCGGTCGTAGAGGTCGGTGCCGAGCCCGGCATGCCGGGGCTCGCGCGACAGGTAGAGCAGCATGGTGAAGGCCTTGACGCCCAGATCGGTGTGCGGCTCGAGCCAGAAGCCGTCGGTATCCTGCGCCAGCTCGACGCGCAGGCAGGTGTCCACAAGCCTGGCGCCGAAGCGTCCGGCGATCCTGGTGGTCACGCGCTCGTCCTGGAACGCCTGGCAGAAGCCCTCGCAGATCGGGAACCGCCCGCGGTTCTCCACGTCGAAATACTTGCGCGTGGCGTTGTGCGGCTCGCGCTTGCCGGAGATGCCCTCGAGGCTCGGGGCCGGGAACGGCAGCGCCAGGATCCGGTCCACGGCCTCGTCGGGCAGGCAGTGGCGCAGGAGCCAGTGAGCGTAGGGGGTGTCGTTGCGTCTCGAGGAGGCGATGCTGTGGAGCAGGGTCACGACGATGGCTTCCTTGGCGACCACGGACTCTGCCAGCGGCAGTCCCGGGCGCTGGCGGGGAAGCACGATGGCATCGAGGTCGGCGCCCCCGGCCGGCCGTGCAGGCCGCTGCGATTCGGCCCGGCGCATCGTCTTGCTCATGCCCCTCTCCCTCCGAATCGTTGAGGGACGAGCCTGCGCCGCCCGGTTTCACGGGAAAATGGAAGACCTGGGGAACTCGCGCAATAGTTGTGGAGCGGGAGGGTTCGCCAGCAACTGATCCTCATCCGCTCTAGCGCGCGCTCGGCAAGGTTGGCGCGGCAGAAAACAGGTGGGGGCAAGGCCCGCCGGTCAGGTCCGCCGCTCCCCTGGGGAGCTCGTGGCTTGCGCCTGAGCTCGTAAGGAGCGGGGTTCCCGTCGAGCCTTGCCCCTGCACCATTGGCGAAGCGTCAAACTGGATCTTGGCGGTTCTGTGTCAGTCACCGGGAGCCTGTGGACGGCTCGCCATCATCCGCCGGGATGCCGGGTCGTTGCCGCGACGCGCGCATTCGTCTAGCTTCGCCGCTTCGCCCGGCAGGGCCGTGTATCCAGGAACCCCGGAATGATCGATCTCTACACTTGGTCGACGCCCAACGGCCGCAAGGTGTCCATCATGCTGGAGGAGTGCGCCCTGCCCTACACTGCGCACGCCATCGACATCGGCAAGGGCGAGCAGTTCAAGCCGGAGTTCCTGAAGATCAGCCCGAACAACCGCATTCCCGCGATCGTCGACCGTGACACCGGCCGCTCGATCTTCGAATCCGGCGCCATCCTGATGTATCTCGCCGAGAAGACCGGGAAGTTCTGGCCCGAGGACGCGGACGCCCACTGGCGCACGGTGGAGTGGCTGATGTGGCAGATGGGCGGCGTCGGGCCGATGTTCGGCCAGGTGCACCACTTCGTGAAGTACAACCAGGGCAAGGCACCCTACGCGGAGGAGCGCTACCTCAAGGAGGCGCACCGGCTCTACGGGGTGCTCGACCGGCGGCTCGCCGAGGCAGCGTATCTGGCAGGCAGCGAGTACTCGATCGCCGACATGGCCACCTGGCCGTGGGTGTCGCGCTTCGAGTGGCAGACCGTCGATCTCAACCAGTACGCCAGCGTGACGCGCTGGTACAAAGCCATCGCAGCGCGCCCCGCCGTTCAGAAGGGATATCACGTGCCCGTCCCGCAGCCCGGCATCCCGATGCCGGCGTGAGGTAGAAGGAAGGCCCAAGCGAGGTTCACCCATGGCGACAGAAGCTCACTTCTCAGGTGTCATTGCTCCGGTGCTGACGCCCTTCGACGAGGATGGCGACCCGGACGCGGACCGCTTCACCGAGCACGCCCGGTGGCTCATGGCCGAGGGCTGCACGGCGCTGGCGCCCTTCGGCACCACCAGCGAGGCCAACTCGCTGGGGCTCGAGGATCGCCTGGAGCTCCTGGAGGAGCTGGTGGAGGAGGGCATCGATGCCGCCAAGCTCATGCCGGGCACCGGCACCTGCTCCATTACCGACACGGTCGTGCTAACCGAGCATGCCGTGGAGCTCGGCTGCGGCGGCGTGCTGATGCTGCCGCCCTTCTACTACAAGGGCCCGAGCGAGGAGGGGCTCTTCCGCTACTTCGCCGAGGTGATCGAGCGCGTCGGCGACGAGCGGCTCAAGGTCTACCTCTACCACATCCCGCCGGTGGCCCAGGTGGGCTTCTCCCTGCCGCTGATCGGCCGGCTCCTGAAGGAGTTCCCCAATACGGTCGCGGGCCTCAAGGACTCCTCGGGCGACTGGAGCAACACCGCCGCCATCCTCGCCGAGTATCCGCAGCTCGAAGTGTTCCCGGGCTCGGAGATCTTCCTGCTCGACGGGCTGAAGGGAGGGGCCAAGGGCTGCATCTCCGCCACGTGCAACGTCAGCGCCAACGCTATCCGCAAGGTCTACGACAACTGGCAGACTCCCGACGCCCAGCGCCTGCAGGACGGCATCACGGCGCTGCGCAAGGCGATCCAGGCCTATCCGATGATCCCGGCCCTCAAGGCGGTGATCGCGCATTACCGCGGCGACCCCGGCTGGGCCGGCGTGCGCCCGCCGTTCGTGCCGCTGCCCGAGGCCGACGCGCAGAAGGCGGTGCGCACCCTCGCCGACGCACACGGCTTCACCCTGGACTTCGCCAAGGCAGCGTAGTGTTGTCACGCCGGGGCTTGCCTGCACCGGCGCACGCCGGTGTCCCCGGCATCCGGCCAACCGCGAGCGCCGGAGCAGGCGGCGAGCTGGATTCCGGCGGCACCGGCCTTCGCCGGTGCAGGCCAGCGCCGGAACGACGCCCTACGGCCGCAAGAGTCGCGCCCCGGCGGAACGGAGCGGCGATGCAGACGGCTTGCAGCGCCGTTGGCGCCGCCGTCGGTGGCGACCATCAGTACATGTAGTGCCCGCCGTTGACGTGGATGACCTGGCCGGAGACGAAGCCGCCGGCGTCGCTGGCGAGGAACAGGCAGGCGCCGGCGATCTCGTCGACATGGCCGCGGCGGTGGAGCGGGATCTCGGCCAGCGTCTTCTCGGGTGGAGCGTGCGGATACTGCGACCAGTCGCGCACGGTGTCGATGGCGCCCGGTGCGACGGTGTTGGCGGTGATGCCGTCGGGGCCGAACTCGCGCGCGATCGCCTTGGCGAGCCCGTGCATCCCGGCCTTGGCGGTGAGGTTCGGCGCGCGGTGCGTGATCTGGCCCCAGAAGCCGTCGAAGCCCGAGATCACGATGAAGCGCCCCCTGCCGCCCTTGCGCATGTGGGGGATGGCGTGCCGCGCCAGGTAGAAGGACGCCGACAGGTTGGTCTCGATCACGTCCCGCCACTCCTCGGGCGTGATGTCCAGAAAGGCGCGGTAGCGGCGGATGCCGACGTTGGAGACCACGATATCGACGCCTCCGAAGGTCGTGACGGCGGTCTCGACCAGCCGGCCCACCTCCTCGTCCTTGGAGACGTCGACGAGCACGGCGATGGCCTCGCCGCCCCGCTCCCTGATGCCGCCTGCGACGGCATCGATGGCGTCCCGGTCGCTGTGACCGTTGACGACCACCTTGGCGCCGCAGGCGGCGAAGCTCTCGGCGATAGAGCGCCCGATGTTGCGCCCAGAACCCGTGACGATGGCGACCTTGCCGTCGAGACGGAAGCCATCGGTCGTGATCATCGCTCTCTCCCCAACGGTGCACACAATTCGACATGGTCATGCAATCGCGCAGCAGCAGCAAGCCCTGCGAGCACATTGACCGCATGCAGCCGCCCGGCCACACTTTGGCTCAAAGCTCGGGAGAAGCAAGCCATGGCGCCGATGCAACAGAAGCGGCGGCGCATCGGGAGGGGAGGACGCAGATGCTCGGCGCAGTCCGCTCGATCGGCAGCCTGGTGCTGGCCGCCGCAATCCTGATCGGCCCGAGGGCCGCTTCAGCGCAGACCTATCCCGAGCGGCCGATTACGGTGGTCGTCCCGTTCACGCCGGGGGCGTCGACCGACGCCGTCGCCCGGCTCACGCGCGACATCCTCGCGCGCGAGCTGGGGCAACCCGTCGTGATCGAGAATCGACCCGGCGCGGGCGGCACCCTTGGGTCCGCGGTGGTCGCAAACGCGAAGCCGGACGGCTACACCCTGCTGATCACGGTCAACGCCCCGCTGACCATGAACATGTTCACTCAGAAGACCTTCCCCTACGAGCCGAGGTCGGCGTTCGCTCCGATCTCCCTGGCAGCCGACTCGCTTCTCGTGCTCGCCGTCAACTCCAAGGTGCCCGTCAAGACCGTGCAGGAGCTGGTCGACTACGTGAAGCGCAATCCCGGCAAGGTGAGCTACGGCAGCGCCGGCGTTGGCTCGGCGCATCACGTCGCCGGCGAGATGCTCAAGAAGCGCACCGGCATCGACATGGCGCACGTGGCCTACCGCGGCACGGCGCCGGCCATCCAGGACCTGATCGGCGGCAACATCCAGGTGAGCTTCGGCACCACCCCGGCGGTCCTGCCCCACGCACAGGAAGGGACCATCCGCATGATCGCCCTGGCGGAGGCCAAGCGTCATGTGGACCTGCCCGGCGTTCCGACCATCGACGAGACGTTCCCCGGCATCGTCACCAACACCTGGCTCGGCCTGCTTGCGCCGGCGGGAACGCCGCGGCCGATCGTCGACAAGCTTAACGCCGCCATGAACCTCGCGCTCAGGCAGCCGGACATCATCGCCAAGTTCAAGCTGCAGGGGTTGACCGCCAAGGGGAGCACCCCGGAGGAGCTGCAGGCCCTCATCAAGACGGAGTACGCGCACTGGGAGAAGGTCATTCCCGGCATCGGCATCAACGCGAAGTGAGGATGTGGCCGGTGAGGTGGTCAGTTGTCATGCCAGGACTTGTTCCCGGCATCAAGAAAACCGCACGCTCTGGCGTTCGCTTTGCGCTGGATCCCGGCAACACCGGCCTTCGCCGCTGCAGGCAAGTGCCGGGATGACAGACATTCCACTTTGGGAAGGCTCACAAGCCGTGCGGGGAGACGTGATGCAAGACCAGCGCCCAGACGTGAAGATGTACTCCGACTACAAGAGCCCCACGCCTATCTGGCGTTCGATCCGGGTATGGCTCTGGAGCAGAAGGATGCCCGGCGCCGGCCCAACATGCGCCCCGGCGGGCTCGAGGCGGGTCTGGCCCTCGCGGGACGGCGCGCGGAGACGGAGCCCACGGCAGCTCCATGAGCCCGAGGCCTCACGACTTCACGATCTGACGACTTCACGACCTACAGGCAGCAGGGAGGAACGCCATGCGCATTCACAATCTCTACGAGGACGCCAACGGCATCTCGCATTTCCGCGACATCGAGGTCGAGTGGGTGGAGGAGCGCCGCATGAGCAAGCTTTCCGCGCGCCTGCCGGCCACCGGCATCATCTTCCGCGAGACCTCGGGGGCTTATGACCTCGACTGGCATCCGGCGCCGCGCCGCCAGTACATCATCAACCTCGATGCCGGGGTGCAGATCACCGCGAGCGACGGCGAGAGCCGCATCATCGGCACCGGTGAGATCGTGCTGGTGGAGGACATCAGCGGGAAGGGGCACCTGTCCAAGGCGATCGGCGGCCGGATGCGCCACTCGATCTTCGTGCCCATCGACTGAGGAGGAGACAATGAGAGCAACCATGGTTGCGGCGGCATTGCTGGCCGCCACACTTGCTATTGGCGGCGCGCGTGCCGACGACGACGCCGCCAAGAAGGAGCTGGCGCCGACCGGCAAGCTCAGGGTCGGCATCGCGGTGGCGCCGCTGCCCGGCGCCGGCAATGTCGCGCGCGACGGCAGCGGCTATCGCGGCGTCGCGATCGACCTCGGGACGGAGCTGGCCGGCAAGCTCGGCGTCGCGGTCGAGCTCGTGCCCTACTCGCATTCCGGGGCGTTGACCGACGCGGCGGAGAGCGGAGCCTGGGACGTGGCGTTCATCCCGGTCGATGCGCAGCGCAAGAAGAAGGTCGACTTCGGCTCGGCGCATATCGTGCTGCAAAGCACCTATCTGGTCGGGCCCGGCTCCAAGATCGCGACGCTCGCCGACGTCGACAAGGACGGCGTGCGCGTCGCGGGCGTGGAGAACACCGCCACCGCGCGGGCGGCGGCGGCCTCGCTGAAGACCGTCAAAATCACGCTCACCAAGAACGCCGACGCCCTGTTCGAGCTGCTGAAGACGGGCAAGGCCGATGCGATTGGGCTCTCGCGCGAGTCGCTCACGCAGCTGTCGGCCAAGCTGCCGGGCTCGCGCGTGCTCGACGGCGCGTATCTCAGATCCTTCGTGGCCATAGCGGTGCCGAAGGGCAAGCCCGCCGCCCTGGCCTACGCCAGCGCCTTCGTCGATGCCGCAATCGCCTCGGGCAGCGTGCGCCGGGCGCTCGACAAGATCGACATGAAGACCTCGACGGTGCCCGCGCCCGGGACGCGGCCGTAGGGCGGATCAGGGCGAAGCCCGTAATCCGCCGATCAACCGATGCAATGGCGGATTACGCCTTCGGCTGATCCGCTCTACCCGCCCTGCGCCTCCGGAGGCGCCAGCGCAGGCCAAGGGTGGCGCCGATCTGAACGAGCAGCGTGGCCGCCAGGATGAAGGCGGCACCGGCCGAGCCGACGGCGCCGAGCCGCTCCCCCAGGACCAGGTAGGCGGCGAGCGCAGCGAACACGGTCTCCATGCTCACGATCACCGCGGCCTCCGAGGGCATAGAGCGCCGTGAGGAAGCTGCTGTTGGTGACCGTGGCAGTGCCCAGTCCCGCCTGCTGAAGCCAGGCCGCGGCAAAGAAGGCGAGGCCGCCGCAGACCGCGACGAGCCAGAAGCCGGGGCCTGCCGGGGCCGGCGCCCGGCGCCGCTCGCGCAGCGCCAGCGGGGCCAGCGCCAGCGCGGCCACCAGGCTGCGCGCGGCGATGAAGGCCAGCGGCCCACTGGCCATCGCCGACTTCTGAAACAGGAAGGAGACGCCCCAGACGGCCGCGGCCATGAGGAGGGCGATGTCGGCGTTGAGGCGGGACATGGGGGCTGCAATCGACGCTTCAGGGGATTCGGCGCCGATCCTTCGCACCGGGACGTGACACGCGTGCAGGCGCGGCATCAATTCCACAGCCAAATCATGCTGAAGCCCGCAGCGGCGGGCCGGCGAAGGGACGGCCGGCAGCGATCTGCCGTGTTCGCCGGTCGTGCCTGAGGTCAGGTTTCAGGTTTCAGGGATCGGGTTGCAGGGCTGCATCCCTCGCGGCTCTGACCCGGCAAACCTGAAATCTGAAACCTGAATTGCGCCCACATGCCGCCATTTGCGCGCGGGTGCATGATGTTGGCGTTCCAATTCGAGGCGTCATGTCGCAGATTTCCGCGCGTTGCGCACACCTAATCTGTTGCCGGACTTGCATTGCGGTCCCCCCGGCGTCCAGTCCGGCGCCGGGGGCACCGCGTTGGCCCAAAGGGCAGTGTGCTCCCTCCGCACGAACGGCTTGAAAAGAAGCACTTATATCCCCGAGCGACAGTGACTCGGGGCCGGTCGGGTGCTAGGAAATTGGGCACTAGCGAGATCAGGGGGATTAAGCGATGGACGTTCATGCCGAAGCGGTGCTCGAAGCTCCGTCGGACGATCACGTTGCCTTGCGTGACCATCTCGTGGCGAAGGTGCAGGCGGCCCCTCTGGAGCGCGATCCGTTCTGCCACTTCTACATGGAGGGCGTGTTCCCCGCCGCCATGTACCCGGCGCTGCTGCGCAACTTCCCGCCCAAGGAGCACTACGTTCCGCTCAACCTGCGCAAGTGGGTGCGCGCCGACGGCACCAGCACGCGCGACGAGTGCCACCTGACCGCCGAGATACTCGCCAAGCTGCCCCAGGGGCAAGCCGAGTTCTGGACCCGCGTGGTGCGGGCGGCGACCGATCCCGCCTTCAAACGGGCGGTGTTCACCAAGCTCGCGTCCGACCTGGCAGAGCGCTTCGGCATCCCCGAGGAGCGCGTGCCGGACATGGAGTGCGCCTACGAGGTGCGGCTCGTGCGCGACACCGAGGACTACCGCATCAAGCCGCACCCCGACGGCCTCAACAAGATCGTGACGATGCAACTCTATCTGCCGGAGGACGACAGCACGCTCGATCTCGGGACATCGATCTTCCGCCGGCACAAGCGGCTGATCGGCAGCTCCTTCGAGGAGGTGAAGCGGTTCCCGTTCCGGCCCAACAGCGGCTATGGCTTCGCGGTCTCCGATGGACCCACCCGCAGGAGCTGGCACGGGCGCGAGCCGATCACCGGCTTCACCGGGGTTCGCCACACGCTGATGCTGCTGTTCCAGCAGACGTCGCCGCACACCTACAATGACGTGTGACGGAGCGCGGCAAACCCCGCGCAAGCGCCGGCGCTCCATCGTCGACGCCGAAGCGGGGGGCGGCGAATCCCGCTTTCGTAACGCCCCCGTAACCAAGAGCCCCGAATAGGGATACGGCGCACTACGCGCTGGTGCAGCCTGCGGTAGGCTCCTTGCGCTGGCGCGGCGGGCCGACCTGCGGCTACAGTCGCGCGTCCTGGGCAAGACGCGTAGGGGTCGGACCCCTGACCGCTACCGTCGCGGCTCTGCTTCAACGTCGAGGTCAGGGGTCTGACCCCTCCATGTTCAAGAAGATCCTGATCGCCAACCGCGGCGAGATCGCTTGCCGCGTCATCAAGTCGGCGCGCAAGCTCGGCATCGGCACGGTGGCGGTCTACTCCGAGGCCGACCGCGACGCGCTCCACGTCGAGATGGCGGAGGAGGCGGTCGCCATCGGGCCGGCGCCGGCGGCACAGTCCTATCTGGTCATCGACAAGATCATCGAGGCCTGCCGGCAGACCGGCGCCGAGGCGGTGCATCCGGGCTACGGCTTCCTCAGCGAGCGTGCAGCATTCCCCGTTGCGCTCGCCGAGGCCGGCATCGTGTTCATCGGGCCCAACCCCAAGGCGATCGCCGCCATGGGCGACAAGATCGAAAGCAAGAAGGCGGCGGCCAAAGCCAGGGTATCGACCGTGCCGGGCTACCTGGGCGAGATCGCCGACACAAAGGAGGCGGTGCAGATCGCCGGCGAGATCGGCTACCCCGTGATGATCAAGGCGTCGGCCGGCGGCGGCGGCAAGGGCATGCGCGTCGCCTACACGGCGAGGGAGGTGCAGGAGGGCTTCCCCCTGGCGCGCTCGGAGGCCAGGTCGAGCTTCGGGGACGACCGCGTGTTCATCGAGAGGTTCATCCAGAACCCCCGGCATATCGAGATCCAGGTGCTGGGCGACAAGCACGGGAACGTCATCCATCTGGGTGAGCGGGAGTGCTCGATTCAACGCCGCAACCAGAAGGTCGTGGAGGAGGCGCCCTCGCCGCTGCTGGATGCCAAGGCCCGCAAGGTGATGGGCGAGCAGGCGGTCGCCCTCGCCAAGGCGGTGGGCTACGACAGCGCCGGCACGGTGGAGTTCGTGGCCGGCCAGGACAGGACCTTCTACTTCCTGGAGATGAACACGCGCCTGCAGGTGGAGCACCCCGTCACCGAGCTGGTGACGGGCATCGACCTCGTCGAGCAGATGATCCGCGTGGCAGCCGGCGAGAAGCTGACGATCCGGCAGCAGGACGTGGTCCTGAAAGGCTGGGCGGTGGAGACGCGCATCTACGCCGAGGACCCGTTCCGCAACTTCCTGCCCTCGATCGGTCGGCTCGCGCGCTACCGCCCGCCCGCTGAAGGCGAGGCCGACGGCGGCACGGTGCGCACCGACACCGGCGTGTTCGAAGGCGCCGAGATCTCCATGTTCTACGATTCCATGATCGCCAAGCTCGTCACGCACGGGCCCACGCGGCAGGCCGCCATCGACCTGCAGGCCGAGGCGCTCGACGCCTTCGTGATCGACGGGGTGGAGCACAATATCCCGTTCCTCGCCGCCCTGATGCAGCATCCGCGCTGGCGCGAGGGCCGGCTTTCCACCGGCTTCATCGCCGAGGAGTACAAGGGCGGGTTCAAGCCACACGCGGCCGACGGCGAGGACCTCGACGTGCTGGCGGCGGTGGCAGTGGCCGTCGACCACCTCAGCAACACGCGCCGGCGCGCGATCACGCACCAGATGGCTGGGCCGCCGGTGCGCTTCTCCGAGCGCCGCATCGCCGACGTGGGCGGCGCGCTGGTTGCGGCGCGCGTGGAGGGCACGCTGGGGTATCCCACCAGAGTGACGCTGGTGGACGCCAAGGGCATCCGCCGCACCACGCTCGATGTCGACGCCGACTGGTGGCCCGGCAACCCGGTGTGGCGCGGCAAGGTGGGCGACCGGCCCGTGGCGGTGCAGGTGCGCCCCATCCTCAACGGCTACGACCTCGCCTACCGCGGCACGCGCGCCAAGACCCGGGTCTACACCGAGCGCGAGGCTCAGCTGGCGGCGCTGATGCCCGAGAAGGCGGCCGCCGACACCTCCAAGCTGCTGCTCTGCCCCATGCCGGGCCTGGTGAAGGCGATCAACGTCGCGGAAGGCCAGGAGGTGAAGGGGGGCGAGGCGCTCTGCGTGGTGGAGGCCATGAAGATGGAGAACATCCTGCGTGCGGAGCGCGACGCCGTGGTCAAGTCCATCAAGGCCAAGCCCGGCGACAGCCTCGCGGTCGATGCGGTGATCATGGAGTTCGCGTGACGCCGGCGGCGGCGATGGCGGGGCAGGTCTGCTGGCCGGCGGCCTATTCTCGCTCAGCGCCGGATGACTGCCAGCGCGGCCAGCACGACCCAGAGATAGGTCGACGCGAAGATGAGCCGGTTTGCCCAGCCGACATAGCCGCTGACACCGGCGGGCAGATCGGCGAGCGGGCCCGTCTGCGCCGACAGATCCACACCTGCGCGCGTCAGCGCCGAGAGGAACAGCGCGAATGCGGCGAGCATCAGAGCGAAGCTGATCCAGGGCAGGTGCGCGGTCCACAGCGGCGGCGCCGCGATGTCGCCGTGCCGCGCCATCGCCATGGTCACCAGCCCGGCGGCGACGCAGAGGCTCGGAATGCCGACGATCGCCGCCGGCCCGTGCAGCTTGTGGTTGATGTCGAAGGCGCCGCCCATCACCTGCCCGATGCCGGCCAGGAGAAGGAAGGCGAACCCCGCTTTGCCGAGAGCGGTAGCACCGAGCGGCCGGATCGCCCAGAGCAACGCGAAGGAGCCAGCGGCCCAGCTGAGAAAGACGAGGGTGAGCAGCCATGGATAGCGTCCGTTGGCGTACTCGCTCACCATCCGCCACGACCACGCATACTCGGGGCTGAGGACATGGAGGAGCGTCAGTGCAGACAGCGATAGTGCGATCGCGGCCATGGCGATGCGGGCGGCGGTCGCGGACCATCCAGCGACGACGGCTTCTGTTGCTGCGTGTCCCATGCGACCGCGCCCCTTCTCCTGCAGCATCATCCGACTTCGCGTTGCCGTCCATATTGGATGTAGTAAACTATATTTAATGTCAACACCCAAGCGCCGCCCCTATGCTTCTCGACAACGCGCCGAGGCTGCCGCCGCCAACCGCGTCTCCGTGCTCGATGCCGCTCGCGATCTCTTTTCAGGGCACGGCGTGGACAAGGTGACGATCACGGAGATCGCGGCCCGGGCCGCAGTCTCCGTATCCACTGTCTACGCCGTCTTCGGGTCGAAGGAGGGCATCCTGCGGGAGCTGATGCGGGCCGCCCTGTTCGGCCCGCGCTTCCGCGAGGCGCAGTCGCTTCTCGACGGTATCTCCGACCCGGTCGAGCGGGTGGCGAGGACGGCCAGGGTGGCGCGGGCCATCTATGAGAGCGAAAACGCCGAGCTCGGTGGGCTACGCGGCGTTTCCTCCTTCTCGCCGGCGCTGAGGCAGCTGGAGGAGGAGTTCGAGGCGATGCGCTACGACATGCAGCGCGACCGCCTGGAGGCGCTTGTGACCAGCAGCCGGATCAAGCCGGGGCTCGCGACGGAGGACGCGCGCCGGATCATGTGGATGTACACGGGGCGCGAGGTCTACCGCATGCTGGTCGAGGTCGGTGGCTGGAGCCCCGACAAATATCAGGAATGGCTGGCGGCGACGCTGGTCGATGCCCTTGTAGCCCCTCCCAAGCGGCGGTGAGCGCTTACAGGTGCCGGAACGCTGGCGCGTCAGGCCAGAAGATGCGGGCGGCGGCGCTGACGGGGACGGATCGCCGATTGTCAGTAGGAGGGGTGGCGGGGTGCTGCTTGCCACAGGGCCCCCGCGAATCGCGCGCACTGGCGGCGCTTAAATCATGTAGTGCGGTGCTGGCAATCGAAATGTGGGAATACCGTAGGGCGAAGGCCGGGTAGGCCCGACAAGCGTCTTCATCAAGGGCAGGCCCCAATGACCGCTCCCGCGCAGGATGTCACCAGCCTCGAGCGCGAGTTTGCGGGCTGCGCCATGGCGCAAGCGCGTCCACTGGTCCGGGAGTGGCGAGGCGCGAAGCTCGAGACTGATCTGCTGGAGGCCGTGAGAGCCAGCGTGCAGACCATCGCCGACGAGGCAGAGGCGCAGCGGGTCCCGAGGTCATGCATGGGCTGGCGCTACCCGCCGCAAGCTACAAGGGAAGGCTCATCGACGTTGGTGGGGTCCGTTGCATCGCCCATATCGACTTCCCCGACCCATCCGGCGGCTTTCCCTTCGTGAAGATCCGGTGTGCGAGCGCGCCGCCCGGGTCGATTGCCGACTGGGGCCCGATCTCCGAGGGGATCGCCCGAGCCTTCGAGGAATTCCGGCCGCGAGCGCTCCATTTCTTCCACGCGTCGCATCTGCCGTTGCAGGCGCCGGCTGCGCGCACCGACACGCATCTTATTGCCGCGCCTGCCCGGATTGTGGCCGAGCGGGCCGATGCCCCCGGTCTCGATCGCATCGAGCTGCGGCGCCCCACCAGCCTCGACTTCTACTCGCGCTACGAGGCGGCCTACGAGCAGATGCTCGACGCGCGGCCCTTCCTGCGGGGCGAGATTGGCGCCGAGGCGCGCGAGACGCTGGCGCAGTGCCTGGAGCAGGGCCTGCTCTGCGAGGTCCTCGTCGACGGCGCCTGGAGTGGCCTGATTGCGGCGCGGCGCGATAGGCTCGCCGGCGTGCGCGGGCTCCAGGTGGTGGAGATCGTGCTGACGCAGGGCGCGCGCGGCCACCGGCTCGGCCCGGCCGTGCACCAGCGCTTCGCGCGATCCGTGGCCGAGGCCGATCCGGCGGCCATTCTCATGGGTACGATCTCGCCGAAAAATGCGCCGTCGCTGCGGACCGCGCTCCGGGCGGGGCGGGTGGAGATCGGCCGGTTCCTTTTGGTGCACCTCTAGGTTCGGTCGAGGCGAAGCCGCAGGCCCAACGGCTTCGACTTCAGGATGACCTGGTTCACGGGGGAGGAGCGGGGAGACATCGAAGCCGGCGCGCAGCCCCAAGCGCTGGCCGAGCGGCGGGAGGGCCTCGCTCGAGTCGTTTGAGGCGTAATGGCGCGCCGACCAGACGTAGGCTTTGCGCGTCTTCGAGGCCGCTTGGCGACCATGAGCACCTCCCCCGTTCATCAGTGCAGCAGGGATCACGCCATGCCACCCCAAGCCAACTGCAATGCAATGCTGCGGTGCCCCTGAACGCGATCTCCGCCGCTTGCGCCAACCCCGCATCCTTCCTTAAGACTTCGTTCTCCACGCCCGGCTCCACGGGCACTCTCCCAAACACCGGGGACTCCATGCGCAACTTCCACTTTCCCGGGCGCTCAGCCGTCTATGGGCGCCGCGCCATGTGCGCCACGTCGCACCCCATGGCGAGCCTGACGGCCGTCGAGGTCCTCAAAGCCGGCGGCAATGCCGTCGATGCGGCCATCGCCGCCGCCGCGGTGCTGGCCGTGGTGGAGCCGCACATGACGGGCATCGGCGGCGACTGCTTCGCGCTTATCGCCAAGCCTGGGCTCGCCAAACCCATCGCGCTCAACGCCGCCGGCCGCGCGCCCGCCGGCGCCACGCCCGAGTGGCTCGCCCAGTCCGGGCTCGCGCGCATCGAGCCGACCAGCGTGCACGCCGTGACGGTGCCCGGCGCCGTCGACGGCTGGACGCGGCTGCTCGCGGACTACGGCACACTGCCGCTCGACCGGCTGCTGGAGCCCGCCGTCGCGCTGGCCGAGCAGGGCTTCGCGGTGTCGCCGCGCGTCGCCGCCGACTGGGCGCTGGACACTGCGCGCATCTCGCACCACGCCGGGGCCAGGATGCACCTTTTCAAGGATGGCGCCGTACCGCGCGTCGGCGAGGTGATGCGCTTTCCGGCCCTGGCTGAGACGCTGCGCACCATCGCCCGCGAGGGACGCGAGGGGCTCTATGCCGGCGCGGTGGCCGAGGACATCGTGGGCGCGCTGGGCGCGCTCGGCGGCCTCCATACGCTCGACGACCTCGCCGCCCAGCGCGCGAGCTACGTGGCACCGATCTCGCTCGCCTGGCGCGGCGTGGAGCTGTGGGAGCTGCCGCCGAGCAACCAGGGCATCGTGGCTCTGATGCTCCTCAAGATGCTGGAGCGCATCGGGCTGCCGGCCGACCCCGTCTCGGTCGAGCGCTACCATGTGCAACTGGAGGCGGCGCGGCTCGCCTTCGCGGCGCGCGATACCTTCGTTGCCGACCCGGACATGGCCGATGTGCCGGTGGAGCACCTGCTCTGCGATGCCGTGATCGACGATCTCGCCGCCCGCGTGGACAGGACGCGCCGGCGCGAGGACCTGGGCCCGCTGCCGGAACCGCCGGGCTCGGACACTGTTTACTTCGCAGTCGTCGACGAGAGCGGGATGGCCGTATCGTTCATCAACTCGCTCTACGACACCTTCGGCTCCGGCATCGTCACGAGGAAGAGCGGCATCGTCCTGCACAACCGCGGCAAAGGCTTCGTTTGCGACCCGAAACATCGCAACTGCATCGCCCCGCGCAAGCGCCCGATGCACACCCTGGTGCCGGCCATGGTGCTGAAGGACGGCAGGCCGCTGATGGCCTTCGGCGTCATGGGGGCGCACTTCCAGCCCATGGGCCACGTCTACATCATGACCAACATCTTCCACTACGGCATGGACCTGCAGCAGGCGATCGACACCCCGCGCGTCTTCTTCGACGGCGACACGGTGCTCATCGAGGAGTCCGTGCCCGAGGCGGTGGTGGCAGGGCTGCGCGGGCTCGGCCATCGGGTGGCCGCGCGCCGCATGCCCTGGGGCGGCGCCCAGATCGTGCGCATCGACCAGGACACCGGCGTGCTCACCGGCGCCTCCGACCCGCGCAAGGACGGCTGCGCGCTGGGGTATTGATCGGGTGAATGGCGAGCTGGCGATTGGCCAGTGGAGCTTGCCATTCGCGATTGGCCATTCGCCATTCGCCAGGTCGAGCAAGGGAGGCGCGCATGAGCGGCGGGAGCGAGGTGCGCACGGTGCGCGTCCGCATCGCGGGCCGGGTGCAGGGCGTGGGCTACCGCTCTTGGGCCGAGGATGAGGCCCGCGGCCTGGGCCTCACCGGCTGGGTGCGCAACCGCCGCGACGGCTCGGTCGAGGCGCTGCTCTCGGGCGCGGCGGGAAGCGTCGCCGAGATGCTGCGGCGCTGCCACGCCGGCCCCGCGTCGGCCGTGGTGTCGTCGATCGAGGTCCTGGAGGAGGGCGGCAATCCGCCGGCCGGGTTCGAGGCGCGGCCGACGGCGTAAACGTCTCGTAAGGCAGTGCCTCAGCCCAGGCGCTCCGCGGCCCGGCGCAACATATGCAGCATCGGCTCGTAGGCTTTCTCCTCCCGGGTTGCCGGATAGACCATGTAGACCGGACAGGTGAAGGCCCGCGCCCGGGCCGGGATGCGCAGGCGGCCCCGGCTCAGATGCGGCTTGACGAGCCGGCGCGGGAAGTAGCCAGAGGCTTCATTTGCAAGGATAAAATCTAGGCCGAGGGAGCCCATATCGAGATTGATGCTGGCGTTGGTGAGGTCGGGATAGGCGGCCGCATGCTCGGCCTGGAACTCCGGTCCCCAATCGACCAGGACGTAGTCGCTGGAGTGGCGCCGCCGGTCGAGGCAGCTGGTGACGAGCACGAATTCCTCGTCGAAAAGATGCTCGATGATCATGCCCGGCGGCTGTCCGGGGCGGTACATCACGGCGAGGTCGAGGGTGCCTTCCAGAAGGCGCTGGATCATCACCTCCGACAGGCTTGCGATCGCCGAGATGGCGACGTCGGGAACGCTTTGCCTGAAGCGGGCGATCCACTTGAGCAGGAACCCGTCCCATAGCGTGGCCTGCGCACCGATGGCCAGATGGTCGCGATGATGTCCCGACAGGCCGACCTCGAGCTGGGCATGCTGCCACGCGCGCACCAGCGCCAGGGCATGCTTCTGGAACTGCTCGCCTGCGCTCGTCAGCGCCGCGCCGTTCTTGGATCGATCGAACAGGGCGCGGCCGAACAGGCCCTCCAGGTTCCTGATGCGCGCGCTGACCGTCGACTGCGTCACGTTCAACTTGCGTGCGGCCTCGATGAAGCTGCCGGTCTCCGCAACCATCAGGAACGTGCGCGCGAGAGCGATATCCATACTCGGGGCAACCCCGTTCGTTACGAATGCTGAGTGTGTCTATCGAAAACATCGATAAGCGTCAGCGGAAAAATCTAGTTGTAGTCTCGCGCAAAAATTTCCACATTGACATTGCCCGAACCAGATTCGGGTGATTCACTGGAAGGACTACGGCGATGGCTGCGAAGAAGAAGACCGCGAAGAAGACCGCTGCGAAGAAGCCCGCGAAGAAGAAGAAGAAGTGACGGAGCGCATCCTTTGAGCATGGTTACGATGGTACGCATGACGCGAGCGGTGATCGTGATCGGTGTCTTTGCCGGCGCCGCCGCGGCGCATGCGGCGTCGATCACCAATCGCGACGAGCGCGACCACACGGTGACGATCGTCGAGGGCGATGCGAAGGCCGACCACGTGTTGCGGCCGTCGCAGACGCTTTCGGACGTCTGCCTCAAAGGATGCATCATCCGCATGGACCGCAGTGAAGACGACGCTTACCGGCTCTTCGGGGGCGACGCTGTCTCGATCGAGGACGGAACCGTCTTCTACGATACGCCGGATACCTCGTCGGCTCCGGCGCCATCGTCTGCGGCCAGCAAGAGGCCCGCCCGCAAGGGCTGAGGTTTCAGGGTCAGGGATCAGGTTTCAGGGCGGCAGCGGTCGTCGCCCAGACAAAGGGGCGAGGCTGACCGTCTCGGTTCCCTGAAGCCCGACCCCTGAAACCCGACACGCGAAGCGCCGCTCGAACGCTGCACGCAGGGCGAGGTCGACCTCGCCCAAGTTGGGGCTGTGCCCGAGCTCGGCCCGGAGCTCGGCAAGGCTGGTGACGCCGGCATCGCGGATGCCGCACGGCACGATGCCGGCGTAATGGGCGAGATCGGGCGCGACATTCAGGCTGACGCCGTGCGAGCTCACCCAGCGTGACAGGCGTACGCCGACGGCGGCGATCTTGTCGTAGCCACCCGCGCCCTCCTCCTCGGCGCGCCGCCGCACCCACACCCCGATGAGCCCCGTCCGGCGCTCGCCCGCGACGCCGAGGCGCGCCAGCGCGTCGATGATCCAATCCTCCAGGGCAGCGACGTAGGCGCGCACATCGCCGAAGCGGCGTTTCACGTCGAGCATTACGTAGGCCACGCGCTGGCCGGGCCCGTGATAGGTGTACTGGCCGCCGCGCCCCGTGCGGTAGACGGGCAGCTGCATTGGCGAGAGCAGGTCCTCCTCTCTTGCGCTGGTGCCGGCGGTGTAAAGCGGCGGATGCTCCAGCAGCCAGACCAGCTCGGGCGCGGTGCCGGCGACGATGGCCTCCACGCGCCCGGCCATGACGGCGAGCGCTGCCTCGTAGGGCACGAGCTCCCGCGCCGCCGCCCATTCGATGGGGGCGGCATCGGCTCGTTTCGTTCGGCTCACCGGCATCGCTTTACGCCTGCTCCTTTGTCCAGACTCCAACCGTGCAACGGCATGGTTGGCGCTTTCTCCACGCTCCGGGAAGCAGCCGCGACTCTCAGGCTGCACAGTGAAAGAATGTGGCGGGGTGGCTGACGCGGATCAAGTCGTGGCCTCGGGCCTCGGGTCGGAGGCGTCCAGGGTCACCAGGGGCATGGGTCAGAGGTGGGCCCGCAACCGGACACCTGAAACCTGGCCCCTGGAACCTTGTTTGCTCCGCCCCGGTTTGCTACAGGAGCGGGCGAGCGGTCGTGGCGGAATTGGTAGACGCACTAGCTTGAGGGGTTAGCGCCGCAAGGCGTGGAGGTTCGAGTCCTCTCGACCGCACCAAGTAGCAAAGCTCTCACGCAAGAGAAATCGACCCGCCTTCGGCGGGCTCCGGCCTACTGCGGGGCAATCAACGGCGGGCAGCAGCCGGGAACCGCGCCCACGATCTGCAACGCAAAGCCCGCCACGATCAGCGCCGTTGCCAGCAGGAACACACCCCGCCGTGCCATGAGGGCAGCGCGATGCTCGGCGCGGGCGTTGCGGATTGCGCTCTCGTCCTGCACGCGGTCCAGCGTCTCGAAGGGATTGCTCCCGCCCATTCCACGGATGCGCATGTCGCGCATCGCCCGCGCACGGTCGAGCTGCTCGGCGAACTGCATCTGGCTCCCCTCGTTGAAGAAGGCGAGCCACCACTCGCGCAACAGCATCATGAACCCCAGAAAGTCGAGCCCGAGCCCGAGTACGGTGAGCCATTGCTGCGTCATGGCGGGTCCGTTTTCACTCGGCCTTCATCACCAGGCATTCGACGCTGAGGCGCTTCAGCTCGTCGCAGACCACTGCGGCTGTCGCCTTCGCGTCGAAGCCGCCGTAGCGCGCGCGGTAGAGCACCGTCTCGCCGCGCCTCACCTCGGCAGTGAGCGCAGCGCGCTCGGCGAGCAGGGAGCCCGCAAGCTCCCGCACCGAGGCCAGCCGCCGCTCGGCCTCCTCGAGCGTCTTGAAGGCGCCGATCTGGACGTGGAAGGCGCCTTCCGCGGGAGGAGACTTTGCCGGGCTGTGCGGTTTGGCCGCTTCCTTGGGCGGCGGGGGCGGGGAGCGCGCCTCGACCTTGGGACGGGCGATCGCGCGCGGTGCGGGTTTTGCTGCCCGAGCCTCCGTGACCGAGGTCTCGTCCTTGCCCTGGGCCGTCAAAGGAGCCGCCCGCCGCCGCGTCCTCGTCTCCGATGCCTTGCGCAGCGCCGCATCGAGATGGGTGCGCACGGCGGCATTGCGCAGAGCACCCGAGGTGCCGCCGAAGTACGCGGCAACGACGTGCCTCTTCCCGCGCCGCACCGAGGCCACCACGTTGAAACCGGATGCGCGGATGTAGCCGGTCTTCATGCCGTCGATGCCCCGGTAGTTGAAGAGCAGCGTGTTGTGGTTCTTGAAGGTGTCGCCGCTCCAGCTGAAGGTGCGCGTGGCAAACAGCGGATAGTGCTTCGGGAAATCGTCCTGCAGGCGCAGCGCCAGGGTGATCATGTCGCGCGCGGTCGTCACCTGGTCGTCGTCGGGGAGGCCGGAGGCATTGCGGAACTCGGTCGACTTCATGCCGAGCAGGCGCGCCTTGCGCGTCATCAACTGGGCGAAGCGCTGCTCGCTGCCGGCGACGTGCTCGGCAAGCGCGATGGCGACATCGTTGGCGGACTTGGTGATCAGCGCCTTGATGGCATCGATGAGGTCGATCTCGGTCCCCGGCTCGACGCCGAGCTTGGAGGGGGCGGCCCCCGCCGCTTTGGCGGAGAAGCGGATCTTCGTCTGAAAGGTGAGCCGCCCGGCCTCGATCATCTCGAAGATCATGTAGAGCGTCATGAGCTTGACCAGCGAGGCCGGATAGCGCTCCGCGTCGGCCGAGCGCTCGTGCAGGACCCGCCCGGTGTTGGCATCGACCACCAGCACCGCGTGGCGGCCCGTGACCTCGGCATAGGCAGGCCCGAGCGCCGCATTGAGCATGAGGGTCGCCGCAAAGGTGGCCGACGCCACGCGGCGCCACCGCCGCTGCCGACGAGCTTGAAATGCCATCCCTCAGTGCCTAGCCGCGCCAGTAGAGCAGCTGGCTCCCCGGCGCCCCCGTGGAAGTGCCCAGCCAAGCCTTGATCGCGTCTTTGGGGCGTCTTTGAGGCAGGCTCGGCATCTGCCTGCCGGACGTGTCGCCGGACGTATCGGGGTGGTGACTGCCCCGTTAAACCTCGGCACCCTGCGTGCGAATGGATCAATGCTGCGACGCAGCATCGCGTTGACTTATTGTGCAGTGCATATATTCAGGGCGCGCGCGCCAGTGAGCGACTGCTCCCCAGACGAACCCCAGCACCCAGGACTGAAGCAAAATGATCAAGAACTACGAAGACTTCCAGAAACTCGGCCAACAGAACGTCGAAACCGCCATGAAGGCCTTCGGCGAATGGAACAAGGGGTGGCAGGCGATTGCTGCCGAGGTCACCGACTATACCAAGCGGTCGTTCGAGGAAGGAACGGCAGCCGTCGAGAAGCTTCTGGGCGCAAAGTCCTTCGAGCAGGCTGTCGAGCTCCAGACAGGCTACGCCAAGCGCGCCTACGACGGCTACATGCACCAGGTCTCCAAGCTGGGCGGCCTCTATGCCGAGCTCGCCAAGGAGGCCTATAAGCCGGTCGAGAGGGCCCTGCAGACCGTCCGCCAGTAAGCCGCCAGCAAGCTGGCCTGCGCCGGGCCCGACACGGCCCGCCCCTTGTAGGGAACTGGACAAGCACCGGGTGCGCGCTCTGTCGGCGCGTGCCCGTTTTTTTGTCGCATTTGCGCTGGCGCTGCACCATATAGCGCCATGCGCGGCCGCAGGTGATGCGCCGCGTCTACAACGACGCGTGATCCCCTCGCACGGCGTTTGCGAATTCGACCCGGCTGTCGCTAAGATGGGCACGTGATTTGCGGAGGCACGAGCCAGGGACATGGTTGCAGGTCGGCGCGGGGTCACACCGACGCAGGAACGGGGACCGGGACAAAGCTCGCAAAGACAAGGCTCGCAGGAATGTCCGGAAGCAACGGCTCACGCGGCGACGATGAGGGCAAGACCGGCCTCATCACCAAGACGCGTCCCAAGACCAAGAAGCCCAGTCTTTACAAGGTGCTGCTGTTGAACGACGACTACACGCCGATGGAGTTCGTGGTGCACGTGCTGGAGCGCTTCTTCAACAAGGGCCAAGAGGAGGCCACGCGCATCATGCTTCATGTGCACCACAAGGGGGTTGGGATCTGCGGCGTCTATACCTACGAGGTCGCCGAGACCAAGGTTGCGCAAGTTATGGACTTCTCGCGTCAGCACCAGCATCCGCTGCAGTGCACGATGGAAAAGGAGTAAGTAACAGCCGTGCCCGCCTTCTCGCAAAGTCTCGAAGCCTCGCTGCATCGCGCGCTGGAGTACGCCAACGAGCGTCACCACGAGTACGCCACCCTGGAGCACCTGCTCCTGGCCCTGCTGGACGACCGCGACGCCGCGGCCGTCATGAAGGCCTGCCTCGTCGATATCGACGCGCTGCGCCGGCGCATCACTGAGTACCTGGATAACGAGCTCGCGAGCCTCTACGTCAAGGGCTCCACCGAGGCACAGCCCACCACCGGCTTCCAGCGCGTGGTGCACCGCGCCGTGGTGCACGTGCAGTCCTCCGGCCGCGAGGAGGTCACGGGCGCCAACGTGCTGGTCGCCATCTTCGCCGAGCGCGAGAGCCACGCCGCCTTCTTCCTGCAGGAGCAGGAGATGACCCGTTTCGAGGCGGTGCAGTACATCTCGCACGGCATCGCCAAGCGCCCCGGCGCGTCGGAGCCCAAGCACGTGCGCGGGGTCGACGAGGACCAGAACGGGGAAGCCCGGGAGGACGGCAAGAAGCAGCCCCAGGACGCGCTCAACACCTACTGCGTCAACCTCAACAAGAAGGCCAAGACCGGCCGCATCGACCCCTTGATCGGGCGCCAGGCGGAGGTGATGCGCACCATCCAGGTGCTGTGCCGCCGGCAGAAGAACAACCCGCTGTTCGTGGGTGATCCGGGCGTCGGCAAGACCGCCATCGCCGAGGGCCTCGCGCGCAAGATCATCAACGCCGACGTGCCGGAGGTGCTGCGCTCCTCCACCATCTTCGCCCTCGACATGGGCGCGCTGCTCGCCGGCACGCGCTACCGCGGCGACTTCGAGGAGCGGCTCAAGGCCGTCATGAAGGAGATCGAGAACTACCCGGGCGCGATCCTTTTCATCGACGAGATCCACACCGTGATCGGTGCCGGCGCCACCTCGGGCGGGGCGATGGATGCCTCCAACCTGCTGAAGCCGGCGCTGCAGTCGGGCACGCTGCGCTGCATCGGCTCCACCACCTACAAGGAGTACCGCCAGCACTTCGAGAAGGACCGGGCGCTCGTGCGCCGGTTCCAGAAGATCGACATCAACGAGCCGACGGTGGAGGACTCCATCGAGATCCTGAAGGGCCTCAAGCCCTACTTCGAGGAGTACCACAAGCTCAAGTACACCAACGACGCCGTCAAGGCGGCGGTGGAGCTGTCGGCCAAGTACATCAACGACCGCAAGCTGCCCGACAAGGCGATCGACGTGATCGACGAGACCGGCGCCTCGCAGATGCTGGTGCCGGAGAACAAGCGCAAGAAGAAGATCGGCGTGAAGGAGGTGGAGGCGACCGTCGCCACCATGGCGCGCATTCCGCCCAAGACCATCACCAAGTCGGACGCCGAGGTGCTGATCAACATCGAGAAGGACCTGAAGCGGCTGGTGTTCGGCCAGGACAAGGCGATCGAGGCGCTGGCGAGCTCCATCAAGCTCGCCCGCGCGGGCCTGCGCGAGCCGGAGAAGCCGATCGGGTGCTACCTGTTCTCGGGTCCCACCGGCGTCGGCAAGACCGAGGTGGCGCGGCAGCTCGCCTCGCTGATGGGCGTCGAGCTGTTGCGCTTCGACATGTCGGAGTACATGGAGAAGCACACCGTCTCGCGGCTGATCGGCGCTCCTCCGGGCTACGTCGGCTTCGACCAGGGCGGCCTCCTCACCGACGGCATCGACCAGCACCCGCACAGCGTGCTCCTGCTCGACGAGATCGAGAAGGCGCACCCGGATCTCTACAACATCCTGCTGCAGGTGATGGACCACGGCAAGCTGACCGACCACAACGGCAAGAAGGTGGACTTCCGCAACGTGGTGCTGATCATGACCACCAACGCCGGCGCCGCCGAACTCGCCAAGTCCGCCATCGGCTTCGGCAGCTCCAAGCGCTCGGGCGACGACACCGAGGCGATCAACCGCATGTTCACGCCGGAGTTCCGCAACCGGCTCGACGCGGTGATCCCGTTCGCCGGCCTGCCGCCCGAGGTGATCCTGAAGGTGGTGGAGAAGTTCGTGTTCCAGCTCGAGGCGCAGCTCGCCGACCGCGGCGTGACGATCGAGCTCGGCGAGGATGCCGCCAGGTGGCTGGCGGAGCAGGGCTACGACGAGAGGTTCGGCGCCCGGCCGCTCGCCCGCGTGATCCAGGAGCACATCAAGAAGCCGCTGGCGGACGAACTGCTGTTCGGCAAGCTGGAGCACGGCGGCGCGGTGCGCGTGTTCGTCGCCGGCGAAGGCGAGGAGAAGAAGCTCGGCTTCGAGTACTTCCCGTCCACCCCCAAGCCCAAGGGCAAGGAGGGCGCCGACGACGACGACGACAGCGACGAGGAGGGCGAGGACGGCCCGGCCCTGGTCGAGGCCGCCCCGCGCAAGGCCCTCTCCGGACCGAAGGAGAAGAAGGAGCGGCCCAAGCCCGGCGCCGTCCCCAGCGTGCCGCGCCGCAAGGACGAGTAGGGCGCGCCGCACCCGACCACTTGCGCCGACGGGTTCCCCTCCCCCTTGCGGGGAGGGGCCAGGGGTGGGGGTACCCCGCTCTCGGATTTTGTGGAAGGGCGTCAGACCCGCAGGGTCTGGACCCCTCTACGCCGCCTGCAGCCGCTCAAGCTCGGCGGCGAATTGGAGCCGCAGCTGCCGGGCCTCCTCGGCGGGCAGCCAGTTGGCCATCTGCGGGAAGACGGTGCCCCAGTAGGAGACCTCCTTGGCGGGCCACGGCTCCTGCGGAGCGGCGCGCGCTCGGGCGAGGATGGCCATCAGCTCGGCGCGCACCTCATCGGGGTCGGGGTCGTAGTTCTGCGCCGGCGGCGGGCCGAACATGTCGAGTTGCGCGGGATCGGAGCTGTGGTAGCCGAACTGGGCATCGGACTGGTCAGCGTGCGCCATGCGTCCCCCCACGGGCGTTGTTTGCGAACGGCCGGCATGATGGCTGATTCTGCCGGCCCGCACGATTTTCAGCGGGGGGTTTTCCACCTCGGGTTGGTTTCAATCGTGCGTCGGGGCAATTTGCGAAGCCGGCAGCGTCAGACCCGGCGCAGGGCGAAGGTCCTGGCCTCATCGGTGGAGACGAGGTGGCCGAGGCGGGCCAGGGCCGAGACGGTGAGCTCGACGCGGCGCGCGATCGCCTGACCCTGCTGGAAGATGCGGGCGATGTCGGCGACGGAGAGCGGCTGGGTGGCGGAGGCGAGCACACGCATCACGGCGGCGGTCTCCTCCAGCTCGTTGCTGGTGGGGAACCTGGGCTTCATCTCCTGCAGGTCGTCGTCGAGGGCCAGCGCCCCCTGGGTGGCGCGTTCATGCTGGCGCGCTTGGCGCCTCTCCTCGGCGAGCCGCGCGCGCTCGGCGTCGGAGCCGAAGCGCGGGATCTGGTAGTCGGGGCGCAGCCAGCGAATGGTGCCGGCCTTCTCCTCGGCGGCGCGCGCCGCATTGAGGGCGACCAGCCTCTCCAGGATCTGCTCGTCGCCGAGGTCGGCCGGCCAGCCGTAGGCCTCGAAGACGAGGGCGTCGAGCTTGTCGTGCAGCTCCTCGAGGATCAGCACGAGGCCCTTGTCCTTGATGTCCACCTCCTCGGGCGTGAGGGCCATCGCGTGCCGCGAGTCGCGCCCGGATCCCCTCTCCCCGCTTGCGGGGAGAGGGTCAGGGTGAGGGGCAGGAACTTGCACCGACGTCGGAGTGTGTGGCTGGTGCCCTTCACCGAGGCCCTGTCCCAGCGGCGTTTGCGCCCTTGGCTGCCCCTCACCCCATCCCTCTCCCCGCAAGCGGGGAGAGGGAGGCGCGGGCGGCGCCGCGCGCAGCTTCTCCAGGACGTTGTACATCTGGGTGAGGGTGAGCCTGGGGTGCTCGGCCTGGCGCGCCTTGCGGTGCGCGTCCAGCTCCTCCGCGACCGCACGGATCTTGGCCTTCAGGGCGTCGGAGCAGACGGGGAAGGGGAAGGGATCGAAGCAGCGGGATTTGACGTAGACGGGATCGTTGCCCTGCCCGAGCCAGCCACCGGCGCGCAGCGCCCATGCGACGTGCACCCGTGAAGTGAACACCCCGAGATGAAACGGGTCATCTGAGGCGATGACGATGAGTTTGTTGTCCGGCAAGATCTCGGCGTTCAGGAATTGGAAAACTCGGTGAGTGGCTGTCTCAACCGTCGCGATGTATTGGGACATGCCCATTAAAGCGGGACGCAGCTCGCTCCGAGGCTTGCCGAAGACCCACCAGTTTTTACGATACGTGTCCCGCCTGTTCCAGGCACGGCCCACCCTCTCGCCCTTGTCGTTGATCTTGTCGCGCACCTCTTGCAGGACGTGCTGATAGACCTCCGGGAAGCGCTTGCGCACATCATCCGCCTCAAGGCCGAACAGGTCGATCACCATCACACCGCGCGGCGTAGCGGTCAGGTCGCGGCCGTTCCGATAGGGGCGTATGTGCTTCTGGAGACCATCCCGCTTGCCTAGGCCCAGGTGCTGGGCCTCTGAAGGTTTGACGATGAATCCGGCGCCATGCAGCTTCATGCCGGGCGAGCAAAGTCCTTCGTTGGCGAGTAGCTCATCCGCCGACGTAACATCGACGCCAACTGTCAAATCTGCGTTGATCCGCCCGGTCTCGGCATTCAGCTCGATTTCCGGCTGGTCAGTGTCGAGCCTGTCCTCACGCACCACCTCACGAACGACGCCCTCGTGCCGTCCCGCGCAGCCGACCGTCATGGCGATGCGGACCGCAGCGTGATCAGGGGTGGCCTTTGTCCATGGATGATTTGGGATGGCCATCAAGCAGCGAAATCGGCCGCTTGGACTTCAGGTGTCGCGCGATAACACGCTGGCCGCTGAACACCTGAGTGATGGAATTGGTGGTAACGAGCCCGAACCTTCGCGTCGGCGACTTGGGCTGCAGCGACGATCTCAGCGGCGCGGTCCCACCAGTACATGACGAGGTCGGCGCTGTCGTTGATGTGGCTGTGCACGCGCCACAGCGTCTCCGTGTACGCGTCGCCGAGCTGCTCGCGGATGTCCTTGCCGCCGATGAACGGCGGATTGCCGACGATGAACTCGGCCTCCGGCCAGTCGGGACGGCGCGCGTTGGGGTAGGTCTCCACCCGCTTGCCGTCCTTCACCTCCACCTTGGTCAGCGGATAGCCGTCCCAGGTGAGCACAGCGTCCATCACCGTGATGTTCCTGAAGTCGCGCAGGATCGGCTCGGACGGGTCGCCGCCCCTGGTGCGGTAGTGCCACTGCAGGTAGCCGAGCCAGATCACCAGCTCCGCGATCGCCGCCGCGCGCGGGTTCTTCTCGATGCCGAGGAACTGGTGCGGGTCGATGGTGTGGCCTTCGAGGCCCTTCAACGCCTCTTGCCCGCCCAGGTCCACCAGCGCCTCCAGCACCTCGCCCTCCAGGCGCTTCATCAGCTCCAGCGCCACGTAGAGGAAGTTGCCGGTGCCGCACGCCGGGTCGAGCACGCGCGTTGAGCACAGCTTGTCGTGGAACGCCTGGACGGCGGCCATGGCCTCCTTGACGCGCTTCTCCTCCTTCAGGCGCTCCGCGGTGGCCTGCACGCGCGCCCATTCCTGGCGCAGCGGCTCCATGATGGTCACCACGACGAGGCGGGTCGACGTAAGCACGCGGCGTGTAGTGGGCGCCGAGCCGCGCCCGCTCCTTCTCGTTCAGCGCCTGCTCCAGCAGAGCGCCGAAGATGGCGGGGTCCACCTCGGTCCAGTTGTACTTGGCGGCGGCCAACAGCTCGCCGATCTCCTCCTTCTCCAGATCGGGCACCGAGGCGCTGCGGAAGAAGCTGCCGTTGAATTTCTTCACGTTGGTCTCGGCGATGGTGGCATAGCCGCCCTTGTCCATCGCCTTCCACAGGTCCGCCAGCTCGTGCTTGAAGCGCGACTTGTTGGTGCGCGCCGCCTCCAGCCAGCGCTTGAAGCAGCCCTCGGGCAGCAGCTTCACGTCCTCCGCGAACATCGTGAACAGGCAGCGCATGAGGAAGAACGCCACCTGCTCCGCATCGTGCTTGCGCTCTTCCAGCGCCTTGGAGACGTTGGCCAGCCGCCCGGCGATCTCGCGCGTGACCTTGGCCGACTGGGCGGCCGGGTCGAGCGCGCGCGGGTCGCTCCAGATGGCGCGCAGGCGCGCCGCGACCTGCTCGTCGCGCAGCTCCTCCAGATAGATGCGGAAGCCGTTGCGGTCGGGGAACTGCTGGTAGTTCTTCCCTTGCCCCGAGAAGTCCGCAAACACCTCGAGGCAGTGGCCCACGTCGCACACCATGAGGAACGGCGGCCAGCCCTCGCTCGGCTCCAGCGCCTTGGCGTAGTCCTCCGCCTGGCGGCGCGCGTTCAGCATCAGCACATCCCAGGCGCGATCTGCCGTGCGCCGGCCCAGGTTGGTGTTGTCCTCCTCCGCCTTGAACAGGTCGCTCTGGCCGGGGACGGTTTTCTTGCCGTCCTTCTGGCGGCTCTGCTTGGCCTCCAGGACGAAGCAGCCCTTCTTGTAGAGATCGATGAAGCCGGTGGACGTGGTGCCGTCCGGCTCGCGGAACGTCACCGTCCGTTCGAAGACGTAGTCGCGATTTCGGGAGTCCCCCGGTGCCGGCGGCCCCAGTCCGAGCGCCGATGTCAGCTCGCGCAGGAACATCTGCGAGTTGGAGCGCTCGCGCCCGCCCTCAAGGCCCTGCCAGCGCGCAATGAATTGCTCAATAGCCTGCTCGGCAACCGCCACCGCCGTCATGGACGGCAGTTAACCTTCTCTCCGCCTGCATTGCAAACCCAACCTACGCCCCCGGATCGCGCAGCGCGCTGCCGCGCCACTTGGCCTTCGCCTGCCCCGTAGTCCGGTGCAATGCCGCTTCGCGGCATCGGCACCCTACGCCCCCGCGGCGGCCGGGTCGAAGACCAGGGAGAGCTGTACGTCGCCCTCGATGTGGAGCACCTCGAGGGAGACGGAGGTGCGGCTGTCGTGGCGGAGCGCGAAGTCGGCGCGGGCGCCGCCGACCGTGAGGTTGCGCACGACGATGTCGCCCGCCGCCGCGGGCACCACCGGGTTCACCAGGCGGATCTGGCGCGCGGCCGGGTCGAACTCGAGGCCCAGCATGGCCGGCATGCAGCGCGAAGAGGGCGCCCGCGGCCCAGGCCTGCGGCGAGCAGGCCGTGGGATAGAGCGTCGGGCCGCGGCCGGAGCGGCGCCGGAAGCCGCAGTAGAGCTCGGGGATGCGGCGCAGGTCCATGTAGGTGGCGGCGCGCACGAGATCCTCGAACACCGAGACAATCCCGCGCTTGTGGCCGTAGCGGGCAAAGCCCTGGGCGATGATGGCGTTGTCGTGCGGCCAGATCGAGCCGTTGTGGTAGGACATCGGATTGTAGCGCGCCTCGC
This sequence comes from uncultured Alphaproteobacteria bacterium, assembly GCA_963840075.1. Lineage (GTDB taxonomy): Bacteria > Pseudomonadota > Alphaproteobacteria > Rhizobiales > Hyphomicrobiaceae > AWTP1-13. The sequence goes on along the minus strand of CAWIXS010000011.1, from coordinate 160,382 downwards.
CCTCGGCCACCGTGCGGATGCCCCAGCCCGAGTAGAACGACGGCTCGAGCAGGCCGCGCGCCAGGCGCCGGCCGCGCTCGCGCCCGGCGATGCCGGAATAGAGCGCGTGGCCGGCGTTGCTGGTGCGCACCCGGCACGGCGCCTTGTCGCCGTCGAGCGCCAGCGCGTAGGTGCCGATCTCCTCGCACCAGAAGGTGTCCTCGAAGCGCCGGCGCAGCGCCTCGGCCTCGGCCTCGAGCCCGGCCGCGCGCTCCGGCAGGGCGAGCTTGCGCGCGCAGGTGGCCGCCAGGCGCTTGGCGGCCTAGACGTAGCCCTGCACCTCGACGAGGGCGATCGGGCCCGTCGCCAGCCGGCCGTCGGCGTGGAAGACGGAATCGTGGGAGTCCTTCCAGCCCTGGTTCTGCAGGCCGCAGTCCGAGCCGCGGCAGTACTCGACGAAGCCGTCGCCGTCGGCGTCCCCCGGGCCGTCGAGCCAGCCGAGCGCGCGCTCGATCGCCGGCCACAGCTCGCGCACGAGGGCCCAGTCGCCGGTGCGCTGGGCGTAGAGGCCGGCGAGGACGACGAACAGCGGCGTGGCGTCGACGCTGCCGTAGTAGAGGCCGAACGGCACCTCGCCGAGCCTGGCCATCTCGCCGCTGCGCATCTCGTGCAGGATCTTGCCGGGGCTGGCGTCGGTCCTGGGGTCCTCGATGCGGCTCTGGTAGGCGGCGAGCCGGCGCAGCACGCCTTCGGCGAGCGACGGGTCGACCCACAGCATCTCGAGCGCGGTGATGATGCCGTCGCGGCCGAAGGTGGTGGAGTACCAGGGGATGCCGGCATAGGGGTAGGGCCCCTCCGGCGTGGCGGTGACGAGCATGTAGAGGTCGGACATCGACCGGCACAGGATCTCGTTGAGGACCTTGTTGGAGGTCTCCACGCTCGCCACCGCGCGCGTTGCCGCCATCAGCTCGCGGTGCCGCACGATGAGCCCCTTGAAGAAGGTCTGGGTCGGCCGGGGCAGCCGCCCGCGCGCGGCGACGGTGACGAGATTGGTGCACCTTTCGCCCGGGTCGAGCTCCAACGCGTAGCTCGCCATGCAGTGCATGAGCTTGCGTGGGGGCCGGCTCGAAGCTCAGCGCCGTCTCGCGCGCCACGCCGTCGAGGCCGCGGTAATGCAGCCCCGCGTTGGCAGCGTCGCGCACCTCGGCCCAGGCGCGGCCACGCCGCGGCCGGCTCATGCCGCGCACCTCGAAGATGTCGGCGAAGTCGCTGGCGAAGGCGAGCGAGAGCGTGAAGGCGACGCGCTGCGGCCCGTGGTTGGAGACGGCGATGCGCTCGTGCAGCGCGCCCTCGTGCAGGTAGATGGCGCGCGCGATATGCACCGTGTCCTTGGCAAGCACGATGTGCTCGTCGGCGTAGATGTCGGGGTTGGTGAGGTCGACCTGCAGGTTGAGGTTGTCGTCCCTGACGGAGGAGCCGAGCAGCAGCGGCTGGGTGCCGTCGATCAGGAGCTCGAGGTGGGAGAGGTAGCGCGTGTCGCGGTCGAACAGCCCGTCCGGCCCGCCGGCGGCGGCGCCGATGTCGCCGTGGCTGTCGAACACCGCGAAGGTATCGTTGTGCTTCAGCGTGCGCCGCGGGCGCGACGGCGATCCGGTGGCGGCGATCGAGAACTGAGCATCGTCGCTCGTCGGCTCCGCCGCAGGTGCCAACACCGCCGCCTCGGGAGCGCCGGCCGCCACCGCAGGCTCGAGGAGCGCTGCGGACTGCGCCCGAACTCCGCGCGGCGCCTCAGCCACGCCTCGGGCCTCCCGTGGCGCCGAGGTCCGCAGCGCCGAGGTGCGGCAGATTTCCCAGCGTCTCGCCTACGAAGTCGGGGGGAGTCTCGGCGACGACGATAGGGTGCACGCGCTCCTCCTTGCGGCCGGGGAGCCGCGCCATCACGTCACGGAAGATCTTCACGTAGTCCTCGGCCATTCGCTCGCTCGTGAACCGCTGCTCGAAGCGGCGCCGCACACGCGCCCGATCGAGCGCCAGGAGGCTGCCGATCTTGCAGATCGCCTCCTCGACGCTGTCCACCACGTAGCCCGTGACGCCATCCTCGACCACCTCCGGAACCGAGCCGTGCCGGAAGGCGAGCACCGGCGTGCCGCAGGCCATGGCCTCGATCATGGCAAGCCCGAAGGGCTCCGGCCAGTCGATCGGAAACAGGAGCGCGCGCGCCTCGCCGAGGAACGTGGCCTTCTGGGCCTCGTCGATCTCGCCTATATACTCGATCTCCGGGTGGGACAACAGCGGCGCGATGTCCTTGCGGAAATACGCCTCGTCGACCCGGTCGATCTTGGCGGCAATCTTGAGCGGCAGCCCTACCGTGCGGGCGATCGCCACAGCCCGGTCGACGCGCTTCTCGGGCGAGATGCGGCCCAGAAACGCCAGATAGCCGCCGCGCCCCCCGATCAGCGTCGGAGCAAACAGATTGCGTGGCAGGCCGTGGGCCACGTTGCCGGCAAAGTCGGCGCCGGCAATGGGTGCGCGCTGGGCGAGCGACACGGAGATCAGCCGCATCTCGGGAAAGGCGTCGTAGAGGTGGCCGAGATCGGGCAGATCCTGGCGCCCGTGCAGGGTCGTCAGGCAGCGGGCCGCCGTGTCGTGGAAGACGGGGAAGTGGAACTGGTCGATGTGGAAATGCAGGATGTCGAACTGGGAGGCCATGCGGCGCACCTTGTCGAGCATCACCATGTAGTAGGGGATGGGGTCGCGCACGGCGGGGTTCAGGCGCAGCTCGTGCTCGCAGCAGGCGACGAGGCGCGCTGCGGTGATCGAGCGGCCGCTCGCGAACAGCGTCACGTCGTGGCCCATGGCCACGAGCTGCTCGGTGAGGTAGGAGACGATCCGCTCGGTGCCACCATAGAGCCGCGGCGGCACCCGCTCGATCAGCGGCGCGATCTGGGCGATCTTCAGCGGGCGGGCGTGGAGGGCGCCGCGCAGGCTGCCCGCCCTCGCGCTCTCGTCCATCAGGGTGTGGGCGCCGCTCATGGCGGCTGCGGCCGCTGCGGCCCGCTGCTGAGCGGCTGTCCCGGCTGCGGCGTGGCCATGCTCGGGAGAGCCGGAGGCCGCCTGTGGCGGCGTGGCGGAAGACGAGGCGGGGAGGGAAGCGGGATCGAGCGTCGGCATAGGTCGGTCCTACCTTCGAAAGCGGCAAGCACGGGAAACCGTCTGGATTGCGGGCCGCTGTCGTGGCTCTCCGCCGCGCAACCCTTCGACACTCAATCGAGGTCTCGTGGGGAACCCGTGCGCCGCACGGCAGCCACAACGGCCGCCGATCGGTTTCTTTAAGTTTTTGCCAACGAAAAGGTTCCAGCCCGGCGGCCGGTGCCCGAAAGAGCCGCGCTGCGGGTGCCGACCGATGGCTGCGTGCAGCGGCGTTCTGGCGCACCGGTCCTGCCCTTCGGCATGACAGAGGGCTATTCTGCCGGAGGCGAGGGTAGGGGAGAGAGATGATGGTAAGCCGTGACAGCGACAGCGGGAATGACGGACCGGAAGGTCTGCGGCCGCCGGTCGCCCGCTTTGCGTGGGGTGCTCTCGCCGGCGGCCTGCGGGTTGCCTTCTCGCTGCCCGCCGTGCTCCTGTTTGCCTCGGGGCTCGGCTTCGGCGCGCTGGCCCGCGACGGCGGCTTCGACCTGGCACAGGCCGCCTTCATCGCCGGCAGCATGATGGCGTTGCCGAACCAGGTGGTGCTCGTCGACCAGCTCGCTCGCAACGAGACGCTCTTTGCCGCCGCTTTCGCCGTCGCCCTGGCGGCGCTCCGCCTGCTGCCGATGACCATCACCCTCATCCCCCTGCTCAGGGGCCGGCGCCGGCAACCTCTGCTCGAGGCGCTCGCGGTGCATTTCGTCGCCGTCAGCTCCTGGATCGAGTCCCACCGGCGCCTGCCTGCCATGCCGGTCGAGAGAAGGCTCGCCAGCCACCTCGGCTTCGGCCTCGCCTTCTCGGGTGCATCCGTGGCGGGCACCGTGTTCGGCTACATGCTGGCCGGCGGCGTTCCGACGCCGGTGTCGGCGACGCTTCTTTTCGTGATCCCGATCTATTTCCTGCTGTCGCTGCTGGCGACCTCGACCTCGCGCATGGACCTGCTCGCCATCGGCATCGGCTGCGCGCTGGCGCCCGTGCTCCACGTGGTTGCGCCGGGCTTCGATCTCCTGGCAACCGGCCTCGTCGGCGGCACGCTGGCGTTTCTGCTCGGCGGCCGGGGCCGGCGGCGGGGGCCGGCGTGAGCTTCCTGGGCGACGGCCTCGGCGGCTATCTCACCCTCTTCCTCGCGGGCTATCTCGCCACGGACGTTCTGGCGCTGGCTCGGCCTGGCGGTGGGCAGCCGGCTCGATGTGGCCGGCGCGCCGTTCCAGTGGGTGCGCGCGGTGGCGACGGCCCTCGTGGCGGGGCTGGTGGCGCGCATGGTCCTGTTTCCCGCGGGTGCGCTGGTCGAGGTGCCGCTCAGTGTGCGGCTCGTGGCCTTCGCCGGCGGCGTTGCGCTCTACCTTGCGTTCCGGCGCAGCGTGGCGGCAGGCGTCGCCGCCGGCGCCGGACTCTTGATGCTGGCACAACTTGTGGGCTGGTGAGACGGGGCCAAGTCTCTCGCCGCGGGCGTGGTTCACGATGTCAAAGAGCGCGGCCGCCGGGTGAGTGGCCGACCGTCTGGCGGCATTGGGCGCTGGTGGAGAGCGCCGGTTGCGCCAGACGATATGGGCATTCTACGACGGCCCCGAAGGCCGGGAATTCGGCGGCCGGGCGAGCTGCCGGCAGCCTTAACCGGGGGTGAACGGGAGAAAAGGACGTGAACGGGCGAGGCCCTTGTCACCGGTCCAAAGTGTCAGGGATCAGCCCGGTCTGACAAGGACACGGAAGCTGCCCTCTCAACGCGGGGTCTCGAAAGGGAGCACGCGGATGGGTTGCCGCTTGACGACCGCCACCGCTAACCCCTCCCCGCACCTGCGCCGAAGGCGCACAAGCGAGCTTCGCTCGCTTTGGCCCCTGCGGGGCCAGAGGGGAGGGGAATCCCGTTGGCGCAAGGGAGAGGGAGGAAGGCGGCGCCAAATCGATGCGGCCCGCTTCAGCGGCCTTCGGTGTGCGCCTTCCAGACGCGGTAGCGCCCGGTCTCGGCGACAACCTCCACCTTCGCGAAATGCTGCGCCAGCAGGCGTTCCAGCGGCACCCGGCGCTGCACCACCAGCTGCAGGAGCCCGCCGGGGCGGAGATGGGCGGGCGCCTCGGCCACCAGGCGCTCGAGCATGGCGTGGTCCTCGGCGATGCCCTGGTGCAGCGGCGGGTTGGAGAGAACTGCGTGGTAGGCCTTGCGGCCGGCATCGCCGAGGCGGCTGCCGAGGACGAGGCGCGCCGCAGGCACGTTCTCGCGCACGGCCTCGAGTGCCACCGCGTCGTTGTCGAGCGCATCGACGGCGAGCTCCGGCTGCAGGGCCAGCACGGCCGCCGAGACCTCACCTGAGCCGCAGCCGTAGTCCAGCGCGCGTGCGCCGGCGGGCAGCGCAGGCAAGGCGGAGAGCAGGAGCGCGGTGCCCTCGTCGAGGCGGCCCGCCGCGAAGGTGCCGGGATAGCTCACCCACTGGCGCGCGGCTCCCGCGATCTCCAGCTGCGACAGGAGGCGCCAGGACGCGAGCGTGCAGCGCAGCTTGTCGGTGCTCTGCGGCCGGCGCGCCGCCAGCACCCGGCCGTGGCCGCGTACCGCCAGCGTCGCCACGGCTCCGCACAGCTCCTCCAGCATGGTTGCGGCGGAGCGGATGCCCTCGTCGTTGCCGCCGTAGAGGACGAGGCGGCCTCGGGCGCCAACCACACTGAGCGTCGCATGCAGCGTCATGGCCTGCTCCTCGCGGGCCTTGGGCAGGCGCAGCAGAGCCAGATCGAACGGCCCGGACGGTGGCCAGGGGGAGGCCCGCAGGCCCGCAACCAGCCGCCGGTTCCAAAGGCTCGGGGTGAGCCCCCGCGCCTCCAGCCGCGCCGGAAGCGCGCCGCCCTGGTTGACCACGAGGAGGCGGCCCTCGATGGCGACATCCTCGAGGCTGCGCAGGATCAGCGCGTCGGCTGCGCCCTCCGGATCGTCGGCCCAGCGGCTCACGCGATCAGAAGCGGGGTCTGGCCGACGAACCGGCGCTCGAAGGCTTCGCGCACGATGAACCGGGCGACATCGGCGCGCCTGATGGGCGCCGCACGCCAATCCTTCGGATCGGTCAGCGCGCGCGCCCGGCCGGTTGCCTCGCCGTCCTTCAGAATACCGGGGCGGACGATGGTCCAGTCGAGCCCGCTCGCCTTGATCATCTGCTCCTGCACGTCCTTGTCGTCGTAGACGCGCTTCAGCACCAGGGGAAAGAAGAGCGCGTCGTAGAGGAAGCCGAGCTGGCCGCGGCTGTCGCCGGCGCCGAGGCCCGTCACCGCCACCAGCCGCCCGACGCCTTGCTCGCGCATGGCATCGATGAGAATGCGGGTCGCGGTCGAGAACAGCTTGGTGCCCCGAAGCGTGGCGCCCAGGTCCTTGGGTGCACCCAGCACCTCGATCACTGCGTCCACGCCTTGCAGGGCTCGAGCGACGGCGGCGCTGTCCAGCGCATCGCCGGCGATCTTCTCCAGCTCGGGATGATCGATGGCGATCGATGCCGCGCCGCGGGCGAACGCCCGCACCCGATGCCCCTCGGCCAGCGCGCACCGCACCGTCTCGAGGCCGACGCCCCGGCTGGCGCCAATGATCAGTACTCGGGCCATGGCGGTCTCCTGCACCCTGCTCAGGCGGCCAGCGCCTTCCTGATCCTCTCGGCGTTGGCGGCCAGCACCTCGGGCTTCTCGCTCCGGGTGCCGGCGGGCCCCAGCGACCTGCTCACCCAGCGCGGCATGACGTGAAAATGCAGATGGAAGACCACCTGCCCGCCGGCGCCTTCGTTGGCCTGCAGCAGGGTCATGCCGTCGGCGGCGAACGCCTTTACCGCTGCGGCGCCGACCTTCTGCACCGTGCGCATGCAGGCGGCGAGCTGGTCGCCGCCGGCGTCGAAGATGGTGCGCACCGGCCCCTTCGGGATCACCAGGGTGTGGCCGTCGCATCTCGGCATGATGTCCATGAACGCGAAGGTGTCGGCGTCCTCGTAGACCTTGTGGGCCGGCAGCTCGCCGCGCAGGATCTTCGCGAACACGTTGTTGGTATCGTAAGCCATCGGGATGTCCTTTGCCTGCTGGGCCCCGTGTTAATCGGCTCGCAACCGCATCGTCAAGCCGCGCAGACGTTAACAAAGTGCTGCGACGATAGGGCGAGTCTGCCGTCGGAGCGACAGCTGCGCAGCAGTCGGCAGACTACGGGCGGCGCGGCTCAGTCCTGCTCCGGCGACGCCTTGCGGTAGGGACCGTACTCGGTGAGCTCCTCGCAAGCCGCCTCCACGTGGGCGCGCTCGCGCTCCAGGAAGTCGGCGATCGCGCGCCGCAGCGCCGGATCGACGATGTGGTGGACGGAGTAGGTCTTGGTCGGCAGATAGCCGCGCGCCAGCTTGTGCTCGCCCTGCGCGCCGGCCTCCACGCGCTGCAGGCGATGCGCGATGGCGTAGTCGATGGCCTGATAGTAGCACATCTCGAAATGCAGGAACGGGCGGTGCTCGGTTGCCCCCCAGTAGCGGCCGAACAGGCAATCGCCGCCGACCATATGGAACGAGCCGGCGATGGCGCGCGCGCCTTGCCTCGCCAGCATGACGAGGCAGCTGCCGCCCACGGCGCTGGCGCTGAGCAGCGAGAAGAACTTGCGGTTGAGATAGGGCCGTCCCCACTTGCGCGCGCCGGTGTCCATGTAGAACGTGAAGAACGCGTCCCAGTGGGCCTCGGTGATCTCGCGCCCGCGCAGCCACTCGACGGTAAGGCCGCCTGCCAGCGCCTGCTCGCGCTCCTTGCGCGTCGCCTTGCGCTTGCGCGAGGCGAGCGAGGCCAGATAGTCGTCGAATGTCGCATAAACGGCGTTGCGCCAGTGGAACTGCTGATTGGTCCGCTGCAGGAGGCCCTGCGCGCCGAGCCTCCCCCACTGCCCCTCGTCGAGAAAGGTGATGTGCACGCCGGAGATGCCGTTGCGCTCGGCGAGCTCGGACAGCGCGGTGGCGAGCATGGTCTCGCTCATCTCGCGGCCGGGGCCCGGCAGGGTCAGCAGCCGAGGCCCTGGCACAGGCGTGAACGGCACGGCGATCTGCAGCTTCGGATAGTAGCGCCCGCCGGCCTGCATGAAGGCGTCCGCCCAGCCGTGGTCGAACATGTATTCGCCCTGGCTGTGCGACTTGAGATAGCAGGGTGCACAGCCCTTGATCTCGCCATCGACCTTCAGAACGAGATGGCGCGGCGTCCAGCCCGAGCGCCCGCCGACCGTGCCAGCATCCTCCAGCGCCTTCAGGAAGGCGTGCGCCACGAACGGATTGAAGGTCGCCGGGTCGGGGTTGGCACAGGCGTCCCACGCCTCCGCCGGCACATCGGCAATCCGAGGCACAACCTCGACCTTGGCAGCGCCCGACCCGCTCATGTCACACCCGATTGCGCCCGTTTGCAGAAGCTCCAGCCAGCCGCCGGAGCATCGACCGTCTGCGTTGTGCCACCCACCCTGCAGGGGATCACAGCAGGAGCGGGGTGGCAACGCCAGCCCTGTCGCGTACATAAGTGGAAGCCGTCGCTCCCGCGGCGTTGCAACCCGCGTGCCGCGGCTGCGCCGCGACGCCGCGCGAGAGCAAATGGGCCAGGATGAGCACGGGGGCAGCAGAGAGGAGGCAGCGCATGTGGATGCTGATCGGCGGGCTCCTTCTTTTCTTCGCCGTGCACCTTGTTCCCACGCGTCCCGCGCTGCGTGCACATCTCGTCGGCACAATCGGGCGAGGTCCCTACCTGGCCCTGTTCGGAGTGATATCGCTGGCGGCCCTGGCGCTCGTGGTGCTGGGCTACGGCCAGATGCAGGGTCTGGGGCGCGGCAATCCGCAGGTGTGGATACCGCCCGCGTGGACCAGGCATCTGACCATGCTGCTGATGCTTCCTGCACTGATCCTGCTGGCTGCTGCCTTCGTGCCCTCGCGCATCCGCAGCTTCGTCGGCCATCCGATGCTCGCGGCCCTGACGCTGTGGGCGCTTGCGCACCTCATCGCCAACGGCGATCTCGCCTCGGTGCTCCTGTTCGGCAGCTTCCTGGCCTTCGCCGCCTACGACCTCATCTCCGCGCGCCAGCGCGGCGCCACCGGCCCGCTGGGCGCTGCCAGGGGCGGGCCCGCGCAGGATGCGATCGCGGTCGGCGGCGGACTCGCGCTCTACGCGCTGCTGCTCCTCGGGGGCCACACCTGGCTCACCGGCGTGCCCCTGATGCCCTGAGGGCGGGCTCAGGCCTCGTAGCCCTCGAAGATCGGGGCGTCGGCCCACTTGGCGGCGCGGGCGCGCTGGCGCGCCGTGCGCACCGTCCAGGTGAAGAGCGGCAGGTCCTGCGCGCGGCGGGCCATGAAGCCCCGCGCTACCGCGACCAGCTGCGTGTTGACGGCGTAGAAGGCCACGCCCTCGGGGGCCGATGCCAGGTGGTGCGTGGCCGCCGGGCTCTCGCGCCGCCGGGCCCGCCCGGCCCACAGGCCCGACAGCATCTGCCGGCTGCCGATCACCGCTCCGCGCGGGATTGCCGGTGCAAGCTGGCCGAGCGCCGCCACCGTCGAGCGGTCGAACGACATCAGCGCGATGGGTCCCTTGTAGGCGGCCGCCAGACGCGCGACGTGCTCCAGGAATCTGGGGTGCTGCCGGCCGTTGCGCTTCACCTCGACCAGCACGGGGACGCGCCCGCCGACGAGGTCGAGGAACTGCGCGAAGCTCAGGATCCTCTCGTCCTGGCCGCGGTAGCGCAGATGCGCGAGGTTGCGGGGAGAATGGGCGCCAATCGGCCCTGATCCGGCGACCAGGCGGTCGAGCTTGCTGTCGTGAAACACCATCGGCGTGCCGTCCTCGGCGGCCTGCAAGTCGCACTCGATACCGTAGCCCTTGGCGACGGCGGCGCTGAAGGCCGGGGCGGTATTCTCCACGCGTCCCTTGGCCCTGTCGTGCCAGCCGCGGTGCGCGATCGGTCGCACGAAGATGCTGCGGTCGAGCGGCGGTGCCGGCTTCGGCCGGCGGCCGGCCGGCTCGCGCATGGCTGCCATCATCGCGATCTGCTATCCGCTCTTCACCACGGCTCAAGCCGCCTCGGGTCGGCAGTCTTGTCAGTGCCCTATGATCTTTGCAAGTGGTGGCCGTCGGACCGCAGTCGTGCGAGGATGGAGACCGACGGAATGTCGTTCGTTACGCGAAAAGGCGGAATAATGACCCATGCGAGCCTGCATCACGGCCTGCGCTTCGGCCCGCGCTTTGGACTGTGCGCGCTCGTGTCCTGCCTGGCCTTGCTGCACCAGCGTGCCTGGGCATCCAGCGACGGCATCGTGCTCGCTCCGCACCGGGCCGTCTACGAGCTGACGCTCGCCAGCGCGCGCGGCGGCCAGGGGATGACCTCCGTCCTCGGCCGCATGGCCTACGACCTCGTCGGCTCGGCCTGCGAGGGCTACACGCAGAACATGCGCTTCGTGACCCGCATGAGCTACCAGAACGGCAACACGTCGGTAGCCGACCTGCGCTCGTCGACCTGGGAGGATGGCCCCGGCACGAAGTTCCGCTTCGATTCCACCCAGTTCCGCAACGAGAAGGCGACGGATGCGACCTCCGGCGACGCGGCGAGGCTCGGCGCAACCGAGGGTGTCAAGGTCGACCTCTCCAAGCCGGAAAGGAAGAGCATCAATCTTCCCTCGCGCGTCCATTTTCCCGTGCAGCACACCATTGCCCTGCTGCAGGCGGCCAGAGCCGCAAAGGCGTCGTTCCGTGCCGATCTCTACGACGGCGCCGAGAAAGGCGAGAAGGTCTACGATACGGTTGCCGCGCTCGGCCGCGTCCAGGCCCCCGGCAGCAATCGCAAGCTGCCTCAGATTGCCAACGTCGACCGGCTCAACGGCTTGCGCGCCTGGCCCGTCTCGATTGCCTACTACGAGCCGCGCAACGAGGGCCGCGACGCCCTGCCGATCTACGAGATCTCGTTTCTGATGTTCGAGAACGGGGTGAGCCGCAAGCTGCGCATCGACTACGGCGAGTTCGTGCTGGAGGGAGAGCTCACCAACATCCTGTTCCACGAGCCCTCCAAGTGCGAGCCGAAGTGAGGCCCCGGAAGGGGCGTCCGCGCGCCACAAGCGCTGCCCGGTCCCCTCTCCCCGCAAAGCGGGAGCGCCGCTAAACGCTACGGCTTGCCCCAAAGCCATGCCGCGCCGCGGACGCCGCTGGCATCGCCCCACCGGGGCCGCCTGACGACCATGCGAGGCCGGGCCGCGAACAGATGGGCGCCCATCCGTCCCGGCAGCGCCTCGTAGAGATGGGCGAGGTTCGAGAGGCCGCCGCCCAGCACGACGACATGCGGGTCGAAAATATTCACCACGTGGGCCAGCCCGCGCGCGAGACGGTCCGCATGCCGCTCGAGCGTCGCGGCGGCAGCCGCCTCCCCGCTCGTGGCGCGGGCCGCGATCGCCGCGCACGTCAGGCTCACCCCCGTCGCCCGCGCGTGATCGGCTTCGAGCGCGGGGCCAGATACCCAGGCCTCCATGCAGCCTCTCCTGCCGCACCAGCACGCGGGCCCTGGATGCTCGTCCGGGGTGGCCCAGGGCAGCGGGTTGTGCCCCCACTCGCCGCCGATGCCGAGCGGCCCGTCGATCAGGGCGCCTCGATGCACCAGCCCGCCGCCGCAGCCGGTGCCGAGAATGACGCCGAAGACCGACGGCGCGCCGGCCCCCGCCCCGTCGACCGCCTCCGACAGCGCAAAGCAGTTGGCGTCGTTGGCGAGCCGCACGGGGCGCCCCAGATGCGCCTCCAGATCGCGGGCGAAGGGTCGGCCGTTGAGCCATGTGGAGTTGGCGTTCTGGACGAGGCCGCTGCCGGGCGCCAGCGAGCCCGGCATGCCGATGCCGATCGTGCCCTGCGCGCCGGCTGCCCGCTCCAGCCGCGCCACCGTGTCGCCGATGGCGCTCAGCGTCGCGGCGTAGTCGTGGCGCGGCGAGGCCATGCGGTGCTCGGCGACAATCGCACCCCCGGGCGCACCCCCGTGCGCACCGCCCGTCGCCAGCGCGACACCGGCGATCTTGCTGCCGCCGAGATCGATGCCCAGTCGCAACGCGGGGGTGGAGGTGTCGCTCAAGTCTCTCGCGGCCTCCGCTCGGCCCCCTGCAGGACGGACAAGGCGCGGCCCACGTCCTGCGGCGCAATCCGTGCGCCGGCGGCGAACACGAGCAGCAGCGGCTCGTCGTGGGCCAGGTGCTCGAGCACCGCCGCCAGCAGCCCCGGCGAGCCGATCTGCCGACGGATGTCGTCCGGCCCGAGCCCGGTCAGCGCCAGGAAGCGCGCAAGCTGTGCGGGATCCGCGGCGAGGAACGCGAGCGCGCGGGCCGCGATCGCCTCCGCGGCCTGCCATTGCATCGTCCGACCGGTGCGTGCCATCGCATTGCCTGTGAGCAGCCATGCTGCGCCCACGCTGGGCCCATGGTCGCCATCTTAAACAGTTGGTTAGGCATTCTGAAGCAGAGTGGGCTCGGGGCCGGCCGAGAATCGGTGCAAGACTGGGGCGAGCGCGTGCAGTTGGGCTCGCGGGGTACATGACCTACCACGAAAGCAGCAAGGTGATCTCGGGTCGTCAGCCCGGCGTGCGCCGGTTGTCCAAGACGGTGATGATCGTCGAGGACAACGAGCTCAACATGAAGCTCTTCCACGATCTGCTCGACGCGCACGGCTATCATACCCTGCAGACCCGCAACGGCATGGAAGCGCTTCGCCTCGCTCGCGAGCAGCGGCCCGATCTCATCCTCATGGACATCCAGTTGCCGGAGGTCTCGGGTCTGGAGGTCACCAAGTGGCTCAAGGACGACGAGAGCCTGTGCGCCATCCCGGTAATCGCCGTGACCGCCTTCGCCATGAAGGGTGACGAGGAACGCATCCGGCAGGGGGGCTGCGAGGCCTATATCTCCAAGCCCATATCGATCGCGACGTTCCTCGAAGCGGTGCGCCGGCACCTCGGCGAGGCTTGAGCGGAAGACGGGAAAGCCAGTGCTTTCAGGGGGCGATCCGACCCTCACGGGCACGCCGAGGCGGTGCAAAACCGGCCCAGGTGGCCGGGCGCGGTGCCCCTGCAACCGGCAAGGCCCTGTAAGTGCTTGGAATACTAACAAAGTATTGCCAACGTCCCGCCGATCTGCTTTGTTGAACGTGGGACAATTCGCGGGAGAGGGAGAACGCAATCGCAGCCGGTACGCGCAGCTCGCAGCGTGCCGCCTGTTCGAGTTCAGCATGCAATCTCAATATACGAGATCCTCACGGACTTTCAGGTCCGCCGCATCTCCTGATGCCGTGAGGTGATGATCGATCCTAGCGGCTAGGAGTGGCCTCCTCTTGTGACGCCGTGCGGGTCGATCAATCGCCAGGTCGATGGCCAACGCCCTCTTTGGTCGAGACTTGGCAGGCCGGTGCCGGGGCTGCTCGGACTTCTACCCCGCTGCCGATGTCAGTCTCGGTGCCGGCCACCATTCTTTCTCGAGCCCTCTCCGAAAATCCCGGGAGGCCGTGAGCCTCCAGCCAGGCTCGACCGCCCGAGGCTCTGCTGACCGACAATCCCATCGCGCGGCTTTCGGCCAACGGTGCCACAAGGTCGATCCGCAATCTCGTGCGCTGGCATGGCGGGAGGAATCACTAGGAGGGATCAGCGGGCCGGCCTCGCAGTCCGCTACTTGATCTTCGCTTCCTTGAAAACGACGTGCTTTCGCGCAATCGGATCGTACTTGCGGAAGCTGATCTTGTCGGTCGCGGTCCTCGGGTTCTTCTTGGTCACGTAGAAGTAGCCCGTGCCAGCGGAGCTGAGCAGCTTGATCTTGTCTGTCTTCGGTTTCGCCATCGGTGAGCGGCCGTTCTGTGCTTATCAGTTGATGCGGGCGCACTCTATCCCCTCGACCTCACGAGTCAAGGCGTGTGTCCCCACCAATGAGGTCGCGGTGGAAAGTTCCATTGCGGCGGTGGTAAAAAGGTACGGGGACATCGCATTTCTGCAGCGCGCCGGCGGCGATGCGCTCGCTCAGGTCCTCCAGCACGACGCGGGTGATGTTGGGCAGCTCCAGCGCGCGCGCCTGCTCGATCGAGTGCCATTCGAGGTCGGAGAGCTCGCCGTCGCCGGTGCCGACCCTGTGCACGACGGCGTCTGCTGCGACGCAGAAGAAGCGTGTGTCGTAGCGCCGCGGACGACCGGGCGGCGTGATCGCTCGCGCGAAGAATGTCAGCTGCGCCAGCGCCGGAAGGAAGCCGTGCGCGAAGAACGCCTGCCAGACGCGTGCCTTGGGCCGCGCTGCAGACGCGGCCGGCGTGCCGATCAGCAGGCCTGCCTCCTCGAATGTCTCGCGCACCGCGGCGAGCGCCAGCGCGCGCGCCCGCGCCGGGCTGCGATTGCCCTTCATGTCCACCAGCAGGTTATTGATGTTGCCGGGCTCCAGATCGTGCTCGACGGCAATATGGCGATCCGCGGGATCCACGCGGCCGCCCGGAAAGACGTAGCGGCCGGGCATGAACACCAGGTCCGCGCGGCGCCGTCCGAGCAGGACGCGCGGCTCGCCGGCCGCCATGTCGACAATGATCAGGGTTGCTGCATCGCGCGGCCGCAACACCTTGGGAGGCTCGGCTCCGGGGCGCGCTTCGGTCATGGACAGGCTCAATGCTGGCATTCGCACGCTGGGTCTAGCGGAGGCGGCACGCGCGTCAAGAGCCGGCGCGTCGCGCCTGCCGCAGAAGCGGGGATGCCTTGCATTTCAGCGCCCCCTGTGGCGCCGCCGCAAGCGCCTCTTGCCGCCGCCGGCGCCACCGGGCGCGCGGCCTCCCGGCGTGCCGGGCGAGAGCATCTCGAAGCGCAGCGCGCCCGCGCTCGGGATCGCCTCCACGAGCCGCACGCTCACCTCGTCGCCCAGGCGATAGACTTGGCCTGTGCGGTCGCCGACCAGCGCGTGCGCGGCCTCGTCGTGGCGGTAGTAGTCCTCGAGCGTCGCAGCCGGCACGAAGCCGTCGGCGCCGGTGTCCTCGAGGCGCACGAAGAGGCCCGCGCGCGTCGTCCCGGAGATGCGCGCGCGGAACTCGGCGCCGACTCGCTCGGCGAGATAGCCGGCGACCAGCCGATCCACCGTCTCGCGCTCGGCGGCCATCGCCCTGCGCTCGGTGTCGGAGATCTGCTGCGCGGTATCCTTCAACCGCGCCGCCTCCTCGTCCGTCAGGCCGCCGGCACCGAGGCCGAGCGCCTTGATGAGCGAGCGGTGCACGACGAGGTCGGCGTAGCGCCGGATCGGCGAGGTGAAGTGCGCGTAGCGGGCGAGGTGCAGGCCGAAGTGGCCGATGTTGTCGGCGGCATAGACCGCCTGCGATTGCGAGCGCAGCACCACCTCGTTGACGAGATCGGCGACCGGCATGCCCTTGGCGCGCTGCAGCACCTTGTTGAAGTCCGCCGCCCGCAACGAGCCGGCGGCGGGCAGCTTCAGGTCGACGGTGTCGAGAAACTCGCGCAGCGCGATGAGCTTCTCCTTGGAAGGCGCGTCGTGCACGCGGTAGATCACCGGCGCGCGCCTGGCCACCAGCACCTCCGCCACCGCCACGTTGGCCTGGATCATGAATTCTTCCACGAGGCGGTGTGCGGCGAGCCGCTCCGGGACGACCACGCGCTCCACCCGGCCCTGGGCGTCGAGAAGCACCTTGCGCTCCGGCAGGTCTAGGTCGAGCGGCGCGCGGCGGTCGCGGGCCGCCGCCAGCGCCGCGTAGGCGCCCCACAGCGGCTTCAGTGTCGGCTCGACAAGCGGCCGGCACTTGGCGCTCGGGCGCCCGTCGATGGCGGCCTGCGCCTCCTCGTAGGCGAGCTTGGCGGCGGAGCGCATGATGCCGCGCAGGACGGCCTGGGTGGTCTTGTTGCCGTGCTTGTCGAACGCCATGCGCACGGCGAGGCACGGGCGCACCTGCGCCTCCTTGAGCGAGCACAAGTCGTTGGAGATGCGCTCGGGCAGCATCGGCACCACCCGGTCGGGAAAGTACACCGAGTTGCCGCGCTTCTGCGCCTCCTTGTCGAGGTGCATTCCCGGTCGCACGTAGTGCGCCACGTCGGCGATCGCGACGTGCACGACCCATCCGCCCTTGTTGGCGGGGTCGGTGTCGGGCGCGGCATGCACGGCATCGTCGTGATCGCGCGCATCGGCGGGGTCGATGGTCACGAGCGGCAGCGAGCGCAGGTCGGTGCGGCCGTCGAGCTGCGCGGCCCTCAGGGTCTCGACCTCGGCCAGCACCGGGCGCGGGAACTCATCGGGCAGGCCGTAGGCGTGGACGGCGATCAGGCTGATCTTGCGCTGGTCCCGCGGGTTGCCCAGGGCCTCCACGACGCGCGCCTTGGGCACGCCGAAGCGGCCGGCACGGGCAAGATCGAAGCGCACGAGATCGCCGTTCTTCGCCTTGCCTTCGTCGCCGGGATCGATGCGCCACTCTTTCAGCTCCTTGCGGTCGACGGGGTCGATGACCCCGCCCCCCTTGGCATGGGCGCGGAAGATGCCGAGCTGGCGCGTTTTCTCCTTCGGCAGGCGCTTGATAGACTCGGCCTCGTAGAGGTAGCCCGCCACGTCCGCCTCCGCGAGACGCGTCAGCCGCGCCAGGATGCGGTCGCCCACGCCCAGCGCCGGCTCGCCCGCGCGCTCCTTGCCGCGCGCGGGGAGAACGAGGACGCGGGGGCGCTCGCCCTCGCCGTCCCAGCTTGCCGGCTCCGCGATCAGGTCGCCGTCGGCGTCGCGCGCCACGATCTCGACTACGGCGACGGGGGGCAGCACGCCCGGCTCCTTGAAGCCCTTGCGGTTGCCGGAAAGGAGGCCCTCCTCGGTCATCTCCGCCAGCAGCCGTTTCAACGCGGCGCGGTCGCCGCCCTTGACCGCGAACGCGCGCGCGATCTCGCGCTTGCCCGCAGGCCGCGCCTGCTCGCCTTTGATGAACTCGAGGATCTGGTGCTTGCTCGGAAGCCCGCTGTGCTCGGCAGGTTTGGGTTTGCGGGCCACCTTGTCGCCTTTGCCTTATGTCGTGGCCGCCGGCCCGCGCCCCTGCTTGCCCTTGGCGGGCGCCGGCGCCTTGCCTTTGGCCTTACCCTTACCCTTGGCCTGCGCCGGGGGATTGCCCTCGCCGTCCGCCGGCCCGTTGCCGTTGCGCTTCGGCTTGGGCGATCTCGCTCCTCCCCTCTTGGGCTTGGAGGGCCCCTTGGCCACGCGCTCGGCGATCAGCTGCGCGGCCTCCTCGAGGGTAAGCGTCGCGGGGTCCTTGCCGCGCGGCAGCGTGGCGTTGACATCGCCGTGCTTGACGTAGGGGCCATAGCGCCCGGACAGCACCTGCATCTTGCCGCCCGCGGCGGGGTGCTCGCCCAGCTCCTTGAGCACCGTCGCCGCCGCCCGCTGGAAGCGGCTCGCGGCACCCGCCTTCTTCTCGGCGAGCAGCACCACGGCGCGGTTGATGCCGACCGTGAACACCTCATCCGCGCTCGGCAGGTTGGCATACAACCCCTCGTGCAGAACGAAGGGCCCGTAGCGGCCGAGGCTCGCCGTGATCGGCTTACCCGTCTCGGGATGGTCGCCGACAAGCCGTGGCAGCGAGAGGAGCTGCAGGGCCCGCTCGAGGTCGACGTCGTTGGCGTCCACGCCGGACGGCACCGAGGCGCGCTTGGGCTTCTCCTCCTTGGAGCCCTCGCCCAGCTGCACGTAGGGCCCGAAGCGCCCGGCGCGCAGCGTGACGGCGAGCCCGCTCTCAAGGTCATGGCCCAGGAGCTTGCCGTCGGGGGTGGAGGCTTCCGCAGGGCCGTCGCCCGGCTGTGAGAGCTGGCGCGTGTAGCGGCAGTCGGGATAGCGCGAGCAGCCGATGAAGGCGCCGTACCTGCCGCTGATCTTGACGCTGAGGCGGCCTTCGCCGCAGCTCGGGCACAGGCGCGGATCGCCGCCGTCGCCCCGCGCGGGGAAGACGTGGGGGCCCAGGATCTCGTTCAGGGCCTCCAGCACCTCGCCGACGCGCAGATCCTTGATCTCGCCCACCGCCCGCATGAAGCCGCGCCAGAAGTCGCGCAGCACGTCCTTGTATTCGAGCTTGCCGTCGGAGATGAGGTCGAGCTTCTCCTCGAGGTCGGCCGTGAAGTCGTACTCCACGTAGCGCTTGAAGAAGCTCTCCAGGAACGCTGTGACGAGGCGGCCCTTGTCCTCGGGGATCAGGCGCTTCTTGTCGATGCGGACGTAGTCGCGCTCCTGCAGCACGGCGAGCGTGGAGGCATAAGTGGAGGGACGGCCGATGCCCAATTCCTCCATGCGCTTGACGAGAGTAGCCTCCGTGAAGCGCGGCGGCGGCTCGGTGAAGTGCTGCTTGGCCTCGATGCCCTGGTCCTTCAAGGCGTCGCCCTGCGCCAGCGGCGGCAGGCGCCGGCTGTCGTCCTCCGCCTCGGGCGCCTCGGCCCCGTCGGCCTTGCCGTTCTTCTGAGCGCGATCGTCGCGACCTTCCTCGTAAAGGCGCATGAAGCCGTCGAACAGCACCACCGAGCCGGTAGCCCTGAGCCCGTAGGCCTTGCCGTCGCGACCCGGCACCTCGATCTCGGCGGTGGTCTGCTCGAGCTCGGCGGAGGCCATCTGGCTCGTCACCGCGCGCTTCCAGATCAGCTCGTAGAGGCGGGCCTGGTCGCGCTCCACGTAGCGTGCGACGTCCGCGGGCTTGCGCCGCACGTCGGTGGGGCGGATCGCCTCGTGCGCCTCCTGGGCGTTCTTGGCCTTGACCTTGTACTCGCGGATGAAGGGCGGCAGGTAGCGCTTCGAGTAGTCCTGCTCGATGAGCCCGCGGATGTCCTCGATCGCCTCCGCAATGATGGTGACGCCGTCGGTCCGCATGTAGGTGATGAGACCGGTCACCTCGCCGTCGATCTCGACGCCCTCGTAGAGGCGCTGGGCCACCTGCATGGTCTGCTTGGCCGAGAAGCCGAGCTTGCGCGAGGCCTCCTGCTGCAGGGTCGATGTGGTGAACGGGGCGGCCGGGTTGCGCCGCACCGCCTTCTTCTCGACCGAGGCGACCTTGAAGGCGCCGCCCTCGATTGCCGCCTTGATGGCGTGGGCGGAGGCCGCGTCCTTGATGTCGAGGCGGTCGAGCCTCTTGCCGGCGATGGCCGCAAGCCGGGCGGTGAAGGTCTCGCCCTTGGCGGTCGCCAGCAGCGCCTCGATGGACCAGTATTCCTGGGTCTTGAAGGCCTCGATCTCGGCCTCGCGGTCGCAGACGAGGCGGAGCGCCACCGACTGCACGCGGCCGGCCGAGCGGGCGCCCGGCAGCTTGCGCCAGAGCACTGGCGAGAGGGTGAAGCCGACGAGATAGTCGAGCGCCCGGCGCGCCAGGTAGGCGTCGACCAGCGGCGCGTCGATGCTGCGCGGAGACTTGAACGCATCGAGAACGGATTGCTTGGTGACAGCGTTGAACGTCACCCGCTCGACGGCCAGGCCCTTCTTGAGGGCCTTGCGCTTCTCCAGGATGTCCAGGATGTGCCAGGAGATGGCCTCGCCTTCGCGGTCGGGGTCGGTGGCGAGGATCAGCTTGTCGGCGTTTTTGACCGCGTCCGCGATCTCCTTCATGATTTTCTGGGACCTGCCATCGACGTCCCAGTGCATCTGGAAGTCGTTGTCGGGCTCGACCGAGCCGTCCTTGGAGGGCAGATCGCGCACATGCCCGTAGGACGCCAGCACCTTGTATTTGGCGCCAAGATACTTGTTGATGGCCTTGGCTTTGGCGGCGGATTCGACGATGACGACGTTCATGATGCCCTCGCGGCCCCCGCCGGTGCCCTCCGGGCGGCCGCATTGATCCCGTTGCTGGCTGGGTAGTCACTCTTCCGGCGCGCGAAACATGGTGGACGATTGCGGCCATGTCAAACCGGCCATACCCGCAGGTTCGGGCGAAATGTAGGGCCACGTCCGCTTCTCATAGGCATTCTGTTGGGTGGTGCCGCGGGTTATGATCGTTGACATGCTGATATGTAGGATTATGAGGAATGTCCAGGTCTCAGCGTACGGGATGCTTGACATGCGAGAGACATACTTTCATGCTTGCCACATGTCGGCCATGATTCAGATTCGCAACGTCCCAGACGATTTGCACCGGCGGCTCAAGTCGCGGGCGGCGCTGGCGGGCATGTCGCTTTCTGACTACCTGCTCAAGGAGATTCGCGAGGTGGCCGAGCGGCCCACCATGGAGGAGCTGCGGGCGCGCCTGGCGGCCCGCTCCAGGGTGGAGCCCAGCGAGTTGACTGCCGACGCGGTCCGGGCCATACGCGGCCCGTTGTCGTTGTGATCGTGGCCGACGCGTCGGCCCTGATCGATGTGCTCCTGCGCAGGCAGGGGGCGGATGCGATCGAGGCGCGGCTGTTCGACGCCGGGCTGACGCTGCATGTGCCGCATTTGCTGGACGTCGAGGTGGCGCATGTGCTTCGCCGGCATGCGGCGGCCGGCGAGATCGGCCCAGAGCGTGGACGCGAGCTTCTCGTCGATCTCGCCGACTTTCCCTTGCGGCGCCATCCGCACGACTTCCTGTTGCAGCGCGTTTGGGAGCTGCGCAACAATCTGACGGCGTATGACGCGGTCTACGTGGCCCTGGCCGAGGCGCTCGATGCGCCGCTCGTCACCCGTGACCAGCGCCTTGCCGCCGCAGCCGGCCACAGTGCGACGGTCGAGCTGGTGTAGCCGGGGTCAGCCCCCTCAACTGCCAATGAGCTTCATGTTGGAGGAGCTGCCCAGCCGCGGGGGTGGCCCCATTGCTACCTCTTGAGTGACACCAGCTGGTGGCCGTGGCGCTCGATGCGTCCGGCGAGGGCGAGCTCCAGGAGGGCGATCTGGATGGCGCGGGCGGGGAGACCCGTGGCGCGTCCCAGCTCGTCGACGTCGACGGGGGCGGGGCCCAGCACCTCCAGCAGGCGCGCACGCTCCGCGTCTCCCAGCCCGCTGGCGCTGCCCGGAGGTGTTACTGCGGGCTCTGGAGGAGGCGCGGGAGCCGCCCTGCGCGGGGCGGCTCGGGCCGCCTCGGGGAGCATGGGCGCCAGGGCGCCCAGGATATCCTCGGGCTCGGTGACGAGGGTCGCGCCGGACTTGAGCAGGCGGTTGGTGCCCTCGGCGCGCGGATCGAGGGGATGGCCGGGGAGGGCGAACACCTCGCGGCCCTGCTCGCCCGCCATGCGCGCGGTGACGAGGGTGCCGGAGCGCCGCGCCGCCTCCACCACCAGCACGCCCAGCGCCATGCCCGAGATGATGCGGTTGCGGCGCGGGAAGTCCTGGCCGCGCGGCGCGAACCCCGGCGGGTTCTCGCTGACGAGGCAGCCGCGCTCGGCGATCTGGCGCTGCAATTCGGCGTTCTCGGGGGGATAGACGTTGTCCGGCCCGCCGGCGAGGACCGCCACCGTTCCCATTTCGAGCGCGGCCTCGTGGGCGGCCGCATCGATGCCCCGGGCGAGCCCTGAGACGATGACGAACCCGGCGGCGCCGATACTGGAGGCGAACAGGCGCGCAAGCTTCTGCCCCGCCGCCGAGCCGTTGCGCGCCCCCACGATCGCCAGCATCGGGCGCGACAGGTGGCCGACCTTGCCTTTGACGTAGAGCAGGGGCGGCGGCGGGTCGACGGCGGCGAGCGCGGGAGGATAGCCGGGCTCGCCGACGATGAGGGCGCGCGCGCCGAGGTCCGCGGCAGCCTCCAGCTCCGCCTCGGCCGCCTCGCGCGGGCAGACGCGGATGGGATGGCGGTAGCCGCCGCGGCGGGACAGCTCGGGGAGCGCCGCGAGCGCCTCCTGCGGGCCGCCGAAATGATTGATGAGCTCGCGAAACGTGACGGGCCCGACGTTCTCGCTGCGGATCAGGCGCAGGCAGGCGAGGCGCTCGGCCGCGCCGAGGGGCGCCTGCTGCTGCGGTGCCGACGCGGACCGCCTGGGCTTGTCACGAGCGTGCGCCAATCTTGCTCTCCCGGCCTTCCCAGAGGCGGCGGATGTTGGCGTGGTGCTTGAGGGCGATCAGGGCGGCCATGGCGAGGATGAACGGCAGCCCCACCCAGCCGCTGACGAGATAGAAGAGGATGACGCCGCCCGTGGCGCACAGCGCCGCGAGCGAGGAGTAGCGGGTGCCGAGCGCCACCCCGACCCAGACCACCCCGAATACGATCGCGGCCTCTGTGGACAGGGCGAGGAGGACGCCGATGAAGGTTGCCACGCCCTTGCCGCCCTGAAAGCGCAGCCACACCGGGAAGATGTGCCCCAGGAGCGCGCCGAGTCCGGCGATGCGGCTCAAGGTGCCGGCATCGGGGACATGGGCGCCCAATCTCAAGGCCACCTCGTAGACGATCAGCACGGCAATCCAGCCCTTGACCGCATCGAGCAGGAGCGTGGCGGCAGCGAGCCCCTTGCGGCCGGTGCGCAGCACGTTGGTAGCGCCGATGTTGCCCGAGCCGATGTTGCGCACGTCGCCGAGGCCGGCGGCCTTGGTGAGCACCAGGCCGAACGGGATCGAGCCCAGCAGGTAGCCTGCGAGAAGCGCAAGGGATCCGCCGAGAGACAAAAGCTGGTCCATGGCCGAACGGCTCGAAAAAACTCTGTGCCTGGCTAGCCCCGCTCGGCGCCAGCGTATTCGTACACGGGGTTGCCGGCAACCATGGTCAGCAACACCCTCCCCTGCATCTTGCTCTCGTCGAAGGGCGAGTTCTTCGAGCGCGCCCGCAGCTGCGCCTTGTCCACCACCCAGGGTTGGGCGAGGTCGACGAGGATGAGATCGGCCGGCGCCCCCTTCTGCAGCCGCCCCGAGGGGAACCCCAGCAATTTGGCCGGGTGGGCGGTCAGGGCTCCGAGGAGCGGCATCAGGCCGATCTCGCCGTTGTGGTAGAGGCGCAGCGCGGCCGCCAGCAGCGTCTCGAGGCCGATGGCGCCGTCGGCGGCCTCGGCGAAGGGGTGGCGCTTGGTGTCGGCGTCCTGCGGATCGTGGCTCGAGACGATGACATCGATCTCGCCCGCCGCCAGCGCCCGCACCATGGCCGAGCGGTCCTCCTCCGCGCGCAGGGGCGGCTTGACGCGGAAGAACGTGCGGTAGGGCCCGATGTCGTTCTCGTTGAGGGTCAGGTGGTTGATCGAGATGCCGCAGGTCACCGGCAGTCCGCGCGCCTTGGCGGCGCGCACCACGGCGAGGCTTTCCGCGCAGCTGATCTGGGCCGCGTGATAGCGCCCGCCGGTAAGCTGCACGAGGCGCACGTCGCGCTCCAGCACGATGGTCTCCGCGGCTTTGTCGACGCCCGGCAGGCCGAGCCGGGTTGCCACCTCGCCGGCGTTCATCACCGCGCCCTCGGAGAGGTGCGGGTCCTCGGTGTGGTGCACGATGAGCGCGCCGAAGTCCCTGGCATAGAGCAGCACGTTGCGCATGATGCGGGTGTTGGCCACGCTCGACTTGCCGTTGCTGAAGGCAACGGCGCCGGCGCGCTGCAGGAGGCCGATCTCGGTCATCTCCTGACCCTTGAGGCCCTTCGTCATGGCCGCCATCACGTGCACGTTGACGATGGCGTTGTCGCGCGCGCGGCGCTGGACGAAGTCCACCAGCGCTACCTGGTCGATGACGGGCTCCGTGTCGGGCATCACCACCATGGTGGTGACGCCGCCGGCGGCCGCTGCGTGGCTCGCGGTCTTCAGCGTCTCGCGGTGCTCCTGGCCCGGCTCGCCGGTGAACACCTGCATGTCGATGAGGCCGGGGCAGAGCACGTGGCCCCTGCAGTCGACGATGCGGGTGCGCTCCGGCGCGTTTCTCCGGAGGTGGCCGCCGATGTCGGCGATCACGCCGTCCCTGACGAGAAGCCCGCCCGGCTCGTCCCTGCCGCTCGCGGGATCCATCAGGCGGGCGTTGAGGAACGCCGTTGCTTCCTGCGCTGCCGTCTCGTTCCTGCGCATGGGGTGGCCGCTCAACGGTTGGGCAGTTGTCGTGCCATGGCTTCCAGCACCGCCATGCGGACGGCGACACCCATCTCGACCTGGTCGCGGATCACGCTGCGCGAGTGGTCGGCGATGGTGGAGGCGATCTCTACACCGCGGTTCATCGGCCCGGGGTGCATGATGACGGCATCGGGCTTGGCGCGCGCGAGCTTCTCGTGGTCGAGCCCGAAGAAATGGTAGTACTCGCGTGTGGAGGGCACATAGGAGCCCTGCATGCGCTCGCGCTGCAGGCGCAGCATCATGACGATGTCGACGCGGTCGAGGCCGGCGTTCATGTCGGTGAACACCTCCGCGCCCAGCCGCTCCACCTGAGGCGGCAACAGCGTCGAGGGCGCGACGAGGCGCACGCGCGCACCGAGCGTGTTGAGCACGTTGATGTTGGAGCGGGCGACCCGCGAATGCAGGATGTCGCCGCAGATCGCCACCGTGAGACCGGCAATGCGCCCCTTGGCGCGGCGGATGGTGAGCGCGTCGAGCAGCGCCTGGGTCGGATGCTGATGCGCGCCGTCGCCGGCATTGACCACCGAGCAGTCGACCTTCTGAGCCAGCAGCTCCACGGCACCGGCCGCATGGTGGCGCACCACCAGGATGTCGGGCCGCATGGCGTTCAAGGTCATGGCGGTGTCGACCAGCGTCTCGCCCTTCTGCATGGACGAGCCCGCGACGCTCATGTTCATGACATCGGCGCCGAGGCGCTTGCCGGCCAGCTCGAAGGAGCTTTGCGTGCGCGTCGAGGCCTCGAAGAACAGGTTGATCAACGTGCGCCCGCGCAGGACATCGCGCTTCTTGATGATCTGGCGGTTGCTTTCGGCGGCCTTGTCGGCGAGGTCGAGCAGGGCATTGATCTCGCCCGCCGTCAGATCTGCACAGGTCAGCAGATGGCGGCGCGCGAACGAGATCTGGGTGGGGATGGTCATCAAAGCCGGTCCTATACTCTCCAATGAGGGCGCCACGCAAGCCGGCTCGCGCCGCATTCACCAACAATCGCAAGATGCCCGTGCAGGTGCGGCGTCTGTCCAGCCGCACGGGAAAACTGGGCCGGGGATGGGCTTCGTCACCTGGTGCGCGGCCCCCTGTGCTCGATGCGGCTCGTGGCCTGCGGCGGCTTGTCGCCGGCATCCGCGCGGCTGCAAGCGCGGGTGAATCGCAAGCACCGGCCTCGGCCGCTGCAGGTACGCACGGGGGGTGACACGATGCGCCCTTTCCCCACCAGCATCGCCCCGCAAACGGGGCTTGCGATCGGCGTTGCGTGCGCCTATTCTAGAACATAAAGTGAACGTGCCCGTCCATCCCAGTCCATACCAATTGCGTGGACAAGCAACTCGGAAGGGGGGCGCCGGCGTTGAGCAGAGGCTAACGTCGGTGGCTGCGAATCATGGGAATGCGCCGCGGCAGTAGTGCGGGCGGGCTGAACGGCAAGCGAAGAGGAGGCCCGAATGGCCGGTTCCATCAACAAGGTGATCCTGGTCGGCAATCTCGGCAAGGACCCCGAGATCCGTCGCACCCAGGACGGACGCCCGATCGCCAACCTGCGCGTCGCCACCACCGAGTCCTGGCGCGACAAGGCCTCGGGCGAGAAGCGCGAGCGCACGGAGTGGCACACCGTGGTGATCTTCAGCGAGGGGCTGTGCCGGGTGGCCGAGCAGTACCTGCGCAAGGGCTCCAAGGTCTACCTCGAAGGGCAGCTGCAGACGCGCAAGTGGCAGGGCCAGGACGGCCAGGACCGCTATTCCACCGAGGTCGTGCTGCAGAACTTCAACAGCCAGATGGTCCTGCTCGACCGGCCCGGCGCCGCCGGCGCCAGCGGCGGCATGCAGGAGGATGACGACGCCTATGCTCCGGCGGGCAACGGCAACGGCGACACCCCCCGGCGCAGCACCGGCAAGCCGGCCTTCGACAAGAAGATCGACGACGAGATCCCGTTCTGAATTCCGTCTCATCCGGAATTCGAACGCGCCGCCGCGATGACGCCGGCGTCGCGATGCAGCTGCAGTCGGTGGCGGCGGCCGTGGTGCCTCGCCTCAGCCGGCAAGGAAGCTTCGCATCTCGTCCAGGAACCGCTGTCGGCCCGGGTCGCCCTCCAGGATCACGTGGTTGCTGCCTTCGAGCTCCACGAAGCGGCTACCGCGGATGCCCGCTGCCATCAGCCTCCCCTCCTCGAACGGCACCGCGGCATCGTCGCGACAATGCAGCACGAGGGTGGGCACACGGACGCGCGGGAGCAGGCCGGTCACGTCGATGTTGTTCATGGTCCCCCGAATCAGCGCGGCATTCTCGGGCGAGGTGGTATTGCGCTGCAGGTCGTTCAGCCATCGCATCTGCTCCGGACTGCCGCCGGGGATGAACTGGGAGGTGAAGATCTGGCGAAACGCCGGATTCTCCTGGCCCCAACCCAGCCGCATGAGGGTCTGCAGGGCCTCGGCCTGCTCGATCTCCTTCTGCGAGCCGCGCTTCCTGCGCCCGCGCGCATAGCCGCCGAGCAGCACGAGATGCGTGACGCGCTCGGGGTGGCGCACGGCATAGGCGATGCTGACGGCGCAGCCCTGCGAGATGCCGAGCAGCGGGAACGTCTTGAGGCCGCTTGCCTCCACCACGCTTTCCAGGTCGCGTACGAACGCCTCGAAGGAGATGTCGGCCACGTCCCGGTCCGAGAGGCCGTTGCCGCGCTCGTCGTAGCGGATCAGGCGGTACTCGGCGGCGAGCGCGTGCAGCAGGTGGCTCCAGATCGGGCTCTGCCAATCGTACTCCAGATGGTTGAGCCAGTTGGCGGCCTTCACCAGCGGCGCCCCGTCGCCGACGGCGGAATAGGCGATGCACACGCCGTCCGAGGCGGTGCAGAACTGGACCTGCTGGCGCAAGCCGGGCTGCACCAGGGCGGGTCTCGCCGCGACGGCCTCGGGTGCGCGCCCAGTGCTCTCGCTGACCTGGACGACGAAGCGCAGGCCCTTGCGCGCGACGGTGCGGATCAGGGCCTGCTCGGCGCCGCTGTCGCCCACCGTCCGGCGCGCGGCATTGATGCGGCTGGTGAGCGTCGATTCCGAAACGATCCTGCCGCCCCAGACGCCCTCGATCAGGTCGTCCTTGCTCACCACGCGCTCGCGGTTGCGGATCAGGTAGACCAGGAGATCGAACACCTGCGGCTCGACCGCAACGAGGTCCCCGCCGCGCACCAGCTCGCGGCGGTCGGTATCGAGCGCGTATTCACCGAAACGAAACAGCACGGACATTTGCCTCGCGAGGACGGCAGGCCGACCACGTCAGCGGACCATCAGGGCTATCTCATGGATAAATCAAGCCCGTGTCAAAGTCTCGGGCGCCGGGCCGCGACACCATCCGGGAAAACCATGCAAATTCGGATGGAGATCGATCATGACGACGGCAGCCCGTGCGGGGCCATCGACCGGGCGGCCCGGTGGTCTGCGCGCCCTATGGCGGTCCCCGACCCTGGCGCTGACCCTCGCCGCCTTGTTCTGGTCGGGCAACTTTGTCGTTGGCCGGGCGCTGCGAGCGGAGATCGATCCGGTGCTGGTGACGTTCGCCCGATGGCTGATCTCGCTCTTGCTGTTCGCCCCGTTCGTCTGGCGTGAGCTGGCGGGGAGCTTCCACGCTGTCGTGCGCGAATGGCGCCTCGTGGTTGCGCTGGGAGCCACCGGGATTGCCCTGTTCCACCCGCTCGTCTACCTGGCCCTGAAGCACACCTCCGCCACCAACGCGCTGATCGCCCTTTCCCTGGCTCCGGTGGTCGTACTGCTCTGCGCCGGCGCGATGGCCCGAAAATGCCCGGCGCTGCACCAGCTCGCCGGCGCGGCCGTCTCGCTGGCCGGGGCGATCATCCTCATTGCGCGCGGCGATCTTGCGGCGCTGACGGCAACGGGCCTCAACATCGGGGACCTCTTGATGCTGGTGGCAGTATCGGTGTGGGCCGCCTATTGCCTGCTGTTGCGCCGGCGTCCCGCGGACCTGCCGCAAACCGTGACGCTGGTCTCCAGCATTGCCGTCGCGCTCGCTCTGCTGGCGCCGTTCACGCTGGTCTCCGCCGCGAGCCTAGCGATGCCTCTGTCCGTGCCGCTGATGCTCGGCATTGCCTACATCGCCATCTTCGGGTCGGCGCTCGGCTTCCTTTTCTGGTCGCACGGCGTTGCCGAGCTCGGGCCCAGCCGGGCCGGCCAGTTCGTTCATCTCATGCCCGTGTTCGGCGCGGCGCTCGCCTACCTTCTGCTCGGCGAGCCGCTGTCGACGCCGCAGATCGCCGGCGCCGTTCTGGTGCTCGCCGGCCTGGCGCTGATCGGGGAGCGCCACAGCGCGCAATCGGCTTGACGCGCGCCCGCCAGGCCCCGACCGTAGCGGACCTGGTACGGAGCAAGGTCGACCGCGGCCTCCGCGCCGGTACAACGCGAGGCCGATGCCATGATCCCGTTCAAGACCGTTCGCGCGCGTGCCGCCAAGCGCAAAGGCGGCGAGGCGGCGCTGGCGGCCCTCCTGCCGAAGGTCCCGAGCCAGAAAGCGCTGGCCAAGCTGGGCGACGACCGCGTGCTCGCCGAGATGACGCGGCGCGTCTTCTCCGCCGGCTTCGTGTGGAGCGTGATCGAGGCCAAGTGGCCGGGCTTCGAGAAGGCCTTCCTCGGCTTCGCGCCGAAGCGGCTGCTGTCCCGGCCCGACGAGCTCTGGGAGAAGCTCGCAGGCGATGAGCGCATCGTGCGCCACCCGCAGAAAATCATGGCGGTGCGCGCGAACGCCGGCTTCGTGGCCGACATCGCCAGGGAGCACGGCAGCTTCGGCAAATTCCTCGCAGACTGGCCGCGGGACGATCAGGTCGGCCTGCTCGAGCTGCTGGCCAAGCGCGGCACGCGGCTCGGCGGTCGCAGCGGCCAGTATTTCCTGCGCTTCATCGGCAAGGACGGCTTCGTTACGTCGGGCGATGTCGTCACCTGTCTCCGCGACGCAGGCCTCGACATCTCGCAAAGCCCATCCTCCAGGAAGGACCTGCGCAAGGTCCAGGATCAGTTCAACGCCTGGGCCACGGAGACGGGGCTTGCCTACACGCACCTGTCGCGCATTTGCGCGCTGTCCATCGGCGAGAACATGAGCGCCGAGAAGCTGCGAGGCGCAGCGTCGATGGAGGCGTGAAGCGGCAACTCGTCGTCGCATGCTGCCGGGGGAAGAGCCTGCTGCGCTTGGTCGTGCAACCCGGCCACGGCCGTGCGCAGCCGCTCAGGCGCGCAAGGCTCTGAAGCTGCCGCCGCATTTGCCGTCCGACCTCACGCAGGTTCCCGCCCCCGTGTTGCCGCGGAACCTGCCCTCCCAAGTCACGGGAGCGGCATCGAAAGCCGCGGGAAACGACCAGCTCACGTCGCCTGAAGCGGATATGGCGCCGGCAATGGTGCCAGAGCGCACGCGCCCGCGAACGCTGCCGTTGGCGGTGGTCAGCTTGAAGCCGCCGCGCTTTTCACTGCAACTCGCACTCGTGTGTACGTACCCTCCATACCCCGTCGAACCGCCCGACCTGAGCAGACGCCGGCAAGGCGGAGAGCGCTGCCAGGGCTGCCGCCATCGCGGCGCAGATGGCCAACGGGGACGGGCGTACGGGTGCCGATCATTGCTCCCCTCATCGAAAGACTATGTGGTCTCCGCATGCAGAAATTGCAGCGGTCGTGCCAGCACCGGCGCCGCGCGGCAAGCAAGCGGTGAGTAGGCAAGGCACGCCCGGCGCCTTGATTTTCGCAAGCCCGCGCGCTAGCCCCTAGAGCCCGCAGGGCGTTGCTCCGGCGGGGCGACTGCTTCGGAACAGGAAGTTGCATCGAAGCAAGGAGCGGCATGACCGAAGCACCCAGGTTCAAAACCACCGTGAATTTCGCCTATGGGGTCCCGCGCGAGCTGGCGCCCGGCGTGGTGCGGCTGGTGGCCAACAACCCGAGCCACTTCACCTTCAAGGGCACCAACACCTACATCGTCGGCAGCGGGGCGGACATCGCGCTCATCGATCCCGGCCCCGAGGACACCCGGCATCTCGAGGCCATCCTCGCCGCCATCGGCACGCGCCGGCTCACCCACATCGTGATCACCCACACGCACCGCGACCACGTGGACGGTCTGGCCGCTCTGGTTGCCGCCACCGGAGCGAAAACGGTGGGTTTCGGCCGCCGCGCCAGGCAGCCGGGCGTGAAGCGCACGAGCGCGTCGGGGAGCGAGTACGTCGACCAGGATTTCGTTCCCGACGTGCCGCTCGCCCACGGCGGCCACCTCGCCGGCGACGGCTGGGCACTCGGCGCCGTGCACACGCCGGGCCATGCCCCCGATCATCTCTGCTTCGCGCTGGAGGGAACCGGGCTCCTGTTCTCCGGCGACCACGTGATGGGCTGGAACACCAGCGTGGTCGCGCCGCCGGAGGGCAGCATGGCGGACTACCTGCGCTCGCTCGAGCTGATGGGCGAGCGCTCGGACCGGCTCTATCTCCCGGGTCACGGCGGCCAGGTCGAGGAGCCGCAGCGCCTCGTGAAGGCGTTCCTCCTGCACCGGCGCATGCGCGAGCAGTCGATCCTGGACTGCATCCAGGCGGGGACCAACACTGTGAAGGCGATCGTGCCGGCGATCTACCGCGACCTCGACCCCAAGCTCCTCAACGCTGCGTCCCTTTCGGTGCTGGCGCACGTTGAGCACCTGATTTCCCGGGGCCTCGTTCGTTGCGACCCTCCGCTTTCCGTTGATCGCGCGCTCTCTGCCGCTTGAGCAGGGTGCGGGCCGTCCTGCCGGCGCGCTTCTTCGCGACCGCCTTGCCGGCGATTGCCGCGGCCGGCGGCGTGAGCTCGGCCCGGATCCGCACCTCGGCCAGGAGCTTGCGCAGCCGGCTCGCGTTCTGGCCGAAATCGAAGCGCCCGTAGCGCGAGGCGGAGCGCGCGTCGATGCGGGCCCGCAGCGGCCCGCCTTCGATGCGGATGACGATATCGTCGGCGAACCCCACGAGGAGCGTGTGGTCGGTGGCCTCGATCCTGCCGACCCTGGCGTCCCGCCCGCCGCTGAGCGCCTCTGTGGCGACCACCTGCCAGCGCAGGCGCCGCACCGCCTCCTCGACCAGCTCGTAGGCCTCCTCCACCGGCCGCTCCAGCACCAGCGCACGCAGGTCCGGATAGGCCTTGGCCTGCAGGTCCGCGAACGCCTGGCGGGGGTATGTGGTGGCGTTGGCCCCATCGGGCCGCTTGGCCAGCGCCACGAAGGCGGGCGGAGAGGCCGTGTCTGTGGTGACATCGTTGATGCGCGGCAGGTCGAGGTGGGCCAGGGCGAAGCCGAGTGGTCCGGCAGAAGCGAGCAGCGGCAGCAGGAGGCCCACCGCCATGGCCCTCGCACCGGCATGGCCCGTGAGCCAGATGCGGACCAGCGCCACGAGGCCCACGAGAAACGCCAGGGCGGCGCCGGCAAAGCCCACCAGCGCCAGATTGAGCGCCAGCGGCGTGCCCAGGGCGCCGAAGCGGTGCAGGGCCAGGGTGACCAGGATCAGGCTCATCGAGAACAGCGCAAGACGGCACGACCAGCGTGCCGATGCCACAGTGCGTGTCGGCGCGGGTATCATCGTCGCGGACTCATATCGCGGCTGCAGGCTGGGTCGACCCTGGCGAAGGCCGGGGGCGGACCCAACACTGTAATCGTGAAATCGTGAATTCGTGAGATCGTGAAGTCGATTTCATGATTTGGCGATCTCACGACTTCACATCCACGACTTCACTTCACGGGGGTCAGGCCCGCAGGGTCTGACCCCATCTTACGAGCCCTGGCCGTAGGTGACCTTCTTGGCGGCCGGCCAGGTGGCGCGGTAGCCGAACTCGATCGTGCGCTCCTCGGCGGGTGCGAGCTTCATCTCCCAGGCCAGCACGCCGCGCTTGCTGTCCACGTCGCGCTTCGTGGGGGCGGTCTTGCCCGTCAGCTCCACCGTGATGTCGGCGTGCTGCGACACCGGGATCTGGTCGAGCACGCTCACCTCGATGGCGCGCTCGTGCAGGTTCTTTACGATGATGCGGTAGCTGCGGGAGTCGGTCTTGGAGGTGGAGATGATGCCGGTCTCGCTGCGCTTCTCCTCGGCGACGGCATGCTTGACGCGGACGGCGTCGTCGACGCCGAAGCCCAGCTCGTGCTCCTCGCCGGGCCCGAGCAGCGGCAGCCGGCCGTTGCCGACGAACACGGCGTCGCGGAAGAGGGACACCTGGCCCGGCAGCAGCGGGCTGCCCGGCGCCGTGGCGATCTTGGCGTAGAGGTAGGCCTTGTCCTGCAGCTTCGGCACCGCGCGCACGATCAGGGCCGGGTCGAGCTTCATCTCGTCGATCTGCACGCGCTTCGTCTCGCCGGTCTCCGGCACCGTGACGCGCCCGGGAATGCCGTAGACGGCCTGGAACGCCTGCACCTCGACCTTCGCTTGCGTCTCCGTGGCGCCGAAGCCTTGCATGCCCGAAGCCTCGAGGCTCTCTCCTTGTCCGCCGCCGTCCTCCTTGCCCGTGCGCCCCGTGGTCGAACCTCGTGCTCCGGTTCCTTCCTCGGCGGGGGCGCCGCAGCCACCGGAGGCGGCGGTGGCCGATCGGCCTCATAGTCGATGATCAGCGGCAGGAGCGTCGGCGCGGCGGTGCCGGCGGTGGGCCGGGCCGTGGACAGCGACAGGGCGACGTTCTCCCAGGCCTCGCCGGTGCTCTGACGGATGGCGGCACGGCGGATGAGCTGCAGCTTGGGGGCCTCGGCCTTGGTGCCGATGGAGAGGCGCGCATCGTAGAACGGCGTCCACGACGCGCTCCTGACCTGGTAGCGGATCACCATGTCGGCCTCGAGCGCCTCGCCGGCGCCAACGAGCACCTTGACCTCGGTGCGCCGATCCTGGGTCGGTGCCAGCGAGGCGAGCTTGCCCTGGAGATCCCTGATCCGGCGATCGACCTCGCGCACCTTGACCCCGGTTGTCGAGGATCGCCTGCTGCGCCTCCGTGGTGCGCTTGCCGATCAGCTCGAACAGCTGGCCCCAGTCGGGCTGCGCCGCGGTAGCGCCGTTGGCAGGGGCCGGTGCGGCCGGCAGCTTCGTCAGGCTCTCGATCAGCTTCTTCTGGGTCTCGGCGGCCTGGACGGAGACCTGGAGTGCGGCCTTCTCGTCCTTCAGCTTCTCGATGGCCTCCTCGATCTTCCGGCGCTCACTCGCCGCCACCGCATCGTCGGCGCGCGGCACCGACACGTTGCGCGTGTCGACCGAGCCGATCTCCAGCTTGCCCGTGGCCTTGCCCTCGACCCGGATCGAGGTCGGCGACAGCCTCCGCCGGCAGGTCGGCGAACAGGAGGGTGTGCTCGCCACGCTCGAGCTTCACGCGCGCCGTGCGCACGATCTCCGCCCCGGAGGGGTACACGGTGACCGCATCGATGCGCGACGTGCCTTTTATCTCGGCGGCACCGGCAGCCCCGGCGAGCGCGAGGGAGAGCGACAGTGCAATCCATAAACGCATGATGCGTCTCCGATATCGATGCCTTGGGAAACGGTCAGGCCCCTCGCACAAGAGCTCGGAAGTGTCATGGGGAGAACGAGGGCGAGGGGTCTGACCCGTTCATAGAGGCGTTCGTGTCGTCACTATGACGCCCGACGCTCCAAACTCCTTGGCTTACGGCATTGTAATGCGCCTGCTGGAGCGCTGCGCAGGCACCTCGCGGGCGAGGTGAGCTCTCGCACTAACGAACGCCGACATCCTGTACTAAATAACCTTGCGCGCTTATGTAGCGCGGCCCCTGATGCCAGCCGGCGCCGGTGTCATCGCTGCAGGCCTTTCCCGCCGACGGTCCAACCCCCAGTTGATCGACATGACACGCCAACCCAAGAACGAAGCCTTCGCCCGCACCTCCTTCCTGCACGGCGCCAACGCGGCCTACATCGAGGAGATGCAGGCGCAGTACGAGCGCAACCCGGGCTCCGTGAGCGACGAATGGCGCCACTTCTTCGCGAGCCTCCAGGAGGAGCGCCCGGCCGGCAACGGCCACGAGGGGCCGTCCTGGGCGCGGCCTCTGGAGCAGATCGCCAAGGAGGGCGACCGCGACCTCCTCGCCGCGCTCACCGGCGACTACGAGGCCACCGAGCAGCGCATCCGCGAGCGACTGCAGGCCCGCGCCAGCGTCGCCGGCGTCGACCTGAGCCCGGCCGCGTCGCTCCGCGCCACCCAGGACAGCATCCGCGCGCTCATGCTGATCCGCGCCTACCGTGCCATGGGCCACCTGGTCGCCGACCTCGACCCCCTGGGCATCGCCGAGCGCAAGAAGCACCGCGAGCTGCGTCCCGACTTCTACGGTTTCACCGAGGCCGACATCGACCGCCCGATCTTCATCGACAGGGTGCTTGGGCTGGAGACCGCGACCATCCGCGAGATCCTGAAGATCCTGAAGCGCACCTACTGCCGCCACATCGGCGTCGAGTTCATGCACATCACGGCGCCGGCGCAGAAGTCGTGGATTCAGGAGCGCATCGAGGGCCGCGACAAGCATATTGCGTTCACGCCGGAAGGCAAGCGCGCGATCCTGAACAAGCTGATCGAGGCGGAGGTGTTCGAGAAGTTCGCCGACGTGAAGTACACCGGCACCAAGCGCTTCGGCCTCGACGGCGGCGAGGCGATGATCCCCGCGCTGGAGCAGATCATCAAGCGCGGCGGCCAGCTCGGCATCAAGGAGATCGTGATCGGCATGGCGCACCGCGGGCGCCTCAACGTGCTCGGCAACGTCATGAGCAAGCCCTACCGCGCGATGTTCAACGAGTTCAAGGGCGGCTCGTTCAAGCCCGACGACGTGGAGGGCTCGGGCGACGTGAAGTATCACCTCGGTGCCTCCTCGGACCGCGCCTTCGACGGCAACACCGTGCACCTCTCCCTCACCGCCAACCCCTCGCACCTGGAGATCGTCGACCCGGTTGTGCTTGGGAAGGTGCGCGCCAAGCAGGACCAGCACGGCTGCAAGCCCGGCGAGCGCACCCCCGTCCTGCCGCTGCTGATCCACGGCGACGCGGCGTTCGCCGGCCAGGGCGTGGTGGCGGAATGCTTCGGCCTCTCGGGGCTCAAGGGGCACCGCACCGGTGGCTCGATCCACTTCATCATCAACAACCAGATCGGCTTCACCACGGCGCCGCGCTTCTCGCGCTCCTCGCCCTACTGCTCGGACGTGGCCAAGATGGTGGAGGCGCCGATCTTCCACGTGAACGGCGACGACCCGGAAGCCGTGGTGCACGTGGCCAAGATCGCCACCGAGTTCCGCATGCGCTTCCAGAAGCCGGTGGTGATCGACATGTTCTGCTACCGCCGCTTCGGCCACAACGAGTCGGACGAGCCGGCGTTCACGCAGCCCCTGATGTACCGCGCCATCCGCAGCCATCCGAGCGCGGTGGAGGTCTACGGCAAGCGCCTGATCGAGGAGGGCGTGGTCACCGCGCCCGAGATCGAGGACATGCGCAGCCGCTTCCGCGCGCATCTGGACGCGGAGCTCGCCGTCTCGGAAGGCTACCGGCCGAACAAGGCCGACTGGCTCGACGGACGCTGGTCCAAGATGAGCCTCGCCGAAGGCGACGAGCGGCGCGGCACGACGGGCGTGCCGATCGACACGCTGAGAGAGATAGGCCGGCGCATCACGACGATCCCGCAGGACTTCAACGCACACCGCACCATCCAGCGCCTGCTGCAGCGCCGGCGCGAGATGGTGGAAACCGGCACCGGCATCGACTGGGCCATGGCCGAGCACCTGGCGTTCGGGACGCTGCTGAAGGAGGGCTTTCCCGTGCGCCTGTCGGGGCAGGACAGCGAGCGCGGCACCTTCTCGCAGCGCCATTCCGTGCTGGTCGACCAGGAGGGCGAGCGCCAGTACACACCCTTGAAGCACGTCGCGCCGGACCAGGCCCGCTTCGAGGTCATCAACTCGATGCTGTCGGAGGAGGCGGTGCTCGCCTTCGAGTACGGCTACACCCTGGCCGAGCCCGACGCGCTGGTCATGTGGGAGGCGCAGTTCGGCGACTTCGCCAACGGTGCGCAGGTGGTGTTCGACCAGTTCATCTCCTCCGCCGAGCGCAAGTGGCTCAGGATGTCGGGGCTCGTGTGCCTCCTGCCGCACGGCTATGAGGGCCAGGGGCCGGAGCACTCCTCGGCGCGGCTGGAGCGCTACCTGCAGATGAGCGCGGATGACAACTGGCAGGTGGCCAACTGCACCACGCCCGCCAACTACTTCCACATCCTGCGCCGGCAGCTGCACCGCAACTTCCGCAAGCCGCTGATCCTGATGACGCCGAAGTCGCTGCTGCGCCACAAGCGCGTCGTCTCCGACCTCGCCGAGATGGGGCCCGGCACCACCTTCCATCGCGTGCTGTGGGACGGCGCTCAGGCACGCCGGGGCGAGAAGATCGCGCTCGTGCCCGACAGCCAGATCCGCCGCGTCGTGCTGTCGACGGGCAAGGTCTACTACGACCTCTACGAGGCGCGCGAGGCCGCGG
This sequence comes from uncultured Alphaproteobacteria bacterium, assembly GCA_963840075.1. Lineage (GTDB taxonomy): Bacteria > Pseudomonadota > Alphaproteobacteria > Rhizobiales > Hyphomicrobiaceae > AWTP1-13. The sequence goes on along the minus strand of CAWIXS010000011.1, from coordinate 123,834 downwards.
GCATCAACGACATCTACCTGATGCGCATCGAGCAGCTGTATCCGTTCCCGGGCAAGGCGCTCGTCACCGAGCTGTCCCGCTTCCCCAAGGCGGAGGTGGTCTGGGCCCAGGAGGAGCCGATGAACATGGGCGCCTGGAACTACATCGAGCCGAACCTCGAATGGGTGCTGCAGCACACGTCGATCGCCGCCGCGCGTGCCCGCTATACGGGGCGCAAGCCTTCGGCGGCGACAGCCACCGGCCAGGCGAGCAAGCACAACCAGGAGCAGAAGACGCTCGTCGAGCAGGCGCTCGCGTCCTGAGACGGTGAGGGAAGGATGACCATCGAGATCAAGGTGCCGGCGCTCGGCGAGTCCGTGACGGAGGCGACCGTCGGCCAGTGGTTCAAGAAGCCCGGCGACGCCGTCAGGGTCGACGAGCCGCTGGTGGAGCTGGAGACCGACAAGGTGACCGTCGAGGTGCCCGCTCCGGCCGCGGGCGTGCTCGCCGACATCAAGGTCGAGCCGGGCGCGACCGTCGGCATCGGCTCGGTGCTGGGCTCCATCGCCGAAGGCGCCGGCGCCGCGGCTGCAGCCCGCCAGGCCCTGCGCCCCCGCAGGCCGCGGCAGCGCCTGCCAGGGCCCCTCAGGCTCCGCCCAAGGCTGCCGCGCCGGCCGCAGCGCAGGCGCCCGCCGGCAACGGCGGCATGCCGCCCTCGCCCGCCGCGCGCAGGGTCATGGAGGAGCAGGGCATCGCCGAAGCGGAGGTGCAGGGCTCCGGCCGGCGCGGGCAGGTCCTCAAGGAGGATGCCGTGGCAGCCGCCGCCAGGGCCGCTGCAGCGGCTCCGGCTCCGCGCCGCCGCCCGCCCATGACCACGGCGCCGGTGCCGGTGACGCAGATGCGCGCGCCGTCGCCGCCCAACGATGCCGCGCGCGAGGAGCGCGTGCGCATGACGCGCCTGCGCCAGACCATCGCCCGGCGCCTCAAGGACGCGCAGAACACCGCCGCCATGCTCACCACGTTCAACGACGTGGACATGAGCGCCATCATGAACCTGAGGTCCCAGTACAAGGACCTGTTCGAGAAGCGCCACCAGGTGCGGCTGGGCTTCATGGGCTTCTTCGTCAAGGCCTGCATCCAGGCCCTGCGCGAGGTGCCGGCGGTCAACGCCGAGGTCGACGGCGAGGACATCGTCTACAAGAACTACTACCACATCGGCGTGGCGGTCAGCACCGAGCGCGGCCTGGTCGTGCCGGTGGTGCGGGAAGCCGACCGCATGTCGCTCGCCGAGATCGAGATGGCGATCGCCGACTTCGGCCGCCGCGCCCGCGACGGCAAGCTCTCCATCGAGGAGATGCAGGGCGGCACCTTCTCCATCACCAACGGCGGCGTGTTCGGCTCGCTTCTGTCCACGCCGATCCTCAACGCGCCTCAGTCGGGCATCCTCGGCATGCACCGCATCGAGGAGCGCGCCGTGGTCAAGAACGGCCAGATCGTGGCCCGCCCGATGATGAACCTCGCCTTGAGCTACGACCACCGCATCGTCGACGGCCGCGACGCCGTGACCTTCCTGGTGCGCGTCAAGGAGTGCCTGGAGGACCCGCAGCGGTTCCTGCTGGATTTGTGAGGGGCACCGATGACTTTGGTGGTTCTCACGGGCGCATCCGGCTCCGGGAAGACAACGCTCGCACGGGCCATCGCCGGGCGACGGGGCGCGGAGATCGCGGTCCACTTCTTCGATTTGATCGGCGTGCCTCCGGCCGAGCAGAGGATCGCGCAGTACGGTTCCGGCGAGGGATGGCAGCGGGCAACGACCATCGCATGGATGCATCGGCTGGCGCCGCTTATGGAGGAGCGGCGCAATGTGCTGTTCGAGGGACAGACCCGCTTTGCCTTCCTGTACGCGGCGATTGCAGCCGCCAATATAGTCGATTATCGCCTCATGCTTGTGGACTGTGACGACGCAACACGAATGCATCGGCTTGTCGTTGAGCGTCGCCAGCCCGAGCTGGCCAACCCGACGATGCTGGATTGGGCCAGGTTCCTTCGCGACGAGGCGAAGCGGGGCGGGCATGAGATTCTGGATACGTCGGGCAAGTCGCTCGATATTTGCGTCGATCAGATCTGCCGGCACTTCTAGGACCTGGGCTCTGAGATGACGACCGCTGACCCCCACCATCCGAGATTCGCCAAGCTCATCGCCTTCCTGCGGAAGGCCCCGGCTCTCGAGCACAACGACACGCCCTCGCAAGGCTTTGGCTCGGGCGAATTGGACAATGGCGGATGGTGGATCAAATTCGTCATCAACATCGAGCATCGGCTGGCTTGGCATACAGTGCAGGAACTCGGACACATCTTGAACTATCTCTCCCTCGATGAGCGGTTGCCTACCGTGCTGATGCCGGTATCGCCTCCTCCCTATCTCAACGGAGGACCGCGCGAGTATTTGTCATGGGTCATCGAGTGCCCGACCGGCGATATGCAACCTGACAAGATTGCCGAATGGCTCGAAGGCCGATTGCCCCGGCCCGTCAACGACGAAGCGGCATGGCTGAAGGATCTGTGACAAGCGCATGACCTACGACCTGATCGTGATCGGCACCGGGCCCGGTGGCTACGTGTGCGCCATCCGCGCGGCGCAGCTCGGCATGAAGGTGGCCGTGGTGGAGAAGCGGGCGACCTTCGGCGGCACCTGCCTCAACGTCGGCTGCATCCCCTCCAAGGCGATGCTGCATGCCTCGGAGCGCTACGAGGAGGCGGGGCACAGCCTCGGCGCCATGGGCATCGAGCTGCCGCCGCCCAAGCTCGACCTGCCCAAGATGCTGGCCTTCAAGGACCAGGGCGTGAAGGGCAACGTCGACGGCGTCGCCTTCCTGCTCAAGAAGAACAAGATCGACACCGTCCATGGCACCGCCACCATCGCTGCCCCCGGCAAGGTCGATGTGGCGCTCGCCGCCGGCGGCGCGCAGTCGCTGGGGGCCAGGAGCATCGTCATCGCCACCGGCTCGGACGTGGCGCGGCTGCCGGGCATCGACATCGACGAGGAGAGCATCGTCTCGTCCACGGGCGCGCTGTCCCTCCCGCAGGTGCCGCAGCGCCTGCTGGTGATCGGCGCCGGCGTGATCGGCCTGGAGCTGGGCTCGGTGTGGCGGCGGCTGGGCTCGGAGGTGCAGGTCGTGGAGTTCCTCGACCGGGTGCTGCCCGGCATCGACGGCGAGGTCGGGCGCACGGTGCAGCGCATCCTCGGCAAGCAGGGCATGACCTTCAAGCTGTCCAGCAAGGTCACGGCCGTCAACCGCAACGGCGCCGGCCACCGCGTAACCATCGAGCCGGCCAACGGTGCGGGCGAAGCAAGCCAGGTGGATGCCGACGTGGTGCTGGTCGCCATCGGCCGCGTCCCCTACACCAACGGCCTCGGGCTGGAGGGCCTCGGCGTGAAGCTCGACAACCGGCGGCGCGTCGTTGTCGATGAGCGCTTCCAGACCAGCGTGCCCGGCATCTACGCCATCGGCGACGTGATCGCCGGCCCCATGCTCGCCCACAAGGCCGAGGACGAGGGCATGGCGGTGGCCGAGATCCTTGCCGGCAAGGCGGGCCACGTGAACTACGACGTGATCCCCAACGTCATCTACACCTTCCCCGAGGTCGCCAGCGTCGGCAAGTCCGAGGAGGAGCTGAAAGCCGCCGGTATCGCCTACAACATCGGCAGGTTCCCGTTCACCGCCAACGCCCGCGCCAAGGTCAACAGGACCACGGAGGGCTTCGTCAAGATCCTGGCCGATGCCAGGACCGATCGCGTCCTCGGCGTGCACATCATCGCGCCCGCCGCGAGCGAGATGATCGCCGAGGCGGCCGTCATCATGGAGTTCGGCGGCTCGGCGGAGGATCTGGCGCGCACCTGCCACGCCCATCCCTCGCTGACCGAGGCGGTGAAGGAGGCGGCGCTCGCCGTCGCCAAGCGCCCGATCCACATGTAGGGGCCTCACCCCTTTTTTCTGACACCCGACACCTACTCCAGGCCGAGCTTGGCGCGCTCCAGGGCCAGCAGCTCGCGCGTCGCGTTGGCCTGGTCGAACTGCGCCCGCGCGGTCCGGACAGCGAGGACGATGGCGAACCCCGCAACGGAGAGGCCCGCCGCGATCCCGGCCATCGGCACGAGATCGGCGGGCGGCAAGCCGATGCGTTCTGCCCCGATCAGAAGGTAGGCGGATACAACGCAAGGGCCACCCAGCGCCAAGAGCCAGCCGAAGGCGCTGAGCAGGACCGTAAGCGCGCGCCCGATGCGATAGTGATCGCGCCGGGTGCTCGCCCGCCGCCAGAGCCCGCGCTGGCCCGCCGGGTGCTGCGCGCCGCCCGGAGGCGGAGCCCGCGGGCGCACGGTGCCAATGCGGCCCAGCGCGCCGTGCGCCTCGGCTGCCTCCACCGCCTCGGCGAAATGCTCGGTCAGGTGGCGGTAGAACTGGACCGCCAGATCGAGCCGGCCTTCCGCCTCGGCCCGGCGCCCGGACTCGATGAGCTGGGCGGGCGTGAACTGCGGCGAAGCGTGCACCATGATCCCGCATCCCCGGCAAAAGGGCGTGCGAGGACGATACACGCTTGATCCGCCAGCGTCCAATAAATTCGCAGACGGCTGTGCGTCCGCTCACGGGCGCCGCACCAGGCGGCCGAAGGAGGCGGCACAGCGCGCGAGGTCGGCCGGGGTATCGACGTCGGACAGCGTGGCGACACGGGCAACGGACCGGCCGCGCAGGTTGGCCAGCGTGTCGGCCAGCGCGTGCCGGGTGGACCAGCGCACGCCCCCGAACGGCCGCGGCACGTGCGGGCGGCGCTTCAGTCCGATCAGCCAGTAGCCGCCGTCGGTGGCCGGGCCGAGCACCGCATCGTGCCGCCCGAGCCGGCGGAACGCGGCCGCAATGTGGGCCCGCGTGATATCCGGCACGTCGGTCCCGACGATCACCACCGGCCCCGGCCCGGCCGAGTCGAGGATCCGCTGCATGCGCGCGCCGAGGTCGCCGCCTCGCTGCGGCACGAGCGCCAGGCCGCGCGGCCAGATGCGGCTCGAGCACCCGAGGTCGGGTGCGAACGCGAGCGACGTGTGCCACCGGCCGTCCCTTGCCAGGCGCCGCAGCAGGGCGGCGCAGCTGTGGCGGGCGAAACGGACCGCGGTCGCGGCGCCCAGCTCGGCGGCGAGCCGCGTCTTGATGCGGCCCGCCACCGGCACCTTGGCCATGACGACCAGCCGCCAGCGAAAGGGCGCCGCATGACGGCATGGCGCCCCTCCTCGCGTCTGCGCTGCGCTGGCCACGCTGCGGCGCCGTGCGACCATGGCCGCACGCCCCCCAGCGCCGAGCCTCAAGCTTTGACCGGCGTGAAGGCGTAGCCGTTCCCGGACTTGGCGATGGTGCCGGCGCCCGGCGAGCCCCAATGATAGCCCGTCAGCATGATGTTGTCGGCGACCGCACGGTCGAAGAGCTTGCGCCGGTTGGCCTCCGCGAGGCTCGGATCGGCGTCGAAGGCGAGATGCCAGCCCGGGTTGCTCAGGTTGAGGGCGCGGATGTTGGTCACGTCGCCCAGCACGATCAGCTGCCGGTTGCCGGAGCTCAGGTGATAGCTGGTGTGGCCCGGCGTATGTCCCGGCGTGTTGATGGCGCGAACGCCCGGCACGACCTCTACCTCGCCCTCGAACTGGCGGATGTTCTTCCACCCCGGGAACACCGATTGGATGCGCTTGGCCGCGCCGGCTGTGACCGTCGGACTGGTCCAGAACTTGTACTCCGCAGCCGGCACGTGGATCGTGGCGTTGGGGAAGATCGCCGCGTTGGTATCCTTGGCCATCAGGCCGGTGATGTGATCGGGATGGAAATGGCTGATGATGACCGTCTCGACCTTGGCCGGGTCGATGTCCGCAACCTGCCAGAGGTTCTTCCTGGTGATGGTGCCGGCCGTCGGCATCAGCTGCCCGCCGGTGCCAGAATTGAACAGCACGAGCCTGCCGCCCACCCGGACCGCGGTCACCGTGAAGGGGATCGGCACATGCGCATCCGTCAGCCCCTCGGCCCGCAGCGCCGCCTTGGTCTGGTCGACGGTGGCGTTGCGGATGAAATTCGCATCGTGCGCCTTCTCCCAGACGCCGTCGTAGAGCTGAATGACCTCGATCTCGCCGACCCGGAAGCGCACCACCTCCGCACTGCCCTGGGCGAAGGCCGATCCGACCAGCTCCAGCGGCCGGTAGAGGCCGAAGGCAGCGCCGGCTGTCGCCGCTGAAATCACGAATCCACGACGTGAGATGCTCCGCATTGGCGCCACTCCTCCGATAGCCTGTTGCAGATGAAGCCAACGGCTTCGCACCGGTAGACGACACGGCCAAGACCGGCCATCCGTGGCTCACGGACATGTGATGCCACATTCGAGCTGCATCGGCATGCCTTCCAGATCGGCGCGATCGAGGGGGGAGTTCCGCTGCATTGCACTCGACCGGACGCGCGCTCTACCGACGGCAGGCGGTGCGCAATGAGCTTCACGCCGCGTGGGCGCCGTGGCCGTGGCTTCCCGGCGGTGGTGCGTCGGAAGCGCCACGGGATCGGCGCCCCTTTGCCTGCCAGGGGAGCTGCGCCGAGGGTGTGCACCGGCCCTTGCATATCCGGCTTCCGGGTGCGCGAGCCTCCCGCTAAGATTGCCGTCCAGAGTGAGGGGAATCGCTCGCGGATCATCAGCCGGAGCAGCAACATGAAAGTCGCCGACATTCTGGTCTTCAAGGGTCGAGCCGTCGTCACCGTCAAGCCGACCGACACCATCGCAGCGCTGTCGCAGCGCCTGCGCGAGAAGCGCATCGGCGCCGCGATCGTCAGCAGCGACGGGCATCTGTTCGAGGGCGTCATCTCGGAGCGCGACATCGCCTACGGCCTTTCCCTGCACAAGGGCGAGCTGCACGCGATGCCGGTCTCGGCGCTGATGACCAAGGCCGTGATCACCTGCTCGCCCGAGGACAACGTCGCGCACGTCGCCTCGACGATGCTGGCTCGCAATATCCGCCACCTTCCGGTGGAGCACGAGAAGCGCCTGATCGGCATGATCAGCATGCGCGATGTCCTGAACTCGCGCCTCGACGAGCTGCAGCGCCAGGCCAGCATGCTGCGCGCGTTTGCCAGCAGCACCGACGTTACGCCCCAGGACCGGTGAGACGGCGAGACGGGGTCAGACCCTCGCCACCAGCGTCGTGATCTGCACTCGGGTCTGGCGCGAGGGGTCTGACCCCGTTCCCTCAAGCGGTCCCTCCGCTCAGCCATACACGCGGCGGATGACGCCGCTCGGCACCCTCAGGAAGAACAGCAGGAGACACACGAGATTGCGCATGGAGCGGCGGAGATAACCGTCGCGCCGGTAGCGCACCGCGCTGGTGACCGCGCGCGAGCGCAGCATGGCGAGGCGCCGCCGCCCCAGCCGCAGCACGATGTCGACATCCTCCATCAGGGGATGCGAGCCGTAGCCGCCGATCTCGCCGTAGAGCAGCTGCGGGATGAGCAGCCCCTGGTCGCCGTACGGCAGGCGCAGGAGCGCGCACCTGAGCGCCACCAGGCGTTCCAGAAGGCGCGGCGTGAGGCCGGCATCGTCGAGCGCGAACCGGAACGCGGCGGCGCCGAGCGGGCGCTTGCCCCTGTCGATGGCCTCCATGAAGGCCGCAGCCTCGCGCTCCCACCCGGGCTCCAGGACGGTGTCCGCGTGCAGGAACAAGAGCCAGGGAAAGCGCGCCCGGCGTGCTCCGGCGATCAGCTGGTAGCCGCGTCCACCGCTGCGCACGACGAAGGTCGCGCCCGCCTCGTCGGCGATCGCGGCGGTCCCGTCGCCGGAGCCGCCGTCGATGACGATCACCTCCTTGACGAGGCCGTCGACGGCCGCAGGCACCAGCGCCGCCAGGGTCTGGGCGAGGCCGTCTTCTGCATTCAGGGTCGGAATGATCACCGAGATCATGGCCCGCGCATTTAGCGCACAGCAGGGCGCCAGTACAACGTTTCTGGCACGCACCGCGCGTCCAGCGGGCCGTCATGTCCGGCACGCACTCATGTAGAGCCAGATGGCGTGGCGCAGCGCGGCCGCACCCGGCGTGCGTCGTGGGTGTGGACTGCGCCCGTCGCGCCGGCGCACGCGCAGATCGGCCAGGTGACGGCAAAGCGTCAGCCGGCGGCAGAGCGCATCGGGACAGGATCTGCGATCGGGGCAAAGAAGCTGCAGCACGTCCTCCGCGCACTGGAAAAGCGCAGCCTCGTGCTCCTCGGCGGTTTGCGGCCTCCATTCCGCCGAAGCGTCCGATCCCCGTTGCGCGCGCAGGATCGAAAGGAACTCGTTTACGGCATCATCGACAGTCAGCTTGTGTGAGGGCTCGGTCATCTTGCTGAGGTTCCGGAGGCTGTTGGGCTCGCGGCCTTTCGGGCACGCGCCATCACTCCCGCCGGGTTCGTCCCGGCAGGGCATGGGCGCGACGGGTACGCGGGTGCCTACCTCGGCAACCGCGGGGCGGACGCGCCGCCCCAGGAGGCCCGCGCGGGCCTCCTCGGGAGCCCTTTCGGGCTTCCTGGGCCTCACGGCCCGTGGGTTGCCTTTCGGCACCCGCGTTGCGGCGATTTCTGTCCCGGCCCGTACTTTGGCTTGCCGCGTTCCCTTTGCATGGGACTCGCGATCGCACCTTGAGCCACTGAAGGCGGCCAACGGCTCCCCGCCATTGCTGGCGCTTCGCCGTGAGCGGTCGGTCCGGGCCTCCTGGATCTCGAGCCATCTCGCTCTCCTTCCAGGCGCCGGTCGCCTGCACATGGGGAGACGGATGGCGCCATCCACGTCCCGTCGCAACAGGCGACGCTCATAGTTTAATGGCACCCACGAGGGCAGGGACAAGCACGAGGCCCTGGGCACCTGCATTGTGCTTGCCAGCCCTAACATTGCGTTTACACGAGGGACGGGCGGTCTCGGGATGCGACACCATACGGGGCTCCAAACCCAGTGATGCGCGTCGGGTGCCACACCTCGCCGCCTGTGCCCCATAGCTTCTGGTCCCGACTGCTCGCTTCACTCGCAATCGGCGCCGGGATGACGCAAGAGTACAGCGGCTTGTTCGGCCGCCACGCAGCCGGTGCATGTGGAACAGCTCCGCGCAATATCAACGCCAAAGGCGCCCTACACGAGAAATTTGAGAACCCAATCCGCGACTGCCAACGCCGGCATGATCAGTGATGCGAAGGAGGCAGCAATCTTGAGGATAAGCTCGGTTTCCCGCGCCGCCCTCCCTCCTGTTGTCGAGGCAATGCCATGACAGGCTCAGGCAGACGGAGTCCGGCCTGCCAAAGGCCACTAACTATGGTTCCAAGACAAGAGCTCAGAAAGGGGCTGGCATCGAGCGGTGTCAGCCGCGGGGTTGCTGGGAACGCGCGAGTGCGATGTCGAATAGACGACACGAGGCAGCCGAGTCGCAGTGATGCGGTCCGGCCTTCCCGCCGCCGAGACAGGCTACTTCTTGGAGAACTTCTTCAGGTAGGCGATCAGGTCCCGGCGGTCCTGCTCGTCCTTGAGGCCGGCAAAGGCCATGATCGTGCCGGGCATGAAGGCCCGCGGATCCTCCAGGTACTTCAACAGCTTCTCCTCGGTCCAGACGAGGCCCTTGCCGCCCGCCTCCTGGTTCGCCGGCGAATACTTGAAGTCTTCGATGGTCCCAGCCTGGCGGCCGATCACTCCGTTGAGCAGGGGTCCGAGCTTGTTCTTCGCGTCCGGGCCCACCTCGTGGCAGGAGCGGCACTTCTTGAAGATTTCCGCACCCTCCTCGGCGTTGCCCTCCTGTGCCGGCGCGCCCGCCGGCGCGAGCGCCATGGCGCAGGCGGCGAGCGCGATGGCTGCAATTTTTCCGCGGACGAGCTTGAAATGGCGCGACATGCTGATTGATGCTCCCTCGACATTCCCCCGAAACTGCAAAACGCCGGCGCGCGGGCAGCGCTTTCCCCGCGACCTTCGCAGCACGCGGATTGTGATATAACATAGGTCCGGCCGGCGGCGAGGGTGCCCGCAAAGGGCACCTCCCACGCCGCCGCGAGACAGCCATCCGGGGATCGGCCATGACCTTGGCACTGCCTGAGCCAGATCGTGCGGTCGTGCGCCAGCGCGAGTCGATCGTCGCCGACCTGCGCCGCCTCGTTCCCGCCGGCGCCATCATCGCCGACGAGGAGGGCCGGCGCGTCTACGAGACGGACGCGTTGACGGCCTACCGCCGCCTGCCCCTGGCGGTCGCGCTGCCCACCTCGACCGAGGAGGTCTCGCGGCTGCTGCGCTACTGCTACGCCAACGACATCAAGGTGGTGGCGCGCGGTGCCGGCACGTCGCTGTCGGGCGGGGCGCTGCCGTCCGAGGACGCGCTGGTTATCGGCGTGGCGCGCCTGAATCGCATGCTCGACATCGACACCCTCAACCGCACCGCCCGGGTCCAGACCGGCATCACCAACCTCGGCATCAGCGACGCCGTGAAGCCGCGCGGCTTCTTCTACGCGCCCGACCCGTCGAGCCAGCTCGCCTGCACGCTCGCCGGCAACATCGGCATGAACTCCGGCGGCGCGCACTGCCTCAAGTACGGCGTGACGACCAACAACGTCCTGGGCCTCGAGCTCGTGCTCATGGACGGAGAGGTGATCGAGATCGGCGGCGCGCATCTCGATGCGCCCGGCTACGACCTGATGGGGCTGATTGTCGGCTCGGAGGGGCAGTTCGGCATTGCCACCGAGGCGACCGTGCGCATCCTGCGCTCGCCGGAGGGCGCGCGCCCCATGCTGCTCGGCTTCGGCTCCAGCGAGGCCGCCGGCAACTGCGTCTCCGCCATCATTGCGGCGGGCATCATCCCGGTCGCCATCGAGTTCATGGACAAGCCCGCCATCAAGGTGTGCGAGGCCTTCGCCAAGGCCGGCTATCCCACCGACGTGGAGGCGCTGCTGATCGTGGAGGTGGAAGGCTCGAGCGAGGAGATCGCCGACCTGCTCGCCGCCGTTACCGACATCGCCAGGCGCTTCAACCCGAGCACGGTGCGCGTCAGCCAGAGCGAGAAGGAAAGCGCCGCCATCTGGAAGGGGCGCAAGTCGGCGTTCGGCGCCATCGGCCGCATCTCCGACTACTACTGCATGGACGGCGTGATCCCGCTGGGCAAGCTGGGCGAGGTGCTGGTGTCGATCTCGAAGATCTGCGACAAGCACCGCCTGAAGGTCGCCAACATCTTCCACGCCGGCGACGGCAACCTGCACCCGCTCATCCTCTACGACGCCAACGACCCGGAGCAGGCCGAGCGCGCCGAGATGGCGGGCGCCGAGGTCCTCCAGCTGTGCGTCGCCTCGGGCGGCTGCCTCACGGGCGAGCACGGGGTCGGCATCGAGAAGCGCGACCTCATGCGCGCGCAGTTCAACGCGACCGACCTTGGCGTGCAGATGCGCATCAAGACCGTGTTCGACCACAAGTGGCTCCTGAACCCGGCCAAGGTCTTCCCCCTCGACGGCCGCTCGGCCGCGCACGTCGGCGCGTGAGGCAGTCCGTGGCCGTCGTCTCGCAGATGCGCCCGATCGACGAGCGCGAGTTCGCGAGCGTGCTCGCCGAGGCGACCGCGGCCAAGACGCCGCTCGAGGTGTCGGGCGCCGGCTCCAAGCAGAGGATCGGGCGGCCGATGCAGACCTCGGCCAACGTCTCCACCAAGGCGATGCGAGGCATCAGCCTCTACGAGCCCTCCGAGATGGTGATGGCCGCCCGTTCCGGCACCCCGCTCGGCCAGGTCGAGACGGCGCTGGCCGATCGCCGGCAGATGCTGGCCTTCGAGCCCCTGGACCTCGGGCCTCTGGCGCGGCGGCGAGGCGGGCCAGGGCACCATCGGCGGCGCCTTCGCCACCAACCTCTCCGGCGCCCGGCGTGTCGCCGTCGGGGCCGCGCGCGATCATCTCCTGGGGGTGAGAAGCATCAACGGCCGCGGCGAGGTCTTCAAGTCGGGCGGCCGCGTCATGAAGAACGTCACGGGCTACGATCTGTGCCGCGGCCTGGCGGGCAGCTGGGGCACGCTCGCGGTGCTCTCCGAGGTGACCTTCAAGGTGCTGCCCGCGCCGGAGGACACGGGCACGCTCGTCCTGTTCGGCCTGCCGGACGAGTTCGCGGTGGAGGTGCTGTGCACCGCGATGGGAAGCCCCTTCGAGGTATCGGGCGCCGTGCATCTGCAGCGGTCGCTGGCGACGCGCCTGGAGCACCAGCCGCTCGCGAGCCAGGGCGAGGCGGTCACCGCGATCCGGATCGAGAGCTTCGCCAAGTCGGTGGTCTACCGCAAGGGGAGGCTCAAGGACCTGCTCAAGGTGTACGGCGAGATCCACGAGCTCGACCGGCAGAGCTCGCTGCGCTTCTGGGGCGAGCTGCGGAGAACGAGCGTGCTGCAGGGGATCGACGCGCCGGTCTGGCGCATCTCCACGGCACCCACCGCCGCGCCCAAGGTGGTGGCGGCGATCTCCGGCTACATGGAGTGCCGTGCCTTCTACGACTGGTCCGGCGGGCTCGTCTGGGCCGAGGTGCTGCCCACCACCGATGCGGGCGCCGCCGACGTGCGCCGGGTGATCGCCACCCACGGCGGCCATGCCACGCTCATCCGGGCCGCGCCCGACGTGCGTGCCGCGGTCGAGGTGTTCCAGCCGCTGGAGGCCGGCCTCGAGAAGCTCTCGCGCCGCCTCAAGGCCGCCTTCGACCCGGCCGGCATCCTCAATCCCGGCCGCATGTATCCAGGGATTTAGGGTGTCGCGAGGTCTCGTCCCCGGCAGGTTCAATATTGGCCGGCTATCGAAGCTTCGAGCAGTGCGATCTCGTCGGGCGTGAGGTCGAACAGGCGATAGACGATCGCATCGATCTCGCGCTGCGCCCTGTCGATGCCCGCGTCCAGCGCCCGCGCCTCGACCCGGCGGGCGTATCCCTGCGCGGACTTGTCGGCACATCTCGCGGCGAGCTTGCCGAGAAGCGCGCGATCTCGGTCGCCGGCCGCCGGCAATGGAAGTTGGCGCACATACTGCGACTTGAGGCGCAGGCGCCACTTGCCTCCGCGCAGCGGGTTCGACACGGCGTGCAGCACGAACCATGCGAGTCTCGAATTGAGGATCGCGAGCAGCTCGGGGCCTCCGCAAACGAGAAAGACCGTACAGTCCATGAGGAACCCGTCGCCGACCGGTGCGAACTTCGGACCCTGCGAAAAGTCCGGGAACGCAATTCCGCCCGCGAGGAAATCGGGGCGATACGCGAGCTGGGCCTGCTGCAGCTCGAACCACTCCTGCCTGGTTGCCCGCGCCTCCAATCCGGGCTTGAAGGGCAAGAGCCAGTCGCGGACCGCCGGATAGGCCTCGATGTCCACCTTCCCCTTCGGCGTGTCGATGAGGTACGGGCCTTCCGGCTCGATCCGCCAGCGCTTGATGTTCTCCCCGCGCAGGAACGGCTTCACGAGCTCGGCCGACCTCGGGTCGCGCGCGACCAGCCGCTCCCGGGTGGCCCGGTCGACGATGAAGGCGTCGTTGCAGCCGGTCTTGATGCCATAGAGCGGCGCCCCATGGACCTCGCCGAGCGTCTTTCGCCCCTTGAGGACCTTGTCGCGCAGCCTGGCGAGCGCCTCGTCCTCGAGCTGCCACGCGCCGGCACCGAGCCGCGCGCGCGGCATGGGCCTGGCCTTCGCGGCGAACGCTGCGCCGATGCCCCTCGGCAGATCGTCGCCGATCCGCAGGAAGCGCAGGAGGCCGTCATCCTGCCCTCCATCCTGAGCCCTGCCTTTCCGCAACGTCACGATCGCCGGGTAGGTCGTGATGCCTTCGAAGATCCGCAGATCGCCGAAATCGACCACGGCCTCGATCGCGGCTTCCTCGGCCAGGAAGGTGCGCAGCCTCTCTCCCGAGCCGGTACGGAAGAAGGTCGAGGACGAGATGTAGCCGAGCCGCCCGCCCTCCTTCAGGAGCGCCACGCCGCGCTCGAAAAAGTAGGCGTAGAGATCGGTACGGTCACCCGCCACGACGTAATGCTTCTCGAGATGAGGCTTCAACCGCTTGATCAGCTCCATGCGCACATAGGGCGGATTGCCGATCACGATGTCGAAGCCGCCGCCGGCGAGAATGTCCGCAAAGGCGCGGTGCCAGTCCAGGGGCCGATCGGTGTACCGCGCGTCGTCGACGAGGCTGTCGCCCGCCTTGATGGTCGTCTCGAGCCTCTGCAGTCCGTGCTCGTTGCGCCCGGCCGTGAGCCAGAGCGACAGGCGCGTGATCTCGACCGCCTCCGCATTGCAGTCGACGCCGTGGAGGTTGCCGGTCAGGATCTGCTCGCAGAGGTCGAGATCGACGCTCTCTCCGAGCGCTCTCAGCCTCCCGACGGCGCGGCGATACTCGGCCGCGAGCAGCTCGAACGCGGCGACCAGGAACGCACCCGAGCCGCAAGCCGGATCGAGCACCTTGAGGTCGCGCAGCGCGGCCACGTAGTCGCGCCAGAAGGCGCGCTCGGACGCGGTCCCCTCGCGCCAACGGATCGCCTCGCCGTTCCCGGCCAGGGTGCCTCCGCGCGCGTGCACAGCGAGCAGCCCGGCGAGCCGCGCCTCCAGCGTCCTGCCCACCGTGTGCTCCACCAGAAAGCGCGTGACGCTTTCGGGCGTGTAGACGACGCCCTCGCGCTTGCGCCTGGTGATCCTCGGCGCAGCCTCGCCCCGGCTTGCAGCGCGCATCCTTTCCAGGTCGCCGACCGATTGCTCGAAGATGTGCCCGAGCACGGAGACAGGCACATCGCGGCTGCAGGCCCATGCACCGAGGCTCACCAGCTCCGCCAGGAGATGCTCGGGCAGCGTGACGGCCTCGCCTGCCCGATCGAGAGCCTGCAAGCGCTCCGGCAAGCCGCTCGTACGCCCTGCGGGGGTCGTGAACAGAGCCCGGTCGAGCAGCTGTTGCGCCAGCTCCAACGCGTCCCCTCCAGAGAGCTGCGGTCCGCCGGCGCCCTCGGCGAGATATGCCACCAGGCGTTCGCGCAGGCCCGTGTACTCGTCGTAGAGGCGATGGGTGAGGTCCCTGGAAGCCATTGTCGCGCAGACCGCTTTTCCGCGTTCCATCTCGATATTTGTCCCTGGATTGCACGGATTCCCGCACGTTGCGCCACCTCAAAACGGCGTTCCGCCTGGCCGCCATCTCTGCGCGTCGAGGGCATCGCAACCGGCAAACCCGTTACGCCGGTTGACACCTGGGAACGGGCCGGCGCGACGGATTTGATAGGCACCAGCGTATAATCGATGCGCTATTGTGGATTTTCGCCGCCGAAACCGGCGGGCCCGAGGGAAAGACGGACGAGACGGAGCACATTGAAATGCGACCCAAACAGTTGCCGCTGGCCGCTGTGCTCGTCGGTGCCGTCGCGATCGTGGCGTGGGCCGGCGTGCGGGCCATGACGAGCCCGTCCACCAAGACCGCGGCCCAGCAGGCCAAGGGACAGAGCGAGAAGGGCGGCAAGAAGCGGTCGTCGGAGCGTGCCACCGCCGTGGAGGCCGCCGTGGCGCGCGGCGCCGTGACGACCACCGATATCCGCGCCATCGGCAGCCTGCGCTCCGACGAATCCGTGTTGATCTCCTCGGAGATCGCCGGGCGCATCGAGGAGATCGCCTTCACCGAAGGAGCCAGCGTCGCGGCGGGCGACGTGCTCATCAAGCTCGACGACGACCTGGCGCAGGCCGAGGTCGCCGCTGCCAAGGCGCGCTTCGATTTCGGGCAGGCGGAGTACGACCGGACCAAGAAGCTCTCGGGCGACCGCTTCGCCACGATGACGGCCCTCGACAAGGCCGAATCCAACCTGGAGACCACACGCGCCACGCTCGAGCTGCAGCGCGTGCGTCTGTCCAAGCACGTGATCAAGGCGCCGTTCTCGGGCCGCGTCGGGCTGCGCAAGGTGTCCCCCGGCAGCTTCATCGCCATGGGCACCACAATCGTCAATCTGGAGAAGATCGATGTCCTCAAGGTGGATTTCAAGCTGCCGGAGCTGTTCCTCCCGTCCGTGAGCGTCGGTCAGACGGTCGATGTGATCGTCGATGCGCACCCCGGCCGGACCTTCACCGGCGAGATCTACGCCATCGATCCGCTGGTCGACGTGAACGGGCGCGCGCTCGCCCTGCGCGCGAAGCTGCAGAACACCGAGCTGCTGCTGCGGCCGGGCCTGTTCGCCCGGGTGCTCGTCAAGGGCAAGCAGACGCGCGAGGTGGTGCTGGCGCCGGAGAGCGCCATCGTGCCGCGCAGCGGCGAGACGTTCGTGTTCCGCATCGACAACGGCAAGGCCGTCGAGGTGAAGGTGAAGCTCGGCGAGCGCCGCGGCGCGGAGGTCGAAATCCTCGAAGGCCTCGTCCCCAACGCGCTGGTCGTGACCGCGGGCCAGCTCAAGCTGCGCAACGGAGACGCCGTCGAGGTGATCGACGGCACGCCCTCGCCGGCCGCGAAGAAGTCCGTCAGGCGAGACGGCACATGAGCCTGTTCGAGTTCTGCATCCGGCGGCCCGTCTTCTCCACGGTGCTGAGCCTCGTGCTGGTGCTGCTGGGGATCGTGTCCTACGGCCGCCTGACGGTGCGCGAGTACCCCAACGTCGACGAGCCGGTGGTCTCGGTGAAGACCAGCTATCCGGGTGCCTCGGCCTCCATCGTCGAGAGCCAGATCACGCAGGTCCTGGAAGGCTCGATCGCCGGCATCGCCGGCATCGACGTGCTGGAGTCGACCAGCCGGTCGGAGGAGAGCCGGATCACCGTGCGCTTCCGCTCCGTCGTCGACCCGGATGTGGCCGCCAGCGACGTGCGCGACCGCGTCAGCCGCGTGCGCCGGCGCCTGCCGGTCGAGGTGCAGGAGCCGACCATCGCCAGGGTCGAGGCCGACGCCGAGGCGATCCTCCAGCTGGTGTTCACCAGCGACCGCATGAATGCGCTGGAGATCACCGACTACGTCGACCGCTTCGTGCTCGACCGCCTGAAGAACCTCAACGGCGTCGCCGACGTGGAGATCAACGGCGAGCGCCGCTATGCCATGCGCATCTGGATCGACCGCGAGCGCCTGGCGGCCTTCAATCTCACTGTGCAGGACGTGGAGAACGCCCTGAAGGCGCAGAACGTGGAGCTGCCCTCCGGGCGCATCGAGAGCCGCGACCGCGAGTTCTCCGTGCTGTCGCGCACCGGCCTCGTCACTCCCGAGCAGTTCCGCAACGTCATCATCAAGATGGTCGACAACCACCAGGTGAATCTCGGCGAGGTGGCGCGCGTGGAGCTGGGTGCCGCCGACGAGCGCCGCGACAGCCGCTACAACGGCAAGTCCGCCATCAGCATCGGCATCATCAAGCAGGCCGTGGCGAACCCGCTCGACGTCTCCAAGGCCGTGCGCGCGGTGCTGCCGGAGATCGGCCAGTCGCTGCCGCAGGGGCTGTCCGTGACCGTCGGCAACGACAGCGCGGTGTTCATCGATCGCTCCATCAAGGCCGTCTACCACACCATCGGCGAGGCGATCCTGCTCGTCGGGCTGGTGATCGTATTCTTCCTGCGCTCGCTGCGCGCCTCGCTGATCCCCATCGTCACCATCCCGATCTCGCTCGTCACCACCTTCGCGCTGCTGCTGGCGATGGGCTTCACGATCAACACGCTGACCCTGCTCGCCATGGTGCTGGCGATCGGCCTCGTGGTCGACGACGCCATCGTCGTGCTCGAGAACATCCACCGCCGCATCGAGCACGGCATGAAGGCGATCCCGGCGGCGATCGAGGGCACCAAGGAGATCGGCTTCGCCGTCATCGCCATGACGCTGACGCTCGCGGCCGTCTATGCACCGATCGCCTTCGCTCCCGGCCGCACCGGGCGCCTGTTCCTCGAGTTCGCGCTGGCGCTGGCGGGTGCGGTGGTGGTGTCGGGCTTCGTGGCGCTCACGCTCACGCCGATGATGTGCTCCAGGCTCTTGCGGCACAATCCGAGCCCGGGACGCATATTCAACCTGATCGAGCGCGGCTTCACCAGCTTCGAGCAGGGCTACCGGCGCTTCCTCGACACCACGCTGCGCCGGCGGTCGCTGATGCTGCTGCTGGCCGGCGGTGTGGCGGCGCTGGGCGGGGTCTTCCTGCTGAACCTGAAAAGCGAGCTGGCCCCGACCGAGGACCGCGGCCTGATCCAGGTGCGCGGCACCGGCCCGGAGGGCGCAACGCTCGCCTATACGCGGCGCTACAGCGACCAGGCGGGCGAGATCCTGGCCAAGGTCCCCGAGATCGAGTCGGTCCTCATCATCAACGGCAGCCCGGAGGTATCGCGCTTCCGGGCCACCGGCCGCCTCGCCGACTGGGAGAAGCGCAGCCGCTCGCAGCAGACGATCAACCAGGAGCTGAGGGACAAGCTGCGGCGCATTCCCGGCGCCAAGGTGTCCGCCACCAATCCGGCGTCGTTCGGGGCCAAGGGCGCCTCGCGCCCGGTCGAGTTCGTGATGCAGACCACAACCGGCACCTACGAGCAGCTGCAGGAGTACGTCGAGCGGATGCTGGAGCGCATCCGCGACTTTCCCGGCCTGAGCGATGTGGAGACCAACCTGCAGCTCAACATGCCCGAGTTCCGCGTCGACATGGACCGGGCCAAGGTCGCCGACCTCGGCCTCGACGTTACCGTGGTGGGACGCACGCTGGAGACGCTGCTCGGCGGCCGGCAGGTGACGCGCTTCGAGCTCAACGGCGAGCAGTACGACGTGATCGTGCAGCTCGCCGCCGAGGACCGCGCCTCGCCGCAAACGCTCGCGACCATCTTCCTGCGCTCGCCCGCGGGCCAGATGATCCAGCTCTCCAGCATCGTCAAGGTCAAGGAGACGGTGGCGCCCAAGGAGCTGCGGCGCTTCAACCAGCTGCGCGCGGTGACGATCTCCGCCAACATCACCGAGGGCAGCGGCCTCGCGCTGGGCGACGCCCTCGCGTTCCTGGAGAAGACGGCGCGCGAGGTGCTGCCGGAGACGGTGCTCACCGACGTCGACGGCCAGAGCCGCGAGTTCCGTGCCGCCGGGCAGAGCCTTGCCCTCGTGTTCCTGCTGGCGCTCGGGTTCATCTATCTCGTGCTGGCCGCCCAGTTCGAGAGCTTCCGCGACCCGCTGATCATCCTGGTCACGGTGCCGCTGTCGATGGCCGGTGCGCTGGGCGCCCTGTGGATCACCGGCGGCACCCTCAACGTCTACTCGCAGATCGGCCTCGTCACGCTCGTCGGCCTCATCACCAAGCACGGCATCCTGATCGTGGAGTTCGCCAATCAGCTGCAGGAGCAGGGCCGCAGCCGCATCGACGCGGTCATCGAGGCCGCGGGCTTGCGGCTGCGGCCGATCCTGATGACCACGGGCGCCATGGTGCTGGGCGCGCTGCCGCTCGCGATTGCCAGCGGCGCCGGCGCGGAAAGCCGCCAGCAGATCGGCTGGGTCATCGTCGGCGGCATGAGCTTCGGCACGCTCCTCACCCTGTTCGTCGTGCCCACGGTCTACAGCCTCCTCGGCCAGGTGCGCGGCACCGGCGAAGCGGCGGTGGCTGCGGCGGCAGCGCCAGTTCCCGCAGAATAATCGGCTCTAGGGGAAACGCGCGCCCCGCCATCGGGCGACAACGTCAAAAGGCGCGGGCGGCCGCTCGGTCAGCACGAGCTCGCCGCCGGAACTTTGCAGCCGAATCCACTGCTTTCGCCTGTCGGGGCCAACGCCCTATCGTCCACCCTGCGCTCGTCAGCGCCGCTCGCGCACGTCGGTGAGCGTCTTGCGCGGCGAGATAGCCTCCAGATCGGTCTTGAGGTCGATCACGACGGGCTTGCGCGCCTCCAGCGCCTGGGCGAACGCGGGGGCGAACTCGCGCGTGTCGGTGACCGTGAGGCCCTCGGCGCCGAAGCTTCTCGCATAGGCCGCGAAGTCCGGATTGACGAGCGTGGTGCCGATCACCCGGTTCGGATACTCCCGCTCCTGGTGCATGCGGATCGTGCCGTAGGCGCCGTTGTTGGCGACGATGGTGACGATCGGCAGCGCATACTGCACCGCGGTGGCCAGCTCCTGCCCGGTCATCAGGAAGCAGCCGTCGCCCTGGAAGTTGACCACGGGCCGGGTCGGGTGCGCGAGCTTTGCCGCAATCGCCGCCGGCAGGCCGTAGCCCATCGAGCCCGACGTGGGCGCAAGCTGCGTGCGATAGCCCTTGTACTCGAAGTAGCGGTGCACGAAGGCCGAGTAGTTGCCGGCCCCGTTGCAGACGATGCCGTCCTCGGGCAGCATCCGGGAGACGGTGCGCACCACATCGGCAAAGCGGACCGCGCCGGGCAGCGCCACGGGCTCGAGGCTCCGCTCGTAGACGGCGCGCAGCTCCGCCCTGAGGCCCGACCAGGGCGGCGTGCCGGCAGGCGCCGCGAGGCGGCCCAGCGCCTCGACGAACGCCGCCGCGCCCGCTGCGATTGGCAGGTCGGCGCGGTAGACCGAGCCCAGCTCGTCCGGCGAGGGATGCACGTGCACCAGGAACTGCCTGGGGTTGGGGATGTCGAGCAGCGTGTACCGGCTGGTCGTCATCTCGCCGAGGCGCGCGCCCACGACGATCAGGAGGTCGGCGTCCTTGATGGCAGCGGCGAGTTCGGGCTCGGTGCCGATGCCCGCGCAGCCGACATGGCAGCGATGGCGGTTGTCGACGTAGTCCTGGTAGCGGAACGCCGGCGCCACCGGCAGATCGAAGCGGTCCGCGAAGGCCTCGACCGCCGCCTGCACCTGGCGGCTCCAGCCGGGACCGCCGACGATCATCATCGGCCGCTGGGCGCCGCACAGCTTGTCCGCCAGCTCGGCCATGGCCGCCGCGCTCGGCTGCGCCTCCGGCGTGCGCGCGGGCTTGGCGTCGACGGCCGCTTGTGCCGCCGACAGCATGTCCTCGGGCAGGCCGAGCACCACGGGCCCGGGCCGGCCCGAGCGCGCGGTATGGAACGCCCGGCTCAGATACTCGGGGATGCGCTCGGTCTGGCGGATCACCGCCGCCCATTTCACGTACGAGGAGAACACCTGCTTGATCTCGATCTCCTGGAACGCCTCGCGGTCCTCGTGGCCGAGCGCCGGCATGCCCACGAACAGCACCATGGGCGTGGAATCCTGCTGCGCCACGTGCAGCCCGCTCATGGCGTTGGCGGCACCCGGCCCGCGCGTGACGAAGCACACGCCGGGCTCGCCGGTGATCTTGCCCCATGCCTCCGCCATCATCGACGCGCCGCCCTCCTGGCGGCAGATCACGGTCCTGATGCGGTTGGAGTCGTGCAGCCCGTCGAGCGCGGCGAGGAAGCTCTCGCCCGGCACCGTGAAGGCCGCGCCGGCGCCCTGCGCCTCCAGCTGATTGACCAGGATCTTGCCGCCGTGGCGCATACGTCTCTCCGGTGTTTTCTGCAACTCGGGCGCTCTGCCGGTGGTGACGATAGCGGAAATGGCGGGCGTTGTGCCAATCTCTGCGCGCTGGCGGCCCTGCATTCGGAGAATGTGCGCGCAGCCCATCCAAGCCAGGCCAGGGGGAGTGCCATGGGTGACTTGGTCGAAGGCTTCGGCCCCGGCGCCGCCCTCCCGCCAAAACGGCGCCGCCTGGTTCGACGACACCGACGACTAAGCGGCGCGCTTGGCGAGCATGAGAACCGGGACGATCGCACCGCTCTCCAGGTTGGCGCGCACGTTGCGCAGCTTCTCCGGCGCGCTGGCGCCCATCACGATGCTGGGACCGGCAGGCGGCGCCCCGCCCGCCGCGACGCGTGCCGCGCCTTCCCGGATGAAGGCAAGGGCGAAGGCCGTGCGGTCCTCGATCTCGCGCACATCGAAGCCGGCGTCGCGCAGCAGTGCCTGCATCTCCTCCGGCGTCGCGAGGTAGCTGGTCGCGGGCGTCTCGGCCCAGGGCACGGGAAACCTCAAGCCGTCGTTCGCGCCCTGCATCACATCGTAGAGGCAGAAGGTCGCCCCGGGCTTCAGCACCCGCGCGATCTCCTTGTAGAGCCCGCCGCGGTCCTTGATGTTCATGGCGGCGTGGATCGTAAGCGCGGCGTCGAAGGTGCGCTCCTCGAACGGCATGGCGAGCGCGCTCGCCACCAGATAGGAGACGCGGTCGGCGAGCCCCGTGCGCCGCGCCAGCTCCTGCGACGCCGCGACATATCCCGGCGTCAGATCGATACCCGTGACACGGCATCCGATGCTGGAGGCGACATAACGGCTCGCCCCGCCGATCCCGCAGCCCACATCGAGCACATGGTCCTCGGGCCTCAGCCCCATCTTGCCGACGGCGTGGACGGTCGCCGCGCGTCCGCCGATGTGGAACTCGTCGATGGGCGCGAGCTGCTCCGGCGTGACGCGCTCGATGCCCGCCGCCGCCATCGCCTCGAGGATGCGGTCGGTGAGGTCGCCGACGCCATAGTGGCGGGCGACAGCGTCCTCGAGGTTGTCGGCCACGCCCTCTCCTTCGGCTCGCTCATGGTGCGTGCCGAAGGGTAGCGCAGACGACCCGTGCAGGCCAGCCGCAACGCCACGGCCCGCAGCCCGAGGGCAGCCTGGAGGCCCTGCGAGGCGCCACGCAGGTCGATGGCGGCATGAAAATGCAGATGAGGCGCATCTTGCCGCCCTCGCCGCCCGGCATCATGCAGGCGTGCATGTGGTGGTCCTTCGATTCTCTGCGGGGGAACCTTGCCGGAACCGGCACGGTGCCATGCCTGATCGTGACGATCAGCGCGGGCGCACGCCTGAGCGCCGTCGGGTCCGGAGACCGTGGGGGTCGGCACCAGCTCTATTTTGTCGACCGGCGCACAATCCTGCTCGTGGCAGCGCTCCAGCGGGTACCAGTCTGCGCCGCTCCGGGCGTGGCCGCCAAGAGGATGGCCAGCAACCATTTCTTCGACATGGCGTATCTTTTATGTGCTCTGTGCTCTGTGCTCTGTGCTTCCTGCTCCTCCCCCTCCCGAGTGTGTCCGCCCTGGACCTCGACGCCCCCGCGGCATGCGAGGTTTCCCCGCCTTGCGCATTCCGTTGAAAGGCATGTATGCAGAGGTCTGGCAAGTGCCGTGCCCCGCCGCGGGCGAGGCCCGGTGCGACAAGATGTTGACGCGATAGCAGCGCAATTCCGCAGCACGCGTCTCAAACCGGAGTGTGCTTTCTCGAGCCCAGCCGATGCAAATCGGGTGTATCCCGCATCCAGCGCCGTTCAGACGCATGAAGAAGGGGCATTCCCCGCCGGTGTTTTGGGCAAAATGCCGTAGGGCAGCTTCCGGCGGATTCAGAGATCGAGCACGATGTCGAACGTGCCTTGCAGGGCTCCCGGCTCGATCGCGTCGGCGGCGTCGAGCCGCACGATGACGCTTGCGCGCGCCCTGGCATTGCGGATGCGGCTGAGGATGCCGTCGGTGGCATTCTGAGGCTCGCCGGCGAAGTACATCTGCGTGGTCAGCCGGCCCGCTCCCGGCGCGTGCACCTTGAAATGGATGTGGGGCGTGCGACCCGGATAGGCGACGGGGCGGATGGTGCGGAAGGCATAGCGCCCGTCCGGCGCCTCGGTGCGCCCATAGCCCTGAAAGGCCGTATCGCGCCGCTGCACTCCGGGCTGCCGCGGGTGATTGTAAATGCCGTTGGCGTCGCACTGCCAGATCTCCAGCATCGCCCCACGCACGGGCTCGCCGCGCCTGTCGAGCACACGGCCCGAGAGGTGCGTGATCCGACCGATGGCCTGCGCCTCATGCCCCCTGACGCGCACGAGGTCGTTGTCCATGTCGGCGGGAAACGCCGTCGGATAGAACGGCCCTTCCGTCTGCCCCGGCGTAACGACGAGGCCGGTGCTTTGCGCCATCGCTTCGGGCAGCGATGCCGCGAGCGCGACCGCACTGGCACCGAGGAGCAACTCACGTCGCCGCATGGGGGTGATGGCCATCTGTGGACCTTTCCTTGGGAGAGCGGGGCTCATGCCGCGCAGTTGTCCTGCAGGATATGAGCCGGGAGATTGCATTGCACCGCCCGGGTCGATCATTTTCTTGCGAGCCGCCGGGCTCACGCCCGGCGTCACTCGGCGAGGACCCACCGCTCCAGCAGCCTGAGCCCGAGGAAGCCGCCGACGACGATCGACGCGAAGGCGAGGAGCGATCCGAGCGCCAGGGTGGAGACGCCCGTCACCGCCTGCCCGACCGTGCAGCCCATGGCCATCACGCCGCCCACGCCCATCAGCGCCGCGCCGAGGAGGTTGCGCACCGTGTCACCCGTGTCGGAGAAGGTGGCGAGGCGGAGCCGGCCCATCGCCACGGCCGCCGCAAAGGCGCCGGCGAGCGCGCCGAGCACGGTGGCGACGCCGAAGTCCGGCATCGGGGTTGCCGTGAACAGCGTGAGCCACTGCAGGGTGTCGCCCACCGGCCGGATGTAGGTGAGCGAGATCGGCGCCACCGGCCGGTCCGCCATCTCGTCCCAGGCGAGGCCTGTCAGGGCCCAGCCCGCCACCACGGTGAGCCCGACGGCAAGGCCGGAGAGGACATGCACCGGCGAAGCGCGGAACTTTGCGCTGGCGAAGCAATAGGCCAGGGCTGCCAAGGCGAGCACCACGGTCGCGGTCGCGTTGGCGGCGGCGGGCGTGAGGCCAGCCCAGGGGCCGGCGAGATCGCCGAGGCTCTGGGTGGCCGCGGCGCCCGCCGCGACGCTGGTGGCCCGCTCCAGGGCGGCGCGCAAAGGCGCCAGGAGGCCGGCGATGGTCATGAACCCCACGAGGCCCAGCACCACGAGCGTGAGAAGCGAGCGCAGGTCACCGCCTCCTGCACGCGCCAGGTTGCGACTCGGGCAGCCGCCTGCGAGCACCATGCCGACGCCGAAGACAAGCCCTCCGGCGATGTAACCGACCCAGTTGAGAGTCGGGGCGAGATACATCGACCGCTCGAGCGGCACCACCCCGGCGCCAGCCAGCAGCTGCGCGCCGACGAGCGCCGTGGCGGCGGCAAGGATCCATGCGCGGAAGCGCCGGTAGTCCTTGAAATTGTAGATATCCGAGAGCGAGCCCATGGCGCAGTAGTTCGTGCGATAAACGACCGATCCGAACACGAAGCCGATCAGGAGGCCGCCAAACGCGAGGGCCAGTGCGGCGTTTTCGGCAACGAGGTCGCGAATCATCAGCATTCGGCGGGTTTGCTCCTGCAAGCTTGTGTCGCCGCGTGTCTCCTGCAGGTCACGCTTTGCGCCACAACTTGCAATTGTTCAAGGGCGAGCTCACGGGCGGCGGCTTGCCTGCATGAGCCGCCATGCACAGGCGGCATCGGTCGTTAGCACCTTGCCCCTTGGCGAGAGAGAGCCTGTCTATAAGCTTTGCACAGTAGCGCGTTCCGATTCTCAAAAAACAAGGAACGCGCCTTGCTGCCCCGCTTTGTGCATCTCAAGGTCCACTCGGCCTATTCGCTGCTGGAAGGCGCGATCACCATCCCCAGGCTCGCCAAGCTGGCGGCCGCGCACCGTTTTCCCGCGGTCGGCCTGACGGATACCAACAACCTGTTCGGCGCGCTGGAGTTCTCCGACAAGCTGGCCGCGGCGGGCATACAACCCATCGTCGGCTGCACGCTGGCCGTGGATTTCGAGGACCGCCCCAAGGCCGTCGCCGGCGTCCCGCCCGAGGGCATGCCGGCCGGCGCGGGCGCGGGCAACGCGCGCGACGGCAGGCTGGCGCTGCTCGCCATGAACGCCGCCGGCTACCAGAACCTCATGAAGCTCTCCTCGCGCGTCTTCTTCGACCCGGCGCAGGACGAGCCTCCGCACCTGAAGCTCACGCGCCTTGAGACCCTGTCCGAGGGGCTCATCGCTCTCACGGGCGGCCCCGACGGGCCGATCGACGGCGCCCTGCGCGAAGGCCAGACGCGGTTGGCAGGCGCGCGCCTCGACAGGCTGGCGCGCATCTTCGGCAACCGCCTCTATGTGGAGCTGCAACGCCACGGCCTGAAGGGAGAGATCGAGACCGAGCCGGCGCTGCTCGACCTTGCCTATGCGGCGGGCGTGCCCATCGTCGCCACCAACGAGGTCTACTTCGCCTCCCCCGACGACTACGAGGCCCATGACGCGCTCTTGTGCATCGCCGAGGGCCGCTATGTGGTGGAGGACAACCGCCGCCGGCTGTCGCGCGAGCACGGCTTCAAGAGCGCAGACGAGATCGTGGAGCTGTTCGCCGACCTGCCGGAGGCCCTCAGCCGCACGGTGGAGATCGCCAAGCGCTGCGCCTTCCGTCCGCTCGGCCGCAAGCCGATCCTGCCGCGCTTCGTCTCCGCCGCGCCGGGGACGAGCGAGGAGGCCCAGCTCGCCATCGAGGCCGAGGAGCTCGAGCGGCAAGCCGGGGCGGGCCTCCAGAAGCGCCTCGCCGCGCACCCGCTGGCGCCCGGCTTCACGCCGGACGACTACAAGAAGCGCCTCGATTTCGAGCTCGGCGTCATCGCCAAGATGAAGTTCCCCGGCTACTTCCTGATCGTTGCCGACTTCATCAAGTGGGCCAAGGCCAACGGCATCCCGGTCGGGCCCGGACGCGGCTCGGGCGCCGGCTCGGTGGTGGCGTGGTCGCTCACCATCACCGACCTCGATCCCCTCCGCTTCGGCCTCCTCTTCGAGCGCTTCCTGAACCCCGAGCGCATCTCGATGCCGGACTTCGACATCGACTTCTGCCAGGACCGGCGCGACGAGGTGATCCGCTACGTCCAGGGCAAGTACGGCGTCGACCGCGTGGCGCAGATCATCACCCACGGGAAATTGCAGGCGCGGGCCGTGCTGCGCGATGTTGGCCGCGTGCTGCAGATGCCCTACGGCCAGGTCGACAAGCTGTGCAAGCTCGTCCCCAACAACCCGGCCAACCCCGTCACCCTGCCGCAGGCCATCGACGGCGAGCCCAAGCTGCAGGAGGCGCGCGACAGCGAGCCGATGGTGGCCCGCCTGCTCGAGATCGCCCAGAAGCTCGAGGGCCTCTACCGCCACGCCTCCACGCATGCCGCCGGCATGGTGATCGGCGACCGGCCGCTCGACGAGCTGGTGCCGCTCTACCGCGATCCCAAGTCGAGCTTCCCCATCACCCAGTTCAACTGGAAGCTGGTGGAGGCGGCCGGCCTCGTGAAGTTCGACTTCCTAGGCCTCAAGACGCTCACGGTCCTGAAGAAGGCCGTTGAGCTCATCAAGCGCGGACGCGGCGTCGAGATCGACCTCCTCGAGATCCCGCTCGACGACCGCAAGACCTACGACCTCATTGCCAGGGCCGATACGGTGGGCGTGTTCCAGCTCGAAGGCACGGGCGTGCGCGATTGCCTCAAGCGCCTCAAGCCCGACCGCTTCGAGGACATCATGGCCATGACCGCGCTCTACCGGCCGGGCCCGATGGACAACATCCCGACCTACATCAACAGGAAGCACGGCGAGGAGGATGTCGACTATCTCCACCCCATGCTGGAGCCGATCCTGAAGGAGACCTACGGCGTCATCATCTACCAGGAGCAGGTGTTGCAGATCGCCCAGGTGATGGCCGGCTACTCGCTGGGCCAGGCCGACATCCTGCGCAAGGCCATGGGCAAGAAGGACAAGGCCATCATGGCCAAGCAGCAGGCCGAGTTCGTGGCCGGCGCTGTGAAGAAGGGGGTGAAGCGCGAGGAGGCCGCCTACATCTTCGAGCTGGTCGACAAGTTCGCGGGCTACGGCTTCAACAAGGCGCACACCGCCGCCTACGCCCACGTTGCCTACTATACCGCCTACCTCAAGGCCAACTTCCGCGCGGAGTTCCTCGCCGCCTCGATGACGCTGGATTCCGGCAACACCGACAAGCTCGCCATGTTCGCCTCGGAGGCTCGGAGGTCCGGCATCGCCATCCTGCCGCCCTGCGTCAACGCCTCGGGCGTCGACTTCCTCCCGTCCGAGAAGGCCATCCGCTATGCGCTGGCGGCGCTCAAGAACATCGGCACCCAGGCGGTGGAGAGCCTGGTGGGTGCGCGGGCGTCGGGCGGCCCCTTCGAGAGCCTGTCGGACTTCGCGGGGCGCTGCGATGCCAAGGTGCTCAACAAGCGCGCGCTGGAGACGCTGAGTGCCGCCGGCGCCTTCGACGGGCTCGAGCCCAGCCGCGCGCTGGCGCACGGTAACGTCGAGGCCATGCTGGCGCTCGCCAACCGCACGGCGGAGAACGCGGCGCTCGGCACGGGCGATCTCTTCGGCGGGGGCGGCGACGCCCCGCCGGCGCTCGATGCGCGCCCCATCAAGCCGTGGACCCCCATGGAGCGGCTGCAGCACGAGTTCGAGGCGGTCGGCTTCTTCCTCTCCGGGCATCCGCTCGACGCCTACGCGGCGGTCCTGCCGAAGCTCGGCGTCGTGCCCTTTGCGGAGCTGGAGGCGCGCGCCGACCGCGGCGCGGTGGCCGGCCGGCTCGCCGGCGTGGTGGTCTCAGCGCGCGAGCGCAAGTCGCAGAAGGGCAACAAGTTTGCCTTCGCCATGTTCTCCGAGCCGACCGGCCAGTTCGAGGCCGTGCTGTTCTCCGAGACCCTGGCGCAGGCCCGCGACCTGTTGGAGCCCGGCACCGCGGTGCTGCTCTCGGTCGAGGGCGAGCGCGACGGCGAGAGCCTCAAGCTGCGCGCCCAGACGGTGGAGTCCCTCGACAAGGCCGCCGAGAGCGTGCAGCGCGGCGTCAAGGTGGTGCTCGACGGCCGCAAGCTCAGCGGCGGCGGGAGCGGCGGCCCGCTCGGCGAATTGAAGTCCCTGCTCAAGCCGGGCGGCAAGGGCACCGTGTGCCTGAGCTTGGCGCTCACCGACACCGGCCGCCAGCTGGAGATCGCGCTCCCCGGCCGCTTCGACGTCTCCCCCACCCAGAAGGGCGCCATTTCCACCGTCCCCGGCGTGCTCGAGGTGCTCGACGTGTAGGGCCTCAATCGCCGCGTCTATTGCGGGCTACTTCATTGCCGCCGACGAGTACGAGGACTACTTGCGCTACAAGTCCCAGCGCCGCAGTTTCCCCACCGGCGAGCTTCCGGCGGAGAAGATCGAGGCGATTGCGAAGACGCGCATGGATCCGCGCCACAACAAGCTCAACGCTCTCCTCGGCCGCAATAAGGGCTGAGCATGACGATACCCGCGCCTGAGATGCGCCGGAGGAAGTCGTCACGGTCGGCCCATCACGCACGTCGCGCCCAGCAGACAGGACGAGGCGTCGAGATCCCGCCCGCGGTCAATGGCCCCCTCGGTCTCGATGACCTGCCATCCTGGTTGCTGGTTTCCGAGGGCAACGAGTTCGTGTGGCCGGGCTACGACCTGAGGAAGCGCCGCAAGGGCGGCTATTCCTTCGGCATCTTGCCGCCGCGCCCGTTCGATCGCATCGCCAAAGCATTCGTGGATTGGCACAGGGCGCACGCCGGCCGTCTGGTATCGCGAGATTGAGGATTCACCGTTCCTCCGCCTTGGCCTCATCCCACAGGCGGTCCATCTCGGCGAGGGTGGATTGGGCGGGGGTGCGGACGTGGGCGGCGAGCTTGCGCTCGATGGCGCCAAAGCGGCGCGTGAACTTGTGGTTGGCGGAGCGCAGCGCGGCCTCCGGGTCGACATCGAGGTGGCGCGCGACGTTGGCGACGACGAACAGGAGGTCGCCGAGCTCCTCCGCGATCGGGGTCAGACCCTGGGGGTTTGACCCCATGGCGCCACCGGCGCCCGCGATCGCCTCCTCCAGCTCGGCCAGCTCCTCCTTCAGCTTGTCGAGGACCGGGGCGAGCGAGGGCCAGTCGAAGCCGACGCGCGCGGCCTTGCTCTGCAGCTTGACGGCCCGCATCAGGGCCGGGAGAGGGAGCGGCACCCCGTCGAGCGCGCTTCCGCCGGACTCCCTCTCCCCGCTTGCGGGGAGAGGGTTAGGGTGAGGGGCAGCGGCAATCTCCGACGTTGAGGTGTGCTCCTGCCCCTCACCCCGGCCCTCTCCCCGCGCTGACGGAGTCTTGGGTGAGGTCGGCGATGCGCGGCGAGAGGGAGACTGAGCGCGGGGAGAGGGCGCCCCTCCCTCTTTCCCCGCGCGCTCCTCTGCCTTGATGCGCTCCCAGAAGCCCGGCGCGGCGCCGGCGGCGCGCTCCTCGGGCGTGCCGAACACGTGCGGGTGGCGGCGCAGCATCTTGGCGGTGACGGCCTCCACCACGTCGGGGAAGGCGAAGGCGCCCTGCTCCTCGGCCATACGCGAGTGGTAGACCACCTGCAGCAGCAGATCGCCCAGCTCCTCCTTCAGCTCTGCGAGGTCGCCCCGCTCGATGGCGTCGGCAACCTCGTAGGCCTCCTCAATGGTGTAGGGTGCGATCGACGCGAAGTCCTGCTCCAGGTCCCAGGGGCATCCGGTGCCCGGAGTCCGGAGTGCCGCCATCACCGCCAGGAGGCCGTCGATGGATCGTTGCGCCGGGGTGGCCATCGCTGCCTCTCTCCTGCACGGATGCTCATGATAGGGTCCGCCTCATAGCACGAAACGGCCCCCGCGATTGCCCCCATGCTGCGCATCACCGACACCATTGCCATCGACCCGGCAGAGCTGGACGAGACCTTCCTGCGCGCGTCGGGACCGGGCGGCCAGAACGTCAACAAGGTCGCAACCGCCGTGCAGCTGCGCTTCGATGCGCGCGCCTCACCGTCTCTGCCCCAGGACGTGCGCCGGCGCCTGGAGCGCCTCGCTGGCCGGCGGCTGACCGCCGACGGCGTCATCGTCATCACCGCCGCCCGCTTCCGCACGCAGGCGCGCAACCGCCAGGACGCCCGCGAGCGGCTCCTCGACCTGATACGGCAGGCCGCCGAGCCACCGCCGCCACCACGCCGCCCCACCAAGCCCACCTACGCCTCGACGGTGCGCCGGCGCGAGAGCAAGCGCCGCCGATCGACCGTCAAGGCCCTGCGCCGCGCGGCGCGACGCGAGGAGTGACCCCCGTGCTGTTTGCGGCGGTGCACCGCCACAGGGCTGGTGTTCTGTGTTCGGCGCTTCATCCGCTTGTGATGCCGGAGCGCGCCCTGCGCGGACGGAGGTCGGTGCCCCGGCCAGCCGTTCGCACGACCGGCGAGACAAGCGTCCACCGGCCTGTTCTTATTCGCATAATATATATTATGGAAAATTACTTGGCTTTAAGACGGATTTCCAAGATCTTGGATGAGTAGGATGGGCGATAGCGTGTGCTCATGCCGGCGTGGATCGGGACCGCCGCCCCCGGCGGCAGGCGTCTATTTCTCGCCCTTCTCGTAGTTGTCGCCGACCAGGCGGTCGAGGAGCCGCACGCCCCAGCCCGCACCCCAGCTCGGGTTCAGCTCGTTGCGGGTGGAATCCATGGCGGTGCCGGCGATGTCGATGTGCGCCCAGGGCGTGTCCCTGATGAAGCGCTGCAGGAACTGGGCGGCCGTGATGGCGCCGCCGTGGCGTCCGCCGATGTTCTTCATGTCGGCGTTCTTGCTGTCGATCAGCTTGTCGTAGGCCTTGGCGAGCGGCATGCGCCAGACCTTCTCGCCCACCGCCTCGCCGGCCGCGGCGAGCTCCACCGCCAGCTTGCCGTCGTTGGCGAAGAGACCCGCGTACTCCTTGCCGAGCGCCACTATGATGGCCCCGGTGAGCGTCGCCAGATCGATGATGAAGCGCGGCTTGAAGCGCTCCTGCGCGTACCACAGCGCGTCGGCCAGCACGAGGCGGCCCTCGGCGTCGGTGTTGAGCACCTCGATGGTCTGTCCCGACATGCTGGTGATGATGTCGCCGGGACGCTGGGCGGTGCCGGAGGGCATGTTCTCGGTGAGGCCGATCACCCCTACCGCGTTGACGGCGGCCTTGCGGCCCGCCAACGCCAGAAGCAGGCCCGCGACGCAGGCCGCACCGCCCATGTCGCCCTTCATGTCCTCCATGCCCGCCGCGGGCTTCATGGAGAGCCCGCCGGTGTCGAAGGTGACACCCTTGCCGACAAAGCAAAGGGTCTTGGCGCGCTTGGACTTGGCGCCCTGCCACTGCAGCACGACGACCCGCGGCGGCCGCACGCTGCCCTGTGCGACGGCCAGGATGGCGTTCATCTTGTGGGCCTGGAGCTGCTCCTCGTCCAGCACCTCCACCGTGAGGTCCGCGCGCGCCAGATCGCGCAGCCGCTCGGCGAACTCCACGGGGCCCAGCACGTTGGCCGGCTCGTTGATCAGGTCGCGCGCAAGAAAGACGCCCTCCGCCACGGCCTTGCGGGCGGCGAAAGCCTTGGCGGCGGCATTCGGGTTGGCGCAGTGGACGAGGAGCCTCTGCAGCCCGTCGCGCGGCGGCTCGCCCTCCGCGTCGTTGGCGCTGCTGCTGTTGCTGCGCCGTGTCCGATATTTGTCGAAGGTGTAGCTGCGCAGCAAGGCGCCGAACGCCAGGTCCGCAGCCAGGGTCTCGGCGCTGGTCTCGCCCGGGTCGGCGAGCTCGGCCATCAGGCTTGCGCGCTCCGCCTTGCGGGCCGCGATCTGGGCGTAGAGGAAGCCGCCGAGGCGCAGGCGGTCGTGCTCGCTCATGGCGCGCCCGGCGCCAGCCAGAACGATGCGCTGGGCCTCGACGCCCGCGGGTGCCAGGATCTCGATCGCCGTCCTCGGCTTGCCGGTGAAGCCAGCGGCGCGCGCGGCCTTCGTCAAGGCGCCTTGGGACCGCTCGTCGATCGTGCGCCCCGCCGCGCCGAGCGCCACCTCCTCGCTGGCCAGCACGGCCGCGGCCGAAGCCAGCGTGGCCGACAGGGGCACGAACTCGATTGCGAGAGGCGAGGCCATAGCGGCGCGTTCCAGACGAAGGGTGGGCTCTGGAGGCTGGCCGGGACCGGCGCGCCCGGCGCACCGGCCCGAACCGACCGGCGCGCGGAGCCGCGGCGGGTGCCTCGAGCCAAGGCAACACGGAGCGGGGACCACTCAGACTCGTAACCATAGCCGCTGGGCGGGTTGGCGCAAGCAGAGGCGGAACCCCCGAGAAACCTTATCGTCACCATATCGTCGCAAGATGTAGCCGGCCCCGAAGGGGTTGCGGGATACGGGCCACCGTTCCGCCACCATGCTGTGTGAGGCCTCGGCATTGCCCTTGGCCGGCACGATTTCCCGGGGAAATGGGTGCCTGGCGCGCGCCGGGGCGGGGGAGACTGGATGAGCCTTCTTGGCGGCACGCTCGGCCGTTACGTGTTCCGGCAGGCGGCCGGAGCGCTGGTGCTGATCCTGCTGTCGCTGACGACCATCGTGTGGATCGGCGTTGCCCTGCGTCAGCTCGAGCTGATGACGAGCCAGGGCCAGGATGGCCTGCGGTTCCTGGCGATGACGGCGCTGGCGCTCCCGAGCCTGCTCGCGCTGGTGGCGCCGATCGCCCTGCTCATCGCCTCCATCCACGTCCTCAACCGCCTCGGCAGCGACAGCGAGCTCATCATCATGACGGCCGGCGGGGCGCCGGTGTGGGCGCTGATCAAGCCGTTGGGCCTGCTGGCGCTCCTGGTTGCCCTGGGGGTGTCGGCGGTCAACCACCTGGCAGGGCCGTGGAGCCAGAGGCTGCTCCGGGAGTACACGATCCTCGTCCGCACCGACCTGATCGGGCAGGTCATCAAGCCCTGGCGCTTCACCGAGCCCGAGCCCAAGCTCACCATCCACATCCGCGACCGGGCCCACAGCGGGGAGCTCCTGGGTCTCCTGCTGCACGATGCGCGCGATCCCAAGCAGGTCGCCACCTATCTCGCGGAGCGGGCGCAGATCTTCAAGCAGGACGGCGCCGCGTTCCTGCGCATGGAGAACGGCCACATCGTCAGCCGCGGCGAAGGCGAGAAGGCCCCGCGGATCATCAGCTTCACCAAGTACGTCATCGATCTGAACCAGCTCGAGCAGCGGCCGGAGCTGGCGCAAATGGTGCGCCCCCCGCGCGAGCGCTATACCACCGAGCTCTTGCGGCTCGCCCCCGACGATCCGCTGCGCAAGCACAACCCCGGACGGGCCGCATCCGACCTGCACGAGCGGTTCTCGAGCCCGCTCTATGGCTTCGCCTTCGTTCTCATCGTTCTGGCCTTTGCCGGCAGCATCCAGAGCACGCGCCAGAGCCGCACCAAGAGCCTGATCGCGGCCTTCGGCGTGGGCGTGCTCTGCCGCATGCTCGGTATCGCCGCCACCAATGCGGTGGCCGTCCGCCCGGCTTCGGCCTTCCTGATGTACGCGATCCCCATAGGCACCGCCGTGCTGGCTGCGATCGCCACGCAGAGGCAGATCGTTCCACGCCCGCAATCGAAGCTCCTCCGGCACGTCAGCACGTTCCGCGACGGCTTGCTCCGGCGCTTGCAGGGTCTGCTGGCGCGCCGGCCGCGGCGATCGCAGCAGCGCTGGGCCGAGGGCAGCCGCATTCTGACCGCCCGCACGCTGCGCCGCTACGTGGCGAAACGGTTCCTCGTCAGCATCGTGGGCGCTTTCGTGGTGTGCGCCTGCCTGATCTTCATGATCGACATGATCGAGCTGTTGCGGCTCTCGCGCCGGGCCCAGGACCTGTCGGTCGCCACGCTGTTGTGGATAGGCCTCCTGCGCCTGCCGGCGTTCACGGAGCTGCTCCTGGGCTTTGCCGTGCTGGTCGGAAGCATCGCCGCCCTCTTGAGCCTCAACCGCAGGTCCGAGCTCACCGTGCTGCGGTCGGCCGGCATGTCGGTCTGGCAGTTTCTGCGCCCGGGGATTGTCGTGACCCTGTTCTTCGGCATCTTCGCCGTTGCGCTGTTCAACCCCCTGGCGGCGTCTGCCCGCTTCGAAGCCGAGCGCCTGGTCGCCGACCTGTTCGGCATGGAGGCCGGCCTGCTGGCCGGCAGGGGCGAGGGCTCCTGGCTCCGCCAGGACGGGCCGGACGGTGAATCCGTGCTCAATGCCAAGGCAATTGCCAACCAGGGCCTCTCCCTTTCGGGGGTCATCGCCTTCCTGTTCGATGCCAAGGGCCACTTCATCGAGCGAATCGATGCGGAGCGTGCAACTTTACAAGATGGATACTGGGAGTTGCATAAGGCGGTTGTTGCTCGCCCGCAACGCGAGGCGGAGACCTTCAGCACGTACTCGTTGAGCACCCGCCTCACGCGGGAGAAGGTCAGCGAGGCCCTCGGCTCGGAGATCGCCATCTCCTTCTGGCAGCTGCCCGCTCTCATCGAAGAGGCTGAGAAGCTTCGGCTTTCAGCCACGAAGTATCGCATGCAACATGCCATACTGCTGTCACGTCCGGCGCTTCTGATCGCCATGGTAATTTTGGCCGCCACTGTGTCATTGCGGTCATTCCGCTCCGGTGGGATACAGACTATGGTTTTGACAGGGATGGTTGGGGGTATCGGGCTCTTCCTGCTGGTCGAGGTATCGCGGCAGATCGGTGTTACCGGTTTGATCTCTCCGACGCTCGCAGTCTGGGTTCCGATAGCTGTCTCGCTGCTCGTCTCACTAACGGTGTTGCTACACCAGGAGGACGGCTGAGTGATGCGTCGAGCGACACCGCACAGTTGGTGCGGCGCAGCCTCGTGCTGCCGTCTGGCGGGACGGCAACGATTGAGGGCTGCGTTCGTGTTGCTGGTGGCGCTGATCGCCCTGGCGGGGGTGCTCCCGGACACCGCCTTCGCTCAGGATCCCGGGTTGAGGCTGCCGCGGCCCGGTCTGCCCAAGACCTCGTCGTTCCCCAAGACACCCGGTGGCCCGCTCGGGCCAAGGCCCAAGATCGATCGCGCCCAGCCGCTGTTCATGCAGGCCGAGAACCTGATCTACGACAAGAACCGCGTGATCGCGCAGGGCAACGTCGAGATCTACTACAACAACTATATTCTGACGGCCGACAAGGTCACCTACGACCAGACGCTCAACAAGCTGACGGCCGAAGGCAACGCCCAGCTGAAGGACCCGAACGGCCAGATCACGCGCGCCGACGTGTTCGAGGCCACCGACGACTTCCGCGACGCCTTCATCCAGAAGCTCAGCATGGTCACTGCGGACGACAGCCGCATTGCCGCTGACAAGGCGATCCGCAAGGAAGGCAACGTCACCGAGTTCGAGAACGGCAAGTTCACGCCCTGCCGCAACGATCCCGGCATGCCGCCGCTCTGGTGCGTCGGCGCGTCCCGGATCATTCACGACCAGGCGGCGGGGACGATCACCTATCAGGACGCGCAGTTCCAGCTGTTCGGCGTGCCGATCTTCTACCTGCCTTACTTCCAGCACCCCGACCCCTCGGTGAAGCGGCAGTCCGGCTTCCTGATGCCGAGCTATGACCAATCCTCGACGCTGGGGTTCTCGGTCGAGCTGCCCTACTACTTCGCGCTCGCGCCGAACTACGACTTCACATTCCGCCCCAGGTACTTCACCGACCGCGGGGTGCTGTGGCAGGGCGACTGGCGCCATCGCCTGGCAAGCGGGCAGTTCACCGTCAATCTCGCCGCGATCGACGACGAGACCGGGCCGGCCTTCAACTCCGATCTCGGCAACTGGCGCGGGTCGCTCCAGACCAAAGGCCTGTTCTCGCTGTCGTCGTGGTGGAAGTACGGATGGGACATCACCATCGAGAGCGACGAGTCCTTCCGGCGCACCTACAAGCTCGATCCGATCATCCAGACCGACCGCGTCAACGTCGCATTCCTGCAGGGCCTCTCCGGGCGCAACTACTTCGGCATGAATTTCTATCACTTCGGTGGTCTGCTCCTGAACGACACCGATCTCGCCAGCTCCTACGTGCATCCCGTCATCGACTACAACTACATCTGGGGCAGCCCGATCCTGGGCGGCGAGCTCAGCTTCAACATGCATGCCCGCTCGCTGACGCGCACCGACGGCACCGACAGCAGCCGCCTGGTGGTCGACGCCGCGTGGCAGAAGAAGATGATCGATCCGCTAGGCCAGGTGTGGACGCCATTCGCCAACGTGCGCGGGGACGTCTACAGCTGGGCGAATGCGGTCGACCCCAATGACGGCAAGACCGCGATACCCGACGACACCGTGCTGCGCGGCTTGGCCACCGCCGGTTTCACCTACTCGTATCCCTTCGTGGCGCACACCAACTCGGCCTCGCACATCATCGAGCCGACGGCGCAGATCATCGTGCGGCCGAACCGGGTGGACCAGTTCCGCACCCCCGACGAGGACGCGCGAAGCCTGGTGTTCGACGACACGCTGCTGTTCGACATCAGCAAGTTCTCCGGTTATGACCGGCTCGAGACCGGCACCCGCGCCAACATTGGCATGCAGTACACGCTGCAGACCAACGGCGGCCTCTTCGCCCGCGTGGTGGTCGGACAAAGCCTGCACCTGGCCGGCGACAACCCATTCGAGCCGCCGCCGGGTCTGGATTCCACCGGCATCCCCAATTTCAACCCGGGGAGCGGGCTCGATACCTCGAGGTCCGACTATGTCGCCGGCCTCTACCTGTCGCCGGTCGCCGGCCTGAGCCTGATCGCGCAGGCCCGCTTCGACGAGCACGACTTCACGCTGCGCCGTCAGGATACCGCCCTGCAAGGCACCTACGGACCGCTGCTGACGCAATTCGCCTACACCTACACCCAGTTCGATCCGAAGTTCGGGGTGTTCGACGACCAGCAGGAGATCATCGGCACGCTCGGCCTGCGCCTGACGGATCGCTGGAGCGTGGTCGGCCAAGCGCGCTACGATATCGACGCACTCGAGCGCGTGCAGGACATCCTGCAACTCAAGTATGCGGACGAATGCTTCGTGCTCACCGTGAGCTACATCGAGACCCACGTGAACAACCCGGCCCTCGAGATCAAGGAGGACCGCACCGTGATGCTGCGCTTCGAGCTGAAGAACCTGGGTGGGTTCACCCATCGCACCGATGCGCTGAACCACTACTTCGGTGACGTGAACCAGGGCACGATCCCGCGCTAGTGTTGACTCCGACGGATCGAACGGTGTCATGCCGGGGCTTGTCCCGGGCTTGTCCCCGGCATCGAGTTCACAGCGAGCTCCGAAGCCAGGGGACAGGTGGACCGGCGACAAGCGCCGGCATGACACCTGTATGGTCCCTCGGTGTCACAACTCTAGCCAGGCGGGGGCCTGTCTCGGGACCCGCTGGCGATGTGGCAGCCGGCGCGGCGGTCCGCCCCGCAACAGCTTGCGCCAGGCTGGATGGGGCCGCAGCGTGCGGTTGCCACAGCCGCGCCATTGTTGTCTTGTGGCTGTGGAGCTCGGCGCTGTGGAAAAGGAAGCCGCCGGTGCCTGCCGGGGGTATGCTCAGCGAGAGAGATTCGCGCGCACGAGAGATCAGCGCATCGGGGTTCGTCTCATCAGGGGAGAGGCCGCCGTGACTGCCCGTTTCCGTCTCACTGTGCATCTCCGCCTGCTCGCGGCGCTCTGCGTGGGGCTGTGGGTCTGGCACGGCGCCGGGTGGCAGGCCGCCGCGCAATCAACGCCGCCCAAGCGCAGCGCCAAGGCCGATGTCGGCAAGGCCGATACGGTGGCGACCAGCCCCGGCCAGCAACGCATCGTGGTCATCGTCAACGACGAGGCGATCACCGCCCGCGACATCGAGCAGCGCGCACGCTTCACGGGCCTCGCCGCCAACATCAGCGAGCAGGTCAAGGAGAACTTCGAGCGCCTGCTCAAGGCCGACGGCACGCAGGCGGCACTGCGCAAGCTGCAAGAGGAGGTTGTCAGCTCCAACCCCGGCAAGTCGAGGGACGAGCTGCTCGCAATCCTCAAGGAGCGCCAGCAGCAGCTCGGACTGGCGCTGCAGAAGAAGGCGGTCGAGAGCGCGCGCGCTGTCCTGCTGCCCAAGCTGAACAAGGTGGCCAGGGACGAGCTGGTCGACGAGCGCCTGAAGCTGCAGGCGGCCAAGAAGCTCGGGGTTGAGGTCACGGACGCCGAGGTGAAGGCCCTGCTCAAGGACGTGGCGGACCGCAACAAGATGACCTACGAGGAGTTCGCCAAGCACCTCAACGGCATGGGCGTCGACATCGCCACCATGGGGGAGAAGTTCCGCGTGGGAAAAGCCTGGCGCGAGATGGTCACGCGGCGTTATGCGGCGCAGGCCACGGTGTCCCAGCGCGACGTCGATCTGTTCCTTACCGCAGCAGCCGCAGAAACCGGCAAGGATACGGTCGAGCTGCAGCTGCAGAAGATATCGCTCCCACTAGCGGGCCGGACGGACCAGACCACCTGGACCAGGCGCTATTCGCGAAGCGGAGGGCTTGCGGGCGCGCTTTGCCGGGTGCAAGACCATGGGTGAGCTTGCCAAGGCCGCCGCCGATGCCAAGTTCGAGGACATGAAGTTCGTGAAGCCTGCCAGCATCGCAGAGCCCATGCGCTCGATGCTGCTGGGCGCCAAGGACAACGAGGCCCTGCCACCGGTCACCACAGCCGCGGGCGTCGATCTCTACGCCGTCTGCGGGCGGCGCACCGTCAACGGCGACGAGGCACAGCGGGTGCGTGCCATGCAGGTGCTTCAGAGCAAGGAATTGGAGATCCTGGCGGAGCGCCATCTGCGCAACCTGAAGCAGGAAGCCAATATCGAGTACAAGTGAGCGATCCGACTTGCCCCAGCGCCGTACGTGCGCCGGCACCGCCCCGGCCTCCCATAGCGGTCACGCTGGGTGATCCGAGGGGGATCGGGCCCGACATCACCCTGGCGGCCTGGCGCGCACGCCAGGCCCACGCCCTGCACCCCTTTGCCGTCTACGGCGACCCGGATGTGCTGCGCGAGCGCGCACGCACGCTGGGGCTCCAGGTGCCCGTTGCCACCGTCGCACGGCTGGGCGACGCCGCGCATCAGTTCGACGGGGCACTGCCAGTGCTGCCTCTGCGTACGCCGGCGGACAGCCACGCCGGCTCGCGGCGCCTGGACGAGGGGGAGGAGCGCGACCGGGAGATCGTCGCCGCCATCGAGGCGGCAACCGAGGCTGCACTCAGCGGCGAGGCCCTGGCGCTCGTCACCAATCCGATCGTCAAGAGATCGCTGCGCTCGATCGCGCTCGACTATCCCGGCCATACCGCGTTTCTCGGCCAGCTGGCCGCGCGCCATGCCGGCAAGGACGCCATCCGCCCGGTCATGATGCTGGTCTCGGACGAGCTCAAGGTTGTGCCTGCGACCGTGCACATCGCGCTGGCCGCCGTGCCGCGCGCGCTCACCCGCGCGCTCATCGTGGAGACCGCCCGCATCACGGCACGCGCGCTCGAGGAGGATTTCGGCATTGCCGTGCCGCGCCTCGCCGTCACGGGGCTCAATCCGCATGCCGGCGAGGACGGCCTCATCGGCACCGAGGAGACCGAGATCATCGCCCCCGCCATCGCCCAGCTCGCAGCCGAGGGCCTCACCATAACCGGGCCCCATTCCGCCGACTCGCTGTTTCATGCCGAGGCCCGGGCCGGCTACGATGCGGCGATTGCCATGTACCACGACCAGGCCCTGATCCCGCTCAAGACGCTGGCGTTCGACCGCGGCGTCAACGTCACCCTCGGCCTGCCCTTCGTGCGCACCTCGCCCGATCACGGCACCGCCTTCGCGCTCGCCGGGACCGGCGAGGCCCGCCCCGACAGCTTAATCGCGGCGCTGCGGCTGGCGGCCGAGCTGGGAGCCCGGCGAGCCGGCCGGCGCGCCCTGGCGCAGCCATGAGCGATGCGGCCGGCGACGGCAATGCGAGCCCGGACGGTTTGCCGCCGCTCGGCAGCGTCGTGCGCAGCCTGGGGCTGACGGCGAGGAAGAGCCTCGGCCAGCATTTCATCCTCGACCTCAATCTGACGCGCCGCATTGCGCGCGCGGCCGGGCCGCTCGCCGGCAACACGGTCATCGAGGTGGGCCCGGGTCCCGGCGGGCTGACGCGGGCGCTCCTGCTCGAGGGCGCGGTGCGCGTGATCGCCGTGGAGCGCGACGAGCGCTGCCGCCCGGCGCTGGAGGCCATCGCCGCGCGCTATCCCGGCCGGCTCGCCGTGCAATACGGGGACGCGCTGCGTGTCGACTGGCATGCGCTTGCCGCCGGCGCCGCGGGCAAGGCGATCATCGTCGCCAACCTTCCCTACAACGTCGCCACGCTGCTGCTCACGGGCTGGCTCGAGACCGAGCCGTGGCCGCCGTGGTTTGCGCGCATGGTGCTGATGTTCCAGAAGGAGGTGGCGGAGCGGGTGGTGGCGGTACCCGCCACCAAGGCCTACGGGCGCCTCGCCGTCATCGCCCAGTGGCGCACGCGCGCGCGTCTCCTGTTCACACTGAAGCCCCAGGCCTTCACGCCGCCGCCCACGGTCGCCTCCGCCGTCGTGGAGCTGGTGCCCGTGCCGCAGCCGCAGCCGGAGTGCTCGGCGCAGGCGCTCGCCCGGGTCACGGCCGCCGCGTTCGGCCAGCGCCGCAAGATGCTGCGCCAGAGCCTGAAGCCGCTGGTGCGCGACCCCGAGGCGCTGCTCGCAGCGGTCGGTCTCTCCCCGACCCTGCGCGCGGAGGCGCTCCAGGTGCACGACTTCGCCAGGCTCGCCTACACGCTGGAGCGCTGGCCGGTGAGGTAGTCGCACGCCGTCGCCGCCGCAGCGAACTTCTGTACAAGTTGCATCTGGAAGCCGTGCGGACGAAAGACGTGCGGGCGGAAGACGGGCGGACCCAAAGCTCTGCCTGGGGGACCGGTCCCCAGGCTGAAGTACGGACCCGTCGTCGCATGCGCTCGCCCTCCTGGGCAAAGGCCGCGCCTGGAATCCAATAGTTACCCCCATTTGGTGCCTTTTGCGGGGTAACTACGCTCCCCTTTCGCATCCCACCATGCAGTCAGTGCCCTGGGGAGTTTGGAAGACCATGGCCAAGATCCGCGAGAAGAGTGAGAAGACAAGCGCCAAGTTCACCAGCGTCGGTGGGAGGCCCAAGAGCAGCCATCCCGGTGCGAAGGCCAAGGTCGGGGAAATTGGCGAGAGGCAAGTCGAGAAGCTCGCCGCCAGCACGGATATCCTCCTGCCGATGCAAGTGCGGCGTGGGCTCCAGGGGCCCGCCGGTTCCAAGGGTGAGCGCGGGCCCAAGGGCACCCCAGGCGAGCCGGGCAAGGCAGGGCCGATGGGAGCCAGAGGTCCGCACGGCCCCGAGGGCGAGAAGGGCGATCCGGGCCCGCAAGGCAAGCTTGGACCCGCCGGCCCGAAGGGCGAAAAGGGCGCACCCGGACTCCAGGGCAAACTTGGTTCAGCCGGCCCTCCAGGGCCGCGTGGCGCACAGGGCGAGCGCGGCCTGCCGGGCTCCAAGGGCGAGAAGGGCGAGCCGGGACTGCTGGGCAAGCCCGGCCCGCTGGGACCCGCGGGTGCGCAAGGCAGGCATGGACCGGCCGGCCCTGCGGGACCCAGGGGCGAGAAAGGCGATCCCGGACTGCAAGGCAAGCCCGGCCAGTTGGGATCGGCGGGAGCACAAGGCAAGCCTGGACCGGCGGGCCCTCCAGGGCCGCAGGGCAGCAAGGGCGAGCCGGGCCTGCAGGGCAGTCCGGGTTCGGCCGGCCCTCCAGGCGCGCAGGGTGCCAAGGGCGAGCCTGGACTGGGCAAGCCCGGTCCCGCCGGACCTGCGGGAGCGCCCGGTAAGCTTGGCCCAGCCGGCCCTCCAGGAGCGCAGGGGGCCAAGGGCGAGCCTGGACTGGGCAAGCCCGGTCCCGCCGGACCTGCGGGAGCGCCCGGTAAGCCTGGCCCTCCAGGACAGCAGGGCGAGCGCGGCCTGCCTGGCCCGAAGGGCGAGACCGGTGATCCCGGATTGCAGGGCAGATCCGGCCCGCACGGTGAGCGCGGGCTTCCAGGTCCCGCCGGGCCCAGAGGCGAGAAGGGCGAGTCCGGCCTCCAGGGCAAGCCGGGCGTGGCAGGCCCGCCAGGCCCTGCCGGGTTGCAGGGCAAGCCCGGCGACGCGGGCGCTCCAGGCCCCGGCGGACCCCGAGGTGAGCGAGGCGAGAAGGGTGAGCTGGGCCTCCAGGGCAGGCCCGGCGGGGCCGGCCCTCCAGGTCCCGCAGGCGCTCTAGGCGCCAAAGGCGAGAGGGGCGAGCCCGGACTGCAGGGCAGGCCCGGCATCGCAGGTCCTCCAGGCGTCGCAGGTGCCCTGGGCGCCAAAGGTGAGAGGGGTGAGCCCGGACTGCAGGGCAGGCTCGGCATCGCAGGTCCTCCAGGCGTCGCAGGTGCCCTGGGCGCCAAAGGTGAGAGGGGCGAGCCCGGACTGCAGGGCAGGCCCGGCATCGCAGGTCCTCCAGGCGTCGCAGGCGCCCTGGGCGCCAAAGGTGAGCGCGGCGAGAAAGGCGAGCCCGGACTGCAGGGCAAGCCCGGTACAGCCGGCGCTCCAGGCCCCACCGGATCCATTGGCCCCAGGGGTGAGAGGGGTGAGGCAGGCCAGCCAGGTCCTACCGGCCCCATCGGCCCCAAAGGTGAAGGGGGCGGGGCAGGTCAGCCAGGCCCTCCAGGTTCCGCCGGCCCTATGGGCCCCAGGGGCGAGACGGGCGAGGCCGTAGTCGGCCCGCAAGGCATCGTCGGTCCGATGGGCCCCAGGGGCGAGACGGGCGAGATCGGCCTGCAGGGCAGGCCGGGCGTGGCAGGCCCACCCGGCCCGCAAGGCTCCGCTGGACCGATCGGCCTCAGGGGCGAGAAGGGCGAGGCTGGGCTGCAAGGCAAGGCCGGCGTGGCAGGCTCGCCAGGTCCTTCAGGCGTCGCCGGTCCTCCAGGCGCGAAGGGCGAGAGGGGCGAGCCCGGTGCCCGCGGAGCGCAGGGAGAGCGTGGCCTCCTCGGTCATCAGGGCGCCCCCGGCATCCAGGGCGAGATCGGCCCTCCAGGGTCGCAGGGCGCCGCCGGTTCGCAAGGACTTCGAGGCGAGCGTGGCGAGCGTGGCGCGCAAGGGGAGCGCGGCGCAACCGGAC
Source organism: uncultured Alphaproteobacteria bacterium (assembly GCA_963840075.1). GTDB lineage: Bacteria > Pseudomonadota > Alphaproteobacteria > Rhizobiales > Hyphomicrobiaceae > AWTP1-13. The sequence continues at coordinate 80,075 of CAWIXS010000011.1, read as the reverse complement.
CGCAGGGCATGCGAGGCGAGCCTGGGCCGCGCGGCCTGCCGGGCGACCCCGGTGTGACGCCGGACCTCATCGCGCGCCTCTCGAGGCTCGAGCAGCAGGTTGCGGCCGTCAGGTCCCAGACCTTCTTCGAGACCACCGCGGCTGCGCGTGCGGCGCCGCGCGCGGCGCCCATGGCCCATCTGTCGGGTATGGGCCCCGACATCAGCGCTGCGGCCCCGGAGGGGCGCGTGTCGGCTGCGGAGCCGCGCTCGACCCCGGAGGTGCGCACGACGACCGCCACCCCGGAGATCCGCACGACGGAGGTCAGAACGCCCGAGGTGCGCACGACGATCGAGACGAGCGCCGCGCGCAGGGAGCCTGCCAGGGAGCCCGCCAGGGAGCCTGAATTGCGCACCGGCGCCGAGACCGGCCGCATGGCCGCACCGGAAGTCAGCCGCGCAACCACCGAGGAGACAACTCGCATGGCCCGTGAGGATCGAGAGCGGGATCGAGATCGGAATCGCGAGGATCGGTATCGAGACGATCGGTTCACGGGTGATCGGCGTCAGCAGCCACGTCGAGTGGAGGAGCACAACGGGACGTTGGCCAGCTGGCCCTACTGGCTGCTGCCGCTGGCGGCGCTGGCCGGGCTCGGCTGGTACCTGATGAGTGGCGACCCGTGGCGGCGCCAGGTTGCGGATGCTCCGACGACGCCCCTCGTCGGCACCGACAGGGACCGGGGAACGGCCCGGCCCAGCCTGGTGGTCGGCAGCGTCGACATCGGGCGCCAGACCATGACCTCCGCCGACGCGCTCGGCAGCGTGCTGCAGGGCATCAAGGACCGGGCGTCGGCTTCCGCGGCGTTGCCCAAGCTGCAGGAGGCGGCGAAAGAGCTCGACCGCATGGCGGCCATGAGCGGGCAGCTGTCTCAGGAGGCTCGCACAGCTCTGGCCGGCACCACGGCCAGCGCGTTGAGCAAGCTCAACACGGCGCTGGACACGGCTGCGGCCATGCCGGGCGTTGCCCCCCTGCTCCAGCCGACCCTGGACCAGATGCGGGGTCGCATCGACATGATCGCCATGGCTCCGCCAGCCAGCCGGCCGTACTTCGCCGCGGTCCCCGGCGACTGGGTGTTGCTCAGCTCGCTCCTCAACCGGGATGTCAGCAACACCACCGGCGAGCGGCTCGGGACGGTCAGCGAGGTGATCCTCGGGCCCGACGGCCGGATGGCCGCGCTGGTCGTCGGCGTCGGCCGCGATCTCGGGTTCGGCGAGAAGATCGTCGCGATCCCGTTCAACGCATCGCGCCTGCAGCGCCGGGACGGCGGCATGCGCATCGTCATCGATGCCACCAAGGAGAGCCTGGGCAGCGCCCCGGCCTACGAGCCCAAGCGCTGAAGGCGCAGTGTCGGGTTGGGGCCGAAGGCCCGCAACCCAACACCGGTCAGCCCTCGGGATATCGCGTCTTTCACGACCCGACGTCCCGGGCGTGTGGGCCGCCGCAGAGGAGGAGGGCGGGTGCCGAGGGAGAACGGGCGCCCGCCCTTGCTATGCGCCCGCGCCGTGATGCGCTAAGGATTGCGCCCTTGGCGAGGGACACCCGGCGGTCTGGCCGGCGCAAGCATGGACACGGGGGGCGTCAGCAGTGTACGGCCGCGCGCGCCGCTTCGCCTGCGGCCGCTGGCGGCGCCGCTGCTGGCCCCGCTGCGGGGCTTGCGTCTCTCCTATCTGCCGCTGCTCGGCGTCTATCTCGCCTCCGGCGCCCTCGGGCTCATCGCCGTCGCCGACCAGTTCTGGGTCAGGCAGTCGCTCACCCTGACGCCCGCCGAGCTCGCCTCCCTCGCGGTGTGGCTGCAGTTGCCGTGGGTCGCCAAGATGGTGGTGAGCGAGCTCGTGGACTGCGTGCCGATCCTGGGCTCGCAGCGCCGCGCCTACATCCTCCTCGGCGGCGGCCTCGTCGCCCTGGGCCTCCTGACCCTGGCGGGCACGGCCGCGCGCTGGTTCAGCTTCGCCGCGCCCGAGACGCTCTACGCCGCGGCGCAGCTCGCCATCGTCGTCGGCAGCGTGATCCAGGAGGTGGTAGCCGACGCCATGAGTCCCGAGGTCGTCGCCCGCACGGAGCCCGATGGCAGCCCCCGGCCGCAGGCCGACATCAACCGCGATCTCGCGATGGTCGAGGTGCTGGCACGCCTCACCTACTCGGCCGGCGCCTTCGCCGTCGCCCTCCTGGCCGGCGTGCTGGCCAAGACCTTCGCCTATTCCACCGTGTTCCTGATGGGGCTCGCGGTCCCCGCCGTGTCCATCGCCGGCGCACTCCTGGTGCGCGCCGACGGCGGGCGCCGCCGTCGCACGATCGACCTCAGGATCCTCGGCGGCGGCCTCGTGCTGGCCGTGGCCGCCACGCTCATCGGCCTCTCGGCCTTCCGCTGGGCGCAGGAAGCGGTGCTCCTCCTCTCGCTCGGCGTCATCTGCCTGATGCTGCGCCGGGTGATGGCGGTCCTCACGCCGGAGGTGCGGCGCCGCATCGCCCTTATCGCCGTCATGATCTTCGCCTTCCGGGCAGTGCCCATGATTGGCGACGGCTACCGCTGGTTCGCCATGGACCGGCTCGGCTTCGACGAGACCTTCTTCGGCGTGCTGCAGCTCACCAGCACAGGCGCGGGCCTCGCCGCCATGTGGCTCCTCGCCGATGCCCTGGTGCGCCGCCGGGCTAGCACTGTGCTCGTGTGGCTCACCCTCATGACGGCCGTGCTGTTCCTGCCGAGCCTCATGCTCGTCAACGGCGTGCACCAGTGGACCGAGCGCGTGCTGGGCCTCGGCGCGCGTTCCATCGCGCTGATCGATGAGGCCGCGCAGTCGCCCTTGTTCCTGCTTGCCACCGTTCCGCTGCTGGCGCTCGTTGCGATCCACGCCCCGCGCGAGGCACGCGCCACCTGGTTCGCGCTCGTCGCCTCGCTGATGAGCCTTTCCGTGGTGGCGAGCCAGCTCGCCACCAAGTACGTCAACCTCCTCTTCCCCATCGAGCGCGGCGTCTACGACCACCTCCCCGCCCTGGTGCTCACCGTAACGGCAAGCGCCGTCATCCTCCCCCTCGCCGTCATCCTCGCCCTGCGCCGCAGGCTTTGAGCCCCGGCAGAAGCGCAAGCTCGGCGTCGAGGACTACCGCGCGGCAGCGCGCCAGTTGCCGATCGACTATTTCCCCGGTGTCCGAAAACTTGCAGCGGATTTGATCGAACTCGGAGGGTTTCCGCATCGCGTTCGAGCGGGGCTTCGGGGATGGGTCGTTTGCCGAGTTGAAAGCCATGCTGGGGGATCCGGTGATGCGCAAGCGGCTTGCCATACTGATTCCGGACCTCCGCCTGATGCAGGTCAGTATCTTACGCAGTACATCGAGCGAGCCGAACGGCGCCACTCGACCTCACCAGCCCGAAGAGTGACAAGGCGTACGACCTGCTCGTCACCGAGAGGGACGCGAAGCTCAAGGCATTCGATGCCTCCAATCCCAGTCCACTTGCTGCTCGGTTCGATCGAATGATGCTGGAATGGCCGATTGCCGGAAGCAACGCCTGCAAGTACGAGCCGCCTTCCAGCCCTGGCTGGCTATAGAGCTCAAAGACCTCATCCCGGGCCTTCCGCCAAGCTGGCTCAAATCTGCCTCACCTGAGACGAGCGGCGACCTGCCGCGGACGGCGAGCTTCCTGTCGCCGCGGGCGGGGGTCTGGGATGCAGCGGCGGGGTTGCAGCGGCTTGCGCCAATGGCCTACCTTGCCATGGCAAGCCGTCCGGCCGTCCGCGGCGACGCGCCGGCGCGGAGCGGTCTGGGGAAGGAAATGAACCGGGGGACGAAATGAATCGTATTCTTGCCGCTGCAGCCCTGACGCTGCTCGCGTGGTCGGCGGGCGCCCTGCCGGCGCGCACCGAGGTGTCCGACGTCAAGCTCGTGCTGCAGAACGGCTCCAACTACCTGCCGACGCTCATCATGCGCGAGCAGAAGCTGGTGGAGAAGCACCTGAAGGCCAAGGGGCTCGCGGGCACCACCGTTATCTGGGCCAAGCTCGCGGGGCCTGCGGCCATCGTGGATTCCTTCCTTGCGGGAGCGGTGGACTTCGCCGCCCAGGGCATACCCTCCACGGCCGTGCTTTGGGACCGCACGCGCAACGGCATCCGCGTCAAGGCGGTCTCGGCGCTGGTCGCCTCCAACATCTGGCTGATGACGCGCAAACCCGAGCTCAAGTCGCTGCGCGACATCACCGACAAGGAGCGCATCGCGGTGCCGTCGGTCAAGACCTCCTCGCAGGCGCTGTTCCTGTGGAGCGCCGCTGAGAAGGAGTTCGGCCCGGGTCAATGGGGCAAGCTCGACCACGTGACGGTATCGGTGCCGCATCCCGAGGCGATGGCTGCAGTGATGAGTCCGAGAGGCGAGATCACAATCCATGGCGCCACCTCGCCTTACGCGGACATCGAGCGAAAGGCGGGGCTGCACGCCATCACCGACCTCTATACGGTGCAGGGCGGTCCGGTCTCCGGCCTCAACTTCGTCACCACCGAGAAGTTCCGCGACGCCAACCCCAAGACCTACGACGCCGTGGTGGCTGCATTCCAAGAGGCGCTCGCATGGCTCAACGCCGACAAGCGGCGCGCGGCGCGGTTCTATCTCGAGACAACGAAGGACAAGATGCCGCTTGCGGACCTCGAGGCGATCCTGCTGGCGCCCGACTACATCTTCGACCAGGTCCCGCGCGGCATCGACAACGCCATGGCCATGATGCACAAGGCGGGCATCCTCAAGACCCCGGCGAAATCGTGGAAGGACATGTACTTCCCCGAGACCCACAAGCTGCCCGGCAACTGAGGCCACACCACCCGTCATCCCGGAAGCCGAGCCGCAGGCGAGGCTGTCCGGGACCTCGGGTCACTAGTCCGTCATCCTGGATCGGAGCGCTGCTCGCCTTGGGCTCGCGTCGCTCCGTCCGGGAAGACGGGTGGAGAGGCTACGGCCACTTCACCACAGGCGGCAGCGAGGAGAGGATCGCCTCGACGTTGCCGCCGGTCCTGAGTCCAAAGGTGGTGCCGCGGTCGTAGAGCAGGTTGAACTCTACATAGCGCCCGCGCCGCACGAGCTGCTCCTCGCGCTCGGCCTCGGTCCAGGGCAGCGCGAAGTTGCGCCGCACCAGCTCCGGATAGACCCCCAGAAACGCGCGCCCCACGTCCTGCGTGAAGGCGAACGCCGCCTCCCATCCGCCCGCGCCCTCGTCCGGCGCCAGGGTGTCGTAGAAGATGCCGCCGATGCCCCGCATCTCCTTGCGGTGCGGCAGGGTGAAGTACTCGTCGCACCACGCCTTGCAGCGGGCGTAGTCGGCGACCTTGTGCGGGGCGCAGGCCTTCTGCATGGCCGCGTGGAAGGCGCGCGTGTCCGCATCCTCCTGGGTGCGGCGCGCGTCGAGCATCGGCGTGAGGTCGGCGCCGCCGCCGAACCACCAGCGGCTCGTCACGATGAGGCGCGTGTTCATGTGCGCCGCCGGCACGTTCGGGTTCACGGGATGGGCAATGAGCGAGATGCCCGAGGCCCAGAAGCGCGGGTCCTCCTCGGCACCGGGGATCTGCTTCCTGAACTCCGGCGCGAACTCGCCGTGCACGGTGGAGGCATGGATGCCGGCCTTCTCGAACACCCGGCCGCGGATCAGGCTCGCCACGCCGCCGCCGCCGGCATCGGGCCCGCCGCGCGTCTCCGCGCGCGTCCAGGGCGTGCGCACGAACCGGGCAGGCGCCTGGTCGGCGAGGGGCGCCTGCGCCGGCAGGCCAGCCTCCAGCGCCTCGAACGCCGCGCACAAATCGTCGCGCAGCGTCTCGAACCATTGCCGTCCCCGTTCCTTGTGCGAATCGAGGGAAGGGCTTGCCGTCGTCATTTTCCCAATCCCGACCTCGATGGCAGGATGCTGTGCGCCGGAGGCTGGCGCCCTGCGCGAGGCTGTGCTATGAGCGCCGGCCCGACACTACAACATCCTGCGGGGGATCCCACCTTGATCGAGATCCTTGCCACCATCGACCGCTGACGGTCGCCCGCGCTTTTTTCGCGTTCGGCCGCAGACCGGTTCCCGGGAGACCTGTGGCGCGCGAATTCAGACAAAAACATGCCTGCGCCGCCGTTGTCTCCTTGTTGGACACCGGTCGTGCCGTTCTCAGGTCGCTCGTAGACCCCGCACGACCGCGGCGAAAGCCGAGCTCGAGGACTTGCCATAGGACGTGCCATGTTCCGCTGGTTCGAGACCCGCATAGACGCCTTCCCGGACGCGCTCCCCGTGCGTCCGCCGGAGACCTTGTGGGCGTTCTACCTCCATTTCGTGAAGCCGGTCTGGCCGGTATTCGCCCTCCTCCTGGTGGCGGGTTTCCTGGGCTCGCTGATCGAGGTGGCGCTCCTGGCCTTCGTCGGCAGCCTGGTCGACATGATGCGCGGCGCCCAGTCGCCCGCGCAGTTCTTTGCCGACCACGGCGCCACGCTGCTGGTGATGGCGCTGATCGCGCTGATCGCCCGCCCCGTCGTCTCCACCGCGCACGAGCTCATCAAGAACCAGATCATCGCCGGGCCCGTCAGCAGCCGCATCCGCTGGCTCACGCACCGCTATGTGCTGCGCCAGAGCCTCGGCTTCTTCCAGAACGACTTCGCGGGGCGCGTGGCCAACAAGGTGATCCAGACCGCGCCGGCGCTGCGCGAGTCGGTGGTGCAGGTGATCGACGCCGTCTGGTACGCGGTGGTGCAGTGGGTCGGGGCTGCTGTCATCTTCGCTGCCGCCGACTGGCGCCTGCTCATACCCCTCGTGGTCTGGCTCGCTCTCTACATGGCGGCCCTCGCCGTGTTCGTGCCGCGCATCAAGGCGCGTTCCACCGAGGCCTCGGAGGCGCGCTCGATGCTCGTGGGGCGCATCGTCGACAGCTACACCAACATCCTCACCGTGAAGCTGTTCGCCCACGCCGAGCGCGAGGACGCCTACGCGCGTGCCGCGCTCGAGGAGCAGCTCTCCAAGTGGCAGGCGTCGCTGCGCCTCGTCACCGTCATGGACCTCGTGCTCTATTCGCTCAACGGCCTCCTGATGGTGTCGGCGAGCGGTGTCGCCATCTGGCTGTGGGGCCACGACCTCGTCACCATCGGCGCCATTGCCGCCGTCATCAGCCTGGTGCTGCGCATCATCGGCATGTCCGGATGGATCCTGTGGGTGGTCGCCGGCATCTTCGAGAACATGGGCGTGGTGCAGGAGGGCATGGAGACCATCTCCCGCCCCAACCAGGTGCTGGACAAGCCCGACAGCAAGCCTCTCGCCGTGACCCGCGGCGACATCCGCTTCGACCACGTGAGCTTCCACTACGGCCAGGCGGTCGGCGCCGGCACCGCGCGCCCCGGCGGCGTGATCCACAACTTCAACCTGCACATTGAGCCCGGCGAGAAGGTGGGCCTCGTCGGCCGCTCGGGCGCGGGCAAGTCCACGCTCGTCAACCTGCTGCTTGCGCTTCTACGACCTGGAATCGGGCCGCATCCTGATCGACGGCCAGGACATCGCCGGCGTCACCCAGGGCAGCCTGCGCGCGCAGATCGGCATGGTGACCCAGGACACCTCGCTGCTGCACCGCTCGGTGCGCGACAACATCCTCTACGGCCGTCCCGACGCCGGCGAGGCCGCGGTCGTGGCGGCCGCCAGGAAGGCCCAGGCCGCCGAGTTCATCCCGGCGCTGGAGGACCTGCGCGGGCGCAAGGGCTACAACGCCCACGTCGGCGAGCGCGGGGTGAAGCTCTCCGGCGGCCAGCGCCAGCGCGTCGCCATCGCCCGCGTGCTCCTGAAGAACGCGCCGATCCTGGTCCTCGACGAGGCGACGAGTGCGCTCGACTCGGAGGCCGAGGCGGCCATCCAGGAGCAGCTCTATAACCTGATGGCGGGCAAGACCGTGATCGCCATCGCCCACCGCCTCTCGACCATCGCCGCCATGGACCGCCTGGTGATCCTGGACCAGGGCCGCATCGTCGAAGAAGGGACGCACGCCTCCCTGCTGAAGCGCGGCGGCGTCTATGCCGACCTGTGGGCCCGCCAGTCCGGCGGCTTCCTGGCCGAGGCCGTGGCGGCGGCGGAGTAATCCGCTCACGCCACCGCCACATTGGGATGCGATTGAGCGCTGCGGTGACGTATGCGCTCGATCGGGGGAACCATGGCAGGCCGGGTCTGGGTGATCGCGCTTTTTCTGGCGCTCGCGGCGTGGTACGGGCCGGCGGGTGCGCAAGATGGCAAGGCTGTCCACAATATCAGCGACGACCAGGAGCTCAAGGAGTTGAGCTCCAAGGCCTTCCAGCTCTTCAATAAGGAAGGCAAGTATAAGGAGGCAACGGGCGTCCTCCTGACCGTGCTCACCATCGCCGAGGGCCGCTACGGGCCGGACCACAGCATCGTGGCCCAAACCCACTCCGCATTGGCCCATGTCTACGTCCTGCAAGACCAGCCAGAGGAAGCAGCGCGGCATCAACTGCGGGCCATCGCGATTTTCGAACGGCCTCTTGCCGCCCTTACCCGGAGGGGCTGAAGAAAGTCCCTGACAATCCCCAACCGTATGTTGGCAGTCCCGCAGCGGGTATGGCTTTTCTCTATTACTTCCAAGGCGCCGACTACTACGGGCTCAATCGCTGCGCGCCGGCTCTGCCGCTCCTGGAGCGGGCGCTGATGCGGCTGGAGAAGGCGATCGGCCCGGATGCATCCCGACCGAACGAAGTCGCGGATCGGTTGGGGCGATGCTACATGGCGCGGGGGCGCTACGCGGACGCGGAGCGTCTCTTCAAGCGCGGAATCTCCATCGACGAGCGCATGCCCAATGCCGCCAAGGGCCGATACGCTACTGACTTCCTCAGGATGCTCGCCGCCCTGTACGAGGCGCAGGGCTACAGCGACGCGGCCAAGGCCCTCCTCGATCGTGCCGGCCCGCCGCCCGTTCGCATCTATCCCAAGGACTTCTCGGCGGCAGAGCAGCTCATCGCGCTGGCCAGCGAGCACGAGCGGTCGGGGCGGCATGCCGAGGCCGAGGCATTGTATAAGGAGGAGCTGGCACGGCTCGAGGAAGCCGAAGCCAAGGCGCCGCCGACCAGGGAGGCGATCGCCGTCCTGCAGGAGAAGCTGAAGACCATGGGCTGGTCGGCGGAGGTCATGGAGGAGCGCAAGACGATCGCCAAGGAGGCGTGGCGTTTGCAGAAGACCCTGCCCGACAATGAGCAGGTCGCGGAGCTGCGCCACGCGCTCGGGGTTCTTTATTACAGGCAGCGCAAATTCGCGGAAGCCGAGACGTCATTGAAGCGCGCTCTCGCCCTTGTCGATGACTACCCCGAACTCGCCGCCAGCGCCTGCCATGCGGCTCAGCCTAGCCCAGCTGTACGCCGACCGGGAGCGCTACGCCGACGCCGAGCGGGCCTACACGCGGGTGCTCGGGAGCTATGAGCTCGAGGACCGGCGGTGGGGCCGTGGAAAGCTGCCCACGGCGCGAACTGCCGGCCTCCTGCGCACCCTGGCGCAGCTCGCTTTCAAGCAGCAGCAGATGCAGCGCGCCGAGGAGCTGCACAAGCGCGCCCTCAAGGTGCTGGAAGATCTTGGCTCGGACCGCTTCGACGTGGCCTCCACGCTCAACGAGCTGGCCGAACTCTACCGCGCGCAGAAGCGCTTCGCCGACGCCGAGCCGCTCTACAAGCGCGCCCTCGGCATCTACGCCAAGGGCGACATGAACCCCAACCACGAGCCGGTCCGAACGGCCCTGACCAACCTCGCCGCCCTCTATGGCGACCAGGGCCGCAACGCCGATGTCGAGCGGCTCAAGCGCGACGCGCTGCGTCCTGAGCACGGGCTCCGCCAGCCCTGAGCGCCCGCGTCCTGCCTCGACCCGGGGCGCCTCAAAGCAGAGCGATGAACTCGTCGACTGTGAGGCCCGCTTGATCGATGATGCTGCGCAGCGTGCCCCGGGGAATGTCCTTGCCGCGATGGTCGGAAACGATGGTTCTGCGAGCCGGGTCGCCTGGATGTTGAAAGACCTTGTGGCTGCCCTTTGACCGAACCTGCACGAAGCCTGCACGTTCGAGCGCACGCATGACCTCGGCCGCTCTGAGCGAGGGCAGGCGGCGCGTCATGCCGCCGGAACGAGTACAGTCACTTCGCGCACCGGGATCTGCTGAGGGTCTGGTATCTCCTCACCCAGACTCGCACGATGCTCGATTGCCAATTCGATGGCTTCCTTGGCCATCGCGAGCGCTTCCGTCTCGTCCTCCCCGTAGGTGACGATCTCGGGAAACAGGGGCACGCGCACCGTAAACCCGCCCTCAGGCTCGGGCCTCAGAACCACACTGTAGGTCCGGGTTTCGCTCATTGCGGCTACCTCTTGCGCCCAGCACGATAATAGCGTCGCGGTGTGTGCTGTCAAATTGGACGCGAGCAGGGCTTGTATCCATGCGGCTGGCGATCCCGGACGGGGGCTGTATCGTCGAGGAGGCAGCCACGCCGCCCTCCTGAGGTGCGGCGGGGTCGACGCCCACCTGTGGGCGCGGCAGTCGGGCGGGTTTCTGGCGGAAACTGTGGCGGCGGGGTAATCTGCCGTTATGTGTACGCGGCTCGCTTGATCTTACCGGCAATTTGCCGTACAGTATACCTATGAGCAACAGAACCACCATTGCCCGCCTCGAGGCGCGCCTCCCGGCCGAGGTGTACGCGCTGTTGAAGCGCGCGGCCGAGATTGAGGGTCGCTCGCTGACCGACTTTGTGGTCGCTGCCGCGAGCGCGGCGGCACGCAAGACGATCGAGGAAGCGGGGATGATCCGCCTCTCGGTCGAGGACCAGCAGCGTTTCGCGGAGGCCCTGATCAACCCGCCGCCGCTGTCACCCGCCCTGAAGCGGGCCTTCAAGCATCATCGTCGCCTGGTCGGGGCGGCAGATGGCGACGGCTGAGGCGGCTCCTTACGTCATCGAGCAGCTGTCAACGGCGCACGATCGGGCAGGCTTCACTTGCGGTGTCGAGCCCCTCGACCGCTACTTCGCGACCCAGGTTACGCAGGACATCCGCCGCCACGTCTCGGCGTGCTTCGTCGTCGTGGAGCGCGCGAGTGGGGCCATTGCCGGCTTCTACACGATTGCGGCCAGCAGCGTGCCGCTGTCGGATCTTACGCCTGCCATCGCAAAGAGGCTGCCCCGCTATCCGCTCATTCCGGCCGTGCGAGTCGGCCGATTGGCGGTCGCCAAGAGCCATCGCGGTAAGAAGCTGGGCGCGGTCCTCGTCGCCGACGCCGTCGGTCGGGCGTTGCGGTTGGAGATTGCCGCCTTCGCCATCGTTGTGGATGCAAAGGACGATGCTGCCGTTGCCTTATACAAACATCACAGCTTCATCTCATTCCTAAGCTCGCCGCGCAGCCTCTATCTGCCGCTCGCTGATGCGGCGCGCGCCGAGGCGATGAAGCGGCCGGGCGGGGCGCGATAGCGGCCTTTACACCGGCGGCTCGGCCTGACGATGCGAGCAGGCGCCGGGCGCTTATGCTGCGATGGACACACTTACGGAGCGCACAAGCGTAGCGTCGCCATCGGGAATTTCCTCGCCGCGCTCTCGCCGGCTGACGAGGACGAGCTCGATCGCATCCTTCGCCATTGCCAGCGCCTCCTCCATGTCCTCACCATCGGTGACGATCTCAGGCAGTGCCGGAACCCGTACGGTGAAGCCGCCTTCCGGCTCCGGCCGAAGTGTGATCGTGTAGGTCTTTTCCAATTTGGGGAACCTTCTTGCAGCTTTCGGTCGTGGTAGGCCTGCCCGGCGCTGAAGCGGGCATTCAAGCGTCATCGCCGCCTGTTTGGGCCGGCCGATGGCGGCGTCTGAGGCAAGCCGCTCCCTACGTCCTGGCCGAGGCGGCGACTTGCAGCATCAAGGGATCGTCGGAGCGGCGCTCACTGGCGTTGTATGCGCCGACCCGAATTCATTGCACACAGGGCCGCCTGCTTGTGCCACCCGCTGTCGGGCCCTGAGTACCCGGAACTCGAAGATCGCAGCGTACGGCCATCCTGGGCGTGGGAAACGGCACTCTGGAACCGGAGCCCGAGCCGAGCCCGCGGGCGCCCTCTGGACGGCTCTCGGCCCGACGGGTTGCATGTCTCCTCGACATCAGAGGAGCCCCCCGGAAAGTTGCAGCGCGGATGCGAGGCCGGATCGGTGCCGTCCGCGCCCGGGCCAGATTCGGCCGAAGACGGCGGTCGGCCTAAATGTCGAGCGACTTCTTGGCGGGGGTCGGCGGCGGGCGCTGCGGAGCGCGTCGGTTGCCCGGCGCGCAGATCAGAGGCACATCCTGGATCTTGCCCTCGGCCTGCAGGCGCCGCATCGCCGTGCAGGCGGCCTGGACCTGCTGGACGGTGGGCGGCTCGACCCTGTGCACCGTCATGAGCCGCGTCTTCATCTGGGCGTAGAGATGCGGCCGCTGCTGCTTGAACCGGTCGATCTCCGCCAGCGGCCAGTCGGTCACGGCAAGGCGCACGTGCAGGACGCGGAAGTCGTAGGCGACCCGCGCCGAGCCCATCGGCACCAGCTGCAGGTAGCCGACATTGAGCACCTCGCCCGGCGCGAGGGTGAACGAGGCGTAGCTCTTGCGGTAGAGGCCGCTGCCGAGCGGCTCGGCGAGCATCGCCATCCCGCCCCGCTTGGCGCAGCTGTAGCTCACCACGTGATGCTCGCCGGCGCCGAGCTCCATCTCGGCAACGGCGGCCTCGCCGGCCTTGCGCACGATGCGGGCGAACTGGACGCTGCGGAAGTTGCTGCCCTCGCGCACGCCGACGACGGCGGCGAGCGTGGTGCACATCGGGTCGGCGGCGCCGAGCTTGATGAGCGCCACCGCCTTCTTGCTCTGGCTGAGCGAGGTCGAGTTGAGATCGTCGGCGACGCGCGATGTGCCGCTGGCGCAGCCCGCCAGCAACGCGGCAAGCGCCAGGACCGCGCAGCGCAACCATGGACCCGGCATGTCCCGTCCCCTGCCACCGAGCTTTGCCTCGACTATAGGCCCTGCCGAGGCTCAGGCAACCCCGGCTGGGCGCCGTCCACGGGCTTTGCGGATGGAGTGCGCCCTCGGCGTCACGTTTTGCCCGACCTGGCGCCGATGCCCGCAAGCCACCACGCCTCGGGCGGCTCGAGCCGGCCCGCGGCATCCTCGATCGCCTGTCCGGCGCGGAACAGCGTTGCCTCGTCGAACGGCCGGCCGATCAGCTGCAGTCCGAGTGGGGTGCCCTCCGAGGAGAGGCCCCCCGGCACCGAGATGCCGGGCAGGCCGGCCATGTTCACCGTCACCGTGAAGATGTCGTTGAGGTACATCTGGATGGGATCGCCGGTCACCTCGCCGATGCCGAAGGCGGGGCCCGGCGTGGTGGGCGTCAGCAGCACATCGACCTGGGCGAACGCCTCCTCGAAGTCGCGCTTGATGAGCGTGCGCACCTTCTGCGCCTTCAGATAGTAGGCGTCGTAATAGCCGGCGGAGAGCACGTAGGTGCCGATCAGCACGCGCCGGCGCACCTCGGCGCCGAAGCCCGCCGCGCGCGTCGCCTCGTAGGTGGCGATCAGGTCCTCGCCCGGGTGGCGCAGGCCGTAGCGCACGCCGTCGTAGCGCGCGAGATTGGAGGAGCACTCGGCCGGGGCGACGATGTAGTAGGCCGGCAGCGCGTACTTGGTGTGCGGCAGCGACACGTCGTGGATGCTGGCGCCGGCGGCCTCGAGCCAGGCGATGCCCTGCTGCCACAGGGCCTCGATCTCGTGCGGCATGCCGTCGATGCGGTACTCCCTGGGCACGCCGACCTTGAGGCCCTTGATGCTCTCCCCCACGGCCGCCTCGTAGTCGGGGACCGGCGCCTCGACGCTGGTGGAGTCCTTCGGATCGGCGCTCGCCATGTGGCGCAGCATGATGGCGGCGTCGCGCACGGTCTTGGCGATCGGCCCCGCCTGGTCCAGCGAGGAGGCGAAGGCGACGATGCCCCAGCGCGAGCAGCGTCCATAGGTGGGCTTGATGCCGACCGTACCGGTGATGGCCGCGGGCTGGCGGATCGAGCCGCCGGTATCGGTGGCGGTGGCGGCGAGGCAGAGGTCCGCGGCGACCGCGGCAGACGACCCGCCGGAGGAGCCACCGGGCACCAGCGCCAGGTTCGACGCCCGGCGCCGCCAGGGGTTGGTGACCGGGCCGAAGCGGCTCGTCTCGTTGGAGGAGCCCATGGCGAACTCGTCGCAGTTGAGCTTGCCCAGCATGACGGCGCCGGCATCCCACAGGTTCTGGGTGACAGTCGACTCGTAGGTGGGGGTGAACTCGGCCAGGATGTTGGAGCAGGCCGTGGTGCGCACGCCCCTGGTGCAATAGAGGTCCTTGATGCCCAGCGGCAAGCCTTCGAGCGGACGCGCCTCGCCGCGGGCGAGGCGTGCATCGCTCGCCTGCGCCTGCGCCAGGGCGATCTCCGGGGTCGCGAGCACGTAGGCGTTGAGCGCGGCGTTGCCGGCCTCGATGGCGTCCAGGAACGCGCGCGCAAGCTCGGTGGCGGAGAACTTGCGCTCCTGCAGCCCCTGGCGCGCGTCGGCCAGGGTGAGCTTGGTGAGCTCGGTCACTCCACCACCTTGGGCACGGCAAAGAAGTGGTCCTCGCGCGCCGGGGCGTTCTTGACGATGTCGTCGGCGATGCCGCCGTCGGTGACGGCGTCGGCGCGCTTCTTGAGCGTCATCGGGATCACGCGCGTCATCGGCTCGACGCCCGAGGTGTCGACCGCGTCGAGCTGCGCCACCCAGTCGAGGATGCCCGACAGCTCCTTCTCCAGCGCCTGCGCCTCGGCGTCGGTGATCCTGATCCGCGCCAGGCGCGCGATGCGCCGCACCGTCGCTTCGTCGACTTGCATGAGCAGTCCTTGCGGGTTCACTGCAACACGGGATCGGGCTGCGCACTCTTACCCGCGCCGGGGGCGCCCGGCAACTCGCGCGGCCAGACCCCTGACCCCGACGTTCATGCAGAAAAACGGAGCGCCGCGGCCAGGGTCTGACCTGGTCTGACCCCGAACCGCTCCGCGCTGCCCGTCCCGACCTCAGCCCTCCCCGCGCCACCGGCTCAGGAAGGCACCGAGGATGTCGGAGTAGTCGTCGGTCCAGGCCTGCAAGCCCTTGTCGTCGAGATCGGCGGTGTTGTCGAAGGCCCGGTAGGGCGCCAGGGCGGTGTCGCTCCTGGCAAAGATCGTCACCGTGGAGCCCGTCGCTCCGTTGCTCTTGGTGCCCTCGTCCCCCATGCCCATGCCGGCGGTACCCTCCGGCAGCTTCTTCAGGATGGCGCCGAGCACCGAGTTCAGGTTGAGGTAGCGGTTGGAGGTGTGCAGCAGCACCACCCCGTCCGGCTTCAACTTGCGCAGGAACAGCTCCACGGCCTCCTTCGTCAGCATGTGCACCGGGATCGCATCGGAGGTGAACGCATCGATGATGAAGAGGTCGAAGCTGTCATCCTCCTCCTTGGCGATCGTGAGCCGCGCGTCGCCGATCTTGATGTCGATTTGGGGCTGGCACTTGCTGATGAAGGTGAAGTTCTTCGGTTCCTTGGAGATGTTGATGACGGTCGGGTCGATCTCGAAGAACCTCCAGGTCTCGCCCTCCTGCTTGTGACAGGCACTCGAGCCGGTGCCGAGGCCGACGATGCCGTAGCGGCCCTTCTCGCCCTTGGCCGCCAGGATCTCGCGCCGCTTGGCGATCGTCTGCCCGATCGGGCTCTTCGGGTAGTAGTAGGTGGTCGGCACCGTGTCGTCGACCGCCCTGCCGGCGCGGTCGGTGATGCGCTGCGCCCCGTGCAGGGTGGTGCCGTGATTGAGATGGCGAAACATGCCGTTCGGGTCCGGGTAGTCCGCCACGCGGTAGACGCCGAAGAAGCTCCTTTGTGTCAGCTGTGCCTCGTGGTTGGCGGCGGACGGGAGCCACGCCACGGTCAGGCACATCAGCGCCGCCGCCACCAGCTGCCGCGGTGGATAGCGAACGGCGATGACCAGGACGGCGATGAAGAGGAGCATGCCTGTCATCGTCGGCCCGTAGTCGCGCACGAACCGCACGCGCTCGGAGACGATCTCCGTCGGCAGCCACAGGAGCACCAGCAGCCCCGCGGCGGCGATCAGCCAAAGCAGGACCCCTTCGTCCCAGGCCTTCTCCTTGTCCTTCGAAAGGCTCAGCGCACCCGGTCGGCAGGCCATCGACAGGGCCAGCAGCAGCGGGTACTCGTAGATTTGGTTGAACAGCTTGGGCGCCACCAGGGCGGTGAACATGCCGCCCAGCGCACCGCCGAACGACATCCACAGATAGAACTCCGTGAGATAGCGCGGCGCCGGGCGTGTCTCGTAGAGCGTGCGGTGCGCCAGCATCGCCGTGGTGAAGAACGCCACCACACCCGTGAAGCTGAGGATGAACCAATCGTGGGTCTGGTAAGCGAGCGCGATGAACGCGATCGCCAGGGCAACGAGGTGCAGGAACAGGAGCGCCTCGCGCGGGATCAGCGGCTCGTCACGGAACACCAGGACGAAGGTGAGCAGATAGAGCGCCAGCGGGAACACCCACAGCAGCGGCGCGGAGGCAACGTCGGTCGTGATGTGCACCGTGAACGCCGTCACCAGGGCGGCCGGGACGAACGCCAGCCCGATCCAGGCGAGCCGGCTGAGCCAGGTCGGGGCCTCGGCCGAGGCGATGTCGGTGTCGGGCGGGGCCGCCTCCTCCGGCACGCCGCCGGCCTGGGCGCCGCGCATCAGGAAGAACGAGGCGGCGAGCGCCAGCACCAGGAGGCCGTAGACCCACGCCCAGTGCACCTTGAGCTGGGAGAGGCCGAACGCCGGCTCCAGCAGGAAGGGATAGCCGATGAGCGCGATCAGGCTGCCGAGGTTGCTCGCCGCATACATGAAGTAGGGGTCGCGTGCGTCGGGGTGGCCGCTGCGCGCGAACCACGCCTGCAGCAGCGGCGCGTTGGCCGACACCGCCATGAACGGCAGCCCGATCGACACCGTGAACAGGCCGAGCTGCCACAGGTAAGGCTCGCCCTCCGGCGGGCCACTGCTGAACCAGGTCGACATGCCGATCGGCAGGCAGACGAACGCCAGCACGCACACCGCAAGGTGGATGTACCCCGTCAGGTGCGCCGGCGCCTTGTTGATCAGGAGGTGGGCGTAGAGGTAGCCCGCCAGCAGCGCCGCCTGGAAGAAGAACACCGACACCGACCACACCGACGGCGAGCCGCCGAGCACGGGCAGCACCGTCTTGGCGAACATCGGCTGGATCGCGAACAGGAGCAGCGCGGAGAGAAAGGTGGTGGCCGTGAAGGTCCACATCATGGCCGGAGCGTTCCGGGCCAGGTCGACCAGGAAAGCGGGCATGTCACCCGAGCCGCGGCCAGGGCCGCTCGCCGGCCCCGGCCTCTTGCCGATGGTATTGTCGGTCATCCCCTTCAACCCTCGTCTCAGGTGCACCCGCCCGCGCGTGGGGGCTCGTTGCGTGATCACTCTAATGGCAACGGCGAACGCTCAAGACAGCCGTTTGCCCGGCTGCCATTGGCACCGCAACCGTCTCGTTGACTCGATCTTCGCAGACAAAAAAACCGTCCCGTCCTGGCATCTAGCACGTCGGAAAGCCTTACGGAATGGCATGGCAGTAGCATTTTATTGGTGAAAAACCGTTTCCAGCTGCTGGAGCGCGCTGCCCCGGCAAGAGGCCGAGCCGCCGGGGGAGGGGGTTACCAGGCCGCCGCCACGGTATCGGGCATCCGCGCCAGACCTGCCCGGCACCTCCAAGTCAGCCTATATCAGGCGTTCGATGGCGCGTCTTCTCCTCCTTCAGGCGCAGTCGGATGGCGCAAACGTCGGATTGCACGATCCCTGTTGCCTTTCTTCCCCGCTCCCTTGCCCTGCAGTGCGGCGCACTATAGGCAACGGCGCTGCGCAATGAGAGACGGATTAACCTGCGAGCTTCAACTCCGCCATGAGCCCTGGGCGCAACGCTAGACGCGATGTCTCGGTCGAGGCCTTCGCCGAGGTCCTGCCGCGGGATGCGCGCGTCATCGGCATCGACGTTGGCAGCAAGACTTTGGGCCTTTCCCTTTCGGACACCACGCGGAAGATTGCCTCGGCGCTCGTGACATTGCGCCGCAGCAAGCTCGCCGCGGATCTGGGCCGGCTGCTCGAGCTTGCCGCCGAGCACGGGGTCGGCGGCTTTGTGGTGGGCCTGCCGCTGAACATGGATGGCACGGAAGGTCCGCGCGCCCAGGCAACGCGGGCCTTTGTCCGCAATCTGGCCAAATTGACAGCGCTGCCCATTCTGTGCTGGGACGAACGCCTGTCGACGGCGGCGGCCGAGCGCGTGCTGCTCGAGGCGGACGCCTCGCGGCGGCGTCGCGCCGCCGTGGTCGACAAGGTTGCAGCGACGGTGATCCTGCAAGGCGCGCTGGACCGCATGAACTACGCGCCTTGGCCTTGACGCCGCGCGGGCGGCAGCTTGGCCGGAAGGTATGCCGCGCGGCGAGGGCTGTCTTGCGTCGAGCACGGCGCATATCGCGGTGACGGATAACCTCTGACTTGTCCGTATAGGAGGGATCCGGTGGACTGTGCGCCCCCGGAACGCTAGGAAGCGTTAACGTCGATGGCGTTGCGACGTAGACATCAGAGCGTATTCTTACCATCTCTTACCGGACAACAACCACGTGGAGCATGCTCGCATGAAGGACAATCAACGCTCGGGCCCCCTCGATATGTCGGCTTTGCATCTCCTGCACCGGGCCGGACAGTGCGCCGAGGTTCTGTTTACGAATGAGGCCTCCAAGTCAGACCTCACGCCGCGCCAGTTCGCGGTTCTCGTCTGCGTCGGCCAGAACCCCGATGTGAGTCAGACCGGGCTCGTCGAGCAGACCGGCGTCGACCGGTCCACGCTCGCCGATGTCGTGCGGCGCCTGGTGAAGAAGGGGCTGCTGCAGAGAAAGCGCACCAAGCGCGACGCGCGCATGTACGCCGTGCGCCTCACGCCGAAAGGACAGGGCATCCTGAGCAGCGTCAAGCCGCTCGCCACCAAGGTCGATCAGCGCATCCTCTCCGTGCTGAGATCGGACCAGCGCAGCCACTTCATCGAGGCGCTGGGCGAGATCGTGCGGGCGATGAGCCGGTCGGCAGCGGCGGGGCGGGCGAGCGGCTGAGCCTCCGCGCCGCCTTCGCCGCAGCCGTTTGCGGAGCCTGGGTCCTCGGGTCGTCCCTGCTCAGGCGGGGAGGGCACGCTCGATGATGGCGCGCGTATCGACTGCGTCGAGCCCGTGACCGTAGGTTTGGCGGGGAGGGCCCGCCAGCCGCGTGGCGATGAAGGCATCGGCGACCGCCGCGGGGGCGTGCGCCCGCAGGATGGCTCCCGCCGCCAGGGTCGCCAGAGACTCCGTCAGCGCCCGCCCGCGCTGCTCGAGCAGCCGCGGCTCGTGCAGCAGCTTCTGCACGCCCGCGAG
Organism: uncultured Alphaproteobacteria bacterium; assembly: GCA_963840075.1. Lineage (GTDB taxonomy): Bacteria > Pseudomonadota > Alphaproteobacteria > Rhizobiales > Hyphomicrobiaceae > AWTP1-13. The sequence continues at coordinate 60,602 of CAWIXS010000011.1, read as the reverse complement.
GTGCGCCTTGAGATGGGCGTCGCCGCCGGCGGTCGCCGCCAGATCGTCCATCACGATTGCGACCGTCTCCGGCTCGCGCTGCAGCACGCGCAACAGGTCGAGCGCCATGACGTTGCCGGAGCCTTCCCAGATGGCATTGACCGGCACCTCGCGATAGACCCGGGCGGCGATACCCTCCTCGATGTAGCCGTTGCCCCCCAGGCACTCCATCGCCTCGTAGGCGAACGCGGGCGCCTGCTTGCAGATCCAGTATTTGGTGACGGGCGTCATGAGCCGGCGCCAGGCCGCCGCGTGCGGGTCGGAGGCCCGGTCGAAGCTGCGGCTGAGCCGGAAGGCAAGCGCGGTGGCGGCCTCGGCGTCCAGGGCGAGGTCGGCGAGCACCTGGCTCATCAGCGGCTGGTCGAGGAGCTTCTTTTGGAACACCGTGCGGTGGCGGCAATGATGGATGGCGTTGGCGAGCACCAGCCGCATCAGGCCGGCGGAGGCCACCGCGCAGTCGAGGCGCGTGCCGGTCACCATCTCGATGATGGCAGGAACGCCGCGCCCCTCCTCGCCGATCGCCCACGCGTGCGCTCCCCTGAGCTCCACCTCGGAGGAGGCATTGGAGCGGTTGCCGAGCTTCTCCTTGAGCCTCTGGAAGTGCAGCGCGTTGACCGACCCATCGGGGAGGAACCGGGGCATCAGGAAGCACGAGAGCCCCTTGGGCGCCTGCGCCAGCACCAGGAAGGCATCGCACATCGGCGCCGACATGAACCACTTGTGGCCCGTGAGGATATATTCCGCGCCGGGGCCGCCGCCTGCCGCCGGGACCGCCCTCGTGGTGTTGGCGCGCACGTCGGTGCCGCCCTGCTTCTCCGTCATGCCCATGCCGATGGTGGCCCCGCGCTTGGCGGACGCGGGCTTGAAGCTCCTGTCGTAGACGCGGGCGAGGACCTTGGGCAGCCACGCCTGCGCGATCTCGGGTTGCAGCCGCAGCGTGGGCACTGCCGCGTTGGTCATGGTGATGGGGCACTGATGGCCCGCCTCCATCTGGATCGCCATGTAGCAGCCGGCGGAACGCGCCACGTTGGCCCCCGGCGCCGGCTTGCCGCCGGCCCCGGCCAAGTGGTCCCAGCTTGCGCAGTGCAGGCCCTCGGCGATGCTGATCCCCATGCACTCGTGGTAGGCGGGATGGTACTCGACCACGTCGAGCCGGTGCCCCTTGCTGTCGAACGTCTTGAGGCGTGGCAGGTTCTCGTTGGCGAGCCGGCCGCGCTCGAACGCGGCGGCGCTGCCGCAGACCTCGCCGAAGGCCGTGAGCCGCCTGACCGCGGCGCCGCCGCCCTCACGGTTGACGGCCTCCATCAGCGCGCGGTCGCTGGTGAACAGGTTCACGTCCTCGAACGGCGGGCTCTGGTTGAGCACCTCGTGGGTGTCGAGCTCGTTCATGGTGCTTGGGTCCCGGGTTGGCTGCGCACGGATTGTGCGTCCCGCCGGCGGGGATTGGCAACACAAATGGCCGGCGCAGGACCGTTCGATCGATCCGGCTTCGGCAAGCAGCCAGCGAGCCTCGGCGCTAGTCCCCTTTCCTCGCCTCGATGGCGGCGGCGAGGTCGAGCAGGAGGGGGGGCGGGAGGTTCCGGGAGGCCGGGCAGTCTGCGGCCTTGAGGCGCTCGTAGAGCGGCGCGGGCTCGCCCTTGAAGCCCTGGCCGGCGGCGCGCCGCGCAACTCCCGCCGCCACCCCACCGTTGGCGAAGCGGGCGCGGCAGGCGAGACGGCCCAGAAATTCGGTGAGGCGCGTGCGGTAGCCGTCGGCCATCGCCGCCTCGCTGGCGCGCAGGAGTACGCCCCAGGCCTGGCCGTCGGCGGAGGCGCCCCAGTCCGCCCCGGCCTGCTCGGTGACGCCCGGCGCCTGCTCGCCGGCGGGCGGCGTCTGGGCGCGGGCGACCGCCTTCAAGGCGTCGGCCTCGTCCTTGGCGGGCGGCCGCATCACGATGTTGGCAAGGTCGGCGAGCGCCACCACGTCCCCCGCCGGAGGCTGTGCACGCCATACCAGGGCGCCCGCGAGGTCCGCGCCCTGCAGCCTGGCGCCGCGCAGGTCGGCGCCGTAGAGCTTGGCCGACTGCAGCTCGGCGCCCTCCAGATCGGCCTCGCGCAGCACGGCGCCCGCCAGATAGGCGAGCGAGAGGTTGGCGCCCGGCAGGCTGGCGCCCGAGAAGTCGGCGGCCTGCAACCTGGCGCCCTCCAGGCTCGCGCCCTGCAGGTTGGCGAGCACGAAGCTCGCGCCCTGCAGCGACAGCGCGCCCGACAGATCGGCGCGCTGCAGGGAGGCGCGGTCGAACCCGCCGCCGGAGAGCAGGCTGCGGCTCAAGTCAGCCTCCTCCAGTGCCGCATCGTCGAATTTCGCCCCGCGCAGGTCGGCGCCGGCGAGCTTGGCAGCGGGAAGGCGCGCGCTGCTGAAATCGGCGCCTCTGGCGCTGGTGCACTGCACCTTGTGGCGGTCGTCGGAGGGCTGCGGCGCCGCGCCCGCGGCGCAGTTGAGGCGCGCGCCCCGCAGATTGGCGCCGGCGAGGCTCGCCCCGTCGAGGTTGGCCCCCGACAGATCGGCGTCGCCCAGGTTGACGCGCTCGAGCCTGGCAAAGCGCAGATCGCGGCCGCGCAGGCTGATCGAGCGGCGCGCACCGATCCACTCTCCGGCACCCACTGGGCCCGCCAAATCGGCGTCGGCGACGGTGAGATTGCGCGGGAACAGGCCGAACAGCGGGCCGCCGGCCGCAGCCACAGCCGACGCGCGGTCGTCCCGCTCCGGGCCGCCGGGGATGGTGGCGAGGAACAGCGACACGAACGCGGTCCCGGCGAGCACGGCGATGCCGAACACCAGGCTGCCCGGGTTGTGCATGCCGAGCCGCAGGAAGGCACCGAGCCAGCCCGTCTCCGTGCGCAGCAGGAACACGCCGACGAGGGCCAGCAGGACGATGTCGGCGAGCAGGACGGCCCGCTGCACCGAGGTGATCGCCGCGTTGTGGACGGGCAGGAACGCAAGCTGCAGGTAGAGGAGCAGCAGCAGGGGCAGGCCCACGAGGGTGGTCCAGCCGATGGCATTGAGGAAGCCGCTGACCAAGCGGCTGCGCTCGGGCCCCGCGAGGGCCTGGACGAAGAAGAAGCTGTCGACCTCGAGCCGCAGGGGGTGGGTGCGCCGGTCGGTGCTCTCGAGCAGGCGCAGGGCGTTGTGAAACTCCAGCGTCTTGCGCGCGAGCAGCGCAAACTGGGCGACGAGCCCCAGATGCAGAAGCGCCAGAACCGCGGGCATCAGGACGAAGAAGGGGGAAAGCTCAATGCGGGCCTGCAGCAGCGGCAGCACCACGCCGCTGTCGAGCAGCAGGTCGCGGTGGGTGACGCCCGCCACCGTGACCAGCAGGTAGCCCATCAGGGCCAGGAAGATCAGCCACAGCGTGCTGGTGCGCGCGCTCGCGGCGTTGAGCGCGTCGAGCAGACTGTAGGGATTGACCGGCGCTTCGACATCGAGTGCGGTGCGCGTACTGTCGTCCATGCCCCTCGTCTCCCCCCGAGGTGTCAGACCCTCCGGGTCTGACACCGTTGCTCCACCGGGATCAGACGCCGTTGCTCCCATGCTCGTACAGGCTATTCAAGTCGAAATCGAGGTTGGTGTCACGGCGACAGACCCGTAGGGTTCGACACCGGCCGGCACCTATCCCCACACCTCGCGGGCGGTGTCGACGACGAGCTGGAGCTTGCGCAGCTGGTCGTCCCGGGTCATGGCCTCGCCGCCGATGCCGCTGGAGAAGCCGCACTGGGGGCTCAGCGCCAGCTGCTCGAGGGGGGCGAAGCGGGCGGCCTCCTCGATGCGCCGTTTCAAGCCGTCCTTGGACTCGAGCTTGGGGCTCTTGGTGGTGACGAGGCCGAGCACGGCGGTCTTGCCCTTGGGCAGGAAGCGCAGCGGCTCGAAGCCGCCGGCGCGCGGGCTGTCGTACTCCAGGAAATAGGCGTCGACGCCGATCTCGTTGAAGATGAGGTCGGCGACCGGCTCGTAGCCGCCTTCCGCCACCCAGGCGCCGGCGAAGTTGCCGCGACACAGGTGCATGGCGATCACCATGTCCTTCGGCCGGCCGGCGAGCGCCTGATTGAGGAGCCTCGCGTAGGTTGCGGGCAGCGCGTCCGGGTCCTCGCCGAAGCCCGCCACCTCGGTCCTGAGGTCAGGGTCGCACAGGTAGGCGAGGTTGACCTCGTCGATCTGCAGATGGCGGCAGCCGGCCGCCGCGAGGTCGGCGATCTCCGCGCGGTAGACGGCGGCGAGGTCCGCATAGAAGGCGGCGATGTCGGGGTAGGCCTCGGCGTCCACCGCCTTCCGGCCGCCGCGGAAATGCAGCACGGTGGGCGAGGGCAGCGTCACCTTCGGGGTACGCGTGGTGACCGACTTCAGGAAGGCGAAGTCGTCCACGAAGATGCCGTGCGGCCGGCCCAGCTTGCCGGTGACGGCGAGCGTGGGCGGCGCATGGTCCCGCGTGCCTTCCGCCGTATGGAAGCGCACGGCCATCTTGGCCTGGACGAGCGTCACGTTGTGGAGCTTCAAGAGGAAATCGCGCTGCCACGAGCTGCGGTTGAACTCCCCGTCGGTGATGGACTGGAGCCCGATCTCCTCCTGCCGGCGCACCACCTCCCGGATCGCCCCCTCCTGGATGCGCCGCAGCTCCTCCGCCGGCGTCCTGCCCATTGCGGCAGCCTTGCGCGCCTCGACGAGGGCCGCTGGCCGGATGAGGCTGCCGACGTGGTCGGCGCGGAAGGGTGGAGAGGTGCGGGTCATCGGCGGCGGCCTCCGGCGGGGGCCATTGTCATGGGCGGTGCCCGGGGTGTCCAGGGCCCCTACTTCCGCTGCAATCCCGCAGCACTGACGACCGCCGTCCACCGTACGGTCTCGGATGCGATGGTACGCCTGAACTCCTCCGGGGTCCCGCCTATCGGCTCAGTGAACTGCGTGCGCAGCGCCGCCTTGACCTTCTCGGCTTGCAACGCTTCATTGGCGGCGCGCGACAGCTTGTCCAGGACGGATTGCGGCGTTCCCGCGGGCGCCATCAGCCCGAACCACAGCGCCGCCTGGAACTCCGGGATGCCGGCCTCGGCGATCGTCGGCAGCTCGGGAAAAAGCGCGCTGCGCTTGGCGCCGGTGACGCCGAGCGCGACGAGCTTGCCGGCCTTTACATGCTCCATCGTCGCCGATGCCGGCGAGAAATAGGCGTGGATGCGGTTTGCCAAAAGGTCGGTGACGACGCCGGGGCTGCCGGTGTAGGGCACGTGGGTGATCTTGACCTTGCCGGTGGTCTTGAAGAGCTCGAGCGCCAGGTGAGTGGAGCTGCCGGCGCCGGACGAGCCGAAGAGCAGAGCCTCCGGCTTGTCCTTCGCGAGCTGCATCAGCTCCTTGAGGCTCTTCGCACCAACGCCGGTGCCTGTGACCAGCACGACGGGCGTCGAGGTCAGCAGCGTGATCGGCACGAGGTCCTTGCCGAAATCGAAGCTGAGGTCGGACCTCATCGCGCCGTTGACGATGTTGGCGACGGAGCCGATGAAGAGCGTGTAGCCGTCCTTGGCGCCGCGCACGACTCCGGCTGCCGCCACGCTCGATGCTGCGCCGACCCTGTTCTCCACGACGAAGCGCTGGCCGAGCCTCTCTCCCATCTCGTTGCCGACGATGCGGGCTGAGATATCCGCAGTGCTGCCGGGTGCAAACCCGACGACGATGGTAACGGGTGACTTCGGATAGTCCTGCGCTCGTGCCGGGACGCAGGCGAGCGCAGCAGCCGATGCCAGACACAGGGCGCTTGCTGCACGACTGAGGATGTTCATGGTCTCCCCCATTGCGTGGATGACGAAAGAACCTACTCGGCCTTCAGTTTGGCCGCCGTTATGACCTCGGACCAGCGCCGCGTCCCGGCTGCATTGCGCGCCACGGCATCCTCGGGCAACCCGCCGATGGCAACCGAAAGCGCCAGCCGTCCAATAGTGCGACCCATCCGATCAAAGACCTTCATCGCTAGAGCTTCCCGTCGGCGTAGACAATGTGAAACCTGACCACTTGGCAATAAAGAAAGCAAGGCATTCGGCAATGCGAGAGCGACACGGCAACGCGCCTGGGCCGTCTTCACGAAGAACGGACCAACCCCGCTTATGCTGCGGCGCGGCTGGGAGCTGAAAGGGTGGCGTTCCGCTTTGGAGGCTCGATCGAGCACCACGTTCCCGACATTCCCGACGATGTGGGACAGCAGATCGCACTCATCGACCGCGCCATCTCGGAGCGCCCCGACGCCGTCGTGCTGGTCCCCGTCCATGAAACCGAGGTCAACGCTGTGATCGAGCGGCTTCACCGCAGGGGTAGCGATGTTCACGTTCGTGATGCCGGCAACGGCAGGGCAGCCGCTCACCTTCCTCGGCTCCGACGATGTATCGCTCGGCAGGGCCGTCGCCCGCCGGGGTGTTGGAAAGCCTCGCTGGGAACGGTGGGCATTGCCCTATGAGACGCGGCCACTCCCGATTTGGGAGCAGGCCGTTTGAGCTCGCGCACGGCTGGTGCAATCCGCAGGCGTAGCCTAGATTGCCGATGCAGCACCGATAACAGCGGACTGGGGTCAGACCCCGCAGGTCTGACCCCGTCACCCGGCGGGAGGACAGGCCGTGCACGTGCGGGCGTTGGGCTATGTCGGGGTCAGCGCCAAGGACCTGGGCGACTGGCGCAGCTACGGCACGCGGCATCTCGGCTTGCAGGTCGTCGACAGGGCCAAAGGCAGCGTCGCGTTTCGCATGGACGACCGCGCGCAGCGCCTGATCGTCGAGGCCGATCCGGGGCACGACACCAACAGGGGGGTCAAGCTCTGCGGCTGGGAGGTCGCCGATAGGGTGGCGCTCGACGACATCGCCGGGAGGATCGAGCGGGCGGGCATGCGCGTCGAGCGGGGGCCGCGGGCGCTGGCGGAGGAGCGGCGCGTCGCCGACCTGATCGTGCTGGCCGATCCGCTGGGCTCGCGGGTGGAGATCTTCCATGGGGCCGAGCTGGCAACCGAGCCGTTCGAGCCCGGGCGCAACATCTCGGGCTTCCGCACCGGGCCGCTCGGGGTCGGCCATGTGGTGATGACGGCGGAGCGCATCGACCCGGCCGTCTCCTTCTATCGCGACGTGCTGGGCTTCGGCTTCAGCGACTACTACGACCGCCCCTTCCGGGCGCGCTTCCTCCACGTCAATGGGCGCCATCACAGCCTCGCCTTCATCGAGACCGGGCGCACGACGGTGCATCATCTGATGCTGGAGCTCTTCAGCCTCGACGACGTGGGCCAGGGCCTCGATCTGGCGCTCGCCGAGGAAGGGCGGCTCGCGGTCACGCTGGGGCGCCACGCCGGGGACTATATGACCTCGTTCTATACCCGCACGCCGTCGGGCTTCATGGTGGAGTACGGCTGGGGCGGCAAGGCGATCGACCCCGCGACCTGGGTCGCCACGGAGCGCACCATCGGCCCCAGCCTGTGGGGCCACGAGAGGAGCTGGCTGCCGCCCGAGAAGCGCGCCGAGACGCTGGCGCTGCGGCTGAAGAACGCGCAAGCGGGGGAGCGAAGGCCGGTGCAGGTGATGGAGGGCAACTACGAGTTGATGCCGGGCGTATGCCCCTGGTGGGACAGCCTCTCAGGCGCGCGATAGGGTGCGGAAACGCAGGGGCGCTGCCTGCTCCAGCGGGAGGGACGCAACGAGATGCGCTATTCCGGGAACGTCGCTTCTGCCCCCCCGCTTGCCCTTCATCGAGTTGAGTATCAATCCGCCGATCACGGTCGCAAGAACGCCCGCAACGACGGCTGCAAGGAATTTGCCCATCGCCGACCTCCCTCCCCGGTATATGCTCAATATGCTCAATATGCTCAGTTTAAAGCCGGCCGGTTCCGGGGGCAAGGTGGGGGTTTCAGAACGGTGTCAGACCCGGAGGGTCCGACGCCTGCAAGGGAGCAGGAACGATGAGCGACGCGGGGAACGGCGAGGCGAGGCGGGAGGAGCCGTGGGGAAACACGGTGCTCGTCGAGCTCGGGGACGGCATCGCCTGGGTCGCCATGAACCGGCCCGACAAGCGCAATGCCATGAACCCCACGCTGAACCGGGAGATGAACGAGGTCCTCGACGCGCTGGAGGTGGACGACCGCTGCCGCGTGCTGGTGCTGACGGGGTCGGGCGACTCCTTCTCCGCCGGCATGGACCTCAAGGAGTACTTCCGCGAGACCGACGCAAAGCCCCGTCTCGAGCAGACGCGCGTGCGGCGCGATGCGTTCGCCTGGCAGGGCCACAAGCTCATGCATTTCGCCAAGCCCACCATCGCCATGGTGAACGGCTGGTGCTTCGGCGGCGCCTTCACGCCGATGGCGTCGTGCGATCTCGCAATTGCCGCCGACGAGGCGACGTTCGGCGTGTCGGAGATCAACTGGGGCATCCTGCCGGGCGGCAACGTGTCGAAGGTGCTGAGCCAGCTCGTGGGGCGGCGCGCCGCGCTCTATGCCATCATGACGGGCCTCCCCTTCGACGGGAAAAAGGCCGCCGCCATCGGGCTCGTCAACGAGTCGGTGCCGCTGGCCGAGCTGCGCCGGCACACGCGGGAGCTGGCGAGAATCCTCATGGAGAAGAACCCGACGGTGCTGCACCAGGCCAAGGTCGCCTTCCGCAACGTGGAGGACATGTCCTGGGACGTGGCGCTCGACTACCTGACGGCGAAGAACGAGCAGGGCATCCTGATCGATCCCGAGCGCGGGCGCCAGCAGGGCTTGAAGCAGTTCCTCGACGACAAGAGCTACCGGCCGGGCCTCAAGGCCATGAAGCGCCCCGAGTAACAAAGGGGGTAGACCCTCACCACCACCGCCGATGATGAACACGACCAGCGATGCGAGGGGTCCGACCCCTTCTCACGACATCGATCCCGCGGCGCTCGCGCGCCTCTTGAGGCCGCGCACGGTGGCGATCGTCGGCGCCTCGGACGACCCGCGCTCCATGGGCGGCAACGTGCTCGGCAACCTGAAGCGCGCCGGGTTTGCGGGCGAGCTGCATCTCGTCAGCCGCAGCAAGGCGGAGATCGGCGGGCATCCCTGCGTCAAGTCGATCGACGACCTGCCGCCCGGGCTCGATGCCATCGTGCTGCTCGTGCCGCGCGACGCGGTGCTCGACGCCATTGCCGCCTGCGGGCGGCGCAGGATCAACGGCGCCGTCGTGTTCGCCTCGGGCTTCGGCGAGGCCGGCCCGGACGGCCGGGAGTTGCAGGCGCGGCTGACGGCGCTCGCGCGCGAGTGCGGCGTCATCGTCAACGGTCCCAACAACCTCGGCTTCATCAACTATGTCGATGCCATCCCGCTCACCTTCGGCGAGTATCAGCCGATGCTCGAGACCGGGACGGCCGGCGTCGCCGTCATCGCCCAGAGCGGGGCGATCGCCAGCGCAATCCGCGATTCGCTCGTCACCTCGGGCCTGAAGGTCACCTTCCTCATCAGCACCGGAAACGAGGCCGTGCTCGGTGCGGAGGACTTCCTGGAGCAGGTCCTGCAGGACAGGGCGACCGGGGTCGTCACGCTGTTCGTCGAGCAGGTGCGCCGGCCGCAGAAGCTGTTGCGGCTGGCCCAACGAGCGCGCGAGCTGGGCAAGCCGATCGTGCTCCTGCACACGGGCCGCACGGAGGCCGCGCAGGCGGCCGCCCAGTCTCATACCGGGGCCGTTGCCGGCGACCTCGCCGTTGCCCGCACCCTCCTCGGCCACGCGGGGGTGGCGGTGGTGGACGGGCTCGACGCGCTCACCGACGTGGCGCTGCTGCTTGCGGCGCGGCCGGTCCCCGCGGCCGGCCGGACCGGCGTCATGACCAACTCCGGCGCGGTGCGCGGCCTCGCCTTCGATTTCGCCCACGATGCGGGGCTCGAGCTTGCGGAATGGTCGCCCGAGACGACGGCGGGGCTGCGCGCGATCTTCCCGCCCTATGCCGCCGTGGACAATCCGCTCGACACGGGCACGGTGGCGTTCGCCAAGCCCGAGCTGATGAACCGGGCCGCGCAGCTCCTGATCGACGATCCGGGCGTCAACGCGCTGATCCTGGCGCTGTTCACCGGGCGTCCGCCGCAGCAGGTCGAGAAGGCGGAGCATCTCCTGCCGGTGATCCGGGGATCGCAAAAGCCGGTCGCCTTCGTGATGCTCGGCGATCCGATGCCGCTGGATGAGGCGTTCATGGCCCTGGTGCGGCGCGAGGGCGCCGCGCTCTTCCGTTCCACCGAGCGGGCGGTGCAGGCGATGGCCGCGGTCAACGGGGTCGCCCGGATGCTCGCACAACGGCAGGCCGCGGACGCCGCGGGCGGCGGCCTGGCCCTCGACCTCGGCGATTTGCCCGACGGGCCGGTCGCCGAGCATCGGGCCAAGGCGCTGCTCGCGGGCGCCGGTGTGCCGGTGCCGCGGGGCGGGCTTGCGACGGACCTCGCCGCGGCCGAGGAAATCGCCGCCGGCGTCGGCTTCCCGGTGGCCTTCAAGGCGCAGGCCGCGGCGCTGACGCACAAGAGCGACGCCGGCGGCGTGATCCTCAACATCGGCGACGCGGGCGCCCTGCGCACGGCCTGGGAGCAGCTCCACGGCGCCGTGCAGCGCGCCCGGCCGGGCCTGGCGCTCGACGGCGTGCTCGTCGAGGCGATGGCGCCGAAGGGCCTTGAGCTGATCGTCGGTGCCCGCCGCGACCCGCACTGGGGCGCGGTCCTGATGCTGGGCCTCGGCGGCATCTGGGTGGAAGCGCTGAAGGACGTGGCCCTGCTGCCCGCCGGCGCCGGCAGGGCCGCCATCCTCGACGCGCTCGGCCGCCTGCAAGGGGCGGGCCTGCTGCGCGGCGCCCGCGGCACGGCGCCCGTCGACATCGCCGCCGTCGCCGACGTCGCCCACATCGTCGGCGGGCTCGTGGAGCGGTCGCCCGACATCGCCGAAGTGGAGATCAACCCGCTGGTCGCCTGCCCGCAGGGGCAGGGCGCCCTGGCGCTCGACGCCCTGATCGTCAAGCGTGCGGCACCTTGACGAAGACCCCGAGGACGAAGACCCGGGGGATCATGCGCCGCCCGCCTCGCCCCGACGCGACGGCCGGTGTAGCATCGCCCACAACAAACGAGCCGTTCCAGCCGATCGGACCGCCAGGGGAGGAAGCCTCATGCAAGGCCTCATGCAAGCATCGCCCATCCTCACGCGCCTCGCGGCGCTCGCCGCGGTCGGCCTGCTCGCCGCCCAGGGCGCCTCGGCGCAGAGCTATCCCGATCGGCCGGTGCGGGTGATCGCGGGCTACCCCGCCGGGGGCGGCGGCGACACGCTGGTGCGCTACTACGCGGCCCAGCTGGAAAAGGCGACCGGGCAGAGGTTCGTGGTCGAGAACAAGGTCGGCGCCAACGGCAAGATCGCCACCGATGCAGCGCGCTTATCCAAGCCCGACGGCTACACGCTGCTGATCCACGGCACCGCCGCCGTGGTCGGCAACACCGTGCTCATGAAGAACCCGGGCTACGACGCGATGGACCTGCAGCCGGTGGCGACGCTGGCCGAGAGCACGTTCGTCCTGACCGTCGGGCCCAACGCCAAGGCCGGCACCGTCAAGGAGCTGGTCGCCAACCTCGAGGCAGCCGGCGGCAAGATGAAGTACGGCACCGCCACCGGCGTCACGCTGGTCGCCTCGGAGAAGTTCCTCGTCGAGACCGGGACCAAGGCCGAGCGCGTCGCCTACAAGGGCACGATGGATGCCGCGCGCGAGATGGTGTCGAACCAGATCGACTTCCTGTTCGCGGATGCGACGTTCTCGGTGGCGCAGGCCAAGCAGGGCCGCATGAAGCTGCTCGCCGTCACCACCAAGGCGCGCCTTTCGACGGCGCCCGACGTGCCCACCATGACGGAAGCGGGCATCGCCTATGTGTTCACGCCGAAATGGGCGGCCTGGCTCCCCAAGGGCACCCCGGAGGCAGTGGTGCAGAAGATGGGCGGCCTGCTGCGCGACATCGCCAAGACCGATGCGACCAAGGCGTTCCTCACCCAGAGCGCCGCCACGCCGCTGCTGACGGGCTCGGTTGCCGAGGCCACCGAGGTCGTCAAGGGCGACCTCGCGCTCTGGCGCAAGGTCACCGCGGAAGCCAAGATCGAGCCGCAGGGGTGAAACCGGGGTCAGACCCCTCGCTCGCAACCTTGGCGTTTTGCACCAAGGTTGGAGGCGAGGGGTTTGACCCCGCTACCCGGCTAGGCCGCGTTCTCCAGCACCAGCAGCCCGGCGGCGGTGTTGGAGATGGGGATGTGGTAGTTGCTGTGCAGCTTGCGCACCTTGCCGGTCAGCGCGCCGCGCATGGCGAGCCACTGGATGAATTCCGCCCCCTGGGCACCGGCCTCGCGCACCAGCTCGTGCGTGGCCATCCGCGCCAGCGTCTCGGGCTCGCCGACGATCCTGTCCATGCACATGAGGTCGAAGGTCTTGTTGATGAAGCCGGCGCGCGTGCCGTCGAGCTGATGCGACAGCCCGCCGGTGCCGAGGATCACCACATTCAGATCCTCTGGGTAGCTCTCGATCGCCCGCCCCAGCGCCTGCCCGAGCTTGTAGCAGCGCGACGGCGAGGGGATCGGATGCTGCACCGTGTTGATGCTGATCGGGATGGTGCGGATGCCGACCGCCGGGTAGTTCGGCCACAAGAGCTGGATCGGCACGGTGAAGCCGTGGTCGACGTTCATCTCCTGGCAGGTGCAGATGTCGAACTCCTCGCGCATCAAAGACTCGATGATGTGCCAGCTGAGCTTGGCATCGCCCTTGAACGGCGGCAGCACCGGGATGCCCCAGCCCTCGTCGTCGTTGCGGTACTCGGCCGCGGCGCCGACCGCGAAGGTGGGCATCTTGTCGAGGAAGAAGTTGAGGCCGTGGTCGTTGTAGATCACCACCGCCACATCCGGCTTCACCTCCGCCAGCCACGCGCGCGCCTTCGGATAGGCGTCGAAGAACGGCTTCCAGTAGGGATCGGAGAACAGCTCCCTGGCGATGGCACTGCCGATCGAGGGGATATGGGAGGTCGTCAGTCCTCCTACGATGCGGGCCATCTCACTCCCCCTGCTTCCTCAGCTTCTCTTTGAACTGCTCCACCGTCATGCCGGTCTGCTGGGCGCCAACGTCCTGCACGGTGAGGCCGAAGATGCCGGCGAGCTTGGCAAGGTAGTAGATGTTGCCGCCGGCCTCGATCAGGTCGAGCACGTTGCGCTTGCGGATGGCGGCCTTCTGCGCGTCGTTGAGGCCGTAGCGCGCCATGTGGGCCTCCTCGTCGCGCTTGAAGGCCTCACGGTTCTCGGCGCGGTTGAAGTCGTAGCACATCTTGTTGAGCGCATAGCCCTTCATGGCCTGGCGTCCGTCGAACAGGATCGTGCCGGGTATCTGCTCGGTCATGGCCTCGGTGGACATTCCCCGATCCTCCCCAGGAAGCTCCGATCTGATCGCATCGTTCGGATCCTTTGCGCCGATCGGCCTTGATCCTGGTCAACGCGCGGACGTGGGCAATTTCATGAGTGTCATGCAGGGATGGCTTGGTATGCGTGTAGGCGGATCAGGGCGAAGCCCGTATCCGCCGTTGCAACGGTCGTCCCCCGTGCATCGGCGGATTACGGCTATCGCCTAATCCGCCTGCGTTTCGGGGAGGTGCGAGCACGAAGCTCTGTGTGGCGGGCGCGGCGGGCGCGTTCGGCGGCAGGCATCTCGACGCTCTGGCGGCCATCGAGGGGGTCGAGGTGGTGTCCGTGGTCGGCGGCGCGCCCGACGACATCGAAGGGCTCGCCGAGGAGAGGCGCATCCCCCACTGGACCAAGGACCTCGCGGAAAGCCTCGCCCTGAAGGACGTCGACGCGGTGATCCTGGCAACGCCGACCCAGCTCCACGCCCGCCAGGCCATCCACTGCCTGCGCGCCGGCAAGCACGTGGTCATCGAGATCCCCATGGCCGACACGCTGGCGGATGCGGAGGAGCTCGTGCGCGTCCGGAAGGACGCTGTCGCTGTCGTTCAGCAACGAGGGGCCGCTCGGCACCGTCTTCCGCTACATCTGCGACAACGGCACCTGCATCGCGCGCTGCGACGACCTCTACGACGGCGACGACAAGCCGATCGACCTTGCGGGCGTCGCGGTCTCCAGCAACGGGGTGGTGCTCGCCGACCGCGGGCTCATCGCCGTGACCCGGGAGCGCCGCGAGCCCAGCGCCAGCGTCGCGCAATGCCTCGACACCATGCGCACGCTCGACCGCATCGAGCGAGGCCTCGCCTGAGACGGGGCGCCGGAGCCGTCAGAGCAGTCTGCGGCCGAGCACGAGGCCGATGAAGTTCAGGACGAGCCCGTCCTGGATGAAATAGTAGAGCGTCGCCTCGGCAGCCACGAACAGGACCACGGTTGCCCAGACCGGCACTGCGGCGGTGATCAGGACGCCTGTCATCATCGCCAGCAGGTCTCCGACCGAGTTGACGATGGAGTTGCCGCTGTACTCCGCCGGGTTCCCGCCCGAGTAGCGGTTGATGACGAACGGGGTGTTCTCGATGATCTCCCAGCCGGCCTCGAGAAAGACGGCAATGATGAGCCGCTTGGCCACGCTCAGACGGCCGCGGTCGATGAGCCAGATGGCCAGGTAGAACACCGGACCGTGCAGGACGTGGGTGAAGGTGTAGGCGTCGAACAGGTGCTGCGAATCCGGCGGCCCGTAGAATTGCACGTAGCCGCACTTGCAGATGGCGATGCGACCCATCGCGTAAAGGATCGCCGCCGTCAGGACGATGATGCCGAACGCGATCGGGAGAGCAATGGGGAACGTCAATTTGCGCATCCTCGACCATCGCACGCCCCCGCGATGAGGAGAACGACAAGAGACGCGGCGGGCATCATGGAGCGGGCGCCATGTGGCACATGCGCGACACCCTGATGCGGGGTCGGGGTCTGCCGGCTCAATCCTCCTGGAATGCCGCCTCGCGGGTCCTGCGGAAGCGCGGCACCACCATGACGAGCACCAGGCCGAGCGTGGCGAGCAGCAGGCCGAGCGAGATCGGGCTCCTCACGAAGATGGTGGGATCGCCGCCGGAGATGACCATCGCGCGGCGCAGGTTCTCCTCCATCAGCGGCCCGAGCACGAAGCCCAGGATGAAGGGCGCGCCCTCGCAGCCGAGCTTCAGGAATACGTAGCCGAGCAGCGCAAAGGCGGCGGTCAGCAGCAGAATGGTCGGGTTCGGCTGTGCGCTGTAGGCCCCCACGCAGCACAGCACCAGGATGCACGGAAACAGGATGCGGTAGGGCACGGCGAGCATCCGCACCCAGATGCCGATCAGCGGCAGGTTGATGACGATCAGCAGGAGGTTGCCGATCCACATGCTGGCGACCATGCCCCAGAACAGCTCGGGACGCTCGGAGATGACGGCGGTGCCCGGCTGGATGCCCTGGATGACCATCGCGCCCACCATCAGCGCCATCACCGGGTTGGAGGGGATGCCGAGGGTCAGCAGCGGCACGAAGGAGGTCTGAGCCGCGGCATTGTTGGCGGACTCGGGCGCAGCCACGCCCTCCACCGCACCCCTGCCGAAGCGCTCGGGCGTGCGCGAGACGCGCTTCTCCAGCACGTAGGCGGCGAACGAGCTGAGCACCGCGCCGCCGCCCGGCAGGATGCCGAGCACCGCCCCGAGCCCGGTGCCGCGCAGCACGGCGGGCCAGGCGCGCCGCACCTCCTCCCGGCTCGGCCACAGGCTGCCCACGGCGTGGCGCACGCTGCGCTCGAGCGCCGAGCGGTCGAGATTGCGCATGATCTCGGAGATGCCGAACAGGCCCATGGCGACGGGAATGAAATCGATGCCGTCGTGGAGCAGGTCGATGCCGAAGGTGTAGCGCAGCGTGCCGCTCTGGGTGTCGGTGCCGACGATGCCCAGCAGCAGCCCGAGGAGCACCATGGCGACGGCCTTGAGGGCGGAGCCGTGCGCGAGCACGACGGCGGCGACGAGGCCGAACAGCATGAGGGAGCAGTACTCCGGCGACAGGAAGCGGTCGCCGACGGCGGCCAGCGCCGGCGCGAAGGCGGCGAGCACGAGGGTGCCGACGCAGCCCGCCACCAGCGAGCCCACGGCGGCGACGCTGAGCGCGGCGCCGGCGCGTCCCTGCCGCGCCATCTGGTAGCCGTCGAGGCACGTGACCACCGACGACGACTCGCCCGGCAGGTTGATGAGGATCGCCGTGGTCGAGCCGCCGTACTGGGCGCCGTAGTAGATGCCCGCCAGCATGATCAGCGCGCCCAGCGGCGGCGCGCCGTAGGTGATCGGCAGCAGCATGGCGATGGTGGCGATGGGGCCGATGCCCGGCAGCACGCCGACAGCGGTGCCGAGCAGCACCCCGATGAGACAGAAGCCGAGGTTGACGGGCGTCGCGGCCGCGCCGAAGCCGGTGGCGAGGTTGGCAAGAATATCCACCTCAGCGCACCCAGACCGGGATCGGCTGCCCGAGCAGATGGACGAACAGGGCGACCGAGAGCCCGCTCATGGCGAGCGCCAGCGCGGCGAGCTCGTACCAGCGCAACCCCCGCGCGGCGATGCCGGAGATAGCCGCAACCGCAAGCACCGACACGGCAAGCCCCACACGCTCGATCATCAGGCCGAAGACGACGATGGCGGCGAGAATGAGAAGCTGGGGCCAGAAGGCGCTGCGCTCCACCGGCTCGCCGGGAACCACGAGGGAGCGCGCAAGCAGAGCTGCGCCGGTGCCGATCAGGGCGACGCTCATCAGCATCGGGAAGAAGCCCGGTCCCATCCGCGACAAGGTGCCGATCGCGTACGCGCGGCCGAACCACAGCCCCGCGCAGCCGAAAACGATGAACAAGACCCCGGACCAGAAGTCCCTCTGATCCTTCACGCGCGCCATCGGCCCCCCCTCGACGGAGTCAGACCAAGTCAGACCCGGAGGGTCTGAACCTATGTACCCGCTGTTCGGCCCCCGAGAAAGATGCGGCGTACGCCGGCTTGTCCACCCCCGCACGGCGCCGGGCGCAATGTCCCAGGCGCTTGCGGGGCCTTGCGGGCCCTTGCGGGGAAGGACAGGGTGGGGCATTGCAGAGCATCGAAGATTGGTTCCCGCCACCCCACCCCGCAAGCCTCGGCGATAGAGCACGCATGACGAGCAAGACTGTGCCGCCCGTACGCATTGCGGTGGACGTCGGCGGAACCTTCACCGACCTGCAGATCCTCGATACGCGCTCGGGCGCCATCACCAACCTCAAGACCCCGACGACGCCGCAGGACCCCTCGATCGGCCTGATGACCGGCATCCGCGAAGCCGCGGCGCGTGACGCCTTCGTCTTCGCCGACATCGGCTACCTGCTGCACGGCACCACCATTGCCACCAACGCCGTGCTGGAGCGCAAGCTGCCGCGCGGCGCGCTGGTGACCACGGCGGGCTTCGAGGACGTGCTGGAGATCGGCCGGCACTACCGGCGCGAGATCTACGCCCTGAGCCCCGAGGTGCCGCCCGCGCTCATCCCCCGCGACCGCCGCGTGGGCGTGCCCGAGCGCATCCGCGCCGACGGCAGCGTCGAGACGGCCCTGACGGCGAGCGCCCTGGAGGCGCTGGGCGCGAGGCTCGACAGCCTGGATGTCGAAACCGTCGCGCTCAGCCTCCTCAACGCCTACGTGAACCCCGAGCACGAGCTCGCCATCGCCGACTATCTCGCGCGCACCAGGCCGAGACTCGGGGTATCGCCGTCGAGCGCTCTCAATGGCGAGATCCGGGAGTACGAGCGCACCTCCACGACGGTCCTCAATGCGCTGCTGATGCCGGTGGTCGCCGGCTATCTCGACAAGCTCGAGGAGCGCATGCAGGCCGAGGACTGCCTGCCGCGGCTCCTCCTGGTGCAGTCGAACGGCGGGGTGTGCAGCGCCGCCACGGCCGCGCGCGAGCCGGTGCGGCTCCTGCTCTCGGGGCCCTCCGGCGGGGCTGCCGCCTGCGCGCTGCTTGCCGAGGCGCTGGGCGAGGCCAACATCGTCGGCGTCGACATGGGCGGCACCAGCTTCGATGTCTCCGTGGTGCGCCAGGGGCGCATCAACCTCATCGCCCAGGGGGAGATCGACAAGATGCCGGTGCGCCTGCCGATGGTGGAGATCCGCACCATCGGCGCCGGCGGCGGCTCGATCGCCAAGGTGCGCGCCGGCGGCCGGCTGACCGTGGGGCCCCAGAGCGCCGGCTCGCGTCCCGGCCCCGCGTGCTACGGTCGCGGCGGCACCGAGCCCACGGTGACGGACGCCAACCTCGCGCTGGGCCGGCTCGATGGCGACGGCTTCCTCGGCGGCGGCATGCGGCTCGACCGGGCCAAGGCGCACGCCGCCATCGACGCCCACGTGGCGGGGCCGTTGCGGCTTGCCGTGGAGCCGGCGGCGGAGGGCCTGCTGGCCGTCACCAACGCCAGCCTCGGCGGCGCCATCCGGCTCTCCCTGTTCGAGAAGGGCCTCGACCCGCGCGACTTTGCGATCATCGCCTTCGGCGGTGCCGCCGGCCTGCACGCCGTCGCCGTCGCCGAGGAGCTGGGCATCCGCCGCGTGGTGTTCCCGCAGAGCGCCAGCACGCTGTCCGCCTACGGCATCCTCCACTCCAACCTCGCGCACGACCTCGTGCGATCCAAGGTGCTGGCGGCGACGGCCGACAACCTCGGCACGCTGGCAGCAATGGCGCAGAGCCTCCGCCGGGAGGCGACGGCGCGCCTCGACGCCGATGCGGTGCCGGAGCAGGACCGCCGGATCGAGCTTGCTGCCGACATGCGCTACAAGGGCCAGGCCTTCGAGCTGATGATCCCCGCTGCCGGCCAAGGCACTGGATCCACCTTCGAGCGCGCCACGCTCGACGGCCTCGTGGAGAGCTTCCACGCGACGCATCACAAACGCTTCTCCTACGCCAACCCCGGCGCTGCCGTGGAGATCGTCTCCTTGCGCGTCTCCGCCATCGGGCGCCTTGCCATGCTGCGCGGCGCCGTCGCGCCGCCGGCGGGGGAGGGCAGACCTGCGCGCCGGCGCAAGCTCTGGCTGGGCGGGCGCTGGCGCGAGGTGGCGGCCTGGAGCCGCAGCGAGATCGCGCCGGACGTTTGGATCGAGGGGCCGGCGCTCATCGAGGAGGCCTACACCACCGTGCTGATCGCCGACGGCTGGACCTGCCGCCGCCACGCGAGCGGCCACCTCCTGGCCGAGAGGGATGGGCGGTGAGGGCGCAGATGGTGAGTGTGCGCAAGGCGCTTGCGCCATGCGTCATCCCGGCTCCGCGAGTGCCCGTCGGGGCGCGAGCGGCGCCGGGATGACGAAAGGAGGATGGCTATGCGGCACAACGGCGTTCATGCGCTTGACGCACCCGCCAGTGGAACGGTCGATATGACCAGCACGGACATCTCCCCGATCGAGCTGGAGATCATCCACAACGCGCTGACGGCGGCTGCCGCGGAGATGGATGTCACGGTCTGGCGCACCAGCCGCTCCACCATCGTGCGCGAGCTGCTCGACTACTCCACCGCCATCTTCGACCGCGACGGCTGGAACGTGGCGCAGGCCGCGCGCATCCCGAGCCACCTCAACTCGATGAGCACCTTCCTCACCGAGATCCTGGCGCGCCACATCCCGCCCGAGCAATGGCAGCCGGGCGACGTCGTCATCTCCAACGACCCCTACTGCGGCGGCCAGCACCTGCCCGACATCGTCGCCTTCAAGGCGGTGTTCCACGACGGGCGGCGCGTCGGCTTCGTCGGCACGCTGTGCCATCACCTGGACGTGGGCGGCTCCTCGCCCGGCAGCTACGGCTCCTCCGCCACCGAGATCTTCCAGGAGGGCCTGCGCATCCCGCCCCTGAAGCTCATCGAGGCCGGCAGGCTGATCGAGCCGATCCGCGCCCTCATCCTGCAGAACGTGCGCCAGCCCGAGCTCCTGTGGGGCGATCTGCAGTCGCAGATCGCCTCGCTCAACATCGGCGAGGCCAGCATGGCGCGGCTGGTCGCCAGGCTGGGCGAGGCCCGCTTCGAGCGCGCGCTCTCCCAGCTGCTCGACGCCTCGGAGGCGGGCATGCGCGCCGTCATCGCCCGCATCCCCGACGGCACCTACGCCTTCGAGGACAGCATCGACGACGACGGCATCTCGAGCGAGCCGATCCTCATCCGCGCCCGGGTGACGGTGGCGGGCGACGCCATGACCGTCGACCTCACGGGATCGAGCCCGCAGTCGCTGGGCCCCAGCAACGCCACCCTCGCCTCCACCTGCTCGGCCGTGTTCTATGCCCTGATGGCGACGGCCGATGTCCCGGTTGCCTCCAATGCCGGCTGCTACCGCCCCGTCAGGATCGTCGCGCCGCCGGGAACGTGCGTGAACGCTGCGTCGCCGGCGCCCGTGGTGCATCGCATCGCCATCGGCCATCGCCTCGCCACCGTGCTGTTCGGCGCCCTGCACCAGGCGGTGCCCGAGCGCATGCCGGCGGCCTACTACGCCGTCTCCTACGTCGTGACGTTCCAGACCATCGATCCGCAGCTCGGGCGCAAGGTGCTGGTCGAGATCGAGATCGGCGGCTGCGGCGGGCTGCCCTACGCCGACGGCGCGTCGGCGCATTCCTTCGGCATGCACAACAACGCCAATATCCCGATCGAGATGATCGAGAGCGACATGCCGCTGACGTTCCTGGGCTACGGCCTGCTGCCGGATTCGGGCGGCGCCGGGCGCCACCGCGGCGGCCTCGGGCTGTGGCGCGAGTGGCGCATCGACTGCGCCGCGGCGCAGCTCTCCACCAACCTCGACCGCTTCAAGTTCCCGCCGTTCGGCCTCGCCGGCGGCCTGCCCGCCTCCCTCAGCACGCTCTCCCTGGTCCGCGACGGCCAGCGGCAGGCCCTGCCGTCGAAGGTGACCAACCTGATGCTGCGCCGGGGCGACATCGTGCGGCTGGAGACCTCGGGCGGCGGCGGCTTCGGGGACCCCCGGGCGCGGGCGCGCGCGCTCGTCGAGCGCGATCTGGCCCAAGGCTATGTCAGCGCCGAGGCCGCCGCCGCCATCTACGGTCACGCGGCCTCCTGACGCCACCGGTGCACCGCCAACGCGGCGTCTGCGGCAACGATTTGCAAAGGTTGACGGAGTCTGAGCCTCGTCAGACTGCGGCGCATCGCTGAGGAGGCCTGGTTTTCGCGGCGATCGCCGGGGGCACCTGGGTGCCTGCGAAGCCGCGATGGCCCTGTACGGCCTCCTGGCGCAGCGGGAAGGGCCTTCCGACCCATGGGTGCCCGGAGGGACCCGGAGGCCGCGGCGCTCGGCCGAGATGCACGTAGCACCCAGGCGCGATGTTTGTCATGCCGGGCGAGCGCGATAGCGCGAGACCCGGTACCCGGGATCAGGGGCTCCACGCTTTCCCCCTTGGCCCTGGGTCCCGGATATTCGCCTTCGGCGAATTCCGGGATGACACTACCCCGCCACTGGCGTCGACAGGAGCCATAGCCCGAACAGGGTGTAGGCGACCATGACGGCGGCGAGCGGGAGTTGGCTCAGCACCGCGGCGCGGCTGCCGGCGATCGCGCGGCGCGCCAGCTCGTGCGCCAGCACCACGCCGAGCACGTGGCCGCCGACGATGCTGGCGGTCTGGGCGTTCCAGATCGCCCGGGTGCCTTCGTAGGTGTTGAGAAACGACGTGGTGACGTGGAAGTGGCCGAGCCGGAGAACGTCGCGGCCGGTGCCGAACGGGTCGCTGGCGGCGGCCAGGGCGTACTGCCCGTTGACCAGGAGCGCGGTGAGGTAGTGGGAGAAATGAAACGCGAGCGAGATCGGCATGATGGAGAGCACCAGCGTCCCGAGCAGCGCGCCGGGCTCCCCAGGCCGGCCGGCGAGTCGCCAGCCGAGGAGCACGGCGCCGGTGTAGAGAACCGCAAGGACGAGCCAGGTCAGGATCAGCCCCGCCGAGTTGCTGCCGAGCACCGCCGACCGCCCCGGGAATTCCAGGGGGTTGATGCCGTTGAGGCCGAGCCACCAGAAGGTCCTCGCCAGCCCGTCGAAGGACACCGAGGCCAGCGTCAGGAGGATGAACAGGGTGCCGCTCGGCGGCAAAGCGCCACGACCGAGAAGGGCGGTGCCGGGCAGCGCCAGCGACAGCCGCGCCCGTCTGTTGCCTTCGCCATTCGCGGGCGTCCACACCAGCGGCGAGAGCCCGCCGATGAAGCGGAAGAACACGCTGAAAGGCTCGGCGCGCCCGAGCCAGGCCTCCTCGCCGAACACCAGCAGCGCGATGAAGGTGAAGAGCCAGTACGCGCCCGCCGCCACCGCCAGCCGCCAGGGATCGTCCGGGGCAAGATCGATGAGCTCGAACCAGGCGAAGCCCGCGAACAGGGCGATCGCCGGCCAGTACCCGAGCCAAGAGGGATAACCGAGCAGCTGCCCGCTTGCGCCGACCGGATTCCCCTCCCCGCTTGCGCCGACAAGATTCCCCTCCCCGCTTGCGCCGACGGGATTCCCCTCCCCCTTGCGGGGAGGGGTCAGGGGTGGGGGGACTCCCTCCCTCAGATGCTTGGAGCCCCCTGTGGCGCGCGCCTCGCTCAATTTAGTGCGCAGCCGCAGCACCAGCCGGTAAGGCCCCGTCCACGGGTTCACGTAGGCCCACAGGTTGCCGAGGACGGCGGTCGCCAGGGTGAAGCCCACCCACCACAGCGTCCAGATCGTCAGCGGCAGCGGGTTGGCCAGCGGGTCGCGGCTGCCGCAGACGCCCGTGGCCAGCAGGAAGCCGAGAAACAGGAAGGACAGCAGGCTGGTGGCGACGGGGCTCAGGGGCCGCAGCGCAAGCAGCGGGAGCCGTGCGCCCGCGAGGCGGTCGGAGATGCGCTGCGGCATGAAGGCAAGCACCAGGAAGCTCGCCGCCACCGCCAGCGTTCCGCCCACCAGATAGTACCCGGTCGGCATCAGCAGGACGAAGGCGCGCTCGCCGCCGTGCGCGGAGGCCGCCGTCGGCGCCAGCGCCAGGAGCAACGCCGGGAGCAGCGGCCAGAGCAGCGTCACGGGCGCGCGGGAGCGCACGCGCCGGCTCATCGCGGCCCCACTCCGACATAGCGGTGCACCAGCGAGAGATCCTCCCGCAGCGCCTCGACACCGACCACGTCGCGGGTGCGTCCGTTCTCGATGAAGGCGACCCGGTCGGCCACCGGCAGCACCGCATCGACGCGCTGCTCGACCAGGAGGATGGCCACGCCCTCGCTGCGCAGGGAGCGCACGCAGTCGCGGATGGTGGCGATCATCGCCGGCATCAGGCCCTCGGTCGGCTCGTCGAGCAGCAGCACCTTGGGCTCCACGCACAGCGCGCGGGCAATCGCCAGCATCTGCTGCTCGCCGCCCGACAGCGTGCCGGAGCGCTGGTCCAGGCGCTCGCGCAGCACGGGAAACAACTCGAGCACGCGCTCCAGCGTGGGCCGGCCGCGGCCGCGCGCCATCAGCCCGATCTCCAGGTTCTCGGCCACCGTCAGCTCGGCGAACAGGCGCCGGCCCTGCGGCACGTAGGCGATGCCCTGTCTGGGCACCTCGTGGGCCGGCCGGCTGGTCAACTCGATGCCGTCGAGCCGGATCGAGCCCGAGCGGGGCCGCACCAGGCCCATGATCGCCTTCAAGGTCGTGGTCTTGCCGGCGCCGTTGCGCCCCAGCATGCACACAACCTCGCCGGCCGCGACCTCCAGCGAGAGGTCGCGCAGCACCTGCACGTCCCCGTACCAGGCATTGATGGCGCTGACCTGGAGCATGGACTCTAGTCGCTCCTGTCCCATGGGAGTGATCATAGCGCAAGCTCCGCCTGATCCCCGGATGGCGAATAGACCGAGTTAGGCGGCCTTTCCGCAAGTCAACGCGATCTCGACGGAGTAGCCCCCGCGCGAAGAGCTTGCGCATCCCGGCGTGGGGGCTATGCAACAAGGCATGCCAGCACCGTTCCGCATGCGCGGGGCTCACCTGACCGCTTTAAGGGTGGAGACGCGACCACGTCATCGGCACGCACGGCGAGTAGTCCATCTTGAAGCCAGCTTCGGCATCAGCAATTCTGCGGCTACGCATTGGCTTCTATTGCGATCCGCTCCAGATCTGCGTCGCTTTTTGATCACGCCTCAAGACCGAAATTCCTTGTCTACGTGCACCGCATCTCCAATTTGACTTCGATGCGAGCATTAGATGTCCGATCTCATGGCGATGTGAATCGTCTGTCGATGGAGGTGATGGCCACCGTTGCACGCCGATGATTCGGCAATCCATCCTCAACATAAACAAAGCCCGACAGTTCATCATCCAACTGCGCAATCGGGAGAGTTGCACCCAATGCATCGAGCTAAGCGCTCGCACGGGAATTGGTGGCGCATCTACGCGGACATAGCGCATCCCAGTAGCGACGCTGGCAGCTTCACGTGCACCACGTTTTCCTCGTCGCGTCAGGATCGTCGACTGCCTTTTCGAGATACTTTCGCGGCCCGCACCGGCTCGCGAATCTGTGCCTGTTGTTTGGGCGTCAAACTGCTCGCGCTATGCGAGACAAAAACCTGCAGTCTGTGAACGTTCCGCTTCCTCCTTAATACGCCGGCAATAGTTCCTCAATCCTCGACAAGCCCAGAGCCTCTGTTAGTCTGTATACATGATGCAAGAGCGCCTTTTGGCGTCCTAGCTCAATGTTGGCTACCGAGCCACGAGATAGGCCGATCCTTAGCAGCAAGATCTGCCTGCGTTAGCCCAAGGGCCTTTCGCCGCCTTACGACAGCTCTGCCCGACTCAGTGTCAAGACTCGCTTCGTCCATGCTTACGGGGATGCCAGCCGCCCGCAGGGGATGTCAACAATACTCACATAATGTGCGTAATACAAGCACTGAAGCGTAGCGGCGTGTATTATGTGACTTTTGCACTGCGCCATCGTAGTGATCAGCCACCACTTGGCTCGAATCAGGCGGACATCGGAATGAGCGCAAATCGCATCCATGTCGTTCCGCGCGGGAACGGCTGGGCTACTCGGCGTGAGGGGGCGGGAGATGTTGAGTCACGGCACCGGAACTGCAAGAAGCGGCTCAGGCTGCTGCCCGCGCGATAGCCCGTCGGGAGAAGGGAGAGGTGATCATTCACCGTCCAAATGGACAGATCCGGACTCAGATATTGGTACGGAAGCGATCCGTTTCCGCCAAAAGGGTGAGGCTGGCATATGCGAAGGATCAAGCCGCTACGACCGATCAGGCCTATTAAAGCCTTTAGACCGCCTACAGAATATGAAGACCCTTCGTCCGCTAGGAATCGAGGAAATGGGTGCGAGCGCACTGGCGGTACGACTACAACCGATGCCAGTGGGAATGGGTAGACGGGCATTGGAGCAAATAGCTTGCCTGGGTACCGCGACGGCAAGCGTCGCGGTAGCCAGAATCCAGCGCACCTCAGGCACTCGCCTGCGCGTGCAGCCTCCCGCGCTTGGCGTTGAGCTTGTTGAGCGCGCTCAGATACGCCTTGGCGGAGGCCACCAGCGTATCGGGGTCCGCGGCGCGCGCGGTGACGGCGCGTCCGCCGTCGGTCGCGTCCTCCAGACGCACCGAAACCTCGGCCTGGGCGTCGGTGCCCTCGGTCACGGCGTGGACCTGGTAGAGCGCCAGCTTGGCGGTGTGCGGCACCAGCTTGAGGATGGCGTTGAAGGTGGCATCCACCGGGCCGTTGCCGGTGGCCTGCACGGTCTTATGGGCGCCCTCGCCCATGTCCAGCGTCAAGGTGGCCGACTGCGGCCCCATGGTGCCGGCGATGACGGTGAGCGCCACCACCTTCATGCGGTCCTGCTGGGTGGCGATCTCCTCGTCCACCAGGGCCTCCAGGTCCTCGTCGTAGACGTGCTTCTTGCGGTCGGCGAGCGCCTTGAAGCGGTTGAAGGCGTCCTCCAGCGCGTTCTCGCCCAGCTCGTAGCCCAGCTCCTTGAGCTTGGCGCGGAAGGCGTTGCGGCCGGAGTGCTTGCCCATCACCAGCGAGGTCTTGGACACGCCCACGCTCTCGGGCGTCATGATCTCGTAGGTCTGGGTGTGCTTCAGCATGCCGTCCTGGTGGATGCCGGACTCGTGCGCGAAGGCGTTCCGCCCGACGATCGCCTTGTTGTACTGCACCGGGAACGAGGTCGCCGCCGACACCAGCTTGGAGGCGCGGTTGAGCTGCTTGGCATCGATGCCGACCCGGTAGGGCAGCACGTCGGAGCGCGTCTGGATGGCCATCACCACCTCCTCCAGGGCGGCGTTGCCGGCGCGCTCGCCGATGCCGTTGATGGTGCACTCGATCTGCCGGGCGCCGGCCTTGATGCCGGCCAGCGAGTTCGCCACCGCCATGCCGAGATCGTTGTGGCAGTGCACGGAGAAGATCGCCTTCTCCGAGCCCGGCACCTTCTCCATGACGGTGCGGAACATCTGGTAGTATTCCTCGGGCGTGGCGTAGCCCACGGTGTCCGGCAGGTTGATGGTGGAGGCGCCGGCCTTGATCGCCGTCTCCACGCAGCGGCAGAGATAGTCGATCTCGGTGCGGGTGGCGTCCTCGGCCGACCACTCCACGTCCTCGACCCAGTTGCGCGCGCGCGAGACCTGGAAGTGCACCATCTCCAGCACCTGCTCGGCCGACTTCTGCAGCTTGTACTTGCGGTGCACCGGCGAGGTGGAGATGAAGGTGTGGATGCGCGGGCGCCTGGCGTGCTTCACGGCCTCGCCGGCGCGGTCGATGTCGAGCTCGCCCGCCCGCGACAGCCCACAGACCACGGACCGCTTGAGCTGCCTGGCGATCTCCGCGACGGCCGCAAAGTCGCCCTCGCTGGCGATCGGGAAGCCGGCCTCGATGATGTCGACGCCCATGTCGTCCAGGAAGTGGGCGACCTCGAGCTTCTCCTCGAAGGTCATGGTGGCGCCGGGGCACTGCTCGCCGTCGCGCAGCGTGGTGTCGAAGATGAAGACGCGGTCGGCGTCGGCGGGCTCCTGCTCGCGCGCCTGTGTGGGCTCTGGCGCCGCGTCGGGCTGCTGGGACATGGGACTTTCCTCGTCTGCTCGGTCGCGCTCGTGGCTGCGCCGCAATGACTTTCGATTTTGGCTCGTTGCTTGCGATCCCCTGAGCGCCCGTCCCGCCGTGCAGGACCGCCGAGGCTCAGGGGCCGATAAGGAGGAGCAGGCCGAGCGCGATCGTCGCCGGAGGCGTCCCGGTCGCGGTCAGGGCAGCAATGGAGCGGTCTGGGCTCACTTTGGGCTGCTCTAGCGGCTGCTGATATGTGCTGTGCTGGACAGCTTCGTCTAATGCCCGGAAGTGTCGTTTCCCCCTCCGGAAGCGGTTACTTAAGCCAAAGGACACGTGCAAAGGCAAGCCCAAATGCGCGTGCAGGGCGTTGCCGATGCAAAAGATGACGGATGACACCCGCAGAACGCCCGGCTATGAGTCTCTCAGCGCGGGGGCATGCGCGTCTTTGGTATCGGGAGGCAAAGATGAAGCGGATTCTCATCGTCGGCGCAGCGATTGCCATCGGGGCCACGACCCTTCCGGCGGCCAGCCCCGCCGTCGATCTGGCCATCAAGACGATCGAAGCGGTGGGCGCCGATGCCGGCAGGCTCAAGATCTTCTGCTCCCTCAACAAGGTGCTGCAGGAGTCCGGCGACAAGGACGACCCGGCGATCCAGAAGCAGGTGGACGACCTGGTCGCCCAGCTCGGAGCCGAGTTCAGCGCCGCCTGGGACATCGGCGACGAGCTCGACGAGAACTCCCCCGACGGTCAGGAGTTCTACGGTGCCGTCGACGCGCTTGCCGAGAGATGCAAGAGCTGAACGGCCGCACCGCGCCTGAAGGCATCCGGTTTCCTAATCTGGCACTGTTCGGCTGGCTGTCGGGGGCCGTGTTCTTTTTCTACGCCTGGGTCCTGCGTGTGGCCCCGAGCGTGATGGTCGAGGAGCTGATGCGCGACTTCGCGGTCGGCGCGGCGGCTCTCGGCCATCTGTCGGCGGCCTATTTCTACGGCTATGCCGGCATGCAGATCCCCGTAGGCGTGCTGCTCGACCGCTTCGGCCCGCGGCGCCTGATGACTCTGGCCGCCCTCGTCTGTGCCGGCGGCTGCGTGCTGCTTGCAACCAGCAGCTCGCTTGCGGTTGCGAGCGCCGGCCGGTTCCTGATCGGTGCCTCGGCGGCCTTCAGCCTGGTCGGCTCGATGGCTGTCGCCGGGCAGTGGTACCACGCCAACCGCTTTGCGCTGCTGTCGGGCCTGTCGATGGCCATGGGCATGGCCGGCGGCGTATTCGGCCAGGCACCGCTGCGCCTCGCGGTCGAGGCAACCGACTGGCGCTTTACCACGCTGCTGCTGGCCTCGGGCGGCCTGGCGCTGGCCATCGCCGCCTGGGCCACGGTGCGCGACCGCTGGCGCGGCAGCGGCGGCCTCGGCCGCGCCCTGGCGGGGCTGGGGGCGGTGCTCCGCGACCGCCAGACTTGGCTCGTGGCCCTCGTCGGCCTCGCCACGTCGGCCCCGCTCCTCGCCTTCGCCAGCCTGTGGGGCGTGCCGTTCCTGGAGACGGCCTACCGGCTGCCGCGCACGCAGGCGGCGGTGCTCACCTCCGTCATCTTCGTCGGCTGGGGTGTGGGCGCCCCGGTGCTCGGCTGGCTGTCGGACCGCATCGGCCGCCGCAAGCCGCCGCTCATCGCCGGATTGCTGCTCGAGACGGCGGCGCTCGCTCTGCTCGTCTACGTCCCGGGCCTGCCCGTGCCGGTGCTCGGGCTTCTGTGCTTCCTGGTCGGCTTCTTCGGCTCGGCGCAGATCGTGTGCTTCGCGCTCGCGAGGGAGAACCATCCCGCGGCGCTGAGCGGGACCGCCATCGGCTTCGTCAACGCCATGGTGACCGGGGCGGGCGCCCTGTTCCAGCCGCTGGTGGGGCTCCTGCTCGACCTGGCGTGGACAGGCGGGACCGCGCTGGGTGCCCGTCTGTACGCGCCGGAGAGCTACCGCCTGGCGTTCGCCTCGCTCATTGCCTGCAGCCTCGCGGGCTTCCTCTGCCTCGCAGCCGTGCGCGAGACCCATTGCCGGGCACAGGCATGAGTGCACCTGCAAGGCCGAATTCAGCCATCCGACTGCAGCGCCGGGCCTGATTCCGTTTGACTTTGGGCGCACTTTCCCCGCTCCATGTCTTGAGGCGAACCCGAGGGGGAATCTCAGATGTTCACGCGTAGCCCTGCCGAACCGATGCCGCTCGAGCCGATCAAGCCGAGCCCCACCGCCGGGATCGTGCGGCCGCCGCAGCCCCGTTCGGGCTCGACGGATGCCGGCAAGTCGGTGATCAGCAACGACCTCAAGATCATCGGCCAGGGCCTCAAGATCATCAGCCGCGGCACGTTGCAGGTGGACGGCGAGGTCGAGGGCGACGTGGGCGGCGCCGAGATCATCATCGGCGAGGAAGGCAAGGTGACGGGCATCGTTGCCGCCGAGCGGGTGATCGTGCGCGGACGCATCTCGGGCGTGATCCGTGCCATGACGGTGGCGCTGCAGTCCTCCGCGCGCGTGGAGGGCGACATCCACCACATGTCGCTGTCGATCGAGCAGGGCGCGGAGTTCGACGGCCGCTGCCGCCGCCCGGCCAACCCCTCGGAGCTGCAGCTCGACCTCGACGGCGGCGCGTAGGAGACGGCCGCTCGGCTCGCTCGCACCGCGAGCAGCATCGGATCGCCGATCTTGCATTCCCGCGAGGGCTCGGCCCTGCTCGGCTCAGGCGCGGCCGGGGGACCACGCTGTTCGGGTCCCCCATCAACCGGCACGACGTGTGCTTCTTCGAAAAGACCGGCACGACCTGCCGCTTCGTCCAGGTCTGCGCGGCCGATCGCAGCTTGCAGCGACTTACGGCCTGCAATCTCGCGTGGGTCGTGCCCACCGCCTATCACGTCCCGAAAGGGGCGCTCCCCCTCACTTCACGCCGCGCGGGGCCCGCTGAGACGGATGTCGCCCTCGTGACGAGATGCCTGCGCTGCGAGCGGGGTCTTGGCGACTACTCAGACTGCAGGCGCTTGCTGATGTCGCGCAGGCGGCCGAACTGCTGCACCAGCAGCGGCACGTTGACGATGCCCATCACGTACATGAGCACGTAGCCGAGCACGGCAAAGATGGTGCCGGCGTCGATCCCGGGGCGGGCGCACGTGCGCACGAGCGCCGCAGCCATGGCGACGAAGATGAGCGTCTCCAGCACCCCGAAGCTGAAGGCGTCGCGGTCGGAGAGCGCGATGCGCCAGCGCCGGATGAGATCGAAGTGGCCGCGCACCTCGGCCGGCCGGGCGCGCTCGATGATCTCCACCTCGTGCTCCACCTCGTCGTTGAGGCGGCCGTTGAGGACGAGGCTCTGGCGCCCGGTCCACAGGCTGAGCAGCCAGGCAGGCAGGATGAGGGCGAGACACCACGGCACCAGCACCCAGTCGGCCCAGGCGAGCATCGCCAGCGCGCCGATGACCGAGTAGAGGCAGTAGATCACCACCACCATATCGCGCTCGAAGAAGTCGACGATCTCGCGCGACAGGGACGAGCGCGCCGCCACCCGCGACACCTCGATCGCGCGCCCGCGCTGGTCGAGGACGAGCCGGGTGGCGAGGTCGGCATGGATGCGCGTGAAGCAGCGCGTGTCGTTGAGCCGCCGGGCCGAGGCGATCGCCAGATAGACGACGTGCTGCCCGAGGAAGATGGCGAGCCCCTGCATGGAGGACTGCAGCAGGTCGTGGATCGCCCAGCCCATCACCAGGGGCTGGGCAAGGCGCAGCAGGTTCTCCAGGCTGAACAGGCCGTAGGTGGCCAGGATGCGCCAGCGGTAGGCGGCGAAGATGGCCCACAGGCTCCCTGCCGGCCCGATGGAAGGCGCGGCGGCGCTCGGCAGAGGGGCACGGGTCACGGCGGCGGTCATGGGCCTTTCCGTTCGGTGGGGCGCGGCTCAGGCCGCCGCGGTGGCTCCAGCATGCTGCGCTGGGCCCGGTGGGCACTTCTGCCGCCTTTCCCCTCACGCTTCGGCTCCTGAGCTTTGTCGCTATCAGACTGCTTAGTCTTCATTGCTGTCATCCTCCCAGAGCTCAGACCATCCGACGGAGACCCAGCAGTCGGACCATAATCGTTGTCTCGGCCACACCGCCGTCGCTCCGTCGCGCCTCGCAACAAGGTCGCGGCAAGTCCACACTTGGCTGCGCGGACGCAACCGCGCGTCCATCTAACGGTTGACGCAATCCCCGGCCGAAGGTCCAGGGGGCAGCGGCTTGGTGCCGGTGTGTGCGGCCCTGTGCTGCCGCGTGAGCCACACGAGCAGCGAGAGCGTGCCGTTCAACGGCTGCAAGGCCCCTGCGTCGCCAGCATTGCCCAGGGCGGTGCGTTGCAGGCACTCGAGGAGACTCGCCTTGTCGAGAAAGCCCATGTCGTCGACTGGCGCCTGCTCCACCAGCGCCTCCAGGCTGCCCAGGTTGCGCGACAACCCCGTGTAGTAGGCCTCGTTGAAATGTCCCTTGAATGGCCGGTTCAGGATGCATTCGGGGAGAACGCCGCGCATGGCGGCGGCCAGGATCGGTTTCTGCCCGCCCATCGGCGGGGAGGAGAGGCGCGACCAGACCCCCACCCCGAGACTGAGCACGCGTGGATCGAGGAAGGGATGGGTGACCATCATGCCGTGCGGGGCCGCCAAGTGCACGCGGTTGAATTGGCCGCCGCAGTACGAGCGAATGGCCTGCAATAGCACCGAGAGTCCAACCGACCGGCAGCCGAAAAAGGTACGGCGGATATTGGCTACGCTGCGGCCGCGCAGGTCCATGCGCCGTGCGAAGTCCGGTCGTATCCACGGCGCGATGGTCCACTCGGTATTGTGGCCCCAACTCGCGTAGCCGCCGCGCCACCAGTTCGCCGCCCCCATGCGCGTCCACGCGGGGAGCAGATTGGCGAAGCCACAAGGCCCGAGCAGAGTCCACACGTTGTTGTTCCTGGCGCGCGCCCAGCGCGACGCCTCGCGCCAGGCGGTCCACAGCCGGCCGCTGCGCAGCAGGTCGGCGATATGAAAGGGCTCCATGTAGAAGATGTCGTCCGCCCCCAGCCCAGTCATGATGGTGGCGACGCCCTCGCGGGCCGCTGCGGCGTTCATCGCTTGCTCGGCGGCGCACAGCCGCACGAGCCCGTGATGGGGCTCGTCATGGGGGGGCGCTGTGTCGAGGCGGTCGAAGTCGAGGACCTCGTCGCCGTCGATCCGGTGCGGCGCCAGGCCGGGCTCGGCTAGCGCGCTCTCCACGTAGGGCCGCTCCCGCGCCAGGCCGGGGAAGCGGTGGTAGACCGTCGACAGCGTATGCAGCGGCTCGCTGCCCGCAAGGCAATCACGCGCGATGAGGGCGACGCCGGTGGAATCCATGCCGCCGGAGACGTGTGCAGCCGAGCGTCCGCGCAAGCGCGTTCGCACCGACGCCCGCAGCCGGTCCAGGAACTGCTCTCCGAGCTCCCCGACATTCTCAGTGCCGGGATCGACCTGCTGCTCCAGCCAGTCCCAATAGCCGCGCTCCTCCACCTTGCCGCTCGACAGATGGAGGACGGCGATAGAGCCGGAGAGCACGCGCCGGATGCCCTGGTAGGCCGTGCGGCCGTCGGCAGTCTCCTCCAAAGCCGGCGCTGCCAGCATGAGGTAGTCTGCCAGGTATTCCTGATTGAGAGACCGGGTGGGCAGCAAGTCCAGCAACGGTCCCATGTGCGTGCTGACTGCGAAGCCTCCCCGGTGCGCGGTATGAAAGATGGGATAGCCGCCCAAAGGGTCACGCATGCAGATGAGGCGGCGCTCCGCCGCGTCCCAGATCGCAAGCGCAAAATCGCCTTCGAGGCCCTCCAGGCCTTCGAGCCCGCGCTGGCGGTAGACGGCCAAAGCCAGCGCGGCGTCGCACTCTGCCGCGGGAGAAGCACTCAGCCCGGCCGCGGCCGGGTCGAGCCCGGCGCGCAGATCCCTTCGGTAGTAGAGCCGGCCCATGAGCACGACGCGCAGACCCGGGATCGACGCCTGCGTCACCAGGGGCGGGCGATCCTGATGGCCGTGATCGCGCACGTGAAGCGCGACCTCGCCATCCCGGGCAAGGACCGTGAACCCGACAGTCATGGCGTTCCTCCTTGAGGATCGGGGACCGGTATCGCTGGCCCTACCACCGGGCGACCGGCATGAATTTGATGCACCACTCACGGTCATCGCCGAGCGGCTGCGCGCCGACCTCGCACCAGCAATGCGCGGCCATGGGGAACAGCTCGATGCCAACGACCAGGGCGGCGCTCAGCCCGGCCGCCCGCGTGAGCGACCACGCACAGACGGCGCGCTCCTTGCACGCGACAGCGATGGGATGGCTGGCAGCGGCAGCGCGTACGGCTGTGTCCAGCGCCTGGATCGTCTCCGCCTCCCGCTCGCCGGCTTGCCGCGTTGGAAACTGGGCGTGCGCGTGCTGCCAGGCCGCGACCGTTGGCGTCCAGCCGAACACGGCAAATGAGAGGCGGGCCAGGGTCAGAAGGGCGTGAGCCTTCCCTTCAGGGGATCGCGGATACCGATGTGCCGCCCGGAGCGCTGGCCCGAGCAACGCACGCGCCAAGCCGAAGGTGCCGGAACGGCGGCGACGGTGTTGGCGGCAGAGCAGCCCCTGGCTCTCCAGATCGCTCAGAAAGACCGCCAAATCGCTCGCCACCTGCTCCCGGGCAACGCCGTACTCCTCGGCAATCCGTGCCACGGTCGCATCGGTGCCGTTCTTCAGTATCTCTTGCAGCATGCGGGCGCCGACGGGCGGGACCGCGTGGAACTCGCCGGCCATGTCCAGCAGCCGGGCGCTGCCGTCCTCAACGGTGACGAGAATGACGTCCGGCGACAGCAGATACTCGGCCTCGCGCTCCGTCGGCAGAGCGGGACATGCTTGGATGCTGATCACGTTGCAGCCTCGGCTCGATCGCAGTTGCGCGGGAGGGGTAGGGGGAGAACCCGCGGCTCGGAGGAGTGTCACTCCGTACCGGCGCGTGGGCTCTCCCCGGCAGCGCCCCTGGCAGATGTGAGTGCTGAGAAGATTGCGCCCTCAGTACATCTGACCGCAGGTCCTAGGGTCTGGTGGGGCCTCTGCCGCTGCCCCAATCGAGGTATCCGCCCCACGTGAGGAACTGCACGAGACCGATGGCGGTGCCGAGACGCACCAGCCGCGGTGCACGGTAGGTCCCCCTACGCTGCGGCGCTTCGCTTTTCGAACTCCTGGACGTCGCCAGTGCGCGTGGAGCGCTGAGTTTCCATAGCTGTTTTCTCCGAGGTCCAAAGTTATCGGTCCAATACAGACCGTCCGAACGGGAACCCGGGGCTTTGGCGCGGGATGCGTTGCACCCGCGCCTCCCTCCCGGCCACCCAACGGCAATCCACATCGGGGCTGGGGATTTTTTTGCAGGTGTCCGGAGGAAATTGCGCAAGTGCCTGCCCGAACGCCGAATTTTCAGGCGTCGGGCGATCCGGCCCGGACGCAGATGGCGGACGGAAAGGGTCCACCACCCCCGGATCAAGTCCGGGGCAGGCACTAACCCCTTCCAGCATCCTGGTGGCGTGCCTTCGCGACGGGGAGGGAACCCGGTCGGCGCGAGCTCAGGACTGCATGCCCCAGCGGCGGACGGTGGCGGCCTCGATGTTGCGGAAGATCAGGTTCTCCACGGTCAGGCCGATCAGGATCACCGTGAAGAGGCCCGCGAACACGGCGGGGATGTCGAGCATGTTCTTGTGCTCGTAGATGTACCAGCCGAGCCCGCCCCGGCCCGAGGAGACGCCGAACACCAGCTCGGCGGCGATCAGCGTCCGCCAGGCGAACGCCCAGCCGATCTTGAGCCCCGTCAGGATCGAGGGGAACGCCGCGGGGATCAGCACCTGGGCGATCAGCCGGGGCCCGCGCAGGCCGTAGTTGCGGCCCACCATGCGCAGCGTGTTGGAGACCGAGCGGAAGCCCGAATGGGTGTTGAGCGCCACCGCCCACAGCACAGAGTGCACCAGCACGAAGATGATGGAGCGTTCGCCGAGCCCGAACCAGATGAGCGCCAGCGGCAACAGCGCGATCGCCGGCAGCGGGTTGAAGGCGGAGGTCAGCGTCTCCAGCAGGTCGTTGCCGATCCGCGACATCATGGCGAGACCCGTCAGCAGCATGGCGAGCGTCAGCCCCACGGTGTAGCCCTTGAGCAGGACCTGGATCGAGCTCAGCACCTTCTCGGGGATCTCGCCCGAGACGATGCCCTCCCGCATCGCATCGAGGGTGGAGGAGAACGTCGGCACCAGGAGCGCGTTGTCGAGGTGCCGGGCGTAGAGCTCCCAGGCAATCGCGATCGCGAGCAGCAAGAGCCCCTTCCTCAGCCAGCCCTGGTTGCCGAGCCGCTGCCAGATCGTGAGCGGCGCCTGCACCACGCCCATGTCGTGGCTCTCGACCACGTCCTTCACGTACTCCGGGCGAACGGGGGGGAGCCCGGCCTCCGGCTGCGCCACCGCAGTCTTGATGTCAGCCATGCGGGACCACCTCCTGCTCCTCCACGCGGTCGGCAAACAGCATCTCGTGGATGCGGTCCGACAGCTTGCGTCCGCTCACCGGGTCGACCGGATCGTCGCCCGTGCTGTTGAGCTCGCCCTTGACCTGGCCGGGATGCGGGGAGAGCAGCAGGATGCGGTTGCCGATCAGCACCGCCTCCGGGATGGAGTGGGTCACGAACAGCACCGTGAAGTGCGTGTCGGCCCACAGCCGCAACAGCTCCTCCTGCATCCGGCGGCGCGTCAGCGCATCGAGCGCCGCGAACGGCTCGTCCATCAAGAGAATGTCGGGCTCCATGGCGAGCGCGCGCGCAATCGCAACGCGCTGCTTCATGCCGCCGGAGAGCGTGTGCGGATAGGAGTTGGCGAACTTGCCGAGGTTGACCTTCTCGATGTAGCGCATCGCCTGCTCCTCGGCCGCCCGCCCGCGCATCTTGCGCGAGGACTGGAGCGCGAACGTCACGTTCTGCTTCACCGTCTTCCACGGCAGGAGCTGGTCGAACTCCTGGAACACGAACACGCGGTCGGGGCCGGGCTCGCTGATCGTCACGCCTTTGAGGCGCATGCTGCCTTCGGTCGGCGCCATGTAGCCGCCGGCCGCCTTCAGAAGCGTGGACTTGCCGCAGCCGGACGGCCCCAGCACCACGAACCGGTCCGCCTTGTGGATGTCGAAGCTGACGCGATAGGTGGCGGTGACGAGATGCCGGTCGGTCTTGTACTGCAGGGTGACGCCGTCGACCTGCAGGAGCGGCCGGGGCCCCGACGCCTCCAGGTGCGACAGCGGGCCGAAAGACGGAGCGCTGGGCATATCGGTCGTCATGGCATCTCCCCTGCCGAGCTTCCCATCGTCAGCTGCCCGCGAGCCCGTGGACGTCGGGGAAGAACAGCTCCTTCCAGTCGCCGGGCTTCACCTTGATGCTGCCGACGGCGTGCATGAACGCGGCATACTTCATGGTGCTCTCCGGAACCATGGTCCATCTGACCTGCTTGCCGGAGGCGATCTCGGCCACCTTCTCCACCGTCAGCTTGGACTTGACGTTCTGGAGCCAGAACTGGGCGGCCTCCCTCACGTCCTTGTTCAGCATCTGCGTTGCCTCCTCGAAGGCGGCGATGAGCGCCTTGTAGAGCGCCGGATTCTGCTCGCGGAAGCGCGTCGAGGTCCAGGCGACCGTGAAGGTGTGCGGCCCGCCGAACACGTCGTAGGAGTTGAGCACGGTGTGGATGCCGGCCTTCTCCAGCTGCTGGAACTGGAAGGGCGGCACGCTGAAGACGGCGGTGATGTCGCCCGACCCGCCGAGAAGGGCGATGGTGGAATCGGGCGGCGACATGCCGACCGTGAGCGGATCGAGCTTGGCAAAGCTGGCCTGGCCCCACTGCTTGGCGGCCGCCATCTGCAGCATCATCGCCTGCAGCGACACCTTCACGGCAGGCACCGCGATCTTGTCCTTCTCGGTGAAGTCGGCGATGGTCTTGACGGCGGGGTTGCGCGTGTTGAGCAGGATCGGCTGGGAGGAGAACGCGGTGATGCCCTTGACGGCGTTGGCCGTGCCGCGCGTGCGCGCCCAGATCGTGAGCAGGCCGGGGACGCCGCCGGACACGATGTCGACCGAGCCGGAGAGCAGGGCGTCGTTCATCGCCGCAGGGCTGTTGAAGGTGGCCCACTGCACCTTGACCTCGGGGATGCCCGCCGCCTTGGCATGCTTCTCGAGCAGCTTGTGGTGCTCCATTACGTTGAACTGCAGGTAGCCCATCGAGAACTGGCGCGCGAAGCGGATCTCCGGCGCCTGCGCCGCCGTGGCACCGGCCATGGCGAGCGCATACGCAGCGGCAAGGACGGGCACCAGCAGGGATCGTAGCAGACGCATTCTCGTTCCTCCCGTGTCGTGTCGTTTGTTGGCCCGCTCAGACGGCGAGACGGGCGTAGTCCCTGGTCGCCATCACCTGCACGCGGCGCATGTAGCGCGGCTCGTCGGGGCGATAGTCGGGCACGGCGTTGTGGACGGTGCCGACGTTATCCCACATGAGCACATCGCCTTCCGCCCACCGGTGCGCGTGGAAGTACTTCTCCTGCTCCTGGTGCTTGAAGAGATAGTCGAGGAGCTCGGCGCTCTCCGCCTCGTCCATGCCGTCGATGCGCATGGCGTAGCCGGGGTTGCAGTAGAGCACGGCGCGGCCCGTGATCGGATGGGTGCGAAAGATTGGCTGGGACACGGGCGGCTTCTTGGCCCGCTGCTCCGGCGTGAGCGGTCCGCGCCTGGAGCCCGGCCGCGCGCGCATCATGTCC
Source organism: uncultured Alphaproteobacteria bacterium (assembly GCA_963840075.1). Lineage (GTDB taxonomy): Bacteria > Pseudomonadota > Alphaproteobacteria > Rhizobiales > Hyphomicrobiaceae > AWTP1-13. Next base: position 22,794 of record CAWIXS010000011.1, on the reverse strand, counting down.
CAGAACTTGGCGAAGTCGTGCGTGGCCGTGCGCCCCGCAAGCCGCCGCTTGATGTCGGCCGGGAGGTCCTCGTAGGCCGCGTGCATGCTGCGGAACTGGGTATCACCCAGCGGCCGGCCGTCGCGCAGGGGCACCTTGACGGCGAAGAGGATGTTGGCGAGCGCGATCTCCCGGCTGTAGGACATGTCGGTGTGCCAGCCCTGGCCGGCGTCGCCGAGGCCCAGGGGCCTGCCGTCCCGCGTCATGTTGGAGAGGACCATGACCTCCGGGTGGTCCGGCTCGTGCAACGTGTTGGCGACGTTGATCTCGAGCTCCCCGAACATGCGGCCGAAGCGGGCGAGGTCGGCCGCCTCGAGCCGCTGCCTCGGGAAGCAGAGCACGCCGTGGGCGCCGAGCGCCCGCAGGATCTGCTTGAAGTCGCCCTCCGGCACCGGCTCGGCGAGGTCGATCTCCTCCACCGTGGCGCCGAGCACCTTGCCGCTGGCTGTAATCCTCACGTCTGCGCTCGCTCCCCTGCTTTCCGGCTTTTGCTTGCCGGCCAGCGTAGACTGGCGAAAAACGTAGGGGAAGTAGGCGGCATCGCCACAGAGAGGCATCAGCGTTGCGGTCCCGCCGCAACGAACGGATTGCGCAGCGTGCCGATCCCCGTGATCTCCACCTCCACGGTGTCGCCCGAGCTCAGGTCCGGCGAGGTGCCGTCGGTGCCCATCCACAGGATGTCGCCGGGCACCAGCGTGATGTAGCGTGTGATGGCACTGATGTAGGTGGCGATTCCAAACAGCATGTCATTGGTGGCAAAGCGGGTGGTCTCCACCCCGTTGACGCGTACGCGGGTTTCCAGCGCATCGAGGTCGACCTCGGTCTCGATCCAGGGGCCCATGGGTTTGAAGGTGTCGGTGTTCTTGGCGCGCCACAAGGTGCGGTCGGACTTCTGCCAGGCGCGCTCGCTGACATCGTTGCCGATGCTATAGCCGAGCACGCAGGAGAGCGCGTCGGCCTCGCTCAGGTTCCTCGCGCGCCTGGCGATGACGACGGCCAGCTCGCCCTCGTACTGCATCTTGGTGGCGCCGGGGGGGATGACGACGGGCTCCCCGTGCGCCACCAGCGCGCTCGCCGCGCGGTAGCCCACGTCGGGCTGCCTGGGCAGGTCGGGCGGGAGCCCGAGCTTCGCGGCGGCCTCCTCGATGTGCTGGGCATAGTTGAGGCCCACGCAGTAGAAGGTCGGCGGCACGACCGGCACCTCGATCCTCACGGCGTCGAGGGCGTGCACGCTGCCCGTCGCCTCGTATCCGCCGAACGGGTCGCCCGCCACCTCACGGATGCTCTCGCCCTCCAGGATGCCGTAGGCCGTCCGGCCGCTCTGCGAGAACCTGATCCAGCGCACGGGCGTCCTCCGATCTTGGTTTTGTTGCCGCCATCATGGGGCGCGCTATTGTGGGAGATCAAGACCCAAGCGCACGTTCGAGGCATGCGAGGTCGGGGGAGGACGTACGATGCAAGGAAATGCGAAGAGGCCGGGAGGCCCGAGACAGGCGCTGCGGGCCGTGGTTGTCGCAGCGGCCATCGTTGCGGCACCCGTGCTCGCGCCGGCGCAGGAGCCGGCAACCGTGAAGTTCGTGCAGCAGCGCGGACTGCTCTACATCCCCGTCGACATCATGGTGAGCAAGGGCGTGCTGAAAGCCGAGGCCGCCAAGCTCGGCATCGCCAACGTGGAGGTGACGGCCACGGCGCTGAGCGGCCCCGGCCCGATCATCGACGCCCTGCTGTCGGGCGCGGCAGACTACGGGACGGCGGCGCTGCCGTCGCTGCTGACGCTATGGGAGAAGACGCGCGGCACCGCCAACGAGGTGAAGGCGGTCGGCACCGTGAGCAACGGCGCCATGACGCTCTACACCATCAACCCCAACGTCAAGACGCTCGCCGACCTCACCGACAAGGACCGCATCGCGGTGCCGACCGTGCGGCTGTCGTTCAACTCCATGATGCTGCAGATGGCCGCCGAGCAGCTCTGGGGTGACCCGCACCGCCTCGACCGCCTGACCGTCGCGCTGGGCCACCCCGACGCGGTCACCGCGCTCTCGCCCGGCTGGGGCAAGGCGACCATCACCGCCCACATCGCGGTGCAGCCCTACACGGACCGCGGCCTGAAGATTCCGGGTGCCCACATCATCACCGACAGCCGCAAGGTGTTCGGCGGCCCGCTGACGCAGATCGTGCTGCTCGCCACCAAGCGCACGCGCGACAAGAACCCCGTGCTCTTCAAGGCAGTCGCCGCCGCCCTGGAGGAGGCCATCAGGGTCGCCAACGCCGACAAGCGCGCCGCCGCGGTGCTGTGGAAGGAGGTGCACAAGGCCCCCGACAAGCTGGAGGAACTGGTGGCCCAGCTCGACGATCCGGGCTTCGAGTTCACGGCGCAGCCCAAGCGCATCGGGCATTTCACCGCCTTCCTGAACCGCATCGGCACCATGAAGGCCAAGGTCACGGACTGGAAGGAGCTGTTCTGGGAGACCGCGCATCACCACAAGGGCGACTGACTGGACCCCGCCGGCGTCGGAAAAAGGCAGGCCAGCCTTGCGCTCACTTGTGCACCGATGAGGCCCCGATCTCCGGGAGCCAGGTCTTGTCGAACACCTGGCTCATCATCCGCTCGTCGAGATGGGGCGCAATGAGCTGCTTGAAGGCGAACGCGACCTCGCGGTACTCGGCCCGGCACGTCGCCGCGCGCCTCTGCGGCAGGTAGCCCTTCTCGACGACATCGGCGAACGACTTGGAATCGGCGCCGTAGGCGATGCAAAGCAGGTTGTAGAACCGCTGCTGGGGTGCGCCGTGCATGTTGGAGAACGCCTCCAGCGGCACGACGTACCTGGGGTCGCGCACGGAGCTGCGGTACGCGTAGGCGGCGCCCGCAACCAGCCGGCGCGCCTCGGCCTTGCCGAACTGCAGCATCATGTAGGCCGCAAACCGGTCGGCGGCGTCCTCCGGCCCCCCGAACAGGGGCACGCTGTACAAGTCGAACACGGCGTGCCCCATCTCGTGCGCGACGACGTAGAGGAACTGGCCGTATACGGCATCGGCCGGCGAAACGCCGGCCTCTGTCGTCTCCTGGGGCATGCCCTTGCGGATGCCGTCCAGGTACTCGTAGCAGATCTTCAGCTCGGGACGCTGATAGAAGGCGTTCGCGACCCCGTCGCATCCCGTCGTCTTGAGCGTCAGCTCGATCGGCAGCCGGAAGGGGCTGAAGATCTCCTGGAACCTCTCCAGCGCGCGCCGCTCCTTGAGGAACGCGTAGAGGCCCTGATGCTCCGGATTGCTGGGAGGCACATACTCGACGCGAACGCGGCCGGGCTCCGCAGGCGCAGCCGGCGACGGGCCCGCGCCGGCACATGCGGCAAGCATTGCGCACATGAAGGACGGGCGCAGGCTCCGGAGATGCACGCCTCTCACCCTTCCGATCCAGGCATGATGCCGAGCCAGAGGACGCCTCCTCGGCGCCCGCTGTCCGAAGCCCGATCAGGGCAGCAGCGGCAGAGGGATGGAGTCCCAGAAGCCCTTCATGGCCTGGGGCGTGCTGTCCGCAGGCTTTGCATCGACGATGTAGAGCTTGCCGTTGTGGCGCAGGATGATGGCACCCTCCGACACCGGTCTCGCCTCGAATTTCGCAAGTTGCGCCGCGGGATTGGCGCCCGCGCGCCCCTTGTGGATCTTGAACTCGTTCAGGTCCACGTACACGCCCTCGCTGTCGGCGAGCTCTCCCAGCATTTGGCCGACCTGGGCCTGGGCGCGGGCCATGCCGGTCCCGGCGGCACCGAGCCCGACAGCCGCGGCCCCTCCGACGAGAAACTTGCGCTTGGTCACCGACATTCTGCGTCCTCCTTGCCATCTCGCATGCGACAGACAGCGCCACACCCTACGTGCGAGCCCGGAGGCCCGGTTATCGGGTGCAACCCGCAAATCGAGGAGGGGGAAGTCCCTAGTATGACAAGCCCGCCCGGATGCAGCAGCTAGGGGATGAGGACGACCGAGCCTGCCAATTTGCGGCTCTCCACGTCGCAGTGCGCCTGCGCGGCGTCCCGCAGTGGATAGGTGCGGCTGATCTCGATCCGGAGGATGCCCTCGGCAACGAGGCGGAACAGCTCCGCGGCGCCCGCGCGCAGCTCGGCCGGCTCCTCGACATAGTGGTGCAGCCCGGGACGTGAGACGGAGAGCGCGCCCTTCTTGCTCAAGTCGAGGATGTCGAGCGGAGGCACGTGCCCGGAGGCGTTGCCATAGTTGACGATGATGCCGAACGGGCGAATGCAGTCGAGCGAGGGCGTGAAGGTGTCCTTGCCGACGCCGTCGAGCACGGCGTGCACGCCCCTGGGGACGATCCGCCTGGTGGCCGCCACGAAGTCGGTCTCGCGGTAGAGGATGGCGTGGTCGCAGCCGTGCGCCGCGGCGATCTGCGCCTTCTCCTGCGAGCCCACGGTGCCGATCACCGTCGCGCCCAGGTGCTTGGCCCATTGCGCCAGGATCAGGCCGACGCCGCTCGCCGCCGCATGGATGAGCACCACGTCGCCCGGCTTGGGCCGGAACACGCGGTTGAGGACGAGGGCCGCGGTGAGGCCCTTCACCATCATGCCTGCGGCCTGCTCGTCGGAGATGGCGTCGGGCAGCCGGACGAGGCGCTCCGCCGGCACGTTGCGCTCCTCGGCATAGGCGCCGGTGTGCTGGAAGAAGGCGCCATTGAGGCCCGCATAGGCGACCCGGTCGCCCGGCGTCACGTCGGTTACGCCGGCGCCCACGCTCTCCACCACGCCGGCCGCCTCGTTGCCGAGGATCAGCGGCATCGGCACCGGCTGCGCGGTGTAGAACCCGCCGCGGCGCAGGTTGATGTCGGAGAAGTTCACGGCGATCGCGGTATGGCGCACGCGCGCCTCGCCCGCAGCAGGGGCGGGGAGCTCGACGTCCTCCCAGCGCATCACCTCTGGGCCGCCGTGGGCGTGGATGCGGATGGCTTTCATCGTCGCATTCCGACGTGCCTTGTCATCCCTGCTTGGCCGCGTGTCGAGGCGGCGTGTCGGGCGGGAAGGAGACCCAGGTGTGGCGCTGCTCCTCCCACACCGCGATGGCCGGCGCGGGGAAGCCGGGGTCGGCGAAATTGCCGATGGCGACGGCGATGTGTCCCGGAAAGCCTTCGCTCTCCCAATAGACCGTGGAGCCGCAGGTCGGACAGAAATGGAACCTCAGGGCGTTGCCGCTTTCGGCCTTGCGCGTCCACGCCGCGGAGCTGCCCGCAAAGGCGATCTGCTCCCGGCGGAACCGGGCCTGGTTGCTGAGCACGGCGCCGGTGCGGCGCTGGCACTCCAGGCAGTGGCACATGGAGACGCGCGACGGCTCGCCCTCGATCTCGAGATGAAGCTGCCCGCAGCTGCATGCGGCGCGTCGGATGGCCATGGCTCGGCTCCGTTGGTTGACAGGTGTCAGATCTGACACCATTGCACCACCGGTCATCCCGGTCGAAGCGATGCGAGCCGAAGGCGAGCGGCGCATCGAACCGGGACCCCGGGAAGAGAGACTCGTTGCGAAAGGTCGCGAATAGCTTCGCCTGCGGCTCGGCTTCCGGGATGACGGGTGGGTGGATGGCATCAAGGTCCGGCACCTATCCGAGACCCGGGGCGCCGTCGAACAGCTCGTCCAACGTGAAGGCGCGCGGGATGATCTGCTGCTCCACCGCGTACTGCACGATCAGCTCGAGTGGCTTGCGGTTCGCCTCCACCCCGTAGGGGAAGAAGTCGACGCCGTCGGCGGGGGGCGGGGCGCGCCTCTTGCTCTCCTGGAGCAGACGGTAGACCTCGCGCACCACGTCCGGGCGCGCATCGGCCAGCGCCTTGGAGACCACGAAGTAGTGGTTCACCGGCACGGTGCCGTATTTCGCCGCCCAGGCCTTGCCCTGCTCGTTGGGGCTGGCGAACAGGTGGCGAATGTGGGGGTTGTCCTTGGTGAGGTCGCCTGCCGGGATGGCGGCAGCCACCTCGCCGTCGAGGAGCATCTGGTCGAGCGGCTTGGCTCCAGGGCCGGGGCGCTCGACAATGGCCGGATCGCGGTACTCGGCGAGATGCGCATCGTCGGTGCAGACCCATCTGAGGCGGCTCAAGTCCACGCCGTGCTCGTGCGCAAGGATGCCGCGCACCCAGATGCCGGTGGTCTGGGTGTAGCTGCGCACCGCGACGCGGCGGCCTTCCAGGTCCTTCGGCTTCAGCTCGCCCTTGGAGGCATTGTAGACGATGGTGTGGTGCTGGAAGCGCGCCATCACCACGGCCGGCAGCATGACCAGCGGCTTGTTGTAGACCTTCGCCTGCAGGAAGCTGCCGATGGCGAGCTCGCCCGCGTCGAAGGCGCCCTCGCGGAGCATCGGCTTGAAGCCCCGGTTCGCGGGCGTCGGCCCGCAGAAGTCGAAGTCCACCAGGTCCGATCTGATCTCACCCGCCTTCAGGGCACGCACGACCGGGTGGTCCGCGAGATTGGTCTTGAGGCGGACCTTGCCTGTGGCGGGGAATGCGGTGGTCATGGTGCGGTGCCTCGCCCAAATCGTGGGGTGCAATAAGGCGAAGCCGCATTGCACCGATAACCCGCTCACACCAACCGACGCCGCCCGAGGCGAGGTCGGCTCGGTGCAATAGGGGCTGACGCCCTATTGCACCCTACGTTCTATCGCGCCTACCTTCCCGCCAGCTGCCTTGCCTTGTCGAGGTGGCCGTAGCTGCGCACGGGGGCGCACATCAGGAAGCGGTAGCCCTCCTTGAGGAGGCGCTCGGCGTTGCCGGCCTCCACGTGCGGATGGCCCACCACCACGTTGTTGGCCTGGCAGGTGGAGACCACGTGCGCCAGCGCCTCCAGCACCTTGGGGTGCTCGTACTGGCGCGGGAAGCCCAGCTCCTGGGAGAGGTCGCCCTCGCCGATCAGGATGGCGCCGATGCCCGGCACCTTCTTCAGGATGTCGTCGAGGTTCTCCACGCCCCTGGTGTCCTCGATCTGCAGCACGACGAGGATCTCGCCCTTGGGGGCGAGCGGCCAGACGTCGGCGCGGGCGTAGTATTCCGGCTGCGTCAAGCCCCAGTAGCGCACGGCGCCGGTGGGCCCGTCGCCGCGGATGCCGGCGGGCTCGTAGCGCTCTGCCGTCTTGAGGCGCGGGTAACGGCAGGCGGCGACCGCGTTGTAGGCCTCCTCCACCGTCGAGATGTGCGGGAACACGATGCCGTAGCAGCCCAGATCCAGGGCCTGCTTGGCGTGCCATTGTCCCTTCTCGACGCCGTTGGGCGGGACACGTACCATCGGCGTCACGCCAGGCGCGACGGAGCCCGATTGCGCGATCTGGCGGCGGTTCACCAGGAACTGGAGCGATTCCCGGAGCGCGCGCGCGTCCCAGGGGTTGTGCTCCATCTCGAAGACGACGCCGTCGTATTTCGAGACGCTCATCGCCAGGGCAGCGTCGACCTCTGCCGGCGAGAAGCAGGTGAACGCCGGCTGTCCCTGCTCCAGCGCGCGGATGATGCCATTGAGGCGCGGCAGCTCGCTCATTTTTCCTCTTGCCCCCTTGGGGCCTCCCTCATGGGCGAATGGCGAGGTGGCGAATGGCCAATGGTGCGGCGGCGGACTACGGCGGCGTCACCATTCGCCATTCGCCATTCGCCATTCGCGTCTCCCTTACTTGCGCTGCTTCTTCAACTGGGTGTCGAGGCGGCCGAATACACGGCGCGCGTTGCCCTCGAAGATGCGCGTCTTGTCGGCGTCGCTGATGGACAGCGCGTCGATGTAGCGCTTGGTGTCGTCGTAGTTGAACCCGGTCCTGGGGTCGATGCCCCTGACCGCGCCCACCATCTCCGAGGCGAACAGGATGTTCTCGATCGGGATCACCTTGGCGAGCAGGTCGATGCCGGGCTGGTGGTAGACGCACGTGTCGAAGAACACGTTCTTCAATAGGTGCTCCTCGAGCGGCGGCCGCTTCATGTCCTGCGCCAGACCGCGATAGCGGCCCCAGTGATAGGGCACCGCGCCGCCCCCGTGCGGGATGATGAACTTGAGAGTGGGGAAGTCCTTGAACAGGTCCGACGTGAGGAGCTGCATGAAGGCGGTGGTGTCGCCGTTGATGTAGTGCGCGCCGGTGGCGTGGAAGACGGGGTTGCAGGAGGAGGAGACGTGCACCATGGCCGGCGCGTCGAGCTCCACCATCTTCTCGTAGATGGGATACCAGTAGCGGTCGGAGAGCGGCGGGTCCTTCCACCAGCCGCCCGAGGGGTCCGGGTTCAGGTTGCAGCCGATGAAGCCCAGCTCGTTGACGCAGCGCTCCAGCTCCGCGACGCTGTTCTTGGGCGACACGCCCGGCACCTGCGGCAGCTGGCACACGCCCACGAACTTCTCCGGGTAGAGCTGCACCGCCTTGTGGATCAGGCCGTTGCAGATGCGGGCCCACTGCGTGGCCGTCGCCTCGTCGCCGAAATGATGCGCCATGCCGGCGGCGCGCGGCGAGAAGATCGTGAGGTCGGTGCCGCGCTCGCGCTGCAGCTTGAGCTGCGCGCCCTCCAGGCTCTCGCGGATCTGGTCGTCGGAGATGCCGAGGTCCTTGTCGGCCGGGCGGCGCGTGGCATCCGTGAGCGCGGCGAGCTGCCGGTCGCGGAATATCGTCAGCTCCTTCGGCGCCGTCGTGTAGTGGCCGTGGCAGTCGATGATCATCGGCGGTTCCCCCGGGGTGGGATGGGGTCAGACCCTCGCGCACAGGCCGGTGCAGAGATCGCACTTGGATCACACCTGGGCGGCGAGGGGTCTGACCCCGTCAACGCCAATGTTTCCCCCCTGGCCCTGCCCCTGTCAATCGTCGGGCTTGGGTGTCAGACCCTGCGGGTCCGACACCGTTTCTCGACGTTTGCCGCGGTGTCTCTCGGCGGCCGTCGGAGCCATGGTGCCGGACCCGGAGGGTCTGACACCTCAGACCTGCACCGAGTAGCCGCCGTCGACGGGGATCGCCGTTCCGGTGATGAAGTCGGACGCCGGGCTCGCCAGGAACACCGCCACGCCCGCCATGTCCGCCGGCACGCCCCAGCGTCCGACCGGCGTGCGCATCAGCACCATGCTGTTGAGGCCGCGCACCTGCTCGCGCGCGGCCCGCGTCATGTCGGTGTCGATCCAGCCCGGCAGCACGGCGTTGACCTGGATGTTGTCCTTGGCCCAGGAGGTGGCGAGCGCCTTGGTGAGCTGCACCACGCCGCCCTTCGACGCGCCGTAGGCTGCGGCGAAGCCGGCGCCGAAGATCGAGAGCATCGAGCCGATGGTGATGATCTTGCCGCCGCCGGCGGCCTTCATGGTGGGATAGGCGGCCTGGGCGCAGGCGAAGGTGGAGGTGAGGTTGGTGTCGATCACCTGGCGCCACTCGGCGAGCGCGTAGTCCTGCGGCGGCTTGCGGATGTTGATGCCGGCGTTGCTGACGAGGATGTCGAGGCGGCCCAGCTGCGCCACCGTGTCCTCGACCATGCGGCGGCATTGCGCCTCCTCGGTCACGTCGACCGTGAAGACGGCGGTCTTGACCCCGAGGCTCGCAAGCTCCGCGGCGGCGGCCTCCGACTTCGCCTGGTTGCGGCCGGCGACGGCCACGGCAGCGCCCGCCTCGGCGAGGCCGCGCGCCATGCCGAGGCCGATACCGCCGTTGCCACCGGTGACGAGGGCCACCCGGCCCTTCAGATCGAAGAGGGACATTGCGTGCTCCAGGGCGATGCCGGCTGGCTCTCAGGCCGAGCCGCCGGCCGTGGTTGTCGGGGGCGGGTAGGGGGCCCGCGCCGGGCGTCTGCTGCTGCTCGTCAGCTCTTGAGGCGGCTCGTCTCCGGCTCGCGGCGGTCGAGCTTGCGGGAGAACTCGGTATCGCCTCCGGAGGAGAGGATGCGCGCCTGCTCCACCCAGTTCTCGCGCTCGATGCTGCCCTTGAAGGCGAGCTGCGCGCTGACCCGGTCGATGTCCCCCCGGGTCCAGTTGGCGATCTCCTCGTAGGTGGTGATGCCGAGCGCGTTGAGGCGCTTCTCGGTCATCACGCCGATGCCGCGGATGCGCTTGAGGTCGTCGACGCTGCCGGCGCGCACCACGCGGCTCCGGGAGGCCACGCGGCGCGCCGCCTCGGGGCCGGGCTCACTGGTGTCCTGATAGGCCTTGGAACGCACCGAGCGCAGCGAGCCGAGGTCGGTACGCGCTGGCGCCGGCGCCGGTGCTGGCGTCTGGCCGGCTGCGACCGCCGCCTCGTGCTCGCGGATGGCGTCGGGCAGCTTGATCGGGCGCGGGGCCAGGCCTTGCGCACGGATATCGAACTCGCGCGAGAAGCGGGTATCGCCGCCGCGGCTCAGGATCTGCGCCTGCTCGATCCAGTTCTCGCGCGAGATGCGGCCGCCCGTGCCGAGCCCCCGGTCGATGCGCTCCACCGCCGCCGGCGACCATTGCGCGATCTCCGAGTAGCGCGAGACCCCGAGCGCGTTCAGCTTCTGCTCGATCTCGGGCGTGATCCCGCCGATGCGGCACAGATCGTCGTGGCGCGGCGGATCGGTCGGGCGGATCGGCACCGCCGCGGCCGTCTCCGCCGGCTCGCGGTTGGCGAAAGCCGCCCGCTCCGACACCAGCGGGAACGTTGCCGCTGCGGGCCTGGGCTGGAGCGGCGGTGCCACCACCGCGGCCGACACACCGACCCGTGACATGGGCCGCGGCAGCGGCGCCTCGGGGGCCGGCGGACCGCGCTCGCCCTCGTCAGGCGTCGGCGCCGCCGTGCTGGCCTCGCCGGCGGCGCGCCGGGTGGAGTAAAGCGTCGCGCCGCCCTTGGCCAGGATCTGGGCCTGCTCGATCCAGTTCTCGCGTGCAATGCGCCCCCGCTCTCCCCAGAGGGCCAGGCTGAAGCGGTCAACGTCGGCCTTCATCCACGCCGCGATCTGCTCGTAGCGGGTGACGCCGAGCCTCTCCAGGCTTGCCGCGGTGCGGGCATCGATGCCCCCGATGCTCTGCAGGTCCTGCGGTGCGGCGGCGGGGGCGGGTTGTGGCGCCGCGGAGCGTGGCGCAAACCGCGCAGGCCCGGCATTGCGCGCGGCGACCTCCGGCAGCGGCTCGACGCGCCGCTCGCCGACCACGGCGGGCTTCGCGCTGAACAGGCTGCGGCGGATGATGCACGCCAGTGCCGCACCGACAAAATAGGCCGCCGCCATCAGCAGCACGGTCTCTATCGACAACGCGACCATCACTCGAACCCCAGCACGCCCGCCCGTCTCATTCTCACGGCCCGCTCTTGCGCCGTCCGCACGCCAGCCACCCGACCACGAACCCGAGAGCCAGCGCCAGCAGCAGCCACCAGACCAACTTGTAAGCGAGATAGTCCATTGCCCCAATCCTCTACCGCGCTTTGGCGGACTTCCGGTTCACGGCCGCACGATGATCTCGATGCGGCGGTTCCTGGCTCTGTCCCCCGCAGTGCTGTTGGGAGCGGCCGGACGGCTCGATCCAAAGCCGGCCGCCTCCAGCCGGGAGGCGTCGGCGCCGGCCTTGACGAGATAGGCGACGACGGCCTCGGCGCGCTTGATGGAGAGCCGCTGGTTGTAGTCGGTGCTGCCCTCGATGTCGGCGTGGCCCTCGATGGCGATGCGCACGCCGGGGCACTGCTTCGCCGCCGCTGCCAGCCGGTCGAGGGTGTCGAAGCTGGCGGCGTCCAGCGTGGCGCTGCTGCTGTCGAACAGGATGCGACCCGCGCTGGCGATCTTGCCCAGATTGGCGCGGCACTCGGCGACCAGGGCCGGCGGAGCGGTGGAGACGGGAGAAGGCGGTGCAGCCTCTGCCTTCGGGGCGACCTCCGCCTTCGGGGTGGCCTCGGCCTTCGGGTGGCCCTCGCGCTGTCTTGGCGCAGCCTCCGTCTTGGGCACAGCCTCGGACTTCGGTGGCGCGGCCGGCGGGGTCACGGGTGCCGGCGACGCCAGCTTGGTCGCACCGTCGGCGGGGGGTGCCTCCGACTTGGTCTCGGGCTTGGCTTCCGCCGGCGCAGGCGGTGCCGGCGGCTCGGGCGCCGGCTTCGGCTCCACCTTGGGGGGCTCGCGCACGCGGATCTGCTCGGTAAGCTTGAAGGGAGCGGCGACCGCCGCACGCAGCGCCGTGCGAACGGCCTGGGCCTGCGCGTCGTCCGCGGCAATGCCGCCGACGCTGAGCGCGGCGTCCTTGAGCGCGATGCTGCCGCTCTCCAGGCGCACTAGCTCCTTGATGAGCGCCGCCGCCACGTTGGGCCAGCCCGCCGGCGCCCCCTCGGCCGGCTCCATGCGGTCGACCACATCCGTTCCGGTGGGCGCGGTGGCCGCGGCCGCCAGCAGCTTCGCCCTCTCGTCGTCGTTGGGCACGTGGCCGGAAAGAACGAGCTGGCCGCCGGCGAGCTGCGCCGACCAGGTATAGGGGCTGACCACGGGTGCCTTGATCGTTGCGCTCGCCAGCGCAATGCCCTTCGGCAGGCCGCGTTTCAGCGTCTCGCTGAGCGCCCGGTACGCCGCCGCATCCTCAGCCTCTCCCTTGATCGAGAAGGCGAGGTCCTCCAGGCGGACCTCGCCCTTCTTCAGGGAGGCCAGCTGCTTGAGGGCGAAGCTGATGCCCGCGGTCCAGGTATCCGTGGGCGGGACGCCGCGCCCCACGTTCATGAGGTCGTTGACCTCGAAGCCGGGCATGGCCGCGCGCGCGATGCCCATGATGATGTGCCGCGTCGCCCGGTTGGGAACGTAGCCGTGCAGCCGGATGCGATTGCCGCGGCGGCGGGCCGACCAGTTGTAGGGGACGATCTTGTCCGTGAGGCGGGCGTTGTTGTTGATGCGGCGCACGCCCCAGACGACCCGCAGGGCCGCTTCGGCCTCGACCGGCTCGTCGTCGAGCGTCGCCTTGCCCCTCAGCACGACATCGCGCCCGTCGAAGGCGACCTCCGCCCAGCGGGCGCCGGTGTCACCGAGCGCGCGGTGCGCGCGTTCGGCCAGATCCTTCTCGATCGCACTGCGCTCGAGATGGATTGCCGCCGCACTCACGGCCAACAGGGGGATGAGCCCCAACAGCAAGCGCCGCCAACTGGATCGCATATCGTGAAATGGCTCCCCGTAGTCTTGCGCCGCGCCGGCAATGCGGAGCACGAGGGCAAGTCGGCGCGATCTGCTCGGCCGGCCCCCTTCCCTGCAGTCGCCGCTTTAAGCCTCTGGCGCCGCGCCACTATAGGCAAACGGCAACGGCATTCCAAGCCGCCAAGTCCAAGCCAGTCCGAAAGTTGCAGCCTCGCCCCGGCTGCGCGCGTGCTGCAAGCCACGCTCTGCTATCCATGCGGAACAATCAGGCCGCCTTGCACGCACTTCGTAGTTGTACACGCGTGCGGCTGCACATTGCCCGCGGCAGACGTTGCATGACCCAATCGCGTGCAGAGGCCTGGCGTGGCCCAGGCTCGCCCGCACGCTGCAGGCACCCTCAACCATTGGCCCATCCGCGACCGCCCTGCAGCCTCTTCCTGGGCGGCGGGAGAGGCATTCTGGAGGCGATGCTCTGCGTCGACGGGAAATCGGCAGGGTTGTGCATGCCGCCGGGGCGGCCCGGTCAGGCAAGCGGCTCGATGCTATCGATGCCGTCATCGAACAGCAGCCGCACGTAGGTCGGCAGCATGAAGGCGCCCAGATGGACCTCCGGGTTGTAGCAGCGGGCGGTGATCCTGCGCTCGGCCATGCGGTGCTCGAGCAGCCGCCTCGAGGTCTTGCGGCACTGCCTGCTGGTGGCGCCCCAGGCCAGGGCGAAGGGGCCGCCGAAATAGGTCGGCTGCCCGCACAGGAAGCAGGCGGCGTCCGCAAACGCGGCGCGCAGGAAGCGCCCGCTCTGCGCCAGGTGCTGCGGGTCCATGAAGGGCAGGCCGTTCTGGGTGACGAGCACCCCCGGCGTCGCCAGCCGGCGCCGGCAGTCGGCGAAGAACGCCGCGCTGAAGAGCACCTTGGCAACCCCGACGGGCTCCGTCGTGTCGCAGATGATGGCATCGAACGTCCGCCTGCTCTCGGCGACGAAGCGGGTGCCGTCGGCGATTGTCACGTGCACCCGGCGGTCATCGAAGGCGCCCTTGGAGATGTCGGGGAAGAAGCGCCGGCCGAGGTCCATGACCGACCGGTCGATCTCGCACAAATCGACGCGCCTGACGCAGGGATGCTTGAGCACCTCGCGCAAGACGCCGCCGTCGCCGCCGCCCACGATCAGCACCCGCTCGGGCGCCTCGAGCGAGAGCAGCGCGGTGTGCGCCATCATCTCGTGGTAGATGAACTCGTCGCGCGACGAGAGCTGCACGACGCCGTCCAGAAGCAGCATACGGCCGAAGCCGCCGTTCTCGAGGATGACGATGTGCTGAAGTGCGCTCCTGCTCTCGTGCAGGATCGCGTCGGCCTTCAGCCGGGCGCGCCAATGCTTGTGCAGCGTCTCCTCGACCCAGCGCGCCATCTCGGCCCCAGGTGTCAGGTTTCAGGTGTCAGGTTTCAGGTTTCAAAGGCCAAGTCTCGGGGAGCACCCGTCGCCTGCTCCCTGAAACCTGAAACCTCAAGCTGCCTTCTTGGCCCGCGCCGCGCGAACGGGCGCCTTCTTGGGGGCGGCGCGCTCCCACCTGCGCTCGCCCATCGACTTGGCGCGCAGGTGCTCCTCGACCGTCGTCCGGTCGGGCTCGAACGCCGCCTCGAGCACCGCGATCGTCGCGTGCGGGTTGGAGTTGCCGCACATGAACACATCGAGCGCCGCGTATCCGGCCTCGGGCCAGCTGTGGATGGAGATGTGGCTTTCCGCCAGCACCGCCACGCCGGACACGCCGCCGTTGGGCGTGAAGTGGTGCAGATGGATGTGAAGGAGAGTCGCTCCCGACACCTCCACGCAGCGCTTCAGCGCGTCGCTGATGTGCCGAAGATCGTCAAGGCGCTTGGCGCCGAACAGGTCGATGATGAGTTGTGTGCCTGCGCACTTGACCCCATCTCGCTCGATGAAGAAGTCTTTCCTGTCGCTCTGCGCTAGCGCGCTGTGACCATGATCTTCCTTTTGGGCGGTGCTTGAACGGGTCAAGTCCATCCCCAATTGGAAGAGGGCGTCGGTGTAAGCCATGGGACCCCTCCCCAACCAGTAGATAGCCAACCCGCTGCCCCGCGAGTCGATGTGACGCGCAGGGCAAACGGAGGAGACGTGATATGAGGCCAAAGGCCGCGCGCCGCAAGGGCTTTCGGATCACTGCGGCGAAATTTTCTCACCCGGGCTGCAGCGGGGCGATGCACCGGATACTGACAGCCGCGCCCCTCGCTGCTGCCCGCGCTCAGTCCTTCTTGAGCAGCTTGTCGATCAGGTCGCGCCGCGCCTTGCGCTTCTCGCCGCTGTCGCCACGCAGCAGACCTTTGACGGCATCCTGGACATCGCGCGACTTGAGGTTCTTGCCGATCTGCTTCAGCGCGTCGCCGATCGCCTCGTGCCCCATGACGGAGAACGCCGGCGCCTCCAGCGGACCCTTGATGCCGACCGGGACCTCGATGACCCCGATCTTCACGATGGCGCCTTCGGCGGCAGGCTCGCCGACGATCGTGGTGCGCAGCGTCCAGTCGATGCGGCGCGCTCCGAGCTCCACGGCTCCTTCGCCCTTCACCTGCAGATGCGGGCTTGTGAGCTCGAGCTTCCGGCTCTTGGCGACGCCCTTGGCGATGTCGAGCTTGCCCGTCATCTCGCTGAAGGCCGTGCGATCCTCGCGTGCCGGCTTGAAGCTCGGCAGCCGCCCGCGCTGAGCGGTGCGGACGATCTTGCCGATGTCGATACCGATCAAGGCTCCATCGGCCACCGCCAGATCGACCTTGCCATCGAGGCCATCGACGATCTGCCGCTCCGATTTGCCGCGCCCCGAGAGGGTCAGGGCGACGGTGCCGCGGCCGCCGAGCCATGTCATGCCCGCCGCATCGGCGAGCAGCGGCTCGATGGCGACGCCGACCAGCTCGAGATCGGCCGCGACCGCCAGAGCGTCTGCACTGCCGTCGAGCGTCAGGTTGCCCTTGCCCCCGCCGCCGTAGAGCTCGACCGCCTCGAACGCCGCCTTGGCGACGCCGCCTTTGACGATGAGGGACAGCGTGGCGGGCCCGGTCTTGACGCCCTTGTAGACGATCCGCCCCACCGACAGGACCAGATCGGCGTCGGCGAGACCGAGGCGCCTGGGATCGATCGCCTCCTCGCTCCAGCCTTTCGGCTGCTTTGGCGCGGCGGGCCCCGCAGCGGGGGGAGCGGCCTCCGGCTTGCCGCGCCGGGTCAGCAGGGTGCCGAGGTCGAGCTCGGAGAGCTGCAGCTTGCCGCTGACCTTGGGCCGCCCCTCCAGCTGAAGCGCGAGCGAGCCTGCCGCCTTGGCATCGCCGAGCGATGCCTCGAGGGAGGAGAGCGTCACGCTGGCGTCCGCCGCCTCGATCTGGGCCTTGAAGGCGAGCGCGTCGGCGGCGGCGCCGTCCGCCCAGGCGAGCCCGAGCCATTCCGCCAGGGCACGGGCGGAGGGGGCCTCGAGGCTGATCCTGCCGTTGGAGGCGATGCCGCCCTTCAGGGAGAGCGTGCCCGCGTAGGCAACCTCGATGGGCGTGCCCCAGACCTTGAGGCCCAGCTCCGCCGGCTGGCCTGCCAGGATGGTGCGCAACGGCGACGCGGTGCCGGAGATGCGCAGCTGCACCCCGCGCCAGGTCAGGCCGCCCTCGACTGCAACGGGACCTTCGCGGTCGTCGGCGTCGAGCTCGAGGTTGAGCGCGCCGACCTCGTGCTGCTCGCCCGAGCGCTCGTCGCGGTAGCGCAAGGTGGCATCGACGATGCGCACGCTCCCGCCGGTGATCTTTTGCGCCGCGGACGGCTGCCGCGACGGAGCCCCGGGATCGGAGGGCGCGGGCGGGTTGCCGTTGTCGGCGGCGGTGGCCGTTGCGGGTGGCGGGGCGCGCCTGGCGGCGATCTCCCAGTTGCGGCGGCCCTGGGCGTCGACGCTGAGCATGATGGCAGGCCGGTGCAGCGTGAGCCGCCCCACCTGCGGCCGGCGCAGCAGGAGCGACCAGAGACTGACCTCGACCTCGATCGACGGCACGGTGGCGAGCGGCGTCTCTTTCCCGTCCTCGCGCGCCAGCACGGCCACGTCGCTGAAGGAGACCACAGGACGTGGAAAGAGGGAAAGCGAAGCTGGCCCGGCGATGGCTACCGCGCCACCGATGCGGGCATTGATGCGCTCGATCAGCCGGTCACGCACCGCATCCAGCGGCGATGCCAAGAGCAGGAAGGCCACCGCTGCAACGCCGAGGCAGACGAGCACCAGGCCACCGTAGCCGGCGGCGGCGCGCCAGGCGCTGCGCTGCGGGCGGTTCCTGGCCGGCGGCGGCCGGCGCTGGGACCCCGACTGGCGCGTCCGCCCCGCCCGGTGCTCCCGCGGCGGGCTCTCCGCGTCGCCTTGCTGCCATATGTCCCGGGGATCCGGAGATGGGTGGTCCGTCATGTTTACAGTCCGTTTACAGTCCGATGCAGTGCGCCGATTGGGCCATGCTATGGGCAGGGCCCGGAGCCCCTACGCAGCCTACACGCGCCGATTGGCCGGCCTGTCGATCCGAGCGAACGCAGTAAACATCCAAGGTTGATGTCATATTGATGGATCGCCGCGCGTGCGGACGCAGAGGAGCGCGTAGACGCCGATCACGGTCGGGCCGGAGACGCCGAGCGCCGCCGGCGGAGCCGCGAGCGCCTGCTTGCCGCGGCTCCGCATCTCGGCGGTATCGGGGGTCTGCGCAGCGGCGGCGGTCCACAGCTGCACCCGCGCTACGCCGTCCTGCCGGGCGAGCTCTCCCACCAGCGCCTCGGCGGCCGGGGTCGGCGCCATGGTGGTGTCGGCGCGCAGCACCACCGCGTGCGAGCCGATCAGGTCGCCTGCGGCGTATCTGAGCTCGCAGACCGTGCGCACCATGTTGCGCCAGGATTGCATGGTCTCCTGGGTCCACCGCGTGGGGTTCTCCCAGGCGCTGCACATGGGCTGCCGACGCCAGAACCGCGGGGGCGTCGACCTCGTAGAACGCGAAGCAGCGCCGGTCACCCTCCGCGACGGCCTCGTAGCGCCGCCCGAAGCGGAAGCCGGGCACGCCGACCCGCTCGGCCAGATGCTCGCGCCCGTACCAGCGCTCGAAGTGCTCGTAGCCCTCCGGCGCGATGTCGTTCCGGATGGCGAGGATGCCGGTCATGACGCACTCCCGGGGTCGCTTGCAGGGTCGGCTTCGCGATCCCCGCGCTGTCTCGCCACCACCGCGCGCCGGGCCGGCGCATAGCCCGGCGTGCCGTAGACCTCGAGCAGGGCCTTGCTCACATCGCAGTGGTAGGCGAGGCCGCCGCGCTCCACCCGCTCGATCGGCCCGTCGGGATAGCCGAGGCCCAGTCGGCAGGCGGTGTCCATGTCCTCGGCGGTGGCGAGCCCCTCGTCGAGGAAGCGCAGCGCCGCGTTGTACTTGGGCCGTACCAGCCGGTCGACGATGCGCCCGGCCCGGTCGGCGCACACCACGACGGTGAACCCGGCCGCCTCGAGGACGGCCCTGGCCGCCGCGATCGCCTCCGGCCTGCTGCGGGGCTGGCGCACCAGCTCGACCAGCTGCGAGGGCGGATCGGAGCCGTTGCGATAGCGCGCGAAGCCCAGCACGTTGGAGCCTTCCTCGCCGGCGGCCTCGCCGGTGTGCACGCCGAGGCACTCGGTGCCCAGCTCGACCAGGATGGCCGCCTTGCCGTCGTCGGCGGCGAGCCGGGTGCCGAGGTGGATCGTCACCTCGCCGCTGTCGGAGGCGCCGGCGAGAAAGGCGTCGCCCGCCGGGAACGAGCGGCTCTCGCCCTTCTGCCGGATCGTGTAGCGCATCGTCAGGCTCCGAACATGGCGTGGCCGTCGTAGGTGAAGAACCCGCGCCCGGTCTTGCGGCCGAGCCAGCCCGCCGCGACCATGCGCCGGAGCAGCGGCGGGGCCGAGGCGCGCGGGTCCAACGTGATCGGATGGAATGCCTCGCACAGCCGCACCATGGTGTCCAATCCGACGAGGTCCATCAGCTCCATCGGGCCCATCCTGTAGCCGAGCCCGGTCTTGACGGCGGTGTCGATATCGGCGGGCGAAGCGACGTCCGCGTCCACGGCGCGGATGCAATCGTTGAGGAACGGAATGAGGAGCGCGTTGAGGATGAAGCCCGGCTTGTCCTGGGTCTTGACGGGCAGCTGGCCGGCCTCGACGCACCACGCCCACGCCTTGCTCAGCGTTGCCTCGGACGTGGCCAGACCTGGGGAGACCTCGATCAGCCGCATGAGCTGGGCCGGCAGGCAGAAGTGCAGGCCCACCACACGATCGGCGCGGCCCGAGCCGGCGGCAATCTCGGTGATCGACAGGGTCGAGGTGTTGGAGGCGAGGATCGTGTGCGGCGGACACACCGCATCGAGGGCGCCGAGCAGGCCGCGTTTGACGTTGAGGTCCTCGAACACGGCCTCGATGACGAGATCGGCCGCCGCCAGATCGTCGAGCGAGGTGGTGCGCCGGAAGCGGGCGAGCACCGCGTCGCGGTCGGCGGCGCTGGTCTTGCCGCGCGCCACCGACCTGGCCAGGAAGGCCTCCGTCTGCCTCGCCGCGCGGTCGAGGCTCTCCATGGCGAGGTCGTGACAGACGGTGCCGAAGCCGGCGCGCGCGGCGACGATGGCGATGCCGGCCCCCATGGTGCCGCCGGCGCCGCACACGGCCACGGTCGCAATCGCTCGCGTCATGGGATCTCGCGTCATGGGATCATGGCTCTATGGGATCATGGCTCTATGGGATCATGCCTTTCGAGCAGCCCGGCCGGTGCCGCCGCCTCCCGGCTCGACTCACGAGCCCCTTTTCCCGCGGCAATTGGGCCGTGGCACGGCGAACGAGGCTTCAGGCTTCAGGTTGGATGCCCCTGATACCTGATCCCCGGACCCTGAAACCTCCAATCTTGCCATTGGCGGGCTCTCCCGCTATGCGTGCTGTCGCGCCGTCTGCCGGAAGCGCCGCAGTAGCTCAGGGGTAGAGCAACGCATTCGTAATGCGTGGGTCGGGGGTTCAAATCCCTCCTGCGGCACCAATGAAATCAAGCACTTAGTGAATATTCCGAGCCAATTCCTTGTTGCATACAGCGGCTAAAAAAATGCAACAAGATGAAGGTTTTGGTAACCGCTGGTAATGGCGAACCGCGACAAGGCTGCGACAAGGTGTGAGCGCGTTAGGCCACGCGACGCTGGATCTCGGCGGCCAGCTCCTCCGCACCCTTGTCGGTTTGACCCCTCTTCTGCCAGTCGGCCACGAGGAAGTCTTTGAGGTGCCGCTCCAAGGTCTCGACAAGCTCCTTTCTTCCCTCATCAGAGGTCATTCCACCCACACCCTCGGGTGACCACGGGCGTAGGAAGTTATCGAGAGACGACGCCGCCAAGTGTACGGCCAAGGCGAGGTGGAATGAATTGTGTCGCTCGCCGATGCGTACCCGAATGGCCCGCCGCTGGGCTGACCTTCAAGCAGATGGCGGATGGGGCACGAGGCGTCTGCGCTGAAAAAGGTTGGCTGTTCCCGAGCGACCGCACCTATCAACGCGCGATCAACGGAACCTGAATTTGGGGCCACTTGGCGCGACCTGTCAGCACCTAGACTGCGCGATATGTGGTTCCATCCGAGCCGAGTAATTCCTCGGAAAGGATCATCAACGCATGTCGCAGAGATACCTGAGGCGCACCGAAGCGAGCGCCTATCTGCGCGAGCGCTGGGGGCTCTTTTACGCCCCATCCACCCTGGCCAAGCTCGCCTGTGGCGATAATGCGCCGGCACAGCATCGCTGCGGCAGAACCGCGCTCTACACGACGGCTGCGCTCGATCAGTGGGCCTCGACCCGCATCAAGGCCGTTGGCAAGGCCACTATCGACGTAACGGCCCTATCGACGGCGCTGCCACCGATCGCGAGCAACGGCGGCGAGTGGAGAACGGCGGCATGAGCGAACACCCTGCAGCAGACGCTGCCACGGATGACGCTGGCCGTATCGTGCCAGCCGCCGAATTAGAGCGCCGTCGGCGCGATAGCGCGAGCTGCGATCCTCCTTCACGGGCTCGATCCTCGAAGGCGCTGACGAGAAGGAAGTCGCATCGTGACCGACACCCTCGACACCACCGAGGTCCCGGCCAACCCCGAGCCCGGCACGGCTCCCGATAAGGCGCCCGCCAGCACACCCGCGCCTGAGGCCAGCCACCAGGCCGAAGACGCCGATCTCGACCTCCTCGCCGACGATGTGGACGGTGGCGAAGGCGAAGACGCTGAGGGCACACGAGCCGAAGGCAAGACAGGCGAGGCCGACGCTGAGCGCCCTCCTGCATGGCAACGCCCCGCAGACTTGGCTGGCCCGGACGCCGACCCTGACGCCGTTGCCGAATGGAAAACGCGGCAAGGCTTGCCCGTCGAAGCCGACGACTACCAGATCGACCTCGAGCTGAAAGAGGGCGAGCACGTCAGCGAAGCCGGCCAGCAGCTCCTCGACGGTCTGAAGGAGTTCGGCGTCGAGCACGACCTGCCGGCGCCAGCCGTCAACGGGCTGGCCAAATTCTACAAGGAGCAGCTCCAGGAGCAGGAAGTCCGCCTCGCCGAGGCCGACAAGACCTTGCGGGCGGAGACCCGGGCCACTCTTCAAGAGATATGGGGCGATCAACACGACGAGCGGCTGGAGATCGCAAAGGAGGGTGCGCGCGTCCTGCCGCAGGGCTTGCGCAGGCGCTCAAGGTCGCGCGACTGCCAGACGGCCAGCGCCTCGCGCTCATGCCTGATGCACAGCTTAAGAGCCCATCAGTTTGGCCCGATGATGAACCAGGTTGTCTCCCAGACGGAAATCGCAGAAATATGCTCGAAACCGTCACCTTGCAGCGCATCCCGCCTGTCGCGGCTCGCCGATGCCCCCTCCGCAGCGTTATCACACGGCCAAGACCCCGAGCAGACCCTGATGCGCAATCGCAACGGTCGTTGATCGGCAGCAACAATATGGGCGATTATGGCAGCGCCCGGCTTGATGCGACCAAGGGGTGCGCGTGCGGACAAGGGCGTCGTTGAAGCCTACCTCTTGCCATCGTAAGTAAACTCATCGAACGCGGTTATGCTGTCGGCCTTCGTCCACAGCCCCACCATTCCCGCGTCACCGAAAGTCGTGTCCTCAACTTCGAACAGGGTTTTGCCGTTGAAGGTGACCGTGAAGCGTGTTCCGGCGAAATCCACGCGAAGCGCATGCCACTGGTTGGCAGGCACAGGCACCTTGACACCGTAACCCCCCTTCCGTCCAATGATGTCGAGCGAGTTGCGAACGCCGTTGACGGTCTTATAGAGAACGACGTTGTCCTCCAAAGCATTGGCGCGGACGACGTAGTAGTTCTTGGCATCCTTGGCACGCCAGACGAGGCCGGCAGCACGGTCTTCCGAGCCAGAGAGCGCCTTGAATTTCACCTCCACAAATCCGTCCTTGATGCTGGTGCCGTCCTTGAGCGCAAGCGGATAGGTTGCCTTGCCTGACTGTTTGAGCACGTTCGATTTCGAAGGTGCAGTGTCGTCCTTCTCGACAGTCCACTTAGGGTTGCCTCGTCCCGTCATGGTAATCGTCCAGCCGCGCGGCGGCGCGCCCACCGCGTCTCCATCGAAGTTCACCGTTTCAACCATCGCCATCCTCCCAAGTGCAAGACTGATCACTACCGCTCACAACCTTGCGCATCATGTCCATGCCCTCCGTTTCCGGCTCCTA